>NZ_AQHR01000128.1 GCF_000390185.1 Lunatimonas lonarensis | reverse complement strand
AAATTCCGCTGCGCTCCACTTCGGTTTAGCCCTTGTATGTTACCAGTAGTGCTTTCTTTTGTCGTCATATAAATTTAGCGTCTCTTGTTAATTTACTTTTGTCTAAGTTAAGGTCGTTACTGAACCAGTCGGTCAAGACTTTTTCAATTTCCTTTTTATTAAATGTCTTTGGATTTCGTCTTGATTTTAAGTAATTCTCTCTCTTCATTTTTTCAACAACTTGTCCAACTGTTTGTAAGTCAAGTTCGTTTCCAGCCTTATTTGAGAGCCAAAGTCCAGTGATAGAAAACACAATTCCTAAAAGTCCGATTTGCCAATTAAAGAATAGTCCAACGAGAGATGCGAGAAGTAAGATTCCAAGCGTCCCCGTCACCCAATGTGGTGGTCGCAAAATATTTAGATTAAAACCTAAATGATTTTCTAATTTCTTTGTCTTTGAACGTCTGCTTTGTCTTGGCAAAAGGTCGGCAAGTTGAAAGTCTGCCGATATTGTCTTATTGTCAATCTGAAGTGTCGATGAAATTGCGTCACGAAGTTTGTAAAACGCTTGTTGACTTGTGCAGTCGTCTGAATTTTCAAGTTGAATTTTGTTTACGATATGGTCGCAAAGTTGTCCAAAGGTTGTGATATGAACTAACTCGTCACCAACAAAATTGATGTCAAACGAAGTCTCAACTTTTACAAGTAAGTCTTCGATGTCTTCTGGGTCGATATTTTTAAGTTCGTAGTCTTTCATTAGCATTACTGGTAACGTTTCGTGTATTTAATTAGTTGGCGATTTTAATGTACAAATCTGTCAACAAGCGATGAACTGTCTTTAAAGCACTTCTCTATCGATAGGTGACTGACCGCCAATTGATTAAATACGCTGTTGTAAGCTGGCCTTCTGTCCACCGTCAATATTAAGTCGTTGTATTTCTGTGCTTTTGTTGTCATTTTATTTGTTCCGATTTTGTCTGTCTGGCTTATGTGTCGGCTGTTTTAAAAATTTTAGAGGGAAGGGATTTTAAAAAATAATTTTTCTTTGGGTGGCAAAGGTGGAAGCTCTTTTGCAATTTTTGGTCTGAGCGTTGGCTCGTGCGAATTGCAAATGTGCTTACACCTGTGGGTTGACTAATTTTCCTCTTCATAATAAATTTTATAAAACTTACGACCTTTTTCATCAACACCTTGCTCAATAAGTTCTCTGTTTCCGTGTATGTATATATGGAAATTCTTGTCCAACTTTAAAACGCTTTTAAAAACTCTAGCTTGCTTCTTTACAGCTTGAGCCGAAATTTTAAAGTTGTCCGCTAATTCAATTTCATTTTCTTGTCTAAAGTTTTGGTCAAACTTTCGGAAAGAATCAATTACATTACTATCGCCAAAAACAGATTCTTCAAATTCATTTTTATCAAATGTTTCATTCTTTTTAAAGTAGTCAACAGAACGATTTAAGAAGTCTATTTGGTCAGCTTTTGATACTTCAAAATCATTTTGTATTTGAGTTGTAATGAAGTTCTTGGTTATTGAAAGAAAATCTTTCGTAAAGTGAAAATTATCGCTGGCTGGTCTGATACTTAAAAATTCGTCTTTCCAATATTGCGTATCATTTGATTTATTTGAATCGACTATACATACTTTGTAGCCATTTTCTTCTTCTAAATTAAAAATTAAACAGCCTTTATCTAATCTATCTATATTAACTCCGCTTTCGTGTCCGATTCTTGAAGAAGTTAGTTTTAAAAAAACGTCTTTTTTTTCAGACTTAAACAAGCCAATTGCATTAGTCCTTTTTCCTTCAAAAAAGCATTCTTTAAAAAAGCAAATACAAAACTCACCTCCGTTTATTTTAGGATGTGAAGATTTTTCGTATAAATGCTTTGAAACATCAATCGATAAGTCAAAAAGATTTTCTGGATTTGCAAAAATTCTTTTTGCAAAAACATAGGTGTCATTAAGATTTAAGTCAGTTGGATAATGAAAGTTATATATCTCATTATCTTTAAATGGTGAAAGGAAATACCTTAAAAGGTATTTTTTTGTGTCTTCGTTTACTAAACTTGGGTTCTTGTCAGACACTTCAATTCCTTCATCCCTGAGTTTGTTTCCAACTCTATGAATATATATAGATTCAAGTTCTATCTGCGTGAAATCAATCATTTTATTATATTAAATTGTTTTAGTTTTTCCTGTATAAGCTTTTCAATTTCCTTCCCTAACTCTTTTTCAAGATTCTCAATACTTGATAAAGATTTTACAGAATTTGTTTTTATTAAGTAAGGTGCAGATTTGAATACACCATCAAAATCAGGTTTATTTTTAAGTGCATTTGAAAAATTATAAGTTACCTTGTAAAGTCCATTTTTTATATTCAAATAATTAAACTTATAAAGTATTCTCATTTCCTCTAAAAAGATAGAACCTTTTGCATTTTTCTCACTTAACTCTGTTAGAGTATGAAGTCCTTTCCCTTCAAAGTTAATAACCAAATCTTTATCTACTTTATCTTGGTAGAGTACAGGAATTTCAGTGTTTTCATCAAACTTGAATTTAATAGATTGAATATCTGCCTCGTGGAACAATACAGAAGAATCAATGTTGCTAAAACTAAGTAGGAAATTAACCCTTTCTGTATTTGAACTAAAGTTCCTAAACATCACTTTGATTTTTTCTTCTTCAATAAAATCTATTCTCTTAAACTCTTCTTCGATAATTTTTACTAAGCGATTCACGATGTATTTGTCCGTTCTGCTAATCGTGTTTTCAGTAACCACAACCAATTGGTTATCTTTTTTCTTGATAACAACTTCTGCTTTTCCCGGCTTTGTATTAACTAACAAACTACTTGTAGGGTCTTTAGTTTCTGTTATCAAGGTCAACTTAAATTCATCTTTTGCAGGGTTAGACTCAAGTTTTAAACTATCAGAATTTATAATTTTAACATCCAAGCCGTCAGCCAAATTATCAGTATTTATTTTTACTTTTTTAAATACCGTTTCTAATGTTTCATCTTGTTTTATATTGAAAAAAGTAGGTGAACTATGGACAATTTTACCCTTGACGTCAATATATGACTTAAAGTCTTCAAGTTCTCTTGGGCTAAAAAGCAAAGAACTCATTAAGTCAATTAATTTTTTGATGTCTGCATTTTTTGTATAAATCCCTTTTTTAGCAAGAAATATTTTTATATCATTTGCTGTTATTGCGTCTGTTTTTAGAAAAGGTTTAAGAATATCTCCGTAAGGTAGAATATTGACAAATGCTTCATTCAAGTGTTGTGAATTAATTAAAGAAGGCTGGTTATCTTCTATATAGGTTTCATTTTTACTTGTTATTACTTTTGTGTTTGATAAAGAATCTAAAGCATCAGCATCTATGTTATTGTATTTCAATATCCTAACCTTTTCATCTAATGATTCTTGATTAAAAGAGCGGATTACTTCCAAAGCCTCGTTTCTATTTAGTTTATCATCATAATCAGGAAAATAAATTAAGTATTCATTTCCAAAACCACTTGTTAAGCTGATAGTTAGCCAAATTAGTTTTTTTAGTGTCTCAATTGAATAAGGGTCAGCACAAAACAAAAGAAAACTTATACTTGAATGATTCTCTTTTGTAATAGGTATTATGGAAGAATTAATGAATTGAGCAGGTAATTTTGTTCCTCTTTGACCAATTCGCCTAGGACTTTGATTAGCTTCAGTTATAGGGTATGCGAATTTAACAGGATCATCTGGTCTATAATTTTTCGCAGTTGTAATACTGCTAATTAAAAAGTTTGCTTTGTTGTTATCTATCAAAAAATAAGTGATATTTTCATTCAATAAATTTCGTTTATAGTTTTCTTTAGAATAATGAATAAAATCTGTGGATACTTCGCTATTGTCTGTTGAGAGCCAAAATAGAAGACTGTAAACATCTGTAGATTCGAATCTTTTTATTGGTATTTTTCTCTTATCCAATAAATCCAAATAAACTATATCAGTATCATTCAAGTATTTGGAAATGTCTGTTTTTGAGCTATCAGGATATTTAAGTGAATGAAGTGATGATATCATTATAAAATCTCCTGAATCTTCTTTTAATTTACTTTCAAAATCACCAAGAAAATTAATAGAATGTGTTTCTTCTTCCTCTGTTTTTTCATTGAATTTCTGCACTGAATGGTTCTCTCCAAATTGGTGCCAACCAATTAGTTCTAAAATTTTCTTAACTATTCTGTGGCTGATAGGAGTGTTTTGATTTTCAGTTGGTGGAGCTAATGAAGCAAAGGGGTTTGTATCTAGTTGTTTTTCTACGGCTGTTATCCATTCTATTAGTTTTGCGTCAAAATCATTTCTTGAGATTTCTTTCCCTATGATAGAACTTGTACCGAATTCTAAGGTTAATACTTTTACTATAAGCTCTCTAACTTGTGATGAAATCTTAGGTTTGTTTTTGCTCTCAAAGTATTTATCAATTTTAGTTGAGGCTTGGTCAATTAAAATTTGAACATTTAGAGGTTTAATTTCTCCAACTTTAACATTGCCAATATCTTTTGTTTTTGAAAGTTTATCGTCAACATTTCCGATTACAATTAACTCATATTGGTTTGCATTTGGCGAATGAGTTTCAAGTTCCTCACACCACTTTTTTGCGGCAGAATGACGAATTATATTTTCAGAGGATTTAACTTGACAAAGTTTTATTTCGTCATTTTTGTACTTCCACCTAATATCAACTTTTTCTGATTCATCTAATGGTTCGAGTGTTACTGATGTCCATTGATTATCTGTTTCAAGTGAATCTAATACGCAAATTATTGTTTGTATTAAATAACCTCTGATACCTGCATTTCCTCCCATATTTATAAGTTTTTATTCCTATTTAATCTTCTTGCCGAAAGCTTTTTCCAAATACTATCCGCAAGTTTTATTTCTTTATCGGTGAAGCCATATCCGTCTTTCAAGATTTGCTTGTTGGTGATTTTTAAAATTTCATCAATGCTTTTTTTATCTCGCATCATTTTGTCAATGGTGGCAAGTAAATCAGCATTGTCTGTTTGGTAGGGAAGCAATATTTTTCCTGCTTCGCTTGGCATCAATTCCAATACACCACCGCCATAGCTACGACCAACAATTTCAGAAAAAGCCAAAGACAAGGAATTATAAAAACTAGCAATAAAAGCGTTTTTGTCCGTGTCTTTTTTCATAAATACACGGTGCATTGTGTCGGTTGTATATGCGTTTGCTTCGTTGAGGATTAAACGAGGATAAAGGTTGTTTCTACGGATAAACAAAGCATCAGAAAGTTTGATGGAAGGAATAACAAACCAATCATCACGAATGCCTGTTTTGTAGCCTTTGTTTACGCCCATTGATTCACCCAAACGAATGTATGAGTTAGCTCCTTTGTGTCCGTTAATTTTCTCTTTCGCAGGGAACACCAATAAGTGTGCTTTCGCTTTGGTTTGCCTGTTAAGTTTCCAATCCTGTTCCGTAAAAATTACGCTATTGACCTGAACACTTCTGCCAACCATTGGTTTTGCGTATTCTTTCAGGTCGTAAGCTTCTACAACTGGCAAAGGAACGGTGAAGTAATCATTTGCACCTGTGGTAATGCCAACTTCTACACTGGCATAGTTACTAATTGTCGGAACTTTTCGTTTTTTGGCAATCTGTTCCAAAAAGTCAATTTCCTCTTGCTCTAAAAAGTAGTAAGTCCATTTGTTAGACTTGAAATCAATCTTTTTGGAAGGACTTTTTAGGATGTTAACATCAAGCTTTTCAAGGTCTGAAGCGTCTCTTAATTCAAGGTGTTCAATCAAATGTGAATCACTTCCATTCTTTTCACACAACAACAAAACTACTTCTTGCTGAATGTCCGGAAAAACCAACTTTTCAAAAGAAATGATATTGATTTTATTGTAGAAATGAGCCAAAAACTCACGGAGTTGTTGAGCATACGAGACCTGCAATAATTCCGCAGGAATTACAAAACCAATCTTTCCTTTTTCTTTGAGCAACAGACTTGAACCAACCACAAAAGAAACCCAAGCATTGGTCAGTTTAGAATATTTTAGTTTAGCACGATTGAAAACTTTGATGGCTTCATTTTGCTGTTCTTCCTGAAAATATTGGTATCGAATGTATGGCGGATTGCCAACCACTAAATCAAATTTTTCTGTGGTTTCGTTGCAATACAAATGAAAGTCAGTATTAATAACATTCTTTTTGTTGAGTTTAATTTTTTCCGCTTTCTCTGCCTCAACTTCATCAAGCTCAATGGCTGTTACTGATTTGAATTTATGGTTGTTCTCTTTCAATTGTTCAAGGAAAACACCATCACCACAACTTGGTTCTAAAATTTCATAATCAGAACTTCCATTGATGCCCCATTTCAAAATAAATGCAGCAATTGGTTCAGGTGTGTAAAATCCACCTCTCAATTTCTCGGCTGTTGCGTTCTTAATTAGCTTCATACAATTCTTTGATTAATGGGATTAATGAATCTTCACTACCTAAATCGTATAGTTTAGCTAATAGCTTTTCTAGGTTGGCTTTCTCTCTTGTAAATTGTCCTTGCAGTGGAGTTAAAGCTCTTTTATTTCCTGCGTTTGCATCTATTTGGTCATAAATGCTGATTAATTCTTTTTGAGTTTCTACGATTTTGTCGTGAAGTGATTTTTGTTTTGTGTCTGAAAAACCAATCTTTCTAATTGGTAGATTTTTCAAGACTTTTGTTCCTCTTGCTATGTAACCACCTCTGAAAACTTCGCCATACAAAGCACTGAACCATTCCAAATATTTAGAGTTGAGAATAGCTTGAATGTAGTAAATGGAATAATCGGAAGTTGTTGGAATTGCAACTACACAATAACCTGCTGTTCCACCTGACGAAATCAAAGTTCCGTGAACATCAATTGCGTATTTATCGCCAACAGAGAGAACACCAACGATAATTTTTGAAGGAAGTCCACAACTATCCAAACTTTGATGTCTGCCGTATCTGTGCCATTCATTTTTCGTTTTTGGCTCAGGCTTAATATCACGTTTCGGATTATTTAAAATGGCTTTATGCTTTTGTAAATAGCCATAAGCCAAAGGGAATTTCTTTTGAATTGTGGTTAGAGGAATAATGTCAACTCCTGTTTTTGTTGTCAAGTAAGGATAAATTACCCTTGAATTCGGTTTGAAAGTTCTGTAAGTGTATAAATTATCTTCGCCTGATGAAGTTTGAAAATAGGGTTTTGTTATTTCCTTCTCAATCTTGTAATCAACACCTTTTTTTGTGAAATAGAAATGCTTCTTATCCTCTTTACTTGGTGTAAAAATGTAAACATCATTTGCACTGGTCTGAATACCGTTGAAAATATTGTCGCTTCCAACCAAATCGTTAAGTTTTATACTTTGAGAAACGATTTTGTTATAGGCGTTAGTCAATTCGGGTGGAACTAAAACCCAAACTTCACTATCCAATTCATCTGTTTTCTTTGTGCCGTATTTTACAGCCTCCGGCTCTCTTACTTTCCAACTTTTCAGGCTTTTTACTTCCGCATATTGGAAAGTCTTTTGAGGTTTCTTGTTCAAAATTAGCAAACAAGTGTAGGTTGTTTTATCTGCAAAAACCTGATTTGCACCAAATGAAACGATTGAATGTAAATACTCTTTGTCTGTGAGTAATTTACGAATTTTTTTACCTGCACCAACTTTTGTAAACTTGCTCGGAACGATATAACCCAAAATTCCTTCTTCAGCTAATAAGTTGATGCCTTGCTCAAGGAAAAGAAAGTATTTGTCAAACTGCTTGTAAGCGGAATCATAATTGGTTTTGTAAAGTGGCAATTCAAGCGGGGTAATGTTTTTCATATCCTCCGACTTCATATAAGGTGGATTGCCTACAATGACATCAAAACGAAGTTCTGAAAAATCAAAAGGATTGATAATTACCTGGTCTTTCTTGTTCGTTACTTGTTTTGGGTTCAATAAACTATTTCCGAAAAAGATGTTTTTAGAAAGATCAGGTAATACTGGTTTTGTTTTGTTAGTTGAATTAGTGTCCTCGTCCTCTAACAATTTGAGAAGCAAACCAAATTTGGCTGCTTCAACTGCGTTGTAATCCTTATCAACACCGTAAATGCAATTCAATAAAAGTTGTCGCTTAATTTCAAATGGCAGTTTGTAGGTATTGATATTGGTTTGAATGAGTTTTGATTTGTCATTTTTCAGATAGTAGTCAATCAAAATATCATTGAGCAATTGGAACAATTCCAATAAAAAAGCACCTGAACCGCAAGAAATATCAGCGAATTTTAGTTTAAGAATTTCTTTATCCGTTTTTCCTTCGCATTTTTTCAAAACGGTATTTCTTAAAATATCGCTTATAATGAAAGTTGGTGTGGTGATAATGTCACGGTCAACATTTTCAGGTTTCTTTACCAAAACAACTGAACCGCTTTGAACGGTCAATTTTTCTGAAAGAAAGATTTCATAAATACTTCCCAATACATCAGAAGAAAAAACGCTGAATGAATAAGGGCTTTCAGGATAATACAACTGCTTGATAATAGTCCAAAAAACAGAACTGATATTTTCTACAATCTTGTCTTTTAGAAGCTGGTCAAAAAGTCCTGAATTATAGCGTTTGTCTGCTTCTTCAAATTTCTTTATGAGTGCTTTGAAATCGTTTGTGTTGGCAAACTTTAAAAGTGTTTGATAATCTTCTAAATTCCTGTCCTCACAAACACGCAGAAACAAAACCCTGTTCAAATAACTTTGAACAATGTCATTCAGTTGTTGCTCGTCAATTTTTGGGTCGTGTTTGTAAATTTCAGAGCCAAGGGCTTTTCTCCATTCGTTGATTTGATTTAGAAATAAGTTGTCAATCGAGTACTGATTGATTTTACTTTCAATTTCTTTCCATTCCGTTTCAAATGCTCCTGAATAAACAGATTCCTTTCCTAGAAGTTGTTTGATTTCTTCAAACTTACTTTCGTATTCTGTGTAATGATATTTTTTTACAAGTGCCTTTGTGTGGTTATCGTCTTTCTCAACTTTTACAGAAGTGTCGTAAATGATTAAATATTCAAAGTTTGAAAGAACTGAAATTTTCAACTTCGCTGTAAATCCATATCGTCTTACTTGTTTTGCAGTGTCGTTGTTTGATTCAATGGAAACGCAAGGTTTTTTTGCTTCCAAAAAGAATTTTCTTTCAGAAAAAAGTCGGAAAGTATAGTCTGGTTTTTTGGAATGTTCGGAAGCGTTTGCTTTCAATGCTTCTTCCAAAATTACTTCTCGTTCGTTGGTCGGTTTACCAGCATTGTTTTTAATGTCCCAACCAAGCAACTCGAAAAAAGGGTCTAAGAAATCACTGCGAAGCAGTGTTTCATTATACTTGCTTGTCAAGTAATAATCCCTGTCGGCTGTATATTTTTCTATGAGTTGCTTAATTGTCATTTCTTCTTATTCGCTTTAATATATTTGGCTCTTTCCTCTGCTACTTTCAGCGCTTCTATTCCTAAATCTTCGTCTTGAATTTCATACAAAATCTTGTCGCTAAGAAATGAAACTAAAAGGTCGTCTGCGTTGTAGCCGTATATGTCGGCAAGTTTCAGAACTACTTCTTTTGTAATTCTTCTTTCTCCACGTTCCATTTTGCTCAAAATAGCAACGTCAATGTCGAGCAATGCAGCAACTTTCCGCAATGGAAGTTCCTTTTCTTCTCTAATGTGTCTTAACTTTTCGCCTATTGTTTCTGTTGACATAACCTCTATTGACATAATGTGTCAAAAGTAGGAAAAGATTTTTGATTTGTATCATTTTAATTCAAATTCTTTTCAACATCCTTGTCGAGCGTTGGGAAATTGGCTCTTTTGCAAAACTTGGGTCGTGTGTCGGCTTGTGCGGTTTTGCAAATGTGCCAATGTGCGGCTGGCTAAAATTATTTTTTAAAATGTGCGGTGGGAAAAAATTTTTAAAACATTCAGGTCGGATTGTGTGTCGCCAAAGTCAGTCCGTAAGTTTTTGTCAAGATGTCAAAGTTCGATTTTAGATGTCTGTTTTTTCGGAGTACGGTCGTTCTTTAGGCTTCTGACTAACGTACACAAAAACCCTCAAATTTGAGCCAAATCG
>NZ_AQHR01000127.1 GCF_000390185.1 Lunatimonas lonarensis | reverse complement strand
TCAAATATTTTCAGGATCTTTTGCTGCTTTGATGAAGGAAGGCTGGTGGTTCTGTTCAACGGTTTTCAAAAAAAGACCCAAAAGACTCCGAAGAATGAATTGGAGAAAGCAGAAAGGTTAATGAAGGAATATTTTCAAACAAAGAAATAAGATCATGAAGGATTATAGCAAAGTCAAAACATTCGATGAACTGATTGAACTTGAGCACGGAAAAATTGGAAGTGAAAGCAGAAATAAGTATGAAGAAAATGCTCAGATGTTCATCATCAGCGAAATGCTAAAAGAAGCGAGGAAGGAAGCAAATCTGACTCAAGAACAATTGGCAGAAAAAGCAGGAACAAAGAAAAGTTATATCTCAAAGCTTGAAAATGGTAAAGGAAATATTCAGTTGTCAACTTTGATCCGGATTTTCGAACAAGGATTGAATAAAAGAATTGGGTTAACATTCCTGTGAGCATTCGAAAGGAATAACGCACTCTAACATCACCTTGGAAGACAGCGGGCGGTTCCGAGTAAATAAAAAGTTCACTATCTTTAAAAAGTTAGGAGTAGGCTCGAAGGGAACGGTTCCGAATGCCCGCCGTCTCCAAGCTGAATCCCGTTATCGGTCAGGCTAAAGAGACAGCACACCCCAAAAAAACAGACAATAACCAAAGACAAACATAAAAATGAAACATAATCCAAGATACATTTTAAAACATCTTTCAATTCGTGTGCCTTGGCACGACAACGCTTGGAATGGTTCAGTTTGCAACAATCCAAAAGTCAATGGAGCCTGTCTTATTTTGAAAAATTGTGCTTTAAACAGAGATGATGAATTAGAAGACAGCACAAAAGGACAACTCATAAAAGACTTAGAAGAATCACAGTATCCAGTTTGTGTTGGAGAAAGAGCGACATTTATGTCACCGTTTCCGTTTTACAAAACGTTACGACACCCATATGCCGAAAGTTCACCGACAACACACGGCCATTTAAAACCGACAAAAATTCAATTCCCTGCATTTTCAGCGGCAGCAGTTCCATATCATTGGATGCTGAAAGAAAACGCAAAGGAGAAAACGAATTTATACAGCCTGAATTTTGACGAAAGTAGAGAACCACAACTTGATTGGGCAACAAGTGGAAATGACCATTGGGTTCAAGAATTGAATAATCAAAAAGCATTACTAAATGCTTTTTTTGAGCACTTATCTCCAAATCATTCTCTTGTTTTCTTCTATGCTAAACAGACTCCGTTTGTAGAAGAATCAGGAAGAGTTTTAGTTGGTGTTGGAAAAATTGACAAAATCATTCAATCCGAAGCTTACGAAGGCAGCAATAATCGCTTTGCTGCGGCATATTGGGAACATATGGTCTTACATTCTATTAGAAAGGATGGTAAAAATGGTTTCTTATTACCTTATCACGAAGCGATTTCATATCAAGAGGAAAATATTGATTTTGATATTGCTGAAATAGCGGTTATTGTTCCAAACGACAAACGTTTTGAATTTTCATATGCTGCCGAACACGTAAGCAACGATAGTGCAATTAGAGTTTTGTTGGAGTGTATTAAATCATTAGAGAAAGCCGAAGCATTAGGCATTGGCGACAACAATACTCTAAAAATCCAATGGATACACAACGAAATAGCCGAATTGGAAAAATTGAGAGGTGCTTACCCTGGAATGGGTTCTGCACTTTGTGCTTTTGGAATTGAAAAAGGGCATTTTGTTGCTGCGGAGATAATTAATCAACTAAAAGATGACGAAGAAAATCCTTGGCTTCTTTTCGAAAAAGCATTAGATAATCCCAAAGGTATTTTATCAGATGCGGTTGCAGCTTTACTCCCATTTAACAGTAAAAAACTGTATCAACAATTAAAAGCCAGAGCAACGCCAACTCGTATTCAATTTTTACACTTACTAAGTCGTTTTGACTTGAATATCGAGCAAGCAAAATTTCTTTTTGTTCACGAAGAAAGAGAAGAACTTGGAATTGACAGAAAAGATGAAGAATATTTAAATAATCCTTATCTGATTTATGAAGACTTGCGACTAACAGCTACACCAATAGCATTAGGAACAATTGATTTAGGATTATACTTGAAAAAACAGACTGAAAATTTGTTGCCAAACGGCATTTTATATTCAGACCCTTATGAAAATAATCGCATAAGAGCATTAACAATTCAACAATTAGAGTTTGCATCTATAATTGGTCACACCTTATTGCCACGTAAAGAAATAATCAAACAAATAAGAGGTCTATCTATTTCTCCAGCCTGTGATATAAATAGCGATTATTTTGATTTAGCCGAAACTGTTTTTTCAGGTGCAATTACATTACAAGAAATGAAAAACGGAGATAGAGCGTATCAGCTAAAGCGTTTTTCAGAAACAAGAGAAATTATCAATCAAAAAATAACTCAAAGAGTAAATGCAAAACGTCTTGAATTAAACGCAGATTGGACTTCTTTATTAGATGATGCTTTAAAAGCATATACCAAAGGTAAACCCGATGAACAAGAACTAAAAGCAAGAAAAGAGAAAGCCGCTGCGTTAAAAGAAATTGCAGAAAGTAGATTTTCAGTATTGATTGGTCCTGCGGGAACAGGAAAAACAACATTGCTTACCATTTTAGCTGGACAAAAAGAAGTTGAAGACAATGGAGTTCTATTGTTGGCACCAACAGGAAAAGCAAGAGTGCGTATGGAAGAAGTGGCAAAAGACATAAATGTTACAGCAAAAACATTAGCACAATTTTTACAAGGTTTCGGGAGATATAATGGTGAAGTGCAACAATATGTTTTGTCAAATCAATATTGCGAAGGTCAATACGAAACCGTTATTCTTGACGAAGCATCAATGCTGACCGAAGAAATGTTAGCTACAACTTTAGATTGTTTGAAAGGAGTTAAACGCTTCATTTTAGTTGGAGACCATAGGCAATTACCACCAATAGGTGCAGGTCGTCCATTTCTTGACATAATTCATTTTTTGAGACCTGAAGGAATTGAAACTTCTTTTCCGAGAATTAATAATGGTTACGCAGAACTTACTATAAAACGCAGACAAGGTGGAACAAAAAGAGAAGATTTGCAGCTTGCAGAATGGTTTAGCGGAGAATCTTTAGAACCCGGTGCAGACAGTATCATAAACCACATAATTACAACACCTAATTCAAGTTATCTAAGAATAGAATATTGGGAAAATGAAACGGAATTTGATAAAAAGTTCGAAGATGTTTTAGTTTCTGAATTAGGTATGTCTTCAATTGAAGATGTTGAGACGTTTAATAAGACCCTCGGCTCATCAGACGGCAGGTTTTTTAATTTCAGAGAAGCTGCAAATTCAGCAGAACATTGGCAAATATTATCACCTGTAAAGGAAAAGGTTTTTGGTGTAAGAGCATTAAACAGAAAAATACATAAGCAGTTCAGAAAAGACAAGGTTGAGTATGCACGGAATAAATACGGTAAAATCCCTTCGCCAATTGGGTTGGAGGAAATTGTATATGGAGACAAAGTTATCAACCTGATGAATAGCCGAAGAAATGAAGTGTGGCCTGACGGTTCATTGAATTATGTTGCAAATGGGGAAATTGGAATGGTAATTGGGCAATTCAAAACGCCCAAAATGACTTTTAAGGGAAGACCTAAAAACACAGAGATTGAATTTACATCTCAGAAAGGTTTCAAATACACGTTCAAAGGTTGGGAGTTTTCAGAAGAAGCAAACAATCCTCTTGAATTGGCTTATGCCCTTACGGTTCACAAAGCACAAGGAAGTGAATTTGGAAAAGTTTTTATTGTAATACCTAATCCTTGTTTTTTGTTGTCAAGAGAAATGCTTTACACAGCACTAACAAGACAAAAGGACAAAGTAATTTTACTCATTCAAGGAAATGCTTTTGACATAAAAGGTTTTGCTTCACCGACAAAATCTGACGCATTAAAAAGAATAACAAATTTATTCAACAATCCTGAACTAATTGAAATAGAAGGTCAATACCTTGAGAAAAACTTAATACACCAAGCAAGTGACGGAAAAATGTTGCGTTCAAAAAGTGAATTATTAATTTATCAGCGTTTAATTGACAAAAAATTAAGTCCTCTTTACGAGAAAAAACTTTTAATCAAAGAGGTAGAAAAACTTCCCGACTTCACTATTGAAAACGATGACACAGGCGAAATTTATTATTGGGAACATTGTGGAATGTTACACGACAAAGAATATAAACAACGTTGGGAAGAAAAATACGCTTGGTATAGAGAAAATGAAATTCTTCCATATGAAGAAGGTGGTGGAAAAAACGGAACACTAATCATAACCGAAGACAAACAAACTGTAATTCAAGACGGAAGTATTCGAGGTGCAATATCTGTTAAAGAAATAGACGATATAATTGAAAAAGTATTTAAGATATGACAACGACAGAAGCCCGAACCGATAACATACAAGGGCTAAACCGAAGTGGAGCGCAGCGGAATTTCG
>NZ_AQHR01000126.1 GCF_000390185.1 Lunatimonas lonarensis | reverse complement strand
CGGTATTACCAAAACGATGGCTAGTTTAACTTAGTAAAGTAGAAATAATCATATATTACTTCTTGAATCTCCATAAGGCTTATATTGAGTGGGTCATTTTGTGGGTAATGTCTGTACCTTCTTCTAAATAAAAATGATTGACGCATTTTGTCAATTTGTTGTCCTTCATAAACTCTTCTGTCAAGTCCTAAAAATAATGGCGTTGTCAAATTTTTAATCGCCTGTACAACTTCGTGTCTGTCAAAAGCTTCAATTATGAAACGCATTTTTTCGTTAGAATCGTCATTATCAAGTTCATTTAATTGAAACTGACTTATACGATTGAATACACCTTCTAATGGATCTTCATCATTGATTTGAAGAATCAATTTTACTTCATTGTTTTCGCTATTTTTAATCGCAGTAATTACAATTTGTCTTTTATTTGGTTCATTACAAATTAACTCTACTTCGTCAAAGTCAATGCTATTAATGTAATTGAATGAAGGGGAAATAAGTCCAAGTATAAGTTTCAATACGGAAGTTTTTCCCGTTCCGTTTATGCCGATTAAAAAGGTCAAACGTTCGTGAAAGTCTATTTTGTAGTTTAAATAGCCGTGTACGTTTGTTGCTCTAAAATTTAATAGTTTCATTTATTTTGATTTATGTCGTGTCGTTTTATAATTGTGCCTAACGGGATTCAGCTTGGAGACGGCGGGCTTTCGGAGCCGTTCTCTTCCAACCTACTCCTAACTTCTTAAAGATACTAAACTTTCTATTTACTCTGGACCACCCGCTGTCTTCCAAGGTGATGTTACCGCTAGTGTTTTTCTTCCCAGTCTATTTTTATTATTTTTTTATCTTTTACTAAAACCATAGAAACCTCTCTTTCTAAACCTGTTCCATAATGGTCTAAATTAATAAGCACTTCTCCCGACTTGTAATTTTTTGTGATGGGGTCATGGGTATATAAATCTGAATTGAATAAAGGGTGAACTATTAAAATTTCAGTCCCATTAATCTCTGCCAAAAAAGTCATTTCTTGCCAATGAATTATGAAATGATCTTTTCCTGAAAGTGGGAAAGTTGAGAAAATTTGAATCCCAAAGAAATCAAAAATCTCTTTTGCAACATTTGTTGTATCGGAGTTTCCTATAGCATTTATGCTTCGTTTGTCTCCTTTAAAGTCTTTAAGTTTTGGAAGTTTTGTTGGTTCTACTATTTCCTTTTTGTCAGCAAATCCAAAACCATGTCCCAAATGAGAAAGTACTTTGAATCCATTTTTATCTAGAGTGACTGTGTTTGCACATGTAGCTGATGTGTAATATGTTTCCTTAGTTGGTCTATGATAAAAGTATAATGTCCCACCCCATTCGCCATTACAGTCACTAAATACGATAAACTCACTGTCATAATATAAATGACTTTTGAATTTTTCAGGATTTGGAATTCCGTTGGCTTTCTTCCACTTATTGCCTGAATATACATTCCAAAACCCAAGCTTTGTTTGCGCATGGAGATTGTTATCAATAATTGAGTGTCTTTTAAATTTTTTCTTATTTAATGACTTTTTTAATTCAGTGTTTCTTGAAAAGTCTTCAAGCCTGTAACAGATAAAATTTCCTGGTTTAAATAGGGAAATTAAATGGTCATCGTAAATGACTGAATATGAAAGCGGAAATGAGTCATCAGAACTTGGATTCAAAAGTATTTTACTTTCAAGACTAAGGTCTAAGGCATTCTCAGCAAGTCGGATGCTAAAATCTTTTCCTGTATAAATTTCTGGTATTCTTAGTGAGTCTTCATAAAAAGGTCCGGCTCTTGTCCCAAAAGATGCAATGAGTGTGTCAAATTTACTATCAAAACGCTGAGAATAGCTATTTGAAAAAATGAGGCTTAATATAAAAATGCTTATGATTTGCTTCATAGTTTGTTTCTCAACATTAGCGGTAACTTAATATAGGTCTGGTTTGGCTAGACCCTTCTCGCATTAGATTGTTGGATTGGTCTGGTTTGGTTACCTTCTATCTCGTCGCCGCTCACCATGTAAAATTTACCTTCCCCCATGGATCCTAACAACCTTCAGCGAGTTCCGCTGCCGACAGCAAGCAATAAAGATAGGGCTTAATCCCCATGCAAAAAATACCCTGTTCGGGGTATTTTGCGGATCCATTTGGCATTTTCTGATTTTTATGCGCTACGTTCTAGCGAAGGATGGTTTTTTGAAGATATGAGATCCTGCCGGTGAGATTTACGGAGTCGTGAGAAACCCAAAATGGAAGCCAAGTATAAAAACCCAGGATCCTTTATCATGTAGCTACCGGATTGCTGGCGGCTAAAGCAAATGCATGGGGAAAAACCCTGCGGTAGATCGTCTCTACAGGAGGCCGGTAACCGTTATGCAAAAAGCCTTTTATTGCCCGAAGTAAGTTTTAGACTTTCTTCATTTGCTACCCGGCAGTTGGTTGGGTTGTTCCAATTATGACCTAATTAGGTTTTTTTAACAATATTAACGGATGAAGTCCGCTCGATTTGCTTATTTTTACCCAAATTGTTTCACGCCAACTCGATAATTTAACGCTATGAACATCCAACGGATTTGCCTCTTTTCGCTTTTTATACTTTTTAGCTCCGCTGCATTTGGACAGGAGCGGATTTCGGTCGAATTGTACGGAGGGCCTTCCATAGGCTATGTGGACGGTCAGGGAACTGGTCCCGCTGAGGAACTCCTATTTGTACAGGAACTAGGCTATCATGCAGGTCTGCGGTTATTGGGGCGCGTTTCCAATAGTGCACAGGTCGTCGTTGAGGGGGAGTTTCACCGTCGTCCAGTCGGAACGAGGGTTCGATTTCATGACGGCAATGTAGTAGAGCATTCCAATACCGGGTATTCTAATAATTTTGGCAACTACGCGCTGGGAATCCGGGTTTCCCCAAAGAACCTGCCTGCTGGTTTTTATATTCAGCCCTCCGTAGGGTTTGCGCTGAGTAGGGAGGCACCCGGTTTTTTTGCTGGAGCCGGCCAACCGCAATCTACCCTGATGAAGACCAGCCTGAGTGCCAGGATCGAGGCCGGGGTAAAACTGGATGTGGGAGGCAATTATGTCCTGGTCGGTGTTCGACACCAGCAGGGATTTCAAGAGCTGGATAGTCGCATTGCAGAATTTCCCCAGCAGCATATTGATATTGACTTTCGAAGTCGCGGCTCCTACAGTGGCCTTTTTGTCGGATTTGGTATTCCCACCCGCTGGTTTGATAGATAAGCGGACCCGCTTAGGTCAAGCGCCAGCGACCTCTTTTCTATGATGTAATATCCTAATATACAGATGGATAAAGACCTTTTTTAAATGGGGATCAGATTTTTTTATTTTATACCCTATAAAAAAGATAGGGAATATAGGAAAATAAAAATACCTGATTTACTTTTGTTCCGTCACTGCCGCTTCGATCGGGATCGTTGGGGTACTGGCTATACCGACAAAGGTGCGTTACGCTTGCCTAAACCAGCGCTTGGAGGTAGAAAGCATGCTTGGTAGCTAGATGTAGTGACGGTAATTCGATCGCGATGAAGATTAAAAATCGTAAACAGATGAAACAAGTAACCGAACGAACCCCTTTGTGTTCCGACCGTGGCCCCTGATGGGGGATGGCTGGTAGATAGCCGGGACTGAGCCACCAGTCCCGGCACATTGCCCAGGCCCTAGTAGAAAGCCTCTTCAGCTTTTTTCAAACACCTAAACAACATCCAAATGTATCAAAAATTTTACACTTGGCGCTTCTTTGCGCCCTTGGGAATCCTATGGCTGTATGCCAATACTGTTTTTTCACAAACGCATCAACCGATTACGGGTACGGTTCGGTCTGCCAGCGGTGAATTGCTCACCGGGGCCACCGTTCGGATAGAGGGTACCAGCCAGTTTGTTTTTTCGGGGGATGACGGGAGTTTTATCCTATCCCATCAGCAGGGCTATCCCATTACCCTTCAGGTCAATTTTATCGGGTTTGAAGGCCAATCATTACAGCTGTTGTCAGCTCCATCCGCTCCCTTGGAAATCCGGTTGGCAGAGGATAACCAGTTGAATGAAATCGTGGTAACGGCCAGACGGCGGCAGGAGGAAGTGCAGTCGGTGCCCATCCCCCTCACCGTGGTGGGAGGCGCCCTCTTGGAAGATGCGCAGGCCTTTAATGTCAACCGTCTCAAGGAGTTGGTTCCCTCGGTGCAGCTCTACTCCTCCAATCCCCGAAATACCACTCTGAACATCCGGGGCCTGGGGTCGACGTTTGGGCTTACCAACGACGGCATTGACCCGGGGGTCGGGTTTTACGTGGATGGCGTTTATTATGCCAGGCCGGCAGTTACGACACTGGATTTCATCGACGTGGACCAAATAGAAGTGATCCGGGGCCCACAGGGCACACTTTTCGGCAAGAACACCACCTCGGGTGCCTTCAACATCACCACGAGGCGTCCCAGGTTTCAGCCGGATGCCACGGTGGAGTCCAGTTTCGGCAACGTTGGCTTTGTGCAGACACGTGGCTCGGTGACCGGGCCGCTTTCCCAAAAGCTCGCTGCACGCCTTTCGTATACGGGTACCAAGCGGGACGGGCTGATCTACAATCAAGCGACGCAGCGCCATACCAATACCTTAAACAACCTGGGATTGCGCAGCCAATTGCTTTACCTGCCCTCTGACAAAGTGGAGGTGCTGGTGGCTGCCGATATCAGCCGGCAGCGGCCGGATGGATATGCCCAGGTGGTCGCCGGCGTGGTGGAAACCAGGCGTGCCCCGTTTAGGCAGTTTAACCAGATTATCGCCGACCTGAACTATTCACTTCCTTCCGCCAACCCCTTCGACCGGGTCATCGACCACGATACCGAGTGGCGTTCCGGAAACGATATGGGCGGGGTATCTGTAAATGTGGATGCGGAAGTAGGGGGAGGTACCCTTACCGCAACCTCAGCCTGGCGATATTGGAACTGGGATCCTTCCAATGACCGGGATTTTACCGGGCTACAGGCACTATCTCTCTCACAGGCACCTTCCCGTCACGACCAATGGTCGCAGGAGGTACGCTATGCCGGTGATTTCAACAGCAAGCTAAGTGGCGTGGTGGGTGTTTTTGCCCTGTGGCAGGACCTGAAGTCCCGCCCCTACCATACCGAAGAGTCCGGCATCCACCAGTGGAGGTTTGTGCAGACGAACCAGAGCCCCCTTTGGCAGACACCCGGTCTTCTGGAGGGCTACGGCACCCAGACCCGCAACCGGTTGGAGAGTTTCAGCGGGGCGGTGTTTGGCCAATTGGACTGGAAGGTGACCGAAAGATTGAGTGTGCTTCCGGGCGTACGGTGGAACTACGACGAAAAGCGGGTTGACTTCAACCGTACGACCTATGGAGGCCTTCAGACGGAAGATCCGGCGCTGATCGCCCTTCAGCAGTCCGTTTACAATGAACAGGCGTTCAATGCCCGTGTGGAGGAGTCGAACTTTTCCGGTCAGGTGACCTTGGCCTATAAGGCCTCCGAGCGGATCAACGCCTTCGGCACGGTATCCAGCAGTTTCAAGCCCATCGGCATTAACCTGGGAGGGCTCCCCCGCGAAAATGGGCGGACCATGACTGAGTTGGCCCGTATCGAGCCCGAAAACCTGATCCACTGGGAGGTTGGTGTCAAGACCAAGCCGACCAACAGCTCCACGCTGAACCTGGTGTATCACCACTCGGATATACGCAACTTCCAAACCCTGGTGCAAACCCCGGACCTGTCTGTAAACCGCGGGTACCTGGCCAATGCGGAAAGAGTGGCCGTTTCAGGGTTGGAACTGGATGCAAATGTGCGCCTACATCGGAACTTCAGCCTGTTTACGGCACTTGCCTACACTGATGGTAGGTATCTGAAGTTTACCAATGCTCCGGTACCCTTGGAAGAGGTGGGAGGGGAGCCATTTAAGGACATTTCAGGCGGCAGGTTGCCGGGAATATCCAAGTGGGGCGGATCCTTGGGGATGGAGTGGACCAAGGACGCCACGCTGTGGGAGGTGAAGGGCAAATTCTTTATCGCCGGCGATGGCTTTTTCCGGTCCGGGTTTTCGTCCAGTCCCTCTCCTTCCCGCTACATGAACGTTCCCGGCTACGCCCTTGCCAACCTGCGATCGGGATTTAGGACCAACACGGGCATTTCGGTTTTTGTGTGGTCGAGGAATGTGCTGAACACCGACTACTTCGAGATGTTGCTGCCGGGTGCGGGGAATGCGGGCCACTACGCGGCTGTGTTGGGCGATCAGCGTACGTTTGGGTTTACGCTGCGGTACCAGTGGCAAAAACAGCCCTAGCAAACCCAGCTGAAACATGGTGTAAGGCAATAGCATTTTTTTTACTAAAAAGAACAAGCTGGCGCCCCAAATGGGAGTGAAAAGGCATTCGTAAGCAATAGCTTCAAACAAAAAGGGCTGTCCATGAGAACGGACAGCCCCTCATTATATAAAAGATTGGTGGTTTACTAGTTAAAGATGTACCTCAGTCCCAGCTGCATTTGCCATACGTCGCCAATGTTGGCGGTACGGGTAAATGTACTCGAAGGGAGATCCTCTCCCCGGGGATTGAGTTGATAGACAGGTACATTATTGGAGGGATTTATCTCCACGATGCCTATTGGCGATTCGTTCGCTATTATTTGTCCTACGCCCCATCTGTTGTTGATCATGTTTGAAATATTGAAAACATCCGCCCTAAGTTGCAGTGAATTTGTTTTACCACCTACGTTGATGAAAAATTCATGCATGTAGGAAAGGTCCAAGCGGCCCACCACCGGAAACTGGACGCCATTTCTTAGCGCATACATGCCCCTTCGTCCGCTTAGGTGGGGGTCCTGTTCGATAAAATCATTGAACAAGCTACGCTGCTCGTTGGCTGAAAGTGTGGTGCCATTTACTGTTAGCGGAGCAAACTGCATTTCTGCCAGTTGACTTTCGGTTGGTATAAAAAGCAGGTCGTTCCCTGCGATCAGATCCCCATTGATATCTGTATTGTAA
This sequence comes from Lunatimonas lonarensis, assembly GCF_000390185.1. Classification (GTDB taxonomy): domain Bacteria; phylum Bacteroidota; class Bacteroidia; order Cytophagales; family Cyclobacteriaceae; genus Lunatimonas; species Lunatimonas lonarensis. The sequence goes on along the minus strand of NZ_AQHR01000126.1, from coordinate 68,141 downwards.
ACATACGATTCCACCCCTTGATTTCTTGCCTCGTAAAATAGGGAAAGGGTACCTGCCATATTTCTGGTATACTGCTTTTTGTAGCTTAGCGATCCGATAAGGCGATGCCGTTGATCATCCAGCGAATACCCCAAAATTGGATAATTCCCACCTCGGACGGAATGGATGTTTTCGTAAGACAGGAAATGCTGGGTATTGCCGTCTACCATGTTTTTTGCCACTGCGTAGTTGTAGGCCATCATCGCGTAAAATCCCCTGGTAAAGCTTTTTTGGAGCTGAAAGGTGAGGCTATAGGAATGTCCCTGATTCGTATTGTCCAACACAACGGCGTTGGTGATGTTTGGGTTGATTCGGTTGGCCTCATCGGAGAATCCGTAAAGGGGGCGATTGTCTGGGCCACCGAGGGTTGATTGGGGAGGGGTCAGGTTGCTGTCATAAAATAGCAAATCATGGACCTGTCTGGTGTAGATTGCCTCAAAGGTTCCCACGACTCCAGCGAACAGGTCTTTGTCAATACCGATATTTGACCGCCAAACTTGTGGGTTGCGAAACCCGGGATCGATGTAGGCAAGGTCGAAGGTGCTGGGCAATCCACCACCGACCGGAATATGGGCATTGACATCGGGAGAAAAGGCAAAGTTGGTGGTGTTGTCTTCCCTAATCTGCCCCTGCAGCATACCGTTTGTGTTGACCATATTGGAGATGTTGACATAAATGGGACGCCCGGAAAAAAGCCCCGTACCACCCCGAACCTGAAAGTTTCGATCGCCGTTCACGTCCCAGTTGAAGCCCAAACGTGGGCTCCACATAAATTGAGGCTCCGGCAGTCTATCGGTGCGAATCTGCATTGGATCACCGTTTGGGCGACGAAACTCCATGGATTCGACAGCTGGGTTTCTGAGTGCCGTTTGTTCATAAAAGGGCACATCCAGCCGCAGGCCAAGGGTCAGTTTGAAATCGCTGGTAACGTTGATTTCATCCTGCACATAGGCACTCGCTATGTAGGCGTTGGTAACCGCAGTCGGTACAGACCCATCCGGCAATGCCGAAAACTGTCGCTGAAACCTTCTCAGTGCTACCTCTTCACCGCTAGCGTGACGGTAGAAATCGTCCAGCGAGTTGTACACGTAGTGCCCGAAGTAGGTAGGCGTAAAGGTGTATTCAAAGTTAAAGTACTCGAAATTCACACTTGCCGTGAGCGTATGGTTGTCAAAATAGGCGGTGAAATTATTCTGAAACTGCCAAGTGTCCGAATTTAACGCACGGTTTGGAGAAAGCAAGTCGGTGCCAAGTGAAATGTAATTTCTCCCATCCTGCAAAATGTCAATCATAGGGAAATTACCGCCTTCCCAGCTCCGGAAATTACGGTTTGCCGTCAAGCCAAACCGGAGTTCATTCGAAAACCGGTTGTTAAAATTGGAGTTTACCTCTACGATCCCTGAGTAGATGTTGTCATTTAGCAGGTAATTGGAATTCTGAAAATTAAGCGAAAACAAGTTTTGGTTCCTACCGCCAAATCCCAGGGAGGTTCGGGCCACCGGTCTGTCTCTCGAGGAAATCAGGGTATTGAACCGAGCGCTTATTTTATGGTTTTTATGCGCATTGAAATCAAACTTTACGAGAAATTTGTCTGAAATGGTAGGCAAGTTATACCCTTCATACATTCCCGGATCGTATCCAAAGTTCTCCATCACGAAGTTGCGTACATTTTCCATGTCAGACTGAAGTACCCTGGTGACATTAGCTCCTGATCTACCCGGTGCATCTGCCACAAAGGGAGAGTTGGGATCGCTGCGCCGCTCCGATTCCCCGCTGATAAAGAAAAAGAGTTTGTCTTTGATGATCGGACCACCTAATCGGAATCCATATTGCTGTACGTTGAATTATTCCGTTACCACTTCCGTCCCAAAGGCGTTGGTTCCTACAAGCGATTGGTTCCGCGTATTAAAGAAGGCCGATCCTCGAAACTCGTTGTCCCCAGATCGGGTAATCGCGTTTATCCCTGCCCCTGTGAAACCTCCCTGTGTAACGTCGTAGGGGGCTATGTTGACCTGTATTTCCTCAATGGCGTCCAGCGATATCGGAGTCGAGTTGGTAGGAGCTCCGGGAATAGATCCAGTTAGTCCAAAGGAGTTGTTAAAAATGCTGCCGTCCAGCGAGAAGTTGATGGCTTTTGGATCCTGCCCGGCAAAGGACTCGCCGGAGGATTGGGGGGTCAAACGCGTAAAATCCTGCACACTTCTGCTTAGCGTAGGCATGGAAGTAATAGCCTCAGTGGAGATCGTGGTGGAGGCGCCCGTTTTCTCGTCGTTCAGTAGTGCGTCTTTTGATTCCGAAACCTGGACCACCTCCAGCTCGATACCTTCGTCGGATAGCGCAGTGTTCAACGTGTAGGATTGACCCAGCCTCAACCGGATGTTTTCATAGACCTGTGTATCAAAACCAATAAAGGAAATGGTTACTTTATAGGGTCCCCCTGTTCGCATGCCTTGTATGTTAAAGCGGCCGTTGTCCCGTGTCACATTGGTGTAGGTCGTCCCGGAGGGGATGTGAACGGCTTGGATAGTTGCTCCCGGGAGCGGGAGCTCCTCGCTATCCAGTACGGTGCCTGTCATGCTCGCTGTGGTGACGCCCTGTGCTAAAGCGGAACCCGACAGGACGAACCACAGTAGCAGGCCTTGGACAAAGAAAACGGTTTGTTTCATGGCAAGTGAGTTTAGAGGTGAAAACTGATTGATCATTTCTTACCCCTAACCCAAATACATACCAACCGAATAATCTACCTGAATCTGGCTCTTTCTACGTCATTTATGTTGATTAACACCACAGATTGTTTCACTTGGCCACAGCTTTGTCCCCGATGTCAACAGGGTTTTGCATCTTTCCAGTCATCGGGAAAATGAAACGCTTTCACGAAATCGAAAAGAATCTTTTTTCTAGCAAAACCGGTTTACCTGCGCTAGGACAACTAAATCAGCTTACTCGTTCTGGTGATAAATTCCGATGGATAACCTATTGATCTTTAGTTACCTGTAGAAGGACTTACTTCGTAACATATAAAAATTTGCAAAAAAAATTAACCAAAATCAACACAGTTAGCTCGGTTTTTGAAGGATAGTATTAAATGATAAGGTTAAATTATTCTAAGTAGTTATGGCCATTGACAACAATATTACCGAAATTAGGCGATTGACAAAGGTGAACGAAGGGATTGAGCAAAGGATTTATGCCGAAAGCCAGCGAAGGGCAAAGATGCTTGAATCCATTGCACGCCTGCAACAGCGCATTTCTATTCTTGAGAGGCCCAGCGCAAGGTGCTGTCTGCAGAACCAACTCAAGAGCCTTCTTTTAGAAATAGAGGCCTGCGACACAAGCATCCGGCAATTGACGCGTGAGATGGAGCGAAACGACAAACTGTGTAGGCAGAGGCTGCTTGAGGTGGCATCAATTCAGGAACGGATCGGAAGGGTAGAATCTTTGGATGAATCAGTTCGATTCGACTGGAAGGAAATTTTGCAGAATAGGGATCTGTAAACGTTTATTTGGTTGGTTTGGCTGTTGAAAAAACTAATGTGTCGGTTTAATTGACAAACGAAAAAATTTGGATAAATTGAAGCCGGTATCTAATTGGTTCAACCGGATTATGCAAACCTCCTCCCTTTCGGACAAACGTTCCTTTGCGATCGATATTTTTCGGGCACTCACCATGCTCTTGATGATTTTTGTCAATGACCTCTGGACACTTCGTGATGTCCCCGAATGGCTGGGCCATGTTCCGGCCAAGGTGGACGGGATGGGATTGGCGGACGTGGTTTTTCCAGCCTTTTTGTTCATCGTGGGATTGTCCATTCCCTTTGCCATCAAAAACCGCTGGAAGCGGGGAGAGGCTGATCAGGGGATCCTGTTGCACATTCTTTCGAGGTCTTTCGCGCTGCTGGTCATGGGGCTTTGCCACGTTAACTTGGAATCCTACAATCGGGAATTGGCCCTGTTGCCCAAGCCCGTTTGGCAGATTTTGGCGACCATCGCCTTTTTTCTGATATGGTTGGATTACCCAAAGGATGCAACAAAGAGGAAGCAATATACGGGTCAGGTGTTGGGGTGGATCCTGCTGTTGGGCTTGGTACTGGTATATCAGGGAGGCACGGCGGACAACCCAACCTGGATGCGGTTTTACTGGTGGGGCATCTTGGGTTTGATCGGCTGGGCGTATTTGATATGCTCGTTGGTTTTTGTGGCGTTCAAGGGAAACCTTTCTGCCATGTGGGCGTTTTTTGCAGGGTTTATGCTTTTTGGCATCTTCTCCAAATTGGGTTGGCTGGAGCCTTTGAAGGTGATCAAGCCGTATATCTGGTTGATAGATGACGGTGCTACCCCTGCGCTGTCAATGGCGGGAATCATCGTAGCCCTGTACTATCAGCCCTTTTTGGGTTCCGGCAAATTCGGTCGTTTTTGGATGAGGATGGGCCTACTGGCGGCCGCTTGTTTGGCTTTTGGATGGGTGTCCCGCCCACTATGGGGCATTCATAAAATCGGTTCTTCCCCTTCCTGGGTCACTATCTGCATAGGCATCAGTATACTGTTTTTTTGTTTCTTGATTTGGCTTGTGGAATTAAAGGGCAAAAAGGAGTGGTTTAAGCTAATCAAACCTGCCGGAACCAGTACGCTTACCTGTTACCTGTTGCCTTATATCCACTACGGCCTGCTTTCGATTACGGGCTTGGCCCTGCCGTTGGTATGGAGGACCGGTGCGTTGGGGATCTTCAAGTCGTTGGCGTACGCGCTGATCATCATTCTGATTACCGGTCTGCTGGAACGAGGGAGGATTCGGCTGAAAATTTAAATTAACCCAAAAATTTCGTAACACATGAACAAATTAACATCGCTTGTACTCGCTTTGATGAGTTCAAGGCCGAGCAGGGGAGGGAGCTTAGCGAAACCGAAGCGAAGAACCCCTGGGTTACTTTTGTGAAGATGTTTGAGCGACTGGAGGCACTAGCTAACTGAACGGTTCTATTGGGTTAGGAATAGATCCCGTATTTTTCGATTTTGGCGTACAGGGTTTTGCGATCCATTTTCAATTGTTTGGCCGCTTGGGATTTGTTGTGCCGGACGGCTTCCAGGGTACGAAGGATAAGTTCCCTTTCTTGTTCTTCAAATTGGTCCCGCAGGGTGACCGCAGAGGATGCCGTGGGGTTCTGGCCAATAGGTACGGTGTTTTCATCCGAGGGGAGGGGTGCAGTCAACTCCGAGGGGATGGCCTGAACGGAAACAACCCCATGGCCGGTCAGTAAAACAGCCCTTCGCATGACATTCTTGAGTTCCCTCAGGTTCCCCGGCCAGGGGTAGTTTTCAAAGATGCGGTACACTTCATCGCTAAATCCGGTTACCGTTTTCCCCAAAAAGGAATTGCTCTGGGCGAGAAACAGTTCGAGAATCTCGCGCAAGTCTTCTCGGCGTTCCCGCAGCGGAATAGCTTCCAGGGTAAATTCATTTATCCGGTAAAACAGGTCCTCGCGGAAAGAGCCCTTGGTGGCGGTATCGCGCAGGTTTTCATTGGTAGCGGCGATGATCCGAACATCCACGGAAACATCTTTGTTTCCCCCTACTTTCCGTATTTTGCGCTCTTGGATGGCCCGCAGCAATTTCATTTGTACTTCGTAGCTGAGATTCCCGATTTCGTCCAGGAAGAGCGTGCCTTGATTGGCGGCCTCAAAATGCCCCGTCTTATTGTCCACGGCACCGGTAAACGCCCCCTTAACGTGCCCAAATAGTTCACTTGCCGCGAGGTCGGGTGAGAGGGCGCCACAGTCTACGGCTACAAATGGGCCGTTTTTGCGCAGGGACTTTTCGTGGATTCTCCTGGATATAAATTCCTTGCCGGTTCCACTTTCTCCCAGCACCAGCACACTCATATCGGTGGGTGCGACCTGGGAAATCTGGTTTTCGAGCGATAGCGCCCGTTGACTTTTGCCAACAAAATAGCCGGGCTCGCTGCCCGTTTTAGGGGAGGCTTTTTGGGTTTTTTCGGGGATTGTCAACGATTCCCTGACCGTTAGGAGCAGTTCATCCGGGTTGATGGGTTTGGTGATGTATTCGGCGGCTCCCAGTTTCATGGACCGTACCGCTGTGCGGATATCGGAATAGTTGGTGATCAGGATAACGGGTATCTGGGGGCAGTTTTTATTGCAGTATTCCAAAAACTCCATGCCTGTGCCGTCGGGCAGCCGGTAATCGGTGATGGCCAGATCGTATGGTCTCTTCTGGATTTCCAGCAGGGCGCCTTTAAGGGTTTCACAGGGAGTCACCTCAAATCCGTTTTTTTCCAAAAAAATCCGGATGATTTTCGCATAGGTAAGGTCGTCTTCTATCAGTAGGATACTTTTCATTTTAAATATTAAATTAAATATATCAAAATTAATATTTAAGCCATAATTGAGGATCAAAACAAATTTAATATATCAAAATAAATACACTAAATTGTCTCAGGTTTAATTTAAAAATGTTATTTTCTTTGGCGTAAAATTTGATATGGAGCTTTTACTTGAATTTACCCGTTGAAACCATTTTTAAACCGATAAAGTTTACTATTGTTACATGAGCGATACAACTGTCTACAAATCCAGCAAAATGAAGTCAACATTTATCTTACTTTATCTTTTTTTTGTTTCATTTTTTTGTTTCAGTCAAGGCGGGGTTTTATTTGACGGGCCCTATGAGTTTAAAGGGAAATTAGGCCAAGCTACATTTGAGTATGACGAAGGGGCTGATGGGGATAGGATTTTAAATGGGTTTTTCTCATTTGATAGGAAAGAAATAGACTCCCTTGATAGGACGCTTCTCACAAAGTTTCAAGTAAGAGGTTCGTACGAGGATAACCAAAAGACTGGTGACTGGACATACGATCAGGAAAGGCATAAGGTCATATTGGACGATGTGATCGACTTTAAGCTTATTGCGCAATTGGAAAGCGAAGATCTCGAAATCAAAGCAACCTATCAGCGCGGTTTGCCCCATGGTGAATGGCAGTTGGTAAAAAATATATTTAAAGACAATGAAAAGGATATTCGTGCAAAGGCAGAGGATATCCGGTTTGATTCGGGAGTAATGATTGGGAATGTCTCATACCGAAATTTTTTGCATGGTTACACGCAGTTTATTAGAGGAAGGTTGACTAGCAGAGGGCTAATGCAGGGTGAGTGGTCTTTGGTATATGTGGAAGATTCGACGTTGGTGTCGGAAGTTAGAAACTATGAAGACGGGTTTTTGCTTGGGGTAGTTCGGAGGGATTTGGAGAGTGGCCAAATAATCGATGAAGCGGTTTTTTATGCCACAATAAGAAAGCTCGCTGAAATTAACGACGGAAAAAACGATGGGTTTCTGATAGCTGACCGAACTTTTGAGCCGTACTATAATGACGGCTTTAGACCAATGTCGAAAGAGCGGCAAATTCAACGGTCCGGAAATCGATTTCTACGTGATTTTATTCTTGATTTGATGAGATACGATGACTCGGTCGATGATGGGGGCGAAATCGTGCGATTCCCTTTTTATACGAGCAGGTTTCAATATGACCTATCGGAGGAGGAAGAGCGCCTACTGGTCGAAATTCCCACCCTCTTTGACCAGATCAGCGATTCAGTACGACGTTTTAAGGAAATGAACTCGTTGGCATTGAATAGGTCCAAAAGTGATTCGCTTGCTTTTGCTCATGCATACTTCGGAAAGACCTCGGGAAAGCTGGCTGAGATGGAGTATTTGGTGGATCTGTTGAAAACCGGAGAGGTACGCTATTATGATTTGGGAAATTATGCCGAAGGTGGACTTGGTTTTCTTACTGCGGAGGATTCAATTACTTACATTTATCAAGATGACACATTGCGTAAGGTTATTCCGAGGGAGTTTTACTTGGATAGTCCCTCTGAAGTGCTAAGTACCCTAAAGGCGAGTTTAGAGGAGGAGTTTGTGACTGTCAACAGGATTGGTGATTTTGTCGAAAGGGAGTTGTACGAAATAGAGGTAAATTCAAAATTAGTTGCATTGGAGGCTCTAATTTTGAATCGTAAGGCTGAGATGGACACGCTGTTTATGAACCATGTTTCCGCGGCCAGTTCCAATCAGCGGGATTTTGCGGAGTCTTTCGTCGATCAATTTTTGGAAAGGGTCTATGTATCGTTGAGTGAAGAATATGCATCGGCCATAGAGTTTGAAACGAAAGTAGATAGGGGAAACGTGATTTTGGATCTGTTTGATGAGTTGGAAAAGCGGTATCCCTCCATTTCAATTTTATTTGAACGGGATGAAGCGTTGGATGAAGCCTACATGGAGGAAATGTTCAACCCTTTTACTTACACTCGTTACGATGTGAGAGCTAAGGAGAGACTTTTCGAAGCGTATAGGTTTTTATATAACCATTATAGGGAAAGCATGCTTACTGAATTTGATTACACCCAAATCAAGGATTACATCACTAAAATTGAAAATCTCCAAGACAGGATGCTTGAGCTAAGGAGTCAAGATACACGATCAATTGAAAGGCGATTGGGAAGAAGGCATACGGCCTCTCGAATAGAATCAGCTCTTGACCTTTAATAAATCAGAAAAATGACGAAACTCTATGTTTTAGAAAGGTCTATCTTTCTTCCGATACTTTCTTTGTTTTTTAGTTGGAATATGGCGTTTGGCCAGGAAGCCTCAGAGCCAAATGAGCCTATCCGCAGGGGTCTGGCCCCCACGACCGAGTCTTGGAACGGACTTTACCTTAAATTGAGGTTGTCCGACCGGGTTTTTTGGTACCAAGAAAACCACTACCGTAGGCGAAACAGCATTGACAACCGCTCCGATTTTGTCGGAAGAATGAGCCAATTGTACAACCGGGCAGGATTTGTTTATCTTTTCAACGATCAGTTTGAGGTCACAGTAGGGCCTACCTTGGTTTGGAATTTTACGCCTAATCCTGATGACCCCAGTTTTGTGACTTCTACGTTGGAGCCACGACTTTGGCATCAATGGTTATTGACTCAGTCCATGTCCGGTATTAAGATACTTCATCAATTCCGGTTTGAGCACCGGTTCAAGCGGGATAATTTGATAGGGGCAGACTACATCTACACGGATAGGTATCGTTATAAGATTGTGGCGTATATTCCGCTTAATAAACCTAGAATGGAAAACAGAACCTTCTTCCTGGCGCCATCTAACGAGATATTCTTTGAGACCGGAAAGATGCAGCGGGATATTTTGGAGGAAAACAGGGTATACACGGCCATTGGCTATACCTTAAACAATTTCATGTTCTTTGGAGGCCACATGTGGACCTATGGCCCTACAAATAACCCGGGTATCTACAGAAACCGCCATATTATACGCCTGAATGTAATGTATACGCTGGATTTTCGCAACAAACGAAAGCCTGTTATCCGGAGTCTTCCGGCCCTTTAACTACACTGGATTAATAAGCCAAGGAAATTTGATCCCTCTGTAGCGGACAGCCATCAGGTAGGTGATACAAAGTTGGAAGGATAGACTGAACGTAAAAAATTTCCCGATAATCCGAGCTTGGCAAACCATTTCTTGGGACAAGTCATGACCATTCAAAATCAATTGAAGAGATATGAAACGATTACTGATTTTAGTACTTTTTTTTAGCTGGTCCAGTGCCACCATGGCTCAATACAAGGGTCAATTTCGTGCACAATACGGAAACGATATTGGGTTTGAAAGGGTGTTGTTTGGGATGAATTTTTCAGCTGAATATTTTTTTGTTGATAAAATATCCTTTAGTCCTAATGTAAGCATCCTTTTTCCTGCAACAGGGAAAGCAAGTAACCTTCATCTGGATGCGAGGTATTACTTTACCGAGGAGAAAGCGCAATGGTATGGGCTTTTGGGATTTGGGAATTTTCGGCGCAGGTATGAGTTCAATCCGGAGGTAGCTTTCCGAAATTGGCAGACGCTTAATGTTGGTGGAGGTTTGTTGTATAAGTTGATCGATGAACTGGGTGTAAATGGAGAATTGAAATTCCAACCACAAAATAACGGCGAATTAATAGTAAAGATCGGTTTAACCTATTTCATCAACTAACCTTTATTTTTTGAAACCATTGGCAAACATCTTCAAACATTGGTTAACTTTCCCCCTTTGTGGAGGTTCAAGTTTCGTTATTTTGACCTCCCACCCGGTACCTTCTTCGTCCAAATGGTTGGTCAACGGAGATTAGAACTTTTCTTAAAAAACATCGTTTTCAGACTTAACTTAATAAATGGTTTTTGTGTCACATTCTCACTAATTTATGTTCATCATGACTAGAAGAAGGTGGATTATCCTGGGCGTAATGGTCTTTCTGCCGGTGTTGTTGGTGACCGCAGCGGTTTTTGCTGTTTACAAAAATCAACGTGCTCTCACGCAAATGGCGTTGGAATCTGTCAATAGCCAGTTTGCAGGACTGTTGGTTATAGATGATTCCCATATCGCGCCCTTTGCCCAGTTTCCCTATATTTCCATAGACCTTCAGGGCGTTCGTTTTTACGAATCCAAGGACATTACCCGTGAGCCGATTTTCGAAACTTCCGACCTGTATTTGGGATTTGATGTCCTCGAAGTAATCCGCGGCCATTACAATGTAAAGAAAATCCGCGTTTCTTCGGGTTTTGTAGACCTGGTAAAAAATGACCAGGGAGAACTCAATCTCTTGCAGGCGATCGCCATGGAAACGGAAGCTGGAGCGAGTAATCAGGCCGTCAGCTTTAAATTGAAGGAAATTCGTGTAGAGGACTTTGTGTTCTCTTTTTCCGATACCACCATGGGTCAGGAGGTATTGGCGGAGGTTTCCCAGATCAGGTCATCCATTGGCATGAACGACACCGATGTGTTTCTGGATGTGAAGACCTCCATGGTGCTAACCGTCAGCAAAGATCGTCAGCCGACATTTTTTCAAAACAAGGCCATACAGCTGGACTGGGACATAGATTATAAAGTAGCGGAGAAGCTGCTTACCATTTCTCCCTCCAGGCTGGCTGTCCAGGACGGCGTGTTTACCGTAGAAGGTACCGTTGGCGTAGCCAGCGAACTGGACATGGACCTGAAGATCTACGGAGAGAAGCCGGACTTTAGCTTGTTTTCTGCATTTGCTCCCACCGATGTGGCGGATGCATTGAAAAGATATAAGAATGAGGGGCAGATTTACTTTTTGGGTACCATTCGCGGCAGGGCAGGCAATGGTGAAATGCCCTCCATCGCGGTGGAATTCGGATGTGAAAATGCCTTTTTTGTAAACACCGTGGCCGAGAGGCGTATCGATGAACTGAGCTTTTCGGGTTTTTTTACCAATGGAAAGGAAAAATCGCTGCGTACATCCGAGTTACGCCTGCAGAATTTCTATGCCAAACCGGAAGAGGGGGTATTTCAAGGCCAATTGGTAATTCGAAACTTTGAAGATCCCTTTATTAAGGTCAATCTGAATGCAGACCTGGATTTGGAGTTTTTGGGTCAGTTTTTTGAGATAGAGGGTCTGCGAAGGATTAGGGGCCAGGTATTGTTGGATATGGATTTCGATGAGTTGATCGACCTGGATATGCCTGCCGACCAGATAGCCCGCCTCAAGGAAGGGTTGGACAGCGAACTCCAGCTCAAAAACCTAAGTTTTACCTTGCCTGGCTACCCCCATGCGGTGACCAATGCCAACGGCTACGCGGTCATGGACAACGGGCGGATTCGGTTGGATTTTCTGCGGTTTAAAGTGGCGGAATCGGACTTTGAGTTTTCGGGAGAGCTTAGCGACTTCCCGGCGGTTTTCCACCGCAGGGACGTGCCGGTGACGGCCAAGCTGGAGGCGAAATCTAACAGAGTTGCTTTTTCCGAGCTCCTAGCCTTCGATTCGGCATTGGTGGCGTCCACCTCCGAGGAGTTGACTGATTTTAACGTGAAGCTGGCATTTGCCTCTACCGGCAAGCAGCTGGCGTATTTTGAGAACCTTCCCCTGGGTACCTTTAGGATCGAAGACTTAAGTGGCAAGCTGAAGAAGTATCCCCATGAGTTGCACCAGTTTGATGTAAAGATAGTGGTGGAGCCAAGTCGTTTGGTTGTGGAGGATTTTTCCGGTTACATCGATACCAGTGATTTCCAGTTTTCCGGAATTCTCACCAATTACGATAAGTGGTTCAGTGATGTAAAGACCGGAAAATCCCGTTTCGATTTCAATTTGACATCCAAATCATTGGTGGTTAGGGATTTGTTGAGCTATAACGGCGAAAATTACCTCCCGGAGAGCTATAGGGACGAGGTACTTCGTGGGTTTAACCTTCAGGGGGCTTTGGATCTTAACTACGATACCACCTTTCAATCCGCAGACTTGATGGTCAATCGGTTGGAAGGAAAGTTTAACGTGCACCCGCTGAAACTCGAGTCTTTTTCCGGAAGGGTAAAGATCGATAAGGGAAACATCTTGGTGGAAAAGCTCGGTGGCCGAATGGGGAAAAGTGAGTTTGAAATGGATTTGGCCTATTTTTCGGGTAAGGATACCGTCAACAAAATAAGGGACAATCACCTCGCCATCCGGGCGAAGGCCTTGGATCTGGATGCCCTGTTAAACTACGACCCCTATTCGAAGGAGCCCGTGAACCATGCAGACACGTTCAATATTTTTGAGTTGCCTTTCAGCCACATGAAGTTTACCGCTGACATAGAGCGTCTCAACTACCATACTTATTGGTTTGAGGATTTGCGGGCGGTGCTTCGAACTACACCCGACCATTTCCTGTACGTAGACACCTTACATGTTCGGCTGGCCGATGGCAGTTTGGCGATGAATGGGTACTTCAATGGGTCTGATTCCTCAAACATCTACTTTCACTCGACCATGGTGGCAGAGAAATTAGATATCGACCGCATGATGATAAAATTTGACAATTTTGGTCAAGATGTTATGATCAACGAGAATTTACACGGGAAGGTTAGTGGCACTATTGTGAGTCGCTTTTTGGTTCATCCCGATTTAACGCCCATCGTAGAAAAAAGTGAGGCCAGGATGGATTTGGTGGTGTATGATGGCAGCTTGGTGAATTTCGCCCCCTTGCGTGCCATGTCGTCCTATTTCCGTGATCGAAACCTTAACGTGGTGCGGTTTGATACGCTACAGAATACCTTTGACCTGAAAAATGGCGTACTGCATATCCCCAAGATGAATATCAACTCAAGCTTGGGCTTTATAGAGATGTCCGGTCGCCAAAGCTTGGATCTGAACATGGACTATTTTATCCGTATTCCATTGGGTTTAGTGACCCAAGTGGGCTTCCGGTCGTTGTTTGGAGGTAGGACACGGGAGGACGTAGATCCAGAGCAGGAAGACGCCATCGTATTTCGTGATCAAAATAGGCGGATCCGCTTTGTCAACCTGAACATTGCCGGAGATCCCAATAACTTCCGGGTGTCCCTGGGCCGTGACAGGGGGCAGTAGGAGGAGAATCGGCTCCTTAGCGGGACCTTCGTTGAAATGCCATTTCATATACCTAGCATCCAAGCCCCTATTCCAACTTGCCGAAAAATCTGAAAACCAGCTTGTTTGACGGGTTCGCCTGAATTATTGGCGGTTTCGATATCGCGAAACAATAGTGCGATTTCACCATTAATCCGTACAAGTGTAGCTGTATATCTTCTTAAATACAAATAATGTTCTTTAACATTTTTTAACAATTCAGGTCTTGAGCGATTTTTTTGGGGCTTTTAAATTTGTTGCCGTACTAAAGCCTTTAAAAGATCATGAAACGTTTTTTATTGTCAACCTGTACGAAAAGTTCTCTAGTAATCAAATGGGTCCACTTCCTGTGGATTTTGCATCTCGGTGGTCACCTTGCGTCTGCAAATACCGTGGCCTTGTATACTCCCTACCCTGAAATTGCGGTGCCTCCCGGAGAATCCATCGATTATTCCATCGATGTGATCAACAACTCAACCGCTATCCGTGATGTCTCGATAGTGTTGTCAGGTATGCCCGATGGCTGGGAGTATTCTCTTAAATCCGGCGGATGGACTGTTTCCAAGGTGTCTGTTCTGCCGGGAGAAAAGAAAACCGTCGCCCTGAAAGTGGATATTCCCCACCGGGTCGAAAAAGGAACCTACCGGTTTCAGGTGATCGCAAGTGGGTTGTACACCCTGCCAATTACCATCAATGTTTCTGAGACCGGTACCTTTAAGACGGAGTTTACGTCGAATCAGTCCAATATAGAGGGGCATTCCAGTGCGGTGTTTTCCTACAACGCCAAGCTAAGGAACATGACTTCTGAGCCGCAGTCCTATGCGTTGTACACGGAGGCACCCCGGGGCTGGAATGTGCTGTTTAGAGCCAACGGAAAGCAGGTTAGTTCGGTGAGCATTGAAGCGAACCAAACCCAGGATGTCACCATTGAGGTGACGCCACCCAAGCGTATTTCGGCTGGCACCTACCAAGTGCCCGTAAGTGCGGTCACTGCCAATACAACCGCTAACCTGGAACTGGAAGCAGTTATCAAAGGATCCTATGAGCTGGAATTTACCACGCCCTCGGGTATGTTGAGCACCCAGGTGACTGCCGGTAAGTCCAAGCGCATCGAACTGGTAGTCCGGAATAACGGATCTTCGACTATCAATGGCCTGAAGTTGGACAGAAAGGTTCCGGTGGATTGGGATGTCGCCTACGAACCTGCTGAAATTGCGACCTTGGCGCCCGGAGAAACGGTTCAGGTTTTTGCAACGCTCCAAGCCTCAAACAAGGCCATAGCTGGCGACTACATGGCCACGTTGGAGGCCACCACACCCGAAGTTTCGGAAAAGGCGACTTTTCGGGTATCCGTGAAGACACCCGTTGTTTGGGGTTGGCTGGGAGTCATGCTTATCCTGGGTGTATTTGGCGGTGTTTTCCAGTTGTTCACCAAATACGGAAGGAGGTAGGCGGTGGAGCCGGTTATTCAGCTTAGCAAGCTCTCCAAATCCTATGGCACATTCAAGGCGGTGGATAGCCTTGACCTGGAAATCCATAAGGGAGAAATAGTCGGCCTGTTAGGGCCCAATGGTGCCGGAAAGTCCACCACAATCCTGATGATGATTGGACTGACGGAGCCCAGTTCAGGCCGGGCGATTGTATGCGGCCATGACGCTACCAAGGAACCCGTGGCGGTAAAAACCAAGGTAGGCTACCTGCCGGAAGACGTGGGTTTTTACGATGAGCTAACAGGACGGGAAAACCTGCTGTTTACCGCCCGCTTGAACCGGATATCAGAGCAGGATGCCCGGCGGAGGGTAGATGGCCTCCTAAGAACCGTTGGGCTGGAAGCCGCCGCGGACAAGCGTGTAAAAACCTACTCGCGGGGCATGCGCCAGCGATTGGGCCTGGCAGACGTGCTGATAAAGGATCCAGAGGTCATTGTTTTGGATGAGCCCACGCTTGGGATAGATCCCAAGGGGGTGAAGGAGTTGCTGTCCTTGATTACTGAACTGGCACGCACCAAAGGATTGACGGTACTGTTGTCTTCGCATCACCTGCATCAGGTGCAGCAGGTATGCGACTGGGTGGGGCTGTTTGTGTCCGGCAAACTGATAGCCAAAGGTACCGTGGAGGAATTGTCCGCGCAACTGTTTTCCCAGTACCGGTTTCAGATTCAGGCCAAGGTCTCGCTTGGTGACTTCGTCTATCCCCAAGAGTTGGAGCAAGCCCTGCTTAAAGTTGATGGAATCAAAAAGGTGACGTGGTCTACGGAGGGGGAGCTGGAAATAGGTTGGGAAAAGGAGCTTTCTTCCGAGATTGCCCGGGTTATTCTGGACACCGGAGCCTCGCTACATCAACTTACCCATACCACATACGGACTTGACGATATCTATCAACGCTATTTTGAAGAAAAAGACGCTTATGAAATGGCTAAATGAAGTAAATCTACCGTTGAAAACAACCTTTCTCCAGCAAGTTTGGAATAGATGGGCCGCTAAAGATCGGGCAATAGACAATCGCCCCCCGTTGCCGTTTTGGGTGATTGTGAGGAAGGAGGTTTCCGATCATATCCATAGCTGGCGGTTGATCATTCTGATGGGGGTGATCGTTTTGGCCTGTTTGGGATCCCTCATCACCGGGCTGCTGCATTTCAATGATTTTGTAAAGGTTACGGATCCCGAGGACGCCTTTTTCTTTCTGAAGCTGTTTTCAGCTTCGGGGTCGGGACTGCCCTCTTTTGTGGTGTTCATCAGTTTTCTGGGGCCATTATTGGGAATAGGCCTGGGCTTTGACGCCGTCAATTCTGAGGTCAGCAAAGGTACCCTGGCAAGGGTATTGTCACAGCCAATCTTCCGCGATCAGTGGCTGAATGCAAAGTTTGCCGCGGGATTGTTGGTCGTAGCAGTATTGCTCGGTAGCCTTACCTTCCTCTTTGTAGGACTGGGAATATTGCGCATCGGAATACCGCCTACGCCGGAGGAGTTTCTGCGGATACTGATTTTTATTCTGGTGAGTGTCTGCTACGTCGGATTTTGGCTTAATCTTTCCATCTTGTTCTCCGTCCGGTTCAGACAGGCGGCCACATCTGCGCTGGCGGTTATTGCGGTATGGTTGTTTTTCACGGTGTTTTACGGAATCATCGTAAACTTGATTGGAAGCGCCATAGCACCTTCCGACTATGCACATCCACAGCAGATTATCCAGTACCAGCAGTTTATGACCAATCTGATGCGAGTTGTACCCAGTCAGCTGTACAGCGATGCCACTACTACGCTGTTGATGCCGTCGGTCAGAAGCTTGGGGCCGTTAAGTTCTGAACAGGTTGTCGGCGCACTTCCCAGTCCGCTACCTCTTGGTCAGAGTGTTTTGCTGGTCTGGGCCCAGCTTACTGCTTTACTGGCGGCCACTGCGGTCTGTTTTGGGTTGGCCTATTATGCGTTTATGAGAAGAGAGATTCGCAGCAGATAACCTGCGAATCTCTTTCCTTTAAAAAGGTGGTTGATCTCGGGGCGTTTTCAAAAAAAGCAATGCACGTATCGGTTTATTTGTTCGGAGGAGAAAAATGACTGCCCGTGTACAAATTCTTTTGCCAACGCTAACTTGGTTAATTGATCCGGCTTTTTACCATGAATGTTTGCGCAGGCTGAATGGGGTCGTTGCTGAAAATCGTAATGGCCTTATGGTCCAAACCTTTCCGGTCTTTTGGATCGAAGGTAATGGTTAGATCTGTGCGCTCACCGGGGGAAATCGTATTCTTTGGCAACAATATGCTGATACACTCGCAGTTTGCAGACACTTTTCGGATTTGGAGTTCCTGCTTTCCTTTGTTTTGGAGGGTAATCATTCTGGAAATGGGGACCTTGCTGTCGATTTTGGCCAAGTCCACTTCGGTTTCACGTATCTCGAGCCTTGGCACATAATCCATGTCTGCAACGGGCGTTGGAGCAAAATATTCGAATACGTTTGCAATCACCTTAAAGGGAACATTTTCCTTTTTTTCGGAAAGCAGCGTGAATTGTATTTCATCTTCAAAAAATCCCAAATCTCCTTTTCCTTCTCCGTTGTAGATTACCTCCAAAATTCCCCTGGTCTTGGCGGTAACTACGGCGGGAACCATTCTCAGCTGTATATGTGGAGGCAATAGTTCATGGTTTGGGTTCAATTGTACGGGGTAATCGTGGAAATTGAAAAAGTCCACTTGCTTGACTTTGGGCTCATTTGTAAATACGTTTCCCATATGGATTACCGGCAGCGCGAATCCCAGCCCTCCCCGAAGCAGGTGATAGTGTTTTTCCGCATTCATTGGAAAAGGCACGTTGAAGCCCTCCAATAGCAGGGTATCCAGGTTAGGGTTGTCGCTTACCTTTACTAATATGGACTTGGAGAAAGGCCCTCCTCTGCTGCTTCCTGGTTCGAAAACTACCGTAATGTGGCCGGATTCCTCATGCTTGAGGGTATCCCGGGTGTAATCGGCCGTGGTACAACCACAGTCTGTTATGATTTCTTCGATCAGTACACTTCGACCGCTCTTGTTGGTGAAGAAATAGTTTGCTTCCGCGGAGCCGTTTTCCTCAAGAATGGAACCTAGGTTGATCGCGTTGGTTTCCCATTCCAACAGCGGACGTACAAGATCCTGGCTATAAGCAGGAACACTGAGCGTGCAAACCAAAAGGATAGAGGCGGAGAGAACGAGCGTCTTGATCATGGTACAAATAACGCTAAATTCGGAGCGAAGTATGTGCATAATTCCTTAATTTGCGCGAAAAATTGATTAATGGCAAGAGTACTTACAGGAATTCAAAGCTCGGGAAAGCCACATTTGGGTAATATTTTAGGGGCTATTCTTCCGGCGGTGGCTTTGGCCTCACGGGAGGACAACGAGTCTTTTATATTTATTGCCGACTTCCATTCCCTGACCACCCTGAAAGACGGTGTGGCAAGAGAGGAGAATGTGAGGGCGGTAGCCGCGGCTTGGCTTGCTTTTGGCCTGGACGTGAATCGTACGGTTTTTTATCGGCAATCACGGATCCCGGAAGTTACCGAGCTTACTTGGTACCTAAGTTGCTTCACTCCGTTCCCCATGTTGGCCAATGCCCACAGCTTTAAGGATAAATCCGATAGGCTTTCGGATGTGAATGCGGGGCTGTTTACCTACCCAGTCTTGATGGCTTCGGACATTCTGCTTTACGATGCCCACATCGTGCCGGTGGGGAAGGACCAGCTGCAACACCTGGAAATAACCCGAGATATTGCTACTGCCTTTAACAACCGGATGGAAGAGGAACTATTGCTCTTGCCAGAACCGAGAATTAGTGAGGAGGTAATGATCATCCCGGGTACTGACGGGCGAAAAATGAGCAAATCATACGATAATTACATCGATGTTTTCTTGCCGGAAAAAGCGCTGAAAAAAAACGTCAACCGAATCGTGACCGATAGTACCCCCCTAGAGGAACCCAAAGACCCTGATACCTGTAATGTGTTCAAGCTGTTCAGCCTGATAGCAACACCAGAAGCCACCGAGGCGTTGAGGCAAAAATACCGAGGCGGTAATTTTGGCTACGGACATGCCAAGAATGAGCTGACCGAATTAATTCTGACAACATTTTCGGAACAAAGAAAGCGGTACGACCATTACATGAACCACCCAGAGGAACTGGCTCAGATTCTAAAGGAGGGAGAGGCGAAGGCAAGAGAGATCGCCTCATCGGTTCTGAATAGGGTGAGGAAGAAGCTAGGATACGCATAGGTTGTTGATCTGAGTCTGAATTAATCCTGACCACAGGTTTTGTTCGCCCCATCGTCTGAGTGTTTAAAGCTTGATGATTGCATGCGTTCTAGCACAAGGAACTAGGCTGGATTAGGTGGTTTGATAGCCGTGGATTATTGGTAACACCGTCCGTTTCCAATTGCAAATTGGAAACGATAGGAGGGTAGGACAAGCCGTTAATAATCAGTCCGGTGGACTGATTTAGGCTGGGGCTTGGAAGAAGGAAGGGCAAACTACACACAGATGGGCAAGCCAGGAGAACTTAAATAGCTTCATTACTGAAAATTTTTGGGGAATATGGAAGCTATAATTGGTCTATTGACCGAGGGAGCATATTATCCGGTGGCAGATATGGTGAAACAACAGGTTATGCTTCTGGAAAAATTGTGCGGATTTTAATATCAAGTAAAGCATTTTTTAATCCCCATGATTTTTACCTAATTGCTGGCCATGGGGCGAGGCATGTCGATCATTTCATATCAGGCAAGATGGGATCATGGATATCCACTTTTGGAGGCAATTTTCACAGAAACATTACAGAGGCCTATGCCTGGGATTGGACCGCATCCGCAATTTCAAATCTGAAATTGAACCCATCGCTCAAAAGGGGATGAAAATACCTATGACTTGGCATTGGTAAAAGCTCTGTTGTATGATGAACAGGCTTTAGATAAACCAACCACAACTGAGGGGTAATGCAAGTTCTTAAAAAGCGAACTCGATAATATTCGTAATCTGTTTAGTAGATCGAACTATCCCGCTACGAAAAAGATACTTGAAGATGTAGGATATAAGCGAGCCAAACAATTGTTCCTTAGAATGATATGATAGAAGCCCGGCAGGTCCGGAATTTATCATTCCGGGACAAACTGCAGGAGTTCGTCTAGTTCTTTATCGGAGATGTTTTCCTGGCCGGACTTGTCGTAAATGGAGAGCAGGTAAACGGCATCATTGGCCACCATAAAGTTGGTGATCACCCTGGCCCCGCCAGACTTACCCTTGCCTTTAGACTTGATGGCCACGCGTATTTTGTAGCAGCTTTTGCCAATGGCCGTGCCTTGGTCCGGGTTCTCCTTCAGCTCCTGTACAAGGGTCACCAGTTCGGATTTTAGGGACGGGTATTTTTTGGTGAGCTTCTTGGCCTGGCGCTCGAAAACCTCAATGGACTTTACCCTATAGCTCACGGAGAAAATCTTCTGCGTCACGGGCTTGCTTTTTACCCGCCCGGATTTGCTTCATCTCTTCCACGGCCTCCCTGATCTCGCTCATAAGCTGGGCTTTGGCATCGGTGAGCTGTTTGGTTTTAACGTATGGCAGCCCTTTGAGCACTTCCAGCAAGTGTAGGGCTTTGTCGTCTTTTATGTCCAGTAGTACCTTCATAATCTTCGAGTTTTAAGAGCCATAAGCTGCACGGGCTTTAGAATCCCTGATGTATGTATCAATAATATCGAAAAGCTTCCTTTTTTTAGTTTCATCCATTTCCTGAGACCAGCCTCTTTCCCTCCTAAGTTCCGGAAATCTTATTACCAATGTTTAGCATCTTTTACTAGAGCCTAGCTTTTAAGCTTGTATTACGCAAAAATAGTGAAACAGTTCTTCTAAAAAAGAGTAGACTATATTGCGGAACAAGAAACTATCCCTACCCGGGGGTGTAGAATCGGCTACACCCTACTATTCCTAAGTTCCTTTGCAGTCTTAATCCGTTCAATGCCATTTGTAATGGATTGGTAAAGAACGTCTTAGTAAACAATGGTTTGCCATTTCGAACTCGGTCTGGCATATTTTTGAAAAGACAGGCTAACCAAACATCCGTTAACAATTTACGATCGTTTATTTTATAATTTACGAATGCTACACGGATACCGTATTTTTAGCTATGGCAGACTACATGTGTTCGAGCGTGAGAAATTATGCTGGATTAGAAGGTTTGATCGCCGTAGATTATTGGAAATTCCATCCGTTTCCAATTGCAAATTGGAAACGATAGGAGGGTAGGACAAGCCGTTAATTATCAGCCCGGTGGATTGAATTAAACTTGGGGCATGAAGAAGGAAGGGCAAACTACATGCAGAGGGTTTCCTTTGTCCTGTTAGTAGGGGCCAAACTACAATAAGGGGCAGCGCCCTGCAATCTTAGTAGAAAGAATCATGCATTGCAAAAATGAGGGGCGTTAGCCCTGACATCTTATCCGCCCTGCCATTTGGCTCCAACAGAACAACTAAGTCTTCCACGCATCACCTTGTCCAATTCGTCAGGGAATGATTCGACCTTCGTTCTACTAAGATATAAGGGCTAACGCCCCTATGTTTGGAGATATTGATTTCTTTTTCAGAATAGTTTCGAACCAGCGCTTTTTTGGGCTGTATTTGCTCCCCTTCCGCTGGGGTGAATCAAATACACAAATGAATCGCTGACTTCGAAGAGGAGAACAATGATAGGTTTGGACGTACAATCTGTTAAAATCGACCTTACCCGGTGGGTTGCTGAGCTTCAGGACAAGTCTATCCTTAAGAAACTTCAGGGACTGAAAGAGCGACAGGAAAGTTCTTTTGAATTAGGTGCGGAACAGCAGAGGGAACTGGACGGCAGGCTTGAAAAATATGAAAGCGGGGAAATGGAGTTCTCCCCATGAAACACTGTGAAAGACAGGGTAAGAAAACGCGCAAAAGATGCCCATTAACTACTACATGAATCAATCTCTATTTAGCTCCAAGTAGTTTGCGGGACGAAGACTGTCGTTTCGGTCGTAGATATAGGCCCTTCTCCGCATATACGTGTCTGCCGGCAAAAACTCGTCCTGCGTGTCCGCCAGTTTTTTGCTAAGAACTGCCTCAAGGTATTCCTGAACCTGTGCATACTGTGGAACGCCTACCAGATTTTTCATTTGAAAAGGGTCTTGTTCGTTGTCATACAGTAGCCATGGCCCCATCAAATCTTTTACATACGTGTATTTTCGGGTTCTAACCCCCCGGTACTCCCTGCCTCCATTCATAAACTGCCATTCGTGAAAGGGTACCGGAAGGGTGATCAGGGCGGCTTCGTTGCCCAGGTCCTCCCCGCTGAAAAGGGCGGCTGAAAAATCTTCTCCTTCCATACTTTCGGGCAGATCTATTCCACATAGCCCCAAAAGGGTAGGTGCCAGGTCTGGCGTATTGATGGGGTCGTATACATCCCTGCGTACGGTCCCCAATTTGGCAGGCCATCGCATGAGCATGGGCACTTTGATGGATTCATCCCAAGGGCGCTGTTTTTTCAGTACGCCCCGGGACATCAGCATATCGCCATGGTCTGAGGTGAAGACAAAGATCGTGTTTTCGGCAATACCTGCGTCTTCGAGTCCTTTTAGAAGATCCCCCACTGCTTTGTCAATGGCAGTGCAGTGGGCGTAATATCCGGCCAGCACCCGTCGGGCGCTATCTTGGTACATTTCCGGTACATTTGGCCGCAGGGAAAGTGTGCGATCACGATATAGGTCTTTGTATTCCTGTGGTGCGGTAAAGTAGGGATCATGTGGCGGCCCGTAGGAGAGCACCAAGAAAAACGGATTGTCTTTGTTTTTGTGAAAATAGCTGATGGCACTGTCGGTTTGCGGAAAAACGTCATAGCCTTCCCAAAAGTGCTTTTCATCGTTTTCGTCGAAATAGTAGCTATTGTTATAGTCGTGGGTCACCTCCCGCACCTTCCAGTAGTCAAATCCCTGTCTTCGCTCTTTGGGAATTGGTTTATTCCTGCCACTAAAGGGGTCTTCTCCACGTTGATGCCCGTTGACGTGCCACTTGCCGATGTAGCCGGTTTGGTATCCAGCTTCTTTAAAGGCCTTTCCTATGGTAACGGCTTGGGTAGGCAATGGCTTGTCGTTGTAAAACAGTCCATTGGTAAGCGGGTACTGCCCGGTAAGAAAAGAAGCCCGCCAGGGTGCACAAACGGGGGTTACCGCCACCGCATTTTCAAATACCAGACTCTCGGTAGCCAACCTGTCAAGATGGGGCGTTATCACTTCTGTATTGCCTGCATAGCCAAGGGCATCGGCCCGCCATTGGTCGGCGAATACAAAGACCAAATTGGGTGGTGTGGGTTGCTCCGATTCTTCGATATTCTTTGCTTCTGGCTTGCAGGAAAGGCCTATCGCAAGAAGCCAACATCCAATGAGGTATTTACACATGGGGTGGAATTTTTTCTGAGTTGGCTACACCGGTAGGCTGGGTAGATCGGGCATGATTTCTCTCCTTAATTGACGATTTCGCCTTGCTACAACGTGTTCCAAAGGAATGGTTAGTATCCAATGCCTGAAAATGAGAAAATTTGGTCGTAAATCGAAACTACCGGTAAAAAAGTTTGTCTAAATTCCCCTAGGTCATGCTCAAATGAGGTCTGAAGACGATGTTTCCGGGGTTTTTAGGCGGGTGGTTCTGTTGGCCAGCTGGAAGTCACAGATTTCCCTACTTGCAGTGGTTTTTGCTTGCGTTTGGTACCATTGCTCCTCGGTATGCAGCATGAGCGCATTTTCCCGAAAGGCCAACAAGGTATCGTAAGGTCCACGGGGAGTCATCCACTTCACTAGAATAGGTGCAGTTTCCAATAAAATAAACAATAGAATGATAAAGCTATTGGCTAGGCTTATGGCAGACTGTGCCTGGGAGAGATCGGCAAGTGCCTGAAGCCTCGCGGCAATGCCATCCATTTCGGAGATGGTTGACTCCTGATCCAGCAAGGCCGCTTCTTTGAGCTGATTGAGGCGGGTTTTCTCCACCTCCAATTGATCGATCTTCATACGATTGAGTCGTTCGGTTTCCTCGTAGGCTTTTTGGGCCTGATCCAGTTGCTCTTCTTTTTTGCGTGCATTCACACCTATCCCTGCACGTCCGGAGGTTCCGGGCGTTTTTACTCCGAACCGTTCGGCGTCATACTCCCCCTGTTTTTCGTTTCTGAATTGGCGGCTTGCGGCTATTTCTTCTTGCAGTGCCCCTATTTGTAGATCCAAGGCGGCAATTTCCGGATAGTTTGCCTCCAGTGCCGATTTCGTTTGTTTCACAAGTTCCAGCTTTTGGGTGGCTAGTTGTTGGTTGATTTCCTTTTCGAAGATCCGAAGCTCCAGCGGCTTGGCTATAACCAACGCTAAAACGATTGCAAGTACCAGCCTAGGTGCAGCCAGTTTGAATTCCGTCCATGGTTTGCCGTTTTTGCGCATGGTTCCCACTATGTACCGGTCCAGGTTAAAAATGGCAGTGGCCCACACCAAAGCCAGCAGGATGGTAACCACCAGATCGTCAAAAACGGTATGCAGCGCATAGCCCGCAGCCAGACCTGCAAAGATGGCGGTAAATAAAACGGTGCCCCCTATACCTACGTATTTATTTGCTTCAGTGGGGCATCGTTTGAGGAGTGGGCGGTAGGTTCCGGCGCAAAACCACAAAAAATGGGAAAGTTTGTTCATTAGGCTTGGTTTTTTTCGATTGGAATGCAAAGTCCGAGCTAGAAAATAGCAAGGATTTAAATCAATCGTTTTTACTTGTAAATAGCTGAAAAGCAGAATTCAACGTGTAGAAGTAGCAGGTGTTGTCTCAGGTTGCCTGTCCGGTAATGGGATTGCTTTGATTTCCTGCTGTTCGATTTTGAGACAGTCAGAAATCGGCTGGTTGTACAGATGTTGCTATCTTTGCATCACACTAGTCAAATAAACCCACCTATGAGAAAGAAATGTATCGTTGCCCTGTCGTTTGCGTTTTTGGTTTTTTCGGTTTCTTTTGCGCAAGATCCCACCCGTTTTGAGGAGGAAGTGGGCAGAGTCCAGGCCCAATATCCTTCGGATCAGCACCGTGGAAGTGTGGTATTTACAGGGAGTTCCAGTGTGCGGTTGTGGAAGGACCTAGCAACCGATTTTCCCAATCATAGCGTTGTGAATACCGGGTTTGGAGGATCCCATGCAACAGACCTGTTGCACTACCTGGATGAGTTGGTGTTGGATTACCAGCCGAAGAAGGTGTTTATTTATGAGGGGGACAATGATATTTCTGGCAAAAAGACTACCGGGGAGATCATGCAGACCATGGATCAAATTGTCAGAGCCATTCATGCAGCCCTACCCAATACCGAAGTAGTGTTTATCAGCGCAAAACCGAGTATCTCCCGCTGGAACCTTGCCAATCAATACAAGGAGCTGAATACGGCGATGAAGCGGTATGCTAGATCTACCAAAGGAGTCGGCTTTGCGGATGTATGGAAGCCAATGTTGGGTAAAAACGGCCAACCGATGCCGGATATCTTTATAGAAGACAACCTGCACATGAACCGAAAGGGGTATGAAATTTGGGCAAAAGTGATTGGAAAACACATGAATTGAGCCACATAGGAAGCACCAAGCACCGGTGAAACAAGCGTTGCCATGATCATTCCCTTTTAGATTGCCAACCTACATGCTTTTGGCCTAAAAGCTGACCATGGCCTTGATGACTTGGCTGTCCGCTTGTGTCCAATGCTCAAATTTCGAGATCATTTCGTCGTAGCTTGCTTCGTGGGTCACATAGGCTTCTACGGGGAACTGCTTGGTTCGAAGCAATTCCATCACCGCTGCGAAATCTTTTTTGGTGGCGTTTCTGCTGCTCATCACGGCGCCTTCTTTGGCGTGTAAGGTCGGGTGGTTTATGGCCAAATCGCCTTTATAGAGCCCTACCAGCAAATACCTTCCTCCATGGGCTAGGTAGTTGAGGCCTGATTCCAATGCTTGTTTGTTTCCTGTAGCGTCCATTACAACCGGACACAGTTCGCCGCCGGTCAGCTCGGAGACTTGATTTGCCAGCGATTCTCCGGCCACAAGTATCTCATCGGCGCCGAAACGGGACCTGGCTTTCTCAAGGCGTTGGGCATTGACATCCACGGCTATTACCCGCGCCCCTGCCAAAGTGGCGAAACGGATCATGGCCAATCCAATTGGGCCACAACCCATAATTAGAACGGTCTCACCTGCTGTAAACTGTGCCCGCTGCACGGCGTGGTAGCCTATGCAGAGCGGTTCAATAATGGCGATTTCCTCCAAACTGAGGTCGGGAGCGGGCAGGAGCAATTGTGCCGGAAAGCTGAAATATTCCTGCATGCCTCCGTCGGTATGTACGCCATATACCTTTAAGGTGCTGCAGCAGTTGGTTTTTCCGGCCCGACAGGCAATACAGGATCCACAGGATACGTAAGGGATGATGGCAACCTTGTCGCCTGGGTTAAAGCCGGCCTGTCCGTTCGGGTCTGCAACTTCCCCTGCCAGTTCATGGCCTAAGATTCGGGGATAGGTGAAAAAGGCTTGATTTCCTGCAAAGGCGTGGATGTCTGTGCCGCAGATGCCTACTTTTTTGATTCTTACCAGCACCTCTCCGGGTTGGGGAACGGGAACTTCCTTCTCGGTAAGGACTAATTTGCCAGGGGTTTCACAGACGATATAGTGCATGTTTTTTTCGTGTAAGGTAAAAAAAAGAACCCAATCCGACGAATTGGGTTCCAAATTTTTGCTTCGGTCGCTAGGGGTGGTTGCTGGCAGTGGCTTGATGATCCGTTTTTCTCAAAATTACAGGCTCCTTCAATTTGCTTGTCACCACATCCATAAAGTACTTTAGGTGCGGATATTGCTCGGCATCGACGTACTCCTGTTTTATCTGAAGGACCATGTTCACCTGCACGATAGCTCCTACGGCCGTCACCAAGTAGCTAAATAACATGGTGCCGTCCGGAATGGTCAGATTGATGTTTTCCGGGAAATCGTCCAGCTCATATCCCTCCGGGATATCCATTTTAAAGGAAAACCGGTCCGTTACGGTGTAGTTAAAATCCACCGGAAAATTACGTGTATCCGAGGTAAACGGGTTTTCTTTCCACCGAGTAGTGGCGAAAGGTAGCACATGGAGGGGTGCTGATTCCGGAGCGACCATTTTGGTGGTAAGGGTAGACTCGTGGGTGAGTTTATTAAGACTCGAGGTTAGTTCGGATTTGATAGAAATAACCTGATCATCCTCTACCGTGACAATCTTTTTTCTAAATTCGGCCTTTTCGGCATCGGTTTTCAGTCCGCCCATGGCGAGTGCATCGTAGTCGTAGAAACGAAAGCTGGATTCTTTCTTGAAATAGCCGGCCTCGTCCCATTTGACGTTTACGAACTGATTAAATCCGGATAGGTGGGGCACCTGTATCTCGATTAGGCCACTTCCGGGATCACGCAAAATGAAGGCTTCATGCACCAAAGAGGGAAGTGAAAGGTATCCCAGTGGGTGATTTTTTTGCGTTGCATCCGCATAAATCAGTTTTTCTCCCGTATTGATGGCCAAAATCAATTGATTAAATTGATCGGCGAAGGGGGCGTGAACCAGGTGGGAGCGGCCATTTCCCTTACTGCTGATCAGCAGCGGGAAGGCTTCGATACCGTTTGCCCGAAGATACGCAAGTAATGCCAGGTTTATGTCACTCCGCTTTCCAGTGCGCAGATCCAAGGTTGCCTTAAGTGTTTGGCTGGGGAATACGCCTGGCTTTTCGTTATAGGTAAAGTTGTCTGTGACGTGCTGGTAGATTTTTTGGATCAGATCTAGGGGCGATTGATCGCTCGCAGGTTCCTGAACCAAACTTCGCTGCGTGTTCCGATCCGGCTTTAGGTACGTGGTGAATGATTTTTCGTTCATAAACCAGTTGCCCAGATCTTGCCAATCGCGGAAATAACGGGTGGAATTGGATTGCACGATTCCCATGGATTGGCTTTGCGTTTCATGTTTGGCCAGCTGGAATTGCACCTTCTCCAGGTAATCGCCCGGATTGTTCATGTAGGGTTCTTCCTTTATGGAGGGTAGATTTGTTAGGTTCCACTGGTAGGAGCCTTTGTCCTTGCGGTAGTTACTGGTGATCACGTTAAAACCCTGGCCCAGCATCCGGTATTCGAGTTCGGCGGGAATGTCGAAATGGTAAGTCGACCGAAGGGTGGGGATATGGTTTTGGAATACCCATCCGTCTATAAAAACAATCGATTTATCCCTTTTGGTATAGCTATACTCGAGGATGGAACCGGTTTGTACATTGGGAAAGGTGAAGCGGATTTCCCGCCAACCATTTCCGGCATCTACTTCAAAGTAGTCGTCTTTGCCCAGCTTGGTAACCTTCTCCTGTCCGTTTTCCAACTGTACGATCTGGGCCCGAAGCTTTTGGATCGTTTCTATTTGGTCTTTGGCATAGTAACGGATCACCACATCCCCGATGGATTTTCCGCTTTCTTTCAACACCTTAAACCGCCGGTTTATTTCACTTAGAAGCACATAATTGGAAATAAAGGAGATGTTTTCTTCGTCCAATACCACCGCATCTGCGTCGGGCTCAAAGGGTACCTCGGTAAGTTCCCATTCGCTTGCCTGGTATTTTCCATACTTTGATTGCTGCCCTAGGGCACTATGGCACAGGATGAGGATCCCGGCCAGAAGGAGAGGATAAAAATGGATCGATTTCATAGTTGTTTTTTGAAAATAAATTGCTGCTGTAAAAGAACTTTGATCAGACTCAATTCGGCGGCCTTTTCCTCCTTTGAAAAATCCTCGGGAAATGAATAATGAATGCTTTTTACAATTTTCAGTGTACGTTCGCTAAGTTCGGGCTTTATCTGGGTGTGGGTATGGGCAGTCTTGAGCTCCCATCCATCCGATCCGGATTCCCATTCCAGTGGGCCCGGGATAATCACCGTTGTCTCCTCTGATATCGTTCCGGAAGCCGTTTTTTCGTTGACCTGTAGTCCCTTTGCCCATGTGACCGGTATGATCGTCCGTTTGGCGGTATTTTGGGAAAAACGACCCACCCAACCGGAAAATGCCAGATCGGCGGTAGGAAGTTCCTTTTCGGAGCCAACCGAAAGGGTGTGGTCTTCCAAGCTAAGGCCGGCACCTCCGATTTTCCGGATTAGGTAATCCTTTTTTTCAATTCCTCCGGTTTGATAGGCCAGGCTGTGCAATGATTCCGCAGGTGCCCCTTTATGCAGCAGGTGTCCTTTTATTTCTGCGTCGCCATTCGCGGTCAGACCCACTTCCAAGGTAAGGTGGGTGGTGTTGTATTCGGCTGTGTGGTAGGAGGGAGTATGAACGATTTTTCCGCCCTCGGGTGTAATGGCCAAAGCAGGTCTGTCCTTTGTGAAGGATCCCAAATACCCGGCAGGAAGGGTGCTTGACGTGCACTCCAGCCAGAGCGTTTCATCCTGGGTCGGAATCTGCAGGATAACGTGGTTGAACTGATTGGAAGGAAAATCCAAGTCAAAAGGCTCGTCCATCTCTCCAGCATAGACCAAGGTGTAGTATGCCTCAATTCCCGCCTCGGCTAGCAGGGCTTTCATCAACATGGTCAATGCTTTGCAATCCCCGTATTTGGTGGAAACCACGTCAGAGGCGGCGATCGGCATCCAACCTCCCAAGCCCATCTGAATGCTCACATACCGGTAGTTTTTCTGAAGGTACTGATACAGAACCTTGATTTTATCGTAGTCGTTGTCCAGCCCCTTTGTCAAATCGGCCACCAGCGATTTCGTTGACTCGGGAATATTGTCCTTCCCTTGATTCAATAGATTGAACCACTTGCCCAGGGAATTCCACGAATCCATCGTTGCCTGATATCCCTGCATAGCAAAACGATTTGGGGCGATTTCAATCCTCGGCACGTCCGCTGATTTAATTTCCGAATCCATGGGATCCATGTTTTCGACCTGCCAAAAAAAGGTATGGTGGCCGGTGCCGACGGATGAGACCTTTGGCTCGTCCAGATGGACGGCCTTATACCGCATGCCCAGTGCCTCCGGATACTGTATTTCGAGTGTGGATGTCTGTACTTTTTGGTTGAAGAAATGGGTGGGATACCAAGTGGGCATATTGAAGTTGCCGGTCTTATGTAATTTGACCTCCATCTCCACGCGGGCAGGGAATTTTACCTGATCCAAGTCAAAGTACATCAGGACGAGGTTCTGAAAGAAGGTTCCTTCGCTGATCAATGCCCGTGACTTCAGGTCTTTTTCCCTGACCCGTTTGATCAGTTTACCGCTGATCGGATCTACGATCCGCACGTCGAAGTACTCCAATTTGGTGAACTCATCGACGACAAACCGGTACCCTCCATGGGCCGAACCTTCACTGTTAACAATCGTGGTGGTTTGCTTTAGCGAGATAAGGTAGCTGTAGTTTTCCAGCAACGTAATGTGCTGCTCCTTGTTAACGGTGGAGTAGTGGGGAGTCTGCTCGTAGGCATGCCCGGGGGTGCAGAAACGAAAAATCGAAAACAGCACCAAGATCGATTTAAAAAAGGCGTTCATACTAAAAGAATAATTGCTGAAAAGTAGCGGAAAAGATTTCATTTACAAGCGATTCGGCCATATTTATTTTTGCGCTGTTTCGAAAGATCCATTGGAACGGCCAATCGCCTTTGGAAGTCGCTAGGCAGCAATCTTGGGAGCGGAGCAAAAATGGTTCATTAGCTTCCCTTTTTACCTTAAACTGAGTGGTAGGTAGCTGGACTTTTTGCGATCGAAATGATCCCCATCAAGCGAAATAGATGATTTAAATCATACTTATGGGTGAGTTTCATCGTAGGTGCCTTTTGCGGTTCACTATACATTTGTCCTTGCCTGATACTGGGCTAAATTGATCACATTTCCATGAAGCAAACTACCTCCCCACATTCATTTCATATCCCCGTAATGGGATTGGGGTTTACCGTTGACACCCCCCTTAAAGTTGCCAAGTTTGGCATTTCGAGTGCCGTTTCCATCGTAGACGATTTTTTGTTGGAAGACATGCGACGGATTCACAGCAGCAAGCTGGGTCTCCCTTTTGTAGCTATAGATGAACAGGTGCCTGATTACAAGGCACTCCGCACGACTGCTTACCTAAACCTGCTCCATCACGAGGTGCAACGGCAATGCTCGGATCTCAGAAACCAGAGCTTTGAGACCGACCGGGACATCCATGTTTACTTCGAGTTGCTTCCCACCGACCATCCCGACCACTCGCTTTATGTACAGATGCTGTCTGAAACCGGTACCGAGCGTGTTAGGCTGCAAGAGGAGCTCAGAAGCCATATCGTACCAGGATCCATCGACGTCAATATCATGACGAAGGTGGATAAGCTAAATACGGACAATGAGGGGAATCCCCTTCCAAGAGAATATTCGGATGCACTTACCGCTCTCAGAGGCTTTGCGAACAGCGAACTGGATGGATCGGTTATTTTCTCCGCCGGGCTAAACCCTGCCCTATACAGCTATGCGGAGAATTTTTCGGACTTTTTCCCGGATAAGAACGGATACATCAAAAAGCGCATCATCCTTAAGGTCAGTGATTACCGATCTGCCCTGATTCAAGGCCGCTTTTTGGCCAAAAAAGGTTTGTGGGTATCGGAATTTCGGGTGGAGTCCGGGTTAAACTGCGGAGGCCATGCCTTTGCGACAGATGGGTATTTGATTGGGCCCATTCTGGAGGAATTTAAGACTAACAGGCAGGTGCTGGCCCAAACGCTAAGGGAGGCGTGCAATGCGGGTTTACAAGCCAAAGGCCTTCGTCTATCGGAAGATGCCCGACCCAAAATCACCTACCAAGGAGGCATCGGCAATTCGGAGGAAGACCGCTTCCTGCTGGATCATTACGAGCTGGATGGTACCGGCTGGGGCAGCCCTTTTCTGTTGGTGCCGGAAGCTACGAGCGTGGATGAGGACACGCTTCAGCGTATTCTTGCCTCACGGAAGTCCGACTATTACCTGAGCGATGCTTCTCCTTTGGGCGTTCCATTTAACAATTTGCGGAACAGCAGCGCGGAGGAACAACGCATGGCCCGCATCCAAAAAAACCGGGCAGGAAGTCCTTGCTATAAGAAATTTCTGTCGTTCAGCACAGAATTTGGTGACAAGCCCATCTGCACCGCTTCCCGTGCCTATCTGCACTTAAAGTCCAAACAACAGGCCTCTGGTACCATCACCTCGGAGGAACTGGAAAAGGCCATGGAAAAGGATTGTCTATGCGAGGGACTCAGCGCCCCTGCCATTTTGCACGAAGGGCATACCCCACGAAGAAACCTGAGCGCCGTAACCATTTGTCCGGGACCAAACCTGGCCTATTTCAAAGGCGTTTTCAGCCTCAAGGAAATGGTGGACCATATCTATGGAAAAATAAGTTTGTCCCTGGATCCCCAGCGGCCCCATGTGTTTGTCAAGGAACTTCAACTCTATATAGGGTATATCAAACGGGAGGTTGAGAAGCCGTTGGCCGAGAACAGCCAGAAGTTTGAGAACTACGTGGAGAAATTCAAAAAGAACTTGTTGGATGGGATCCAATACTATCAGCAGTTGATCGAGCAACAGGCAGCCGACACGATGGATAGCGTGGAGGCGTTGAAAGAGGAGTTTAGGCACCTTCAGCGAGAAGTAGTGGAAGTTTCCCTACTAAGCAGCCCGGTAGGTCAGGTTTAGTCGGAGGATGCAAGCCAAAAAGGGCCCATTTTCATGCACTTGTCGTATGAAAATGGGCCTTTTTTTGATCTAGATTTCGGTAGGTTGTAGCGTATAGCTACCCATTGCACGGCCAGCTGAAAGTTGTCGATCTTGCCAACTGCCCCGGTATACTGTCGGGATGGCCAGTTTATTTAATTCACTTCAAGAGGGCTGTTTATTTTCTTTTTTGTTACGCACGGGTGTCTGCGGCTAGAAGTTGAAGCTGGTTTATTCCCTTCTGAGGGCCCCAATCTGAAATTGTTAGGAAATACTGGAGCCTCCTGTATAAGGCTAGAACTACTTCTTCCATTCCTTCCATAATTTGCCCTGTTTTTTTTACAATGTCAAGTGCTCCGGGGCATATTCCAAAGCTGTTTGGATGTGGTCGTTCAGGTGACCGATAAAACGGTTTTGACCGGTGGTGATAAAAAATGGCAATTTGTCGGTTGATTTACAGGTTTTTGTCTAAAAATCAAAACTTTTTCCCTGATTGTGAAAGCCTGAAATTTATTCAATCAGCCATGGTTTAAAAAACCGTGTTAAGTACAAAAATATTGCAATTATGAACCATCTGAGCATAAAAATTTTAACGTCGTAGCGTATTGCTTCAAGTGATTTTTTCGAGGAATTATTGGTTTTTGAAATAAAATTGATTTTCTTTGAAAAGTCATAGTTTATAGAAATATATTTTAGGGTATTTGATTAATTTTTAACAAAATCAATAAAGTAGTTAAAAACTATCTAAAAATAAGCAAGTGGCTACGCTGGGTAGCTGTAGGAGCATTTGGATTGTAGCAATAGCTACCGGGAGGTATTGAGCATCATGGTCGGTTTGGATTTCGAATAGGACAAAGTCCCGCCATCTATTACGCCGATTGAACTGGGGAATTTGGTATTGGCCCAAACTATTGAAAATCACTGGCCACCAGATACCGGTTCACTAAAATGTAGGTGTCATGGGCCAGTATGTAATGGTAGATATTACATTAGCTTCAATAGAAAATGTGCTGAGTTTTCTGGAGGTACAGGAGACTTTAATTCATGGGGTAGTAATTGTAATTAATTTTAAATTTGAGAGGATTGAAACTTTCCAATCCTTCCTGTTTAGAAACTTTATTCAAAGCATTTATGAATTGCAAAAGTGTTTATTTTTTTTTGTTAGTAACTCTAGTCATTTGTACAAGTTGCCAAGAAGATAACGGATTAAAGTATTTAGGGGAATCTGTTGAGTTCACTCCAAAAAAGGAAATCTCGATCGATAGCATCAAAATAGATACACTGATCAATAATGATATTTTTTTCTCAGGGTTTGGAGCCTGGGTTATTTTCAATGATAGCCTTATACTCTTAGACAGGAAATTGGTATCAGCGCATGTGTTTTCAGATGATCTGATTCATCGATCTACCAATTTGGGAAGAGGTGATGGTCCAAATTCAATTAACAATATTATCTTAGAGACTACGATCATGGATGATTATCTGGTAATTTTAGGCGGTAGTTATCAATATTTTTTTATGAGTAAAAATTGGGAGATAGTGAAGAGAGGACAATTCGATTTTTATCATGAAAATACACCTTATGAGGAACTACTAAACAATCCTAAGGCCCACTATGTAGGTCATTATGATGTGTTTATTGAACATTTGAAACTAGGACACGACTACCGAGGCAACTTAGTATTTTCAATTACTATTCCTCATCCGGATTTTAATTATCTCTGGCATGAAAAATTTTATCAGGAAGCGAGGGTTTTAGGCAAAGTCAATCCAGATGACCCTAAGGTATCTATTCATGGGGGGTATTCTCCCATATATCATCGGTACAGATTTCTATCCACCTTGACTGGGGCTCCATTTTCATATTTAGATGCTGATACTTACATCCAAGGATATGAGGCGGACAGTATTTTGTATAAGTTAAGTGGTTCTGGTGAAGTACAATATGCTTTTGGGGTGGCTGGCAAGGAAATGAATATAGCTTACGAAAATTTCAAAGCTGAGGATGTAGAAGAGTATGAAGCTGTATGGGAAGTGGACAGGGATCGTTATGGCTATTATCATTCAGTAGATTTTGTCAGGGAGACGGGACTTTTATTCAGAGGATATACCAAATCCAATTCACTAGTAGACGGCATGCAGATTTATCGTGATGATACACTGATAGGAGATGTAGAGGTTCCTAAAGACTTCCTATTTGTAGGGTATAAAGCACCGTATTATTACGGTGAGTTTAAGTACCGTCCAGACAAAGAGGAAGATTCTATAAAACTTTTAAGGTTCGAGTTACCGGATAATTGACACCAAAATGAAAGCACTCAATCAATCAATTAAAAGTCAAATCTTATTCTTATTAACGATTATTGCAACCACGCCACTGTTTTCTCAAGAAGGAGAAAAAGGTAGAGGAAGTGTCCAGTTTTTTTTCAAAGATGGAAAGAGCTTGATTTCTGCCCCCTTTTTACCGCTATACAATCAATTGGGTGAAGTAGAAGCCTTAGCAGATAGTGTTGGTGTAGTAACGCTTCCTGTGGGGAGACATTTTCAGGTTAAGAGTCTATTCTATTCAGATACTGTTTTCCAAGTGGTGGAGAACCGATTGACAAAAATTATTTTGGAATATGAAGACGTGGCGTTGCAGACTTTTGAAATTAAGTTTTTTAAGGATCCAAAGGATCATATAAAGCAGCTTTCAAAGCAGATAAGTTCCGAGTATATTTCTTCTCCTCATTTAGGGACTTTTTCTGGGTATTTTATCGTCAGTCAAAAGGGACAAATTTTAGATTTTTATGAGGCAGATGGTCTTTCACTACTTTCCGGAAATAGCAAGTGGAAGCCATGGGATTTTGCAAGTAATAATTCTTCGGGAGATGCTTATAATCATTTGGTTCCTATGGAGGTCAGGAGAAGTTTCCATTGGAATTTGGCAGGAGACACTATTGCCAGTGGATTCAATAGCCAGGTCAGTAGGGATCAAGATTATTTGATTTCTCCATTTTATGGAAGGGAGATTTTCAGAGCTTTGGAGCTGTCAGGGCCTTTGGATGAAAAAAGCATGAAATACTATGATTTCAAATATGGTATTGATAACGGAATGGATGTGATTTATTTTACTGTCAAAGATCAATTCAAAGCAGATGATAAGGTCCCTTTGTTTTTGGTAGGTGAGGGCATAGTTTATTTGACCAGTAGTGGTGAGATGGTAGAAAGATTGATATTTAATTTCTCTAGTTATAGGTATTTGAATTTCCCACTGAAGAGAGGTGGCCGAAACCGAGAGATCAGTGGGGTTCTTTCGGTGGTTTATGATAGACAAAATGCTACAATTTTGCCGAGAGAGATAGGTTTGGAAGCTAAATTTTTTGGAGAAAGAAATTTGTTTCGTCCCAGACCATTTGAATTGGGTAATGAGTCTTCCATTATCGAAAAGATGTATCTTAAAAACTATGAGCCGGTTAATAAGGAAGATTTAGAGAATCTGAGAAGAGGAATGTCTAGAATCGGGGTGGAGAGCATGGTTCCGTATGATGCAAATTACTGGGCAAAAAACGGGTCTTCACTTGAGGAGGAATATCCCAGATTTAAATCCGACCTAAGCAGTAAGGTTACTATTGAAAGACAATTTGTCGCCAACTCTGGAAAAAGATTCTATAGTTTGTCAGATGAGGAATTTAATCAACTGTACAATTTATACCCCGAAGCAAATACTGAATCTGAAGTCCTAGAGAAAGAGAATGAAATCATTAAGAATGTGGTAAACCAACTTAGGGGAATTTGGGTAGAAATTAGGAGCTCCGAATAACCATCTTCGACGGGGCTATGGGTTGATTTTAAACGATCACTTTGCCTCCAATCCCAAAGATTGGAATGGCTCGCCATAAATTTGTCCAGAAGAATCCCCCACCTTACCGCCGTTAGGGAAGGATTCTGCCCTAGCGGAAAAGACACTAGCTAAAGGTAGTGAGCTTGGAATAGAAAAAAAATATCCCGGCCATTATTCTTCCGACGCCACCGGAACCAAAAAGTCCAGGAAATAGGGGGCAAGCGATGGAGGTGGATTTCTATTGTTGGCTACAACGAATCGAGGGCCCGCACCAATTTTTGCTTAACCTCATCTGCCAGGGATTCGATGGCGTTGTTTTGTACCGCCATCATCGCCGCTGCCGGATCCATTACCGCTACTTCCATTTCGTTGGAGTCGGTTTCGCGAATGGTCACATTGCAGGGTAGCAGGGCTCCTATGTTGGGTTCCGCCTGCAGCACTTTATCTGCGAAAACCGGATTGCAGGCACCTAAAATCAAGTAGGGTTTGTAGTCCTTGTCCAGCTTTTTTTTCATGGTGGCCTGTATGTCTATTTCGGTCAGTATGCCGAAGCCTTCCTGCTTGAGTGCCGCTTCCACCTGTTCCCTGAGCGATTGGATGTCTTGTTTTTCAAATGTTCTTGCGATGTAGTATCCCATGGTTCGTTTGATTTTTACCCAAAGGTAGTAAAGTCAACGGTTTGGTTAGGTGATATTGGTCACGCAGGGAAGTTCCGGCCGGTGAGTTCTTCGGAGTTCCGATTTCAACTTTCCAATCAACTTTTTCAGCCAGTTTTTCTTCCAGAATTCGGTTAATATGCATCCTTAGGGATTATAATCCCCAAAAATACCTTTTTTTATAGCTTGCCTGCGTTAGCGACCGTTAGTCCTGACCTGGTACCGGACTATTACAGGCTCTTCAAAATCGCTGTCCCGGCTTACTACCTGCTGTAATGATTCGCCATGTAAACCCAGGCTTCCTGTTTCCAGTGCACGGGCCCAGTCCTCGGGCTGTAGGATATCGAAAAAATATCCTGCATAGGAGGTTCCCTTCGCATTGAGGCCTCCAAGCATGGGCGTCGCTACCGGTGCTGGGGAATGTAACGAAAAGAAGACCTCGTGGATTGGAAAAGAGGCAGCATCATCCAGGTCAAAAGAGGCCTTTTTTTCAAGGCCGAAAACCCGAACACGACAAGTGCCATCAGTATGTCCTATGTTTCCCATATTGAATGCCATGCGTTGGGTTTGGAGGGATTCGAAAAACGCATCCTCCTCCAGGTAGATAGCGGTTTTAGGAGGGTGCCTGTCTCCGTAATGCATCCGAACGATAGGTTCTGCCCTTCCATTTAAAAAATGGAAAATAGTGTCCGAAAAGGCGTAGTTAAGCAGGTATCCTTGGCCAAAGTCAGCTATCTCACCCTCGCTGATTTCGGCTGATACAGGGGTTCCGAGCAATCCTATTCCCTCAGATTTCTCTGATTGAACGTCTTTTTTCACGAAAACGGGATATTTTCCATCCGCATCCAGCGTTCCGTCGTATTCACCGGAAAGCAGCCACGTGTCCGGCCCGAGCGCCCTGAAATTGTTGAGAAAAAGGTAGCTTCCTACCTCGATCCGCCTTATAAACCGAAAGTCGGGTAATCGGTATTGCACCAGCTCGCCCTTGCCAGCACTTAGGGTGAGGGTGTCGTTTTTTATATACATACCCTGAAGCCAAGCGTACTCCTCCGGGCCATCTCCCTGCTTCTCGTAGCTTCGACGGTAGTTCCCCTCCAAATCAAAAACATGGATGGCGAATTGATTCATGCACTTAGTGGCAAAATACAGGTGGTTCCCGTATACGGTCAGTTCGGAGGATCGACAGGAAAGGTTAATGGCCTGGTTTTCCGGAATTCGCAAGGGAATGAAACTTACCTCTGTGGCGGCTTGATCAAAAGGCAGGATTTGGGAAGCTTCTATCAGAACGGTAGGAAAAAGACCTCCAATGGATACGTCTTTTTCCGAACATCCCAACCAAATGGTTGAAAAAAAGGGTAAAATCCAGCAATTCCTAAGGTTAAATTTCATTTTCAAGTTTATTGAACACAAAACAAATGCACGCCCATCGGAAAGCAGTCAAGCGTACTGCATAGGTGGTATAGATCATTGGCTTTTCTTCATCTTCCCTGTAGTAGACGGGCATGACTAAAGTCATGTAACAGACTGATACAAAATAGCTTTGTAATATACTATTTTTTTTTATATTTATCATTATTAATCTTCTAAAGAGCCATTTCAGATGAACAAGATCCTAGTTCCCACCGATTTCTCTCCCCATGCGGATGCTGCCTTCGATTATGCCATCCATTTGGCCCAAAAGCAGCCGGGGGAGGTAGTGCTGCTCCATGTCCTTCATACGCCGGTGAATTGGGCAAAGCTATCGAAAGACCAAGAGCGGTTGTTTCCGGAGACCCAAGAAGCCATTCGCAAGGCGAGAGCGGCCTTGGCGGAGCGGGTTGACAAGGCCAAAACCAAAGGCGTCACCGTGGGAGAGCAGTTGTGCTTTAGCGACGGGAAGGATCAGATCCTTTCTTTTGTAGAACGAGAGCATGCTTCCATGGTGGTGATGGGTTCGCACGGGCAGTACGGATGGAAGGAGCATATGCTGGGCTCGAATACCTACCATGTGTTGCGGAAGGCGCGGGTTCCCGTTTTGGTGGTAAAAAAATTCGAAGATCCGGTTTCGTTGAATCGTATCGTCTTTGCGACGGATCTGAAGGAGGGTTCAGGCAAGGCGCTGAAACAAGTGACAGATTTTGCGGCGAAAATGGGACTCTATCTACACCTACTGTATGTGAACACCCCGGCAAACTTCCTGGAGGATTCCCAGATTGAGCAGCTTGCTGGGGAGTTTCTAGGGAAATATGCGGATTCGGATTATCCGGTACATCACTACAGTGCCTATAAGGAGGAACGTGGAATTATTCAATTTGCCGAAAAATTGGGTGCCGACATGGTTGCCGTAGCCACGCACGGGCGTTCTGATTTGCAGCAGCTATTCGCACCCAGCGTGACGGAAAACTTGGTCACCTACCTCAATTTGCCCGTATGGTCTATTAACCTGGGTCTGGCAGGTGATGCATGACCAAAGGAGAAGAAGGAGATAGCAAGCGGGGAAGGAGCAGGTGGGGATCCTATTTTGGTGCATAGTTCCACCCGTCGGTTGCCCTAATAAACAAAGACAGCGCAGTTGCCGATAAGGCGACGCGCTGTCTTTGTTTGGTGTATGTTATTCTTTCTTTGCGGGATTACCCGAAGAATTTTTTCAGCTCATCAATCCGTTTATCCAAGTTTGCTTCCACGGCACGATAGGCCTCACGACTTGGCAGTTTTTCATTTACCGAAATATAGTATTTGATTTTTGGTTCAGTACCCGATGGTCTGGCGGAGATCTTGCTGCCGTCTTCCAGGTAGAACTGAATCACGTTTGATTTGTCCAAGTGCAGCGGTTCTTCGGTGCCGCTGACCATGTCGTACACCTTGCTTTCTTTTACATCGATGATTTTGGTCACCTTCACGCCATTGATGGCCGTGGGCCGATTGGTGCGGAAGCCCTGCATCAGTTGTTGGATTTGCTCGGCACCGTCTTTTCCTTTTTTGGTAATGGAAATGAGGGATTCCTTGTAAAACCCAAACTGCATGTAGATTTCGGCCAAAACATCGATGAGGTTCATCCCCTTCGTCTTGTAATAGGCTACGATTTCGGCTACGATGGCACAGGCCGACACGCCGTCCTTGTCCCGCACGAAATCCCCTACCAAGAAACCATAGCTTTCTTCTCCCCCGGCTATGAAGGTCTTCTTCCCCTCGTTTGCCCGGATCACTTCGGCGATGTACTTGAAGCCAGTCAACGTAGAGAAGTATTCCGTTTCGAAGCCCTTGCTGATTTCACCTATCAGGTCGGTCGTGACAATGGTGCTCACTGTGTATTCCTTGCCAGTCAACCGCCCGTGTTCCCGCCATTTGTTTAGTAGATAGTAGACGATGACGGATCCGGTTTGGTTTCCGTTAAGCAATTCGTATGCACCTTTTTCATTGGGAACTACGGCGGCATACCGGTCGCCGTCGGGGTCACAGGCCAGGACCAGGTCTGCTTTTACCTTTTGTGCGAGGTCCACCGACATGGCTAGGGCCTCGGCTTCTTCGGGATTGGGGTATATGACGGTTGGAAATCTTCCGTCCGGTTCTGCCTGTTCCTTGACAATGTGGATGTTCTCGAAGCCAAAAATCTTCAATGCCTTCGGCACCATGGTTCCGGAAGCTCC
The DNA here is from genome assembly GCF_000390185.1 of Lunatimonas lonarensis. Classification (GTDB taxonomy): domain Bacteria; phylum Bacteroidota; class Bacteroidia; order Cytophagales; family Cyclobacteriaceae; genus Lunatimonas; species Lunatimonas lonarensis. The sequence continues at coordinate 27,341 of NZ_AQHR01000126.1, read as the reverse complement.
GTGAATCGGTGAGAACACGATGCTTAGGTCTTTTTGGGCGAGTATTGCCTCCGGCGACATGGACAGTTGCTTGACCTCTGCCAGGTACACTAAGTCGTGATCTTCTTCTATGTAGGAGATCAAGGCCTCGTTTCGTTGCCATTTGACATCGTCGACCGACTTGATTTTCAATACTTCCTGAATGATGTTTTTGTCGTGGGGGGGAACCACCTGTCCTCCGTCTTCCCAGTAGACTTTGTAGCCGTTATATTCCTTGGGGTTGTGGGAAGCGGTGACCATCACGCCGCTTTGGCACTTATAGTGCCTGATGGCAAATGAAAGCATGGGGGTAGGCCGCATTTCGCGAAAATAATAGACATGGATACCGTTGGCGCTCATTACGTTGGCAGTGGTATCGGCAAACAGCGTATTGTTGATCCGCGAATCGTGGGTGACGGCCACGGAGATCTGCTGCCCCGGAAAGGATGCCAACAGGTAGTTGGCCAATCCCTGCGTGGCCATGCCGACGGTATAGACATTCATGCGGTTGGAGCCTACGCCCATCAGGCCCCGAAGGCCCCCGGTGCCAAACTCCAGGTCTTTATAGAATGAATCCACCAATTCGCTGGAGTCCGACGCCTCCATCAGGGCTTTGATTTGTTTTTTGGACTCCTCGTCGATGTTGCTGTCCAACCAGATTTGGGCTTTGTTTAGAATTGAAGCGTCTGTCATATGGTACAAAAAGTTTGTTTTGGTTTTACTTTTTTTAAGTGGGAATGAAATTAGGAATTTATACGGGTTTACGCACGGCATTTCTAAATTTATTCTGCACACGAGAGAGCAGGCTGTCCCATTACCAGGATTAAAACGTATGAAACTTGGTATATGATGTACTTTACAACTGGAATTGGAGGGCTGATCTTGGAAACTCTTTCAATAATTTCTACCTTCATTCTTTCATTTTAAAGACACGAACAAACTATGGACCTGAATCAACTGGACAAGGATCTCAGTGCGATCATCGAACTGCGGATCAAGCTCAGTCAAAAAACCTATGCCGATCCCGATTACGATGACCTCGAAGAGGAACTGCATGACCTGGAGGATGATTTTAACGACAACTACGGTGATGGACTGGAGGCCGAACTGGAGCGGATCTACGCAACCCTGCAATCGGACAACGATGTGTTGCTGCCTTCCGCTTACTTGGCAAACCGCTACGTGCCCATGCAGGCAGATGCCAAGGGACAGGTTTCATATCAGGTGAAAGGCAAGGAAGGCGTTCCTATAGAGTCGGAACAGTTTGATGGTCAGGATGTACGAATCGTACTGGTCGCCAATCCTGCCCGATTTGTGATGCAGATAAACGGAAAATCGCTCAAGGATCTTTGGAGATCCCGCTGATTAGCCCTCCCATACATTCTATTTCCTAGCTCGGTTCATTACCGGGCTTTTTTATTTTTAGGCCTGGCGATGTGATTAGCTATATCAGTTCTGCTGGCGGTGTAAATTTTTTTCAAAAAGCGCGGTAGTTTAGGGTAACAAACTTTTTTACCAGCGGATATAGGATTGAATTTAGATTAACTCCTTTCTCCGTTAAATATGGCTTATCCAATCGAGATAGAATTAAAATTGCTGCCAATATCCCACTATTTGTTTACAGAATTCAAGAAATTTTATACTGCGTGCCTAGGTGCTTCGCTTTTTTACAATTTTAATAAAGTAGAACCAATTAAATTTCAAATCAAAGGCGAAGATGCTTTTATTCTGCACGCCGGAGCGTATTCCGGTAGCAGCTTAGTTCATCGCATTGGGTGTGGGTATTTTGAATTGCTTCTGAGCCGTGATTTTGTTGGGCATTTTGGAGATGTGAAGGAGGCCGTTTCCCCACCCGGGCAGGACCATCCCGAGTATTCGAGGATTTATTGCGGAGATCGCAAGGAGATAGACAACCTGCGCCGAAAATCTCATTCAGCCTGTACTGTCGAATAAGGAGCGAATAGGGCCGGGCAACTGAATTTGTCAACAAGTTTATTCACAACTACTTACTTTATAATTTATGAAAAATCAAACAAACATCCGATCAAAACAGGTGGAAGGAAGCTCCAAATCCACCACAAAAAAAGGCGACTCCACTAAAATGCCCCTGCGTGGTTATTTAGCCTCAAAAAAGGGGGTGTTGGTACTGGCAGTTGCGGCATTGCTTACGTTGCCTTCCTGCGAGGATGAAACCGCTTCCCCTGCTCCACCTGTTACCAACCCTCCGGAAGCGACCGGCAATATCCTGGTAAAAGTAACGACGGTAGGCGGAGACGACGACCCGGACGGCTATACGATAACCGTGCAGGGCATAGCCCCTGTGGAGGTAGATCCCAACGGAGAGACTTCCTTCAGCAGTCAGCGCGTTGGCAGGTATCAGGTGGAGCTTTCCGGCATTGCCTCCCACTGTGCGGGAACCGGTAACATGGTGCGCGAAGTAAACGTAACGGCCAATGGGACAGCCACGGTGGAATTTGAAGTTGGCTGCAGGGCTATCCTGCGGGACCGCATCGTCTATGCCAAGGGAAGGGATCAGAATTTCAGTGACTGGAAGATCTACTCTTCTAAGCTGGATGGAACAGATGAACGCGTGATATTTGATCAGGTTATTTCTGTTTCTAGCACGACAAGAATTTCACCGGATGGTACTAAACTAGCCTTCAGTGATCGGGAAGGAGAAACGTTTATTCAGCGGGTTTACGTCATGGACGTGGATGGGGAAAACCTGAAAACGGTTCCCTTTATTCCAAATGATAATCCAAATCTTACCTCTCAGTTTGGACCTGTTTGGCATCCAGACGGAAAAAAAGTAAGCTTTAGAAATGGCGTTAAACTGGTGACCTACGACTTGGAAGCGGAGGAGAGGACGGAAATTGATTTTACCAATGAGGATATTTTTATTGCTAATGACGTGACGGATGATGGTAAAAGATTTCTGGGTATAAGAGCCATTAATCGGCCGGGCGAAACAGCCAGTCAGGCTTTGGTAACGATGAATATCGATGGGTCGGATATTCAGACGGTGAACGAGGGAGCCTTGTTTATCAATCCTAGGCTGGGAAAAGACAATACGGTTTACTATCTCAAAAGGCTCTCTAGTAGAAACGATCAGGACGAAATCTGGCAAGTAAACTTGGACGGAACGGGCGATGTGAAAATTAGTGATAGGATGGGATTGACTCCCGGAATGATCCTTCGCTCCTTCACACTTTCTCCGGATAGATCCGAATTCCTTATCTACACGGCAATTGGATTTGACTACCCCTTGGTCCGGACTCGCATAGACGGGCCTGCACAGACCATTGTTTTTCCCGAAGCTGGTTTGAGGGTTAATCCAGTTTGGTCACCGGTAACCAGAGAATAGACAATCCAAATCACGGAACCCTTGGCAATCGGCCAAGGGTCTTTTTTTGCCTAAGCTGCCGCAGTGATTTTTTTTTCTGTCATTTTTTTGGCGTGCCGATTTGGTAGGGATTTCCTGTTTGGCGCAGACTGGTTTAGGTATTTTTCCCTGCATAATCTTTCACCGGCATTTTTGGGCATTTGCAGAATTTATGGCAACTTTGGGCACAGGCCTTCCCCCGGAGACCATTCGGTTTGGGAGAAAAGGGGAGACGGCCTGTACCTGTTTGACCTAAACCGTATCCTATGAATCCGATTTCCTACCTGTTTATTCGCTTGGGCATTGGGGTAAGTATGTTTGGACATGGGCTGGTGCGCCTGCCCAAACTCACCGCTTTCAGCGATAAGATGGTGTCCGATTTTGGGGATTCCATGCTTCCGGAACTGCTGGTGCGACCTTTTAGCCTGGCCATTCCCTTTGTGGAGTTTTTGCTGGGGGTCTGCTTGCTGCTTGGGTATAAAAGCACCTGGACCGCCGTGGCGGGTGCCACCTTCATGTTGTGTTTGATGCTGGGAACGGCCGCCATCGAGAATTGGAGTGCCTACCCTTCCCAGATGATCCACTTGGGTTTTTTTGTTATTCTGCTCCAGTTTATGGCTGCCAATACGCTTTCGCTGGACGACTATTTGTCAAACAAGCCAACTCACTAATTTTCCGATGACAGCTATGAAATCAATTGAGTTAGAAGATTTGAGGGACCGCCTGCCCGCCATTACAGATACCCGATTATTGGAAGCGTTGGCGCGTGAGGGCAAAGTGATGGATTTCGAACCCAACCAGGCGATTATGGAGCCCGGCCAGTTTGTGCGCATGGTTCCCATTGTACTGGAGGGAGCCATCAAGGTGCTGCGCACGGACGAGGATGGCAGGGAGCTTTTTTTATACTATCTGGAACCCGGCGAAACCTGTGCCCTGTCCCTTACCTGCTGCAGTGCCAACCGACCCAGTGAAATCAGGGCGGTAGCCGAGGATAAAACCCGGATTTTAGCGGTTCCCGTGCAGCTGCACGAGCAGTGGGTGGATACCTACAAGCAGTGGAAGGACTACGTGTCGAGCACCTATCAGCACCGCTTTCAGGAGATGCTGGTAGCCTTGGACGCGGTGGCCTTTAAGCGTATGGACGAGCGGCTGATGCGGTACATCGTCACCAAGATGAAGCAGCTTCGCGCCAACGAACTGCACACCACCCATCAGGAGATCGCCAATGAACTGGGCACCTCCCGGGAGGTGATTTCCCGACTGCTAAAGCAACTGGAGAAAAAGCGCTGGATCGAGCTCGGCCGTAACGTGATTTATGTCAGGGATGATTTTGAGGAGTTGATCAGTAAATAGAGCTTTCTATTTTCAATAGGGGAAAATGAGGTTTGGTGGTGCCGTGTTTCTTTGGTTATTTGTTACGTTTTTTCTAACATTTGTTTATTTTTATTACACGTTGATTTTTGAATTAAAACTTTTTATCCTGTTTTTTTGAAAAGCACTTGACAATTTAGGATGCAATCATTAATATTATGCATTGTAATGATTTGATGAAAAACTGTTGTGTAACAATGTTTAAAATAGTATTGTTGGTAACAGGTAGTGTTTTCAAAGTGATAATTTAATCGGGATTATTCTTTAAGGTTAAAAAACAGGCGAAGGTGTTGGTTTTTTTGCATTGTTTTGTTCCTTTTGTCTGAATCTCTTGTCAAATCATCGTATCGTTCTTTCGTTTATAAGTTTTGTTCATACGAGTGTGGCCGGCTAGTCGATAGCCGGAGGGTTTAATTAATCTTGGTTTAGATCGCCATAACGCGTTTTTTTATGCGAAGCTTATTAATTATTGGTTTTTATGCGATAGTAATCTACCTGGTAAATCTTTTCGTGGTAGATGTAGAGGAAATGGTTATAAGCCAGGTTCTTCGGGGCGGTGACCTTGATATCCCTGAACATGTATTTTTGGAAAGCGTGGAGCAAATCCGGTTTTGGAGCAAGTTTAGTTTGCTTTTTTCAATCTTGCTTTTTGTCCTAAAAGCATTGACGGTGGCCATGCTTCTTTATGCTGGACTGTTCTTCCTTGACCTACATCATGAGCGAAGTTTGAAGGAACTATTTGACGTGGCTGTCTATGCCGAAAGTGTACTGGTCATCGCCATACTGCTAAAGGTGGCCGTGGTGGCAGCTGGTGAGTTTTCCTACGATCAGTACCTTATGTATTATCCCCTGTCTGTTTTGAGTTTGGTTGGTTCCGATGTTCATCAGGTTTTTGTGTATCCGCTTCAGCTGGTCAATGTTTTTGAGTTTCTCTATGTCTTTCTACTCATCTATTTCCTTAAAGAGGTGGTGTCACTGACATTTACTGCTACCTCCCGCATCGTGTTTGCTTCCTATGGTACAGGCTTGGCCTGTTGGGTGATTCTGGTGATGTTTTTAACAGTAAATTTCATGTAAATGAACAGGTCGATTAAATACGGTATGCTCGGAACCCTACTGTTGGTTATGGTAGGCATGGCTTTTTCGATACAGAGGGCATTTTTGGACTTATCTGTCAAGGATAGTCGACGGTTGCAATGGGAGGATTTAGGGTTGATTCTTGTACGTGGCGTATCGGTTACTGAGTCCGCTCCTTATTCCTCGCTGGTGGTCGTCTACTTCAATTCAACTTGTGACCTCTGCGTCCATGAGTTGGCGCAGATTAAGGGGCGTCTTGGTGAATTCGTTGGAGTTCCACTGGTTTTTATTTCTTCGGAAGAAAGGGAGGAAATTGAGGAGGTTGCAGCAGGATTTGAAGAAGATCAGGGCGGTTTCGTAACCTTTCTACAGGATGAATCGCAGCTTTTTGCAACGGCTTTTTCTGTCACTGGGGTTCCGGAGACCTTTGTTTTCGGAGAAGACGGTGCCCAAAGATGGAGGTTTAGAGGGCCGGTGAAGGTGCAGTCCATTTTAAACCAACTAGCGCGATGAACCAGTTAGCTAGCAGAAGACCTATTTCGGGAGTTGCGGTTTTGGATCCGTTTCCAGCCATGGGGCATGTCCGGGCGTTTTTGGTAGTGGCCGAGTGGCTGAGGGAAATTGGATTTACCCCGGTGTTTTTGGTTTCCATTGATTTTGCGGGACTTATCGAGAAAAATGGCTTCGAGGCGTATGTGGTGTTACCAGTTCTTTTCCGGTCAGATTCCCAAGAGATTAAAGAAAAGGGAGCAATTGAAGTATTTCTGGACAGCATTTCGGGCAATAGACTGAAAAAACAGAAGGAGGAACTTTGGAAACAGCGAACAGCCTATAAAAAAATTGTGGATGAGATTTCCCCTCGCTTCGTTTTACTGGACGACCACTATTCGGCTAAGGCCCTGTTCTACCAGGATCTGGGTTTGCCAACAATTTTGGTGTCCACCATGACCCTGCCATTACACCAGAAATTTCTTCCCCCGTTTCAATCTACCTACATTCCTTCCAGCTCGGTGCTCTATGGGGTGAAGGCCTATCTGGCCTGGTGTTCGGTTCGTCTAATACGATGGAAAAGCCGCACAATCACCCGTCTCGTTTGTGGTGGCGCGGATCAGCTCCGCGTGTTGTCAACTTCCTTTGGCACTACGGAGGAGGTTTTTGACTGGAACCGGTGTTTTGGAGTGGGAATGAAGGGACTGCCCATTTTGGTGACTTATCCCAAGACCTTTGGATTTCGAGAGATTGAGCCGCCCGACCATTGCTATTTTTTGGGAAAGCTACCCGAAAGCAGGTCATCTGTGGAGCCGCTATCCAACCGTCTTGCTGCTGTGGTGGAACAGGCAAAAAGGAAGGGAATGGACATTGTGTATTGTTCGCTTGGCACGGTTACATTTGATGAAATCCCGGTATGTGTACGTTTTTTCCGCCGGATTTTCCAGGTGGCAGCGTCGTTGCCACACGCTTTCTTCATCGTAAACATAGGCAAAAACGTCGATGTCAGCCTGCTAAAGGCGAACCAATCAAATGTGGCGGTCTTTGATAGCCTACCCCAGCAAGTACTACTTACCCACGTACAGTTGATGATCAACCATGGGGGCATCAATTCTATCAAAGAATGTATCGCAGCAGAGGTGCCCATGCTCGTGTATCCCCTGTCCCTAAAATGGGATCAGCCCGGGTGTGGGGCAAGAGTCGCTTACCACAAATTAGGTTTAAGGGGCAATATCCGAAGCGATGGAGTAGGCAGCATTACTAAAAAAGTATCCAAGGTATTGACAGACAGGGAATACTACGTCTATCGGCTACGGGAAATTAAGTCTGAGATGGATATCGTCAATTGCATGGAGGAGAAACGTTTGTTGGACCTTCTGTCAACCTATTCTTTTAATATATCTATCCAACCCAAAATGCCAAGCCGTGAAGCAATCCAATACTAACTTAGAAAGGTTGTTTGTCAAGCAGCTGGGGGCCTATTCCTGTGGATTGGCCTGTATCAGCATGATAAGCAAGTGGTATGGTGGCGATGTTTCCCAAGAGAAACTCCGAACCCACAGCGGTACTACCCTCAATGGTACTTCCCTCTTGGGCCTGAGTCAAGCTGCCCGTAAGATTGGATTTGACGCCAAGGCATATGAAGGAAGTGTGGAAGGCCTAAAAACAGGAGGTTTTCCGGTGATTTTACATGTTCAGAAAGAAAACCAACTACATTATGTGGTCTTTTTTGGCTATGAGGATGAGAAGTTCATCATTGGGGATCCCGCTTGGGGCATCCTGCGCCTTAGCGAGATTGAGCTCGATAGTCTGTGGAAGAGCAGGTGCCTGTTGGATCTTCATCCAACTGACGCTTTTGTGCCGTTACGTGCCAGGGCACAGTCCCAGTGGCTTTGGTTTCAGTCGTTGATTAGACAGGATATCCCCATATTGATGGTTTCTGCGGTGTTGGGCCTATTGATAGCGGGTACGGGATTGTCCACGGCGATTTTTTCCCAGAAGTTGATCGACGACTTTCTACCCCAGAAAAACACCAAGTTCATCCTTATCGGCTTGATTCTTCTGGGCCTCCTACTGATGGTTAGGGCATTTTTGGGGTACCTTCAGGGGATTTTTATGGCGAAGCAGGCGAGGGATCTGAACGTTCGTTTGGTAGCTTCTTTTATAGAGCGAATGATTGGTATGCCTCTCTCGTTTTTCAGGGGGATAAGCACAGGAGACCTAATTGCCCGCATGAATGACTCCCTACGGATTCGCAATACCGTTTCATTGATTGCCGGAGGGATGGTCGTGAACATTCTCGTAATCCTGGTTTCCCTGGGGTATCTATCTTACTATGCATGGGAAATCGGCCTAATTGGTGTAAGCGGGATCTTGGTTTATTTTTTGGTAGCCAGAAAATACCATAATCCCCTATTGCTGGCTCAGCGCGAGATGATGGATGCCCATGCTCTAAATGAGTCGCAGTACATTGAATCCTTTACCGGGATCGCTACGGTGAAGTCCTACGGAAAGGAAGGGGTGTTTTCCGACCGTATCAACGGTATTTTTAGCCTTTTCCAAAACAGCGGATTTAAACTTGCACTGTTGGGCAACTCGTTTGGTTTTGGGACCCAGGTTGTGTCTGCGCTGTATATCACGATTATATTTTCCTATGGGGTGTGGTTGGTGGTGGGTGATAAGTTGCAGATCGGTGAGATGATGGCATTGGTGACCGTAGGGGGAGGGTTGATTCCTGCTATTGCCGGTGTAGTAATGGTCAACATTCAGCTTCAGGAAGCAAGGGTAGCATTTGATAGACTCTACGAAGTAAGTTCGTTGGAGGCTGAAGTTCCCGGTGAAGCCAGCCCTTCTAACGAGGGCCTCTTAGACGACCATTTGCGGATAGAACAGGTAGCTTTCAGATACCCCGGAAAAGTCAGGCTATTGAAGAACATATCCTTTGAGGTGAAAGCAGGGGAGTCGGTGGCCATTTTCGGCAAAATTGGAAGTGGAAAAAGTACCCTGTTGGATATTGTTCAGGGTTTTTATACTCCGGAGGAGGGGCGGATCCTGTTGGGCAATGGGTCAATTGAATCACTAGGACTGAATGCTTGGAGGGAACAGATTGCCGTGGTGGCACAGCACGAAAAGGTTTTCAATTCCACGGTGATAGACAATATTGCACTGAGCAATGATCCGAATGAGGTCGAAAAGGTGATCCGTTTTTTGGCCGATTCCGGACTTCAGGGCTTGCTTGATGGATTGCCTCAGGGGTTACTGACACTTTGCGGTGAGGATGGAAGAAGTCTATCGGGCGGTCAGCGCCAACTGCTCTGCTTGGCAAGGGCACTTTATAAAAAGCCCCGATTCTTATTCCTGGATGAATCTACCTCTGCCATGGATTTTGACATGGAGGGCAGGATAGTGGCCTTGCTTAAGGCCCACTGCAGGCTAAACCGGATGGGGATGGTATTGGTCACCCATCGGCTAGGGCTTGCAAGGCAGGCGGATCGAATCGCGATTTTGGAAGAAGGATGTATTTCTATCCAGGGTACCCATCCGGTACTTGTTGCCGGGGATAATTTGTATGCAAAGGCATATAGCCAATTAATCCATTTACACGAAACCGTTTAATCAACTAATACCATGGCAGGACTAAAATACTACGAGCGAACACTACGACTGATTGAGCTGATCGAGAAAGGCAAAACCGGCTCACCCAAGGATTTGGCCCGGAAATTTGGCGTGACCGAACGGACCGTGTACAATATCCTTGATTCTGTAAAACTCACCTTTAGGCGAAAAATTGTCTATTCGGAACGTGACCGCAGCTATATGTTTGAAGATAATGCAACCGTTAATTAGCAAAAGGCAAAACTGGTGCCCCAGCTGTGACGAATACATTCTCTTGTCCAATACATCTTGTAAACCAAGTAGAATCCAGTTGAGAAAGGAGGCTGTGCTGCCGGGTGGATTTCTGGTAGGGAAGCAAACATTTGTCTGGTCTCCTTTTTCCTACGGTACAGGATGCAATATACCTCCGAGGTTGGCCAAAACTTGGTGCTTATCGGTCAAAAAAATAACATTAAATTTCGATTAAATATTGATAAAATGTAGCTAGATTTGCACGTATTTTAAAAATCTAGGGGTCGTTTATGCGTTTATTTTTGGGTCTCTTTGCCCTTTTTTTTGTGGTTATTGGGACGTCATTTGGACAGCGGGTCACCCTGAGCGGTACCGTAAAGGATTCTGAAAGCGGAGAAACGTTGATTGGTGTACATATCTTCGACAAGATCCAGCAGAAGGGAACGGTAACCAATAACTATGGTTTTTTTAGTTATACCTCGGTTCAGGGGGAACTTTCGTTGGTGTTCAGCTATGTTGGCTACGAGCCGCTTTCCCTGAACCTGTCCTTGGTGAAGGACACGCTGCTGACGGTAGAAATGGTTCCCTCGGGACTGCTGCGGGAAGTAGTGGTAGAAGGTAACCGAGCGGATCCCATCCAAGAAAGCACGCAGATGGGAACGGTAAATGTGCCGCTTAGGGAAATCAAAAACCTGCCCGCACTGATGGGTGAGGTGGATATTTTTAAAGTGATCCAATTGCTTCCCGGTGTGCAATCCGGAGCCGAGGGTGCCTCCGGTCTGTATGTCAGAGGTGGCAGCCCCGACCAAAACCTGATTTTGCTCGATGGGGTGCCCGTGTACAATGCCAGTCACTTGTTTGGGTTTTTCTCCATCTTCAACGACGGCGCCATCAACAACGTGGAGATGATAAAGGGGGGCTTTCCTGCCCGCTATGGAGGACGCCTTTCGTCGGTTGTTGACATTACGATGAAGGAGGGGAATATGAAGAAGTTTCAGGGGGAAGGTAGCCTTGGGCTCATTGCCTCAAAAGTAACCGTGGAAGGCCCTATCGCGAAAGACAAGACCTCCTTTCTTTTTTCAGGCAGACGAACCTACCTGGATATGATTGCGAGTCCGATTATCCGTAGGAGTAGCGGGGGCCGAGAAAGTGTAGGGTATTACTTCTACGACATGAACGCCAAGGTAAACCACATCTTTAACAAAAAAGACCGCCTGTATCTTAGTTATTATGGGGGAGAGGATCGGGGGTATTCGAGATTTCAATCCGATAGGGAGAACTCACAGGGAGAGTTTTCCAGTCGGGAGCGTGCGGGGTTGGGCTGGGGCAACCACATAGCGGCTGCCCGTTGGAACCATATCTTCAATCAGCGCTTGTTTGCTAATTTTACCGGAACCTTTACCCAGTATCGGTTTAAGATCTTTTCCGAATACGAAGATGTTTTTACAGGGAATCAGGGGCAGGCTCCTGTCAGGGATTTTTACAGCGCCGATTACTTTTCCGGTATTCGGGATCATGCGCTGAAGGCTGACTTTGAATTTATCCCCAATCCGCAGCACTACCTACGCTGGGGAGGCATGTGGATCAACCACCGATTTACCCCCGGAGTATTCGTGTCTCAGGAATATCAACGCCCTGAAATACGGGAGGGAGGGACACCAACCGATAGCCAGGAATTTTCGCTCTATTTGGAGGATGACTTTTCGGTTGGAGATAGACTGAAATTCAACGTGGGGGCGCATGCGTCCGGTTTTCTCGCAGAGACCAAAACCTATACCTCCCTGCAGCCTCGGTTTGCCATGAGGTATTTGTTGGACCAAGGATCCTCGCTGAAGGTTTCCTATGTGGAAATGGCTCAGTTTATCCATTTGCTCACCAATGCGGGATTAGGCCTGCCCACCGACCTGTGGGTGCCCTCTACCGACCGTATTGCCCCTCAGCAAAGTCGTCAAGTGTCGGTGGGGTATTTTAAGAACCTGGGGTACGGCTTGGAATTGAGTGTGGAAGCCTATCACAAGACGATGGATGGGGTGATCGAATACAACGATGGGGCCTCCTTTTTGAACACCACCGAAGATTGGCAAAACAAAGTGACTTCCGGCGAGGGCAGAAGCTCCGGGGTGGAATTGCTACTGCAAAAAAAGACCGGAAAAACCACCGGTTGGGTTGGGTATACCCTATCCAAAACCGATAGACGTTTCGACGACCTCAACGAAGGGGCATGGTTTCCGTTTCGGTATGATCGAAGACACGATATCAGTGTGGTTGCCGTTCATCAGTTGACCGACCGAATTGACCTGTCCGGCACCTGGGTGTTTGGAACAGGAAACTTTATCACCGTCCCCACCCAGCGGTATCAGCACGCCACCTCCGTGGTAAACAATAGCTCTATGCGCTTTGGAGGCCTTTACCTGGATTATTTTGAGTCCCGAAACAACTTCCAGATGCGTAGCTACCATCGCTTGGATGCTGGGATCAATTTCCACAAAACGAAGAAATGGGGAAGAAGAATTTGGAATGTGTCGGTGTACAATGTGTACAGCCGACTGAACCCCTTCTTTATGGATATTAGCTGGAACCATGACCAGCAGCGAAACCAGTTGCGGCAGTTTAGCTTGTTTCCCATCGTGCCATCCGTCTCCTACCGATTTACCTTTTAATCATGAGTCGCCTAACAAGATATATCCTACCCGTCGGATTGCTGGTCTTGCTCTCTTGCGAGCAGTTTTTGGAGGTAGACCTGCCTGGGCAGGAACCTAGGATCGTGTTAAATGCCCTTTTGGATCCCTCGGATACCTTGAAGGTGTACCTCACCCGATCCCGTGGAATCCTGGAGGGACGAGAGTACGAAGAGTTTTTTGACCTGATTTCGAATGCTGATGTGTATTTGGAGACGGAGGCGGGAGATAGGTATTCCTTGGAATACGTGGACAGGAGTAGGCCTTTCGATCCGAATGCCTTCTACCGCCTTTCAGACTTTGTCTTTCACCCTAATCAATCCTATAGCCTCGTGGCGGAAGCACCTGGTTATGAAACCATACGGACTTCACAGGTAGTGCCTGCCCAAGTACCGATACAATCGGTCGAGATAACCCGCTTGGGACCGGATGGATCTTGGCAAAACTCCGAATTGGTGGAATTTCGGGTTCGTTTTACAGATCCTCCCGGACGGAACTTTTACGAGCTGTCAGGGAGGGTTTTTGGCAGCGACACGGTGGAAGTAGAAGGACAACCGTTTTTGAGTATGTATTTTTCAGACTTATATCCCAGACCGGTCAATCCCTCGTTTGAAAAGGACCATCTCATGCGCAGTGTGCTGCTGTTTGGAGATGCCTTGTTGCCGGGGCAGGATGCGGAATTGGTCTTTCGGACCACCGTTCCCACCGATTACGAACTGCTGGAGGTAACGCTGCATCTTGCACACGTATCCGAATCCTATTACAGGTACTACGATACTGCCGACTTACAGTTTTACAACCGGGGAGATTTTCTGTCCCAGCCGGTGTTGGTACATACCAACGTGGAAAATGGACTGGGGATTTTTATGGCAAGGAATACTGCCGAGCACGTCATCCGGTTAAGGTTTGAAGAGTGATTTGGAATTAATATTACTGATTTTCAGTTAGTTAATTACAATAATTGATTTTTTTTCCGAAAGGAAGGTTACGTTTTTTGATAATTCTGCTTTACCTTTCAAAGCCCGAATTGGATTTTGTTTTGCCTTGTTTTTCGGCTTTACGAATCAATGTACCGGGTTTATAAGACTGGATTTGTTGCCTAACCCAAAATGCCAGAAAAAAAGATTTTAACAAGTAACCCAAAAGCCGAGAGCGGCAATCCCTTGTCAGCTCCTTCCTTTTCTTCCGATTCAGAAGCATGGAATGCCTTCAGAGAAGGTAGCGAATCGGCTTTTATCTTCATCTACGAAACTTATTTCGACATCTTATTTGGTTACGGGTACAGTATCATCCCCGATACCCATGTCGTCAAGGATGCCTTGCAGGATTTGTTTGTGGAACTTAGGGAGAGACGTGCCCATCTTGGTGCCACCGATTCGATCAAATTCTATCTGTTTACATGTTTGAAAAGGAGGTTGTTTAGGGACTTGACCAAATGGGAGGGCAATAGAGAGTCCATCGAGGCGTTGCCCGGCGATTTTCTGTTTACACTTTCCCACGAATCCCAGTTGATCGACAGGCAGTTATCCGCCGATAAGATAGACCAATTAAATGGGGCGATATCCCATTTGAGCCAACGGCAGCGGGAGATTATCTATTATAGTTTCTTTGAGGGATTTACCTATCGACAGATTAGGGAAATTATGGGAATGGAGAGTGCCCAAAGCGTTCGGAATTTAATGCATAAAGCCATTAGAGAACTCAGAAAATTGCTATAAGGCTAGGTACTTATCCTGTTCGGGCAGATGAATTAGACCGATCTATTGTTAACAAATACTATATATTCCTGTGAATGAAATGAAGCACATTGAAGATTTTTTGACTGATCCAGAGTTTATCCGCTGGGTAAACAACCCGGATAAGGAACTAGAGGTCTATTGGGAACAATGGCGGAAGGCCAATCCGGAGCAGTTGGAGACCATGAAGCTGGCAAAGGAGCTGTTGCTGCGGGCGAAGGTAGATAGGGTAACGCCCCCCGTTGGCTTAAAAGAAGAAGTAATGGCCGAGGTGCTAAGGCTAAAATCACAATCTTCCGGTGTAATACACGAAGGGGGAAGCCGATCCTCAAAGAGAACCCGTGAATTTTTCTGGAATAAACTTGGTCAGATGACTCGGGTAGCGGCCATCCTGGTGGTTTGTATGACGTTGGCCTTGATCTTCTCGCCTGCCACCGATCCGGTTACCCCATCTCTATTCACAGCTGAGGAAGCCGTATTCGTCAAAAAGATGACTGCCGCGGGAGAGAAGTTGCAGCTGACGCTCTCCGACGGTACCAAAATTTGGATAAACTCATCCTCTGAGGTGGTATTTCCGGAAAAATTTGAAGCCGATAGAAGGACCATTTCTTTAAGAGGGGAAGCTTATCTGGAGGTGGCGCATGACAGTCTTCGTCCATTTTCAGTATTCACCGATGGGCTTGTTACCACGGTGTTGGGAACAAGTTTTAATGTGAATGCGAAAGAAGCAGGAAAGACAAAAATTGCTCTTGTGAGTGGAAAGGTGTCCGTTGCCTCCTCCCGGGAAGAGGTGGTCATGAGCCCCGGTGAGATGTTGGATTTTGAAGGCACAACGGCCTCTATGCAGGTAGTGGGTTTTAAGCCTTCCGAGGTACTCGCATGGAAGGACGGCGTCCTCCTGTTTCAAAGGGCATCCTTGGAGGAGGTGAAAAATGCCCTAGAGGAATGGTATGGTGTTCAGATAATTATCGAAAATGGAAGCGGTGTTAACTGGCAGTTTTCCGGGGAGTACCGGCAGCAGACGTTAAAGGAAGTGTTTGAGAGCATTTCCTTCATTCAGGGGTTTCAATACGAACTGAAAAATGATAAAAGTGTAACCATGAGATTTTAAACCTATGGAAAAACGAGACACTTCGTAGTGAAAAGCCGGAAGGGAGCTAGCTCCTTTCCGGCATGATGCGCAACCCTAACATGGGGATCATTGGGGAATGGCACCACGTAGGGTTGGGTTTACCAAAACTTCTTATTCAATAAACCAAAGTAAAAGTATGAAAAATAACTTACTAAAGACAATCATTATGTTGTCCAAGTGCTTTCTGTATGGATTGGTAATACAGACTCTTCTTTTGAACCTAGTATCGGCCACCGCAGCAAACGGCCAATACAAAACCATCGAGGAAGTAAGGGTCACCCTTTCCAATGAAACATTGACCTTGCAGCAGTTCTTCCGTGAGGTGCAGCGTCAGACTCCCTTTAAGTTTTCGTATGAGAATCAGGATGTGGACAGGCAGCTATCTGTAACCTTGGAAAAAAGGCAGGGGTTGGTCATTGATTTGTTGCGCGACGTAGCGCTTCAAAGCGATCTGACCTTTCGACAGGTAAACCACGGGATCGATGTGGTTAAGCGAAAAGACAGTCAGGCGGTCTCCGTTGAGTCCACAGAGGTGGCGGACATAAGAGGTGTCGTGAGGGATGAAAATGGGGAGCCTTTACCGGGAGTTACGATAGTGATTGATGGGACTTCTACAGGTACCGTCACAGATATAGATGGTCGTTATTCCATTTCTGCTCCGGAAGGGGCAACATTGATTTTTTCATTTGTCGGCTTTGTGACACAGCGTAGGGTCGTTGGAGCCTCAGATACGATTGATATACGCTTGGTAGAGGATGAGAGTTCCCTCGATGAGGTGGTTGTTGTGGGTTATGGTGTCCAGCAGAAGAAAGATTTAACAGGGTCTGTTGCCACCGTAGAAGCTGCTGACATCCTAAATCGTCAGGCTGTTCAATTATCTGATGCGCTACAAGGTAGGATGGCAGGTGTAACAGTAACCCGAACTGGCAGTGCCCCTGGTCAGGCTTCACAGATAAGAGTACGAGGAGTTACCTCTTTGAACGTAAATGATCCGTTAATTTTGATAGATGGTGTTCCCGGATTGAGTCTTGAAGATATAAATCCCAATGATGTAGAGAGCATTTCTGTATTAAAAGATGCAGCTTCCCAAGCGATTTATGGAGCAAGAGCTGCTGCTGGTGTGGTGGTGGTAACCACCAAGAGAGGCCAAACTGGTAAGCTACAGCTTAATTATGATATGGATGTTGGCTTTAGCAGCCCAACTATGTTACCAAAATTTGTGGATGCACAAACCTTTAGAATCTTAAGTAATGAAATGTCAAGCAATGATGGTGGAGGTGTTATTTTTGACCCGACCGAAAACGCAAATTATGTCCAGTTAAATAGAGATAACCCTGATGCATTTCCAGATACCGACTGGCAGGCTGAGCTATTTAGCAACACGCCGTCTACCAGACAAAGACACGACCTCTCTATGGCCGTGGGTACCGACAGGGTTAGAACCAGAGCTTCCTTTGGATATATGAAGGAGGATGGCATTCATCCGAATATTGGTTTTGAAAGATTCACTTTCAGACTTAACAACGACGTCAAGATCACAGACTATCTCGATGTAAATATTGATATAGCCTTCCGTAACTCTACGTCCCAAAACCCTGCATATACAAGGGGCGGAGGGGCAATAGCCGAAGCAAGAGTGTATCCAGGCTGGTTTTCAGCGATTCGAACGGATGGGCAATGGGGTGAAGGAAAAGACGGGGATAACCCGCTTGCCGAAACCGTTGAAGGTGGCAGCACTATAGGAAAGGAAAGCGTCTTTAATGGAACCCTTGGATTTTCACTAACTCCTGTAAAAGGCCTGGTATTAAGAGGCAATATGTCGCCGGTATATGAATTCGGTAATTTCGAAACATTCAGGACTCCACCTTTATTACCACGATTGGGAGGGGGCTTTTTTCCGCGTAACCAAACAGATCTGACGATTGAAAACAGACGGATTTTCACATTGACCAATCAGTTATTTGTAACGTATGAGAAGAAAATCGCAAAGCACCGCATGAGCCTGCTTGCAGGTTACGAAGATGTGAGGACGGATTGGGAGCAAGTGGGATCCATAGCTCGGAATCTAGCGGTAGATTTACCGTCTGTTGTTTTTGGTGATCGCTCTCAGGCTAATAATACACAATTTGCTTCTCAGAATGCACTTCAGTCGGTTTTTGGCAGAGTATCATATGATTATGAAGGTAAGTATCTACTGCAATCAAACTTCAGGGTAGATGGCTCCTCAAGATTTGCACCTGCTAATCGCTGGGGCTTTTTTCCCTCTGTATCGGCCGGCTGGGTAGTAAGCAATGAAAGGTTTAGTTTGCCCACTGCTGTCAATTTCCTGAAAATTAGAGCATCGTATGGAGAAGTTGGGAATGAAAGGGTAGGGGTTGGTAGGACTGGTGGATCAGAATTTTTTAATTTCTATCCTTATCAAGGGATCTTTGAGCCTATTACCAATATTCTATTCTATCAGAATAATACGGTGGGACCGGCTCTTGGCATTAGGCAGGATTTCCTATCAGATAGAGATATCAGATGGGAGAGAACGCGCACCATTGATGTTGGTCTAGATGTTGGTTTGTTTGACGATAGGGTGACAATGTCATTTGAGTATTATGACAGAAGGACCGATGATATTATCGATTTGTTAGATATCCCTAACTATATGGGTTTCCCTGCCAATACGAGAACCAACGTAGCTTCTATACAAGCTAAAGGACTTGATATAGAACTAGGGTATAGAAACAAAATAGGAGATCTTAACTACTCCATTTTCGGAAATACAACGATTGTCAATACTCAGGTTAATCAATTAGGTGGTGCGTTCTTTTTGAGTGGGGGTGGTACCTTTATCAATAAGCCGGGGTTTGCCTACAACGAATGGTTTGGCTTTCAGACCAATGGTCTTTTTCAAACACAGGAAGAAGCCAATGCATATGGAACAGGTGCTTTTGCAGGCGACATCTGGATCGTTGATCAACTTACCATCGATACCAATGGAGATGGAATACTCGATAGCGGTGATCGAATAATCAATGAACAGGACAGGATACCTTTGGGGTCATCATTACCTCGGTTAACCTATGGCGGAAGTATAAACTTGGATTATAAAGGTTTTGACTTTTCCGTGGTTTTTAATGGGGTAGGTCTTCAAAACCGAAGGTATGATCCTATGCAGGTCCGCCCCTTCCAGCAATCTTTTGGAAATGTTCCCCTTAATCTTGTAGACAGATTCTGGAGTCCCAACAATAGTCCCGAACAAAATGCAAATGCACAGTTTCCAAGACTTTCTCAACGGTCATTCAGAAACTATGATATGTCTGATTATTGGCTATTCAATGGTGCATTCCTTAGAGTTCAAAATATCACATTCGGATACACTATACCAACCAGCACGGTAGAAAGAATCAAGATCCAACGGGCTAGAGTTTATCTGGGCATGAGGGATTTCTTTACATTACAACGTAACTTCCTGAATGGCTGGGATCCAGAAGCAGGAAATACCAGCTACCCAATTATGAAGACATTTTTGTTGGGATTACAAGTTCAACTGTAGCTCTAAACCTAAAAAAACATGATAATGAAATCAATAAAATATATTGTCTTGGGATTGGTGTCTCTGCTGTTTGGCGCTTGCGCGGAACTAGACCTTGCACCCAAAACGGCCATTTCATCTGAAAATTTTTTCAGAAACGAAGCAGAACTTCAGATAGGTCTTAATTCACTATACCAAATCAATCTTTGGAAAATAGATCTTGATTATTGGACGGATGATGAACATCATAGAGGAGCAGGACCTGCAATAAACGATATTTCAACAGCCAACTTGAATTCTGAATCTGGCTTGTCTGGTGCGTATTGGCGTGATTTATACGATGGCGTCAAACGAGCCAATACCTTGCTCGAAGAAATGGAGCAAGTAAAATCAACCATAAATCCAGCTGTGTATGATAGAATTGAAGGTGAGGCGCGGGCAATACGTGCTTACTTCTACGGAATACTTATGACCAAATTTGGTGATGTTCCTTTGATAACCAGCAGACTTCCGTTAAATGAAGCACTTACCATAATACGTACAGATAAGCAAACTGTAAAGTCATTTGTGTATAGTGAACTTGATGCTGCCGCTGCAAAACTACCGGCAAATACAGAAAACAGGGTAAGTAAAGGCTTTGCATTGGGTATTAAGGCGAGATTTGCATTATATGAAGGCGATTTTGCGATCGCAAGGGATGCAGCAAAAGCAGTTATTGATTTGGGGATTTACTCACTTGATCCGGATTTCAGGAACTTGTTTCTTCGAAGTGGTTCAAACAGCCCCGAATTGATTTATTTCGTTCCCATGAGCGTAGAGTTTGGTGTAAATTTTGGAAATACGCCTACGCGTGATTACATACCTAGAAATGCGGGAGGTTTTGGCGCTGCTCTTCCTACGTTCGAGGCATTACATGTTTTCGAATGTTCTGATGGATTGACAGTTTCGGAGTCTCCGTTGTATAATCCCCATAGACCTTTTGAGAACAGAGACCCGAGACTTACCCAGACTATTGTTGAGTTTGGTACTCCTTGGCTGGGATATGTTCTTCAGCCTCACCCCGATTCCCTCAGGACTATGAGCGTTGCTACTGGACAAATGATTACCAATAATGATACCAGAGGTGTGGCAATTTTCGCGTCATTTACAGGTATGCTTTGGAAAAAGGGAATTGAACAACGATGGGCGGATGCCCCAAGATTAGCCGACCCAAATCTAATTATTCTCCGCTATGCCGATGTATTATTGATGTATGCCGAATCGCTGATCGAATTAAATGAAAACCTTACAGAGGCCCGCAATGCCATTAATCGGGTAAGAGCACGTGCCTATGGTGTTTCTGTTGATCAGATCAGCCTTTATCCAGCTTTAACTGAGAATGACCAGAACAGTTTACGGATTCGATTACGTCGTGAGCGGCGGGTGGAGTTAATGAGGGAAGGATTGCGCTATCAGGATGTGATACGATGGCGGGTGGCGAAAAAGGCATTGGATCGCATAGTTTTGGGGTTACCGCAACCAATCGATCAGGATAGAAACCAGTGGCCTTTTAACAATATTATATTGCCAATAATCGATAATGATGGAGTGGTCGATATGAGGGCAGATGAGTTGATTAGCCGCAATTTTGCGAGGCAGCTGCAAGATTACGATTTTGATGAGGATAGGATGTATTTATGGCCTATACCGGCAACTGATAGACTCCTGAACAATCAGCTAACACAAAACCCAAATTATTAACCCGATCAGGAAATTAACTCTATCTGGATAATTTTAAAATCAAATGCTTAAAAAAACAATGAGGCTTCATCTGCAAAGTTGCTTAACCCTAATTTTTCTGGCTGCCGTTTCGGCCTGTTCTACCAATGAAGAAACTGTATCGGAGGCAAAAGATGCTTTACTTAACATTAGTGGCATCTATCCCCATCTTGCGTATTACAATGAAGAAGGGGAATGTGGTACCGGTGCGGTGGTTCCTTGGGCAGACCGCTTGTGGGTTATTACCTATGGCCCACACTTCCCTTATGGCTCATCTGATAAATTGTATGAGATAACTGAGGATTTAGAGATGATTGTACGGCCTGAAAGCATTGGGGGAACCCCTGCAAACCGGATGATCCATAATGAGAGCAACCAGCTTTTCATTGGCCCCTATGCCATCGATGCAAAGCGAAATGTAAGGGTTATCCCCTGGGAGCAAATGCCCGGCAGGCACACGGGAAATGCCCGTCATCTTACCGATCCAAGTGGTAAAATCTATTATGGTACGATGGAAGAAGGCTTTTATGAAGTTGACGTAAATACGCTGGAGGTTAATACACTTTACGTAGACGGTAACGTGACGCGGCCGCCGGGAGAACCGTTGGATAGCAAACTGTTGCTTGGTGCTCATGGCAAGGGGCTTTATTCCGGGCAGGGTGTTTTGGTTTATTCCAATAACGGCGAAGACAGTAAACAAGCCCGCGAAAAATTTGACGTTGAATCTGGGGCGCTATATGAGTGGGACGGTAATGAATGGATCTTGGTACGCCGAAGCCAATTTGTAGAGGTGACCGGGCCCGGAGGAATCCACGGGAATGAAAACCCAGACACGGATCCTATTTGGGCGACTGGATGGGACCACAAGTCGGTTTTGCTTGCCGTACGAGATGCAGAAACTGGCTGGGAATTTTTTAGGCTTCCCAAGGCCAGCCACAGCTACGATGGTGCACACGGTTGGAATACCGAATGGCCCCGCATCCGCGATGTGGGTACGGATCAAAAACCAGACTACCTGATGACCATGCACGGTATGTTCTGGAAATTCCCGGGCAACTTCACTGCAAGCAACAGTGCGGGAATTCGTCCGCATTCAGCTTATCTCAAAGTTATTGGTGATTATACTCGCTGGAATAATCAGTTGGTGTTTGGAGGTGATGACTCCGCTCACCGTGAGTTCCTAAATAAACGCAAGGCGAAAGGCAAGATTGAAGGCCCCGGTCAATCAAATTCAAACCTTTGGTTTACCGACTTAAATACACCGGAGAAACTGGGGCCAAACACTGCTAATGGTTCCGTTTGGCTTTCAGAAAACGTTAGTGCCAAAAATCCATCTGAGCCATTTCTATTTGCGGGATGGGAGCAGCGTAGCGTTTGGATCAAAAATGAAGGCAGTGAAAAGGTTACCTACCTTTTTGAAACCGACAACAGTGGCAACGGAAAATGGACGGAGCTCATCCGTTTCGAAGTAGCGCCTGGTGCGTCTGTACATCATTCCTTTAAGTCATCTGATTTAGGTGAATGGATTCGCGTAGCTGTAGACAAAGCCACTCGGGCTACCGTACATTTTGCTTATACCGATTTAAGCAGGTTCCAAAAGGAAACCGATAGCATGTTTTCCGGATTGGCCCAAATCCAGTCTCCGGAAGTCAAAGCTGGATTATTGTATGGTTTGGGAGATAATCGACGAGCACTGGGTATGCTAGCGGGGACAGTTGTAAATGGGAAATTTGAGGAGGCTGGGTATTATGAAGTTGATGCCGCAATGAACATTGTGAAAAAGGACGACGATGTGATCTCCTCTTATATACGCGACCAATATGCCATTCCGGATCAGGTGATCGAAATAGATGAGGCCTCGGTTTTGGTGATTGATGATAGGGGACGTAGGTGGCGTTTGCCTTTGGGCAATGAAGGTTACACTGGCGCAACTCAGAAGGCGTTGACGCGAATTTGCCGTGAAGTGGCTACTGAGCGTGACCTTTTCAGTGCTCACGGGACGTTTTATGAATTACCTGCAGAAAATGCCGATGGTTATGCTAAAATAAGACCTGTTGCCAGTCACAATTTTCATATTTTCGACTATGCCTCTTATCGAGGTTTGCTAGTGATGACCGGGATCAGCCCCGATGCGACAAACAATCCGCACATTTTCAAATCGGAAGATGGAAAAGCAAGCGTTTGGGCTGGTGTCATCGATGATTTATGGAAGCTTGGCAAGCCAACAGGCCGGGGTGGTCCATGGAAAAACAGTGAGATTAGAGCTGGAGTACCCTCCGATCCCTATCTCATTGGGTTTTATGATAATCGTTCTCTAAGCTTATCGCACCAGTCTGATCAAAGTGTTCAATTTACTATCGAGATTGAACCGATTGGTCATGGACCTTGGATGAAATGGAAGGAAATAGAAGTCGCTCCGGGGGAAACATTTAATTATGAATTTGAAAAGGGATTTCAAGCTAGATGGGTTAGGATAGTGTCTAATCGCGATGGTAAAGCTACCGCCTGGTTTACATACCATTGATGTACCATAGCCGTCTGAGTAAAAAAACCCGACAAGCCTTTATCTTCTTAACGAATCAGAAAGTTTAAAACCGAATAGATACCTTCCAGGTCGCTTTCATACTCTTTAAATTATCGCCGAATTATGGAAGTATTTTGGTCGATAATTTATCTTTGTTGAATCGAGCCTGAGTGTAATCATTACACATCAAAATCCTTGCAAAATCATATGATAATCAATTAATTAACAATCGTTAAAGGGGTAGAGACATGCTGCATGTATCTTTGGTAAAGAACTTATTCTGATCATTAAAATACATTTAAGAAAATATGAAAAGAAGAGACGTATTGGCCAGAATGGGGGCGCTTTCCGTGGGAATGGCCGCTCCAGGCCTGGCAAAAGGAGAGGCATACCACAAACCCTACCAGGTCCAACGCCGGAAAATCGATACCCAGGTACTGGTGATAGGCGGGGGCACTGCCGGGGTCGTTGCGGCCATTCAGGCAGGCAGGGAAGGGATGAGCACCACCCTGATCGAGAGCGGCAGCCAACTGGGTGGTACCACGACCACCGGAGGGGTCTGTTTTCCCGGTATTTTTCACGCCTGGGGCAAACAGGTGATCGGGGGCATTGGCTGGGAACTCGTCCTGGAAGCCGTACGGCTGAACGACGATATCCTGCCCAATTTCTCCATCGTTCCCAACAACACCAGCATCCGCCACTGGAGGCATCAGGTGTCGGTAAACGGCGCCCTCTACGCCATGCTGGCCGAGGAAAAATGTGTGGAAGCGGGTGTGTCCATCCACTACTACGAAAGTCCGACGGAGGTCAGGTTTCAAAACGGGCGATGGACCGTAACCACCATGGGCAAAGGGGTGGTGAATGAGATCACCTGCGATCAGATCATCGATTGCTCGGGCAATGCGGCCGCAGCCTCCATCGCGGGATTCAAACTTCTGAGAGAGGAGGACGTGCAGCCCGGATCTTTTATCTTCCGGTTGGGGGGCTACGATTTCGATTCCCTGGACCTCTCCAAGATACCCCAAGAGTATCACAGCAGGCTTCGCCAAAACATGCTGATCAATGACGATGTGAAGGTAGAGTCTTCGGTCAACAACTTTCCGCCTACCGTGCCCTATA
Source organism: Lunatimonas lonarensis (assembly GCF_000390185.1). GTDB lineage: Bacteria > Bacteroidota > Bacteroidia > Cytophagales > Cyclobacteriaceae > Lunatimonas > Lunatimonas lonarensis. The sequence continues at coordinate 2,688 of NZ_AQHR01000126.1, read as the reverse complement.
ACTACGTCTATGTGCACGGGGCGGATTCCTCCTCTGCGGAACTCCATACCAAGGCAAATTTGGAGGGGCGCGCCGAGCTGCTCAAGTTGATACGCAAGCTTCGGACCTTTCCTGGCTGCGAGAAGCTGAAGCTGATTACTGCCCAACCCGAAACCGCCATCCGGGAGACCTATCGTATAGACGGCCTGTACCAGGTCACCCACGAGGATTACGTGACCGGTAGGGTGTTTGACGATTCGGTTTCCTATTCCTTTTACCCCATCGATTTGCACCGCGACGGGCAGTCCATCTACCAGGAATTCCTTAAAGAGGACGTGGTGGCGACCATCCCGTTGCGGGCGCTGATACCAAAGGGCAGCCAGAATTTTCTGGTGGCCGGACGTTGCCTTAGCAGCGACAGGCTTTCCAATTCGGCCTTGCGGGTTCAGGCCTCCTGCATGGGCATGGGGCAGGCTGCCGCAGCGGCGGCCGTACTGGCCATCAGGCACCGGGTCACACCGGCCAACGTGCCGCTGGCGGAGCTGAAAGCGATGATAAAAGAGCATGGTGGGATTGTTCCCCAAGCCCGGGCCTAATGTATAGCACATGATCAGCTGGATCAACGGTCTGTTTGCCCTACTGGCAGTTATCCTCCTGGCAACGGTAAGCGGGGAGGATATCCGCTATTTTCGGTCCGCCACCCTTACCCAGGAGGAGGGCACGGTGGCCGTATCGGTAGCCATCAACGATTCGTTGAGCAGACAGGAATTCCGTCGGGATGGCCTATCCCAAATTACCCCCTTAAACTACTCCATGGACCTCCATACGGGCATCTGCTTCGACAACAAGTGCAGGCCCCTGAAAATAGTGGTCTACTGGAACATTACCGGGAGGTATCTTGGCTTCGAGCTGCTGGATGGGGAGTACCTCAGCAAATACGACCACGAGCCCTTCACCGAAGCGGAGTACGAGCAGCTCCATGCCTTCCTGGCAGATCCGTTCCTGCCTTTGGGAAACTATTCCTTTGAAGAACTGGTAAAGGTACCCGACACCGGATCGGATGAGGTGGACGGGGTTTCCGGTGCTACTTCCAAGGAGGTGCTGCAATACGTGGTGGAGGGGGCCGCCTATACCACCCACAAGCTTTGGAACATTGTGCATGGCGAAACCCGGGAGCAGATCAGTGCGCTGACCGAAGCAGTCATGGATTCCCATCTGTTTGCAAAGATCCTGGAAAGCCCCGACCCAAGCGACCAAACCTGGGCGGCCGAGCGGGTGGCACAGCTCCAAAAGATGGACGGGGAAGCGTTGGCCGCTGTCGTCCGCCTGCTTCGCGAGGGCGACTACTTTCAGGGATACCTGTTGCTTCGGTCACTTTCCCGGGATCAGCTGGCATCGGATAGCCTGCAGCTGGAGCTTTTCAACCTGATCGGAGCGGTTGGTTCCAATTTGGAGACGGCGGTAATCGACCGGTTGTCGGAGGTGAGTCACCTTAATCCCGCCGTGCTGGATCACTCCTTTGGCATGATCGGCGGGCTGGGTGGGCAGCAGGTAATCCGGTTGTTAAAACTATATGATCGGCATGACGTTCGGAACCCTAGACTCTATGAGGCACTGAAGGGCTTGTTGCCGCACGAAAATGCGTTTGTAGGACGGCAGATTGCTCAGTTTCTGGAACGTTAGGGCGTATCTGTTAACTAAATAAATCAATCTTTAGTAAGCTTTTTTTGATGATCTCTACCAGATTTTGACGTCAAACTAGGATGGTGAAGACGATGCAATCAGTCGATCCGAAAAGGGAGAAGGATCCAGATTGCTTCTGAACATTTATTCCTTTAGTTTCGCTACTTAGCTGGCTTGTTACCGTCAACCTAAACACCTTATCAGTAGCCTTTGAAAAATCAATTATAATATGAAACAGATAACCATATATATTCCCGATAATAAATTCCCCTTCTTTATGGAACTCATCAAAAGCCTGAAGTTCATAAAAAGGGTGGATACTGAAGAAGTTTCTTCAAAGGAAGAGATATTGAAAGGACTACAAGAGGCCGTAGAGGAGGTAAATCAGATTAAGGCAGGTAAGAAAAAGGCACAACCTTTAACCGAGTTTCTTAACGAGCTATAAGGTAGATACCATTGCTCCCTTCCGCAAGGAGGCCAAAAAGCTCATCAAAAAATACCCTTCCCTTAAAAACGAATTGGCTCAATTAGGCAGCCAGCTTTCCACTGATCTTGACCATCGGCATGCCACTCGGCAACAGCTGCTACAAAATCCGCCTAGCCATTACTTCCAAAGGTAAAGGCAAGTCGGGTGGGGCAAGAGTGATTACCCATTTCTACGTAGCTGATAATACCGTCTTTCTGCTTTCTATCTACGACAAGTCTGACCAGGATACTATTTCTGACAATCAGATCAAAGCACTCTTGCAGCTCATTCACTAAAAAAGGCCCGGTCTTCTGACGCTTTCGTTATTCTACATCAGTTTCCCAACTTACTCTAACTGGGTGTAGTTTGCGACTACATCCTCCTATCCTTTCCAATTTGCAATTGGAAAGGGAAGGAATTACCAATAATCCCTGGCTCTCAAACCATCTAATCCCGCATAATTTCTTGCGCTTGAATAAAAGGCAGTAATAAGTTGACGGCTGTTTGGTTAGACTTTGGATATAATGGATCGTTTTGTGCCACCGATTCCGGTTTTTCCG
>NZ_AQHR01000125.1 GCF_000390185.1 Lunatimonas lonarensis | reverse complement strand
TCAATATGCCCGGAACGGGGGTCAGTATTGTCCGGAATATCCATGGGTCTTGTGCCAAAAATGGCGACCATTTAGGGAAGTTGTTCAGGTATTTTACCATATCAAAAACTTCTTGTTTAGTTCCCTTGATGGTAACTGTTTTTACGATTTGAATATTTTTCAAACCACTAGCTTTGTATAAGCCAAATCCGATGAACGCCGCAAGAGCGATTCCAATTATTGTGAATATCATTCTTTTGTTCATTTTAAAAAGTTTATAATTAGTTCATTGGTATTACGTCTCTTACTTCCACAGTGCCACCCATAAAAAGTATAGGGCATTTTTTTGCAAGTTCTGTTGCAGACTCCATCGATTTTGCTTTCAAAACCATATTGCCGCCTATGGTTTGTCCTTCGGCAATATGTAATCCATCTTCTGTGTTTTGATTGGCATAAATCTTTTTCCCTTCAAAACCTAATTGATGCGTACTTACCAGTTTTCCTTGCATAGCAATTCCACCAATAAATTCCCCCCAATGTTTGTGCATTTCTTGTAATTGCTCTTGGGTTGGCAGTTCGTTGCTTGGTTCGTATCTGAACAGCGTAAGCAGCCGCCCATCCCCATCTGTTTTTTCGGGTAAATGGT
>NZ_AQHR01000124.1 GCF_000390185.1 Lunatimonas lonarensis | reverse complement strand
ACCATTTGACCGAAAACGCTGGCATGGTCCGACCGAAATATCCAAACAGGCTGAACTTCCAATCACTCCACAACTCAGGAAAACACTCTATGCCAAAAACTGGGTTGTCTACGCCAAGCGGCCTTTCCAAAATCCCGCTGCTGTCGTCGAATATCTCGGCAGGTACACCCATCGGGTGGCCATCTCCAACCACCGCATAAAATCCGTCGAAAACGGAAAGGTCTCCTTCTCCTACAAAGACTACGCACACGGAGGGCTCACCAAAATCATGACACTAGATGCCGCCGAGTTCCTCAGGCGCTTCTGCTTACATATCTTGCCTCCAATGTTTGTCAAAATCAGGCACTATGGCTTCCTCTCCCGAAGAAACAAAGAAGAACTCAGAGCTTTCCAGCAAGAACAGGGCATCAACTCAACAGGTATTCAAAAAGAAAAACATGGAGACCCACTCTATTTCCAAGAAGATTACAACATCAACATCTGCCCCTGCTGCCACAAGGGAACACTCATCACCATCTTATACTTCGCCGCAAACGCACCTCCGTCAACCATCAACAACAAACTCAAAGCACATGCAAAAACATAAAAAAACAGCTCATAAGAGCAAAGGAAAACCATTGGCTAAAAGATATTCAGACACAGAAAAAACAGTAAACAACTAAGCAAAAGGCTCAAAAAAATAGATAGCAGTCAATTACTGCTATCAAAAACTCCTATAAGAAACAAGATTTTTTAACCATCAGGAATGACTCCAAACTTTTAATCCCCATAGCTAAATCTCCTCTCAACCCCGCTACGCTTCTGTCAACAGGGGCTAATTCCGAAATTCCGCTGCGCTTCACTTCGGTTTAGCCCTTATATGTTACCTGCCGTTATTCTCATGATAGTCGACCCGCTGTATGAATTTTGTAAAAATAAAGTCCAGTGCAACCTTCTTTTTTAATTTCCTTACGAATTATGTCATGGACACAAAGCGATACACCAAGTTTTGTCGAATTAAATAAAAGTCGGTCTCCTATTTTACTTAATTCAAATCGTTTTTTAATTGGGTGGTCTGTTCCCTGCACAAAAGTTGAATTCTGATAATCTAAGAAGTCAGGTTTGTCAAATAGATACAATATCGAATAGTTGGTTGTTACATTATTTAAGTCTGTCACTTGTGCTGGAAACCAATTTGGTGAGTCAATATCAGTTATGTATTTTTCTATGATTGTACGAAGTTTGTCTGAAAAAAGCAGAAAACCGCAACTATTAAATTGAAAGTCACCAGTCTGCCCAGTAAAGCGTCCAGGGTTGATTTTGAACTTTATTGGATCAGTCAATTTGAAATCCTTACTCTTATTCTCAAAAAAGTCCCAATGAATATTTGAGTCAATTGGGTCGGCATTTCCAACTTTTGACTTCTCATCTCCAGTCAAATAGTAATATTTCTCTATTGTTCGTTCTATCTTCATTATAATGGCAGGTAACGTTTGGCGTGTATGTGCAGTAGCGGATTAGAAGCACTTTCCTGTCTGATTAGCACAAAGTTTCTAAGAAGCACAGCCCTTCGATTTACCACTTCACCCGCTATTGCCACATACACGCTGTTATCGCTTCGGTGTTCTTCTTTGTCCATTTGCTTCTCTCTATTTGTTTTGCCTTATGAGCCAATTGAGCCAATTATGAGCCAATCAAAACATAGGTTGTACCTGCCCCAACTTCTCCGCTTCTGTCCAATACTTTGAACTTCTCTACAAGTTCAGTAAGGTCTCTCGTAGCAGTCGCTTTTGAAACATCATTTATAGCCTGATAATCACTGTTGTTAATTTTCCCATTGTCTTTCACGAAAAGCACAGCCTTAATCTGCCTTTCATTAAGTCCAAGGTCTTTAAGTTGGTTGTGGTTATAAATGTCCTTTCTAAATTCTACCCAAAAACCTGAACTTTTAAAAAAGAATAAGGGTGCAGGAAGTCCAAAATTAAAGCACTGCTCTGTCATTTTAGAAATACCACGCCCCCAAGATTCAATGTATCCGCTGCGAAAAAGTGCATTTGCAATATCTGGATTAAATGGCTTTGAAGAGTGCTTGTCCAAAAGCGTTTCAATGGTCCAATTTTCAGGAAGTTGCCCTTCGTTCCAAATCATAAACTTGTCTTTATAAACACTGATTTGAATTGGAGCACCACCTGAATAGTCTTTATGGGCAACAGCATTTAGTAATGCTTCCCTGATTGCTTCTTTTGGATACTCGTATGTTTCCACACGATTCAACCCTTCATAGCTTATCAAAGCCTTGATGTATTTTGTGAAAAGTAACTCTGTGGTCTTTTCAATTTGTTCGAAAAGATTTCCGTGGATTTCGTCCTGAAATCTCAAATCACTGTCTCTTTCGAAAAATCCAATTTTTATGTAAGCCCCTGTAATAAATTTCTCAGGATTTGGATGAAAAAGTAGGATAGATGCTCTCTTAAGATAATTACCTTCCTTGAGTTGAAGATTCTCAATAAGATGCTCGTTACTGTCGGCTAAACTTTCTTCGTCAATTCTTTGGCTTCTGAAAGCTCGTTTGCGAAAAAAATCGAATGTTTCTTGCTTAAGGTCTTTTGTTGAAACATTTGGAACAGGGACTCCATCCCATCTTTTACCTTTTTTCTGAAGGAGAAACTTGTTAAGTGCTGCCCCTTTTAGTTCCTGTTTGGTGCTTCCGCTTCTGTAATGATATTGCCCCTTGTAATTGACAGGATAAGGGTATTGCTCAACAAGAATTTCAATAAATTTCCCTTGGTCGGTTTGGTGCAGATTAACATCAACCAAAATCCCCAAAGTATCTCTTACCTTGTTAGGGATTTCTTCTAATAATTTTTTAGCATCCTTTAAGTCAACTACATTTCCGGTATCGTTCTTTCCTATAAAAATGGTTCCGCCATAAGCATTTGCAAAACCACAAATCCATTTCAAGTATTCGTCTCGCCAAGTTACTTTGAACTCAATATTTTGTGATTCTGAACTCACTGCCTATAATTAATTATGTTTTAGTTTCAAATTTACTCTTTTTCCTAATGTCGTTTTGATGTTCGGGTTTTCTACACTGAGCGATAATCGGGTCAGGCGGGGGAATTTACTCACTGTATTTATTATTTATCGGCGGCGTTCGTGATTTCCAATTCACCCCTACCTTCCCACAGAACTCCCGTAAAAACGGGACAGGCTGTGCGTGAGACTCTCACCTCACACGGCTCTTCATA
>NZ_AQHR01000123.1 GCF_000390185.1 Lunatimonas lonarensis | reverse complement strand
GACTTTCACCACCTAGTTAGTTAACATGCACGGCACACCAAAAAGAGCCACCACTCGACCTAGTGGCTCTTTTGATTGTTGACTTGAGTTAATTGCCCCTTCTGTTGGAAGGGCTACTTCCGCCCCGGGAAGCAGGTGCCGTAGACCGGGTGCCAGGCGACACGGTACTGCGATTTGCAGGTGGTGCCGAACTCCGTCTGTTAATTGACGGATTTGACCTTGGACTTCTTGGCTGAACGCTCTGACGGTTCGGAGCCGTTGTTCTTCGATTGTTCGGGCTTACCTGTGCAGGCTGTCTATTACTCCTAGGGGCTACGTTGCGGTTATTTCGTTGCGGTTGGTTCCGCTGAATGATCACGTTATTTCGGGGAAAGACTGCCGGCCCATAAAAGCCGGGAGCAAACATCCCCGGTCCATAATACATTCCTGGACCGTAGTACAAAGGATCATGGTAACCATAAGGGTCAACTACCCGGTGGGAAGAACAAGAGGCGGCAAACATCATCCCCGCTACAATTGTGAATAATACAATCCATTTTCTTGTCTTCATTCTATCCTCCTTTCATCTTTTTCATAATTAATATGAAAAAATCATGCCAAAAATGAAATAGAGAAAGGAGATTCCTTGCCTAGGTGATGAGAATCAAAATCAGCAATATAACGATGATCGCTCCCACGGAAAGATACACCCCTCCACTTAGTGCTTTTGTTTCCTTGTTAATTTCCCGCAGCTCTTTGCGGAGCTCCCGTTTTTCTGCCTTGCTCATCTTGGCAAAATCCATGGCCCTAATCTCGGCCACACGTTCACTGATTTCCTCCAAGCGTAGCTCCTCCTCCGGAGTTAGTGAATTCTCCTCCTTGACATCTTTTGCCACGGCTGCCGGTGCCAGGGACGTTACTAAAAACACCAGGGACAAAAAATATGCGATCGTTTTCATGTGAATAATGGGTTTGTTTGAACATAGATTTTTAATGAAGTCAATTGCAAGCTGCAAATGACTACCCCAAAGCCTACCAAATACCTTACCAAAAGGTCCAGCCTCGCGCCACACTTTCTTTCTTCCATATTGCAATAAATTTGTAATTTAGCCATCTATTTACCGCAAACTGCTGCCTCTAACGCTGTCCTAACCCCTTTACCTATGTCTAACAAAGGTTCCAAAAAGTTGTTTCTCCTTGACGCCATGGCCCTTATTTACCGGGCTTATTTCGCATTTAGCAAGAACCCTCGCATCAACAGCAAAGGGCTTAATACAGGTGTAATGCTCGGTTTTACGAACACGTTGCTAGAGGTATTGGAGAAAGAGAAACCCACTCATATTGCCGTTGCCTTTGATACCCACGCGCCCACATTCCGCCATGAACGCTTCGAAGCCTACAAAGCTAACCGACAGGAACAACCCGAGGACATTGAGATCGCCATCCCCTGGGTAAAACAACTGGTTCAGGGGTTTAACATCCCAGTATTGGAGCTGGATGGATACGAAGCGGATGATATCATAGGTACCATCGCCAAAAAAGCCGAACGGACAAGCTTTGAGGTATATATGATGACGCCCGATAAGGACTATGGGCAGCTGGTGGAAGAACATATTTTTCTCTATAAGCCCGCCTTCATGGGGAACGGGGTAGACATCATGGGGCCTAAAGAAGTCTGCGCCAAATGGGACATTGAACATGTGGACCAGGTTCGGGATATTCTTGGCCTCATGGGAGATGCGGTAGACAATATCCCGGGAATTCCCGGAATTGGGGAAAAAACGGCCGTAAAACTGCTAAAAACCTACGGTACCATCGAGGAGTTGTTAAAAAACACCCATGATCTGAAAGGAAAACAACGGGAGAAAGTGGAGGAGTTTGGGCAACAGGGAATTCTCTCAAAGGAACTGGCCACCATTAGTCTGGACGTCCCCATTGATTTCGTTGAGGAGGAACTACGCTACGATGGCCCGGATGAGGAAAAGTTGAAGGCCCTTTTTGCCGAATTGGAATTCCGCACGCTAACCAAACGGGTGTTTGGCGAGGCCCTCAAAAAGCCGACCATACGCGTGGATGAACAACTCGGGCTCTTTACCGGCATGGAAGACAAACCAGCCGAAACCGTGGAAGCCCTTCCGGAAGATACCCCAACCGATCCTATCCCAGCAACCCACGACACCCTGTATTCCCGTGCCCATAGTTATCACCGGGTAGAGGGAAAACAGGAGGTAGGCGAGCTGGTCAGCTACTTGGTTCAACAGCCTGAAATCTGCTTCGACACGGAAACCACGTCCCTAAACCCCAACGAGGCAACACTGGTCGGAATCGCATTTGCGTATATTCCCGGCGAGGCGTACTACCTACCATTGCCTGAGGATCAAGAAGGCACTCAAGCGATTCTTTTGTGGCTGTCACCGGTTTTCGAAAACGAATCCATTACCAAGATCGGGCAAAACATCAAATATGACCTCTTGGTACTCAAAAATTACGGCATAGAGGTTAAAGGTACACTCTACGATACCATGTTGGCCCATTACCTAATAGAGCCAGAAGGAAAGCATTCGATGGACTGGCTGGCCGAACACTACCTAAACTACAAGCCCGTATCCATCACAAGTCTGATCGGCAAAAAAGGGAAAAACCAGGGAAACATGCGCGATGTAGACATAGACGAGGTAGTCGACTATGCCTCCGAAGACGCTGACATCACCCTGCAACTAAAACAAGTGTTGGATCCGCTGGTCAAAACCCAGGGGGTGGAAAAACTCTTCCATGAAGTGGAAAATCCGCTGATACGGGTTCTTACCGCAATGGAGTTTGAGGGTGTTCGGATCAACACGGAAGCACTCGCCGAACTTTCGGTAGAGTTGGAAAAGGAAAGCAAAGAGGTTGAAAAGCGGGTATTTGAATTGGCGGGCGAAACCTTCAACCTGAGTTCTCCCAAGCAGTTGGGAGAGATTCTCTTTGTTAAAATGAACCTGGATCCCAAAGCAAAAAAAACCAAAACAGGTCAATTTGCTACTGGTGAAGAAGTTCTTAGCAAGATGGCTGGCGAGCACGAAATCGCTCAAGCCATTCTTGACTATAGGCAATTGGTAAAACTAAAATCCACCTATGTGGATGCGCTTCCAGAACTGATAAACCCCAAAACTGGGCGTATCCACACCACCTACAATCAATTCGTGGCAGCTACCGGTCGTCTTTCATCCATCAATCCCAACCTGCAAAACATCCCGATCCGCTCTGAAAGGGGGCGAGAGATCCGAAAAGCGTTCGTACCCAGGGACGAGGAGCACGTCATCCTGGCTGCGGACTATTCCCAAATCGAACTGCGGATCATGGCGGCATTCTCCCAAGATGAATCCATGATCGAAGCCTTTAAGAATGGTCGGGATGTGCACGCGACTACCGCTGCCAAGATTTTCCAGGTGGCCTTGGAAGAGGTAACTTCCGACATGCGTCGAAAAGCCAAAACCGCCAACTTTGGGATTATCTACGGCATATCGGCGTTTGGGCTTTCCCAGCGACTCAATATACCCAGGGGGGAAGCAAAGGAAATCATTGATGCTTATTTCAAAGAGTTCCCGGCAGTAAAAGCATACATGGACGACTCCATCGAGAAGGCCCGAAAACAAGAATACGTGGAAACCATTCTGGGTAGGAGACGCTATCTTCGTGACATCAACAGTCGAAACGCTACCATGCGTGGCTTTGCGGAGCGAAACGCGATCAACGCTCCTATCCAAGGTTCTGCTGCCGACATGATCAAGGTAGCCATGATACAGGTTCACCGGTGGATGAAAAAAGAAGCCTTACGTTCTAAAATGATCCTGCAAGTCCACGACGAACTGGTCTTTGACGCACATCATTCGGAAGTGGATATCCTCAAAAGAGAAATCCCCCAACTAATGGCCCATGCGGTTGACATCGGTGTGCCGATCGTCGTGGAGGTGGGCACCGGCAACGATTGGCTGGAAGCCCACTAGCCGATTGGGCTCCGGGCTGGCTCAGTTGAACCCCTCGTCATCATCCTCATCCTCCAAGTCTTCACCTGCACCCATATCAAACATGCTGCTGAAAAGGTCTCTGAACTGCATCCCGGTATCTACCAGCTTTTTACTCAGTTGGCTGTATTCTGCTAGGCCATGAAGGGCAAATTCCATAAAAAACTCCTTCTCCCTTTCCGGCAGTTGCTTTACGAAGTCCGTAATTACTTTTTCAAGGCCGGGTACTCCCTGTAGCGCTGTTTTGTAGTCCTTGTCGGAATCGGTAGCCAGCAGATCCAAGGTATTGCCTTCTCCAAACCAGGCCAAGGGTAACACATAGGGATTGCCTTCCTTAGACTTCTTCTTCTGTTCGGGCGAAGGGAAATACGACACGAAAAGGGTTCGAATGGCCTTGCCTATAAGGTTATAGGCTACCAAGCCTGCCCCTTCCTGCTCTCCCTCATAAACCAGCTCTACCTTTCCGGTAATGGCCGGTATCACTCCAATCAAATCCACGATTCGGATGACTGTGTCGTTTTCACCATTTCGGTAGAGCCTCCGCTCCGCGGCAGAAATCAGGTTTTCATAAGCGGAAATGGTAAGCCTCGCGGACACACCACTCTTTTCATCCACGTACTCGCTGCTACGCGCCTCCACAGCTATTTGCTCGATCAGGTCCTTCATCAATTCCGGCACATGGATGCGCTCCATGGGCCTGTTTTCGACCCGCGCCTCCTGTTCAGTGATCTTGCGACCTATGGCGATACTCTTAGGGTAGTGGGTTATAATCTGGCTCTCGATCCGGTCCTTCAACGGCGTCACGATGCTGCCCCGGTTGGTGTAATCTTCGGGGTTTGCCGTGAATACAAACTGAATATCCAAGGGAAGGCGGAGCTTGAATCCCCGAATTTGGATATCCCCCTCCTGCAGGATGTTGAAAAGAGCCACCTGTATCCTTGCCTGCAGATCGGGAAGTTCATTGATAACAAAAATACCTCGATGGGATCTTGGCACAAGACCGAAATGGATTACCCGCTCGTCGTTGTAGGACAATTTCAGCGTAGCGGCTTTGATAGGATCCACATCACCGATCAGATCGGCCACCGATACGTCAGGAGTGGCAAGCTTCTCGGTGTAACGGTCATGTCTATGCCACCATACGATGGGCGTTTCGTCTCCTTTTTCGTGGATCAGCTGCCTCGCCTGGGAGGATAAAGGGAGCAGGGGATCATCGTTCAACTCCGCACCGGCTACTACCGGAACGTATTCATCGAGCAGTTGGGTCATCATCCTTGCTATCCGGGTTTTTGCCTGCCCACGAAGCCCCAATAGGTTGATATTGTGCTTGGAAAGAATAGCCCGCTCTATATCGGGGATTACGGTGTCCTCGTACCCCCAGATTCCTTCAAAAACGTTTTGCTGCCGTTTGATTTTATCTATCAGGTTGGCCCTGAGCTCATCTTTTACACTTTTGGGTTGATAACCGGCCGCCTTAAGTTGACCGAGGGTTTTAATTCGTAACAAATCCTTGCTGGACAATTGGCTGTATTCCATCCTTTTTTTAAAAACGTTTGGTTCTGTTTCTTCGGTAGTCTTCGAAAATCAAGTGGCCTAACCCCTTCAGGCTACTGTAATAGGCGTTCCCGTTGTTTACGGTGGTAAACTCCTTCACAAACTCCTTTAAATAGGGATCGGAGGCAATCATGAAAGTGGTGACGGGTATCTTTAAGCGTCTGCACTGCGCGGCCAGCTTTAGGGTTTCTTTCAGTATCTTACTGTCAATCCCAAAGGCATTTTTGTAGTATTTGATACCCACCTTGAGACAGGTCGGCTTGCCATCGGTAATCATGAATATCTGCTTGTTGGGGTTCTTCCTGCGCCGTAGAAGATCCATGGCAAGTTCCAGTCCAGCCACCGTATTGGTATGGTAGGGACCCACTTGGAGGTAGGGCAGGTCTTTGATTTCGATTTGCCATGCATCGTTGCCAAAGACGATCACATCCAAGGTATCCTTGGGATAACGGGTTTTTATGAGCTCGGCCAACGCCATGGCCACTTTTTTGGCCGGCGTGATACGGTCTTCCCCATACAGGATCATCGAGTGGGAAATATCGATCATCAGCACGGTAGAGGTCTGCGTGCGCAATTCCTTATCCACAACCTCCAGGTCATCCTCTGTAAGCAGAAAATCATCGGAAAAGCCATGGTTTACCTGCGCATTACGCAGGGAATCTGTCAGGGCGATTTGGTCCAGATTATCCCCAAACTGAAAGGGGCGTCGATCTGATCCAGCCTCTTCTCCAGGCCCGGTGTGGGTGGTCTTGTGTTGCCCCGACTTGCCCCGCTTTAGTTTCCCAAAAATCTCCTCCAGTGCATTTTTTCGAATTGTCTGCTCAGACTTGCCGGTTATTTTAAACTCACCTTTCCCTGTCTTATCCTCGAGGTAACCTTTCGTCTTCAGATCCTCAATAAAATCCCCTATGCCATAGCCGGGGCGGGTAAGGCCGTATCGATTGTCCAGATTGGTAAGCCAGCTCAGAGCCTCGGCCACATCTCCTCCCGTCATGGTCACCAACTGCATAAAGATATCCAGCAGTTGGTCGAAGGTGTTTTTATCTGGATCCTTTTCCGGAACAAACTTGGTAAATCTAAATCCCTTCATATAGGCCTATAACACGTTTCCAGGCAAATGGGTTTGAGTGATTGGAAAAAGGATTTATTCACGATCGAGCATCCTCTCGATATCCTCTGCCTGCAAATGGCAGTTGATCCAACCGGAATCGAACTCACTGTTGTATTTTTTATAAAAATGGATAGCAGGTTCGTTCCAGTCGAGTACTTGCCACATCATCCCTGTGCATCCATCCTCCAAACATTGCATCATGACCCTCTCAAACAGCAGCTTGCCGGCGCCCTTTCCCCGCTCGGATTCGGTTACGATGTAGTCCTCTAAATAAAGTCGCTTTCCCTTCCAGGTACTGTACCGGTAGTAGTAAATGGCTGTGCCTATAATTTTGCCCGTATCGGCCCTTTCAGCCACAAAAAAACCGTATACGGGATGCTTGCCAAACCCATCCTCCTCCATCATGGCCACGGTATTGGTTACCTGCTCCGGCGCCCTTTCATACACCGCCAGCTCGTTGATCAATTCAAAAACCGCCGGTATATCGTCTTTCTGTCCTCTTCTGATTGTGTACATAGGCTCAAATTAGCAAAAACCCCCAAATTTAGGGAACACTTTTTTATCTTTGGACTAAATCCTTTCCAGTATGTTCCTATCCCTAGACGCAGGAAATTCCAACATTGTCATCAGTTTCTTCGATCCCCTATCAAGGGAATGGACACGCGAATTCCGACTCGAAACCCGGGCCAACCTAAGCGAAGCGGAACTGAACCAACGCATAGGCCTCTACCTGCTCGAAAATGAAATCAGAGTCGATGCGATCACCCGAATAGGGATCAGTTCGGTCGTTCCTGAGGTCAACCGTACACTGGAAAGTTTTAGTAGAAACTTCCTCCGAAAAGAACCCTACCTGATCTCGGGACGAAGCTACGAACGTCTCCCCATCCGAACCGAAAAACCGGACGAAATCGGATCTGACCTGATGTGCAACGTGATGGCTGCCTACACCCGCTATCAATCGGCCTGTGTGGTGGTGGATTTTGGAACTGCGCTGACGTTTACGGTGGTAAGTGCTAGCGGCGAGGTTCTTGGGGTAAATATCGTCCCTGGAATCAAAACCGCCCTGAAATCCTTGTTTACAAATACCGCAAAGCTGCCGGAAGTACGACTGGAGGTGCCTGCATCCGCCATTGGCAGGGATACCGTACATTCCATACAGGCAGGGGTGATTTATGGCTACGTGGGACTGGTAAATGGCATGCTGGATGCTATATTCGACGAGCTAGGCTCCGCTACTCCGGTTATTGGCACCGGTGGCCTGTCACACCTATTGCCAAAACTTGAACACCGATTTGACCACATCGATCGTCGCCTCACCGTGGAGGGTATCCGACTGATTACTGAGGCTAACAATACATAAGGAAAAATGTACCGGATTACCCCTATCAATAGTTTTCGTCGTCCTCCACTTCGAGTAGCGTGTCGAAAAGGTCCTCTCTAAATAACGGATCCTGGTCTGCAAGGGTCAAGACCCTCACGGCCTCAAAGGAACATGCCTCCATCAAATCTCTCAACACTGGAGGAGGCAATAGATCGGCAAGCCCCACAACATCCGAGTAATAGGCATACGCCTGTACATGCTGCTTAAGGCGCAAATGATACCTAATCATAAGGGTGGAAAACTTTATCACTTCACTTGCATGGAACAGCTTCCTAGTTGGAAAAATAGCGGACAGGTTGGTTGCTCCTCCGAAAAAATCAGCGAAGTCAAACTCCTCACCCGCTTCCAGCATCGCATCTATCAGATCCAACTTGGCGAAAAAATAATCCGGAAACCGCTCCAGCGTTACCGCTACTTCCTCCCGGAATGCCTCAATGCCATCCAATACCCGAATGGCGTTGTAACGCAGGTTATAAAAGTAGGGGATATGCGGGTATTCTTCAATCAACTGGGTAAGCCTATCCCTAATATCCCGAGCCTGTCTTTCGGTAGATCCATCCTTTAACACTTGGGTAAGCTCGACCATCTCATCGTTCACCTCTTCCGGAAGATTGACACCAT
This sequence comes from Lunatimonas lonarensis, assembly GCF_000390185.1. GTDB lineage: Bacteria > Bacteroidota > Bacteroidia > Cytophagales > Cyclobacteriaceae > Lunatimonas > Lunatimonas lonarensis. Next base: position 9,841 of record NZ_AQHR01000123.1, on the reverse strand, counting down.
ATCCCGTTTCGATCTGTTCATCCGTCCATTCAATGGGCTGGCCAATCAATGCATCCATTTCAAACTCCGTCAACGCATTCCGAAAAATGAATCGGGTATAAATGAAAAATAGAACTGATTGGAATTGAACGGCTTGATTTAGATCTTTCATATCCAAATCCACTACATTTTCAAACCACTGCTCCCAGTCCTCCCGGTTCCAATTTGCTATTGCATGGATTTCAGAATGCATGTTCACTTCGCCGTCGGTATACTCATCATCATCATCTTCCTCGAAATAATCATCGCGATGCATCGCCCGAAAATTGCCCTCGCCTACGTGAGTCCTTAGTTGCCGAAGGTAATAGGCCTCCTTGGGATCATCTCCATCAAGGAGCAGAAGCGGCATACCTAATTCACCAAATGGAATATCATCAATCAGAGGAACATCATCCGAATCAGGACCTATGATCAAGGCTGCCCAGCGGAAATCTTCGTGGGGACGAATCCCATTATCAGACCCATATTCCAGCGCCCCGTAAACAATATTATGGGCCAAGTCCCGCGAAACCTCGATCATCTCATCCTCGATACCTTCCTCCAAGTCTTCCAAAAAACGCTCGAATTCGAACATCGGCATATTAACCCGGTAAATCACGTCCTTGATGCCCGTGCACAGCAGGTCTACCAAAATCCCCGCTAGCGTAATATTCCCGTTGACGTGTTGCCGCGAAAACACCAAATAAAACTTTTTGGTCTCTCTCCAGCTCTCGGGAACATAACATTTATAAACCGGCAATTTAAGCGCCATTCCAGATTTCAGGTAGGCGTGGGGGGTAAGTGCTTGCTGTTTTTTGCTCATGGTGGGGTAATATGGCTGGTCGCCATTCGATAGTTTAGGTAATTCGATAGTTTAGGTAAAATTAGAAAGAATATAAGTTCAACGGATACCAAATAGCAGGCAAATTTTAGCTCCGTTAGATTTTTAGCGCCTATTTCTATCCACGGGCTTTGTCTGAAGGACTCAAAAAGCGATCCCCCTGCTGGCACGAAGCTTGTATCTATTTCCCATGTTACTCAGGATACGCAAACTTATCCGTTTTTCATTAACTATGGGTCCAAATGCGATTAATCGGGTAAAATATTTCCCACGTTATTGTCGATTTACCGGGCCCTTTAAACCAATTGTTCCACCAAAAACCAACTAAACCATGGAAACCATCAGTGAGAAATTTGTCCATAAACTACTGCAGTCTGACGATAATCCGTGCATATCGCTCTACATGCCCACACACCGCCATCATCCGAACACCGAGCAGGACCCCATACGATTTAAGAACATGATTAAGGAAGCTGAAACGTCCCTCACACAGAAATATTCTGAGGAAGAGACCCAGGTTCTGTTGGAGCCGCTAATCAAAATTCAGCAAGACTATGCATTTTGGAACCACAACCTCGACGGGCTGGCTATCTTTCGATCTGAGAATACCTTCGAAGTGGCACGGCTTCCTATAAACCTTGAACAGCTCTTGATTGTGGCCGACACCTTCCATACAAAGCCCTTGAGAAAGTTTCTGCAATCGGGGGACCGTTTTCATCTATTGGGACTTAGCCTCCACAAAATCAAACTCTACGAAGGGAATCGGCACAGCTTGGAAGAAATCGACCTGAAAGGCGACATCCCTACCACTATCCAAGAAGCTCTTGGCGAGGAACTTACCGACAAGCACCTTACGGCAGCTTCCTATGGAGGGGTAAGCGGAGAGAGCAGTACCATGCACCATGGCCATGGGAGTAAAAAGGAAGAAGTGGATGTGGATGCGGAGCGCTTCTTCCGGATGGTATCCAACTATGTGGAAACACACTACTCCAAACCCTTTGACCTCCCGTTGCTATTAGCCGCCTTGCCCGAGCATCACCACTTATTTCAGGAAGTTAGCAAAAACCCTCATTTACTGCCCGAGGGCATTAAAATGGACCCCTTTTCGTCAGATGAGCGGGAGCTTGCGAAAATGGCTTGGGAGGTGATCCAGCCCTCCTACCTCCAGCGACTGACGGATCTCGGAGAGCGATTTGGAGAAGCACAAGCAGCCGGTAGAGGCTCTGACGATTACAAGGAATTGGCGGTGGCGGCCAAGGATGGGAGAATTGATACCCTGCTGGTGGAAGCCGATAAGGTCATTGCCGCGCGAATTACCAACCTCGAAACCGGCAACACGCAGAGGAAGTACATAACCAATCCAAGAATCGACGACCTCACGGATGATATGGGCGAACTGGTCATGAAAATGGGCGGCAAGGTGGTAATCGTCCCATGCGACAACATGCCGACTGAAACGGGATTGGCCGGCATATTTAGGTACTGACAGTTCTGACACAGGAAACTTTGTAACCCTTGCCTAGTCGCTGCACCGAATCTCCTCAGAGGTTCGGTGTTTATTTTTCGTTTGTAAGGGGAGGAGTTTACTTCTATCTGTAATGTTTATCTAATCCACATCCAGTGGAACTAAATGAAAACGCCATACCCAAAAGTGACTCTTTAGGCATGGCGTCAAGCTAGTGGGGGCAAAACCTCCCGACTAGGGGGAACCAAGCGTAAACCTTACCACCACATCCCCCATTTTGTAGTTAGGGTAGGTATATTCAAATACCAGACTGGTTTCGGTGATTGTACCCACCACCCGCAGGTCCACCGCACCATTGTCCAGCCGTATGATATTGCCCGCTGAAACATGCTGCCAATTTCCCTCACTTGGAAATCCGGGGATTTCCGTGGTTGTAAACCCATAGGTATTGTTAGACCGAAAGGCTATCTGGAAGGAGGTCGAATTGACAGGTTGTCCACCTTTCGATACCGAAATTACCCGCCACGATTTCGCAATCATTTCCGCCGGCGTTTTTGGTTGCGGGGTCGGGGTCGGGGCCGGGGTATCGTCACTTCCGCAGGCAACGAGTACCGAAAACAAAAGCATAAAGACGATCGATTTGATATTACTATGTAAATTTTTCATGTGTCTATAATTGTTTTTCAGCGGTCACAACTTAGTCCCGGTTTATCGGGATGGAATCTCGCACGAATTCCTCGATAGCTATCGGGGCGTCCCTCCGTGTGTTGCTTGCCTCGTGCTCGATTTCATAACCGCTTATTTTTTGATCAGCCTTAGCCTTTCCATCAATCCGATGCCCTCTACCTGTACATAATAACTGCCCGCAGGCAACCCAGCTAGATCGATAAATACCCGCTCGACGGACATCATTTCCCTGCTCTCGCGCAACAGTACGCCCGTGGTGGAATAGATTGCTACGCGATCTACGTAGGTTTCCCGTCCAAAGCGCACCGTTGTACCATTTTCCGCGGGATTTGGGTACAGCTGAATGGATAGGCCTCGCACCTCCTCACGGGTAGATGTAATGGCGGTCATATCGGAGCGCGAGGTACATCCGCCGGTTCCGGTCACGACTACGTGGTAGGTTCCTGCTTCGGTTATCGATAGACTCTGCTGCGTGGCTCCAGGTATGGCGACCCCGTCTTTATACCATTGGTTTCCGGTAGTACTGCTTGAAATCAGCGATAGCTCCTCTGCAAAAACCTGGCTTCCACTGATACTCACGTTGGGAATAGGGGGAGATTCATTTTCAGCTTGTGCGATGTTGAACGCTGCTTCCAGCGCATTATCATTGTTGGCCTTATCCCTGACATAGACGATGTAGTCCCCCGGAGAAAGCCCAGTAAAGCGGTTCTCGTCTTGAAAGGTGCTGTTATTTAGGCTGTATTCCAGGGTGACGTTGGAACTTGAAACACTTATCAATGCTGAACCACTATCATCCCCGACACAAGTGGGGGCAATGGTTTCTATTTCTTCAATTACAAAAGACCTGATCAAAACCTTGGTTTCCGCTTCAAAATTTGATTTTCCTTCCTCACGGTTACCCGCATGATCTGTTGCAATTGCATAAAACCGATAGGTAGAATCTGAGTGTCCACTAAATTCGGCAGATGTATGTGGCACGCCGTATTGCCAAAATCCGAAATCCCCCCCATTCACGGAGACCAATACATCGTAACTACGGATCCCGGAATGTTCGTCTTCACCAGACCATGAAACGGTGAACAGCGTATCAGCTGAGACGGATGGGAGGGAAGTCACCCTACTTACTGGGCTGATTTTGTCAATGGTATTCACAAAAACATCGGTTACGATGGGCTCATTAAAGTCAAAATAAATCAGAGCTTTGTTTTCAATCCTCGTTCCGGTCGGCAACTCCTGTTTGGGCATGATGGAAAAGGTGACAAATCCCTCTCCTTCACCTGGATTTTTGTTGGGGGGAAGAAATCCGTCTATTGGGTCATCGATTAATTCACCCGAAGTCGGGTCCACCGACAAAAACCGCCACTTCACCACGCCGGTCTCAGGATCTAGAAAACCGTCGAAGCGAACGTTCATTGGATCACCAATATTCCGTTGAAGCGGATTGCTATTGCTATACGCGCTTAATCCAGTAGGTACCCTATATCGTTCATTTCCATAGCCATATCCGGTAAGCATGAACGTAGACAAATCGTAAACCTGCCTATCCAAGGTGTCTAGTATGATCACTTCCTGGGCTGCGGCAGTTGCTGAATCCACGTTTTCAAAGAATATTGTGTAGGTAAAAGGAAATCTGCCCTGGGTGTAGTTTTCTTCTGTTATGTTAGTCGGGCCTACTTTTTCGTTTGGATCATGTGCAGCCAATACTTGAATATTACTATTCCAAATTACCTTCCGACTACCGAAACACTGCGGATTCAAATAAGCATCAGCTACTGTTAACCCATATCCGGCAGCTGTAAGCAAAGCACCCGCCACAGCTCCCCCTGCCCCGGCTGAACATGTCCCTGCTGCTATAACCAAGCTCGAAACTCCAACGGCAAACGACGCCGCTGATACCGCAACCATGTTATTAAAATTATCATCTGCGTTATTTAAATAAAACCATGATGCAATACTGCCCCCCACACCTACAACCCCTAAAGCAAGGGGCACGGCACACCCACCAACAGATACCGCTGAAGTTGCCAGCCCTAACCCTGTCAAAGAATAACCAAGATAAGTTGTCCAGCACCCCTCGGTTACCATAACCCTACTATCAAAGCTAGGTTTGTCCAAAGCTTGTAGAAACGGTGTATTTGATATAATTGAAATGTCAAATTCTGAAACATTTTCCCCTAAAACCAAAAAATCTATTTCGCCAAAACCTTCAGCAGAGATTATAGGAATAATTAGTGGTAGATAAGTAAAATCACCTTTACTTACTGTAACAGATATTGTATCTTCACGATAGTCTTCTAAACCAGCTATTTCAGCAAGGTTGCTGATTAGACTAAGGGAGTCGAATAATTCAACGCTTATCTTTGACGGAAATCGTAGCGTCAAAGGTACCATTAAAGCATCTACATTTCCGGTATTGGAATACCGAACCGTAAGTCGCTCTGCCCTTCCCGCCCTAACTTGATTTCTCCCTACAAACTCAGCATGTATTTCAGGAGCAACAAGATTTTCAATTTCAAAAGTCTCGCTTACTTGAAGATTATTCCACCCATCTCTTACATCAAGGGTCCATTCTCCAAGATCTCTTCCTGTTAGGTCAAAAAAAACCTGGACTTCATCACTAGATGCACTCACAAAAGACGTCTTCCCGCTAATTTGCTGACCTCCCTTTAAAAGTCTCACCTCTGTTTGCTCCGAAAAACCAAACCCTGAAAGCGTCATTGTCACAAATCCTTGGTTCCCACCCTTCTTAGGATGAACATTACTAACTCCAAAAACAGAGATTTCCTTTGCAAAGGTCACAGTTTCTCCACAAAAACCCTTGCCTGTTAAGGAGACGCTATATCTGCCTGGTGCATCAAAGATATGAACAGGATTGGTACCAGTAGACGAAGACCACCAATTCCCAAAATTCCACTCGTAATCAAATGCATGTTGGCTGTTGTTGACAAAGCTTGCCCTTCTACCTACAGTGATAACATCAAAATCGATAATCGGACTTGGGTTTGCCGTCACCTCCCCCGTCAGTTTAATCATACCGTTTATCCTCGGAATTCCATCAAATTCAGCGATTCTACCCCCTGAGAGAACTTTTCCATCGGCTAACAACAGTGATTGATAAATTTGAGGGCTGTTTTGACGAAATACACCACAACTGTTAAAGGTTGACTGTATACTACCGTTCGAATTCAATCGTACGATACCATATACCGGATGTTCTCGATACCTTAAAAATTCACCGGAAAGTATAATTCGATCCTGAGTATCGATAACTATATCATTGATTCCACCTATTGGCCCAGCCCCTACACCGGTGGATGTTCCTGTAAAAAAGCCGTCGGCAGTTTCAAAGGAAGGATCTATTTCTCCAGACGAAGTCAACCTGACCAAATGGTTGTGCGCTTGTCCGCCAAATTCCCGAAAAGACCCCCCAACCAATATCCTATCATCTGCTTGAACTTTTACTTTTGAAATTCGAAATCGTGTGTTGCTCAGTTTAAAAGACGAATCGAATGAACCGTTTTCCGCCAGCCGTAGTACGCCTATTTGCTGGTTCGGATTTGAATAACTTGATAACTGCCCACATATAATAATCCCACCTTCGGATTGTACATCAATAGAAAAAATGCTGGCATAAAAATCTCCGCTAGGATTAAAGGAATCAACCGCCTTTCCATCTGGCCTAAGCTTTTTTATCATGGAAGATAATGGTTGACGGGAATTGGTTGCGGTTGCTCCAACCAAAATTTCTCCGCTACCTAATAGTTTGATTTCACTTACTTCAAACCAATTTGATGGTATGGGAGGTATAGAATCCATAAACGCCTGATCCAATGTCCCATCCGAGTTCAATCTGGTCAATTTGTTGACAGCTAATCCATTGTACTGGGAAAATCTTCCTCCTACCAAGATCTTTCCATCCTCCTGAACTACAATTTTTTTAACCAGTCCGTTAAACCCTGATCCAAAATTAGGTGTGGGGTCTACTGAACCGTCTGCATTTATTCTGGCAAGGTTTCTCGGTTTCGAAGGATCCATATTGGAATCATTAATGGATCCACCGACCAGTACTTTCCCATCCTCCAATAATGCCATGGTGTATACTATATCCTGGCTTGCTAGACCCGACCGAAAACCAAGATCCACTGCTTGTGCAAAAGCCTGATTAAATGCTGCGAAAAGCAATCCGATCAAAAAAAGGGTAAAGTTGGTTTTCATAGGCAGTTTGTTGGTTTGGTAGATTTAATAAAGTTTAGGTGTCTATTCCAAAATTGAATTATCAGATACTATAATAAAATTAGAAATTACATTCATTAATTACGCGTAACTAGATTACATATTTAATTTATTGGGAAAAAGTATGACGAGGATATTAGCAATTTTTAGGAAGATAACTAGTAGCCAATTATGGGGAAGTTTAACTCCGGCATAAAACTGGGTGAATTACGCTAGGATTATTTTGTAAATACCTTCAAAATAGCTTATCAATCCAGTTGTTGCTAAACTCATTCTGACTGCTTTCGGAGAAACAACGCTAAATGTCACAATCAATATCCCGCCACTCCTTCATAGTGGCCTCCAGATTGGTCACACCCGGACAGCCTTCCATTTTCTGAAGCAATCGGATGGCCGAGCTTCTGAGGTCGTTGCAGTTGGCTGGCGTGACATTGTCCACCCACACGTCAAATCGCTGATTAAATTCATTTAACTCGCGCTCATAGTTACAGTTCCCCGGCGAGTCATCGCTGCTACAGCCGAAGAAAACGAAGCCAAGTGCTAAGAAGAGTACAAACCGTTTCATCATTAGGTTTTAACTTTAATTCAACAAAACAACCTATTAGCAAAGTACTAGAAATCCGACAACAGCCTTATAAGATCGGATAGATTTTGGAGTATTGGCAATGCTCTTGTAATCCCTAACACCGTCCTTCCGACTCCCTTTCAATTCGTTTTTTAAAAAAAGGCCAAAACAGCTGTGTTTTGGCCCTTTTAAAAAGAAATCAATCACTCCTCGATTACCACGGCATTCGGATCAAATACGTGGCTTTTTGCCATCCAATTGTTGAATTCCTGCTCTCCCAATGTTGCCTTAAGCGCTCCTGAATTGACCGCAGTACCCTCTACCGTGTAACCGCTTACAAAGAAATAGTTTTCCACCTTTACTACCCCATCTACCAGCACATCATACTCTGGTCCAGCCGAATGCAAGGCTTTATCCATCGCGTCCTTGATATTGGCCCCTATACCCAAAAATCCGGTACTCTTCCCTGTCACCCGTTTACCTGTGGATTTTTCAAACCCGATGGAGTGATTTTTTGAGCTTATGACCGTAAAATCAACGATCCGCTGTGAGCAACTGAAAAAACTCAATGCTGTCACGATCATAGCAACATAGATAATTTGACCTTTTAATTTCATTTTTCCTCTATTGAAAACAACTCCTACTCGTATGGCTTTTCGGAATACGCCCCGTTTGAACCGAATGGTTGCTGGACTCCACTTTATTGAAATATATCAGGTGATTATTTCATCCAATCTGTCATATACCCGCATCGCCTAAGATTAAGAATACGGGACTTCGCATTTACAAAGGGGTTGATTACAAAATCCTTTGTTACACCCTATCTTTAAAGCAAAAGTAAAGGGTGGATTTTAAAGCGTGGCACCAATAATTGGTGGTTTTATCCTAAAAAATATAGTTTATTTCGGGATTGGGCTGACGGGTGGAGCCAAAAACAATTCCGGTATACAACGCAAAGGCATGGTGCATGCGGCTCTCAGTGGCACGACCACGAGGGATATCTGCCCCAGCCTCCGGTACGGGAAAACGTAAGACCGCTTAATAATACCTTACATAATGGTAGCCACTTACTTAAACCATCAGGTCGACATTTCTACCTGAGTCCAGAAATGAAAATCGTTAAAAGTCTGTGGCATTGCCCATCCCATGGTCTTCCAGATTAGCAGTAGTTTACCAACTGCCCCGCAACCTCGAAAACAGCAGCCTTCTGCTGTCTCCATTTTTCGGAATAGGTATCTCAAAATAAGTATGTTTCGAATCAGGTGAATGGCGTACCAACCGGATGTGGTTATCCTTTACCTGCTGTATCTTACTGAGCGAGATCACGTGTTTACGGCTAAGGTGGAAAAAATCCCCTTCGAGTTCCCGTTGGTAGTCCATGAAAAAATTTTTGAGGCCGGGGGAAGTAAACACGATCGGCCTTTCTTCATCCTGTAGGTAGGCGCGTATGATTTTCCCATCAGCTTCCAGCAAGACCAGCTTATCGAGTGGCAGGGGGGTGAGCTCTCCATAGCCTGTAGAAACAAAAATAGCCTTTGGGATGGTAGACGCCGACACCGTGCCGCCTGCCTTTCGCTGATTTTCACGTACCATCAAAAGCTCCAGCGTATCCGCCAATTGCTGACTTTGATAGGGCTTTGTGAGGTAGCTGTAGGGCGCCGTGAGTTTGGCCAGTTCAAACCCTTCGTTTCTGGGCAATCCAGATAGGAATACCAGCGGGATAGGTCGGGTTTGGTTAATGTGTTGGGCGAGGCGTATACCTGCCGTCCGGTCTCCGCTCAACTCAATGTCCAACAATGCCATATCTGGAAGCTCTGCCTGCAACAAGCCTACCGCTTCGGAGACGGTAAAGGCAGGCCCCACTACCTCGATTTGACCCATTGGAAACATCTCATCCAAATCCGAACGGATTAATTCCCCTAGAATGGGGTCGTCCTCCAACAAAAGCATCTTCGTTTTATTCATCACACACAATCAAAACAAGTAAGATTATAATACTCCCCTAAAATGGTACCAGAGGTTAAGTTAAAAA
>NZ_AQHR01000122.1 GCF_000390185.1 Lunatimonas lonarensis | reverse complement strand
CCACATTATAACAGGGCCTCCGGAGCAATCCGGGGGCTTTTGTCCTTTATGGGCTGCCGGGAAGGGAAGTACATGAATCTCATATCTTATGTCTAACGTCTAACGTCTCCTAAATAAGCCTTCGGCGATATATTGGGTTATATTTATGAGGCAGGCTCGCATCGGGTTTTTGGTTTTGGATGGGATGTTGGTTTTTTTGTTAACCTAGGCCAAGCACAAGTACAGCGAGTCTTAAATCTTATGTCCTACGTCTTATATCTCCTAAAAATGCCTTCGTCAAAATATTTTTGAAGTGTTTAACGGATGTTCAGTCCTCTTTTGCGGGAATCCAGACACCTAATTTAAGCGCTTTCCGAGTGTTCGAGAGGCTTTTTTGCATATAGGGGTATTGTAAAGGGACAGATACGTGGCAGGCAGGGTTTGCATTGTCCAGAAGGGTGTTCCGGGAGTTTTCCCTTTTCGGGCATATCGGTCCCACCTCTTCCCATCCCGATCCGCCTGGGCGGATAAGCCCTGCAGCGCCGATGCCTGCCAGCCGGGGCTGGGTGCTGGTACGCCGCGGCGTACGGGAGAGTAGGTCGCCGCCACATTATAACAGGGCCCCCGGAGCAATCCGGGGGCTTTTGTCGTTTACGGGCTGCCCGGAAGGGAAGTACATGAATCTTATATCTTATGTCTAACGTCTAACGTCTCCTAAATAAGCCTTCGGCGATATATTGGCTTACATTTATGGGGTGGGCTCGCATCGGATTTTTTGTTTTGGAGACGGTGTAGGGTCGGGAATTTCAGCGATCTAACATCTCATATCTACCCTCTAACATCTCCGAAATATGCCTTCGGCGATAATTTTTTTAAGTGTTTAGTGGTTATTCGGTGTTTTTTGCGGGAACCTAGACACCTAATTTAAATGCTTTTGAGTGATCGGGGGGCTTTTTTGTGTTTGGGGAGAGGAAGGTGAAAGAGGTAGGACAAAAGAGATGTGACGTTTGTCAGTTTGTAGGTCTAATCTATCATTTCCGTTCCGTGTATCTAGCCATAGATAGGGAGAGTATATTTCATTCATTTATCGATGAAAGCAAATTCCAACTTTCATTTCCGATAGTCTATTTCAATTCTATTTTTTTCGAACCTCAATATGTCTGGGTTATTTTGTAGATTTGCTCTGTATTTTTTAAAATAATAGCAGGAGGGTTAAAACGGAAGACGATGAAAAGTTATTTGTTGGTTATTGGGACTATTTGCATGTTAATAGGCTGCCAAGAGATGGAGATAGAGGTAGCTGACAGGCCTTTTCTACGAGAGAAATTTAATGGAAAGTATGAATTGCTATCCGCTCGGTCTGAGGTAGCCATTGATCTCAACAACGATGGAATAGCATCTTCGAACCTTCTTGACGAAAACTCCACAATTTGGTTTTCAAGTCTTAAAATAAGGATTCCGGATGAATCTGAAATATTTTTAAAGCACAACGAGTTTGTGTTTACTGAATTTTGGCCTACTGAAAATGATCGGAGATTACGCGTGAGTGGTTTTATCCCAACTTATGATGCTCCTGTATGGGGGCCTTATTATGATTTGTAAGGACAAACCTTTGTCGGCTTTTTTGGAGATGATTTTCAATCCGGCTTCTTACAAACACCCATAGGTAATGATGGTAAAAATACCTTGATTGAGCTCCGGACAATTCGGTTTTTAGAAGGTGAATTGATTGAAGTAGCAGCGCTAAGAAGGTTATACACCAACATGGATTGGGTTGAGTTGGAAATTGTTTCAGTGTACAGGAGATACACTAAAGTAACCTGATTTTTCTTCGAGAAAATTCGGTTTTCGGTTGATTAGGATGCCTGTGACTAATATCACTTTTTTTACTTGGGTATTTCGTGACTTTTGTTGTTGGGTTTAGCTTTCAGTTGTTGGAGGCCTCAGAACAAAGCAATCAATCGATGGATATACGAAAATACTTACCGATTTTGGAGTGGCTTCCGAAGTATGAGAAGACACAGTTAAAAGGGGATTTATCCGCAGGTATTACTGTAGGGATCATGTTGATCCCACAGGGTATGGCCTATGCGATGCTCGCGGGATTAGAACCCATATATGGGCTGTATGCCGTGACCATACCGCTTATCTTATACGCCATCTTTGGTACCTCCCGTCAGCTGGCCGTTGGGCCGGTCGCAATGGTGTCGCTATTGACAGCCGCCGGGATCGGATCCCTACACCCGGAATCCACGGATCAATACCTGCTCTATGCACTTACCCTGGCCTTTCTCGTTGGGCTTATTCAGTTTGGGATGGGTGTCTTCAAATTGGGTTTTGTGGTGAATTTTCTGTCGCATCCGGTGATCAATGGTTTTACCTCTGCGGCGGCGATTATCATTGGCCTTAGCCAAATCAAACACCTGTTCCGCATTAATCTTCCAAACAGCGAGCATGTACAGGAAATGTTGGTAGCGATTTATCAGAATATCCATGAAACGCACATGCTTACTTTCGCGATAGGGGTAGGAGCGATCCTAGTCATCAAATATGGGAAGAAAATACACTCCTCCCTGCCTACTCCGCTGCTGGCAGTCGCGTTGGGAATCGCATTGGTTTGGGGATTTGACTTATCGTCACAAGGGGTAAAGATTGTGGGTGACGTTCCAAGTGGACTGCCTACCATCAGTTTTCCGTCCTTTGATTTTGGAGTTTGGTCTACATTGATTCCTATTGCCCTTACAATCTCATTGGTGGGGTTTGCAGAGAGCTTTGCCGTGGCTAAGACCATCCAAGCCAAACACAAAAACTACAAATTGGATTCAAACCAAGAATTGATAGCACTGGGTATCGCTAATTTTGGGGCTGCTTTCTTTCGCGGATTTCCCGTTACCGGAGGCTTTTCCCGCACCGCGGTCAACAACCAAGCTGGAGCCAAGACCACGATGGCCTCAGTGATTTCGGCGGTATTGATCGTGCTGACGTTGTTGTTTTTTACCGATCTGTTCTACAACCTGCCCAGTGCCATTCTTGCGGCGGTCGTATTGGTGGCGGTGTCCGGGTTGATTGACTTAAGAGAGCCTATCAACCTTTGGAAAAAGGATCGCTCTGATTTTGCCATGTTGATTGTGACTTTTTTGGTAACACTTACCTTAGGGATAGAAACAGGCATCCTTACCGGTATGGTACTTTCTTTGGGAATGGTTATTTATCGTGCATCCAGGCCCCATATGGCCCAGCTAGGACGGGTACCGGGCACTCATGTGTTCAGAAATATCAAGCGTTTTTCCAATTTGGAAGAAAAGGAGGAAGTGCTTATGGTTCGGATAGACGGTCCAATTTATTTTGCGAATGTTAAATACATCAAAGATAAGATGGATGCATGGGTAGAAAGGAAGCGGCAGAAGCTGACGACTGTAATCATTAATTTGGAGTCTGTTCCTAGCGTGGACAGTACTGGGGCGCACGAGCTGCACGAATGGATACTTAGTTGGAGGGCACTGGGCATCGATGTTTGCATTACGGCTACCAAGGGACCTGTCAGGGATGCGCTGAACCGCTGGAACCTTATCGAGTGTGTCGGGGCAGATCATATGTTTATTGACGATCAGTCGGCTCTTGAGTTTTTGGACAAGAAGCTGGCCAAAGAGGTGCAGGAACGCTATGCTCCCTATGCTACGCAGTGCGATTAGGTCTGCTGGTTGGTAAAACTGCTGATTTATGGGTAGTTTTGCCAGCTAATGGATAGAAAGTTGGACAAGGTTTTGTTACGTTCGGAAAATCGCTCGGCTGTGATCCAGCCATTGGGTGCTGAGTTGGCAAGTTACAAGGTTGGTGAAAGGGAATATATCTGGCAAGCTTTGCCATCGATTTGGGCTAGGCATGCACCCTTGCTTTTTCCGATTGTCGGAAGGTTAAAGGAGAATCAGTTTTCCTTTCAGGGTAAAAACTATTCTCTGCCCCAGCATGGATTCGCAAGGGACAGGGTATTTGAATTGGTGGCACATTCTGCTACCTCCGCCTCTTTTTTGCTTTGTTCCGATTCAGACACCCTGGTAAACTATCCTTTTGATTTTGAGCTTTGGGTGGTTTATACGCTAATTGAGGAAGGGCTTGAGGTAAGTTATCGGGTGATTAATCGCTCAGCAGAGCCTATGTATTTTTCTATTGGAGCCCACCCTGGATTTCTTTGCCCCCTGGATCCGGAGGCGGAACAGTTTTCGGATTATATCATGGATTTTGAAGATAGGACTCGTTCCGAGGTGCTGCTTTATCCCTTGGAGCAGGGGTACGTGTCGACGGCAAAGGTGCCATTTTCCGTCACGCAAGGCAAGGTTGCTCTCAGAGAGGATATGTTTGATAACGACGCGTTGATTATGGATGTCTTTCCGCCCTCTCGTGTCTCCGTTAGGCATAAGGACACAGGAAGAGGGTTTGGTATGGAGTTCGGTGCATTCAAGTGGTTGGGGATTTGGTCCAAAGGGCCCGGTGCCGGATTCATCTGCTTGGAGCCATGGAGTGGTGTTGCAGACACCATCGATCATGATGGGGATTTAACGCGGAAGCTTGGTATTCAGTACTTGAATGCGAAGGGACAATTTTCCAGCTCCTATCAGATGTTCTTTTGGTAGACCGAACCTTCTGGGGCAGCGTTGGTGTTTTTTACTGTATTGCTTGTCCCCATTATTAATCTGTTATGGTAAACCGATTCCTTTTCTGGATTCTGTTCAGTTTTGTTTCATTTAATGCGGCATATGCCCAAAGCCAAGACGCCTACGTGATCCTTGTTTCTCTCGATGGTTACCGTTGGGATTATACCGAGCGTTTTAAGCCAGAAAATATCCAGCGCTTGATTGACGATGGGGTAGAGGCAGCGGGTTTATTGCCTGCTTTCCCCAGTAAAACCTTTCCGAACCATTATTCCATTGCCACGGGTATGTTGCCAGAATTTCATGGCCTTGTGAACAATACAATTCGGGATCCAAAAAAAGATATGCAGTACGCAATTAGCAAAAGGGAAGCCGTTCAGGATCCATTTTGGTATGGAGGTACACCGCTTTGGGTCCTGGCGGAGCAAGCCGGTCTGAAGACGGCCAGTTATTTTTTTGTGGGAACAGAAGCCCCGGTAAAAGGGATCCAACCCACTTACTTCTACAATTACGATGCACAGGTATCTAACCTGACACGCATTTCAAAGGTCTTTGAGTGGCTTCAACTGCCTGATGAGGAGAGGCCCAGGCTGATAACCCTGTATTTTTCGGACATGGACGATATTGGTCACCGGCATGGTCCGGACAACGATGCCAAACTGAGGCCAGCTATCGAAAAGTTGGATAGGGAATTGGGGGCATTGATGGAAGGGTTGAAAAGTTTTGACCTGCCTATCCATCTGGTTTTGGTTTCCGACCATGGTATGGCATCCGTGCCGAAGCAGAACCTGTTGTCGCTCGATGAAATAACAAAGGGAATACAGGGAGAGGTCATAAATAATGGCGCATTGGCCCATGTTTTTTTGGAAGACCGGCAGATGCTCGAATCTACGCAACGGGTGCTCGCATCGAGGGGTGACCATTTTCGGGTAGTGAAACCTGATGATACCGGATATTATTCGGCAAATTCACCTTATGCGAATCGTTTAGGGGATCTGTTGGTGGTTCCAGAGCTGGGTTACTACCTTGCGACAGCTGCGGACCGTGTTCGGTACCAAAACCGATCTGCCCTTTTCGTTACCGATACGTTTGGTGAACACGGCTATAGCCCTTCCTATCCCGAGATGCAGGGTATATTCTACGCATGGGGGCCTTTTTTTCGCCGAGGAATACAGATCCCCAGCTTTCGGAACGTTCACGTATATCCCCTTGTCTGTGATCTATTGGGGTTACAGGTGCCTGAAGAGGTACAGGGAGATTTTGCGGTACTACAACCTATTCTCATTAAGGATGATGCAGATAAAAAAGCAACTAGCGAGTAGATCGGAAGTGTCATTGCTGGTACGCAGCTTCTATCATAAGGTACGCCAGCACGATCGATTGGGGCCGGTTTTCAACCTGATCATTCATGACTGGGACGTTCACTTAGAGCGTCTCACGGATTTTTGGGAAATGGTTTTACTAAACACCGGCCCTGGTGCCGGA
The DNA here is from genome assembly GCF_000390185.1 of Lunatimonas lonarensis. Classification (GTDB taxonomy): domain Bacteria; phylum Bacteroidota; class Bacteroidia; order Cytophagales; family Cyclobacteriaceae; genus Lunatimonas; species Lunatimonas lonarensis. The sequence goes on along the minus strand of NZ_AQHR01000122.1, from coordinate 29,950 downwards.
AAGTTCAATCCGGTGCCGGTACACCGAGAAGTCGACCGGCGAATGGACGAGCAAGTCGACCAAGCTCATTTTGGCAATTGGCTGGAATTATGGTTTAGCACCGTAGACGAGCATTTTGAAGGGATCCACGCTACCTATGCGAAGGAACACGCCCGAAAGATGGCTCATATACTGTTTTTCAGAATCCTGGAGGGTCGTCAGCGGCAGAATGAATAGACTTGGCAGCCGACTATCTCTCTGTTTGCGAGGCTACTTTACAGGAGTTGTGGAGGCAGGGCTCAAAGTCACCATATCAGTTCATTTCGTAATTTCTATTTTAATGATCCGGTCATCGTTGAGTTGCAGGGGAGCCCTTCCGTCTGTATTACTGGTGATAGCATACAAGTGACCGTCCGGCCCGACGGTGATGTCCCTAAACCGACCGTAAATTCCCCTAGACGGAGCATAGGAAAACCACCTTTCAATTTTCTTTACCTCAAAGTTATTGTTTCTATCCAAAACCAGACGAAGGATGGACTGACCGCCGAGGGACGCCACAAATAGGTCACCGTCATGAAAAACCATTCCGCCTGGAGGTACCGCAGCAAGATTCCAACAGGCGATGGGATCCTGGTAATCGGGTATTTTGGGGGCACCTACCACCAGGGGCCAACCATGATTCCCTCCTTTTTTCACGAGATTGATCTCGTCTCTATACCGTACGCTTCCCTCTACCTCGGCACCGGAGGGGCCATGTTCCGAATTGAAGAATGCGCCCGTTTCCGGATCCCAAGCAAAGCCCTGTACGACGCGGTGTCCGTAGGAAAATACTGGGGAATTGGGGAAAGGATTGTCAGAAGGAATGGAGCCTTCCGGCGTGATCCGTAGGATTTTTGAAGCAAGGCTAGTTAAGTCCTGCGCAATATATGGGTTGGCCAGGTCTCCCGTTCCGATGTATAGCATACCATCTGGCCCAAAGGCTATTCTTCCACCCAAGTGAATGGCGTAGGCTGGGATATCATCCAACACTACCTTGTCGACTACCGCTGTGTTCCCTTTATGGATGAGCCGGACAACCTTGCAGGTCAGCTCCGAACTTACATTTCGGTAAGCATACATGACGTAAATCCATCCGTTTTTCCCAAATTCGGGATGTAAGTCCATGCCCATTAGGCCTGCATCGACTTCATGGGTTACCTCTGGTAGTTCCAAGTAGGTTTCTTTGCTGTTCGTGCCGGATGGTATCCTGACGATGCTGCCGGGACGTTGGGAGACTAAGGCATCCCCATTGGGCAGAAACTTCAGAGACCAGGGAATCGTGAGGTTTTCCACCCATACGGAAGTTTTTACCCCCTCGACAACAGGACGGTATTCATCGGTAACCTTTTGAGGGACCTCCCCTACGATCGGGTGTGCGATACGAATCGACTCTTGGGCAATGGCCTTAATACCGAAGATCAGGCACCACATTAGGCATAGGTTGTATTTCATATATTTGTGATTATTTTTTCAATTATCAACCAGAGAACAACCAATAAACCCTGTTGCTACAAATCCAGTTTTAGCTGATCCGGCAGTAGCCGAAAACTTTTTCGGTGGAAAGGGCTGGCACCATGTGATTGTATCGCTGCCCTATGTGCGGCAGTCGGGTAGCCTGCATTTTTGTCCCAGCCATAGCAAGGAAAACGCTCCGCCAGTTCTTCCATGTAGGCATCTCGATATACCTTGGCAAGAATGGAGGCCGCTGCAATGCTAACGTACTTTCCATCGCCCTTTACGATACAATCAAAGGGTATTGTCAGCGATGATTTGAAGCGGTTACCATCGATCAGAAGGTGGTCTGGCACTACCGAAAGACTGCAGATTGCTCTTTCCATTGCGAGGAAGGAGGCGTTTAGAATATTGATTTGGTCAATTTCTTCAATACTGGCCTCCGCAATCCCCCAACTGATGCAATTCTCTTTTATTTCCGAAACCAGTTCACTACGGTTTCTTTTCGTCAATTTTTTGGAATCGTTGATCCACTTATTTTTGTAGCCATTAGGGAGGATCACGGCCGCAGCGACCACCGGCCCTGACAGGCAGCCCCTGCCTACCTCATCACATCCTGCCTCAAGCCTGTTAGCTTCTAAATAAGGTAGTAACATTTTCGCTCAAGTGGGTTTCTTTTGTGATTTTGTGGATCATCTCCGCCACCAATCCCGTCCATCCGGTTTGATGGGAGGCCCCCAGACCGCGACCGTTATCCCCATGGAAGTACTCGTAAAATAGGATAAGATTCTGGAAATGGGGATCATGCTGCATTTTTTCGTTGTCAGCGTAAATCGGACGTCTTCCGTTTTTATCCTTTTTGAAAAGCGAAATGTTTCGTTTCGAGAGTTCTTTCGCAATCAGATCCAATGTAAGGTACTTTCCGGAGCCGGTAGGGTATTCGATTGAAAAGTTGCCTCCGTAATAGAAGTCAAACTTTTTCAATGATTCGATAATCAGGTAGTTGATAGGAAACCATATCGGTCCGCGCCAGTTTGAATTTCCGCCAAACATGGTTGTCTCTGACTCACCAGGAGCATACTTAACCGAAAATTGACTGCCGTTAAGCTGTAAGTAATAGGGTTTTTTTTCATGAAACTTCGACAGGGATCGAATGCCGTGAGGGGATAAAAACTCGTTTTCATCGAGCATTTTCTTCAATACACTTTTCATGCGATGGCCCCTTAACAGCGAAAAGAGGCGTCTTCTGTCGTGTCCTGGATGGATCCAATTCGAAACCAGTGTTGCCAGCTTGGGTTTTTCCTTGAAAAAGAAGTCCAACCGCTTTTTGAACTCCGGTAAATTCTCAAAGAGATCTTCCCTGATGGGTTCCACGGCAAACAGCGGGATTATACCAACGATGGATTTGACTTTCATCACCATGGGCTGCTGGCCTGACGGATGAAGGACATCGTAGAAGAACTGGTCTTCTTCGTTCCACAAACTGATGTTTTCACCGGAAATATTATTCATTGCCCCGGCGATATAGAGAAAGTGCTCGAGGAATTTGGTAGCGGTATGTTGGTATACTAGGTTGAACTCGCAGAGATCCAATGAAATACGTAGCATGTTCAGGCTGAACATGGCCATCCAGGAAGTAGCATCTGCCTGTTCCAACTTAGCGAACAGCTTGTCTGCGTGACTACGGTCAAAAACACTAATGTTGTCAAGACCCAAAAAGCCTCCTTCGAAAATATTGTTTCCCTTTTCGTCTTTTTGGTTTACCCACCAGGTAAAGTTTAGCATCAGCTTATGAAACGCCCGTTCCAAGAATTCTTGGTCTCCCACGCCATCGTTTGCCTTTTTATCGATTTGATACACCCGCTGCACAGCATAGGCATGGACAGGCGGATTCACATCATTGAAATTCCATTCATAGGCAGGTATTTGCCCGTTTGGGTGCATGTACCAGTCGTTAAGCAAGACCAGCAATTGATCTTTGGCAAACTCGGTGTCCAATCGGGCCAGCGGAATACAGTGAAAAGCCAGATCCCAAGCAGCATACCAAGGGTACTCCCACTTGTCCGGCATGGAGATGATATCGTAGTTTTGTAAGTGACGCCAGTTACTGTTTCGTCCCAGTTTTCTGGATTGGGGTGGTTGATACCGGCCTGGGTCACCCTCCAACCAGCGTTCCACATTGTAATAGTAGAACTGCTTGGTCCACATCATCCCTGCATAGGCCTGTCGTTGGATCATTTTGAGTTCTTCGTCCTGAACACGGCTTTGGATTTCGCCATAGAAATCGTCGGCATCCTGTTTTTTGTCTTGAATGATCTGATCGACTATTTCCAACGGGTTTTCCTCCTCAAAATGTTGCATTCGGAAGGTGACCTCGGCTTTTTGCCCTGCGGCAATTTTCAACTTGTAGATCGCGGCAGCCTTTGTGCCGGTGTTTTTTGGGTTTAGGTGCTTTTTATCTCCCGATACCACAAAGTCGTTGATGGCGTCTTTCAGATATTTTTTCTGATTGCCGATGTGATATAGCTTCTCCCGGTTCGTTTCGTTGTCGCAGAAAACGATCGTTGGGTTTTGGTCAAAGGAGAAAATGTAATTACCACTTTTGGGTGAAAAGGCCTTTATACTTCGTGTGTTGAGCAGGGACAGGTTGGGCATAAAAGGCTCATCACCTGTGAACCACGTTTTGCGAAACCAAACAGTTGGCATAACCGTCAGTTCGGCGTCTTCCGTGGACCGGTTGTAAATGGTGGCCCTGCCGACGAGGTCGTCCTCGCTGTTTTTGGCGTATTCGATGAAAATGTCGAAGTACTCGTCGTTGTCGAATATGCCCGTGTCCAGAATTTCGTACTCTAGGTCTTTTTTTCCCCGCCGGAGATTTTCGTCCAATAGTTGCTGATAGGGAAAGGCCTGCTGAGGATACTTGTATAGCATCTTCATGTAGCTATGGGTAGGAGTAGAATCTAGGTAGTAATAAAGTTCCTTGACATCTTCCCCGTGATTGCCTTGGTTACCCGTTAGACCAAAAAGCCGTTCTTTGATGATCTGGTCTTTTCCGTTCCAAAATGCCCAGGCGATGCAGAGCTTTTGTTTGTAGTCGGATATGCCGCCAATTCCCTCTTCACCCCAGCGGTAGGCCTTGCTTCTTGCGTCTTCGTGGGTTACATTTTCCCAAGCAGCTCCGTCAGGGCTATAGTCTTCACGAACAGTCCCCCACTGTCTGTCTGCAAGATAAGGACCCCATTTTTTCCAATGCCTTTCCCTTTTTTTATCTTCGAGTAAACGTTTTTTTTCTATATTCATTTGGTTTAGGAGCACATTTGTAACCAGCGAATTTAAGGTATTTATCCAAGTTTACGTTAAAAAATGGGGGGCTGCTCAAAAAAATATCATGCATTTGTCTAAACATAATCAAAAAAACTACAGTGTCAATTAAACCTGAAATGGTTGAATCACCAACATGTCAAAACAATTTCACTTTCATTGAAGCAAGGAAAGTGACATCAAGAGGCTCAGTAGCAAGTATCCGGTTAGAATTGAAGCCCTGTATTGGTTGATGGGTGGGTTGTTTTCTCCTTTGATAATTTCAATGCAAGATCCTGTAACCACTGATCGATTTTTTCCTGTTGCTCGGTATACCAACGGCTGAATATCGTCGCACCGTCTTTCGGGTTATCTGATTCTAGGTAATCCAAAAAAGGTTGTAGATCAAAGGTTTCTCGCCATATACCTGCACCGGCAATTTCCATATCCAACGCATTGCAGGCTTGCTCGTATTGGCCGGCAACTGGCACGACCATTACCGGTTTTTTTAGAAATAGTGCTTCACAGATCGATTCAAATCCGGCTGTACAGACCAAAGCGCGGCATCCGGCCAATTTTTCTATAAAGTTTCTGTCGTCGAGGGGGTGGAAACGTACGTTGGCAGGGATTAACCCCGAAAGGTTTTGGTTCATTCCATCCGAGAAGACTTCCATTTTTAGATTGGGGTTGGAGCGACCCATTCGGACGATGTCGTCGATATAGCCGGGGTTTACTACGTAGACCAACAAAAAATCTCCATCGATTGGCTCTTTTGCCTGAATCTCCCCCCGCAGTAGGGGTGGCCAAATAAGCAATTCTCCCGACGAGTCCTCAGGCTTGAGGCTGCGCAGTGATAGTGCAATCCGTTGATAGCAACCCCATGATGTGATATTGTTTGCGAGTAGAAACAGCTGCTTTGCGAATCTACGGTTTTTGGCCCATGGAAAAGAGGAATGGTCCGTAAGGTATTGATGGCCGATACACACAAAGAGGGATCGAGGGCGGAAAAATGCCTGATAGACTCCCGCCAGAAAATCATAAAAATTGAGGATTACCTCCGGGTTTACGTCGCTCACCAAGCAGTGAAGTCGTTGTAGGCTGTTGAGGTAAGTAGGTAGTGCCTTTGTGTTATGCCAAATGGTCTTTCTTATGTTTACTGATTTGTTGCTTTGGTCGGAGACGAAATTGGGGCTTTCGAGCAACTCGATGGGACAATTGAATCTCCGGAGTACAAACGGAGGGATTTTCCGTCTTTTGCTACTTCCGATCACTACTTGGTTGACCTGGTGCCCAGCCTTAGTCAACAAATCGTACATGGCAATGGCTTGGGTCATGTGGCCTCTGCCCTCTCCCTGAATGATAAAAAGAAATCGCATCTAAAGTGCTTTCGGCTGTTCGTTTATCAGTTCCCTATTTGCGCGGTTTATGGGGATCACGGTTTGATTCACGGAGTAGGACTTCATTTCACTGTAGTGGATCAACTTCCAATTACCCTCAAAGTCCTCTGCTAGAGCACTCAATGATTCTACCCAGTCCCCAGAGTTGAAGTAAGAGATACCATCGATTGTTTTGAGTTCAGGTTTGTGGATATGCCCGCAGATGATTCCGTCGCAACCTTTAGCCTTGGCCATTTTGGTTAATTCTTTTTCATAGTCGTCGATGAAGGAGACAGCGGATTTGACCTTTGATTTCACGTATTGCGAAAAGGAGTAATAGGAAAGACCTTTTTTTCGGCGCTGATGGTTTACCTGGCGATTTAGCCAAAGTAGGAATGTATAGCCAATGTCGCCCAGATAGGCAATCCAACGGAAATTGGTCGTAACGCTATCGAAGACGTCACCATGGGCCACAAAGTAACGCTTGCCATGGCTTTCGTAAATCATGTCCTTGCGGATAGATAAATTCCCAATTTCCAGAGGTAGAATTTGATCGAGAAAATCGTCGTGGTTGCCGCGGAGGTAGAAGATTTTAGTTTTGTCCGAATCCATCATCCGCAGCATACGGTTAAAAACCCTGGTATGCTTGCGTTTCCATGATCCGGACTTTTTCAACTGCCATCCATCGATAATATCTCCGTTGAGTATGAGGTTATCGCACCTAAACTGCTTCAAAAACCTGACAACTTCCTTTGCTTTGGATCCTTTTGTACCCAAGTGGACGTCAGAAATAACGATTGTTTTGTAGTGTGATTCCAACTGCCTGTATTTTTACAATCGCAAGGTAAGCAGGCTAAATCAATTGAATATGAAGGCATTGTTATAGAAATAAGAAGATTTAGGGCAATAGGGCCTGCATTGGCCTAAAGATCTTCTGTCAAAAGTTGGGAATCAGGCATTGAAAATCAACTTGAATGTGGTACCCTCTCCAGGTGTAGAACGTACTTGTATATTGCCCTTGTGTCGTCGCATGATCTGCTTGGAGAGGCTCAGGCCTATACCGGATCCGTTCTTTTTGGTGGTGAAAAACGGAATGAAGATCTTATTTAGCGCATCCTCTTCTATGCCTTTTCCCGAGTCTGCCACTTCGATGATAATCTTCCCATTTTGGTCCAGATGAGAAGAAAGTGTGATTATTTTTTCGTCACTTTCCTCCAGCGCATGAATCGCGTTTTGGGTGAGGTTAATCAGTACCTGCTCTATAAGGTCGCAGTCGGCAAAAAGCAGTAAATCCCTCGGAGAAATATCCGTTTGCAGTGCGATTGCGGAGCCTTCGAGTTGGTTTTTTAGTAGCAGCTGTATCCTGTCGAAGAGCTCGGAGATCTGGATTGCCGTGAATTTGGGGTTGGGGATTTGTGCAAGGCTACGAAAATCACTTACAAAGTTGATCAACCCCTCGCTTCTTTTTTCAATCGTAGAAATCCCCAATCGACAATCCTCGAGTTCATCTGGGGAAAAGGGCTCCTTTTTCAAGTTCTTTTCCTCTAGATCTGTACGAAGTGTTGCCGCAAGTGAAGAAATAGGTGCAATGGAATTCATAATCTCGTGGGTCAGAACCCTAACGAGGTTTTGCCATGCTTCCATTTCCTTTTCTTCCAGCTCACTTTGAATATTTTGTAGGGAGACCAATTTGAGCTTGACGTCCCGGAGCACCAGCTCTATCACATACACAGACAGCTGCATGATCCCGTCAGGGTGTACGATCTTAATCAGTTCACTTCCTCCGGTACGCAGGTGGTGTATGGCGTGATGCAGGTCTTTGTTTACGCGGCTGATTTCCTCGATGTGGTTCAAGTGCTGAATATTCAGCATTCGTTTGGCAGCGGTATTCATGATCTGTATGCGGCCATCCTGTTCAAAGGTGATAAGCCCGATACTGAGGTGTTGGAATACCGTGCGGAAGTAATGGTAATTTGCCTCTTTTTCAAGTTGATCTTCTTTCAATTTTGCCAAAATAGCGTTGAACTCTATGTGAAGATCATCTATTTCGGTACCATCAAACTTGACAGGATAGACCGTTGCATAATTGCTTTGCTTGATGTTGTTGAGAAAAAGCCGGACTTTTTTGAAACTGCTTTCGCCGTATTGAAGCAAAAAAACCGTTTGCGCAACACACAGGATTATGAACAGTGAAATAAGAAATACGCCTGCGTCGTGGTGGATCCAATAGGACAGGATGAAAATGGTGGCGGCAAAGGCGGCGATACGGCCAAGAAAGCCAATTTTATAATCCATATTTTTCCAGTCTCCGATAGAGTGAGGCCCGCGTCAATCCCAGGTCTTTTGCTGCTTTTGAGATATTGCCCCCATTTTTATCGATTGCTTTTTGTATCATGTTTCGCTCTACCTCATCTAAATTAAGGGTATTAGTAGGAGCGACTTTATCCGAATTGGGCTTGGCCGAGAGGAAAAAGAAGTCTCTGCCCTCCAATTCATCCCCTTCGGCCATGATAATCGCCCGCTCGATGGCATGTTGCAATTCCCGAATGTTCCCTGGCCACGAGTAGTTCTGCAAGAGCTGCATGGCGTTGCCCTTAAAGCCCTTGAAGGGTTTCCTGTACTTGGTGGTATAGATTTTCAGAAAATGGTTTGCCAACAGGGGAATATCGTCCAATCGCTCGCGAAGCGGTGGCAGAAAAATCTCCACGGTATTTATCCGGTAGAGCAAATCCTGGCGGAAATCGTTTTGCAGGATCATGTCATGCAGTGGCATATTAGTGGCGCAGATCAGCCGTATATCTACGGGTATGGATTTATTGGTACCAATGCGGGTGACTTCTCTGCGTTGGAGTACCGTAAGCAACTTCGATTGTAAAGGCAGGCTTAGGTTACCTATTTCATCCAAAAACAGGGTGCCCTTATCGGCAATCTCAAACCTCCCGGCCCGGTCCTCTTTCGCGTCCGTAAAGGAGCCCTTTTTATGGCCAAACAGCTCGCTTTCAAAGAGGCTTTCTGTGATGGCGCCCATGTCTACGGTCACGAATATCTCATCGGCCCGGTTTGATCGGTCATGTATCGCCCGGGCGATAAGCTCTTTTCCTGTGCCATTCTCTCCCAGAATCAATACGTTTGCATCAGTCTTGGCGACTTTTTCGATGATCGAAAACACATTCTTCATAGAAGCGCAACTTCCGATGATTTCGGTAAATGGCTTTTTCAGGTCGGCCTGAAGCTGCTTCTGTTTGGTGGAGAGTTTTTCCACCTGCTTATAGCTCTCTTTTAGTTTGATGGCTGCAGACAGGGTGGCAATCAGTTTTTCGTTTTGCCATGGTTTGAGGATAAAATCCGTAGCTCCCTCTTTTAGAGCTTGTACGGCCATCTCTACATCCCCAAATGCGGTGATTAGAATAACCACCGCCTGCGGATCCAATTCTTTGATTTTCTTTAACCAAAAAAATCCCTCCTTACCGGAAGTGGTGTCTTCTGTGAAGTTCATATCCAAAAGAATGACATCATAGCTGTAATTGTTGATCAAAAATGGAATTTTTCGTGGATCCTTTTCGATGGTGACCTCTTTGGCGTATTTTTTCATAAGCATTTTCGCAGCGAAAAGCAGGTCTTCGTTGTCGTCCACTATCAATATGCTACCAAACTTCGTTTCTTCCATGGATAAAATTGTTTCAACAGGTCACTACCTAAATGATGCCATACTTAAAATCCCTCAAATTTAAGGAATTATCAGCATTCTTTACGAAGTGAGTGTTCGAAAACGGTCGATATAGTCCTAAAATCGGACAGTTTTTTTATTTAAGCCTGGCCCATTTTTGATCAGCTCAAAAAAGGCTTACCTTTAACCTTTAATCAACCAATAATTTTATGTCAGTAGCTAGTAAAGGCAACACCGTCAAAGTACATTACAAGGGAACGCTAAAGGATGGAACCGTTTTCGATTCATCGGAAAACAAGGCACCGTTGGAGTTTGTAGTTGGTGATGGTAGAATGATAAAGGGATTTGATGCGGCAGTAGATGGGATGTCTTTGGGTGAGGACAAGACCGTGACTATACCTTCTTCAGAAGCGTATGGTGAGAAGAGAGAAGATATGATGCTGGATGTTCCTTTGGATCAGGTACCTGCGGAGATCAAACCCGAGGTAGGCATGGACCTGTCTATTCAAAATCAGATGGGTCAACCAACTCCCGTGAAAGTGGTTCACGTAGACGATCAGAAAATAACATTGGATGCAAACCATCCACTCGCTGGTGAGGATCTCATCTTTGCTATTAAATTGGTGGAGATTAGCTGACCGAAATCTTATGCGGAATTTAAGTATCCCACATAAAACCGTGTCCGTTGGTCACGGTTTTTTTTATTCTAAGCCACTGCCACTTCGCTCCCCAGGTGGGTGGGCATAGATGCTTTTTGTTTTGTTGTACTTTGCGTTACCTACCTCTACTACAAACAACTGGCTGTTTGTACTTGAAAAATCGTAATGTTTTTGAAGCCCATCGCTGGGAGTTATTTTATCTTCCAAAATTAGATTTCCCAATATGTCGAAAACCCGAACATTGGTCAGCTCTTTAGATGTTTCGTCTAGGACTATTTTGAACTGTCGGCTCCCAGTTAGTTGTAAATTGAATTTTACTTCGGGGGTGTTCAGGTCGCGGGGAAAGGAAATTTCTGTTTCAAATCGCCTGCTAATTCCCTGGGAAAAAGTATACTGAAAACTAACGAATGCCAATGCCACCGCCAAGAGGCTTGGGTACAACAGAAAACTTAGTTTTGGCGGCATTTTCATCATGGCGGCGCAAGTTGCAAAAATTAGGTGGTACTTTATAATTAATTAGTTATAAAATAACATTTTTTAACCAGCTATTAGGAGAGGCTTTGATATAGGCCTTGAATTTTTCCTTATTTTTAATTTTCAAAAAGGGCTTAGGTGTTGAAAACAAGGGAGTTACCAACCTGGGTGAAGGGCGTAAATATCAACGCCGTTGTCAGTAGCCAGTAGCACGCTTTTTGAGGATACAACGATTTTTTTATAAGTGGTTTTCGGTAGTGGAGTAGACTCTTTTAAATTGGCTACATAGGATACTCGGTGGATCTCTCCAGCATGAATGTAATAAATATAGTCATCGGAAAAGTAGAGGTCTACGTCCGGAATTTCCCGTAATTGAGTAATGGGATTTCCCTGATTATCGAATATAAATACGCCTTTTCCCTTTGAATGAAGGAAAAGTAGGTTTTTGCGTTCAGCCAAGCCAGTTATCTGATGGTAATCGCCTTCCAGCACCGTCGAGAAAGGTTGTTCTTGGAGAATGGCCTGCCGTCTGAAATCCCATCTTATCAGGCTTAAACGATTTTCATCAATCAGCCATAGGACATTTCCATTACCTAAAGTGGCCTGCTTGATGACGCCAAATCCATGTTTACTGAGATTACCGATGGTTGTGAGTGGTCGTAAAAATCGGTCCAAAAATTCAAATTGCTGCAAATCTGCTGAGAACAGAAACAAATTGACCGTCCATTCAGCCTCCAAAATAGTCAGTCGAGAACGTATGGCAGGTGAATAAAAGTTTAGGGAATCTCCCAAGGCACTAAATTGTGTAATGTTTCCCTCTCGATCAGCAATAAATACGTAGCTATTTTTGTCGGTAGAAAGCCGGTCAACTACTTTATTAGAAATGGATCCCAGAAGTTGCCAGTCAAGGGTCTGGGCATAAGAACCCTGCATGCCAAGGTACAAAACCGCCAACCACCTCATCCACCTCATCCTTTGAAGTTTATAAGCTGAAATCCGTGTCCGTTAAAAACCCCGTAGTGATATTGGCTGACCCATTCGCCCAAATTAAAATACATGGATGAATTTCCTACAGGAATACTAAGGGGCAAATGCCTATGGCCAAAAACATAATAGTCGAAATGCATTTTCTTTTCCATATCGAGGCAATACAAATAAAGCCATTCGGACTCCTTTCCTTTGAACTCGTCTTCTCCTTTAAGTGAATTGTTGATCCTGCTCCGTTTCGACCAACGGGTTGCAAGCCTGATTCCCACATCGGGGTGCAACCATTTAAACAGCCATTGGCAAGAGCGATTGGTAAAGATCTTCTTTAATACCTTATAGGTATTATCTCCCGGTCCCAGCCCATCTCCGTGTCCGATAAGAAATTTCTTTTGGTTTACCTGAAGTGAAATGGGATTATGGAAAACCGGTATATCGAGCTCTTGGGTGAAGTAATCCTTCATCCATAAATCGTGGTTCCCTGTAAAGAAAAAGACAGGAACTCCCTGCTGCCGCATCTGTGTGATTTTACTTAGAAACCGAAGGTATCCTTTTGGAATCACCGTGTCGTATTCGAACCAAAAGTCGAAAAGATCTCCCAAAAGAAAAACCGCCGCTGCTTCCTTTTCAATCAATTCCAGCCACCGTATGATTTTTTTTTCTCGGTCTAAAGAAGATGAGGCCGAAGGGGTGCCAAGGTGAAAGTCCGAAGCGAAAAATATTTTTTGGTTTTCCTTGAGCGTGATGTTCATGCAAAGTACGTATGGAACGGGTAAAGGTAAAAAAAAATGGATTCTTGATAAATGAATATGCCTGTAAAAAAGAAAAAAGGGAAGTAAGCCTTCCCTTTTTTTTAAATCAGTGAAACCGATTCTGTCTAATTGCTTTTGTTTTCGATGGTGTCTGCTTTTACGTCCTCACCAAGTTCGGCTCCTGAACCGTCCAAGGGATCTGGTGTTTGCGGGTTTTCTGATTCCCTAGCATCCACCGATTTCGTGAATTTTTCGTAAGTGGTTTCTCTGTCAAACGGTCGTTTACCAATTATGGCCTCTAGGTCGGATTGGAAAAGGATCTCTTTTTCCAGCAGTTTTTTGGCGAGGTTTTCCAATTCGGCCCGACGTTCCGAAAGCAGTGTTTTGGTGCGGTCGTAGGCAAAGTTGATTAGCTTTCGGACTTCTTCATCGATGGTTTGTGCCGTAGCCTCTGAGTAAGGCTTGTCGAATTTGTACTCTCCACCTTTGCTGTCGTAAAACGAAACGTTACCTATTTTTTCGTTCATTCCGTAGATAGAAACGATGGAGTAGGCCATTTTGGTGATTCGTTCCAAGTCAGAGAGTGCTCCGGTCGAAATCTTTCCAAAAACGATCTCTTCGGCTGCTCTACCACCCAAGGCCATACACATCTCATCGATCAGCTGTTCGGTTTGGTAGAGAAACTGCTCCTTTGGAAGATATTGTGCGTAGCCCAAAGCCGCGATGCCCCGCGGTACGATACTCACTTTGACCAAGGGATCTGCATGCTCCAAGAACCAGCCAGCGACTGCGTGACCTGCTTCGTGGTAGGCTACAATCATTTTTTCCTCTGGAGAAATAATCTTGTTTTTCTTTTCAAGTCCTCCAATCACACGATCTACGGCATCTTGAAAATCCTGCATATCCACCGCGGACTTGTCCCTACGGGCGGCTATCAGCGCGGCCTCGTTACATACGTTGGCAATCTCGGCACCGGCAAAACCGGGCGTTTGAGCTGCCAGTTTTTTAGGCTCTACATCATTCGCTGTCTTGATCGGGCCCAGATGGACTTTGAAAATTGCCTCACGTCCGACGATATCCGGCTTATCAATGCTGATCTGACGGTCAAAGCGACCGGCTCGAAGCAGCGCCGAATCCAATACATCGGGACGGTTGGTGGCAGCAAGTACAATTACACCGGAATCTGTGCCGAATCCGTCCATTTCTACCAGAAGGGAATTAAGGGTGTTTTCCCGTTCGTCATTTGAGCCTGGCATTTGGCCTTTTCCTCTGGATCGGCCTATTGCATCAATCTCATCGATAAAGATAATACAAGGAGCCTTTTCCTTCGCTTGTTTGAAGAGATCCCGCACCCTTGCCGCTCCTACCCCAACGAACATCTCTACGAAATCCGACCCGGATAGGGTGAAAAAAGGAACGCCTGCTTCTCCGGCTACAGCTTTAGCCAAAAGGGTTTTTCCGGTACCTGGAGGTCCGATTAAAAGAGCTCCCTTGGGTATTTTACCACCCAGTTTGGTGAATTTGGAAGGGTTCTTCAAAAATTCAACGATTTCCTCTACTTCTTCTTTCGCTTCGTCCAGGCCTGCCACGTTATCAAAGGTTACCTTGACTTTGTTTTCGGCGTCAAATAATTGTGCTTTGGATTTTCCTACATTGAAAATCTGTCCGCCCGGACCACTAGGTCCGGACATCCTGCGCATCATCATCCAGAAAAGGAAAAATATCAAGATCAGAAACCCAAATGATGAGATCCAATTTCCCCAGCTCTCCTCCTTTTTGGCGGTATATCCTACCCGCTGATCCTCGGGCAATTTGCTTTCAAGGTTTGTGTAGTTTTCTATAAAATTAGCAACATCCGCGATATTGATTTTATAGTGCGGTCCTGTTACATTGTAAAAGCGATTTTGACCCTCCAGCTCGTCCCTGTAGCGTTGATTGCTCAGGGCATCTTCTTTTATGGTAACTTCTACGTAATTCTGGTTGTAGACAACCACTACTTTTTTGACATCATTTGCCAGCACCATGTCCTCAAAACGTTTCATGGTGATTTCGATGACGGCGGTATTCTGGTTAAACCAGGTTACTCCTATCAACACAATGACCGCCGTAATGATCAGCCATAGCTGAAAATTAGGTTTTTGTGGAGGTTTTGGAATAAATTTTTTCGATTTATTATTATCGCTCATTTTACTTTTATTAATAGCCTAATTTGTCTCTAAAACGAAATTAAAAAACGAAAGTTCAAATCCATTAATTAATTGCCGTAACTTTTGCATCGCCCCATAAGTCTTCCAGGCGGTAAAACCTGCGGGAGTCTTCAAGGAAGATGTGGGCCACAACATTGACATAGTCGATCAGTATCCATTGTCCATTGGCCTTCCCTTCACTTTTCCATGGCTGTTCTTTGTTTGCCTTGCTTACCTCCTCTTCAATAGACTGCGATATTGCGTCAATTTGAGTATTTGAACTTCCTGAACATATCACAAAAAAATCGGTCATCGATTGGTCGATATCCCGTAGGTCCATCAGTACAATGTTGGAGGCCTTTTTTTCCTCCATACCTTTAATTATTACCCTGCTCAGCTCCTCTGCCGTCATATATTATCCTTAATTTTGTTTTCCTTCTAGCCAAGCAATCCTCAGCGGGTGGGTTAGCGTTTTAAATATCTTGAATAAGAAAGTAAGTTACTAATTTATCGTGTATAAAATCCTTGCCAATACTCAATTTTTAGGTAAAGATGTCGTATACCTGACAGAGTGTCATTCGACCAATGAAGTAGCGTGGGAGTTTATCCGGTCAAATCGGGCAACACACGGGATGGTGGTATGTGCCGAAAACCAAACCAAGGGGAGAGGGCAGCGTGCGAGCCGTTGGTTTAGCGAACCTGGCAAAAACCTTACTTTTTCGGTTGTACTCAGGCACAAAACCATGTCTGCTTCGTCTCTGTTCCCTTTGAGTCAGGCGGTCTCAATGGGTGTCTTCGAGGTGCTAAGGGAAGTAAGTGAGCAGATTTTCGTCAAATGGCCCAATGATTTTGTTCACCAAGGAATGGGCAAAGTGGGAGGCATGTTGATCGAGAATTCGATCGTTGGGCAACAAGTAGATTACAGTGTGGTGGGAATTGGGATAAACGTGAACCAACGGGATTTTCCCTTTCCGGGAGCAACCTCATTACAGTTAATTACGGGCAGCCAGTTTGATTTGGGATCACTGCTGGAGCGATTGCTACCATCGATAGAGCGGTGTTGTTTCTTGCTAATCAATTCAGAAACTACCGTTATTAGGGAAAACTACCTGCGCCACCTTTTTCGTTTCCGTGAGATGGCTTGGTTTGATGACGGGGTACCCTTTATGGGCAGGATAGTGGACGTGGAAGCGGACGGCCAGTTGGTGATCGAAAAACAAAACGGCGAAAGGTGCCGTTACTCAGTTAAGACAATCAAATTCCTTTGATTCCAAAATTTTATTTTGCGGGGCATTTAGTTAAATTTGTGGATTAATTAGTAGTAGGTTATCAAAAAAGAAAATTAGGTGATGTCAGAAGTTCAAACAGAGAAATACATAAAGTTCAAAGTAAAAGATTTGTCTCTTGCTGAGTATGGGCGCAAAGAAATCAGGTTAGCAGAGAGTGAAATGCCCGGGTTGATGGCATTGCGTGAGGAGTTTGGCCCTTCCCAGCCTCTTAAAGGTGCAAGAATTGCCGGATGCCTGCATATGACCATTCAAACCGCGGTGCTTATCGAGACACTGACGGCTTTGGGTGCAGAAGTGACATGGTCATCTTGCAACATCTTCTCAACCCAGGATCATGCAGCTGCCGCCATCGCAGCATCAGGAATAAGTGTGTATGCATGGAAGGGTATGAATGCAGATGAGTTTGATTGGTGCATAGAGCAAACGCTTTTTTTTGGAGATGATAGGAAGCCTTTGAATATGATCCTGGACGACGGCGGTGACCTGACAAATATGGTGTTTGACAAGTACCCCGAATTGGTGTCGGGAATCAGGGGGCTGTCGGAAGAAACGACTACGGGGGTACTTAGACTATACGAGCGTATGAAAGCGGGGACCCTTACACTCCCTGCTATTAATGTCAATGACTCGGTGACCAAATCTAAATTTGACAACAAGTATGGATGTAAGGAGTCCCTTGTTGACGCAATCCGTCGTGCTACCGACGTAATGATGGCAGGGAAAGTTGCGGTAGTAGCCGGATATGGTGACGTAGGCAAGGGGTCTGCTGCCTCACTGAGAGGGGCGGGAGCCCGGGTGATCGTCACGGAGATTGACCCTATTTGTGCATTGCAAGCAGCTATGGATGGATTTGCCGTTAAGCGAATGGCGGATGCTGTGAAGGAGGCAGACATCATCGTTACCGCGACGGGAAACAAGGACATTATTGGAAAGGAGCATTTCATCTCGATGAAGGATAAGGCCATCGTCTGCAACATCGGACATTTTGACAATGAAATTGACATGGCGTGGTTGAACTCGAATTATGGCCATACCAAAGATGTGATCAAACCCCAGGTCGACTTATATAATATTGAAGGGAAGGACATCATTGTCCTTGCGGAAGGTAGGCTTGTCAATTTGGGTTGTGCGACCGGACACCCTTCCTTTGTGATGTCTAATTCGTTCACCAACCAAACGTTGGCACAGATTGAATTATGGGCGAATTCGGATCAGTATGCGCCAGGCGTGTACGTGCTACCCAAGCACCTGGATGAGAAAGTGGCGTCTCTTCACCTAGCCAAACTTGGCGTTGATCTGGAGGTGTTGACAGACGAACAGGCAAACTACATTGGTGTACCGATATCCGGCCCCTTCAAGCCGGAATACTACCGATATTAATCCAGTGTGATGTATGGCACCCTACCTAACACGGGCAGTGGCACTCTTTCACAAAAAAGACACCGTTTGCTTTACGGTGTCTTTTTCATTTCTACTCCTTCGTGCAACCGTATGATTGCATGGGTCAGGCACTCACCATCTGTGTGAAAGGTCTGCTGATGGACTACATTACCAGTGCTGCTTCGTGCGATTTCCCAACGTTCCACACCGGATACCGGCCTGAAAACAGGCTGGGTTACACATTGGCTATTGAACGATTTTTGCTCTGCGATATTGATCTCAAAGGTCTTTCCACCTCGGTTTCTGCCCAATGCCCCTCCGCGAACCGTAAGGTTGGACAGGTTACCGCCGGTTTCAGCTATTTCGAATGTAAAAGAAGGGCGTATCCGGGTGCTATGGTTGTTTGGGTTGGTTACCATAATATCTGAACCTACTTCCTCGTAAACCCTACGTTCCCGGTTTATTGCCGTCAGTTTCAGGGTTCTTCGACCTTCCAATGGGTGGTTTTCAAATACATAGTCATCGTATGTTATGACAACATATTCGCCCACAGCCATGGGAGTATTGGAAAAGAAAAGGTCGATCTTGCCCTTACGTTTATTGGCTGGGGCGGGGCAGGTCGATGGATCAAAAGTCAGCGTGATGTGCTGGAAAGACTCAATCGTTATGACCGGGCAGTCCGAGAGTTTTTCTTGGACGGATTCATCGAGAAAAAAGGTTGGGCGTTGCAAGATAAACGGTAGGTGCTCGTCCAACACTTTCGATACGAGGTATAATTCTTCCCCTTCGAAGGATTGGTCTGTTTCGAGCCGTATATTTTGATCTGATTGGCAGGAAGGGCCTCCAACAGCGATCAGCAAAAGAATGATAGGGAGAAAAGATCGATTCATGCGTACGTTTTTTTCTGGAATGTTGCGTCGGTCGACAAATTTAGCCTAACTTAACGATAGTTGGATTACCGGATCGGATTAACGGTTCCAGTTCCGGCTGTAAAAGATCTAATGGTCCCGTTCGTCCCCTATAGGAAAAAGGGAGCTTTCAAGCGAACGGCAGTGCCTATCGGGCACCTGTATTAAGCCAATCGTTTGGAAAACACGTTATGCTTACTGAAAAGCAAATTATAGACATATGAACTACAACGAAGGAATGTTGAAAGCTGATGCCCTAGTTGGCAAGGTAATTCTGGTAACCGGTGGGGGAACTGGTTTGGGTAAGTCAATGACGGCCTATTTTCTTCAGCTCGGCGCAAAGGTTGTCATTACCAGTAGAAAGAAGGAAGTTCTTGATAGGGCCTCAATTGAGTTAATGGAAGCGTATGGTGGAGAGGTCGTTCCGCTGGTTTGCGACGTAAGTGATCCTGCATCCGTGGATTCAATGTTTTCTGAGGCAATTGCCCGCTTGGGTAAGGTGGACGCGGTGTTGAACAATGCTGCTGCCAACTTCATAAGTCCGACGGAACGTCTTTCGGCCCGTGCATTTAGGGTAATCGTGGATATTGTACTTATGGGGACGGCTAACCTGACGCTGACGGCAGGAAAGCATTGGATTGCGAATGGGTTGCCTGGTAATTTTCTCAATATAGTAACCACTTATGCTTTCACGGGTTCCGGCTACGTGGTACCCAGTGCCGCCGCCAAAGCTGGCGTTTTGGCTATCACGCGGTCTCTTGCCGTAGAGTGGGCCAAGTATAAAATTCGTTCAAACGCCATCGCCCCAGGTCCTTTTCCTACCGAAGGTGCTTGGTCAAGGTTATTGCCTGGTTCGTTGGCGGAGAAGTTCGACCCGGCAAAAAAGGTGCCTTTGGGACGGGTAGGTGAGCACCAGGAACTAGCTAATTTGGCGGCCTACTTGTTGTCTGATTTTTCTGCGTTTATTAACGGAGAAGTGGTGACCATAGACGGTGGTGAATGGTTAAAAGGAGCAGGGGAGTTCAACGGTTTCGAAGCGGTGCCACAAGAACTTTGGGATACTATGGAGAAAATGAGAAAGAAATAGTTTAATACCTCTGCCAGCTTACTCCAATAGCTTATTGGTGTCCTGAAATACGGTGGGTTTTTTTGCTGGTAGTGTCAGGGAGTCATCCCATGTAGTGAGAACTTTCTGGACATTTCGATCATCCAAGGCACTGGTCTCAATAAAGTACCTATTTTCTCTTTTTTCTGTGTCTACGGCAATGAGTGAGGATTCGATGGTAAGCAGCCCGTCGGGAACGATGATTGAGGAACGGATCGGGACGATGGCGTGGATTTCATTTCCTACCCTTGCTGAAAGGATAGGATCTTTTATCAAAAGCTCCTTAAGGCGGTGGCCTTTAGCAGCTTCTGCTTCGCGAAGTCGAGCAATCATCGATTTCATATTTTCGGCTCCCCCTGCTTTTTCCACCAATTTGGGATAGGTCATGTCCAGGATCATATCAAGATCCTCGTTGACTTGTGCAAAAGCGTAAATTTGAGCTGCCGTTTTTATCTCTTCGGATAGTTGGGCTTTGGCATTCTGGGCCAGGAAGCCAAGCGCCGTAGCGAAAAACAGGACGAAAAGCGGTTTTGCCATTGGTGTTTTTGGCCAATATACAACCGTTTACCCCTTTTTCAAAACACGGAAACAGCCCAATAGTAGAGGGGAAGCCCAATGGTAATGTTGAATGGGAAGGTGATTGCCAGTGCCATAGGTAGAAATATCCCAGGGTTTGCTTTTGGAACAGCTATTTTCATCGCCGCCGGGACAGCTATGTAAGAGGCGCTGGCCGCCAATACAGCAAACATAAAGCGGTCACCCGTCTCAGCCGTAATATACTGACTAAACCAAGACACCCATAATCCATTGATGAGTGGCATTAAGATTGCGAAAGCCGTCGTAGACCAACCGTAAGCCAAAAAGTCCTTGATTTTTTTTCCGCTGTTGATTCCCATGTCCAATAGGAAAATAGCTAAAAACCCTTTGAATATGTCTGTGGTAAATGGTTTGATCCCTTCCGCTTCTGCATCGCTTGTCAGTGTTCCAATCACCAGACTCCCCAATATCAAGATGACGCTACCATTCGTGACCGCATGCTTGATCGTGCCCTTCAACGACCCTGTGGCGGAAGATAGAGGGGAAAACAGGCGAACCAACAATACGCCGACGATAATTGCAGGCGCTTCCATAAATGCCATTACCGCCACCATATAGCCACTGAAGTGTATATGCAGGTTTTCAAGGTAGCCTACCGCAGTTACGAAGGTTACGGCACTTACAGATCCGTAGGCTGCGGCAATCGCTCCCGCATTTTCAATCCCCAGTTTCCTCTTTAACAAATAAAAGGAAAAAACAGGTATGACAGCAGCTATCAGTAACCCAAATAGTATCCCCCATATGATTTCTTGACTGAACTCGCTGTGAGCCAGCTCCTGCCCGCCCTTGAATCCAATAGAAAAAAGGAGATAGAGCGAAATAAACTTACTGGAATTCTGGGGTATGTTCAGATCACTTTTGAGCTGAACAGAGAGTAACCCCAGTGCAAAAAACAAAAATGCGGGATTGGTAAGGTTATCCGCTAAAAGTTGAAAGTTCATGCCGATATTTTGGGGGAATAGCTTAGTTCCCGTAAGATTTTGTTTTCAGATTTGTCAATAATGATTCCCTTTAACAAGAGTTTTTGTTTTGTGATGTAGTCTGTTAGCAAGGGATTTTGGTGGATGGATTGGATCTGCAGCAGCAGGTTTTTTTCCGCTAGCTGTCCAGCTTTTGAGCGGTAGTCGGCTTTCCAGAATTCCTCTTGACGGATCTGTTCATGCAGGATTTTTTCAAGGATCCGGTCAATATAAAACTCCGAAGGTCTCTTTTTTTCCAAGGTGTTTTTAATAAACGGACAAAACACGTCTTGAAAAAGGTGTATTTCCTCGATTTCATATTGGGACAGGATCGTTTTTAGGTTTTCCGCATCATCCTTTTTGTGCAAATGCAATGCTACTCCTAACGAAGTAACGTAGTAATTGGCTATGTTTCTGCCTGCCGTTTTTTTGGCAATAAAAGACTCAAGATGACTTGTAGGACAGATAAGGTTCAGGATTCTGTTCATGGCGATTTATTTTTTTTTGCAAATTTTGAAATTTCATTTCATTTATTTTTATTTATGTTTTTAATGATATGTATAAACGATTATGAATTTTACCCTCCATCAGCTACAGGTGTTTTTGAAGGTTTCAGAAACCAAAAGTATCACCAAGGCAGCGGAGGAGCTTTTCCTCACTCAGCCTGCGGTCTCTATCCAGTTGAAAAATTTTCAGGATCAATTTGATATTCCACTTACCGAGGTGGTTGGAAGGCAGTTGTATGTTACTGATTTTGGCCAAGAGATAGCATTTGCTGCGCAAGCAATCATCGATCAGGTAAATGCGATAAATTATAAGTTGGCAGCCTATAAGGGACAGCTTTCCGGTCGTTTGAAGATTGCTTCTGTTTCGACCGGCAAATACGTGATTCCATTTTTTTTGTCAGGGTTTTTGCGTGGCAACCCACAGATTGAATTGAAACTTGACGTGACCAACAAAGCTCAGGTAGTCCGGAGCTTGGTGGATAATGAAATCGATTTTGCCCTGGTTTCAATACTTCCAGACAAAGTCCCCGTGCACGCGGTGCCGTTGATGGAGAATAGGCTGGTTTTAGTGGCGGGACGGGATTTTCAACCTCCATTGGGTGTTTCCGGCATCGAAATCTTCCAGTATATCACCCTCATATACCGGGAATCGGGATCGGGAACCCGATTGGCGATGGAGGGATTCCTAAATGACCATAAAGTGCCAATCAAGAAAATGTTGGTTTTGACCTCCAATGAAGCGGTAAAACAAGCAGTTATGGCCGGACTGGGTTGCTCTATCATGCCAGTTATCGGAATAAAAAATGAACTAAAGCAAGGTGATCTAAAAGTTATTGAGGTAAAGGGTCTTCCCATTTGTACTTATTGGAATCTGATCTACCTGAAAAGTAAAAGGCTTTCACCAGTAGCGGAAGCCTTTTTATCCTATCTCGACCGTGAAAAAAATACGGTAATCGAACAAAATTTCCAATAACAAGGTACCCCGATTTCTTGGGCAGGGAAGCACGTTGAGCGGCATCGCGCACTTGATAAGCAATTAATATACTACTAGGAAATCAATGGGTATTGTTCGCTGAAATTCTTTACCTTTACCGAAAGTAACCTTCTTGCCTTGGTATCGTAAACAATCTTCGTGAAGTCATTCATCAAAATAGCACTCCTTGTTTTCTATGTGTTTTTCAACGCAGGTCTAAGCTATTCTATGCATTTTTGTGATGGCGGATTTGAAAGGATAAACCTGTATGCCGAAAGCAAAACCTGCTGCGAATCGGAGGAACCGATGTCAGGTTGCTGTGATGATGTCTCCAATTTGGAGCTTCCCAATACCGATCAGCAGGTTTCCGATGTCTTGAATTTCCAACCTCAGACTTTTGAGTTGCTGAATGCCGAGGTTAGATTTGAATTGCCTATAAATTTTATTGTTTTTGAAGAGAAAACAGCCTTTGCTGATTCTTCTCCCCCGATATTTCAAGACACACCGATTTATATTTTTTGTCAGGTATTCCTGATTTGATTTTTTACCCTATGTAGAAAGGGATTGCCACGAAGGCACGAAGGCTCAAAGATTCAATTCGATTTCTTCTAGTTTGTCGATCCAGATCGACGACCTGTCAGGTTTTCAAAACCTGACAGGTCTAGCCACAGCCTCCCCTCTATTTCACCTCTTTATCCTAGCAAAGTTGTGAATTAGTGCCAATTCCGAAAAAGCGGAACAAGTTATCCACAATGTGATTTTCTGAGAAGACCTGCCAGGTTTCTAAAACCTGGCAGGTCTAATCCGCTTCTTTATTACTTAAAATCGGTTTGAAGACACAATTTTAGAAATTTAATATCCACCAATATCTAGTCCGCCGCAGGCGGACAAGTATCCATCAATATCTGCCTCCACCACTCAGAAGAGTTGCAGATGGATTAAACTAAATTCAGAATTTATGTTAAATAATATCATAAAATTCTTCCTCGAAAATAAACTGGTCACCGTCATCTTACTCGTCCTTGTAGTGGCTTGGGGAATCGTGACGGCACCGTTTAACTGGAACACTGGTTTCCTTCCTAATGACCCTGTGCCGGTAGATGCCATTCCGGATATCGGGGAAAATCAACAAATCGTCTTTACCGATTGGATGGGACGCTCTCCTCAGGATGTAGAAGATCAGATTACCTATCCGCTGACTACTTCCCTTTTGGGAATGCCAGGAGTCAAATCCATCCGAAGCACTTCCATGTTCGGGTTCTCTTCCATCTATATCATCTTCGAAGAGGATATTGAGTTCTACTGGAGCAGATCCAGGATTTTGGAGAAACTCAATTCCCTACCGTCAGGATTGCTTCCTGAGGGAGTACAACCCAAACTCGGGCCTGATGCCACAGGTCTCGGGCAAGTATATTTTTACACACTTGAAGGAAGAGATGAAAATGGCAATCCAGTCGGTGGTTGGGACCTGCACGAACTCCGGAGCATTCAGGATTACTATGTGCGCTATGGATTGGCGGGAACTGAAGGGGTTGCAGAGGTGGCGACCATCGGCGGTCATGTCAAGGAATACCAAGTTGACCTGGACCCTGTGGCCTTGAAGGCCCACAACGTCTCTATGATGCAGGTGATGAATGCGATCAAGCAATCCAACCTCGATATCGGTGCCAATACCATGGAGATCAATCAGGTGGAATTTATCGTAAGAGGCTTGGGCTATGTGAAGTCTCTGGAGGATATCGAAAAGGCGGTAGTCAAAACCAGCAACAACGTTCCCTTAAGAATCAGGGATATTGCCAAAGTGAATATTGGACCGGCAAGTAGGGCGGAAAGGGCTATTTTGGACAAGGGTGGTGCTGAAGCAGTAGGTGGCGTGGTAGTGGCCCGGTATGGAGACAATCCCCTTCAGGTAATTGATGCACTTAAAGCTAAAATCGATGAAATCACCCCAGGACTTCCGAGCAAAACGCTGGAAGATGGTACGGTCTCCAAGGTGACTATAGTGCCTTTCTATGACCGTTCTGGCCTGATCAAGGAAACCTTGAATACGCTTAGTGAAGCCATCAGCTTGCAGATTTTGATTACCATCATTGTGATCATGGTGATGGTGTATAACCTTCGGGCTTCGATTTTGATCTCCGCATTGTTGCCATTGGCAGTCTTGATGTGCTTTATCATGATGAAGTATGTGGGGGTGGATGCGAATATCGTGGCACTTTCCGGGATTGCCATCGCCATTGGAACCATGGTGGATTTGGGGATTATTCTGAATGAAAATATACTTAGGCATCTCGATGAGTCTGATGATAAAAAGTCCAAACTCCAGATCATTTATGATGCGACCACAGAGGTGAGTTCGGCGATCTTGACGGCTGTGATGACGACGATTGTCAGCTTCTTGCCCGTATTTACTCTGCAGGCAGCGGAAGGGAAGTTGTTCGGCTCATTGGCCTATACCAAGACCTTTGCTTTGATCGCAGCGTTGATCTTTACTTTGGTATTTATGCCGGCTTTTGCCCATTGGGTGTTTGGAGCGAAAGTGAAGTCCAAGAGTTATAAGACGGTGCTGAATATAGCCATGGCAGTTTTGGGTTTTGTGCTATTGTTCTATTTCCCTTGGGCAGGTTGGGTCTTGTTGGTTTTTGCAGCCAATCATTTGATCCATCACTTTTTCCCAAAACAAACAAAAGATGGACGCTACAAAAATCAGATCGCCATGCTGATAGCAGTAGTAGCGGTGTCCGTTTTATTGGCGATTGAGTGGAGACCATTGGGCTTGCCCCAATCTGTATTTATCAATTTTCTCTTTATCGGTCTGGTGGTCGGTTTGGTTTTGGGGATATTCGCCTTGTTTATCCGCTACTATGCGCAACTGCTAAATTGGTGCTTGGAAAACGCTAAAATATTTTTACTGATCCCGTTGACAGTTATCCTTTTGGCTTTGAATATTTGGATAGGGTTTGGAAATATTTTCGGTTTTGTGGCTACCGGTTTTGACAAATTGGGAGTCAATATCCGCACCACAACTGTTTGGTCGGGTCTGACCCATACTTTTCCCGGCATGGGCAAGGAGTTTATGCCAGCCTTGAATGAAGGTTCTTTCCTCTTGATGCCTACCTCCATGCCTCACTCCGGCGTGGAGGCCAATATGCAGATTGTAAAGCAGCTTGATATGTTGGTGCAGGCCATTCCGGAGGTAGAAATGGTGGTTGGTAAGGCAGGCCGTGCAGAAAGCCCGCTTGACCCCGCTCCCATGTCCATGTATGAAAATATCATCAATTACAAGACCGAATACATCCAGGGTGATGATGCCCGCAAGCTCCGATTTGAAGTAGATCGGGAGGGAAATTATCAGCTTGAAGTTAATGGGAAGACCTGGTGGTATGACCGTCAGGATGGAGCCATTTGGGATGATGAAAAGAATTACATGGAGGAATCCCAGCGCAGGTCGGTAATTAGAAATGTCGCCAAATACTTGGTGCCAAATGAAAGACGTGGTCAATACTTCCGTCAGTGGAGGGATGAAATCCGCACGCCTGATGATATCTGGGATGAAATCCAGGTGCGAACCTCCAATCTTCCCGGGGTAACTTCCGCGCCTAAACTCCAGCCGATCGAAACCCGCTTGGTGATGTTGCAGACGGGAATGCGCGCCCCTATGGGGATGAAAGTGTATGGCCCCGATTTGGAAACCATAGAGGATTTCAGCTTGAAGTTGGAATCGGTGCTGAAAGAAGTGCCTTCAGTAAAAGCTGAGGCAGTTTTTGCAGACCGATCTTTGGGCAAGCCGTATTTGGAGATTGATTTGGATAGAACCCAACTGGGTAGGTTTGGGCTGAACATTGCCGATGTGCAGGAATTTATCGAAGTGGCTATAGGCGGAATGACCTTGAGCACTACGGTAGAAGGCAGGGAGCGCTATGCCATACGTGCCCGCTATGCCAGAGAGTATAGGGATGATCCTGAGGCTTTGAAGCGGATTTTGGTCAGCACGCCTACGGGTGCACAGATTCCTTTGGGTCAGTTGGCAGAGATCAATTACCGACCTGGGCCAATGATGATCCGTGGGGAAAACACCTTCTTGGTGGGCTATGTGCTTTTTGATAAGCGAGATGGCTTTGCTGAGGGTTCAGTGGTAGATGATGCGCGCAGCTTTATCCAACAAAAAATTGACAGCGGTGAGTTGAAAGTGCCTACCGGGGTATCCTACACTTTCTCCGGAAGTTACGAAAATCATATCCGTGCCGAAAAGCGCTTGGCGATTGTGATACCACTATGTTTGGCGGTGATTTTCCTGATACTTTACCTGCAATTCCGCTCCACAGCCATGGTCTTGATGATCTTCTCAGCCATTTCCATGGCATTTTCAGGAGGCTTTATGATGGTTTGGTTGTATGGTCAGGATTGGTTTTTTGACTTCAACTTCTTGGGGACCAATATGCGGGAACTCTTTCAGATACGCGCCTTCAATCTTTCAGTGGCAGTTTGGGTGGGCTTTATCGCCCTTTTCGGTATCGCTACCGATGATGGGGTGGTGATGGGTACCTATCTTAAACAAAGCTTCGAAAAATCCCAGCCAGAAGACATCAAAGCAATTCGCAAAGCAGTGCTGGAAGCTGGATTGAAAAGGGTAAGACCTTGTCTGATGACAACAGCAACCACTTTATTGGCTTTGCTTCCCGTACTGACAAGTTCAGGCCGAGGCTCCGACATCATGATCCCTATGGCCATTCCGGCATTTGGGGGGATGACGGTGGCGCTTATCTCACTATTTATTGTGCCGGTGCTTTATGGGAAACTTATGGAGTATCAAATTAGGAGATAGATTCAGAATTGATATAAATGGATATTGGATATTGGTGGATATTGGTTTTGGTGTCAAACGTTTATTTGGTTTTAGGAAAGTGCTTAAGGGTTTTGATGGATATTCATTGATATTAGATATTTATAGATATTGTATTGGATTTCAGGGGTTTATTTGATTCGGGAGAAGTTGTTGGGGGTGAAAAAGATATTCATTGATATTGGATATTAGTGGATATTGATTTTGAAATCAGATGTTTAACTGGATTGGGGAAAGTGATGAAGTGTTTTTTATGGATATTCATTGATATTAGATATTTATAGATATTATTCTGGTCTTCAGGAGTTTAATTTGAATATTTAGCTAGTTGGCAGTTGAGGGGATGGGGTAAATGTTATTAGTAGTCTTTGGTTTAAGTAATCTTTTAATGTTATGGAAGAGAAAAAGGGGTATATAAAATTGGAGGATTTGGAGGTGTATAAATTGTCAAGAGAGCTGTCGCGGAAGGGATGGGTTATTTATAAAAAAATGGATTGGCAGACACGAAAAATTATTGGTGATCAATTTATTGAATCGACAGATTCTATTGGGGCAAATATTGCCGATTCCTATGGTCGGTTTCATTATCTGGATAGAATCAGGTTTCTCTACAATAGCAGAGGTTCTATGATTGAATCTGTTAATCACTGGTTAAGCTTAATGCTTGAAAGAGAAATTATTCCAAAGGAGGAGTTTGGTGAATTCAAGCAAGTATCTGATAAACTTTCACTCAAACTCAACAACTACATTCAATCTATTTACAATTCAAAAAAGGAATTGAAATGAAAAACGAATCGAAAAAGCTTAATACAAAGGGGGTATTCAATATTAATACAAAGGGTTCTCTAGTGAAATATTATCTATTAATATCAAATTCCGAAAAATCGGAACAAGTTATCCAACAATATCTATTCTTAATTAAATTTCCACCTGTTTCTATCACATTTCAATATCAATCAATATCCAATATCCACAAATATCTATTCCTAGTGTTTATTTGGCTGTTGAATATAGGATTAGCCCAAGGTCAAACTTTAGACCAATACCTAGAAGAAGCAGCCGAAAATAACCCCGGACTTCAAGCATCTTTTAAAGGGTATCAGGCTTCATTAGAAAAAACAAACCAAGTAAGCCTTGAATCACCGCAATTGAATATTGGTGTTTTTACCAGACCGATGGAGTTACTGATGGGGAATCAGCGGGCGGAGGCTTCGATCATGCAGATGTTCCCTTGGTTTGGGATGCTCAGGACGCAGAAGGATGAAGCTACGCTGATGGCGGAAGCCAAGTACGAAGAATTCCGGCAGCAGCGGAATGTGCTTCTCTATCAGGTCAAAGAGACTTACTTTCAATTGCAGCAATTGCAAAACACCATTGACATCACCGTATCCAATTTGGAGATTTTGAGATCCTTGGAGCAATTGGCTATCATCCGCTATCAGGGAGGAAGTACTTCTGAGGCTGTTTCATCTGTGTCTTCAGCGGTAAGAAGGCCAACACGGGGAAACCAACAGAGTAATGGAGATGATGGCATGGGCATGGGAGGTGGAGGTTCTTCCGCTACTTCTTCAGGGCAATCCTCAGGTGCTGGCATGAACAGTATGGGCTCAGGTGGAGGTTCCGGTAAACTCACGGATGTACTCCGACTGCAAGTTCAGATCAAAGCTTTAGAGTCTGATTTGGAACAGTTGGAGGTGGACAAGCGCCCTTTGACAGTAAGGTTCAATCAACTTCTGGGCAGGGATAAAAACGAAGTTGTAGCCATAGAAAGCCAATTGGAAAGTCAAAAAGCCATGGGTTGGGAAGTGGAAATGCTCGAGCAAATTATGGATACCAATCCCATGCTGTTGATGCTGGAAAAAGAAGGTTTAGCCTATCAGAAGCAAGGTGAAATGGCCAAATTGGAAGGTAAGCCGATGTTTGGGTTGGGATTGAATTACATGGTCTTTTCATTTAGACAAGAATCTGGCATGGTCGGCCATCAGGATGGTATGTACTATATGCCAGCTGGTATGGGCAACAACATGATCATGCCGATGGCAACGGTTTCCCTGCCGATTTACCGCAAAAAGTACAAAGCCATGGAAGCAGAATCCAAGCTATACTGGGAAGCCAATGAAAGGCAACAAGAAGACCTGCAAAGAAATCTGGAAACTGAGTTTGAGATTATTCTTGCGTCCGTCAAAGATGCAGATAGGAAAATCAAACTCTTGGAAGATCAAATTGAATTGACCGAGCAAACACTGGAGCTCTCCGTGACTTCATACGCGACGGAAGGCAGTTCCTTCGAAGAGATCTTGAGTATCCAAAGAGAATTACTGGATTTCAGGTTGAATCTGCTGAATACGAGGATTGAGAGGGAAATTCAGTTGGCGAGATTAGAAACGTTGGTTGGTTTCTAACCTTTGAGGTCTTTTTCTGACCTCGAAGGTTTAGCCTCTACAAAAGACCTTCGGGGTTCTAAAAACCCCAAAGGTTGGGCAGGTAACCTTTTGAGGTCTTTTTTTGACCTCGAAGGTTTA
>NZ_AQHR01000121.1 GCF_000390185.1 Lunatimonas lonarensis | reverse complement strand
TGTCAGGAGGGTCGTCGGCTCAGATCCTGAAAATGGATTGAAGATAGTAAACAATAAATCTCGGGGTGTAGCGCAGTCCGGTAGCGTATCCTGACGGTGTCAGGAGGGTCGTCGGCTCAGATCCCGCCACCCCGACGAGGTTAGGCCAGACTCTGTCCCAGTCTGGCTTTTTTTATGGCATACCTTGTCTACATTTTATACTCGTCAACATTGGGTCGATTCTACGTTGGCCAGACGGAGAATCTGAACGATAGGCTGGTTCGGCACAACTCGGGCAGGAACAAGTCCACCAAGGCGGGTGTACCTTGGATCTTGGTGCATTCGGAGCCTGCCCCGGACAGGGCAACCGCAATGGCAAGGGAGCGGCAGATAAAGAATCTCGGTGCCAGAAGGTACCTTAAAAGTATTGGCAAACAGGTTGGACCGGACAGTTCGAATAGTCTATTCCCTCCGGACGCTTAAGCCTCTTTTGGGTGCAGAGCAGTCCGGTAGCGTATCCTGACTGGCGTCAGGAGGGTCATGGGTTCAAATAGAGCGCACCCTGATGACAATCAGGGCACCCCGACGAGGTTAGGCCAGACTCTGTCCCAGTCTGGCTTTTTTTATGGCATACTTTGTCCACATTTTATACTCGCCATCATTGGGTCGATTCTACGTTGGCCAGACGGAGAATCTGAACGGTAGGCTGGTCTGACACAATTCGGGCAGGAACAAGTCCATCTACCAAGTACTTATCAAGCCAGACTGTGTAAAAAAATCTGCTGTTTTTGTTAATCCACATATTCTGAGTTGGTTTAAAATTTCGAACTCATCCATTTTGGGATTTTTTTTATTCAAAACCATCTCCTTGAAAGCAGAAATTGCTTGTTCAGGATTTAAGTCAATAATATCGACCAAGAAATCATCTTCTGAAATCACTGCTATTTCAAAATTGTCTAAAATATTATTTGGAAAGTCTTTCAGGTTGTTGGTTACTATACAGTTGGAATTAGATTTAATCGCAGCGGCAACAACATGTCTGTCCTTTTGATCCGGCAAGTTTAATGTAGGTATCAAATTTTCATAGTTCTTAACCAAGGCGTCAGGAAATGCAGAGTTCGCCACGGCAATTCTTTTCTCTGCTTCATCTTGATTCAATCCTTTTCGTATCATCACTTCTTTCCATTCATAAAAAATATGCTTGCTCCACTTTGGGGTATATAAATCATAGTGTGCAAACCAAAAAAGTAAATCCCTTGAGATCAATGGATAAATAACATTGGTATCTAAAACAGCTTTAAAACGAACGCTATGAATCATATCCTCCTAACTCTTCATCGCTATTCATCATTTCAATCAGTAGACGCTTCTGTTCTGCCTTCATTTTCTGTTTGTAGCTGACTACGTCTTCAAGTTTGATCCTGCGATGGCTTCCGACCTTGATGAAATCCAATTCTCCATTTTCAAGAAGTTTGACCAAATGTGGACGTGAACAACCCAAGATTTCGGCAGCCTTTTGAGTAGTTACTTCTGTAGCGACAGGTACAATCGAAATTGGTTTGCCCTGACTCATTGCCCTTAAGATCTCATTGAGTAACTCCAATGCTCTCGATGGGATTTGAAGTCTTTCCTTTGTCTCCTCGATCTCAATTTCAGTCATTGTGGAGTGAACACGCTCAAGTATCTGTGATAGGGCTTCGTGAGATTTTTCAGCAATCCGTTGCTCCGATTTACTCGGTCTTTTACTAAGACGTAGGGTTTCCATGTGTTTGATTTTATATAAAGTCTAATAATTAATTTCACAAACTCTTTTTAGCTCCTCATTTGGCCTCTGAAAATGGGAAAACATTTTCCAGAATGCCGCCAGTCTCTCTTCCATGGTATGCACGTACCTGTTGTGCGTGATTTTCTTTCTCATGTACCACCATGCCCTTTCGATCGGGTTTAGCTCCGGAGAATAGGGCGGCAGATAGAACAGTTCCAGTTTTGGGTTTTTCAGCAGCCACGTCTTCAGCAGCTTGGCATGGTGGTATCTGACATTGTCCAAGACCATCACTATCTTCGAATGGCCCCTATATATGTGGAGAATCTTTTTGAGGTGCTTTTTCAGGCTTCTGTAGTTGCCCTGCTTATGGAACGTGACAGTGATCTGCCCCGTTCCGAAGTTGTAGCTGCCCATCGCGGTCATTCTTTCCCGCCCCCTCTGTTTGGCCATGATCTTCGGTTGGTTGCCCACCTTGCCCCATTTATAGCCTATCGTGGCGGTATTTGAAAGGGAAAACTCGTCCTCATACAACAACACAGTGTCAGCCGGACTTTCCAGGAGTTTTTTTTAGCCCGTCCTTGAATTCCTCTTGGGCATTCTCATCCGCCTCGGGATAAAACCCCTTTGCCTTCTGGTAGCTTAGCCCAAGCTGTTTGATGATGTTATAGATCTGGGCCTTCCTGTATTCGATCCCATAACTTTTCCTGATCCAGTCGATCAGGATCGGACCTGTCCAGGTTTCGGTGTTGTATCCGTGGTCGGTCGGGGATTCATGCAGCATAAGGCGCAACAACTCCCCCGACTGTTCGGCGGAAAGCAACGGCTTTCTCCCCCTTCCCGGTTTGTCCCTCAACCCGTCTATACCTTCCTGCTCGAACCTGTGGACCCAGTTGGTTATCTGCTTGAAGCTGGTCTGGTACAGCTCTTCCAGGTTCCGGCTTGGCTGGCCAAGGGAAACCTGTAAAACGGCATAAAGCCTCACCCCTATAGTATACCGTTCATCTCTTCTGATTAGGGCCTTTATCTCCTCCGAAGAATACCCCTTGACTTTAAGCACTGGTCTTCCCATGATTTTTATCTTTCAGGCAAGATAGTGACATTTTGTGTAATTTAATAATAGACTTTATGTAA
>NZ_AQHR01000120.1 GCF_000390185.1 Lunatimonas lonarensis | reverse complement strand
ACATCTGCCTAAACCAACAAGGGGGATAACCGACTGCTTACATTTAACCCGCTAACTATAATCCCATGGCTGCAACACCAAAACCAAAGAGTCAGATAAAACAATTATTGATACTTAACAGGCAGGGCCCGGAATCAATGGCCTGGAGCATCACCTGAGCGTTTCTCTGTATTAGGTAATCCGTAGGTCGAAGCGCTGCCAAGCGAGGTAGTATTGGTGGGCAATGAAGCCCCATGACAGCCCAGGGATTTTTTGCACCCTACGCCAAAGGTGGAAGAAACCCCTATGTGGCCAACCTTAGCTGCGCTAGGTGGCAAGATGAGATAGATATAGGAAGTGGTCATGCCTACTGCAGAAAAATGTGAGAGCCCCAACCTGAGCTAGTTAGCTAAGGTCGGGCTCGATTAGCAACTTTGTGTATTACTTTTTAAATGTTTACTAGCCAAGTTCAATTGATCCTCATCTAAGGACAATGCTTATAAAGTATCTATAGCCTATTTATAAATTGCAAATTCTATAGTTTCAAAACCTGAATTTGCTAACTCTGATAGGTTAATGTTGAGTTTAGTTATATTTTTACTGTTTCGATATTTTCTGCTTCATTTGTTAGGTACCATGCATGAATTTAAACCCATGATTTCTATTCGAAAAGTGTTAGATTCACTTTCAACATCAGTTATTTTGAATTCCACATATCCGTTATTCTCGAAAGTATGTTCACTAGTTTTAAATTCAAATGGACGAAGTTCTGATATTGTTTGTACTTGAGTCTGGGCAGGGAACGAATTTTGGTGGAGGGGGTTGCGTTACAAAGCAGTAGATATTCACTACTATCGGATAGGTAGCTTCGACTGTCATAACAATGCTTTTACCTGCTCTTATTTCCGTAGAGTTAAAAGTTACATTTGAAATCATAGGAAATTAGTTTATTTGACTATCCTTAATTCAATTAAAGACCAAGTTCGTTGGCTAGGTCAAGAAATCTGGAAATTTTCACATTTGTTGCTGTTCCATTTTTAACCTCTGAAATAAGTTCTTCAAGTTCCTGTTTTGAAGTAGCTTTTGCAACAGCTATTGGAGCATCATCGAAAAGTTTATCAATTTTTGTTTTGAGATTACTCAAGTCTTCAGCTAATTTTAACGATTCAACCTTTGTTTTTGCCTTAATTTTCTTTTGTGCATCAGTAAGTGGCATGGTAAATTATTTAAAGTTTCTAATTATGTCTTTTATTGTTTCAGGGTCAGGGATATTACTAAATGAGATCGGAATTGGAGTCATATTCTCAAGTTTTTTGCGAATTGATTTGGCTAATTTGTCTCTTGATTCTTTCAGCCGTACAAGTGATTCAAGGTATTCGTTTACAGTCGAGTTAATTAATTCAATATTTTCAAAATTCGCTTCGGCTTTTCTTATCTCTAAACGCCTATTTTGAATATCCAATCGAACGGAATCTCTTTCAGTATTGAAAAAAGTTTGAATTTGATTGAGTAATTTGACATTTAGCACATCAATTTCAGGGTCACCAGTTGGAGCAACTAATGTTTCAACGGTATTGCCATTTTCGTCTACCTCTGTTCCGGGAGCTTTCCTTATCTGTTCCTTATACTGTTCCTCATAAATGTCAAGAATGGCTAATCTATATTTCTCAATTGCGTCAAGTTGATTATTCATGTTGTCGAAGTAAATCTTTTTGACTCTTTCAATTTCACCTTTTTGAGCATTCATAGCATCAACAACTTGCTTAGGAACTGCTGCACATCCATAAATGAATATGACTAGGATTAGTATTGAAATCTTTTTCATAATTTATTATTAATTGTTGCTGATGTTTTTATAGGTGCAACATCGTTGCGCCAATTCTTACATTTTTTGGTTGTCTAGGCGCAGCTCAGCAACCTCTAGGCAAACCGAAATCAGCTATAACGGCCTGCACCCTTTCAGCCAAACTGTAGCTGTATAGGAAATGTCCAACCACCTTTAGTATCACAAAGCATCCCAAGCTTATAAAGCTAAGATTTCTTTTCCAGATTAAAAATACGGTGATCGGGATAAATTTTGGTTTATTGTGTTCTTTTTGCAGTTTTCACAGTAGGTTATCTCTTTTTTTGCTGTATTACTTTTCCTGATGTGCGTTAACGCCAACAGGTTTTTGATGGTTGGTTGGATAACGAGTCTTTTTGTTACCGGATAAGTTTTGGCTTTCGCATTGGTTGGCCGGTGGAAAAAAACAATAGTTCCAGGGGGAATCCGGCCAGATAAAAAAAGACCGTCCGGGGTGGGACGGTCTGTGATGGGGTCTATACGTCGCAGATCTCGACGCCCTGCTTGAGGGAGGCAAGCTTGTCGGGCCGCTTGGGAATAAACTCCTGCCCGACGTACCCTTTATAGCCGGTTTCCAGGATGGCGCGCATAATGGCGGGATAGTATAGCTCCTGGCTTTCGTCGATTTCGTTCCTACCGGGTACGCCTCCGGTATGGTAGTGGGAGATATAGGGGTGAAAGGCCCGGATGGTTGCGATCACATCGCCCTCCATGATCTGCATGTGGTAGATGTCGTAAAGGAGCTTGATGTTTTCGGATCCCACGCGCTTGCAGACCTCCGCTCCCCATGCGGTACGGTCGGCGTGGTAGTCTTTGTGGTTTACCTTGCTGTTAAGCAGCTCCATGCACATGATCACCTTGTGTTTCTCGGCGATGGGCATCAGGCGCTTCAGGCCTTTTACGCAGTTTTCTATCCCGGTCTCATCGTCCATCCCACGGCGGTTGCCGGAAAAACAGATGATCTGCTTATACCCGGCGGCAGCCACGAGCGGTATCACCTCCTCGTAGCTTTTCACCAGGGTATCGTGGTTGTTGGGGTCGTTGAATCCCCGCTCTATACCCAAACCGGCACCCTGCGGCATGGCACAATCCAGCCCGTGTTTTTTCAGAATAGGCCATTCGTTGGGGCTTACCAGCTCGATCGACTTCAGGCCTATCTGTTTGGCGGCCACACAGAGGTCCTCCAGGGGGATGTCGTTGTAGCACCAGCGGCAGACGGAATGGTTGATATTGCCCCTTAGGTTTTCCGGCAGGCTGTTTTCGGCTGCCAGCAAGCGTTGCGACAGCGAGGGGGCCAGCATACCCAATGCGGTGGTTCCGGCCAATTTTTTCAATACGTTTCTTCGATTTTGCACAGATGTTCCGTTTTGTTGGTCCATAATCAGGTTAAGATTTTCGTTTCAAACTCATCAGGTATTCCACCAGGTCTACCAGTTCCTCGGTGCTCATGGCCTTTTCCAAGCCGCTGGGCATCATGGAGGATTCCATTTGGCTCATCTTGAGGATATCGGCGGTTTTGATGGCCATGCTGTTACCGCCGGGCAGTTTCAGGTCTATATCGGTTTCCGTCTGACTTGCGATAATGCCGCCCAGGGTACTGCCATCCTTCATCTCGATCACATAGCCTTCGTAGCCGAAGCTGATGCCGGCGTCGGGGTGGAGGATGGAAAGGTACTGGGCCTCTTTGGAGAGTTTGCTGCCGATCTCGGTCAGTTTCGGACCGAAGTCCATGCCCATATCACCCACCTGATGGCAGACGGCACAGTTGGTCCGGAACACGTTCATGCCGTTTTCGGTATTGCCGGACTGTGCCAGCAGATCGTTGAGTGGTGGCAGGGAATTGGCTTCGTCCGCGCCGGTGTCCAGGTAGGCGTTGGCCTCGGCCCGCACACTCTTGCGCCAGGCCCGGCTTACACCGGTGACTGCGGAGGGTAGAAGGTTTTCCGGAAAGCGCCCCTCCTTGAGCAGCGCAAGAACCCGGTCTTCCCCACTGTAGCTGCCTCCAATGGCCGAGGCGGCTTCCCTGCGAACCGACAAGGGCAGGGAGCTGTCAAAGGTCACGGCCTCGATCAGCGCGATGGATTCCCTGCTGCCAATGGACCGCAAGGCCAGCAGCAGGTTGAGTTTTTTCTTGTCATCAGACCCGGTAAATACCTGCCGGATCATCCCGGCTCCATTTTGCCGGAGCAGGGTGGAGGCGGCATTTCTGCCCAAACTGTTGTCCGACTGTTCCAATGCCATGGCGAGGAGCCGCGGGTTTTCGTCCCTTCGCTCGAATCGTTGGACCATTTCGAGGTAGGATTCGGTGCCGTAAGTTTCATCCAAGACGGTTGTCAGCGCAGCTTGGGCGGTGGGGGAACTGGTCAGAAATGCGGGATCCATGTGGGTGAGCACCAGTTTTTTCACTTCGTTTTGGTTCTCCGTAGATTCCTGCTTCACCGAGGGACCTTCCAGCATGTCGATGAGTGCGCGGGATTTTTTGGCAGCGTCGGGGTTGAAGTCAAAGGCCCGGAAGTAGCGCAGGCGCCTTTCCAGTGGCACGCTTTCCTCGGATGCCAATCGGGCCAACTGGGGGATGGCCTGGCCGGTGCGGGATCGCCATACGATGTCCCGGGTAGATGCGTCGGCGAGAGGATCCTCCGTTTTATCGAGCCAGGCGGCATAGAATCGATCCCACTGCCCATCGGCTCCTATGCCCAGGGCTTCCAGGTACCATCGATCCTGTCCATCGTGAAGCTCGGCAAGGCTCGCCCATACCTTGGGGGCCGTGGGAAAGTGCTGGTTTCGCAGGGCAATGGCCGCTTCCCTGCGTACATGAGGATCCGCATCTGCGGCGAGTTTGGTCAAAATGGGTTCTAGGTCTCGCTTGGTCTGCCTGGCAGCCCGAAGTCCTACGATGCGCAGGTCGGGATTTTCGTGTTTTAGTGCCTGCTCGATGTATTGGGGGCCTATGCCGGGGGTTTTTGCCAATAGCCAAAGTGCTCGGGCCTGAATCCGCGGATTCTCGTGGCTCAGGTACATTTTGGCCAGTACACCCTCGGCATCGGCGCCTGCTGCGGACAGTTTTTTCCAAGCCTGGTACCTGACCGATAGGTTGGGATTTTCGAGGGCCTTGGCGGCACCTTCTATGCTGGAGAAGTCAAACCGAGGTGTTTTGTAGGGGGATTTGGGAGGTGCGAGGCGGAAAATCCTGCCCCGGTTCAGGTCTCCCACTTGGTGGCCTCCCACGCCCGGATCATACCAATCGGCCACCATAAGCGATCCGTCGGGTGCGACGCACACATCGGAGGGCCGAAACCACTGGTCTTTGTCACCTACCATGAGGTTGACGATTTCTGCCCGGTAGCCGGCTCCGTCTTTTTGCACGGGATAGGCACGGACCACGTTGGGGCCGGCATCGGTATGGATCATCTGTCCGTGGAATACCTCCGGAAGGAGCTCGCCCTCATAGATGGTCATGCCGGTGGGCGATCCCGCGCCGGTCTGCAGCAGATTGGGCACTACGCCCGGATCATTAAGGTGCCAATGTTGCAGTGGAATTTCCTTTTCCTTGTTGGTACGGTTGGCCCGCCATCCGGCACCGGTCATCTCATCGCGGTACCCATAGTTGCCGTACTCCATCACAAAATTGATCCGTACCCCCTGATTGCCATCATCGTCGTTGTCTGATTGCCACATGGTGCCATAGGAGTCTACCGCCACTTCGTAGTTATTTCTGAAGTTTTGGCCCAGCACCTCCATTTCGGAAAAGTCGGGGTTGGAGCGGAACACCAGGCCTTCCTTGTAGTGCGCAGTGGTGATAGGGTTGCCGGACTGGTCTTTGATGATCTCACCGTTTCGGTCTTTGATCTGACCGCCGGAGTTGCCGAAGTTGAAGTAAAACTTGCCATCGGGGCCAAACACAAAGGCGTGCATGCCGTGATCGTGCTGTTCCCCATCTATGCCCTGAAACAGGATTTCTTTTTTGTCTGCCACGTCGTCGCCATCGGTATCCGTGAGTAGCCACACATAGGGACTTTGGGACACAATGGCCTGATTGCCCATGACCCATATGCCCAGTGGGGCGTTAAGCTCGGGGTCTTGGTAAAAGACGGTGCTTTTGTCCGCTTTGCCGTCACCGTTGGTGTCCTCCAGGATTACGATCCGGTCACCTGCTGGACGGGTTTCGTTTCCGGTGATGGCAGGTCGGTAATTGAAGGCTTCACAGACCCACACCCGACCCCGGTGGTCAATGTCGATGTTGGTGGGGTTGGTAATCATGGGTTCGGAGGCAAACAGCGTTGCCACCAGTTCCTCGTGCACGGTGATGCCCTTTAGCGCATTTTCGGGAAGCCTTTTTTCCTCGTTGGAAAGGGAGTCGAAGGGAATGTCTTTGTCGGCGGGGCCTTGGTTCGTACAGGAAAAGAGAACGGTGCCTGCCAGTAGCAGGGCAAAGAAATTTGTAGATCCGCTCGTATTCATGGGATGCGTGTTTGGTATTTGGGTTAATTTAACCGCCTAATAAACGTAAAAATAACCTATAATACCAGCGCTTTTTGATTATTTTAAGCCCAAATGGTTAGTTGAAGTTCTAAGTGGTTTGTAGGGTGTCCATTGCGCCAATAATGGTTTTTTCAGAAGGGCGGTTAGTCTTTTTGCCCAAATACAGGTACCTTCACAAGGCATGCACTATCCAAGGAAAAAGCAATTGTAATCAGATGAAGAAGCGCACATTTCTAAGAACCATTGGCTTGGCTACGGCCGGGCTTTCCCTGAGCCCCTATGTCACGCAGGCGATCCCAAGCGACCGGAAAGTAAGGGTCGGCATCGTCGGGGGAAGGTTTGGAACTTCCTTTAGTTTCCACGAGCATCCCAACTGCACAGTGGAGGCGGTCAGCGATCTCCGGCAAGACCGACGGGAACGCCTCATGCAGGTATATGGCTGCTCCAAGAGCTATGCGTCGTTGGCGGAGCTTTTGAAAGACCCCAGGGTAGAGGCTGTTTTTCTGGCCACCCCTGCCCCTGACCATGCGGCCCATACGATGGCTGCCCTGCGGGCGGGCAAGCACGTGCTGTGTGCGGTGCCCATGGCCATGACGGTGGAAGAATGCGCCCAGGTAAAGGAGGAGGTGTTGAAAACAGGCCTGACCTATATGATGGCGGAGACAAGCACCTATATGCAGAGTACCATCACCGCCAAGAAATACCATCAGGAGGGAAGGTTTGGGGAGATTTTCAGCGCGGCTGCCGAATACAACCATCCGGGGCTGGAAGTGCTGTGGTTTGAGGACGGAAAGCCCACCTGGCGGCATGGACTGGCGCCTATGCACTATCCCACCCATTGCACAGCCTTTTTGATCGCCGTCACAGGCGAGCGACTGACGCACGTGAGTTGCCTGGGCTGGGGGGATGATAGTCCGCTGCTCAAGGGCAATCCCTACAACAATCCCTTTTGGAATGAAACCGCGTTCTTTCAGACCAACCTTGGGCATCCGTTCCGTGTAGAGGTTAACTGGAAGGGTGCGCTGCGAAGTGCCGAGCGGGCCGAATGGAGGGGAAGCCGCATGAGCCTGTACCTTCCGATGGGGCATGGTGACCGGCATGTGAAGGTGCAGGTAGCCGGTGAACTGGGAAAGGACGACGCGGGTTTTGAACATACTGCCAATAGGGTGGAGGACTACTCGCCCACCCAGTGGTGGCAGACAGACATGTTGCCCGAGGCGCTCCGGCACAACAGCGGGCACGAAGGATCCCACACCTTTATCACCCACGAGTTTATACAGGCCATCGTAGAGGAACGTATGCCGGAGGTCAACGTGTACGAAGCATTGGCCTATACCGTTCCGGGCATTATCGCCCACCAGTCTGCCCTGCGGGGGGGTGAGCGCTTGGCCATCCCGGATTTTGACGATAAATAAGTACCTATTCGATCATTTGCAGGTACCGCCCCATCCAGTAGGGCAGCAGCCAAAATACCGGTTCGCGGACCCGAAACGGATTGCCTGAAACGGCATCCCAGGGGTTTTTGTCCCATCGGACCACCGCCCGAAGGCTGGGTGGTTGCAGGGGATCCACCTGTAGGTCTTCCAGCACCGGGCTGCGCGTAAGCCGTATGTCCTCCCGTTGGCGATGGTCTATCACCCAATCGATTAGGTCCAGAGGGGTGTCTTTCAAAAAGGCCACGCTCGCGGCCAGTCCTTCCCGTTTGCCGCGGGTGTAGTTGTAGATAAAGTTGATCAGGGGATTTTGGTCGCCTTCCCGATCTTCAAACCAATCATCCATGTGCTGCTCGTAATAGCTTTTTAGCGCAGGATCTTCCTCTCCAAAAATGAGTAGGGGATAGATATAGGAGGCCAACATGACGTCAAAGTAGATAAACCAGGCGGGATTCTGTTGCCGGATTTGGCCCATGTTTT
The DNA here is from genome assembly GCF_000390185.1 of Lunatimonas lonarensis. Classification (GTDB taxonomy): domain Bacteria; phylum Bacteroidota; class Bacteroidia; order Cytophagales; family Cyclobacteriaceae; genus Lunatimonas; species Lunatimonas lonarensis. The sequence goes on along the minus strand of NZ_AQHR01000120.1, from coordinate 24,035 downwards.
CCATGTACCCTTCTTTTTCGATCAGGTGGAGGTAGGCCTCTTGGTAACTTGGGTTTTGGGTGATGGAATAGCCAAACTTGAGGAAGCCCAACATCTCCATGGAATTGAGTGCGCGGTCAGGCAGCCACTCCGGGTTTCGGTTTAGTTGGTCTGGCGACCATACACCCCAACGGGTGGGTTTGCCGTCCAGATCGGTGAGTGAAAAATCATGCCGGATCAAATGGTCCAAAATACGGCTGACGTGTTCGCGGACGATCGTTTTTTCTGCCTCGTTGGCCACGAGCTGGTAGTAGATAAAGTAGCCAAACATGTGTCCGCACATTTCGTCGCTACTGGTATCTCCCTTCCAGCGCCACTCTCCGTCCTTGGACAGGTGCCAACGGGTTTCTACAGGCTTGTAGCGGGGCTCTTCCACCTTGCGTACGGCTATTTCCTGGGGGGAATAGGTTTTGTTGGGATCGTGTACCTGCTCCCAACCGGGCGGCACGATGCTGCGCGCAAAGAACCCTTCCCGCCCCGTCACTTCTTCCAGTTTCTTCAGAAAGCGAAAGGCCTTTCCGGCCTTTTCCCGGGCGTCCTCGGATCCGGTGGCAGCGTAGCGGAAACTCTCCATGGCCAGGTACATGGCGGTGTATTCGCCGTCGTTGTCATCGTCTTCCGGCACCCAGGTACTGATGTCCCCGGCCTCTAACAGCCGTACCTGACCGGCCGTCCAAGGGGCACGGATATGGCGGTCCATCAGGGTTTTGTAAAAGTAGGCTTCCTTCTCCTTTAGGTTCATTTCGGTGCGCTGTATGCAGCTGACCCCCTTTTCGGTGCCTATCCACGCGTTGCCCTTCGCATCGAAGGCGATGGCGGTCACGTGGTCGTCCACCAGCCAGCGCTTGCTGAACCGAAGCGAATGGGAGCCATCCGGGTGGTAGCGTACCACTCCCCGTTCGGTGCCCACCCATAGGGTTCCATCCTGCGCTTTTGCCAAGCAAGTCGTATAGGGAGTGGGCATCCCCTCTTCCGTTCCGATCCGTTCCACCACCTCCATTTGCCGCAACTTGGATACCCCACCCAATCCGGAGGCCCATAGGATACCTTCCCGCTCCCACGCCAGGCCATTTAGGTAGGCGCTGATTAGGGTGCCTTTTTGATAGAGGTGGTCGGTCAGGCCCTTTGAGAAGCGGTACAGTCCCACGTCGCTGGCGATCCACCAGGTGCCGTTGGGTTCTACCTGTACGGCCCGTATGGATTTGGGAAGATCGACCGAAAGCTTTTCAAACGCCCGGCCGTTGGATTTCCATACGCCGTCCGGACCGAAGGCAAGCAGGCGGCCATCGGCATCCTCTGCCAGCACAGAGATAGGGGAGTCGGCTATGCCAGAGGCCCTGGTGGTTCCTTTGCTTTCGATTTTATATACACCGTTCCATGCGCCGGCCATGATTTCCCCAGTGGAGGTTCGAAAGACCGTGAATACAGGGCCATTGATCTCGGAATTCCAAGTGGGAAACTGCCAGTTTGCATGCGCCGGGTTCTTCAGAAAGATACCATCGAGGGTAGCTACCCAGATATGCCCGTCATCGGTAACCAGCAATTGCTTTACGCCTACGGGCGATCCGTCTACGGTTAAGGGATGTGCGAGGTGGGTTTCCTGTACAAAGGGCAGGTCTGCATAGCTGGAAAATCCGGTTGTTTGTGCAAAGGCCGCCATCGAAAGAAACGGAAGCAAAAGAAGTAAGCGGAAGAGGTATGTCATGGGGGTTACTGAATACGGCTTGTCTTCGATATACCCGGGGACCCATTCTTTGGGCTATTTGGCGGTAGATTTTAAAGACTGGCGAACCGTGTGGGGTCGAGCAGATCTGTAAACTCCCTGAGGTTGGTCGCTTCTGCTTCCAGGCCAAAAAACCGACTGGCCTGTTGGTAGATTTCTTTCCTGTGGAGGGCCGTTTGGCGTAGCTGTCGGATGGGGTTATGCCCGGCCGACTTGGACAGTTTCTGGCCATCCTCGGTGAGGAGGGGATGGTGTAGAAAGGTTGCATGGGCAAAGGCCCGGGTAGTGGGCAGCAGACTGGACAGGTGGAGCTGGGCCAGACTGGATTCCCACAAATCAGCTCCGCGTACGATCAGGTCCACGCCGAAAAAAACATCGTCCACCACGGAGGCCAGGTGATAGGAGGGAAAGCCATCTTTCTTTTTCACCACCAGGTGTTTCATGGCCGTGGGGAATGGGTACGTCGAAAATCGGGATGGGTAGGATAGGATCTCGATGGTTTCGGGGCTATCCGCTATTTTCCAAGCGGCGGCCTGCGCTGTTTTTTCAAGACACTTGCCGGTACATCCCGAGTTCAGGCCGGCGTTTGCCAGATCGCTGCGGGAACAGGCGCAGGGAAATAGAAACCCAGCTTGGTGCAATTGGGACAGGACGGTTTCGTACTGGTCAAGGCGAAGGTGCTGACTGAATCTGTCGTACACGTCCTTAGGTGAACGTGGTCCTTCGTCCCAGGGTATATCCAAAAAAAGCAGGGTGTCAAACAGGTCGTCCAAGTAGGCCTGCCGGCATCTTTCCTTGTCCAAATCGTCAACGCGAAGCAATATGGAGGCCCCGTGAAGGCGTGCCATTGCGGCAGTGAGGATAAAGGAAAAGGCATTTCCAAGGTGTAGGAATCCGCTGGGGGTAGGGGCGATTCTGGTTTTGGAAAAAGCAGGCATAGAAATCGATTATTGGACAGGTGTTTCGGCCGGAACAAACCGGGCAAAGAGTTCTTCCTTGTACCACTGCTCCTTTTTCACCTTTCGGATGATTTCCTGGTGTTCCGCACGGTAGGCGTACGAACGCATGTGGGAGGCAGATTGCCAGATACTGAAGGTGGCCTGCTCTATCGCGGGCCACTCGCCTATTCCCTTGGTGTACTGCAAGCCCTCGGCTTTTTCTGCGGAGCTGCTTGCTTTGGGCACGTTGGAAAGGAATTGCGGAATCTTTAGCCAATTCAACCGGGCGCGGGTAATAACGTAAAGGGGGCCATCTTGGTAGGTTTTGTGGGATGAAAAGGGATTGGTTCCACCCCAGGAGCCATGGCTTTGAACACAGTCCATCCAGTAGGTGTTCTGTGTTTCCGACCGTTCGCGAAACCGGCCAAAAAGCTCACTTTCTCCAAAAGTACCAGCTTGCCTGATGTCTTTCCAAACGATCAGGAGCGCATAGGTACTAAGGTCCGGTTTCAGCGAAAAACCAAAGCCTCCGCCCGTGCCGAGGAGCTTGCCAAACTTGACCCCGGGCATTGCTGCCAAAAACCGTTGGGAAAGCTGCATTTGGTTAAATGCCCACCAGCGGTGTTTCTTGGGATATCGGAAAAAGGTGATCGATGTTACTTCCTGCGCTGCATCTAACTCCATGTAGGGAAATCGGTGTTGGGAAGCAAAGATAAAAACTAATCAAAAACTTTTCGGATGATGATATAAATTAGACCAATAGCCAATGCTACCGTGATCCCTGCTATGACAAATTCCATATTGTTTTTTTGACGATTCAACGAAGGAAACTGCAAACAATGGCAAAAAGTTTGAGGTTACGCAAATGTTATTTATTCAGCAAATGAGATGATTATTTTGAAATAATCAATTGAAATGCGAAAAATGATGTAATTTTGCTAAAAATTTACGGATTAGCTTTATGAATCTATTGCAACGTCGACGCCTTGCTGTGTCGGGATTATTTTTTATCACGGGATTGTGTTTCTCTTCTTGGGCTTCGCGTATTCCCGATTTTCAGGATTATTTTAGGTTGAGCGAGGGGCAGTTGGGCACCTTGCTGTTGGGGATGCCCGCAGGTTCGCTCATCGCCTTGCCGTTGGCGGCCTGGGCCGTGTACAGGTTTGGCAGCAAGGGAGTGATTTTGGCGGGAGCCAGTATGTACCTAGTGGGGCTGGTGAGCCTAGGATTGGCGGAAAGCAGGTTTCAGCTGGCTTTTTTGGTAGTATTATTTGGTCTCTTGGGCAACATCATGAATATATCGCTAAACACGCAGGCCTTGGCTGTGGAAAAGGCCTACGGGCGTAATATACTGAGCTCCTTTCATGGTTCTTGGAGCTTGGCCGGGTTTGCGGGAGCGGGGCTCGGTGCCCTGATGGTGTTTTTTCAACTTTCACCGGTGCAGCATTACTTGGTGATTGGGGTACTGGGATTTGCCCTGTTGGCATTTGCCCGCCCCTACATCTTACCGGACGGTACCGGCAAGTCGGCCACAGAAGGCGGCTTTGTTTTTAAAAAGCCGGACAGCCTGATCTTCCGCATCGGGTTGGTGGGATTCTGTGGCATGATGTGCGAGGGATGTATGTTTGATTGGTCGGGCGTTTACATTGCCAAGGTGGTGAATCCCCATCCGTCGTTGGTTGCCTTTGGGTTCTTTGCGTTTATGGGGGCAATGGCCTCGGGACGTTTTCTGGCGGATCGGTTTGCGAATAAAATCGGGAAAATCGGCGTATTACGGGCTAGTGGGATATTGATTTTTGCGGGACTCTGTTTGGCAGTATTGTTCCCGAATCTATCGCTGACTTTGCTGGGCTTTGCACTCGTAGGCTTGGGTACCGCAGCGGTAGTGCCCCTTTCCTACAGCATCGTTGGCAGGTCCACCACCTATCCTCCGGGCATAGCGATAGCTATGGTGTCTACCATCTCATTTTTTGGCTTTCTGTTGGGGCCGCCGATTATCGGGTTTATCGCCGAACTGCTCAATTTGCAGTCTTCCTTCGCCATTATTTCGCTGATGGGGCTAAGCATCGCGGTGTTGGTATCCATCCGGCAGGAAGTATTTGTCACGGCAAATGAGTAATCTCAGCGCTGTGGGATCTGCAAACGCACTGGATAGGTAGGGCGGTTTGAAATGGAGCTAGGGCATTAGCTTCGAGGCTTTTGTGGGGCGTAGGCTTTGTTTACTACGGAGGGGGCTTGCGACCTTTTCGCATCGTTCTCGTTCCCTCTCAATTTTTTCGATAAGCGATCTTCCATCCAATGGCAGAATGGTAAGGTATTAGGGATCCGCGGTGTGATGAATAAAAAAATGGCCTATCTGCCGCTTAGGGTAGATAGGCCATTTTTTATTTCAATGGCGGGGGCTGATTGGTCTTGCAGGCGGGTGCAAGGTTAGCGCCCTATTAATGAAAAGGAGCTACCCACTCGCTGCTGCGATTGGTGGCAATGATCCGGTTGATATTGTGTCGAATGATGGCCGTTTTTGCCGCCACGTCGTAGGTGAAAGCATCCAGTTCGGTACTGATGCTTTCGATAAACGGAGGAATGATCGGTTCGGTGCCCGGATGATCTTCGTCGATGTTTTCATTGGCCAGGTACTCGATCTCGCTTATCACCATGCGGACACCCATATCCGAGAGTCGCCTGCCTTCTCCTATAAAGATCTCTTGGCGCATCAGGTAGATCAGCTCCAGTGCTGTTTGTTCTTGTGTCATGGCTTCCTCCACCATAGCATCGGTTACAGACGTGCCGGACACGGTCGGTACAAGGATGTCTCCCAGCTTTCGGTTCAGTACCAGGCCCATTCTCAGGGGGTCTTCCGCACTGGCAGCCACCGCCACGTCTGCGTTGTCGGGTCGGGATCCCGGATTGTTTTGTGTACGATCCTGTTGTTGGTTGGGGAAACTGCTGATAGGTCGATTCTGCACCAGTCGGATCAATCCCTTGAGGGTACTTTCAGCTGCTGCGAGGTTATTGTCAGCCACTTGGGCCTCCGCGATGATCAAATGGGCCTCTTCGATCTTGAACAGGGTGACCGGGCTGGCCTCACTGGCACCGCGGAAGTAGTATTTGGGATCCAAGAAGTCCATGCGGGGGAGCACCTGTAGGTCGTCAAAATTACCTCGATCGTACATGGCGGTTTGGGCTCGGTTCAGCGGGGTTTGCGCCTGATCAAACTGCACCTGATAGGTCAGGTTGGCGGATTTTAAAATGGCGTCCTGGGCATGGTTTACGGCCTCAGTCTTGTTTCCCAATTTATAATGGGCACGAGCCTTGGCAAGGGTAGCGGTAGTGCCCAGGGTAGCGTCTGAAGAACCCTCTGCCAATGCTAACGATGCAATGGCGGACTGAAGGATATCTCGCCATCCTACTGCCTCTCCACCGGGCTCGGTTGGCAGGAAGCTGAAGTATTCCCCGCTCAACAGCAGTGAATAGCCCCGCATAAAATGAAGCTCTGCGATCTGGGCCGACGTGGTAGAGGGGTCGGCTCCACTTACGATGTTCAATCCGTAATCGGCCATTTCCCGCAGCCTGTGCAATTCCCGTTGAAGCGCATTTATGTCTGCGTCCACCGGACGGATGATCAGCCGGTCCAGGTTTTGGTTGTAAAAAGTCATGACATTTTGGTAGTTGTCAGAGCCGATTTCGGTCAGTACGACGTGTTCGTTGGTAACCAGTGCCAGCTGTCGGCGCACTCCAAGTACCCAGGGGGTCATGGGATTTGCCGTGTTTAGGATGGCATCTTCCGTGAGGTTTGGATTGATCACTTCGGTAGGGTCGATGAGCTCGCAACCGGCTAAGCCGATCCAACCCAGCAGTGCGATGTAGCTATATTTTTTTAGATGGTTCATGTCGTTGGGGGTAAATTATAAGCTGATCCTAACAGTACCTAGGTAGGTTCTCGGGAGCGATTCGGTGCCAAAACCGAAACCTCCGGCTCCAAAGCTATTTTGGGTGCCAAATCCTGCACCGCTCACCTCGGGATCTACGTCGGCACGGAAGAAGTTGATCGGGTTTGTGACCGTAAATCCTACGCTCATGCGTTTGAACGCATTGCCAACTACAGCGGTGGGTACCTCGTAGCTTAGGGCGATGTTTCTTATTTTCAGGTAGTCGGAGCTCTGTACCCAAAGGGATGCCAGGTCAAAAAAGCTGACATCAGAAAGGCTTTCCGGGATTACCGTAGAGGCACCGGCAAAATACCTCAATACGTCATCGACGACCACTGTATGCCCACCGGTTTGGTAATCGCCTGTCACAAATAGGTTGAACCGTTTGTAGGTGGCATTCACACTGAGGGATCCGAAATTGGGAGCTATGGGGGTTCCTACAGAGGCATTGGTTTCCACCCGCTCCAGGCCACCCTCGGCATTCAGGATGGGCTTATTTGCCCTAAAATACCCCAATGGTTCTCCTTCCTTAACAAAGGAACCCAGGAAGGTAAACCCTCCCACGTTAAACTCCGGTGCACCGCCGGAAGAAATTACGAGGTTGTTTACCCGGTTATAGGATGCCGACACGTTGACGTTCCAGTCATTGTTTTCCACCACTACGAAATTTCCACCGATCTCCCAGCCTTTGTTTTCGATCTCACCGATATTGCGGAGTTGGGTGCCCAATCCAAAAGAGGGCGCAAAGGGTGCTGAGAACAGGGCGTCTCGGGTTAGGGCATAGTAGCGGGTGACCTGCAACCGGATCCGGTCTGTAAATAAGCCGATGTCACCACCTATTTCTGTAGTGGCGGTTCGTTCAGGCTTTAAGGTAGGATCTCCGGGGTTGCCAAAGGTGTAAGTGGGCACTCCAAGAAACGTATTCGTATTTATCAGTCGATCGTTTCTGAAGGGTTCCGGAAAATTGCCCGCCACGCCATGGTTTGCCCTAAACTTCACCGTAGAAAGGGTATTGATCGAGAAGGTGTTTCTGAAGAAATCCTCGTCCGAAAGGTTATAGGCCACCCCCACGGTAGGAAAGACCTGCAGGCCAATGTCCGAACCAAAAGCGGTGTTGCCATCGACACGGATACCACCCTCGATGAATACCTTATCCCGGATGCCGACGTTTTCCTTCAGAAAAAAGCCGTAGTTGGTGACGGCAAGCAGAAAATCCTCCACGCTTTTTTCACCGGCATTATTGATGGAAATCGAGCCTTCGGTAACGTTGGTGGCCTCTATAAGGAGCTGTTCGTCCTGGTTTCGGAAAAACTGTCCTCCGGCGATGGTGAGGAAGGAGAAGTCCTTGATGTCTTTCTTCCAGGTGACGTCCGCCTGTCCGGTCACCGTGAAAAAGGAACGCTCAAACACGTCTATGGTGCCACGGTCTGTAGTGCCGGGCGGAACAGATCCACGGGCAATCAATTGCTGGTTGGTAGATATGTTCCGTTGTCGGCTGTTACGGGAATCGATGCCGAAAACAGCCCGTGCGGAAAGCTCTTCGTTGACCTTGAAATTAAACTGATGTGAGTTTTGGAATCGGCGTACCCGCTCTGTTATATTGGTAAGGTCGATGATGTTACGAACCACCTGGCCAATGGAATCCAGTTGTGCGCGGGATTTGGTCCGTAGGTCACCCCACCGTGCTACGGTTTCGAGGTTGCCAAACTCGCTGAATGAGGTGTTGGCATTGTAGTCCCGGGTAAACTGGTTGCTCGAAAATCCGGCTGAACTCTGATAGGTAATCCAGTTGTTGACCTTGGCCTGAATGCCGCCACGGAAATTTCTTCGTATCTGGCCCACCCCATACCGGAAGCTTTCATCACCATATAGGTTGCCGGAAAAGCTGTAGGTTAGGTTTTCGGTGCCACCGTCTATGCCCAGGCGATAGCTTTGCTGCAGTCCGGGGCGAAACAAAATGTCGGCGGTTTCTTTGTAAAACAAATAATCACGGGTACCCACCTGGGCTCCATGCTGGGTTTCGAGGTTTACCCTAGCCTGCCCCTGTTTTCCTTTCTTGGTAAAGATCTGTATCACGCCGTTGGCAGCATCGGCTCCATAGAGTGTGGTCGCTGCCCCTCCTTTTACATACTCGATACTCTCGATGTTTTCTACGGGAATGTCTGCAATGGCACTGCTTTCGGCACCACCTGTATCCAAGGATAGTTGCGCGCCGGAATTAAGATTGTCTACCCGAACCCCGTCCACATAAATAACAGGTGTGGTACCCACAGCGGCAGAGACTGGCCCCCTGGATCGGATAAACGAAGCCGTGCCAGGTTGGCCCGAACCCAACCGTATCTGGGCATTCGGCATATTGGAGCGAAGGATTTGATCCAACTGGACTACCGGAACCTTGTAGATTTCTTCTTCGGTCATCCGGTCCACGGTAATCGGCAACCTGCGTTTTTCTATACCCTCTCCTTGGCCGGTGATGACGATTTCCTGTAGCTGGCGAACGTCAGCCACCAAGGTTACTTGGATGCTGGATTGGTTGGCGATCGCAATTTCCTGGGTTGCGTAGCCTACGAAACTAAAAACGATGGTTTCGGCACCTTGGGGAACCACGAGTGAATAGTTTCCTTCAATGTCCGTTACGGTGCCCACCGTAGTTCCTTTGACGCTAACATTCACCCCGGGAATACCCTGGGGTTCTTCTGCGGATACCACTCTTCCCGAAACGCTCTGCGCCGTAGCCCACCCCGTCGAAAGGACGATGAACACAACTAAGGTGGTTAGTATTCTTTTTGTCATAAATAGGTTAGGTAAGAATAATGGTTCGTTTTCTTTATTTCGGCAAAAATGCCATGAAGAGATCATTAAATCAAGCGATTTGTTTCCATTCCGGGTGTAAATGCTATAAAACAGTGTATGATATCCGTATAAAAATGACAAATTGCTTTATCTTGCCCCAAAAACGTACTTCACCCATGAACCGACTTATTCCCTTTGTATTGATTTTCGTTGCCAGTTTATCGTTTTTTCGTTGTAACCAAACGGCCGATACGGTCGATACCCAGGCACCACCCAACATCATCATTATCTACATGGATGATCTGGGCTATGGAGACATGAGTGCCTATGGGGCCACAGCTATCCAAACCCCCCATATGGATCGACTGGCCAATAAGGGTGTTCGCTTTACCAATGGCTATGCTTCTTCCGCCACCTGTAGCCCGAGTAGGTATGCCTTGCTGACCGGAAGGTATCCCTGGCGCAATGAGGATGCCAAGATACTTCCCGGAACCGCCCCCTTGCTCATAGGTTTGGATGAGCCCACCATGCCCAAAATGCTGAAAGAGCAGGGGTATCGAACGGGAGTTGTTGGCAAGTGGCACCTAGGTCTTGGTACCGGAAGGGTAGATTGGAATGCCCAAGTAATTCCCGGTCCAAATGAGGTTGGGTTTGATTATTCGTACATAATGGCTGCTACGCAGGACCGGGTGCCCACGGTTTACCTTGAAAATGGTACCGTAGTAGGCTTGGATCCTTCCGATCCGATCTTTGTGAGTTATGAGGGAAATTTCGAGGGTGAGCCAACGGGACTGGATAATCCGGAAATGCTCCGGATGCGCTGGCATCATGGTCACAATAACAGCATCGTCAACGGAATACCCCGTATCGGTTTTATGAAAGGTGGTGCGCAGGCCAAATGGATCGATGAAGACATGGCGGATGAATTTCTTCTTAAGTCCCAGGAATTTATTCGGAAAAATTCGGGAGAACCCTTTTTTCTTTATTACGCCATGCAGCAGCCGCACGTTCCGCGTACACCCCATCCCCGCTTTGAAGGCAAATCCGGTATGGGGCCAAGGGGAGATGTGATTTTGGAGGCAGATTGGTGTGTGGGAGAACTGCTGAAAACGCTGGAGGAAGAGGGTATTTTGGAAAATACGCTGATTGTTTTTTCCTCCGACAACGGGCCGGTGATCAATGACGGCTACTACGATGATGCCGTTGAGAAATTGGGTGAACATACGCCCTGGGGGCCGCTGCGGGGAGGAAAGTACAGCTTATTTGAAGCCGGAACACGGGTTCCATTTTTGGCCTATTGGGAAGGAACCATTTCTCCTAAGGTGTCCGACGCCCTTATAAGCCAGATTGATCTATTCAATTCCTTTGCGCAGCTTACAGGAAGTGGACAGCGCAGTGAAGATGGAGAGGATCTTTTGGAAGTATTGTTGGGAGAAAATCCGCAGGGGAGGGAAACCTTGGTACTGGAAGCCACCACCCGCACCGCTCTCCGTCACCAAAACTGGGTAATGATTCCTCCCTATAAGGGGCCGGCAGTAAATCAAATGGTTAACATAGAGCTAGGAAATGACGGTGAATTTCAATTGTACAACCTACATAACGATATTGGCCAACAACAAAATCTGGCTGCTACCCATACGGAAAAGTTAAAGGAACTAGTGGAGCTGTTTATTTCTATCCGGGGCGAAGGATACGTAGATACAGAAGCCTTAGAGCTTAAATAGGGGATAGATGGGGTATATCGACCCAAACACACATCCTCTAGGTGATAGGTGGTTTAATTCCTTTGCTGACCGTTTAACCCATTTTATTTTGTCCTTTTGGCGCGTTCCGGTATATTTATAGGGTATCCAGTACGATAAATGTTGATTTGATGGTAAAGTTTGCCCGTAGAATTTTCGTCAAAAAGGTGGGTTGGGGGGCATTTGGGTTCTCCTTTTTTGCCCATCAACCCCTTATTGCCCGCATGAGAAAGGCCTTGTTTTCTGCCAATGAAGACGAGAGGGTTTTCTTTACCACAGGGTTTAAGATCAGCGAGGTAACGGAATCCACTGCGATGGTGTGGACCCGCCTATGCCGGCAGGAGCATCCCAATCCGATTACGCACGAACGCGAAGACAAGGTCTTCCGTCACCCCGTAGATTTTGACGATGATCAGCCGATTTCCCAAATGGATGGGGGAGTAGAGCCCGGCCCGGGGTTTGTTCGGGTGAAACTTTATTCAGACACCGGAAAAATCGTTTCCCCTTGGGTTCAGGTATATCAGCGGGATGATTTTACCGCCAGGATTCCATTGGAGGGTTTACAGTCGGGAGTCACTTATCGTGTCGAACTGATTGCCAAGGCGACCGTAGATGGGCCGACGACCGTAGAAAAGGCCACCTTCACTACGCCCACTCCCCCGCAGGAGGCAGTTCCTGTTTTGCTCACCACCTCTACCTGCCAATATTTTTGGAGTTTTGATGAGCCTGAGCGGGGTTTTCGTACCTATGACAGCATGCGGCGGTTGGAACCTGATTTTTTCATCCAAACCGGTGATTATGTCTATTACGACAAACCGGGGCCACTTGCCAAAGATTTGGGCAGGGCTCGGCATAAGTGGCGGGCCATGGATGCCTGGCCGGCTATCCGGGATCTGTACCGGCAGGTGCCTATCTACATGCTCAAAGATGATCATGATTTGCTTAAGGACGACGTCCATCCCGCTTCCACCCCCTACGGAAACCTGAGTTATCAGGAAGGACTGAAACTTTGGTACGAAAATGTGCCGATCATAGGCAAGCCTTACCGGACCTTTAGGAGGGGAAAGGACCTGCAAATCTGGCTGGTAGAAGGCAGGGAATACCGCTCACCAAACGACGCGCCGGATGGCCCGGGAAAAACCATTTGGGGCAAGGAGCAGATAGCGTGGTTCAAGCAAACCGTAGAGGAATCGGACGCTACCTTCAAGCTTCTTTTTACAGCCACTCCTGTGGTGGGCCCGGACCGGGAAAATAAAAAGGACAACCATGCCAACAAAGTCTACGAAACGGAAGGCAATTGGCTGAGGCAATACCTATCCAGTATCGATCACCTGTATGTGGTAAATGGCGACCGGCATTGGCAGTATGTTTCCAAAGATGAACATACCGGTTTGCTGGAATTTGGCTCCGGCCCCATCAGCGATTACCACGCACAAGGCTGGGATCCCGATGACAAGCGACCCGAGCACCGCTTCCTGCGGGTCAAAGGTGGCTTTTTGAGCATACAGGTGGACAGGGTGGAAGGGAAGCCTTTTATTCGGTTTACCCACAGGGACGTGGGTGGCAACCCTACACATGAAGAGCAATTTACGGCTTAAGAACCGTCTGAAAGGTTAAGCCGCATTACAAATCAACTATATTATGAATCTATCTGCTAATCAATACAGAAGCCAGTCACTGCCTTGCAGAGGTTGGTTTATCGTGGTCATCGCATTGCTTTCTTATGCCTGTGGAGGGAAATCTCCGGAATCGTCTGGTACGGAGTTGCCCAACATTGTCCTACTGCTGGGGGATGACCATGGATGGGACGAGGTAGGGTACAACGGCCACCCCTATATCAAGACACCAGTCCTCGATGAAATGGCGGCAAGGGGCCTTCGGATGGACCGGTTTTTTTCGGCATCACCGGTTTGCTCTCCTACCCGCGGAAGTATTATGACGGGCCGTCACCCGAACCGGTACGGCACCTTTACCCCCGGACATTCCATCCGTCCGGAGGAGATTAGCGTGGCGCAGCTGTTGAAGCAGGCGGGGTATGCAACGGCCCATTTTGGCAAATGGCATCTTGGACCCGTAAAGGCAGCTTCCCCCACCAATCCCGGTGCCATGGGCTTTGATCATTGGGTTTCCCACGACAATTTTTTTGAAATGGACCCTCCCTTGTCCGTCAATGGTGCCGATCCGGTGATTTTTAAGGGCGAGGGATCCCAGGTGGTAGTCGATGAAGCCATCCGGTTCATTCAAAAAGCAAAGGAAAACGGACAACCATTCTTCGTGGTCATTTGGTACGGGTCGCCGCATGAGCCCTACAGTGGATTGGAAGAAGACTTGGCGCTTTATAGGGACCTGCCATCGGATTTTGGTGACCGGATGGTAAGGCTTACGTCCAATGAAACCGGCGGCACGGTGGAGCGGCCTCAGCGGGAAGTGCTGATTGAACGGTTTGCGGAGATTACGGCTATGGATAGGTCCATTGGTGTGATGCGCGATTATCTCGAAGAATCCGGTCTGCGCAGGCAGACGCTTCTTTGGTATTTTGGGGATAATGGTACTCCACAGGAGGGGGTTGCCACCCTGCCTTTTCGGGGCATGAAAGGGCAGGTTTACGATGGTGGCATCCGAGTACCGAGCGTGCTGGAGTGGCCGGACCGGATTCCGTATCCCATGATCAGTGCAGTGAACGGCGTAAGTACGGACGTTTTGCCAACGCTATGCGAACTGGCTGGCGTCCCGTTGCCAAATCGCCCCTTGGACGGGGTCAGCCTCGTGGGGATGTTCGACAATATCCTGATGGATCGACCTTCGCCAATCGGTTTTTGGAACGGACGGGATAGGCAGGGCGACGCACTTGAACCCTATATAGATGCCGAACTTCAACGGGGTACCACCCCACTGGTCAAACTCATGAATGGTGTGGCTACCCGCAATTTCGTGAATTTTCGATATACAGATATACAGGAAGAAGATTTTCGGGGGCCACGTGCCTGGTTGGACAACCAATACAAACTGGTCATTCATGGGGGCACCGGATCCGATGCAAATAGGGAATTGTTTGATGTGTTGGCCGACCCGGAGGAACAGGTTGACCTGATAGAAAAGATGCCTGAACTTGCGGATAAAATGGAAAGAGAGCTTCGGACTTGGCAGCAGTCGGTTCTGGAAAGTTTAATAGGCAGCGATTACTAAAATAGGTCCGGGAAGGTGGCGGTTAATTTTTAAACCGCAAAGAGCGCAAAGAGTTACGCAAAGATCGCAGAGGGTGTAAAAATATTTCTTCGCGTTCTTGGCGCCTACTTGGCGTCCTTGGCGGTTAATTTTCAAACCGCAAAGATCGCGGAGGTTAACGCAAAGATCGCAGAGGATTTTTTTATTCTTTGCTTTGTGTCCTTCGCGCCTACTTGGCGTCCTTGGCGGTTAAATTTTAAACCGCAAAGTTTGCGGAGGTTAACGCAAAGAGCGCAGAGGTTTTTTTTATTCTTTGCTTTGTGTCCTTGGTGCCTACTTGGCGTCCTTGGCGGTTAATTATCAAACCGCAAAGAGCGCAAAGGGTTACGCAAAGCTCGCAAAGGTTTTTTTATTCTTCGTTTTGCGTTCTTGGCGCCTACTTGGCGTCCTTGGCGGTTAATTTTCAAACCGCAAAGATCGCAAAGGGTTACGCAAAGATCGCAGAGGGTGTAAAAATATTTCTTCGCGTCCTTGGCGCCTACTTGGCGTCTTTGGCGGTTAATTTTCAAACCGCAAAGTTCGCAAAGGATTACGCAAAGATCGCAGAGGTTTTTTTCTATAATTCGCGTCCTTGGCGGTTAATTTTTAAACTGCAAAGAGCGCGGAAGGTGTTTTGTTTTTTACTTAGCGTTCTTGCTGGTTATGAAAGAATGATTAAAAGTGTTTTCTTCTCAGAGCCCATTTACCACCCTTTTTATTCCGGATTTTAGTATTGAGACGTTGAAGTTTATCAAAAGCCCCAATTTGTAGTCTCCTAATTTCAGATACGTTAGTGTTTGAGCTAAATGGACACTATTTAATGCCTCAACACTTTTAATTTCAATCACAACGCGGCTTTCGACCAAAAGATCCAATCGGTAACCACAATCCAACTTCACCTCTTCAAAAATCAAAGGCATTGGTTTTTCTTTTTCGACAAGTAAGCCCGATGTTCTAATTTTATAGTACAAACACTCCTTATATGCGTTTTCCAATAACCCGGGCCCTAAGGACGTATGGACATCTATTGCCATGCCGATTACTTTGTTTGCTACTTCATTCTCGGTCATCTCTTAGGTTAGTTAGTACAAGCATCGTAAATTACGGATTTACCTTCATTATTCAGGAATCCCAACTCCTAAAATTTAATTTCAGCGCGTCCTTGGCGTTTAATTTTCAAACCGCAAAGAGCGCAAAGGGTTACGCAAAGATCGCAGAGGGTGTAAAAATATTTCTTCGCGTCCTTGGCGCCTACTTGGCGTCCTTGGCGGTTAATTTTCAAACAGCAAAGTTCGTAAAGGATTACGCAAAGATCGCAGAGGTTTTTTAATTCTTTGCTTTGCGTTCTTGGCGCCTACTTGGCGTCCTTGGCGGTTAATTATCAAACCGCAAAGTTCGCAAAGGGTTACGCAAAGCTCGCAAAGGTTTTTTTATTCTTCGTTTTGCGTTCTTGGCGCCTACTTGGCGTCCTTGGCGGTAAATTATCAAACAGCAAAGTTCGCAAAGGATTACGCAAAGATCGCAGAGGTTTTTTAATTCTTTGCTTTGCGTTCTTGGCGCCTACTTGGCGTCCTTGGCGGTAAATTATCAAACCGCAAAGTTCGCAAAGGGTTACGCAAAGCTCGCAGAGGTTTTTTTTTATTCTTTGCTTTGCGTTCTTGGCGCCTACTTCGCGTCCTTGGCGGTTAATTATCAAACCGCAAAGAGCGCAAAGGGTTACGCAAAGATCGCAGAGGTTTTTTTTATTCTTTGCTTTGCGTTCTTGGCGTCTACTTGGCGTCCTTTGCGGTTAATTCTTAAACCGCAAAGATCGCAGAGGGTGTAAAAATATTTCTTTGCGTCCTTCGCGCCTACTTTGCGTCCTTGGCGGTTCCAAATATAACCGCAAAGAGCGCAAAGGTTTTTTACCAGTGGTCAATTATTTTGTGGGAGAGTTCTGGATTATTCGGATATTGTAGCAGGTTATATGTTAGTGGGTATCCAATACCAACTAAACATTGGATTTATCTGTGTAATTCAACTAAACGGTGTGGTTGTATAGGAAAGAATACTTGTTGCCTAGGTCAGTCATTTGGCTTTGGCTCTTTTTTTGGGTGATCGAGAGCTGTTCTTCACCAAAATGGGAACAGGAGGTGGATTGGCGGGAATATTTGGGTGGGCCGGACCGAAACCATTATTCTGCGCTGGCTCAAATCCATGCAGGGAATGTGGAGGACTTGCAGATCGCTTGGGTCTACCATACGGGTGATAGCGGCCATATGCAGACCAATCCCATCATCGTGGATAGGGTACTTTATGGGATGACCGCAGGGTTACGTCCCTTTGCTTTAGACGCTGCTTCGGGCAAAGAGATTTGGAAGCATGAAGCGGGTGTCAAGGATGCCTTTAGCGTGAGTAGGGGCGTGGTATATTGGGAGAAGGGCAATGATAAACGGATCCTGTATTCCCAAAGCGAATGGCTATATGCCGTGGATGCCCGTACCGGCGGGAGTATAGACACCTTTGGAGACAAGGGGAGGGTAAGTTTGAAAACCGGCCTTGGACCAACCGCTGCGGACAAAATGGTGCTTTCCAATACACCGGGAACGGTGGTGGGCGATTTGATCATCATGCCGCTGCGGGTAGCTGAAGACCATCGGGCGGCATTGGGACATATTCAGGCATTTGACATCAGGACAGGCGAGCTAGCCTGGGTTTTCCATACCATTCCCCATCCTGGTGAATACGGCAACGACACCTGGCCGGCTGATGCGTATAAAAATAACGGCATAGGCGGAGCGAATAACTGGGCAGGAATGGCGGTAGACCGCAAGCGAGGGATCGTGTATGTGCCTACCGGATCAGCAGCCCCGGATTTTTATGGTGGAGACCGAATCGGTGCCAATCTCTTTGCCAATACACTGTTGGCGTTGGATGGGGCTACCGGGAAACGGATCTGGCACTACCAGCTGGTTCACCACGACATCCTGGACATGGATTTGCCCGCACCTCCCAATTTGATACAGGTAACCCATGAAGGAAGGTTGATCGACGCCGTGGCGCAGGTAACCAAACACGGGTACGTATTTTTGTTTGATAGAGAGACGGGCGTTCCCCTGTTTCCGGTAGAGGAGGTCTCCGTGCCCCCATCTACCATTCCGGGTGAGCAAGCTTGGCCCACACAGCCGATTCCGACCAAACCGCCGCCTTTTGCCAGACAGGTCATTTCCGATTCAATGATCAGTACCCTTGCGGGCAACCGGGCCGAACTTCAGGAGATTCTACGGGAGAGCGGATATCAGGGATCCTTTACACCTCTCAATGAAAAGGGAATGCTGGTATTTCCAGGCTTAAGCGGGGGCGCTATATGGGGTGGCGCTGCGGCTGATCCGGATGGTATTTTGTATGTAAACAGCAATGAAATGGCCCGGTACATGGGGATTGGGCCGAGTGCCTCCCAGGAACAGTTGCAGGCAATGGGTCTGGGAATGAGGGTATATACCCTCAACTGCGCACCTTGCCATGGGAAGAATCGAGCCGGGCATCCTGCCAGTGGCTACCCCTCCTTGGAGCGTCTGTTGGATCGAAAGACCAAAGAGGAAGTGCTGGGGATCGTTTCCGGAGGAAAAGGCATGATGCCGGCATTTCCGGGTATATCACTTTCGGAAAAGGAGGCCTTGCTTGCGTATTTAAGTGAATCCGATGCGCTCTCGGAGGCGGGCGACGAACCTGGAATAGTGTCCGCCAAGGATTCTATCTCTGTTCCAGCTTTTGTGGTCAATCGGTATATGAAGTTTCTGGATGATCAGGGATATCCCGCCATTCAACCGCCCTGGGGCACCCTGAATGCCATTGACCTAAACACAGGCGAATTCCGGTGGACGATACCGTTTGGAGCGTATCCGGAATTGGCGGCAAAGGGGATTCCGCCTACCGGAACGGAAAGCTTTGGAGGTCCGCTCGTAACCGGGAGTGGTCTGTTGTTCATTGCCGCTACGCAGGATGGCAAGTTTCGGGCTTATGACAAACAAAATGGGCAATTGCTCTGGGAGACGGTGCTGCCTGCGGCGAGTTTTGCTACTCCAAGTACCTATTCGATCCACGGTAGACAATACGTGGTGCTAGCCTGTGGCGGAGGGCGTTTTAATACTCCCAAAGGAGATATGTACGTGGCATTTGCACTGCCCTAACCTCCGGTATGGTTGTAAAATAACTGGAAAACACGTAATATGCTGGCAATAACCTACCTGTTGGTATTAACCGAAATATTTATGGCAATTAGAGAATTGAACGTATCAAGTTTACTACTGCTTTTCATGATTCTTTACCCGGTAAGCCTGTTTGGGCAAGTAGAAACCGATGATTCCCGGATCGATAAGCACCGAAAGGGTCACCTGAAAGTCTACGCCAAGCCTGGGGAGGAAGTGCATATCCGGCAGCTATCCCACGAGTTTTGGTTTGGCGCCGCCTTGAGTAACGGGTTTGTGGGTTCCATGTCCGAGGCGGACAAAGAGCAATATGCAGAAAAATTTCTGAAGAACTTCAATTCGGCGGTAACCGAAAATGCCTTGAAGTGGCATAGCATGGAAAAGGAAAAGGGAGTGGTGGATTACGGGGTAGTAGATGCCCTATTGGCTTGGACAGACCAACACCATATTCCCCTCCGGGGACACAATATTTTTTGGGGTATCCCCAAGTTTGTACAGGAATGGTTAAAGGATCTCGACGATGAGTCGCTGGAGCAAACGTTGCGCGTCCGAGCACTGGATGTGAGTACGAGGTATCGTGGCCGTTTCGCCGGCTATGACCTGAACAACGAAATGGTACACGGAAATTATTATGAGGACCGTCTGGGGCCTGAGATCACCAAGAAGATGGTGGACTGGTCGCACCAGGGGGACCCGGATGCACAATTGTTTTTGAACGACTACGATATCCTGACCGGAAACCGACTGGATGACTACCTGCGTCAGATTAGAGGCCTTATTGCCCAAGGTGTGCGAATCGCCGGCATTGGTGTTCAGGGTCACCTACATGGGGACAGTTTTGACAGGAATGAGCTAAGAAGAGCTCTCGACTCCCTCGCTGTTTTTGGCTTGCCGATTCTGGTGACGGAGTTCAATGTGCCTGGGCAGCGTTCTAAGTATTACCGCGAGAATATCCGGGAATTGACACCTGAAGAAGAGCGGTTTACCGCCGCGGAGTTGGTTGATTATTATCGGATATGCTTTGCGCATCCCTCGGTAGAGGGGATTTTGATGTGGGGCTTCTGGGCCGGTGCCAATTGGATACCTGCTTCTTCCCTTTACCGCAGGGATTGGTCACCCACCGCGTTGGCGGATGCCTATCAAAACCTGGTGTACAGGCAATGGTGGACCGAACATCGTGCCACGGTAGACCAAAACGGATTCCTGTCCCTCCCGGCCTTTTATGGCACGTATGAAGTGAAGGTGGGTGAAGATGTGCGCAAAGTTAGCTTGGAAAGAGGTAGGGGCAGTGTACACGTAGATTTTTTTAGGGCAAGCAAATGAGGCAGTTTACGTTGGTGAAGTATGGGAGGGCAAGCGAGGCATTTGAACTGAACGAAGTACAGAGTCCAATTCCCGAACCTAGCCAATTACTAATTCAGGTGGAGGGCTTTGGACTAAACTTTGCCGATGTAATGGCCAGGCAGGGACTTTACAGGGAGGCACCTCCTTTGCCGTTTGTTCCCGGTTACGAGGTAGTTGGCGTCGTTATAGGTCAAGGAAAGCAAGTGTCCGGTTTGTGGGTTGGAAAGCGGGTGGTTGCTTTTACGCGCTTTGGCGGCTATGCGGATACCGCCCTTGCGGATTACCGGGCCGCGGCACCTATTGATCCCCAGGTTTCCGGAGCCGTTGCCTGTGCCCTTGCCACGCAGTATTGTACCGCCTATTATATGACGGATTATGCCTATACCCTTCGGGGAGGGGGTATCGCACTGATACACGCCGCCGCCGGCGGGGTAGGGACAGCGTTGGTCCAACTCTGTAAACGAAAGGGTTTGTTCACTATCGGCTTATGTGGTTCTGATGCAAAACGGGAATACCTGGTCGCATTAGGGGTGGACTTGCCGATTCGTTATAAAGAAGAGGACTATGCAGCGATTATCGAAAAGAAATTCGGCCATAGAAGCGTGGATTATATTTTTAACACAACCATGGGGCCAAGCTTTTCCGTAGACCGCCGCCTGTTGAGCCCCGGAGGTAAGCTTTTTTGTTTTGGCGGTGCATCCCGCAGCGGATCCCGCCCCAGTTTGGTCAGAGATCTATCATTTTTCCTCCGTACCGGTTTTATCAGCCCTTTGTTCACCATGATGCAATCCCAAGCGATAATCGGCGTAAATATGTTGCGTTTGGCAGATGAAAAGATTGAGATTATCGGTGCCTGTCTCCGCGAGTTGGTGGCACTTAACCGAACAGGAGAAATAGAACCCAGCGTCGGAGGGGAGTTTAGCTTTTCCGAGCTTTCCGACGCCCATGGGTTATTGGAATCAGGCAAAAGCACGGGGAAGCTTTACGTTTCTTGGTAGTATTTATTCCCGTAGCCTCGATTAGTTCATTCCGGTACCCCGATTGGTTCCAAATTGGTTCACAATGGATTTTGCAAGGGGATTGCCGTTTTGCGCAGCTTTTCGGATATCCCGCATCCCTTGGGTTGGATTGTCTTCCAGTAAGCAGATTCCCCTTCTCGCCATCGCATCGTAGTGATCCGGCTTCCGCTTCAAAACTTCGTCAAAATCCTCAATGGCCCAATCGGAATAGCCAAGCTTCATCAAGGCGAACCCACGGTTGTAATGGGCGGAGATATTGTCGCTTTCCAAATTGAGGTAGGCGTTCAGCGCGGTTACCACACCCAAGCCATCACCTTGGTACCCTCGGGCGATGCCTAGGTAAAAGTAGGGTTGGGGGCGTTCCGGTTCGCGCTCGATGGCCAATTGAAGAAATTCCTCGGCACTTTTGAAACGTTGGTTTTTGATCATCGTCCGTCCCAGTAACACCAGAATATCGTAGTCTTCAGGGTCGTGCATGGCGGCTTTCAGCAGCAGTTTTTCAGCCTCCGGTAGGTTATCCTCTTTCCAAGCGATCTTTCCAAGACCCGCATACGCTTGTGCGTAGGTGGGCTGATACTTTAGGATCATCCGGTAGTCTTCTTTTGCTTTTTGGTAATCTTCCAGTTCTTCGTAGGCCCTCGCCCGTAGATGGAGGGATTTTACGTCGGTTATACTGACAAAAAGCACCCGGTCAAACTCCGCGATGGCTTTTTCATACTCCTGGTTTTTAAAATACGCCTCGCCTCTCTGAAACTGTCCAATACAACCGCCCAACAGAAATATGCAGGCCAAAAAACCTAGGTGGAAAATCTTCATACGAACCGTTAAATTACTAATTGATTAGTTAAATATACACCAAATGTGTGGATATTAAAACTTTAACGAAAAAAAAATGGTGAGGTTAGAGATTTGGGGTGGTTTTGCGGTGAAATTGAGCGGGAGGATTCTTTTCTGGATACGATCATTCTATGAAGTACCGAAGGATTTCCGTGGCAATGATCTCGTGCCCCTTTTGATTGGGATGATTGACCTGCGACATATAGTCCTCTATGCAGTTACAGGCCTTATCAATTTGTTGAAAGAGGGAAAAGACATCGGCCAACCCAACCGAATGGGCAGCGGCCAGCTCAACAATCTGATCGGAATGGCTTTTCAGCGGATCCGCTGGATTTAGCAGATCGGATCGCATATCCGGGGAGGGGGTGAGCAGGATCACTTTAATGCCCCGTTGGGTGGCCTGCACGATCATGTCCGTCCAGGCTTTTTTGGCAGCTTCCAATCCTATCCCTCTGTCATTTAGCGCATAGTCAATGAACAGGATATCCGGCTGATGATTGAGTACCTCATCTACAAATCTGGCTTGACCACTATGGGCGTTTTCACCCCCTTTTGCCGTGACGATCGCATTGATTACTGCATGGGGATACCGATCTTTCAATAGTCCCAGCAGTTGAAAGGGATAGGCATCAAGGGTATTTACGATCGGTGTTTTGAAAAATCCGGCGGGAACACTGTGGCCGTGAAAAACCAGGTTGATGGTCCTGTTTTGCGGCCATTCCTTGGTCAGTTCGCTTTTGATTTCCTCCAGGTAGTGGGGAGTTGGCATCAAATGGGCATTGGATGGCTTCCCTTGCCCAAAAGCCATGGGTTGGATAAGAAACAGGCAAAAGCAAATTAGTAAGGATCTCATTTCTTTTTTTGTTTTTTCTTTCCTCTTTTATCGATGGCACCGCTTATTTTTTACCATAGAAGAGAAACTCAGCCAGCGAAGTATTGCTCCAATTATTTCCAAGTATGGGTTTTATAGGTGATATCGGAACTATTGGGCGGATTGGTGCGATTTTTTGAATTCCTTTGATTTTCTCGATGTTGGTAATTAGACCTACAGCCCCTTTTCTTGCCCCAACCGCCAAACCTTTTTTGTCATAAACGATTCCTTCTATGTACCAACCTAAGAAGTTGCCATTAAACCCGATTACACACAGTTCTCTTCCATCATTGTTGACAAATGCAACAGGGGTTCCGTCCCACATATAAATTGTTCCGTTGTTGTCGAAGTCTATATAAGCCCTCGCTTCCCCTTCGCTATCAAAAAGGGCTATTTGTTGTGCATTTACGGTTGTTAAACCTAATAGGATAAAAAGTCCAATGATTATTCTTAATTGACCACCTACAGCTTTTAATACTTTCATTATTGTTTCAAATTGGGGCTTTGATCCTGTTGATAGGGCTTTATACAAGCTTGGCCTACTCATCCCTGTTTCTTCCGCTATTTTGGACATACCAATTGCTTTTGCGATGTGCCCAAGCGCAACAACTACATCATCATTATCACCTTCCTCCAAAACAGAATTCAAATATTCTGCAATCATTTCTTTACTGTCCAAATAATCTGCAATATCAAATTTTGATGTTTCCATATTTCTTCATTTTTATCCTGTTCCAAATTTCCTTTGATTTTTCAATATCCTTTTGTTGGGTTGATTTTTCTCCCCCTAAAAGAAGAATAATGATTTTGCCTTCTCTTTCATTGCAGTAGATTCTATATCCTTTGGCATAATCTATTCTCAATTCATGAATACCTTCACCAACCGGTTTACAATCCCCGAAATGTTCGCCATTTTCAAGTTTCTGGATCCTAAACAAAATTTTCGCTTTTGCTCTTAGATCCTTCAACTTTCTCAACCACTTGTCAAATTCAACATATTTTCAATAAAATACATTTAATTGTCTGTCTTCATTCGGATACAAGATTACATGTTTTTTCTAGATTTAAAAGTTCTTCGAATATAATTAGGGTCTTTTGAAATGTGCCATAACGGGATTCAACTTGGAGACGGCAGGCCTGTCTGCCGCCAGGCAGGCATTAGCAGCCGTTCGCTTCCAGCCTACTCCTAACTTTTTTTTAAGATACTGAATTTTCTTTATACTCTGAACCGCCCCATGTTTTCTTAGGTGCTGTGTGTGCCCGGCATGGGCATCTGGTATCGAAGATACCATACTATTCCAGAGGGTGTACTGATCTCTCAGCATCCCTTATCCCGAAGATCGGGATCTTTGCAAAGCCTGCCAATGGTCTAGCCCCCTATTAATCGGACTTTATTTTTTTTGATATTG
>NZ_AQHR01000119.1 GCF_000390185.1 Lunatimonas lonarensis | reverse complement strand
CCGTTAGCTCTGAAAGTAAATGAGTTTCTAATATACGGGATTGCTGGTAACGGTTTGCAGCTACCCGAAGGTGGCGATTTCGAAGCGATTCACTGTCAACCAAGCAGAAACTTTGATAGAAGCACAAAGCTTGATTTAACCTCTGAACCGCCACTTTTGGGTAGGTGCTGTGTGTGCTCGGCATGGGCATCTGGTATCGAAGATACCATAATATTCCAGAGGGTGCAAGTCCCTTACGCGCGGGGGTAACGCCCCGAAGCGTTAGCAAGTCGCAAGGTGGTTTGCCGTGAGGCATGCACTGAAGGCAGCGAGACTGCAAACCCCGGTTCCAACGAACAGGAACTGGATACTGAGGCCTGGCAGGTCGGATGAGGTAACACAACATACTGACGTCCAAAGGGTGGGAAACCACCAAGTACCTGTCCGGTAGATCCAGTGGATATTGGGGGAAGGAATATGCCCTTACCCGGGGAGATCTCGACCTGTACGGGTTACAGGATGAGAAGTCAGCAGAGGTCATAGTAACTGGAGAAACGAGCAGGGACTGCCGAAACCATATCCCTGACGGTCTCACAAACCAGTGAAGGACTGAACGCTGGATTACGTCCAAATTCGATGGGGAGCACCATATAGGGGCAGCCCCACCCTAAGCGGACAAGGTTAACAGATTTAGCTATGATAGAAAAAGTACTCAACCGTAAGAACCTCTACAAAGCCTACCGCCAGGTAGTGCGGAACAAGGGTTCGGCAGGGGTGGACGGCATGCAGGTCACCGAACTGTTTTCCTACCTGGAAAACAACAGGGACAGGATTGCCACCTCCATCCTGAACCACACGTACGTACCACAACCTATCAAGGGGGTTGAAATCCCCAAGAACAACGGAAAAACCAGATTATTGGGGGTTCCCACAACAGTGGAAAGGTGGCTCCAACAGGCGGTAAGCCAGGTACTGATGACCAAGTACGAACTCACGTTCGAGGAGCACAGCTACGGCTTCCGCCCCGAAAAGAATATCCACAAGGCGGTAACACAGTCCCTGAAATACATCAACGATGGCTATCAGGACATTGTGGACATCGACCTCAAAGGGTTCTTTGACGAGGTTGACCACTCTTTACTGCTCCAACTGACCTACCAACGGGTAAAATGTCCGACCACCCTGCGGCTCATCCGGAAATGGCTACGTGCACCCATCCAGATCAACGGAAAACTGCACAAACGTAGAAAAGGCGTGCCGCAAGGCTCGCCACTCAGTCCGTTGCTGTCCAACATCCTTCTGGACTTATTGGACAAGGAACTGGAACGGAGAAACCTGAAATACGTCCGCTATGCGGACGACTTCAGTATCTACACCAAGTCAAAGAAGGAGGCCAGGAAAGTAGGCAACGAGATTTACCTCTTCTTGAGGGACAAGCTCAGGTTGCCTATTAACAGGGAGAAAAGCGGAATCCGACGACCTTCCAATTTCGAACTGTTGGGACATGCATTTGTCCCGACATACGAGAAAGGGGTCAAGGGAAAGTACCAACTGGTAGTGAAAAAGAACAGCTGGGACTCTCTCAAACGCAAACTCAAGCAGATCACCAAGAAGACCAGACCGTACAGTTTCGAGGAAAGGTTACGGAAGCTGGCAGAAGTGTGGCGGGGATGGGTAAACAATTACCGCCTCGCCAGCATGACAGCCAAGCTAAAAGCCATGGATGAATGGCTACGAAACCGACTTCGCTACTGTATCTGGCACGACTGGAAGAAGCCTGAGCGGAAACGTAAAAACCTGATCAGATTGGGAGTGGATCAAGGCCATGCCTATGCGTGGAGTCGTACCCGAAAAGGAGGATGGGCAGTAGCCCAAAGCCCGATTCTGATCACGACTATCACATTGTCCCGCCTAAGAAGAAAGGGTTACGAATCAATGCTTTCCTATTACCTCAAATCGCAACCTACAATCCAGTGAACCGCCGGATACGAGACCCGTACGTCCGGTGGTGTGAGAGCCTCAACCTGAGCTATTTAGCTCAGGTCGGGCTACTCGATTAGGCACAGTTATTATACTTTTTCTCTTATGAAATTGAGTCTTTGAATGTCGCATTTGTCAGCTAAAAATAGTTTAAATGAATTCTTTGGTACTAAACTTTTTCCTTTATCAATACAGAAGTTTATTCTAAATTGTAGTAAGGGTAATAAATAGTTCTTCGCTGAAACTATTCGCAACAATGTCATATTATCTGTTTTCCATTTCTTTGATAGGTGAGAATAGTCATTAGAATATATTTCATCAGGGTTTTCAATACCATCAATGGAAAGTCTTTGTATAATTTGAGACTTTATGTCCTGTGAGTATTGGTTTATAGAGTCTTTATCCAATATTGTTTGTTTCCCATTTTGAGTTAAGAAATCGTGTGCCGTTTTTATTATTGGACCGCCACCGTATTTTCTTAGAATGGCAAAATTTAGAAAAAGGTCAATTAAACAAGGAGCGTTATATTCTAACCATTTACTGAAATTTAGTTTGTTTTTTAGATTGTCTCTTGACTCACTCCCATTTGAAAAATAAATCAACTCAATTCCGCCTGTTTCATCTATTAAATAATTCTCTATGCAGTAAGAATCTAACACAATTAAATTTCCCGAAGTATTTCTATTTGTGTCGAGTATCAACTCTAAATCACCGTCCACAATATATAGTTTTCTCCTACGGTCAGTTTTATCTTGATTGTCAAATGCATTTAGGACATTAGTTTTACACCCTAAAGGTGTTACATCATTAATTTTTATTCCATTACCTAACACTCTCTTGAAAAGGGTTCTGTAAAATTCTTTGTCTGCAACTTTGTCTTCTGTATATATGTCAATATCGTTCCTATACGAAAAGAACTTAGGCAAAGCCTTCAATGCTTTATATCCAAACTCTAACATAACATATCTTAATTTAAGTCAGCTAAATCCTGAAATAACGAATCTGAATTGTCGCCAATTATTGCAGGAGAATGTGTAGCTAGAATAAATTGAGTTCTTGGACTCGCAGTCAATATAGAGTTTACAAAGATTTCTTGCCAAGCTAAATGGAGTGAAACTTCCGGTTCATCGATAATGAAAATACCTGATTCGTTTTTGTATTTTTCTTCAAAATAAATCAAGTGCCCCAACATTGTTACTATTTGTTTCTCACCTGAAGATAATTCGTAAATATTGGCAATCTTATCATTTTTAAATTTGACTTTTAATTCGCCTTGTGGTTCAATTAGAAGTTCTTTCTTGCTTTCACTAAAAAAGCTGTTTATTATATCCTTAGTTTTTTCAATAGGCTCATATAGTTTGTCTAATTCTTTTTGATAAGCAAGATTATAGGTTATTAATTCGTTGATTCTCTTTAATTGCGGTTGATTATTAAACCATTTTTGAAAAATATGAATATTATCTATATCTATTTCATCTCCTTTTTTCTTTCCTTGAATTTCATTCAAATTTCTTAGTGTAGATTCTAGTTGGTCAAAAAAGTTGTTTATATGCTCTGTAAATCCTGTTATCCTTAAATTCTCAAATGCCTCAATAGCTTCTTTTCTCTTTCCTTTTAATTCACGAAAATCTTTTACAATGTTTAATTCCTGACTTTCAAGGAATTGAAAGGACTGCAATAATATTTTGTTTTTAAAATCTTGGTTTATTTTAGGTTGTTCTGAAGCAATGATTCTTACATAATACTACTTTACGGAGTTAAAAATTTTGGCCAATAAGGCAAA
>NZ_AQHR01000118.1 GCF_000390185.1 Lunatimonas lonarensis | reverse complement strand
AGGCAACTAAGATATTAGGCTGAAAATCTAGTTTTTTTGTGGTGCCCTATCCGGGTACAGTTCCATGATTTCCCGCTGGATCGAAGTCCATCCGTAGGCTTTCCGTTTCCATGACTTTTCGTTCCGGCTTATCGAAAGATAGAGCTGTTTCAACAGTGCTGTTTCCGATGCCCAGGCCGCTTTGCTTTTTATCAGTTTCCGCATGATCCGATGCAGGGCTTCCACCGGATTGGTCGTGTAGATCATCTTGCGCATGGAAAGTGGAAAATCCAGGAAGGCCATCAGTTCAGTCCAGTTTTCCTCCCACTGTTTGACGATATACCGGTATTTTTTGCCCCATGTGGCCTCAAAGGCGGATAGCGCCGTTCTGGCGCCCTCTTCGGTCACAGAGGCATACACCTGCCGCAGGTCCTTGGTTACGGCCTTCCTGTCCGTTTCGTCCACGTATTTTAGCGAATTGCGCACTTGGTGCACTATGCACTTCTGGACGATGGAACCGGGAAAGGCTTCCTGGATCTGGTCGGAAAATCCCTGCAGGTCATCCGTGCACACCACCAGGATATCGGTTACCCCCCGGGATTTCAGGTCTTCCATGACCATACCCCATTTCTTGGCACCTTCCCCGCCCGAATTGATATAAAGACCCAGTACATCCCTGTTCCCTTCCCAATCTACCGAATACACCGTATAGAAGGCGCTGTTGGTGTATCTGCCTTCCTGGCGTACCTTGAAGTGTATCGCATCCAGATACACGATCGGGTAGAAGCTCTGGAGGCTTCTTGTACGCCATTCCTGGATCTCGGGAAGAACCTTGTCCGTGATCTGGGATATACGACCCGCTGAGATGCTCACCCCATAGATATCCTCCAGAAGACGTCTAACGTCTTCAACCGAGTTCCCCTGGGCATACAGCGACAGAATCTGCCCATCCAGCCCGCTGCTGAGCGAACGCTCACGCTTGCCGATCAGCTCCGGATCAAAATCCCCTTGCCGGTCACGGGGCGTCGCAATGTCCAGAAAACCGGCGTCACTAACAACGCGCTTTCGCGTCCTTCCATTCCGCTTGTTCTCACTGCCGGAGGCGCGCTCTTCCTCAAGAAATCCCTCGATCTCACCCTCCAACATCGTGTTCACCATTTGCTGTAAAATCTCGCTGAAAGGGCTATCTTTTCCCAGTAAACCCTTCTTGCTGTAAAGTCGCTCCTTCAGACGATCGCTCATCTTTGGATCGCTCAATAGTTCTTCAATTGTCTGCTTTTTCTTCATTTTATGTAAATTTAGCAGACACACTTAAATGAACAGTCTC
>NZ_AQHR01000117.1 GCF_000390185.1 Lunatimonas lonarensis | reverse complement strand
AAATTCCGCTGCGCTCCACTTCGGTTTAGCCCTTGTATGTTACCAGCAGTAATTCTTTTTGTCATATTACAAGTTTAGCTGAGTCTTTATGTAGGGTTTCAAGTTCTTTTGACCATATTCCGTGAGTTTGCATTTTTTGTCTTATCTCCGAATAAACGTCACTTGAATGAAGTATTGTTGAGCAGGTTGCTGAGTAAATACTTTCTTTTTGGCATTCAAGTAAAATGTCTTCAACTATACTTAATAATTTGTTCCTTCTTTGTGTAATAGTATTAGCTTCATACAATTCAAGTCTTTCAAAGGCTTTTTCGATTGTTTTTTCAAGTTGTTCTCCTACTTCAAAACGTTTCTTTACAGCTCTTTCAGTATGATTCAAATCAACAACATCTATTGTGTTTTTTCCTTTTACATCCTTTGATTTAAATCTGTATAGTCGTAATGTAAGATGTGTGGATGGAGTGTCTATGAATGGATTTACGATTGGTTCGGCAATTACATCATGAGTGCTTTTTGAACCATTACATCTTTTACAGGATGGGAGTAAATTATCCCATTACAAAACCTTATTAGGATTATTGGCTTTATCTTCAAAGTGTTCAACTTCCATGTATTTGGCTTCTTCCTTAAGGTCACATTCGCAATAAGCACACTTGCCGTAGCTTAATTCGAGTAAACTTTCTTTTAACCAGTCCACATTCCAAACATTAGTTTCATTTGCAATAAATTCAGCCGTTTGCGTTGTTACAAACGCTGGTGTCAATTTAATTGGTGTTGATATGCGTTCTAATTTTATCATTACAAACCGGCTAATTGAAATTTTAAAAGTTTTCTTAAAGTATTCTCTGGATGTAAAAGCTTATCCAATTGTGAAAATATCTCTTCTGCAATTTCAGAGTTCTCTTCTTCTATTGCTTGGTCGAATTTGAATATTAAGTCCTTAAATATCTCTGTGCGTAGACTGTTCATTCCCATAACATCTATTAATACTTCTTCAATAGTCCATCCCTGAAAACCAAATTCGGAATTCGGCAATTCCCTTTGAATCACATTATCGTTATCTAAGCCTAAAGCAATTATTTGTTTGGGTTTTGCAGTCTGAATTACATGTGGGCTATGTGTTGATGCAAAAAATTGAGCTTTGGGAAAAACATCTAAAAGTATGTCGACTATTTTTTCTTGCCACTCTGGGTGAAGATGTAACTCTATCTCGTCAATTAGAATAATTCCTTGAAAATCTTCCGCATTTATTTTTGGGTCTTTGAATCGAAACTCAATCTCCTTAATTATTCCGAAAAGTATGGATATGATTGATTTAAAACCTGATGATAAGTATTCATAATATATCTCACCACTAGGGGTGTTAATCATTATCTCATTCGATGAGGCATTGACTTTACTAAACGAAAAATCCTTGTTGAGTAATGAGAAACATTTTTTAGCTAATTCGAAATTGCTGAGCTGCTCAGGAGTCAATGCACCTGCATGAGGAGAATACAAGTAACGGTTTACAAACCAATTTTTTATATCGGTTAGGTTAATACCATTAATTGCATCGTTCCAAAGAATATGATTTTCTTTATTACTGTCCTTGGAGACTGATTGTAAAGACTGGTATTGAAAAGTTCTTGTTGTCTTTAATGAAATTAGTCCGCTAGTTCGTAAATGAAATCCTGTAACCCTAGTTGATGTTTCTGGAATAAACGTGTCAAACTGTATTTCCTTGTTTTCTACTGTCCCATTAATATCAATTTCGGCAGATATTTTACTTATTTCTGATGCAACATTTCTTTTTAGAATATTCGTATCGCCATTAGAAAAAATATGAGCAATAGATTCTAAAATTGTCGTCTTTCCAATTCCATTCGGTCCACATAGAAGATTCATTCTATCGTTGAAAGAAAGATTTATCAGTTTAATTCCACCAACACCTTCAATTTTTAATTTGTTTATTTTCATGGTTGTTGTGTTCTTCTATTATTCTGACTAACGTACACAAAAACCCTCAAATTTGAGCCAAATCGAGGCCTAGGCTTGATTAGTCAGACCGAATTTATCGATTTGTTTCCGAATTCGC
>NZ_AQHR01000116.1 GCF_000390185.1 Lunatimonas lonarensis | reverse complement strand
TAGGGGCAGTTGCGTTTTTGATGGTGGCCGGATGGCAGGTAGGTACCGATGGGTTGTTTGCCGATAATAACTCCGCAATCGAATTAGCGATTGCACATTCTGGAGGTCCAGGTGCGACCGTTCAATGCAGAGATTCAGAGCAGGTTGGTTCAGGGCCTTATCGAGGCCGGGTCTGTGTAAAGGCGATGAAAGCCTTTTGCGATTTTGAAGATCACGGTATTTATTCCCTAGGAACCTGTAATTTTTAGGAATTCTTACGGCAGACCGAACGACCATCCTTGTGTTTGGTCTGCTTTTTTACTTAATTGCCCATGAAGAGGTCACTGCGAGTTTTTTATGCTTTCGTTGTAATTATCATGCTATTACGTTGCGAATCGAATATTTCATTCCGAAATTCTCCGGTATCATTTCCGGAAAGTCGTAAATTGGTGGGAGAGGCCTCGGCAGCCATTGATATTTATAGTCAGGGCAATGTAAACCTACTTGTGATAGACACGTTTTTAATTGTTCAAAGAAAAGAGGAGCCGTTTTTCAAGGTATATAGTACAGCCTCTTTTGGATTTATTGGTAGTTTTGGTTTTTCCGGAGACGGACCATCCGAATTTAGATCTCCCTACTTAAGTAAACAGGTACGATACGACGAAGAAGGGTTCCCTTTAATCACTATCTATGACTATGGTTTGTTTCGACTTACTCAGGCTAGGATACATCAGTTGATATTGAATAACGGGCTAATACAAGGCGAGAATTTGAATGTGGGAAATAGAGTACTTCAGCATTTTTATTATAAAGGAGATGATGTCCTTTGGAGTACTGTTGAAAACGAAGGGCGTTTTTTTATCCAGAATTTTCATGAAGGGAAGTCGAGTGTTGTTCCCTACTTGCCCGCTTTGGGGTTCAGTATAAAAGATGAATTACAATATCCCATTTATAGATCTGCTGTCGTGGTGAACGAAAAGTTAGGACTCGTTGCAGCAGCTCCGATGTTACTTGGTCAGTTGGACTTTTTTGAAATGAACGGAAGATATTTAAGGTCTACCTATTTTGAATCATCAGATCAACTTAGATCCCTTATTGAGAATTCCGACAATCCTATGTCATTTTGGGATGCTAAAATGTACCTGGTAGATATGGATGCCAAGGGAGAATATATTTATGGCTTAAGTTATGATAATCCGTATGCGGCGGCCAGAAGTCCCGATATTGCAACAAACTCAAAAATACTGGTTTTCGATTGGAAGGGAAATCCAGTACAAGAAATGATACTTGATGACGGTCGCTTCATCCAGTCCTTTGCTGTAGATGAAAAAAATGGGCGTATATATGCCTATTGCCCAAATGAGAAGGAGAATAACCTGGTAGTGTATCAATATCCATAAAGGTTGATCCTTGCACATATCAATGATTACAACTTTTGGTCAGCGGGGAGTTGCTGTTCTCTTTGAGTTGAGTTTAAATTACTATCCGTAGCAGCCAGTATCCAATTCCCTCCATTTTGGTTGTACCGATCGGATGGATTATCCTTTTAGGTTTCCATCAGTTCCCCAAAAAAATGGATGCCTTTATCGGAAGCCTTGCGTAGCAGCTTGATCAGTAGCTGCGCAGTGGCAAAGGCGTCTCCGGTGGCGGTATGGCGGTCGTCCAGGCTGACGCCGTACCTTTGGCACATGGCATCGAGCGAAAATTCCTGGTAGTTGATCATGCGGGGATCCCGATGCTTTCCCAGCTCCAGGCGTATGCCTAGCTCCAGGGTGTCGATCACGGGGTTTTCGATTTTTGCCAATCCGTAATCGCGGCCTGCCCGCTCCAGCATCGCCAGGTCAAAGCTCAGATGGTGACCCACCAAGACATGGTTTGACGCATCCTTCAGAAAAGTGCGGATCAGTTCTTCCCGGCTGCTAAACGATAGTGTGGGCAAAAGTTCGTGTACCTTTATGGCTTCGATAGAGGTTTTTTTGGCATTGAGGTACATTTCCCGGGCCTGTTGCAGGGGGATGCTGTTGCCCTTTACAAAGACGGATCCATAGGAGAGGATGTAATCGGATTTGGGATCCAGGCCGGTGGTTTCGGTGTCCAATACCAGGAAGGTCAGTTCGGAGATACGTTTCTCCTTTGGGATGGGCCTGGCCACTTCCCTCAGGTAGGTTTTCACAAAGTCCCTCAGCTCGGGTGCAGAGGGGGAGAAGATCCGCCACCACGCCATATCAGTTGCCAAAATAGTCCAGTTGGAAACGTACCTTGATGATCTTTTGTAGTTCATCGATGGGGAAGAAGGCATTTTTCAGCAGCTGCCGCAGAAGTTTCCCCAGCTTTTCGGGCTGGATGTACCGGCCCGATGTGCCGCTGGCAAGCCCCTCGATGGCGCGTATGCGCATAAAAATCTCGTAAGCCCTGCCGGCTTCCAGAAAGAGCTCCTGCTGACTGGGCTCCAGATCTGCCAGCTTTTCGAAGCGCTTAAAGGTGTTGTTGATCCCTACCTGTCGGTGGCTAAGCATCAACAGCCTGGCAGCGTCGGCCAGCGGCATCATGGCGCGGAGCTTGATGTCAAACTTGTCTCGGT
Organism: Lunatimonas lonarensis; assembly: GCF_000390185.1. Lineage (GTDB taxonomy): Bacteria > Bacteroidota > Bacteroidia > Cytophagales > Cyclobacteriaceae > Lunatimonas > Lunatimonas lonarensis. The sequence continues at coordinate 23,323 of NZ_AQHR01000116.1, read as the reverse complement.
GCTCGCCGGATTTTTCGACGATAAAGTTCCGGAAAAACCCCAAGGGAGGAGGATTCAGTAGGGCATTTTTCGCGAAGAAATTGAGAAACAGCTTCTCCTGCTCTATTTCCGCATACACATGATCGGTCAGTTGGAGCGCAAGGTCTGCATCACCGGCGACGGAGCGATAGTCAAAGAAAACGGTGGCCAACATAAGGGACTCGTGGTCGGGCTGCCGAATCCAGTTGCTGAAATACCCCTTCCACACACTCAGGGGCTGGCACCACTTTGGATTGTTTGCCATCATGTCGGCGGGGCAGGGAAGGAAGCCACAGGCAAAGAGGATGTCCATCACGTCCCTGGCGACTAGGTGAAAGAAGCTGAGGGCCTGGCTTTTCATCGATTCAGGTACATCCGCATAGATCAGGGCATTGTCCAGGTCCGTACGCAATAACTGTTCGCCTCTGCCTTCGGAGCCTAGGCCTAGGAAGCAGTAGGGGATGGAGGCCATTTCGGGAAAGGCCTTGAGGTGTTTTTGACGGACCATCTGCATGGCGCGCTGCACGATGATGTCGTTGATCTCGGTGATGATACCGGCGATAAAGTCTATAGAAATCTCATTTTCGAGGTAGTAGTGCAGCAAAAGCTCCGCTTGGTCGCGCAGCTTCGCAATTTCCTGGATATGGTCGGTGCCCTGTAGCGCGTGGATGATTACCGCGGGACTGTTGCCCTGTGAAAGCAGGATGTCGTGGTCGGAAATAATGCCTACCAGGCCGCTTTGATCGGTTCCGTCTTCGGTGATCAGCAGGTGGTGTAGGCGGTGCTTGATCATGGTCAGGTACACATGGGCGAAGTCATCTTCCTTGCGGGTGGTCATCACCGGGGAACTCATGATCTCGGCCACCTCCGTGTCGTAGGGTTTGCCTTGGGCAATCAGCCGGTTTCGCAGGTCTTTGTCGGTGACGATTCCCACCGGAAACCGCCGCTCGTCTACCACGATGATGGAACCTACGCCTTTTTGGCTCATTTTCTTGGCGGCATCGGCTACGGTATCCTCTTCCCGGCAGGTAAGTACCGGGGCGGAATAGCGTACGCTGGACTGCCCCGAAAAGAGCATGAGGCCATTGTCCTGGGCAGGTTTGGTAAAGAGCTTATTGGCCTGTTGTGACTGCGATAGATCGGTGCGTACCACCAACTGTCCGGAAGCGAATCCGGCAGCAAAGTACATGCTCACCCGGTTGTTTTGCTGCATGATTACCTCAAACACCTGTACGGGAATCGCGTACACCAGGCTATTTTCGGCAGCTTGTGCGGTCAGGATATAGGGCCTTCTGCCCAGCAGGGCCAACACGCCGAAAACATCCCCCTCATCACAATGTTCCCGAATGACAGATTCCTCGCCCACGTGGTCGGAGAGGTGTATGGCGCCTTCGCGCACGACGAAAAAATGCTTTTTGGCCGGATCGCCTTTTTGAAACAGAAAGTCACCCTTTTCGAAGTATTGCAGTTCCACCTCGCTGGCCACGCGCAGCAGCATGTCCTCCGACAAGAAGCTGAAAGGAGGGTATTTTCTAAGAAATTCTCTTACGCGGTTTACGATTACATTTGCCATTCGTGGGTCGTCAGAATATGTAAAAATAGAAAAAGGGCAGCCACTTTCCATGGCTGCCCTTTTTTTTCCAAAGATATATACTATTTCTTTATACCCTGCCGGCGATAATCTGCTCCACTACCTCCGGGTCGAGCAGTGTGGAGGTGTCGCCCATATTATCTAGGCTGCCTTCGGCTACCTTTCGCAAGATGCGGCGCATGATTTTGCCGGATCGGGTTTTGGGTAGCCCCGGCACAATCTGGATTTTGTCCGGTTTGGCGATGGGGCCGATGATTTTGGTCACCGTGTCCTTGATTTCACTCACCAGGTTTTCTGCCGTTCGGTTTTTCATGTCACAGATCACGTAGGCATAGATCCCTTGACCTTTGACCTCGTGGGGATAGCCCACCACGGCAGACTCGATCACGAGCGGATGTTCGTTGATGGCATTTTCCACCTCGGCGGTACCCATACGGTGCCCGGATACGTTGATCACATCATCCACCCTTCCCAGGATGCGGTAGTAGCCGTCGTGGTCGCGTTTTACCCCGTCGCCGGTGAAGTATTTGTTTTTGTATGCCGCAAAGTACGTTTGTTGACAGCGCTCGTGGTCGCCGTAGGTGGTGCGTAGCATGCCCGGCCAAGGGAATTTTATGCAGAGGTTGCCTTCCACGGAGTTGCCGGTGAGTTCCTTGCCCTCGGGATCCATGATGGCCAGCTGAATGCCGGGAAGGGGTAATGTGGCGTAGGCGGGTTTTGTAGGCGTGATGCCGGCAAGGGGAGATACTAGGATACCGCCCGTCTCCGTTTGCCACCAGGTATCCACGATAGGGCAGCGGGTTTTGCCCACATGCGTATGGTACCAGTGCCAGGCCTCTTCGTTGATGGGTTCGCCTACCGATCCCAGCACCTTCAGCGAGTCCAGGGAGTAGGCTTCCAAGGGCTCCGTGCCGTGGGCCTGCAAGGCCCGTATAGCGGTGGGAGCAGTGTAAAATTGGTTCACCTGGTATTTGTCCACAATGGCCCAGAACCTGCCTGCATCGGGAAAAGTGGGAACCCCTTCAAACATGATCGAAGTGGCACCTGCCAGGAGTGGTCCGTACACAATATACGAGTGTCCGGTGATCCATCCTATATCCGCCGTGCACCAGTATACATCTCCCGGGGAGTACTGAAACACGTTTTCGAAGCTGTACTTTGCGTAGACCATATAGCCGCCAATGGTATGCACCACGCCTTTGGGTTTGCCTGTAGATCCTGAGGTGTACAAGATAAACAGCATATCCTCGCTGTCCATTTCCTCTGCCTGATGGGTGTCGGACTGCCCCTCAACGGATTCGTGCCACCAGGAATCCCGTCCGGCAACCATTTGTACATCCTGACCGGTACGCTGGTATACAATGACTTCTTTTACCGTGGTGGTTTTTTCAAGGGCTTCGTCCACCACGGCTTTCACTGGGATTTTTTTGGCACCGCGGAAGTTGCCGTCAGAGGTAAGGACCATCTTTGCCTCGCAGTCATTGATGCGGTCTGCCAGTGCGGTGCTGGAAAACCCGGCAAATACTACCGAGTGGATGGCACCTACCCGGGCACAGGCCAACATGGCGATGGCGGCTTCCGGTACCATGGGCATGTAGATGATGACCTTGTCGCCTTTTTGTATACCCTTTGCTTTCAGTACATTCGAAAAGCGGCACACCTCGTGGTATAGGTCCCGATAAGTGAGCGTCCGGCCCGCTTCGTTGGGATCATTCGGCTCCCAGATGATCGCAGGACGATCGCCGATGGTAAAAAGGTGGCGTTCCAGTATGTTTTCGGTGATGTTCAGCTTGGCATTTACAAACCACTTCACATCGGGTCCCTCAAAGTTCCAATCCAATACTTTGTCCCAGCGTTTTTTCCAGTGAAAGGAGTCGGCAATCCGTGCCCAGAATTCCTCGGGCTGGGAAACGCTTTTTTGGTATTCGTGGAAATAACCGCTGAGGGTATGAATTCTGTCGCTCATAATCTGATTTATTTTAGGTTATTAAATAGCAGGTAATCTATGTAGGCTTTAGTTTAAGAGTTGCTTGATTTGCCGCACGAGCTCCTTGTTCGAAAAAGGTTTGGTCAAGTATAGGTCGGCGCCCAGTGCCAACCCGGCCTCGATATCGGCTGTCTTGCTTTTGGCGGACAGAAAGACCACTTTCACATGGCCAAAATGCTTTTTAACGTGCGTGCAGACCTGGTAGCCATCTACGGTGGGCATCATGATGTCCAGTACGATCAGGTCGGGAGGGCCTTCGGCGATCAGCTCCATGGCTTCCGATCCATCTCGCGCGATGCGTACGTCAAAGGCTTCTTTCCGGAAAAGAAACTCCAGCGAAAGGAGGATGTTGGGTTCGTCGTCTACGAGCAGTATCTGTTTCATATGTTCATAAATTCTTTCAGCGGGCACTACGCGATCCATCAGGGAAGCCCGCTGTGTGTCGCATGCGTTGTGTTAGATTTCATCAGGTTGATGCGCTATGGGGCAACCGCACGCGAAAGCAGGTGAGTCCGTCGCATCGGTCCACCGTGAGCGTGCCACCGTGGTGTTCTACGATGCGCTTAGAGATCGGTAGCCCCAGGCCGCTCCCTTTGGGTTTACGTGAGTCCTGGTTTTTTGCCTGATAAAACTTGTCAAAGATCATAGGGATTTCCTCCTCGGGTATACCGGGTCCGTCGTCGCTGATGCTCAGCTCAAAGTTACCGTTTTTATGGCTTAGTTCCACCAAAACCTTGGATTTGGCAAATTTGGATGCGTTGCCGAGTAGATTGAGAAAAACCTGTTTGATGCGGTCTCTGTCCACGTGGGCTATGGGAAGCGTGCTTGAGGTGGTCAGCGTGGTATGGATCAGATGTGCGGCAAATTTCCCCTCCAGCGAATCCAGGCTTTCCTGTAGCAGTTCGGCGAGGTCGGTGGGCGTTTTTTGCAATGCCTGCTGCCCGGAATCAAAGCGCTCCAGGTCCAGCACCTGATCGATCAATCGGCCCATCCGCTCGGTCTCACTTACGATGATGGCCAAGAAACGTTGCTGATCTGCCTCCGCCAGGCCGGGTTCCTGCAATATTTCCGCAAAGGCCCGGATGGAGGTAATGGGAGTCTTCATCTCGTGGGTGACCGTGGAGATGAATTCATCCTTTAGCGCATCGGTCATTTGCAGGGATTCGTTGGCTTGGCGCAGCTTTTCGGAGGTTTCCTCCAGCCTACGGGTGGCGTCATGCAACTCTTTGTTCAACTGCTTTAATTCTTGGGTTTCTTTGAGCAGGTGGATCACTTCTTCCATGGGGATTTCCTCCTCCTTTGCCACGGAAGCGACCATCAGACGGGCGGCGGCTGTTCCGATTACCCCGGAAAGCAGGCGCTCCAGGTGGTTGACCAGTGCAGGATCTGCATAGCCGGTTTGGTCTATGGACCGGCCCTGTTTCTTTTCGTATTTGGCAAGGGCCTTATCTGTTTTTTCCTGGCCCAAAAAGCGGACAACCAACTCCCGAAGGTCCCGGGCTTTTGCTTTTCCCTTCCAAATCACTGCATCGTCAAGCCGCTGACTTAATGCAAAGATATCGACAAAAACCGAGGCTTCATTTTGCTCTTTGGAGCTCGGTCGGTCGTAGAGTGAAAGGGTCACGTAGATCAAGCAATTCGTAAACAGGCTGAAGAAGAAACCGTGTGCCACGGTGCTAAGACCTTCCAGCCCAAACAGGGAGGTGGGACGCAATAGCTGTAACCCAAACGGCCCATCGGCGGTCAGTGCCAACGGCAACATGCCGGTGTCCGAAAGGCCTGGCACGATCAGCGTGTAAAACCAAAGCAAAAATCCGGCGATCATACCCCCTATCGCGCCGTTTCTGGAGCCGCGCCTCCAATAGATCCCGCCCAGGATACTGGGGGCCAGTTGGGCGATGGCAACAAAGGAAATCAACCCGATCGACACCAAACTGAGCTGGGTGCCCAGGTAGCGGTAAAAGAGGTAGCCCATGCCCAAGATGACAAATATGCTGCCCCGCCTGACCTGAAAAACCAACCGGTCAAGCCGTTTGCCGCTGTGTTCGGCCTGCTGCGCCGTGGGAATAAGCACTGGAAGTACAAGGCTGTTGCTAACCATGGTGCTGAGGGAAATAACGGCCACAATGATCATACTGGTGGCAGCCGAAAATCCGCCGAGATATACCAGCATGGCCAACCAGGACTGCCCAAATGCCAGTGGGAAGGCCAGCACATAGGTGTCTGCATCGGTGATTTCTGCCGGAAAATGCGTTCGGCCTCCGATGGCTATGGGAAGCACAAATAGATTGATGATCAGCAGGTACGCCGGGAAAAGCCACATGGCTTTGAGCAGGTGCTTTTCGTCGGTGTTTTCGATTACGGACATGTGAAACTGCCTCGGCAAGAACAAGATGGCCAGCATGGAAAGCAAGCCGACCCAGAACCATTCCGATACGCCTGTTTCCTCAAAGCGGTAGAGGTGTTGCAGTCCCGCGGACAGCCCCCGCTGGAAAATATCGCCTATCCCGTCGAATGCAAAGAAGCAGACATAGATTCCCACACTCAGAAAGGCAACTAACTTAAAAACCGATTCAAAGGCAACCGCCATCACCAGCCCTTCCCTCTTGGCGGTGGCCTCGATATGGCGGGTGCCAAAAAAGGTGGTAAAAGCGGCCAGCCCCAATGCCAGGTAAAAAGCGGTGTCGAAGTACACCGGTTGGACAGTACCTGCGGCGGCGCTGCGATCAATAAGAATGTCGAAGGACTGGGTGATGGCCTTGATCTGTAGGGCGAGGTAAGGGATGATGCCAAACAGGCAGATGAGGGTTACCAAACCGCCGACAAACACATCTTTGCCATACCGGGCCGAGACGAAATCCGCAAGGGTGGCAAATTGCATCAGTTTGGCAATACGGATGATCTTACGAATCACCAGCCACCACAGTGGCGCGCAAAGGGTAGGTCCTATGTATACTGCCATGTAGGCTATGCCTTGTTCGGCTGCATTGCCCACGCTTCCATAGTAGGTCCATGCGCTACAGTATACGGCCAGTGTAAGGGTGTAGACATAGGGGTTGTTGGTCAGCCCCTTGCCCTTTTTGGCCCGTTTTTCGGTCAGGTAGGCTATGGCAAACAGCAGTGCCAAGTAACCAAATGTAAACGTTATGACGACGGAGGCATCAAACATGGTCTTGGTCGTCCGTGGAGCGCAAGGCCCCATAGGTGAGTAGGATCAATCCCAGCCAGGAAGCAAACACGGAAACATACAAAACCGGGATTCCCCCTACCAAACCCGGCTGGTCAAAGAGGGTAATCAGCGGGTAGTTTAGAACCAGCAGTCCCAGCAGGAAAGTCGAGATCAGTTTTTGGTTGCGCATATTGGATTACTTCCGCCGCCGTACGCCGTCCTTCGGCGGGGATTTTCAGATAAGGTACGAATAATACATACAGGGTAAAAGGCAACAGGCACGGAAAGGGAATTTCTGTACCTGCTGCCTTTCGGGTTAGTGGTTGAATCAATGGTCGTGGGCCTGGCCGGCACCTCTTGGGATGCGTATTTCCTGGATCATGTCCTGAACCGATTGGGGTGGGGCAGGGGTCGATTTTGATACGACAAAACAGGCGATGAAATTGATCAACATGCCTATGCTGCCAATCCCCTCCGGAGATATGCCAAACCACCAGTGTTCAGCGGTATTGAGCTCCGGTTGGATGAACTTGAAAAAAACGATATAGCCCATGGTGAACACCAATCCGGAGATCATACCGGCGATTGCGCCTTCCTTGTTCATGCGGGTAGAAAAGATACCCATGATGATGACCGGAAAAAACGAGGCAGCTGCCAGTCCAAACGCAAAGGCCACCACCTCGGCCACAAAGCCGGGAGGGTTTACACCGAAATATCCGGCGATTACCACGGCTGTGGCCGCGGATAGGCGCGCTATCCGAAGCTCTTTCTTTTCACTCATGTTGGGAGAAAATGTTCGGAACAGGTCCCTGGATACCGAGGTAGAGATCACCAGTAGGAGTCCCGCCGCTGTGGAGAGTGCTGCGGCCATCCCACCGGCTGCCACCAGGCCTACTACCCAGTTGGGCAGTTTGGCGATTTCAGGCGCGGCCAGCACCATGATGTCTTTGTCGATGTTGAGTTCATTGCTGTCGGCATAGGGCGTATAGCGTACCAAGCCATCGCCATCTTTGTCGTTGATGGTGATAAGGTTCGTTTTTCGCCAGTTTTCCACCCAAGCGGGAAGGTTGTCTACCGGCTGGTCTGCCACGGTATTAATGGCATTATATATACCAAATGCAGCGACCGCGGGGGCGGTGGTATATAGGATGGCAATAAACACCAGTGCATAGCCGGCAGAGAGACGGGCGTCTTTGACCCGGGGTACCGTAAAGAAACGGACGATCACGTGGGGAAGCCCTGCAGTGCCTACCATCAGTGCCAGTGTAATGGCAAAGATGTCTGCTACCGGTTTGCGCCCGGATGTATACTCGGCAAAGCCCAGATCACCCAATACCCCGTCCAATTTGTCCAAGAGGTATTCGCCTCCCTCCACGGTGCCGCCCAGTCCCACCTGTGGGAGGATGTTGCCGGTTAACTGCATGGAGACGAAAATGGCAGGAACCATAAAGGCAAAAATCAGCACACAATACTGGGCCACCTGGGTATAGGTAATGCCTTTCATCCCTCCCAATACGGCATAGAAAAAAACGATCATCATGCCGATGATGACACCCGTGTTGATGTCCACTTCCAGGTACCGGGAAAATACGATCCCTACCCCGCGCATCTGTCCGGCCACGTAGGTAAAGGAGATAAACAGGGCACAAAAGACAGCGACTACCTTGGCTTTGTTGGAGTAATAACGGTCACCCACAAAATCCGGAACGGTAAACTTGCCGAACTTTCTAAGGTAGGGTGCCAGTAGCAGGGCCAACAGCACATAGCCGCCCGTCCAGCCCATGAGGTAAACCGATCCGTCGTATCCGCTGAAGGCGATGATCCCTGCCATGGAGATAAAAGAAGCAGCAGACATCCAATCTGCGGCAGTGGCCATACCGTTGGCCAAGGGGGATACCCCGCCCCCTGCGGTGTAGAACTCTTTGGTGGAAGAGGCCCGGGTGTAGAGTGCAATACCAATATAAAGTGCGAAGGATAAGCCTACCAAAATGTAGGTCCAGGTTAAAATTTCCATGCTATGTTGATGCGTTTGGGTTTATTTTTCGTTGACGTCAAATTCCTCGTCCAGTTTGTTCATCAGATAAACGTAGACAAAAATGAGGATGACAAAGGTGAAGATGGCGCCTTGCTGGGCAAACCAGAAGCCAAGTTTGAAGCCGCCCAGGCGAATGGCGTTCAGTGGTTCGGCAAGCAAAATGCCGAAACCGAATGAAACGACAAACCAGATGGCCAGGAGCGACAAAACGATTTTGATGTTTCGCCGCCAATAATCTTTCATGCGTTGTTTTTGGTGTTTCATGGTTTATTGTTCGATTTATAAGAATATTTGGGTCTGTAAGATAAATTCTCCTGCCGATCCGTCCCGGCGGTAGTTTTCAAATACCGGCCGCTGACTGTATTGCAGGGTGATTTTTGCCTGATGGCTATTTATATAATAGTTCATTCCTAGGTCAAATTGACCGGTTGACTGGTCAAAGTATTCAAAGCTTTTAAGCGTAAAGGCACCAAAAGGCTGTAGCCTCCCCTTGTCCGGCCCCAAGATTTTTTCGGGCAGTAGGTAGCCGGCCTGCGTGTACCATATTTTGCCGGTGCCGATGGTGGGCTGCGCATTTCCGCTGCCGTTTTGGGTAGTTCCGCTGCCCATGCCCACATTCATCACGCCTACGTTGCGAAGGTAGTTGGGTCCAAAGTCGTAGTTATAATAGACCGAGTAGACGGTGAGTGCCGTCCGCAGCGCCTTGTTCAACGGGACATCCAAAAAGGCGTCCATGGCCAGCAGCTGTATGTCGTGCCGCTCCAGGTTGCCGGAGCTGTCCCTGGAGGAAGTGGCCCCGGGATGATGATGCCAGCCTCCACCGATATTGAATACCGACTTGGTGCCCAAGTAGGTGCCTACAAAGTAAGGCAATTTATTGTTTTCTTTCTCCAAAAATTGATAAGCGACGTATCCTTGGGATGCCCAGTTGTCATTTCGTGTGTTGGCGGCTATGGAACGTTGTGAACTTTCGTCAAAATGGCCCCCATTGCCTACCGAATAAGGCTTGTTATAGGCAAAGCGGTAGTCAAACTTCCCTACCTGTCCCTTGGCATAAAACCCAAACTGCCGACCAAACTGATCGGTAAGGTCGATAAGTGGCCAGTTGAATATGGGGGCGTCTACCGCCAGAAAATTCAACGTACTGCCACTGGTCATACGGGAGATACCATTCCAGTAATGCAGGCCCATGCCCCAGTAGAGTTGGTCGGTGATTTTATACTCTGTCCAGATATCGTGGAAGAACATCGCGGGCTTTTTGCTGCTCACTAGGATGGGATCATCCGCGGAGATCTGTTGGGCATTGCCGGTAAAGCCACCGGCGGGGATTCCTCCGTTGGTAAAGGTCTGATTGTTGATGCCCCAATGCGTGAGGATAAGGAATTTCGGGGAAATCTCCGCATAGGCCAACACACGTGCCCGGCGAATGCCCACATCGGTGGACCGTCCACTGGGCTGGCCTTCTACTCCGAGCGTTCCAGGGTTGTTTTCCGTGGCACGTGCCCAGAGCTGATTCCAGAAGAGGAAGCGGATGTACTTGCTGCCGTCGTCGGTAAGCTTGAGGGTAAGGGGCCGGTAGCTGTGGTCAGCAAATTCCTGGTAGTGACCGGGGGTAGCCGATTCCAAGTGTAGGCTGTCCTGACCTTGGCTCCTGGCAGGAAGCTGCCAGGAGAGCCAAATGGTTAGTAGGGTAAAGTGAATGGTCTTCATGATTATTCCGGGTAAAAGCCGTCACCGGCCGAGTGCTGGCCCTTTCTGGAATCTAAAGTGGGGATTCGCCCCGAAAAGAAAAAAATGTATATACCTATCTGTAAACTTGATATAGTTTGGTATGGAAAGGGGATGGTCAGCGGTGCTTGAAGCGCTCCCATTGGATGACCATGTACTTGTCTCCCAGTTCGGTGACGAGCATGCTGGAGTCTTTTAGATTGCTGTTTTTAGTCATAAAATTCACTAATTCAGCATGGTTGAAGATTTTATAGGTGGGTCGGTAGTCGTAATTCTCCGGAGCTTTGATCCGGTATTGCCGTACCCAGTTCATAACGGAAACATGCGAAATACCCAATATTCTTTCGATTTCCCGGTAGCTTACGCCTTCGATGTACAGTTGAAGTGCTTTGACCACGTAATACTTATCGATGGCCTTTCCCAGTTTTTGTACGGTAAAGTGATAGCTGCAGGATTTGCAGCGGAACCGTTGTCGGCCATTTATTATACCGCTTTTGACTACTTTGGAGGAATCACATTTGGGACAGGCGATAGGTTGCATAGGAGGAACTGGCTAGCTATATACCAAATTAGCGAATATATACCAATTTAGCAACTTATAGCAAGTATTCCGTGTATTTGGCCAAATCCATTGGCCCTGCTTGATCCTAAACGATAAACTCCGTGAGGATGGCCAACACTGAGGCTAGGATAATGATAAGCAGTTTGTGCAGCTGGAAGCGGTGCTGGGGGCTGCTTTCGAAGAAGATGGTGGTGGAGATGTGCAGGAATCCGCCCGCCACCAGACCAAACAGCATGTTGATACCGCGCTTGCCGATAAGGTCTTGGGTATACAGCCAATCGGTAGACAGTAGACCCAACGGGGACGCCAGCGCAAAAAGAACCAGGAGCATCACCGTGTTTCGCTTGTTCAGCCGGGTCAGAAGCACGGCAACCAGGGCAAAGGCCTCGGGCATTTTATGCAGAATGATGCCTATGAGCAGGGTTTCGCTGCCATGATGGTGGTGCAGCAGGGTAGGCTGTTTGGAAAGCAAGGTTCCCTCCAGGAAAGCATGCAAAAATAACCCAATCATTAGTGTCCACACACTGTTTTCGAGCCCTGGGCTGGCGTGATGGTGTATGTGCCCATGTTCTATGCCCGAAGACATAAAGTTGAGCACCTGCTGAAGCAGAAAGCCGAGCAGGACGAACAAGCCCATGTGGTAGGCAGATTCGTGATCTGCAAAAAGCTCGGGCAGTAGGTGCAGGATGGTGATGGAAAACAAGTAGGCACCGGCAAAAATCAAGGCCAGTTTAAAGTCCTTTTCCTGCCACCGCGGCAATAGCAGGGCCATGGATCCGGCAATGAGGGCAGATGCAAAAAGTATGAGTGCGTTTAACATGGCGATTACCTGTTTTTCTGGGGAAAAGAGAGGTAGGGTTTGAGTCCGTCACTCGCGTAAGATTGCAGGTTTCCGACCTCGTCGGTGTAGATCAGGAAAATTTCGAGGCCGGGAACCTGCTGTTGCAGCGCAATGGAAGCTTCTGTGCCGATGACCATCATTGCCGTAGCATAGGCATCGGCAGTCATACAATCGGCTGCCAACACCGTGGCACTTAGCAAACCATGTTCTACCGGATAGCCCGTGAAGGGGCTGATCGTATGGGAGAGTTTTTGTCCATCCCGAATATAGAAATTGCGGTAGTTGCCGGAGGTAGCCATCCCCCTATTGTCCAGGGCTACGATACTGTACAATTCGTTCGCCTGCCCTTCTTCGTCGGGCTGCGATATGCCCACCTTCCAGATTTCCCCCGCATCGTTGGTGCCTCTGGCCGATAGCTCTCCGCCAATCTCCACCAGATAATGGGCAATGCCCCTTTCGGAAAGGTATTGGGCTACCACATCGACGCCGTATCCCTTTGCGATGGCACTGAAGTCCAGGTATAGATCGGGTTGCTGTTTCACCGCCATGGATTCATCAAAATGGACCTTGTCAAAGCCTACCCGCTGCAGCAGCTGCTGAATGCCAAGGCTGTCCTTTCGTTCTGCACCCTCCGGTCCAAAGCCCCAGGCATTGACCAAAGGACCTACGGTAGGGTCAAAGGCCCCGCCGGTGTTCTTAAAAACCTCTTTGCTTACCTCGAGCACCGGAAGGAAATACGGCAGATCGAAGACAAGGGTGTCGGCACGGTTGAATCGGCTGATTTCCGAATCGGGAATATAGGTAGAAAGGGATCTGTTAAATACCGCAAGCAGCGAATCAATACCGTCCTGTAGGTCCCTTCGCCGCTCGTCCAGGTAGACGATCCGATACGAAGTGCCCATGGTTGTACCCGTTAAAACCATCCGCACACTGCTGTCGGGGGATTGTTCAGGAAGGGGTTGATTTTGCCGGTATAAGTAAACCAAGAGCATCACCAAAAGTAATACGATGCTGTAGATGATGTTCTTCAGTGCATTGTTGTTCATTGTCTATGTATGGTGACATTAATTCCCCGAAAGGTAACGCTATTTTTTCAATTGAAGGGTGTCCAGCAACTTAGATTGCGGAATAGGGGAGTCACCTTCATAATATGGAGCAACCGATTTGTGATTGTAGCCGATACATAGGGACTGGGAGCAGCCTTGCAGCCATAAAACTTGGAGGGGTCGCAATTAATATCGGGATTATGAAAGTTTTGAAAGGAATATGACGAAACCTACGCAAAAAGCATCGTATTTTTACTTACTTATCCGCCCCATCGAGGAGTATGGTTTTCGGTTAGGTTTATTTCATATGAACGGTATGGCCACTTGCACAATTTTTTCACTCGTTTTCCTTGCGATGGCATGTTCTTCGCCGGAAGGACGCCTAATGGATCTGGGTCATCCTAACGGGGAATTCGAGGAGATGCTGGATATACCGATTACCGAACAACCTCCTACATCCTTGGAGGGAGCCAAAGTAGAAGAGATTCCAAGCGAAAAGATAATCCGCCGAGGAGGGATCGATTTTCGTTCACGGGACTTGGAAGGGGATTACCAGAAGCTAAAAGGTCTCCTACCGACTTTTCAGGCCTTTGCCGAAAATGAAAATAAGTCTGCCTCTGTCCACCAAAAGGCCTACAGCCTCACGATTCGGGTACCTTCCGAGCAGTTTGACACGCTGATGTCTGCGATTTCGGCTCTTGCCTTTCGGCTTGATAACCGCTATAGTAACCGGGAGGATGTAACAGGCAATTATTATGACCTGCAAACCCGTATAAAAAACAAGAAGGCGCTCGAGGAACGGTACCTTCAATTGCTCAAGCAGGCGTCCAATGTAAAGGATATGTTGGAGATCGAACGTGCCCTTAATGAAACCAGGACAGAAATAGACCGAATGGAGGGCAGGTTTGTTTTTTTAGGCAATCAAGTTGCTCTCAGTACGCTACATGTCTACTTATACGAAAACCTTTCACCCGGATTGACGCCTGTGCTAGACGAGGGGCTAGGCCAAAGCATCCTGGTCGCACTGACGAAGGGTTGGCAGGGTTTTGTCCTGTTTCTCCTATGGCTGGTGCGTGTTTGGCCGTTTTTGGTACTAGCTAGTGTAGTTGTGTTTTTTTGGCGGCGCCGAAAGCTGAACAATGAGGGGAATTCCCAGAGTCAATAACCTTTGTGGATTGTTTTTGATAATCGCAGTTTTTCAGGTTCCCCAGATAGTTGCCCAGCAGGCTGACGACATTGTTGGCCAGTGGTACACCACCGAGCGGGATGCCAAGGTGGAAATATTCAAGGAGAGGGGCAGGTACCATGGCAAGGTCGTTTGGATGGATGAACCTGAGACCAACGGCAAACCTAAGGTGGATGAAAACAACACCGATAAAGCAAAAAGGGATCGGCCAATTCTTGGTATGCGGTTGTTAAGTGATTTTAGTTTCGAAGACGGCAAATGGGAGGATGGCACGATCTACGATCCCAGAAACGGCAAAACGTATTCCTGCACCATCAAGAAGAAAGACGCATCGACCCTGGAAGTAAGGGGTTATGTAGGTGTTTCGCTGATCGGTAGGACGGTGGAGTGGTTCAAGGCCAACTAGTAGGGTCTAATTTGCCCAGCAGACCGCTGTCGGTAGATGAAGGATTTGTTCAGGAAGGTACCGATCATTTCCGAAAGATGCGTAACTTGTGGGAGCATTTTTCCAACAGATGTTACTTGGCCAATAAACCCTTTACAGATGAACGTGAATTTGAATCCGTTGGTAGATAGGTATTTGATAGATGGTTGCATGCGCTGCAAGTACGGGGGTACCCCCCAGTGCAAGGTGCTCAACTGGACAGCGGAACTGGAGGAGCTCAGGCAGATCGTATTGGGGACCGGATTGACTGAGGAAATCAAGTGGGGTGTACCTGTATATACCCTAAACGGAAAAAACATCGTTAATGTCAGTGCCCTCAAGGAATCTGCCAATATGGGGTTTTTCAAGGGGGCGATCCTGAAGGATCCCCACCAAATTTTGGAGCAGCAGGGTTCCATTCAATCAGCCCGGCTGATCCGGTTTACCGATGTGAATCGAATCCGGGAGCTGTCCGACGTCCTGAAGTCCTATATAATGGAAGCCATTGCGGTGGAGGAAAGCGGGCAAAAGGTAGAGACGGTCAGGAATCCTGAATCTGTTCCCGAGGAGTTGGAAGAGGCGTTTAAGGAGGATGCTGCTTTCAAGAAGGCGTTTTACGCGCTGACACCCGGTAGGCAAAGGGGCTATCTCATCCATTTTTCGCAGCCCAAGCAAACAGCGACCAGATTTGGGCGGATTGAGAAATACCGGCAGCGGATTTTAGACGGCCTGGGACTACACGACAGGTAAGGGGGTACTAAATTTGGATTTGTAATCGAGGGGGGTGGTGCCGGTTACTTTTTTGAACACATCCCTGAAGGCTTTCATGTCGGTATAGCCTACTTCAAAGACGATTTCACTGACTGTTTTAAAACCTTCTTCCAGTAGCTTTTTCGCTGCTTCCATGCGAACTCGTTGGACGTATTCGATCGGGCTGTTGGCAGTGGCTTTTTTAAACCTCCTCTCAAATGTTCTCCTGTTTAGATTGAAAACCTCACAGATTGCTTCGATGGATAGTTTTCCCGCATAGTTGGATTCGATGTACTGCTGGACCTGTATCACCAGTTCGTCGGAGTGGTTTCGCTGTCCTTTGAAAATGATAAACGGGGACTGTGTCTGCCGGCCTAGATCCACCTGAAAGATCTTAGAACAATATACCGCACACTCACGTCCTATCATCTTTTCGATCAGGTATAAAATCAAGTTGACAGACGAAAACGCACCGCCTCCGGTGTAAAGCCCATCGTGGTCGGTTAGAATTTTTTCCGAAACCAGGTTGACCTTTGGAAATAACGATTTAAAGGCATCACCTGCTTTCCAGTGGGTCACACAGTCTCTGTCGTCCAGCAATCCCGTCCGTGCCAAAATAAATGCCCCCATGCAAAGACTCACGATTTCAGCACCTTTTTGCCGTTGGGAGCGTATCCATGGAATAAAAGCCATGTTTTTTCCCAAAGCATCTTCCAGTGGGGACTGAACCGGCGGGATGATGATTAGGTCGGTTTCAACCAGGTGGGAAATCTGTTTTTGGGAGTTAATCGAAAATAGCCCCTTGTTCACTGTAACACTGCTTTGAACGCCCACCACCTCGACTTCAAACAACGGATCCATTCCTTTTTGAAGGAGGAATTGATTGGCTTCCAGCAACCCTTGCCGGGCATTGTCAAGCCCCGCAAGATTGACCTGCTCTAGGAGTAGAATGGATACGTGTTTCATCTGTGTCTATAATTGTTGTGCAGTGGTCACACCTTGTCCCGGTTATCGGGATGGAATCCCTGCCTGTCCGGCAGACAGGCTCGATTTCATATACCAATATTAGGTAGTTTATTTGTCGTATTCAACCCTTTATATTGTCGTTTTTGCAATATGTAACTTCTTTCCCATTGGCTAACTTTGTAGTATATTTGGAATAAGGTTTCTGTTGGAAAGACATTTCTGGTTAGATATAGGAAAGGCCAAAGGTTTTTTTGGATCATTAAACTTAGAAGTAAATGGAAAGGCTAACGTTTTCAATCATTATCAATGCCCCTAGAGATAAAGTTTGGGATACCATGTTGGGTGATGAAACCTACCGAAAATGGACGGAGGTATTTATGCCGGGGTCCTATTTTGAGGGAGATTGGAGCCAAGGGAGCAAAATCCTGTTTTTGGCCCCTGATGCCAAAGGGAATAATTCCGGCATGGTAAGTAAGATAAAAGCAAACAAACTACATGAGTTCGTCTCGATAGAGCATTTGGGTTTTGTCGAAAACGGAAAAGAAGATACTACCAGTGAGGCAGTCCAATCATGGGCAGGAAATCTTGAAAATTATACATTGGCAGAGAAAAATGGTTCCACAGAAGTACTGGTGGAATTGGATACCGCAGACGAACACAAAGAGATGTTTGAAAGTACCTGGAATGATGCGCTCAAAATACTCAAAAACCTATCTGAAGGATAGCCGATCTGATAGCTATTCGTCTAGTATTGGTTGCAAAACGCTTACGGTATTATGGAAACATTCAATCCACTTTTGATCTAATACGACCTGTACCAAAGGCTATTCGACAATCTCTTGGTTCACAAGCATTTAAATTTCAACATGGATCTACATTTCGCTGCCGAAAATATAATTTCACTGAAAAATGCCGACCTGTCATTGAGGGAAAGGTTAATTCATAACAAGCAACTATACAATGGCTATCATAAGGAAATGGAAGCTTTGCACATCAGTAATGCAGAAAAATTAAATGAAATAATTGAATCCATCGGTTTCCCGACGGTTGAGAAAGTTGGAAAGGAAGCCAATGAAGCAGCTTGGTTAATTATCCAACATGCCATCAGTCAACCAGAATTTATGAAAAAATGCTTGGTTCTGATGCAAATGGAAGTGAAACAAACACTACATGAATTAAGGCAAAAGGCCTATTTATCTGACCGTATAGCGGTATTTGAAGGAAAACCGCAGCAATATGGAACCCAATTCGATTGGGATGAGGATGGGCTTTTAAGCCCAAGTCCCTTTGATGATTTGGAAGAGGTGAATGAGAGACGATGGTATATCGGTCTAAATTCGCTGGAAGAGCAGACAGCAGTAGTTCGAAATCAGGCTAGAATTGATAATCAAACTCCACCAAGCGACTTAAAAGCCAGAAGAAGGGAGATCGATTTCTGGAAGGAGAAGGTGGGATGGATTAGAGAATCAAGTTGAGCTGTATTCTGAAAAAGAATTGGCACCAGAAACTCAAAATCCCATAAAGTATGAACCAAGAAGTCCAAAGAAATTCAATGGGACTATAGAAATCTTGTCAAGAGGAAGGGGGAGTTGGTGAGGTTGAAATAGTCGTGATATTTGAGGATATAAAAGGATATTTATAGATATTGTTGGATACTTCTGGATATTGGATCCACCAAGGCATACAATAGATTTAAAGATAATTGTTAATGATTTAGTTTATAAAATATGTGTTAATAAAAAGTAAAAATACAACATAAAATGGATAAAAGTTAAAATATTTTGTTGAAAAATACATGAACCAAGTGGACGCATATATTGAAAATTTTCCTGATCAGGTACAAACCATCCTTAAAAAGATAAGGGAAATTATTTTCTTGCAAGCACCTGAAGTTGTGGAATCCCTGGCATATGGCATGCCGGCCTATAAAACCAATGGAAAGCCCTTGGTGTATTTTGCGGGGTACAAGCACCATATCGGTTTTTATGCCACACCAACCGGGCATGAATCCTTTAAAGATGCACTTTCCATATATAAACAAGGGAAAGGATCTGTCCAATTTCCCCTTGACCAGGAAATACCTTATGAACTGATTACCGAAATAGTAAAGTTTAGAGTAGATGCAAACAATACATCAATAAAACCCAAACCACAATGATACAGTCCATTTACGTTAACCTGCCTGTAGAAGATTTGGCCAGGTCCAGATCCTTTTGGACCAAACTTGGATTTTCTTTCAATGAAACGTTTTCTGACGATAAGGCCCTTTGCCTGATGCTCAATGAGGGCAGTATTTGCGCCATGCTCCTTAAGAGGGAGTTTTTTTCCACCTTTACGAATAGAGCCGTTGCAGATCATCACACTACACAAGTGTTGCTTGCCATTGGGGTGGATAGCCGACAAAAAGTGGATGATATGGTAAGCGCGGCCCTGGAAAACGGAGCCACCCGCTACAGGGAAGCTGCTGACCACGGATGGATGTATTATGACTGCATTGCCGACCCAGATGGCCATCAATGGGAAATCATGTACAGTGATCCTAATCAACTACCCACCTGATATGACTACCGAAAAAATAACCATCCTCACGGCGGTAAACGCCAAAATCGAAAAGGTTTGGCAGTATTACAACCAAGCCCAGCATATCATCCATTGGAATTTTGCCACTGATGAATGGTGCTGTCCCAAGGTGGAAACCGACTTTATAGAGGGTGGAAAGTACCTGGCCAGGATGGAAGCCAAAGATGGAAGCTTTGGGTTTGATTTTGAAGCGGTTTTTGATGAAATCCGGGAACCGGAATGGGTAGCCTATACCATGGGTGATGGCCCCAGGGCGGAAATTGAATTCCGGGAAGAAGGCGAAAAGACTGTGGTGAAAATCAGTTTTGACCCAGACCAGTCCCATTCCAGGGAAATGCAGCGGGATGGATGGCAGGCTATTTTGAACAATTTCAAAAAGTATGCGGAAACCCACTAACCCCGGTTTTGATGGAAAAACAAAGAACACTTCGTATTTGTGAAAAAGGCCATCGGTTTTATAAATGCTCGGATTGTGCTACCTGTCCAACATGTGAAATGCTTTAAATATTTGGCTACGCATAGTATCCAATAGTATCTATAAATATCCACCCGTATCCAATTTCTATTAGTTCAAAATGACAAAATCTCCTTATAAACCTGCTGGCTACAATTCTGTTTCCCCCTACTTCATCGTAGAGGAGGCAGACAGATTTGTGGCGTTGATGCAACAGATCTTTGATGCCAAAATGCTCCGGGAGTATCGGATGCCGGATGGCAGTATTATGCATGCCGAATTGCAGGTAGATGATTCAGTAATCATGCTGGGCAATGCTTCGGAGAGATTTCCTCCGGTTCCTATTGTGATGCATGTCTATGTTCCTGACGTAGATAGAATCTGGGAAAAGGCTTTAGGGGCAGGCTGCGAGCCCATTGAGCCACCCAAAGAAAGGGCGGACGATCCCGACAGAAGGGCCACCTTTAAGGACTATGCAGGAAATATGTGGTCCATAGGGACACAGTTGGAAAACAATACCTAGCAATATGGAAAACATCAGATTTTCAGGAGGCCCAAACATCGCTATTAAGATTCCTAAAGCGAATTATGAAGCAACAGTGGCTTTTTACAGGGATGTGTTGGGAATGGAAATAGAGGAAAGGCCCATTTCCCATCCTACCATTTCCAGGACACACCGGATGAAATTCGGTACAAATGTCCTTTGGTTGGATTGCGTGGACAATTACTCCCGGTCAGAAACCTGGCTGGAGTTGACCGTGGAGGATGTTCCCAAAGCCACGGTATTTCTCCAAAATCAAGGAATATCCCCTTGCGATGAACTGGAAGAAATCCCGGAAAACATGCATTGGATTTCCGATCCTGCCGGAAATGTATTCTTATTGAAAAGCAAGGGAGAAGCAACTTGATTAAAAAAAAGGCTTATACAGAAATAATTGGTGTGTCTATCAGCTCCATTGCCAGAGTTAATACAACACCTCCCAATTAACTTTCGAATTTTGCAATAATGTTAGTTTCCTTACAATATCCATTAATATCTTGTCCGCTACGCCACGGCGCACAGGCGATGCGGATCTAATATCAATTAATATCAATTTAACTATGAAAAACCCAGCACAACCCTATCTACATTTCCAGGACAACTGCAAGGAAGCCATGCAGTTTTACCAGGAATTATTCGGCGGAGAGCTCGAAATTATGCCTATTGGAGCATCTCCAGCCAAAGAACATTTTCCGGAGAACCTCCACAACCAAATCCTCCACGCCAGCTTAAGCAACGGTGACTTCAAATTCATGGCATCCGATATGTGTGGCCAAGGTGATCTGATGCAAGGCAATTCGGTTCAATTAAGCTTGGATTGCGATTCCAAAGAAGAAATAGATCATCTATACGAAGAACTTTCCGAAGGGGGAACCGTGGTGCAAAAACTCGAGCCCCAATTCTGGGGTGCTCTGTTCGCAATGGTCATAGATAAGTTTGGCGTGCGTTGGATGCTGTCGTTGGAGAATCCTTAAAGGGCACGAAAACCTTCCAGGTTTACTCAATTGGTATAATTCCGTTTATGACCACACACCAAAACCTGGAAGGTTTTTACCAAGAAAATTCCCTGCAAAACATACAGCCCATCATTTGAGGCAGTTTGGAGGATAGAAAGCATTTTCCTCCATTTTAGAAAGTAGCTTCTTATGCAAGGGAAGTGCTGGGCCTATTCAAACGCCGGCAGCAAATGCTCCCAGATCAGGTTAAGCTCGGCCTGCATGTTTTGGATATGGGCGGTGGTCACGATCACGGCGTTCTTTTCCGGCAGTATCAGCACAAATTGCCCGTTGGCTCCATCCGCCCGGTAGGAATTGTTCCTGCTGCGCCAAAGCTGGTAGCCGTATCCCTGTAGCCAATCGGAATCTTTGGCTTCCACTTTCAGATTCTCCCTTTTTTGCCCTGCGGGAAGGGAAGGTACTTGGGCCGAACTGGCTTCCTCGATCCAGGCGACGGGCAGAAGCTGCTTGCCATTCCATTCTCCTTTCTGGAGATAAAACTGGCCCAATTTTGCCATATCCTCGGTTTTTACCTGTAGGCCCCAACCACCCACTTGGATGCCCTGAGGGCTCTCATCCCAGGTGGCGCCTACTATGCCCAGGGGCCGGAAAAGCCTGGGCTGTAGGTAATCCAACAGCCGTTCGCCGGTCACCTTGTTCAGGATAGCGGAAAGCATGTAGGTGGCTAGGCTGTTATAAACGTACTGCGTGCCCGGCTTGTGTTCGATGGGAAACGCCAAAAATGCCTCTACCCAGTCAAGGCCACTTTGCTCCCGCAACACCCGGGTGGGATCCACGTCATGGCCCACCGTCATAGTGAGGAGATGCCGGATTTCCAACGCTTCCAAATTGGGGGTGATTTCATTGGGAAGCTTGTCCGGAAAAAACGAAATAACCTTATCTGACACCTTCAAAAGGCCTTCCTGCACCGCGAAACCTATGGCTGTGGCGGTGAAAGTCTTGCTCACCGAAAAGAGGGCATGGGATTTATTGGCGGCGTGCTCTCCAAACCACCGTTCGAAGACCACCTTGCCATTTCTCAGGATCATCAGGCTGTGCAGGTCCTGTTCGGCGGTCTGTACCGCTTGCAGGTAATCCGAAATAGCCTCGGGCCGAACTTTTTCCGCCTCCGGATCAGACCGGGGCAAAGCCTTGATCAGGGAGATGAAATCGACCAGCTGGACGCGGTGATTTGCCACTGCCTCTTTTACCTTGTCGCTGGTCCAGGTGTCAGTGACCCCTTGCCGGTCGATGGCCACGTCTTCGTAGCCAATATGGCTCACACCCTGCATCTCCACATTGTCATAGGAGGGGTGGTCTACGAATTGGTACGACTTGCCGGCTTCCAGTTTTTCCAGCATCCTGATAAAGGAAGCTTCTTTTTCCGACGAAGTTTCCTTGGGATCCTCGTACCTGACTCCGGCAACTCCTAATTCCTCCATGACTTCCCGACTCATCACGGGGAGGTCATACTCTTCGGCCAGCTTGGATACCATGTTTGCCACCTCGGGATCAAAGCCCGTCGAACCCATGTGGCCGGAAAGGTGGCTTACCTGGGGCACGTGTTTTAGCGCCAGCTCTATCTGTGCGCGGAACTCCCGTTCGATTTCCTCCAGCTTCCAGTCGTTTTCCGTGATGGCGAGGCCGGGGTAGTCTTTGTTGGGCCAGATCATGGGCAGGAAGTAGCCATCCGCATCTATCAGGCTGGGGCAGGCCGTCAAGGGCCTCCACTTGATGCCGTCCCACTCGCTCGTAAGCACCAAGTGGAGTCCCACGTCAATGCCGGTATGTTTGCGTAGCAACTGCGCGGCTTCGGGAAACCAGGGGGTGACCACCATCAGCTCGATAGACGTTTCGATCCCGTTTACAAAGGATTCGATGCTGGCCAAGTTTGCCGAGCGGGACGAACCCATGTCATCCCCCCGTACGATTAGCCTGGGGCCGGGCAGCTCCTGCGCGTAGGTGAAGGTGGCAAGCAGGGAGGCGAGTAAAAAGGAAAGCGTTTTCAGAAAATGCGGCATGGCTGATGGGTTTAGAGGCATCAAAATAGCAAATTTTTCGGTAGGGTAGACGGGATAGGGGGAAATATTGAGGGTGGGGGAGGGAGTGTGTCTCATGTTTTTTGCCTTTACAGTATCCCTTTAAACCCATAATTTTTCAGCATTCCAAACCCTTGCTCATTGGAACTTTGCCTCCGGAAACAGCACCGTTTTACTTTTCCAATTCATCAAATACAAGATTGTGGGATATATTGTATGTTATAGATAAAGATGAGGATACTGTTCCCAGGAATAAGTATCTGATTCCAGAAAAGGAGAAAATTAAAATATTAGAGAACCTTTCATTGTCATTAACTGACATCATTTTAGATTTTGATAGAAAGGATATGTGCTCGGTGCAAGACAGTGGTCTAGCCCCCTATTAATCGGACTTTATTTTTTTTGATATTG
>NZ_AQHR01000115.1 GCF_000390185.1 Lunatimonas lonarensis | reverse complement strand
TCATTTTATGTAAATTTAGCAGACACACTTAAATGAACAGTCTCCCATAAAGCTCAAAATTACGGTTCCTTTGAAAAAAATATCACCACTTTTACCTGAATTACAATCCAAAAAACACCTTTTGCACACATTATTTACGATTTTATTTCACTGCTTCGCTTTTTTACAATAAAAACCATTTACAACTTCATATATTGTCAAAATAAGCCTTTTTTGTAGGACGTGAAGTGGATTCTGAGGCAATCTTTTAACAACTCATTCTTTAATCCACTATGCGCAAACTCCTTTTTCTCCCGCTGTATATTTTGATCTTTTGGTCATGTAAGCAACTCGAAGATGAACAACAGGTCACTCCCACACCCACCGTGCGTGTTCCGCCAAATGATCAGGCACAGCTTATTCCGCTTCGGGTAGCCTCTACACTCAATTTTGCCAACGCCCTTGTTTATACATCCATCGACTCCCTGGAATCGAACCGTATACAAGAAGGCCTATTTTTCCCGAAGGACCGCCCGTCTTTTGTGATCGTTTTGGATCCGGGGACCAATGACGTATTGGCTTTCGTTAAAAAAGACAGTCTGTCCAGCGAGGTAGAAATAAATGCACGAAATGTTTCCATGGCGATGTTGGGGTCTGTTCCGGCTGTGAATGCCTTGGAAGAGGGTATTCGGGACGAAGCACTCCAAGCCCTTTATGACAGCCCTGAATTTTCGGATTTTGAACAATTTATCGGCGGCAGGTTGGGCTCCAGAACCCCGATCTACCAAGAGAGCGACACCTTTGTCGACCTGTTGCTGGGGATGAACCGCTTTTTGCTCGAAAACTACTTCGAAATCCCGGACTTCCTGGCAGAGTCCGCTAACCAACGAATCGACTATGCCGACTGGCTGAATCCGGAAGAAGGGGGAACGATGGTAAACAAAGAATACAGCTTTGTAGAAGTAGCGTTTACCGCCGGGGATCTTTCCCAATATGCCATGCTCCAGCCAAGAGGAATGATTGGCTCCCTTTTTTCTCCAACTACCAAACCCATCGCCGGGCTTAATCTTTTGGATGGGTGCTATGTGGCCACGTTTACCCAAAAAAGCGATGAAGCAAAAAACAGAAACCTACAGAAGTCCATCGAAAAGTCTCTCCTTTTGCTGGCTGGAGAGCTTTTTTCATCGCTGCGCCTAGATTGCCAATCGCAGTTGATCTATAAATTGGTGAGCGATCTAATTCCTTTCGTAAACCAATTCACATCGAATCAGATCAACAGCCGAGACGAAGCATTTACCTTTCTTATCTCCAATTTGACGGACATCCTTCAAGATTTGCTTGTGGTGGGAATTTCCTCACGGGAGTGCCTAGATGCCATTGGCTGGTCCCAAGCCCTACTTGCCTTGACCAAAGAACAGATGAAAACTGCCAATCTGATTCTCAAGGTGGGCTCAGTCGCCTATAATGTTGCCCAAATAGCTCCATTTGTTTCTGCGTTGATGCCGCGTTATCAGTTGGAATTTTCGGTGGAGACCGAAATCTACTTCGGCTCTTTGTACCGGGCCTGTTTGTCCGTAAACCACCTCGACCCGACCCTCCGTTTTGAAGGAAAGGCCGGGGAGTCTGTTTCCCCGGGGGTGCTCATGTTGGAGCGATCCAGCTTCGGCGGGTGGAACCGCAGCGGCTTTCAGGTAAACTGGATACTCGAAGAGGGAAACGGAGTGATTTCGGAAACCACATCTACGACCGACAGTGAGGGCAGAACGCGGATAACCTGGTCCTTTCCCGAAGATTTTGACGGCATGGCCCGATTGGTGGCCGAAGTTAGAAACAAGGAGGGCGGGCATGTTTATGGAAGTCCCCTGGAGTTTTTTGCTGATGTAGAACCCTCAAAGGTTTTTATTGACCCCAGAGACGATAGGCGTTATCCCGTATTGGAAATTGGAAGTCAAACTTGGCTTGGCAGGAATCTTAACTATTTCGGAGTGGAGAGTGATTGCTTTGAAAACAATCCAGCTAATTGTAGAGAATTTGGAAGAATGTACGATTGGGAATCTGCATTGATCGCCTGTCCACCCGGTTGGCACCTGCCAAACGACACGGAGTGGTTAACATTGATCACGTTTGCAGGGGGATTGAATAATGCAGGAAGAGCACTTCGGTCTACATTTCTTTGGGGAAACACTTCTGCACAAAACGGGACAAACGAATTTGGATTCAATCTGCTGCCGGGCGGCTTCTATTTCGATGGGATGTTTGGAGGGATGGGAAATGTTACATTGCTGTGGAGCGCAACACCTTTGGCTCCTCAAACCCATACTGGCAATAGGCCAACCGCAAGTGCTGTGTTTTTTCAAAGTGGTACAAACATAGCCGATTTATTAGGTATCCGAACAAATTCAGGGTGGCTTACCGGATCAAAATTCTATTGCAGGTGCATAAAAGACGATTAGGCAAGAACCAAAAGTAACGTATCCCTACCAGCTATTTCCACTGGCGGAAGTCGGTTTCAGATATCACTTTGTTCATTTTAACACGCTCCAACCATGCCCAACATCAACCAACCCAACTTCCAACCGACCCTCAGGGACAAGCTGCAAGCCTTCAAGGCCGGGCTAACTAATTCCTTTCAAAATCCACAGGAATTTCTGTCTATCTTAACAAGTCTTGGCTGGGAGCTTCCTGTGGCAAATACGCCGTTTACCCCTGAAATCCTTCAACAGGTAGGGTTGGTGACACAGGAAATCGATGATCTGCTGGAGCTGTTTTCCAATCACGACGAGGTTGTCACACCAGACACTGTCCTTTCAAAAATAACCGGGATACAGGAAGCCCTCAAACCGCTGTTCCGCCTGATTCTCGACTATACCGGCCTCCCTGTTCCCGTGCAAGATAGATTGGAGACCGTGGAACAGCGGTTCGCCGCAGAACTTTGGAATTACCTCCTCCTTGAGTTCCTAAACAATGAATTTCACCTTTATTATTTGCTTGGAGAATCCCTAAAATTTGTCCAAGAGCAAACATTTCCAGCCACATTTCTAGATCCCGACGACCTAAATTACTTGATAAGGAGGGAAATTAACAAAAAGCAGCTACTGATAGTAGAGGAATTGCAGGCATTACCTGATCCGTATCGCAGCTTGGTCAGGGAAGGTGCCGCGCTTGCCAACACGGGTATCAATTTCATTATTGACCTATTGGATCAAAAATACAGCGAGTTGATGGAAGCGTGGAATCAACTACCCGTTGGCCATCGGCTGTTTGGAACCATTGTACACTTCGACGAAAGCAGGGTCAGGTTGTTGGGTGGCAGTAAGCTTCTTCTACCGTCAGAGGATGCCGGGGAAATAGTCTTCGAACAGGCAGCGAATACCTACCCCAAACTCAAGATCTCCTCAATGGGCTGGGAGTTGATAAGAAATCAGGGGCTTCGAGATGAGGATGGAACCTTGCCCATCATCCATGAGGATTGGGGAAGCTTGACCTTTCTACCCTTTCATAGAGGTTCGGAGGAGATGGATGCACCAGGTTGCTACCTCTATGAAAAAGAAGAAAAATTTATGGTTTCCATCACCGGAGGATTTGAGGTGACGCTGGACGCTTCGCTCATTAGCAAAAGAGATGGAGATCACGTTCAGGTAACATCCAAGGGAACTTTCCATTTGGAGGACGGAAAACCCTCTCAGCTAACCTTGGATGAAACCATCGTTTCGGGTGAATTTCACGTGGAAGGGTCGGGAGGCGTTAAAATCAAAAATGCCGAACTGGCCATAGAAGAGGCTACCTTACCTACAGATACTGATGATCACCTTTTACCTTTTATTGTAAGGGTTTCCGGACAATTGGTATTCCCCAAAAGGGGCAGTAAATTAGACGTGCTGTGCAGGTTCGGCAAAGATCTTTTTGAATTCAAGTCAGAAGGAAAACTGCATCTTGGCGATGGGATATGGCTGTTTCCAATTTCGGAACAAACACCTATTTTATCGCTAGTTAGCAAGTCTGAGGAAGCCTTCGATTTTTCGGTCAACGGAATTTTTAAAGTTCCATATATCAATGATTCAACCAAGGATATAACGGTTAGGGGTCAATTAAAATTGAAGAAGGCAGTCCCGACGGTGGGGAGCGAAAACCCAACCGCCGCTAGCGAGGCCAACGACGAGGAGGAAGAGAAAACCTGGATAATTGAGATCTTCCACGCAGAGACTTTCGGAGAAAACCTCGACTCCGTTTTTCCCGGAAATATCAAACTGAACAACCTGGGCGTCGCCATCACTTACGAAGATAATAAGTTCAATGCCCGCTTAAAAGGAGCCGTCGAACTTATAAACGACCAACACATACGCTTCGAATCAGACCTCCAATTTCCGGACCAAGAGGATCCGACAAGGATCGAATGGAAAGCTACACTCGATGTGGAAAAGCTAAACTTTTTCAACAGACTATGGATAGAGTCAGGTAAGCTTTCCGTCGAAATAGCGACCAAACCTGAAAGAGGAAGTTTACAGATCATTGAGGCGAATGCGGGCATCCTTCCTAAATTGCAGGATGCCAATGTGACCAAATTGGAGGATTTTTCAGTCATCGTAAAAGATGTCTCTTTGGCAATAAGGCATGAACCAACCCAAGAGGAGGTCGAACTGACCGCTGGTGTTTTGCAGTTTCCGAATAATTTTAAAGCAAGTGATTCAGAAGATTTGGAGGTGGCCATCGGAAGCACACCGCTCACTTTTACGGTACAAAATGGCAATCTTGTTTACTCAGGAAGCCTTTCTATCGTCAACTTCACACTCGAATTCCCCTCCGAGCAAGTTTCTGATACCGCCCTAACTTTTACTGTCAATGCGGCTGATTTTGTTTTTAACGGAACCGAGGCAACTGCCTCCTTTCAAAAAGCGTCCGGAAACCTGAAAATCCCTATCGCTGGCAGGCCGAATATTGAACTGGGTTTTGCTGAGCTTCGGTGGGATTTTCGCTCGGTTCCCGAAGCCATACTGTATTTGCGGCAAAATATAGATTTTGACTTGGGCGGAGATTTCAGAATATCCCTTTTGGGTTCCACCAGTTCAAGTGGAAACCGAACGAGCCTAACACTTGGCAGAAACCAACAAAACCAACCAAGTTTCAGACTTCAGGGAGCAATGAATTTCCACATTCCCAGCTCAATGCTCTGTGAGGAAAATGGAGATTCCCTATTTTTGGGAGCTACCGGTGTTGTTTCCTGGGACTTGATTACCCCTCCCGCTGTTAGCTTGGAAGAATTGAGGATTGGTGGAACCTTTCGGTTGGGTGGTGCCTCAGGGGTAAGAATTGTCAACGGTGAAATATCCGCATCGGGAATTCCTAATATGCTCGCACACAGCCGTCAAAAACCCTTTAAACTGGATCTTGGAGGTAAATTATTTCTGGGAGACGGCGGACCTGGCCTTGGTCTCAAAGATGCCAGTTTTGTATTTGTGGGGGAGAGAATCCCGATATTTGATATTCAGGGCTTTTCCCTTTATCCAGGCGAGGAGTTGTTGTCTGTCGTAGAACAACTGCCGTTGAAAGTGGAAGCTGCGGGCATTGAGTTTGAAGAGGATCTTCCACTTCCTCGGAAAATCGCTCCAACCAATATTCGAGTGAACCTAACAGCCGGCCTGGAAATACCTTTGCCACTGGGGGGCACACTGGGTGGAAAAGTTGAAGGTATATCGATCAGGTTTAACCAAGAGGGAATTCCGGTCAAAAGAGATGGTACGCCAGGAATAGAAATTGAGGGGATTCAGTTTGGTATCGATAATTTCATCGCTGGCCCTGCTTCCCTAACGGGAATGGTTTACCTCGGAGGTTTGGATAAGCCTGAAGATTTGTTTTTTGCCGGGAAGGTAGGTGCAAAAATCAGTGATGCGGGTGCAACTGCATTATTGGCGATTGGAACTAGAGGACCTCGTGGCATGTGCCTGGAAGCGAATGCGGGGCCGGCCGGCATCGTTCTTCCCTTTGGTTTTCTCATTACCGGTGCCCAAGGCGGGATCATATTCCCCAATCTGGATGGAAAAGTCAGTAATGCCGACCCCTGCGATATCCGAACCTATGTAAGGCTTAATGAGTCAGGGATACCTGAACGTACAACGCAAAATCCAATTCCAAGGCCAGAGGTTCCGGATGATGAAACGGTGATCTTAGAAGAAAGTGTCAGTGACCCTTTGGCGTTTGATTGTCCATCGGGACCCTGTCCGCCTCCTGCTATTAGCATACTTTCCCAACCTCATCCGGACAGAAGACGGTATCCAGATCGGGTGATTTTAAAATTCACCTCCATTGATGAGAGAACATTAAATTCCTTTGGGATTACTCCACAGTTTTTTAATCAACTGGGCTTGACCACCCCTCCTGAAATCGCCGAGGCAGCCGTTGGAAATTTGTTTGATCTGATAGAGCAAGGATTTCCGGATGTCAATAGCCTTCCATTGGATACCGAAAAAAAAGCGTTGGTGTCTGATAAGATCAACCAAATGAAAGCGGATACCCGTGCCCTGCTGACCAATACATTTGCAGAGGCCATAACAATCGCATTGGGAGGTAATCAAAGTGTCTATGAAGCTGTGAAAGAACTTGCATATGCCGGTATACCCAGTCCCGAAACCACACTTAAGTTGACTGGAACGTTTTCCCATGCGGCTGTTTCCACGTTTTTGTCCATCACAGGGGGCTTCTCGATAAGCAGTGTGATGTTGCCTCTTCCTGTTCCCTTAATTAGTAGCGTCGGCATCTTAGGGGCCGTAAATGTCCTTGGAATTCCGATGGGAACTGCCAGGGTTTTTCTAAATACTACCGATTCACAGGGCAACCCTCTTTTAATTCCGACCATGTGCGGTGAACTGGCCGCATCCATAGGTCCTGTTTCATTTGGTCAATTAAAGTTCTTCTTCAAGGCAGACGGATTGGCGGATGGCCTGATGAATGCCGTTTCGGTCTTTGCTGAAAAACTGACAGGGCCTATTATTAGGGAAATTTTCGGGGTATTGGATGAACAACTCTTAAGCAACTTTGATGAAAACAATCTTTTGGCGTTTTTTGAGCATTTATCCCCCGGGCAATTGGCCAACTTTGTGGGTGCATTGATGAGCCTTCCACCGGAGAAGATCTCTCCTGATATAAGAGAATGCATCCGATTGCTTGTTATTAATTCGTGGAATAGTTTCAATCCTACCTTCACCATGTGCGGTCAAGCACAGCCCAAAATCTTCGGATTCCCATTGGGAGGTGAGTTGACTTCCACACAGGTAAATATCACCAAAACATCCTTTGCGGCTCAACTTGGCATTTCTCCCAGCTTTATTTTAAGACAAATGTATGGAGGAATTTTCCCTGCATACGATAGGGCTTCCCTTGGAATGGGGTTTGGCCTTCCCGATCCGGTTGCCTTATTGGATAAGATGCTGTTTACCGACCGCAACTCAATGGCGCAGTTGGATGCTTACTTGAAGGATGGGGTCAGTCATGTCTTGGAAAATGCCACAATGACGCTACAGTATGAGTTAAATCCCTTTGGGTTGAAATTTGCAGATGCCCAGGCCAGGATTCTGATGCCGGACCTGGTCAACCATCCCGTTTACATCGGAAACCGATGGATGCGACCGGAATCCAGGTCGGATAAAAAATATCTCTCCAGAAAGGATTTGCTTATCAAGATGCAGGAGTCCAATGTCCTCGCAAGCATTCTTTGGAAAGGCAGTAAAGAGGACATGGAAAAGCTTTCGGCAGGAGGTACGCACGAATTAAGCCTCAAAGCGTATTTTCCACATGGAGGCTTTTTAGGTGCGGCATCTATCTCTTTGCCCGTTGTACTTTTAGAAGGCATCCCCATGGCTTTGTTTTCAAAGGTATTTGATCCGGGCACCGATTTGCTGGAAAGGTTCTCAGCAGTAACTACGGTGTTTGAAGAGTACCTGTTGAAAATGGATGATGTGGGAAAGATGGCCTTTTACATTCCCCTTCCCAATCCTCCGAGTTTGACCATAGCAGGTGCTTCCCCAGATCCGTTGAGTATCGTACGGAAAATGCAGGATGGCAGGATAAACCTGAATACCGTGGCAATAGGAGAAATTCTTTCGGTAGAAGAAGCCTTCTTTGAAGGAACCATTGACAACGCCCGAATATTGGGAATCCCAATCTTCGAGGCTAGTGTAACCGCCTATGGACCGGATAGAAATGCCGGTAAAGCTGGAATATTTGAAATTATCGCCAAGGTTCCCAAAAACTCATGGATGAGTTCGTTTGTGGATAGTGCCGAATTCAGGTTTGTATTGAGCCAGACTCCTACCCGCCCTATCGATGAGTATTTCAAGGAAATTCTGGATTTGATAGAATACCACCATAAGCAACCTCGCATAGGTTTGGGATCTCCTCAAATAATACTCTACACCGGAGAGGATTTCCAAGGGCAGGAAAGAAAACTGCGCCTTGGTGACTACCGCACGCAGCAGCTAGGTATCGGGGACAACGCCCTGAAGTCCATTCAAATTCCGGAAAATTCTGGTCTAAAGGTGATTTTGTACGAGGATGACAATTTCAGCGGAAGAAGTATCATACTCACCGGAAGCATGACCGGACTCGGAAACTTCAAAGATCTGGTATCCTCTATTCGAGTGGTCAGGTCAAATCCTTTGGAAAATCTTCAGGAACTGTTTGTACAAGGCCTGCCGAAGCTCTCTATGATGGCAGAGATCAATCGCCTCCGAATTCCAGCACCCTTAGACCAGATTTTTAAAGTAAGAGCAAACGCCTCGCTCAAAGTGCAGGCATATAGTCCATTCTATGATCCGGGCGCGGTCGGAGCCGACATGGAGTCCCAACTGAAACGAAATGGAGGGATTTATTTCGAATTTAAAGGTGATTTTGATGCCGGAGGAATTTTCAAGGTCACCAATGCGAAGTTTGAGATTGCCGTACTGCCGTTTTCTGATTCCGCTTTGCTGCCGAAGATGGTGTCAAGGCTGTCGGTCAACCACCTAGATATGCCACTCGGCTTACCTAAGCTTGAGAAAGTGAGTGTTTCCATTAATACCCTGCCTGAAAAAAATGAAAACTTTGTAGAGGCACAGGGTATTATTTCCTTTATACCGCTTGGGTTACTGAGACTTGTCCCTCTGGCAGGGAATTCGATTGCTGGAAAACTCCTTATAAGTGATTTTAATCCAAAAGGCCGGTTTTTCTTGAGTCTTTCATCCATAAAAGTGGCCGATCAAGGATTTATGCGGTCTGATTTTGAGATGTTTGGGCAGACCCCAAAAATGCCATTTACCATTAGCTCCCATGCTGTTTGGTCCGCCCAGGCCTCTGGCTCCAGGGTCAAACTGTTTGTAGGCAATGCCGAAATTATCCGCATACAATCAAATGTGTCATTTAGCGCAGCTTGTACAGGAGTAGGGTTTGATCAAGTAAGGCTTCGGGTCCACTTACCGGGTTCCGTTACCATTCAATCATTTCCGGGAAATGATGCCCTCAAAAGACAACTGACCCTTGGAAACCAAGGACAGACTGTCCTTGAAATCGCCAATGACGGCACCTTTTCCGTAAGTGCGGTCTCTCCTGCCTTTGTGTTTGGGATTCTCATCATTTCTGGATTAAACCGAAGTAACCTTTCGTTGACCCTATCCAATAGTGGATTTACTTTGAATTCAGGAGGTGAACTTCATTTGCAAGAGCTTACCACTACTCCTTACAGGGTTACGAGCTTACAGATCAATACCAATGCAACTTTTAACTTAAGTGTCGAAGGAGGTGTGATAGGTGTGGCTGGGTTCTTCAATATTTCAGGAGGTAGTTTAGCTGCCTCAAGGAATGCTCAGGGAACTATCTCCATGGCAGTTCAGAGCCCTACATTTAGGATCTTCCCAGGAACCACCTTTGAGAATAATTACCAAGTCGGAAGCCTCCAGATCCAATCAAACGGGAATTTTGATTTTAATCTTACCCGGCAGAGCTTCCTAATAAGAAATTTGATTAGCGGAACGGTTAGTTTACGTGTTTCCAAAACGCGTTCGAACTATCGATTGGAGTTGGCCGATGCATCGCTCAGGCTGACTCCATTAGGATTTGATGTGAACGGAAGCGTAAACATCACCAAAGATGAGGTAAAAGCTGAACTGGAATCAAAAACATTCTCAGTATCTGGATTGATCGAAATCACACCAAGCAACTGGCAATTGGAGTGGACGAAAGGTCAGTCGTTTACATTTGAAGGTTTAAGCCCAAATGTGAAGATTCTTGGAAGAGACATTAATCCATCCACTCGCTTAATTTTTTCAGCTTCCTCCAACGGAAGCTTTGAGGTATCCTTTGGAACCAGCCAATCGATGACCGTTATCCCCAGTTTGGTTTTACTAGCGGCTAACAGCCAATTATCCCTATCTAAAAACACCGGTGGGGTTATTACCCTAGATGCTAGTGGTACAGTATCTGCGTTAAAAAATCCTGTTACGGGTGCATGGATACTCAATCATGCAGGAGCCATCCGATTGAGCAGTGGGGACTTTAAGCATGAAATTGTGGCACTTAGAAGTAGGACCTTTGTTGATGTAAGGCTTGCGAGAATTTTCACCAACAATAACAGCCGTTGCTTTCTGGAAAGAAGAAGAAACATTTTTTCCGTGCAAATGGAAAATATCAGGGTCTGGATAATGGGTAGGGAGGCTGCACTGAATGGTAGCTGTACTTCTACCGGAGCCGCAAGTTTGTCATGGGCAAGTGATGCTGAGTTGACGTTAGGTCCGTTCAGATTGCCCAATAGACGACCGTCTGTATCCATGAACTTCCTAAATCCTTCTTTCCGAGTTACCATCCCCGCAGGCAAGCTTATGGGGCCTCGGGTCACCGGGTTTCCGGCGAATGGCATTGATATTCCTCAGATATCCATTATTGGAAGAACAGGATTTGATTTGCCCCTGACTAGGGACTTTACATTTAACGGAATGTCCATGAGATCATCTGGGACAGGTAACTCTGTCCGTTTACGAGATAGTGGGATTTTAGCAATCCGGAATAGGCTCAGCCTGTTTGGTTCCACGGCCAATATGTCGTTGGACATTCAGGCATCGGGGGTAGCATCAGGTCATATCCTCGGCACCTTCACAATAGGAGGGTTTGGGCCATTCCCACGGTTCACATTGTCTTCTATCAGAATGGTTTACAGCAGTTCTAGGCCAAATTACCAATTTCAGTATACTGGCAATCATTTTGTCCACATTCCAATTTTGGGAAGGAGAGGAGTACGCGTGATCCTCAGGTTCGGATCAGCGGGGCCTGCGGTACCTCAGATTGATTTTATCTAATGGGCTACTTTCCATTTGATAGGTGAAAAAATAAGATAATGCGCAGAAACCAACCATTAGATCATTCGAAACATGGGAAAAAAAATAATCAGCCAACCCGTCGTCGGCACCACATCTCCTAATCAGGGTACGCAAGGAATAACCGTAAATCCGGGGCTTGGGCAACATGTACAGGAGCAGTTTTCCAAAATTCCGGAAAGAACGAAATGGGTTGACGGGGCGTTTGAGGGAGGGGTAACATTGGGTGCTTCCTATGTGGGAACTCTGAACGTCTTGGAACAATCCGGTATTTGGTTCAGGCGTGTCGTTGGTAATTCCGCTGGAGGAATCATTGCGGGATTGATAGCTGTGGGATATTCTGCCAGTGAAATCAGATGGCTCACTTCAAATTTCTCAGGGGGTATCCCGAGGCCCTCGACGCTTCCTCCAAATGTCAGTCCTATTGATTTTATGGAGTTTTTGGACTTTCCGGATCCTCGGACTATTGATAAATCCTTGATTGAAAAGACTTTCTTGTGGAATATTTTGAAAGGGGATTTCATCGAGGAATTTTTGCGGCAGCCGCTTCCTCATATTCCAACCCGTGCGGGTATGGCCACGGCTATAATTGCGGCCTGCAAAACGGTAATTCCCGGTGGGCAGCTTTTGATGACAGTTGAAGTTGAAAAAATGCTTAGGGGTTTTCTAGAATCCAATACCTTGGTCATGTTTCCTCAACAACCGCCTACCTTGGGAGATTTTATGGCTTTTCCCAACGAAAACAGCAGGATAGAACAGGCACATCAAATTTTTAAAGTACTGATGAACATCAATCCCATGATACCTGTGATGATTCAGCTGATACATGCAGGGAGCATATTTAAAGGGGAGCGTTTCATTCAACTTTACGGACCATTGCTTCGGGCAAAAAGGAATCAGTTAATGGGAATTTCCAATAGGTCGAATGTAAATTTCTCTCAATTGCGGATTCCTTTGACCGTGGTTGCAGCAAATTATAAATCGAAAGGGATTGAAATATACTCAGGCATGAATTCAACGGAGGATCTTTCGGTGGTAGAGGCGATCCGAAGATCCATGTCACTTCCATTGGTTTTCGAACCAAGAGGCAGGGATAAATCCATTATTGATGGCGGACTGATTTCAAATTTTCCGGTTTGGCTTTTGCACCATACTTGTGACGCTTATTGGCCGCCAAGCTCTATCGTTCCTTCGTTGCCGAAAATAGGTTTTTCCCTGACAGATACAGCAATACCTCCCACTCGATGGAATTGCCTCGCCCCCAAATATTCTATGACTGAGGATATACCTGTCGATTTTTTCGCAGATCAAATAGCAGAAGCGATCAAAGAAGAAGCAAAAAATTCCCCTTTAGGAATAGAACTATCAAAGCCCAAAAAAATGGAAGATTTCAAATTTGAAATAAGATTCAGCAAGATGCTTGAGGTAATGATAAATACTGCGCTTATGGACAAAGAGAAGGTAATGAAAGCCAATATGATAAAGGCCTTGATGCATGAATACACCTTCTATCATGTGGATATTCCGCTAAAGGGATTCAGTGGTTTTGATTTTCGGATCAACTCCAACAAACGGTATTTTCATGCTATTGCCCAGAGGGGCTTCCACGCCACCTTGGATGCCTTAAGTCAGCCGCCCATGGTGGGAGGCGGCAATCCTTTGATTCCCAATCGGGCTTCGGTGAGGATGGTGTTTTGAAATTGAAATAAAACATATATGTCATGAGCATTAAACAATACCCCATCTTCCTCGCCTCCTCCTATGAACTTCAGCCCGAGCGGGAAAAGTTCGAGATTTTTATAGGAAGGCAAAACAAGCGCCTTGTCAAGAAGAATGTGCAGTTCCACCTTGAAATCTGGGAAGATATGGGGGCAGAACTGAACAATGGAAGAAAGCAGGATGATTATAACAAAATCCTGAATGATGCCGAAATCGTAGTTGTTCTTTTTTGGACCAAAATGGGAAAATATACCCAAGAGGAATTTGAATTGGCCTATGGGAGATTTAAGGAAACAGGGAGGCCAATTATTTATGTCTATGAGAAAACACAAGAAGAAAACAGCACTCCTAAAGAATGGGAGATAAAAAGTAAAATGGAATTTTTGGATAGGCTGCTGACTTTGGGGAAGGAACAGTTCCATAGTACCTTTCAACACAAATCAGATTTGTTGTACCATTTTCAACAAACACTTTTTGACCTTTTCGATAAAGGCACCCTTCAGGTTGGCGAACCAATAAAAACCCTAAGCCGTAACGCTCCCCACTCACCATCTTTCGTGATAGGAAGGGAAGAGATGTTGGCAGAAATTAGTAATAAACTGAGCGGTAAAGGAAAAGTAGTTCTGATTTCCGCAGAGGGTGGAATGGGGAAAACCACTTTGGCCGCCAAATATTGGCATGAGAACAAATATACCTATGGACATGGCGTTTATCTTTTCTGCGAAAGGGGCATACTCAATTCCATGATGGATGACCGGCTGGGACTGGAACTTCAAGGCATGGATGAGGATCAGAAAATCAGACAGATACAACGGAAGTTGAACAGCCTTGGAGATGAGGTCCTGCTTTTTCTGGATAATGCCAATGATGCAGAGGATATCCGAAAGTTCCTAAGGGAATTCTCTGGTTTTAATGGAAATATTTTGATTACGAGCAGGTGCAGGGAGGTGCTGGTCGATCTGGAAAATGAAATATTGATAAAGCATCTTCATCCTACCGATGCAAAGGAACTATTTACCAAGAATTATAGGGAAGAAGGACCTGAATTTGAAACCCTCCTCGAAAAATTCCTAAATGCCATTGATTTTCATACGCTGCTGATAGAGGTATTTTCAAAAAACCTGAAAAAGGCATCCGCAAGAGGGATTGATTTGAAGGGTTTTTTGGAGCGTTTTGAAGAAAAGGGAATACACTTGGAAAGGATCGCCAATACACGGGTAAAAACAGACTATGCTTTTTTTGTCAACAGTGAAGCAGCATCTCCCAATGCTATCTTGGAGGTATTATATGATTTTTCAAATCTGAGTGAAGCTGATCGGTATTGCCTTGTCAATCTAGCATTGCTACCAGTGAACGGTTACAGTCAACAGTTCCTGCTCGATATTTTTGAACCCGAGGATAACACTGGGTTTTATGAAACCTTAGATAATCTGTACCAAAAAGGATGGATTGGAGGCGATTATGACGCACTAAGATTAAGTCCGGTAGTACAGAAACTCGTTCTTCACCGAAATCAGGAAACCCTATGGGAGGATGGAAAAATATGGGTAAAAAAGCTTACAGGGTTAATCCAGTATGAAGAAAACAAAGACAATTACCATACAAAATTCCAATGGATTCCCTTTGGCAGGCAGTTGGTTAAAGCGTTTTCAGAAACAGACTCCAATGATTTAAGCTTACTCTGGAATAACCTCGGGATTTTATTTCGGGAAATTGGCGACAGAAAAAATCTAGAGGAAGCGAAGCAAAATCTTGAAAAGGCTCTGGACTCCGATATCCGCAACTTTGGTGAGGAGTCCCCTTCGGTGGCGACAAGCCGTTCTAACTTGGCAATGGTATACAAAGATCTCGGTGGGGAAGCAAATCTTCTGGACGCCAAGGCATATCTGGAAAAAGCCCTGGCCTCCTTGGTCCGAAACTTCGGTGAGGATTACCCCTTGGTGGCGAGATGCTGTTCCAACCTTGCGATGGTATACCAAGACCTCGGTGGGGACGCTAACCTTATGGAGGCCAGGGAACATCTGGAAAAGGCCCTGGCCTCCGATATCCGCAACTTCGGCGAAGATTCCCCTTCGGCGGCGATAAGGCGTTCCAACCTGGCAGCGGTATTGCGAGACCTTGGCGGGGACGCGAACCTACTAGAGGCCGGAGCACATCTGGAAAAGGCCCTGTCATCCTTTGTCCGCAACGCCGGTGAGGATTCCCCTTCGGTGGCAACAAGCCGTTCCAACCTGGCTATGATATACAAAGACCTCGGCGGTGAGCCGAACCTACTGGAGGCCAAGGAACATCTGGAAAAGGCATTGTCCTCATTGATCCGCAACTTCGGTGAGGATTTCCGTTCGGCGGCGAGATGCCATTCCAACCTGGCATTGGTACTACGAGACCTTGGCGGGGAAGCAAACCTTCTGGAGGCCAGGGAACATCTGGAAAAGGCTCTGGCCTCCGATATCCGCAACTTCGGCGAAGATTCCCCTTCAGTAGCGACAAGGCGTTCCAACCTGGCTTTGGTATACCAAGCCCTTGGAGGAGAAGCGAACCTTTTGGTGGCCAAGCCACATCTGGAAAAAGCCCTGTCTTCGGACATTCGAAACTTCGGGGAAGAGAATCCCATCACTTTAACCGGAAAATTTAATCTTGGAGGGTTAATGGTGTATTTGGGTAAAAAGGATGACCTAGAAGAAGCTATAAAATTACTTGAACAAGCTTTAAAAGGTTATATAAATAACTTTGGCGAGGAATATTATCTGGTGCCAATAACTATAGAATGGAAGAAATATGCAGAAAAAAGAATTAAAGAAATCGAAGGGAAATAAATACAATACTTATGAAGAAAACCTACCCCATCTTCCTTGCCTCCCCTTTCGAACTTAAGCAAAAAGTATTGAAATTTGGTAACTTTAGCAAGTAGGCATAAGATCAATAAACCCGAATCTGCATTAAGTAAGACAGAGAAAAGTAAGCGAAGTATTTAGACCGTAAGCTCTTTTTAGAAACAACTGCCATTTAAAAAGTATATAAAAACAAACAAACAAGAAACCCCAATAGACTGCTAGAACAAACCCACCAATACTATGGCAAAAAGGGCAGTTTAATAAATATTAAACGGATGTTTCCTTTAAAAAACTGAAAATGGATGTATTTATCGTAAGGCCTTTTAAGGAAAAAACGGTCAGCCAAAAGTCTGAAAATTCCGATAAAGCTGAATCAAAGACAATAAACTTTGATAAGGTGGAGGAACTTCTGATCCAACCGGCACTTAGGGCGTTGAACCTAAGGGGTGGAACCACCGGGGAGATATTTAAGCCGGGGGAGATCCGGGTGGATATGTTTTCCTTGCTGCTCTTGGCAGACCTGGTCATCGCAGACATTACCATCCATAATGCCAACGTATTCTATGAACTGGGCATTCGGCATGCGCTGAGAAAGAATAAAACCATTCTGATCTGGTCTCGCATAGACAGCATCCCGTTTGACATTAAAGGGTATCGCTACGTGGAGTATGATGCAGATAACCCCGCCGCTTCTACGGAAGCATTAGTAAAGACACTCAAGGAAAGTATGGAGTCAAACGATGTAGACAGTCCCGTTTTCAACATGCTTCCCAAGCTGAATGCCCAAGATCCGGAAGATTTTTTGGCCATACCGATAGATTTTTCGGAAGATGTGGAACTGGCCGGTACCGAAAGCCAAAAGGGAAAACTATCCTTGATGGCTGCCGAATTGGATGGTTTGAATTGGCGAATTCCCGGATTTCGGAAAATCGGCAACCAACAATTCGATCTTAAGGCAATCCATGACGCAAAATACACCTTTGAAAAAATCAGAGATAAGAACCCGGACGACTACGAGGCAAATGACCGCTTGGCCACCATCTTCCAGAGGCTTTCCGAAGAGGAAAATCAGTCCGACAGAAAAATCGGACTTCTGAAATCTTCAGACCATGCAATCGAGCGGGTTTTGAGGAACCAATCTACGATGACGTCAAAAAAACTGGCTGAAACGTATTCCTTAAGGGCCCGAAACGCCAAAACCCGCTGGATGGAAAGGTGGAAAAACGACCCTAATCCTGCCAGAACTGCCTTGATTTCTCCGGAATTGGACACTGCTTTTGAAGATTACGAACGGGGTTTTGAATCGGACCTCAATCATTTCTACTCGGGTATAAATGCCCTAAGCCTGCTGACTATCAAAATTGGCTTGGTCGAAAAACTCCCGGAAGTCTGGGCAACTTTGTTTGAAGAAGATGAGGATTCGGAACGCGCACTGATCGGACTCAAAAAAAAGCTCCAAAAGCTATGCACGATGGTGGAAGGATCCATCAATGCCGTTATCAAAACAGGAACTCGCGACTCTTGGGTGAAAATTACCGCGGCTGACTTTCTATTTCTTACCTCCAAAAATCCTGAACGGGTCAAAATTGCCTACCAGGGTATTCTTGGCCCAACCGGCGGATTTAATTATGATTCGGCAAAGCGACAGCTTCTTGTTTTCAGGGAATTAGGAATCTTAACGGAAAATGTGGATGCCGTACTTCCTCTATTCCGGGACACACCACCGAAAGAAAAACTGGTCATCATCTTTACCGGGCACATGATAGACAGCCCTTCTCGGGAGGTTCCAAGGTTTCCCGCAGAGAAAGAACCCATCGCAAAAGAGCACATCAAAAAGGCCATAGAAGGACTGATCAAGGATTTTCGGGGGGAAATCATTGGGATTGCCGGCGGTGCCTGCGGGGGGGATATCCTTTTCCACGAAGTGTGCCAAGAACTATCTATCCAATCCGAACTCTATCTTCCCATGTCCAGGGAAAAATTTTTGGAAACTTCGGTAAGGTTTGCCGGGAATGACTGGGTAAAAAGATTCGACAGCTTGTATGCACATCTACCCAAGAGATTTCTTTCGGAAAATGGGGAATTGCCCAAATGGCTGAAAAACAAAGCCGACTATACGATCTGGGAAAGAAATAACAATTGGATCCTACGCAGCGGTTTGGCAGATGGGGGATTGAATGCAACCTTAATCGCCTTATGGGATGAAAAAGAAGGTGATGGCCACGGAGGAACCAAGCATATGGTCGCTACCGCACAAAAAAACGGAGCAAAAACAGAAATCCTCTCCACGAAGGAGCTATTCGGTTTAGTAAACTAGCTTTTTTTATCCCTAATAAATATCCACTCTTTCCTTCACTTTAACTCTAAAATCATGCACCCTATTTTCATAAGCTATCGAAGAGACGATGGTTCCGAAAGAGCCCAACTGATTGCGGAACACCTCAAAAAGAATTTTGGGGAAGACAAGGTCTTTTTGGATACCTCCAGGCTAAATCCCGGAGCACATTTTCCCACTGAACTTGAAAATGCCGTGAAAGCAGCCAAACTGGTCATTGCCATGATTGGCCCGAATTGGAGGGGCACAGACAAGAACACGGACCGGTTAAAGGAAGAAGAGGATTGGGTGAGGAAAGAACTTGAATTGGCAATCGCCAATACACAAACCAAGATATTCCCCGTATTCGTAAATGGAGCCGGAGCAAAAGAATCTTTTGATAATCTACCAGACTCAATTAATGGAATCTCTGATCCAAATGCCATAACCCTTCGAAACCTAGAATTTGAAAGAGATATCCTTCCTTTAGTTGGGCAGATCGCCAAAGACTTGGATTTGGAGAATCCGCTCAAGGATCATCCTTACAAGGATGGTAAGTACAGATTACCCGCTATCCCTTTCAAAGGCTTGGAATATTTCGAAGAAAAGGATGTAAGGGTATTTTTTGGCAGGGGAATCGAAATTCGCAGGCTGATCAACTTTCTGGTTAATTCCGAAGTGCAGATTCTCTTGTTTTTTGGCTACTCGGGGGTGGGGAAATCTTCCTTGCTATTTGCTGGCCTAAAACCAAGGTTGGAGAACAAAGAGTGGAAGGTATTGTACTTCCGAAGGGATAAAGACAAGGATGCCTTCAAAGAAGTGCTCGCCAATACCCAATCCGTGGAAGGAAACCAACTAGTGATTTTGGATCAGTTTGAAGAAATATTTACCGATCCGAGGGAAAATGAACAATCCGAGATTGAAAAAAGAGAACTGATTGGTTTGGTCAGCGAGCTTGTCAAAAATGAACAAACAAAGGTAATGATAAGCTTCCGGAAAGAATACCTAGCTGAGATAAAGAAGCTTTTCAAAGAACAGGTATTGGAGGAAGAGTTCTTGGAACCCCTGAATTCAAAGGGAATTCTCGAGGCTATTGAGGGCATAACCCTATCTACAGAGTACACGGATACCTATGCCTTATCTTACGAGGAAAATGAAAAAGGCGAGAAGCTCTCCCACCTTATTGGGCAAACCATTTTAGGGGATTCAACGGGAAACAAAGCCCCTTTGCTTCAACTGCTTCTGCGAAAAATGTGGGATAAAGTCCCCCAAAAGCCAAGAAGATTCACTTTTCAACTTTTTGAGGAGGTAAAAAGTCAAAGCTTAAAGGAATTTGTGAGCGAACAGCTAAAATCTCTAGCAATAGAATTCCAAGAGGAATCAGATTCAGGCTTAGTATTGGAATTGCTTTTCTATTTCACCACTGTCCGGGGCACATCAGCGCAACATCCCTTCGAAAAGCTTGGGATGGAATTTCCGAAGCCAAGACTCAGGCAGGTTCTTGAAGAACTTAAAAGTCTATATATACTAATCGAAATAGATTCAACAGAACCTTCAAAGACTATTTACAGGCTAGGCCATGACTCTCTTGCTCCCATTGTTCGGGAGATGCATGATTTGTCGAACCTTTCGGGGCAGAAAGCAAGCAGGTTATTAAACAGTAAAAAGCGAGAAATAGAAGATGGGGAGTCCGTCGAATTCAGCAAAACAGACATAAAAACGCTAGAGGTAGGGAAGTTAGGCATGCGTGCTTGGACGGAACTGGAGGAGAAAGTTTTCAAAGAAAACCAGGAGAGGGTAAGTAAGGAGGAGAAGGAACTGGAGGAGAAGAATATTGAATTGAGTAATCGATTGGCGAGGTATTATTGGGAGATGGGGAAGAGGGCGAAAGATAGTCAAGACTTTTTGAAGTATTTATTTTTGGCAGGTAAAACAATTAATTACACTCTCTCGCAGGATTTGATAACTTTATTAAGTTTTCAGGTTCAAAACTTGATACCAAAGCAAAGATTGATACATACATTTAATTTTGGTCATAATCTCGTCTCCGAAGTTTATTTTGATCACTACAATAGGTTTATTTTGGCAAAAGATTTACATGGCTTTTGCGATCTTTTTAAAATAATCAATGACCCAACTGTTAATAAATTCATTGACGAAGTTGGAACATTTTATGGCGGGATTATTGACATCCAAGGGCATAATTTACTGACTTGGAGAGAAAGTCAAGCAAAATTATGGGATCTAAAACAACTCAAAACTAAAAATTGTCCTATTCAATTTTCATCTAGAATTGAAGGTGGATATTTTGACGAAAAAAATAACCTTTTTTTGATATGGGATGAATTTTCTATAAAAATCTTTGATTTAGGGACGCTCAAAGTTTTAAATGAAATATTCTTTTTAACCGAAATCACATCTGCTCCGATTTTAAATTTTACTAATGGAATTATCTTATTTATTGATAATGAAGGAACAGATATATTTGAATTAAAATCAAAAGTTTTTTTAGGAAAAATTTATCATAAAAATTTAAAAGATGTAATAATTGATACTGATCTTAATCTAAT
Organism: Lunatimonas lonarensis; assembly: GCF_000390185.1. GTDB lineage: Bacteria > Bacteroidota > Bacteroidia > Cytophagales > Cyclobacteriaceae > Lunatimonas > Lunatimonas lonarensis. The sequence goes on along the minus strand of NZ_AQHR01000115.1, from coordinate 3,619 downwards.
TATTACCTGGAATGAAAAAGAAATATTATTTTCTGATTCGAAAAGTCTAAAAACCACAAAAAAGTTAAAAATAAATAATGAAAATGTATTTATTCAGGTTTTACTTTTTAATAGTGGACAACAATTTTTCACTTTAACAACATCGGGTAAAGCTAAAATATGGAATTCTTCAAATTTAAAATTAGTAAAAAGTTTCAATTTTATCACAAGTAGGATAATTATGGCAAAAGAAATCGATATTGTGATATTTTGGAATCATTCTGGGAAAATCAAAGTATACAATATTTTGTCATTAAAACTTTTATATAATCCTATAAATCATGGTGGAGGGGTACAAGAAGTAAAATTAGATATTGTTAATAATCAAATAATTTCTAAGGGAAATGATTTTTTTATTAAAATTTGGGACTTGCTATCTGGAAATAGGTTAGATAAAAGTTATAAACTAGCCGATTTTCCCTTTGGCTATGCGAATCATAAAACCTTAACCTTGATTTGGGACATAAGTAATAATGTTAAAGTTTGGTTAAACCGTCTTGAAAAACCAAAGCACCTTTATTCCTTTGAGCATGAAGATAGAGTCATAGGAAGCTTATTTTTTGAAAATTTAATGAGGTTATTTACATATGATTTTAAGGGTACATGTTATTTGTGGAACTTGAATAACGGCAAAAAACTTGGCGAATATAAAAAGAATTTGGGCTTGAATAATCTTACAATCAATGAAGAAAGCAATTTTTTCCTTACAGTTGATGATAATAAGATTCTATCTTGGGAATTGACATCAGGTAGACTACTTGAATGCTTTGAAATATCAGGCGATAGGATAAAAGGTTTTAATTATTTTGAAGATCAAAATGTTATTTTAGTTTGGTGTTTTGATAGGACTTTATATTTATTTAGATTATATGATAATAAAACATATAAGATTTATAGAGACCCTCTTTTTGATGTTAAGGAGGCTATCTTTATCAAGAATTATGAGAATATATTATTTTGGAACAATGAGGGAGAATCCAAAATATTGAGATTTGACTCAAGAATATTTGAAGATTTATATATAGAAATTATTGACTTTACAGAGAGAGTTTTCTTTAAAGAAAATAACCAATGGATATTTACTATATCAAAAGAAGGTATATTATTTATCAGGGATAAATTAACTTTTGAAAAAATCGAACCTCAAATTGAAATTGCACCTGAAAACCATAAATTTTCAGACCTATTTGATATCAAATATAATTATGAAAAGGAATTGTTAGTGGTGTGTTCGAGATTCTATGGTACTAGAATTTTCGATTTAAAAATTCCAAATCCAATTTTCACTCCTATTTTGACTTTTCAGGACTCTGTATATTTTGACAAAAATTGGGAAAGAGTTTTAGTTTATAATGAATTTGTATGGTATATATTTGATTTAAAATCTCAATTCCAGTTGAGTCCTACTATATTCAATAATGATGAAATCACTTGGGCTGTTTTCTTTGAAAATAGAGATTTCGTTTTTACAAGCCATTCTTCAGGAAAATCAAGAATTTGGGATTTATTTTCAGGTGAGGTTGTTTCCCAATTTGAACAAAAGGGACATATTTTTTCTGTGACTTTTGGTTGTGAAGAAAGATTGTGGATAACCTCAAGTATAGATAGGACAGCTAAAGTATGGGAAATTGACGCAGATTTAGATTTTCCTACAGAACATTTTTTCCAGCAAGTAGAAGCTCTCACAGGGAATACTTTAAATGAAAAAACATTAGAATTAGAAGTTTTGGAACCAGAATTATGGAAATCCAAAAAAGAACAATACGAAAAAATCGCTCGTGAACACTTCAAAGTCTGCAAGCATCCCAAGGCAAACTGGTGGGCGAGCTTTAATCCCGAGGAGGCAAAGAAGCTGAGGCCGGAGGTGGAGTGGTAGCGGTCTATTTTGGGACATAACTGATTTTAAGACCTTAGTAAAATAATAAACACCATGAATGAAGAGGAATACCTAAAAAAACGCCTGGATGATCAGATTGGCTGGTATGGCAAGAAAAGCAAAACAAATAAAACCCGGTTCAGGTTTTGTCAGGTTACCCAGTTGGTATTGGCCACCATCATAACCCTAAGCGGTTCCTTTCCCATAGAGGTATTATCTTTGGGGTCATATATCATCCCCCTAATTGGTGCGGCGATCGCCATCATCTCAGGACTGTTGGGGCTCTACAAATACCAGGAACATTGGCTGGAATACCGTACTGTCTGCGAGTCCCTTAAGCATGAAAAATACCTTTACCTGACCAAAAGCGAACCCTACGATAATGCCAATGCCTTCACCAACCTGGTCAAAAACGTGGAATCCCTGATTTCCAAAGAAAACAGCAACTGGTCAAGGTATGTGAAAGAAAAAGGAGAGGGGAAGGGAAATGGTTAGGTAGAATATTCTTTCTATGGCTTTTTGCACCTTAATTACCTCTTTGACAGAATTCCCTACTATGCGTTTTCATTTTTTTGTATATTCACTAGATAAAGAAACGTACACCCCTGTGAAAAAGACCATTCTCACATGCATCCTATTTGGCACCTGGTATCTGGCATTTTGCCAAAGCAGCGAAAACCACAGAGCTTTCACAGAGGATTTTTCCTCCGATTCCTCGGCCTTTTTCCGGTATGGTTCCACCGGAAACAAGTCTCCATTTAAATACAGCTTTGGCGCAATCTCCCCTACCGAACCTGAAACCAAAATCCTATCCTTCAAAATCGACCCTGCTGAAAATGCCGGGGCCGGAAAAGGACCTGAGATTATCACCAAAAAATTCACCCATTTCGGTACCTATGCCACCCGCCTAAAGGTTCCGGACGTAACGGCCATCCAACCGAATGTAGGTGCGGTGGTTGGGTATTTCACCTATCACGTAGACAGTGTCGAGGGCCTCAGTGAAATTGACTTTGAATGGCTGCTGGCTGACCCGACCGTGATCTACGTAGGAACCTGGACTGGCCCCCCTGGGGAACTTAGACGCGTCGGCAGGACTATAAACTTAGCCGAAGGCGTAATCTACCATACCAACTACCGGGAAAACCATACCGGCATCAGGGAAGCACTCACCGGCCTACAAAACCAGCCAGAAACCGTACCCGCCGTTCCAGGATTTGACGCCTCTAAGGGATTCTATACCTATGGCTTTGATTGGTTTTCCGATCGGATACGATGGTGGATGATCCACCCCGATAGCGGTGAAAAGATTATCCTTTGGGACTATCAAGGAACCACAAGGGGCATACCACAGCATCGCTCCAAATACAGAATGAATTTTTGGCACACAAAGGACTGGTCGGTTGAAACCAACCCGCTATCAATCGAACCACCCCTTCACCCCTATGAACTCGAAATAGACTGGATGTCCTACGAACCGCTTCATTGATTTGTGCTGGAAATAGGTTTGTAAAATGGATGGAAATGCGCCTGCGGTGAAATATTAAAGGGAAATATGCTGCACCATATAGGTGGAAACCTTCCTGTAGCGGGAAATTAAAGGGATATATGCTCCGCGATATTGAATTGCTATATGCTTTGCGATATACACTTGGCCATAAACGACAAAAGCCCCCGGATTGCTCCGGAGGCCCTGTTATAATGTGG
>NZ_AQHR01000114.1 GCF_000390185.1 Lunatimonas lonarensis | reverse complement strand
GTGGCTGGAGCGCTCCGCGTTCCAATGAGCTGACCGGGTTGCCTGTGATGCAGCTTTATAATTTGGAAAATGATCCGGCAGAAAGGCAAAATATTATTGAAAGCCATCCCGACAAAGCTCATGAATTGAAATCGCTTCTTACCGCATACATCCGAAATGGGCGAAGTACGCTTGGAACACCGCAAAAAAATGATGGGCCGGAATTTTGGGATCAACTTCAATGGATGACCGAATGAAACGAAGAGAATCATGTGATCCGTTCCCATTCCTTAACTTGGATTTTTCTAATTTTTGTTCTATCACGTCTAAGTTACTACATGAAAATAAACCAAATCCTTTACACTTAAAGGTGAATACAGCACTCAGAGTCAGTATTCATACGCTGGCTTTGAGCCACCCTCGACCACTAATTCGGATCATCCATCTGTTGGGTAGAAACTAGTTCCCAGAAACCCTGGGATAAGCTGGTAAGTCTCTTTACAGGGAAAGACCTGTCGAGTCCTACTGTTTTCCCGAAGAGGAAACGAATTGGAATCCATTTTTTTTAGTCGGCTCAATAGTGCTCAATAGGGCTAAATATTTATAAGTAGGGATAAATTTTTCCAAATTATACGATAAATTGAATTTTTTACCCCAAATACCCCCAAACACTATGATCGAACAAAAATACAAGAACAGGCTCTACTGGTACGCTTTCTTAATTACTTCCTATTTAGTTTCCACGATCTTTGTTCCTTTATTCGCCCAAAACAGGTCTGAAAAAGCCAACATCATCCTGATCATCACCGATGACCAAGGTATGGGGGATATAGGAGCGATGGGGAACCCCCTTATTAAAACGCCCCACCTGGATGCATTTTATGGGGATGCGGTGAGGTTTACAAACTATCATGTCTCTACCACCTGTGCGCCGACCAGGGGTGCGATTATGACAGGTAGACATACCAATCGTTTGAATGTTTTCCATACCATCACCGGACGATCGCTGCTTTTCGAAGATGAAGTGATCCTTCCGCAGGTTTTTGCCCAAAATGGATATACCAACGGCATGTTTGGCAAATGGCACCTGGGTGATAATTTTCCACTTCGTCCGGAAGACCGGGGATTTCATGAAGTGGTAAGGCATGGGGGAGGGGGCATTGGCCAGGGTCCGGACTATTGGGATAACGATTACTTCGATGATACCTACTGGCACAACGGCGAGCTTGAAAAGTACGAAGGCTATTGTACGGATGTGTTTTTTGCGGAGGCGATGGTGTTTATAGAAGAGAATAAGGATACACCATTTTTTGCCTACATCTCCACAAATGCACCACACGGGCCGCTAAACGTACCCAAGGAGTATATGGATGTCTACAAAGAGTACAGCGAGGATGAGCTCCCGGAGCGGTTCAAAAGATTCTATGGGATGATTACCAACATAGATGACAACTTTAAGCGGCTGGAGCAGAAACTGGAAGAGTTGGGGTTGAGGGATAATACCATCCTGATATTTACCACCGACAATGGCACTGCGGGTGGAAATGCAATTTTCGACGGTGGCTTGAGGGGCGCTAAAGGATCCGTGTACGAAGGTGGCCACCGGGTACCCCTGTTTATCCGTTGGCCGGACGGACAGCTGACAGGAGGTAGAGACATTGACAATTTGGTGGCCCACTACGATCTGCTTCCCACCTTTGTGGATCTTCTTGGATTAGATTTTAATCCTGTGAAGCCGCTTGATGGCATCAGCCTTAAACCTTTACTGACGGAAACCACCAAGTCTTGGCCCGATAGAATCATGTACGTGGATACCCAGCGACTGCAAAATCTGGTCAAGTACAAAGATTATTCCGTCATGGATGATCGATGGAGGTTGGTGAATGGCAAAGAACTGTATGACATGACGAATGATAAAATCCAGTCTAAGAATGTCATTGACCAGCACCCTTTGGTGGTGGAAAAATTAGCGTTGGGGTATGAAAAATGGTGGCAGTCCATAATGAGTGAGGGGCCAAATGAACGCTATGCGTATATAAAAGTAGGGGCAGGGAAGGAGAATCCCAGCCGAATCAATGCCCACGATATGTTGACAGGGAAGCATGGGTCGGCATGGCATCAAAACGGCGCCACTTCTGCGGCACAGGCTACCGGGCGATGGAAAATCGAATTTGTGGAAGATGGCGAATATGCCATTTCCCTGCGCAGGTTTCCACGGGAAAGTGGCCTGGCAATTAATACGGTTTTCCCTGCCGGGGAAAAAATTGTGGAGCTCGAAAGGGCGAAGATAGGCAGTGAAAAAGAAGATTTCGAACAAGCCTATGTATATGTAGCGAACTTGGAAGGAACCAAAAATATCGAAGTGGGGCAGGAAGAAGTCACTTTTACGGGCTATGTTTCCGCAGGCAAGTACGATATGGAAGCCCAGCTCATTGACTCCGAAAAAAGAGTTTATCCAGCGTACTATGTCTATATCGAGAAATTGCCTTGATAAGCCTAATCAGGAAGTCATTTATGAAGAATAGGAAAAGAGAACACCATTTGATCCTGCTTTTGCTCCTAGGGACGTTAGGTTTTTTGACAAATTGTAAAGAATTCGATCAGCAGGTCAAGAAACCAAACATTGTTGTTGTGCTGGCAGACGATATGAGGTGGGATTACTTGGGGGCGATTGGGGCCAACTCTGTTGTTCAAACTCCAAATCTGGATAAGCTGGCTGCTGAGGGAACACTTTTTCGCAATGCATTTGTCACTTCTGCCATTTGTACGCCGAGTAGAACGTCTATCCTAACAGGAATGTACGAAAGAAGGCATGGAGTCACTTTTGGATCCAATTCCGTCATGACGGAAGAAGCTTATGCCCAAACCTACCCCATGCTCCTTCGTGAAAATGGTTACTACACCGGTTGGGTGGGCAAGAATCACACGCCTGTCGGGAAAAGCGAAAAGGGACTGGGGTATAAAAGTGGCGTTATGGAGGAGTCATTCGATTATTGGCGGGCAGGGCATGGGCATCTTTCCTTTTATCCCAAGAATGTGCACGATATTTTCAAAGACGCCAGAGCGGACAATCAGATAGATATTATTCAAGAGGCAGTAGATGAATTCTTGGGTATTGACGAGGCACTGGAGACCTCCCAAAGCTTTCTGCGGACCCGTCCCACAGATCAGCCATTTTGCCTGATGATCAACTTTAACGTTCCTCATAGCAACGGTACCAACTCGATGAAACAGCTGCCGGATGACCCGGAGCTGTATCGATCGGCCTATCGTGATCAGACACATCAGATTCCCTTGCCTGCCGATTATATTGCCTATGATTCCATCCAAACCCCCAAGCTGCCGGTGCATGTTTATAACGGACAATACCTGCCAAGTTATAACTGGACGAAAACGGCAAAATCACTCAAAGAGAATCAGATTAGAACTATCCAAACCGTAACAGGCATAGATCAGGTCGTGGGGAAAATCGTGGAGGAACTTTCAAGACAGGGAATCCTTGACAATACCATCATTGTGTTTACTTCGGATCACGGACTCTTTCATGGGGAGTATGGCCTGGCCGGCAAGACCTTCCTCTACGACATAGATTTAAAAATCCCCATGATCATATATGCCCCAGGTGTACACCAAGGGAAAGTTGTGGACGAGTTAACGCTAACTATCGATATTGCGCCTACATTTCTTGATTTTGCGGGCATTGCCATACCCGCCGAAATGCAAGGAAAAAGCCTAAAACCTATCCTTGAAAATACCCATACAGATTGGAGAAGTGATTTTTTTAGCGAGAACCTCTTTATGGAGCAAAATTACCCAAGAATGGAGGCTGTCCGATCAAAGGACTGGAAGTATATTCGGTACTATAACAAAGAAAATGATCAACATCATATACTCTCATCGATAGCCCCCTTTTTGGGTGAAAAGCCCATTTATGAAGAGCTTTATGATTTGCGGAATGATCCCAATGAAAGACATAATCTTGCGAGCGATGAAGATAAGCAAGAGGTACTGGCGATGCTTAGGCGTAGATGTACCGCGTTGTTGATCGGGGCGAAAGGGGGTAACCAATTACCCAAAACATATATATCGGATTTTGAGGACAAAGAATTTAGAGATAGTGTAGCGTTGATTTATGCTGGATTGGATTTTGATTGAGGTAAGGATAGAGGATAAAGCAGGATTGGTGTTTAAATGAATGAGCTGGAATTGCCAGTGACCGAAGCCCGCTGTTAATCGCGTCGAGGTTTCGGGTTTTTCTACGGAGGCGATTCCGACATTTTTTGGTGTCAACGTTGATTTATGTGAATCCCTTAGGTAATCAGCTTCTACAACGGAGGAAAATAGTAGAAATCACGGCACTCTGGATAGGTGGTCGCAAAAGGATAAGACATTCTTGTTGGAAAACCTGAAATCCCTTTTTTTATAAAAGGGATAACTTAACGGGAATTATGCATTAACTTGAGGTTTCCACCTAAAATAACCCTAGCCAGTGATCGAAATCAAATCCAAGAAAAGACCAATTTGGTGCGCTATACTCGTCAGCGTCTTTTTGGTTTTGGTACTTTTTGTGCCAGTTTACGCCCAAAGTATCCCTGAGAAGCCCAACGTAATCCTAATAATGGCTGACGACTTGGGCTGGGGGGATGTGGGCTTTAACGGCAATTTTTACATTCAGACCCCAAACCTGGATGACATGGCCAGAAACGGTATTCAGTTCAACCGCTTCTACGCAGCCTCGGCTGTGTGTTCCCCCACACGGGGCAGTGCACTTACCGGTAGGCATCCTGAGCGGTATGGGATTACCCATGCCAATGTGGGCCATATGAAACCTGAGGAAATAACGCTTGCCGAGGCGTTGAAAGGCCAAGGCTATGCCACCGGCCATTTTGGAAAGTGGCATTTGGGAACCATGACTGTTACCGAAAAAGATGCCAACAGAGGCGGATCCGATGGAGCAAAGGATTATTCCCCACCTTGGCTAAACGGGTTTGATGTCTGCTTTTCCACAGAGTCCAAGGTGCCCACCTGGAACCCGATGGTAACCCCGGATAAAAGTGCAGGTGACATTGGAGATCGGACACCGGGGGAGCATTTTGGCACCTATTATTGGATTGGGGAAGGCCGTAAGGCCACCGATAATCTTGATGGGGACGATTCCCGGGTTATTATGGACAGGGTAATTCCCTTTATAAAAGAGGCCGCGGTTAAGGATACCCCCTTTTTTGCCGTGATTTGGTTTCATACCCCCCACCTTCCGGTGCTGGCAGGGCCTGAATACAGGGCCCTTTATCCAGACTTATCCGAAGACAAGCAACATTATTTCGGCAGTATCACTGCCATGGACGGGCAGATTGGTAGGTTGAGGGAAACCCTCCGCGAATTGGGTGTGGCGGATGATACCATGATTTGGTTTTGTAGCGATAATGGCTCGGAAGGAAGCGAACAGGCCAACCGGGCCCAAGGTTCGGCAGGCCCCTTCAAGGGGCGAAAGCGCAGTCTCTATGAAGGAGGAATACGGGTTCCTGCCGTGCTGGAGTGGCCCTCTCAAGTGCAGGGAGGCAGGAAAACGAACCTTCCCGTGTCAACAAGCGATTACTTTCCCACCATTTTGGGGGCTCTGGGCTTTGAAAATAAAGGACAGGTACATCCGTTGGACTCCAACATTTATAGAAGTTGAAAAAACTGATAAGGAAAATTCTCCCTATTCCAATATTATCTTCAAAATCAAAACGCCAAATGAAACGAAGATAAAGACCTTCAGATTAAACGAATTAAAAGAGGAGGGATTATTTAGATATCCAAAAGAATATCCCATTCATAAATTACATATGAGAAGTGGTCAAATTGAGCGAGATATCAATATGGCCTTAAAAGACATAGTTAACCTAACGTGGTTATCAATACACAGGACAAGTGGATCAAGCAGAAACAACGATGACAAAAGTTTTGAATCAACTATAGATCAGAAAATTAAAGAGAAATCAACTGACTTAGTCAAATATTTTGGTGTTTTAGATAGGCGCTACTCCTTAGAGACTGAGAAATTTCAAAAGAATATTTTTTTATCTCTAATTGAAGATGAATCTAAAGATTAAATTCTATCTATTTCAAATGAATTAGAACCAGAAAAAGAGAAAGATTCTTTAAAGTAAATATTTTTATTGTTCAAACGGAGAGAAAATGAATTTAACACAAAACTCGAAAAACATTTCAAATCATTTGAATCCGCTAAAGACGCTTTACTGAAAAAGGAAAGTGTTAACTTAAATCATTTATCATCTTTAATTGGAACTCAACGAATTCATTCAGTTGTTCAGCAGTGGAATTTATTGAATGAGAAGAAAATTAACATTAACAAACCTAAATTCACTTTTTTAGATGAAATTAATCATCTCTTTCAAAGAAAGAAAATATTCATTAATGAACGAAATGAATTACTTGTTGAAACTCAAAGTGGCAAAATATTCCCATTAATACACCTTTCGTCAGGCGAAAAGCAACTACTTATAATTCTCGGACAAAGTTTGCTTCAAGAAAACAATAGCCACGTTTATATTGCTGATGAACCTGAATTATCTCTTCACGTGGAATGGCAGGAAAAACTTGTTAGCAGTTTGAAAAATGTGAATCCAAACTCGCAAATAATATACGCAACTCATTCTCTTGACATTGTAGGAAAGTTTTATGATTCTGTAATTAAAGTTGAGGAGGCAATAAAATGAGTGCATTTACTAGAACAATAAGCGGTTCGAATAATCAACATCTATTTCACAATGTTGACTTGATTGTATTTCTTGAAGGTGGAAGTGTTTCTTACAACAAACAGGAAGTTTATGCAGGTAAGTAAAGTGCTGAAACTGAAGATATAATTTTTTGGAGGAATATATTTGGAAAATTCTTAGCCGACAAAAAAATCAAATTTAAATCAATAGGCTCCAAAAGCACAATTAAGGACATCGTAATAGATATTGTGAATGGACAGTTAAAAACTATAATGATGGCAATGGGCAACGAATTTGATGAGGTATTGAAAAAACAAACTAAACATCCTCAAGTTTTCTATAAAAATGGCTATAGTTGGGAAAATGATGTTTGGAATAAAAATGTTTTAAAAGGAGTTATACAAGAATTGTCTGCTGTTCAAATAGAGAACAATGACATTGATGTTAACCTAAACGATTTCATAGATAAAATGAAAGTTGCAGTTAATGCAGATGGTTATCTGTTCAAAAGAAATTCTTCTTATTTCCCGGGAAAAACGGGTTATATGTTTTGTGTAGAATGTGCACCGGTAGATTTGCCTCACATTAAAGAATCAGACTTAAATTCAAAATTGGTAATCAAAGGATTAAAGAAGCGTAATGTAAATGCCTTTGGTAAAAGATATAGCATTGACACATTGAAGCATTGTTATGGACATCTACTTGCGGATTATTGTTGCCAATTAATTGCACATTATCTAAGAAAAAGACACTCTCTGACAACTATTTCCAATAACATATTATACAGAATTGCTATTAACAAATTTTTTCAATTATGTTTTGAAAATGGTCAAGTTTATGAATACTATGAAAATCAATTCAAGAAAAACGAGGCATAACATTTAGCCCACTAGGGAAAAGCCCCTGCAAAAAAGCCCTGATTGATGCATTCAACTATCAGGGCTTTTTATAGATAATGTTTTTTTTTATGGAATCTATGAATGCAAGGCATTTGTCTAGTGGCTGCCTGCCCTCCGGGAGGCGGGTTGACTGACATCCTTCGGGTGAAGCGGCGGCTAGGTGGAATGGTAGACTGGTCGGTGGATTTCAGGAGCTGGTTTTTCTTGCTTTTGGCATATTTTCGGGGATTTTCCCTGCATTTGGGCACAGCATCCCCTACCCATTGGCTGGGGGGTTGATTTTCCGGCATGTTCCGGATCGAATCGTTGGTTCCTTGGATCCCGCAAGTGGATCAGGATGGTTTTTAGATTGTGTAAGTAATGGGAGTCCTTCATCTTGAGCAACCCAAAGGATTACGCCAGTACCCTGACCAAAGAAATCAGAAACAAAGCAGTCCACATCCAGCTTCGCCAGAGATTGACCCGGAGTAGTTTGTGTAGATAGCCTTTCAGGCTTTCCTCTCGATCAATGGACTCGTGGATGGGTATGGCGATGAAAAAGGTATTGATCCAAATCCCTGCTAAAAGCAATCCGTCTGCCATGAAAACCAGCGGATCAAGCAGGATTTGCCAGGCAATCAACCCGGTCTGAACAAACATCATGGGTCCCACGAAATAGAGAATCTTTTGGGTGTACAATCGATGCCAGCAAGTCAGTTTTTCCCTTGCTATTTGGTCAAAAGAAGGATAGATGATGACCTGCACCAACCATACCAAAATGAAAAGCCCTGAGTCAACCGAAAGACGAATCGCATCCATTATCCTGTATTTTTTTGGCTAGCAACATGAGGCCACAGCCCAAGCCAAATGCGCCTGCAATCCCACCCGTACCTTGCCAAATGTAGGGGTGCTCTAAAAGTGCCAATCCCGTCCATTCGAAAAAAAGTATAGGGCCAAATGACCCTCCCCCATGCTCTCCAAGGTATATTAGAAACTGCTGCCTGCATGAGGCAGGTTGCCATCCAACCGGGATGATTTTTTTCCATGTCGTAAGGACTATCCCGAAGACAAAAAGTTTGAAAATGTCCCCAAACTTTTTTGTTCATATGGCGGGAGAATGGGAAGTAGCTACGTTCCAGCCAAAGGAACCCCAAGCAGTGATCGAAATGAAGTCCAAGGACAAGCCAAACTGGCCCGCTATACTCATTGGTATAGCAATTTGGATAATGATGCAACTCTTGGCATTAGAAGGCATTGACCGCTCAATTTGCCCTTTCCTCACAGCGCTTGCTATTATTGAATACTAAAAGTGGAGGCCAGAGACCACTCTAAAAAAAGAGTGGATCTAACTTTTTTAATTAGACCTATCCGTGCCAGTGGGTATGTAAAGATGCCTGATTGAGGGGATGGTTTGGGGTTATGCTTTTACCCAATTTTGGGGAGTTTAAAGTATTTCCCCAACGAAAAAACCAAAAAAATGAACAAGATCTTACTCACCATGGCAGTGGCTATGATTACAGCCGGTCCGTTGCTCGCCCAGGATTTATTTGATGGCATAGGTGCTAAAGGAATGCACAATAAGTCATTGAAAAACCAAGAGTCCTTCTACATCCCTCAATTGCAGATTGGTTTTGAGACCTATGTAGAAACCACGCAAGTGCAGCAGGAGTCAAAGCTGAGTAACCTTCAAAACAACTTTGCGGCGCATAGCAAAGGCAAACAGTACGGTGGAAGGCAATCTGGATCTGCGCGGGTAACCACGATTTTGGAAGCAGGGATGGAGTTGGCGGATTTTCAACAGTTAGCCGATGAACTACATGGGATATTGGAGGATGAAATACGGAAGGCAGGATTCAATGTCCTGGATTTGGAAACTGTCAATAAAATGGATAGTTATCAAAAAATTCTGGAAAAATACAGTGATAAAACCGAAAAGAAACAAGGAAAGGCAAGTGATGATGACATTGGGGCCAATGCCATCAAGGTATATCCCCAAAACACCATTTTCATGTTCGATGAAAAATCACTGATGAAGGGCGGGGGTCCCGCATTTTACGGCATGATCAAGAAAGTACATGAGGAGACAAAGGCAGGGATGATTTTACAGAACATTGTCATTGACTTTGCTACGGTTGAATTGGATGTCGATGTGGATGCTGGAAGGAAAGGGAAGACCACCACGGCCGAGATGAAGGTTTTGCCAAAGATGAGCATTACGTACAATGCATTTGATTTTATCACACCGAAAGGTGGGCCATTGGGGGCTCCTGCCAGGTTAAAAAGTGACTTTGTCTCTAACAAAGAATACAATGGTAAAATTTATTCGGACAAGGCTAAAGCCGAAAGCTTGTTCAGTAAAATGTTTTCTTTGAAATCAAGACCTAATGTGGATTTTGACCCCAGGATAGTATCCATATCCAAGGAAGATTACATTGCAGCGGCAAAAGATTTATTTACCCAATACTCTCAGGAGTTTGCCAAAGCATTGGTCGTTGGGGCCAAGGGAAAGTAAGGGTGACTTACCGGACCAAAGCCGGGACCCGTGCCCGGCTTCTTTTTTACATCCATGGATGGCCTGGAAATCACGGAAAATCTGTGTTCTAAAAATCGACCGCGGAGGAATCAAAGGCTAGCGCAAATGACTCAAAGAGTCGATTTATCTGGATCTTGGGTTAGATCAAACTATTCGCATAGGCAAACTTAATTAATCCAACGAGTGAAGAAGTTTTTGTTTTCCGGAAGATGTTTTTGCGATGGGTTTCTACGGTGCGCTCAGAAATAAAAAGTGTTTCTCCGATTTCTTTGTTGGACTTTTCCTGGGCAATGAGTTTGAGTATTTCCCGCTCACGATCGGTCAGTAGACGTTCCTCATCGGGGAATCGCAAACTTTGTATGATGATGCGGTTGATATCGTTGCTCAGATAGATGCTGCCCTTTTTCACAGCCTCTATCGCTTGGAGCAATTCCCTATGCGAGTCGTTTTTCAGAACGTAACCCGCTACCCCTTCTTTGAGGATTTCTTTGACCAGGTGTGTTTCATCGTGTTGGGAGAGGACGATTATGTTGGTGTCTGGACTGATTTTTTTGACTACTCGCACTAAGGCAAGCCCATCCATTCCGGATAGATTAAAATCTGTTATCAGCAAATCTACCGAATGATGTTTGATAAAATCCAATGCTTTTTCTGCTGAATCTGCCTCGCCAATTACTTTGATACTATCTTCCTTGGCTAGTAGGCTTTTGATTCCGTCTAAAAGAATGGCATGATCGTCTACCAAAAATACATTCATGGCTTGTTTTTTTTTAGCTTGTTTAAAGATGTCGAATAGTGCGGCTTTTTTTTCCATACAGGCAAGTTAATTGATTGGATGATGCCTGTAAATCCGTACTGGTGGGTATTTATGGCCTGCCGGTAGTCGATAAAAAGCGATGTCCTGCTTCAGTTTCAAACTCTTTGATCGGGATGTCTACAATAAAAGTAGTGCCTCTTCTACCTATCGTTGAGTCTACCTCCCAGCGTGCATTTATTCGTTGAAGACGAGATTGGATATTTCTCCAACCATTGCCGGAAGCATTTTCAAGGATGCTTGGATCAAATCCTTTCCCGTCATCTTCAATAATCAGGGACAGTTCATCCTCATGGCGGGTCAGCTGTATGGATATCTTTTGGGGAGAGGCATATTTGATGGTATTATTGACCCATTCTTGGACGACTCTGTAGAGCGATATTTCCTGAAGCTCTCCAAATCGTTCCTCCATACCAAACACGCTTACTTCTATGCTGATTTTTCCGGATTGGTTCAGTCGCTGGGCAAATTCCCGTATGCCTTCTTTCAATCCAAATTGGATCAAGGTGGCAGGCATCAAATTGAAGGCAATGTTTCGGATTTCTTTATGCATCTCTGCGAGGATACCTTCGCTTTTCTCAACAACCTCCATACGCGATTCCAGTTGGCCGGAACTGTGCTGAAGCCTCGATATATTCAAGCGCAAAGCGGAAATCAACTGGCCAAACCCATCGTGTAAATCCTGTGCGAAGCGTTTTCGTTCGCTTTCTTGGGACTCCAACGCAGCATGGATATAAGCCTCTTTTATTTCGATTTCTTTTTCTTTCTGTAGGAGTAATTGTTGCTTTTTAAATCTGTTTTGATTCAAAAAGTGGATGATGGTAAGGAAAATAATCGTAAGTAAAAGGATGCTGCTGATCAAAACAATTTTGTTGAAATTGGCTTTTTGGATGATTATTTCCTGTTCTTGTTCCATGATTTGCTGGTCCTTGATTTTTCCCTGGTATTGGGCTTCCAGTTCCGAAAACATCCTCAAACGGTCTATTTGATAGATTGAGTCACGTAGTTGTTGGTACATCCCCTGATTTTCCAAAGCCAATTCGTATTGGCCAAGAGCTTTGTGGAAGTTGGATCGGTCCAGGTAGGTGTCCCGGAGCTTTTCAATGGAATTGGCAAGTTTGGCATATACCAGAGCACTGTCAAAAAAGCGAGAGGCATCCTCATGTTTTCCGAGTTGTTGGTAGACTTGTCCTAAATTGGTGAATGATGAGCTTTGATTGTAATAATTGTCCTGCTTTTTGGCTAGACGAATAGATGTCCAGAGGAATGGTTCAGCCTCTTTCAATCGATGGGTCTTCAATAGCGTGTTTCCGATATTGTTGAAAGTAAATTGGATATCAAGTGAATCGGGTAGTGGGTTTAGTTTCAAAACCTTGTAATGGTAATGTAAGGCGGAATCCGGTTTCCCCCAGTCATCAAAGTTGATGGCAATGCTGTTGAGGATATATGCTTGATGCCTGGTGTCTGCGTCTGAGGCCTGGGCTTTGAATAATCCCTCTTTCCCGTAACGAGTGCCATTTTCAAATTCCTCAAAATCATGATAAATAACGGCAATATCTGCATATTGAAACGCAAGTAAGTTGGGGTCTTTGCTCTTTTCAGCCCATTGAAGACCAAGCAAGGCGTTTCGAAGGGCTTCTTCGAATCGCCCTAAATTCAGGGCAGAACGCGAAGCTCTTCGTGCTATAAGTGCCGCCTTTTCCGGCTTTGTATCTTGGTTGGCACATTGAAAGTAATTTTTTGCGGCCTGTTTGCATGACTCAAATTCACGGGCAGCCCACAGTCGCTCAGTTTCTTCAAACCAGTAGTTGATACTGTCGCATTTCGCTTCCATCGCTGCCAGCGTGAAAGCTTGCATCGTGCTGACTGGAAGAAAAAATAGTATCCAAATCAGCATATGCTTGATTAGCCGGTGTTCTACTATTGAAAGGGCCTGCACCTAGGTTGATAATTGGGTTGATTTGCAGCTAAAAAAACAAAAAAATCATCCATTCTGCAATTTTTAACAAAGTAAATGCTGTATAGTAGAGCTTGGAGGGAATAAGTTTCTTCCGCCTGCCAATTAAATACTTGGGCCAAGTTGTGAAAACCGATTGTTAGGTCGTTAATATACAGGTGATTGAAAAATGAAGGGTTCTAAGTTTTGGCAAAAAAGAATAGGTGAAATTTTGGAACGGTATTCTGTCGAAAAAATCACCCCAAGCCCCAAACCGTAATTCGGCTACGTTCGTTGAAACAGCGTATGTCGCTGGTTGGCAAATCACCCGTTTTATGGGCGGTTTGGGAAGATGTGATGCCAATGAACCCATCATAGGTAGGTACAAGCGGCTCCGACCGGAACAGTTTATGACCCTTGAACAGATAGTGAGCAATACATGAACAAAAGGTTTTTCCTGTTTATCGCCCTGGTTTTGGCGTCTGCGTTTTTGCTGTATTGTGCAGGGACCAAGATTGAACCCGGGAAGTCGATCGGGGTACAAAAAGAGGAAAAGGGCTTCGTCACCCCAAAAGGCTTCTACCCGCCTGTGGAAAACCTGAAAGGCGAGGAATTGAAGCGAGTGCTTCACCTTACGATCAGAAACCATCGTACCTTCAGTTACCAAGAGCTCTGGAACATCCTGCCGGAACTAGACCGATGTCCTTCAAATGAGGGCAATGTGCTGTTGCTTTATACGAGAAGATCGCAGGCAGCGGCCTTTCGTGACAGAGGTACCCGGTTTCGCTACGAGGATGCTGGGTATACACTCATCGATGCCTGGAATCGCGAGCATGTATGGCCCAAATCCCACGGTTTCCCCAACCCCACGGACACTGCCTACACCGATCTGCATCACATTAGACCCACGGATAGGTCTGTCAATTCTGCCAGAAATACCCGCTCATTTCACTGGGCCGACCGCGTTTTTTTCGACAACCGGGGGGAAGTGGAGACCCTGAGTAAGATTGGCGCGGGAAGTTGGACTTGGGAGCCCCCCGATGATGTGAAGGGGGACGTAGCCCGCATGTTGTTTTATATGGCGGTACGGTACGAAGGCCCTGATTATGACCTGGAGTTGGTAGATAGCATCGTGCCGCGCCAAAACAAATCCCCTATTTTGGGCAAATTGTCGACCTTGCTGGAGTGGCACGGGCTGGATCCCGTAGACGAGATGGAGCGTGAGCGAAACGATCGGATTTACCGCGACTACCAAGGAAACCGAAACCCATTTGTCGACCATCCCGAGTGGGTAGAGTTGATCTGGGATGGAAATTAAGCTTATCTTACTTCTCGACTACCGGAATCTGCTCCGCCATGCATTTTAGGCAGATTCATTTTGTTTGCATTTGGTTGGCTAAGTGGTAGGATCGGCAATGGAGTTTTGGGGGCTCCTATTCTGTTACTTCGATACAATCTCCTGTTTTCTGATTTTTTTTGTCCAAACCTGAAATTTTTTCGCAAAATTCCTGTTACTTTTGAAATCGCTTATCAAGAAAGACGGAGGGTAGGGCCCGAAGATGTCTTAGCAACCTGAGCAAAACAAGGTGCTAATTCCCGTTCCGGAGATGCCGGAAAGAGATGAGCCGGAAATGATATCCATGTCATTTTTCCATCGGTTCTTTCTTGGTGAAGCTTAGATAAACAAACGCCAATTTCATGCAAAGAACCGATCTGCTGTTACAGCAAGCTGAGCGTAAAATTCTTATTCTGGACGGTGCCATGGGTACCATGATTCAGCGATACTCCCTTACCGAAGCGGATTTCAGAAATGCCTCCCTGGCTGATGTGTCCAAACCCCTCAAGGGGAACAATGATTTGCTGTCCATTACCCGGCCCGATATCATTAAGGAGATACACGAGGCCTATTTGGCGGTTGGTTCCGACATCATAGAAACCAACACCTTTAGCAGCACATCCATTGCGCAGGCAGATTATGGACTAGAACACTTGGCCTATTCACTCAATGTAGAAGCCGCCAAGGTAGCTGTGGAAGCCGCTGCTCATTATTCTGCCTTGACGCCGGATCAGCCGCGGTTTGTAGCAGGAGCGATAGGGCCCACCAATCGAACGGCAAGCCTCTCCCCGGATGTGAATGATCCCGGATACCGGGCCATTACCTTTGACCAATTGGTGGAAGCATACGCGGAGCAGGTAAATGGCCTCTTGGATGGGGGGGTGGATATTTTATTGATCGAAACCGTTTTTGACACCTTGAATGCAAAGGCGGCCCTTTTTGGCATTCAGGAAGTATTTGAACAAAGGGGAATACCCCTGGCACCGTCGGAGGGAGGGATTCCCATCATGGTGTCCGGAACCATCACCGATGCTTCCGGTCGAACCTTATCCGGGCAGACTACCGAGGCTTTTCTCATTTCGATTTCCCATGTGCCGTTGTTCAGTGTGGGCTTGAATTGTGCACTTGGTGCCAAGGAATTACGTCCGTACCTTCGGGTATTGGCCGAGGAGGCGCCCTTTCTGGTGAGTGTTTATCCCAACGCGGGTCTTCCCAATGAATTTGGTGCCTATGATCAGGGACCCCAGGAAATGAAAGAGCAGATAGAGGAATTCCTCGATCAAAACTGGGTTAATATTCTTGGCGGGTGTTGTGGCACTACGCCCGATCATATCAAACTGATTGCCGAAACAGCGGGAAGTTACGCTCCCAGAAAGGTGGTTTTGCAGGAGACTGAAGAATAGGAATGATGAAGGCAAAACCAATAAATACCAATTTCCTTAAGCTGTCCGGACTGGAGCCGCTGGTCTTTACACCGGAACTTAACTTTGTAAATATTGGAGAACGTACCAATATAACCGGTTCCAAGAGATTCGCCCGGTTGATTTTGGACGGGGACTATGATCAGGCCCTAGAGGTAGCCTTGGATCAGGTGCGGGGCGGTGCGCAGATTTTGGATGTGTGCATGGATGAGGCGATGCTGGATGGAGAGGCCGCCATGGTAAAGTACCTGAACCTGATTGCTTCGGAACCTGAAATCAGCCGGATCCCCATCATGGTGGACAGTTCCAAGTTTTCCATTATTGTGGCCGGCCTAAAGTGCCTGCAGGGTAAAGGGATAGTTAACTCCATTAGTTTAAAAAACGGGGAAAGCGAATTTTTGGAGCAGGGCAAGATCGTTAAGAAATTTGGTGCAGCGGTGGTGGTCATGGCCTTTGACGAGGCCGGACAGGCAGATACCTACGAGCGGCGTATAGAAATATGCAGGCGAAGTTACGACCTGCTGACCAAACGCATCGGCTTTAATCCACAGGACATAATTTTTGACCCCAATATTTTCCCGGTAGCAACGGGCATGGACGAGCATAGGACGAACGCGATTGATTTTTTCCGTGCGACCAAATGGATCAAGCAAAACCTACCCGGCGCGAAAGTTAGTGGTGGGGTAAGTAACGTGAGTTTCTCCTTTCGCGGGAATAACCCGGTTCGTGAAGCGATGCACGCGGTGTTTCTGTACCACGCCATCCGGCACGGCATGGATATGGGTATCGTAAACCCGACCATGCTAGAGGTGTATGACGACATACCCAAAGACCTGCTGGAGCATGTGGAAGACGTCATCTGGAATAAGCGTGAGGATGCCACCGAGCGGTTGCTTGAGTTTGCCGAAACGGTCAAGGCGAGTGGTAAGAAGGCAAAAATGGACGACTCATGGAGGCACGATCCCGTTGAAAAAAGAATAGAGCACGCCTTGGTGAAAGGAATCATCGACTACGTCGTAGAGGATACCGAGGAAGCCCGGCAGCAGTTGGGTGATCCCCTTAAAGTGATAGAAGGCCCCCTCATGGATGGGATGAACGTGGTTGGGGATCTATTTGGGGAGGGTAAAATGTTTCTGCCCCAAGTGGTAAAGAGCGCGCGGGTAATGAAAAAGGCCGTAGCCTATTTGGAGCCCTTTATGCCCAAAGCGGGAGATGAGGGTTATGTTGAAAACGGCTCCTCTTCGATCAAGAAAATCCTGTTGGCGACCGTAAAAGGAGATGTCCATGACATCGGCAAAAATATCGTAGGTGTGGTATTGGCCTGTAACAGTTATCAGATCATTGATTTGGGGGTAATGGTGGAGGCTGAGCGGATTTTGGATGAGGCCATTGCCCAACGGGTGGACATTGTGGGCCTGAGTGGTCTTATCACGCCCTCTCTGGATGAAATGGTCAATGTGGCCGCAGAGATGGAGCGTAGGGGTATGACTATTCCCCTGCTTATTGGCGGGGCTACCACCTCCCGCATACATACCGCCGTTAAGATTGATCCGGTCTATTCCGGTGCCGTCGTACACGTGGCAGACGCATCCAAGTCGGTTCCCGTCGCAGGGGAATCTATCCATGAAGCAACAAAGGATGCCTTCCGGGCACAGATGAAGGAAACGTACCAGCGGTTAAGGGAAGAGCACGAGTCCAAACAACAGGCGAAGCAACTGGCGACATTTGATGAAGCCAAGGCGAATGCTACCCGAATAGAATGGGAGAATTATACGCCTGCGAAACCCAAAAAGCTTGGGGTGACTACCCTAAAGGACATTGATCTTCAAGTTTTGAGGAACTACATAGACTGGACGCCGTTTTTCAGCACCTGGATGCTTTCCGGCAAGTTCCCAAAGATATTGGATAACCCCGTAGTGGGTGCGGAGGCACGCCGCTTGTACGAAGAGGCCAACGCCATGTTGGATCAGTTGATTGCCGAAAAGTGGGTTTCCGCCAATGCGGTTATTGGGCTTTTTCCGGTAGAAAGGGAGGGAGAGGATGTGTACATAGCGAAGGAGTTTGCGGGGGAAGTGGAGAGGAAATTCTGTTTTCTCCGTCAGCAGGGCAAAAAGGGGAAGGGTGTGCCGAACCGTAGCTTGGTAGATTACATCCATCCCAGCCAGCCGGATTATTTGGGGTGTTTTGCCGTAACCGCGGGTTTGGGGATAGAGACCAAACTGAAGGAGTTTGCAGATGACGGGGATGACTACAATGATATTATGCTAAAGGCCTTGGCAGACCGGCTGGCGGAAGCCTGCGCGGAGTATGTACATTTTTTGGTCAGGTCAGTTTACTGGGGCTATGCGCCCGGCGAAATGCTAAGCAACGACGAATTGATCCAGGAGTCCTATCTTGGGATTCGTCCCGCTCCGGGCTATCCAGCCTGTCCGGAGCATTCTGAAAAGCGAACGCTGTTTGATCTCCTACAGGCGGAGCGTATAGGGATGACGTTGACGGACAGTTTTGCCATGTATCCCGCGTCCTCTGTCAGTGGATTCTATTTTGCCCACCCAGAGAGTGCCTATTTCGGATTAGGAAAAATAGGCGAGGACCAGGTGATTGATTATGCCGAAAGAAAGGGCATCTCCAAAGAGCAGGCGGAGCGGTGGTTGTCTCCAAATTTAGGCTATATGCCCGGGGTGTTCAATCCCGCATAGAAGGGTATCTCAAAGTCTGTCGCACCAACATCAAATTCAAAAAAACGCTTATTGACGCATGAAAATAACCGAACATATTTCCCAAGCCTCAAAAACCCTGTTTTCCTTTGAGATTCTTCCTCCGTTAAAGGGTCAGAGTCTGCACGATATGTTGGCAGGCATCGAACCGCTGATGGAGTTTAAGCCTCCGTTTGTTGATGTGACCTATCACAGGGAGGAGTTCATCTACAAGCAACATCCCGGAGGACTTTTACAGAAAGTGAGTACCAAAAAAAGACCCGGCACTGTGGGGATTTGTGCGGCCTTAATGAGCCGCTTTCAGGTGGAGCCGGTTCCTCATCTTCTTTGTGGCGGTTTTACGAAGGAAGAAACAGAAAATGCCCTGATTGACCTAGAGTTTATCGGTGTCCAGAATGTGCTGGCTCTTAGGGGGGATGCGGACAAGTCGGTAGGAAGGTTTGTCGCAGAGCGGGACGGCCATAGTTTTGCATGGGAGCTGGTGAAGCAGATTTCGGATATGAATAAAGGGGTCTACCTTCATGACGAGACGGAAAGTGGTTTTCACACAGACTTTTGTATTGGGGTGGCCGGGTACCCTGAAAAGCACTTTGAAGCGCCGAGCTTAAAGTATGACCTGAAGTACCTGAAGCAAAAAATTGACGCGGGTGCCGAATACATCGTTACGCAGATGTTTTTTGACAATCAAAAATACTTTGAGTATGTGGAGAAAGTGCGGGCGGCCGGGATTGACGTGCCGATCATTCCCGGTTTAAAGCCAATCACATCACTTTCCCAAATAGTCAATCTGCCCAGAACATTCTTTCTGGACCTGCCGGACGGCCTCATGGAGGAGCTTGAGAGGTGCAAGTCCAATGCGGATGTAAAGGAGGTTGGCATTGCGTGGGCGATCCAGCAGAGCAAAGAACTAGTAAAGGCAGGGGTGCCCTCCCTGCACTACTATACGATGAGCAAGGCCGACGCTACCTATCGAATCGCCAAGGAGGTGTTTTGATTAAACCCAAATGGACGGTAACCATTGCCCGTCAACGGTTTCTTGGAGTGGTTCGTTGGTATTTTTTTCCCGGAAGGGATTTTAACAAACCCTGAAATTCAAGGTTCAGGAGTTTGGAAGCCAGCAGTGGAATAGGTATTTGGCTTTTCCAGCTAAGTTGGTCAATGTCCACTTCTTTTTCCTCGGTAAGAATCTGGAGAATGGCACGTTCCATGGGCTCAAAGTCGTCCCAGTTGAGGTGCACGATTGGGGGCTGGAGATCCTCTGCATTCGTTGTCCAAGAAAAAGCTCCTGCAATATCCTGCGGCCCCATGTAGATGGCGGCTTTCATGGTGCGGATAAGGTTATTGCATCCCTCGCTATACGTAGCCTGCAGGTTTCCCGGCACGGCAAAGATTTCCTTGTTATAGCTGTAAGCGATTTCCGCCGTAATAAGGGCACCTCCTTTTTTTGCGGCTTCGACAATCACGACGGCATCGGAAAGACCGGCAATGATCCGGTTTCTTTGGGGGAAGTTACTGGCATTCAGGGGTGAACCAATTCGGTATTCAGACACGAGCCCGCCGGTTTCCATCATAGATTTGGCGGTCTGTCCATGATGGGCGGGGTATATTTTGTTGATGGGGGTTCCCAATACCCCTATAGTTGGAAGCCCATGTTGTAAAGCTGCCCGGTGAGCCTCAATGTCGATGCCGTAGGCCAGCCCACTTACTATGGTGGGCTGATAGGGGGCGAGGTCTTCCACAATTTTGGACGTCATGGCCCTGCCATAGGCGGTGGCGTTTCGGGTTCCGACCAGCCCCACCGTTCTGCCCGGATTTAGGTTTACATTGCCTCGTGTAAACAATAAAATAGGAGCGTCCGGAAAGGCTTTCAAGCGCTGGGGAAACGCGGGATCCAAGTAGGTTACTACGGAAACGGCTTCTTTTTCCGCTTCCTCCAATAAAACCTCTGCTTGCCTTAAAAAAGTGTCCTTCGCCTGGAGTTGTACTAGCAGTTTGGGCCCTATCCCCGGTATTCTAGAGGCCTTGCCTCGGGGTAGTTCGAAAAATCGTTTTGCGGAACCACTGTAACTAATGATGTTTTTATAGATTCCCGGGCCAAGCTGGGGAACAAGGCTGAGTGCTACCGCATATAAGAGATCTTCACCTATCGGTTTTTCCATTTAGACTGTCCCTGATTTCTATTAAAAAGTGTTTTATTTGATTCAATCGGTTGATCATAGCGGCCTTGTCGGGGATGTGGTGGAGGTCTTTTTTGATGATCTCCTGCGCTCCCTGCAGCGTATATCCTTTTTCTTTTACCAAGTGGTATATCAGACGGATTTTCTCAATATCATCCGTTGTAAACCTTCTGTTTCCTTTTTTGTCTTTTTTCGGACGGATAATGTCGAACTCCCCTTCCCAGTACCTGATTAGCGATGTAGCAACCTTGAAGTGCTCAGCCACCTCTCCAATGGAGAAGTATTTCTTTTCTATGTCCCGTTCCTTATATGGCAATTTCTGACCCTTTTTCTCAAAATTAAACAAATTGCATAAAAAAACCTTCCATGGATACCAGGAAAAAATCCGGGTTCCATGGAAGGTTTCGGAATTGAATTTCTTTGGATCAACTCTGTCGTCTAGGACAGGGATTGATTTTCTCTGGAGGCAAGTTCCAGAATTTTGTCAAACTCGGCGGGTTCCAGATCTTTGAAGAAGTAATTGACCGGGTTCATGTATTTGCCGTCTTTTATTACCTCATAGTGCACGTGAGGGGCGGTGGAGGAGCCCGTATTTCCCACCGTACCGATCTGATCCCCCCTTTTTACGCGTTGGCCCACTCGGACACCAAAATCGTTCATGTGGGCATATCGGGTCACGAAACCAAATCCGTGGTCCACTTCAATATGCTTTCCATATCCACCAAACTCGGTACGCACGGTTTTCACCACGCCATCACCTGTAACGTAGATAGGAGTACCTTTGGGAGCTGAGAAGTCTACGCCCGTGTGCATTTTTCGTACTTTTAATATCGGGTGTATCCGCATGCCATACCCGGAAGCCAATCGGTTGAGTTCTTCGTTATGGATGGGTTGGATGGCGGGGATAGAAGCCCAGTATTCTTCCTTGTTTAGAGCCGTTGCCGAAAGCTCATCGTAGGATTTGGACTGCACGAACATTTGCTTTTTCAGGCTTTCCAGCTTTTCCATCACGGAGATGATCATCTTTTCCTGGTTAAGCCCTTTGTCCTTAACTTCCCTAAACCGGTCTGTACCTCCATACCCTGCTCTTCGTACGGTGTTTGGTATAGGTTCTGATTCGAAGATCACCCGGTACAGGTTATCATCCCGTTCCTGTAGATCTCCCATCATCGTTGTAAGGCGGGTAACCTCCTGATCCATAAGCTCATAATAAAGTTTGAGCTCTTTGTTTTCTCTTTTCAACAGCAATTCTTTGGGGCTGTCGAAATAATGGCTGAAGACGATTAAGATTCCAACTGCCAAAAGCGAGGATAAGGATAAAAAACCAAGCGCATTGAGGGTGATATCCCACTTACTCCGCACATATCTTTCGTACTTACAGGTCTTGGGATCGTAATAATATTTTATTCTACTCATGTAGTGAATTGAATGTTAAAACTCCTAATTTTGTGTTCCTTTTCAGCAACCGGAATCTCTGGGAGAGATATGCCTGTCTTCGTGCAACCTACGAACGGCAAATATATAGAATTTACCGACACAATTTCCAATATAGTCAAATAAGCTATCAAATCATGGACGCAAAGCAAATAAGGAAAACATTTATTGATTTTTTTGAATCCAAAGACCACCAATTTGTTCGTTCTGCGCCTATCGTTGTTAAAAATGATCCAACCCTGATGTTTACAAACGCGGGGATGAATCAGTTCAAAGATCTTTTCCTGGGAAATGAGCAACCAGTGTTTCCGAGGGTAGCTAACAGCCAAAAGTGCCTAAGAGTTTCAGGTAAGCACAATGACTTGGAGGAGGTAGGGGTAGACACCTACCATCATACCATGTTTGAGATGTTGGGGAATTGGTCTTTTGGGGACTATTTTAAGAAGGAGGCTATCGAATGGGCCTGGGAATTGCTTACCGAGGTGTACAAACTGCCCGTCGATCGCCTGTATGTCACCGTGTTTGGTGGCGATGCTGGAGACGGACTTGCGCGGGATGAAGAAGCCATGCATCTCTGGCTAAATTGGGTCAGCAATGACCGGGTGCTTTTTGGGTCAAAGAAAGACAACTTCTGGGAAATGGGGGAAACAGGTCCCTGCGGCCCCTGTTCGGAGATACACATTGATCTTAGATCAGAGGAGGAGCGGGCTGTCACAGACGGCCGTGATCTGGTAAACCAAGATCATCCCCAGGTTATTGAAATTTGGAATTTGGTTTTTATCCAGTTTAACCGGACCCAGGACGGTGCACTGAAAGAGCTGCCTGCAAAGCATGTTGATACCGGGATGGGACTGGAGCGTCTGGTGCGTGCCATCCAATGGAAACAATCGAACTACGACACCGATCTTTTTACACCGTTTATTTCGGAGGTTGAACAGTTGTCGGGTAAAAAATACGGCCAGGAGGAGCAAATAGATATCGCCTTTAGGGTAATAGTAGATCACATCCGTGCCATTGCATTCACCATTGCAGACGGACAATTGCCGTCCAATAATAAAGCTGGTTATGTTATCCGCCGGATACTTCGCAGGGCAGTCCGTTATGGCTATACCTTTTTGGGGTTCCGCGAAGCGTTTTTGTACAAACTTATGCCAACGCTGGCGGCAAATTTTGGTGCCGTTTTCCCAGAGGTGGCGGAGCAGTTGGATTTTGTCTCAAAGGTTATCTTGGAAGAGGAGCAGTCCTTTTTGCGTACCCTCGATAAGGGCCTTCGTATTTTGGATCAAATAAAGTCAGAGCTTGACGAGGCGGGCCTACGTGTAATTTCCGGACAGCAGGCGTTTGAGCTGTATGATACCTATGGATTTCCGTTGGATTTGACATCCCTGATTGCCAGGGAACAGGGATACTCGGTGGATGAGGTCGCCTTTGCCAAAGCAATGGCGGAGCAAAAGGATCGTTCCCGTGCGGCAGCCGAACAAGAAACGGGGGACTGGGTTTTGGTAGGCGACGAGGAAGGTACGGAGTTCATTGGTTACGACGAGCTTTTTACCTCCAGCCGAATCATAAAGTATCGGGAGATTGTTGAGAAAAAAGGGAAGAAGTTTCAGGTAGTACTGGACCGAACTCCGTTTTATGCAGAGAGTGGGGGGCAGGTTGGTGATAAAGGGGTCATCAGAAGTGCGGCCGAAACGTTGCGGGTGATGGATACCCGCAAGGAAAACGAACTGATTGTACACCTTGTGGATAAAATACCTGTTGATCCTACGTTGGAGTTTATCAGCGAGGTAAACAGGGACCGCAGGGAGCTCATTATGAAAAACCATTCTGCAACCCACTTGTTGCAGGCAGCGCTGCGGCAAGTATTAGGAGATCATGTGCAGCAGCGGGGTTCTCTCGTGAATGAGGAGCTCCTACGGTTTGATTTTTCTCATTTTGCAAAGATGAGTGAGGAGGAAATCGAACAGGTGGAAACAATTGTGAACAATAAGATCAGAGATAATATTGCGTTGCAGGAAATGAGAAACGTCCCGATTGACAAAGCCAAGGCCATGGGCGCAACGGCACTTTTTGGTGAGAAGTACGGTGATTATGTTCGGGTGATTACGTTTGGTAGTGACTATTCCGTGGAGCTTTGCGGGGGTACACACGTACCCGCTACGGGGTGTGTTGGATTCTTCAAGATCATTTCAGAGGGATCCATCTCCGCCGGGGTAAGGCGGCTTGAGGCTGTAACCGGAGGCCAGGCGGAATTATTTGTGCGGGAGCAGCTGAAAACGTTACGGGGTGTCCAGGAGATGTTGAAATCGCCACGTGACCTGGAAAAGAGTGTTGCCACGCTGCTGAAAGAAAAGGCAGAGCTTCGTAAGGAGTTGGATGCCCTACAACTGAAAGAGGCCGGGCATATCAAAGCCAAGCTAATCGAGGAAATCCGCGTGAAAGATGGAATGGAAGTGTTGGTGGCGGAGGTAGTGTTGCCCCATTCCGATGCGCTTAAGAAGCTGGCCTATGAACTGAAAAATGAGAGGGAGCGATTCGTGGGAATTTTTGCCGCGTCCGTAGGGGATAAACCCCAGCTCGCCGTGGTGATTTCTGACGAACTGGTCTCCGAAAGACAACTTGATGCGGTGAAGATCGTTAGGGAATTGGCACAACACATTCAGGGCGGAGGTGGAGGGCAGCCCTTTTTCGCCACCGCTGGCGGAAAGAATTCCGAAGGGCTTTCGGCGGCAGCAGGCCATGCCAGAAACCTGTTTTCCTTATAAGCGGTTGAATTAATGCCTTTAAAGATTTGGTTTTAGGTCAAATCTCTCCCATTTTTGGTACCCGAATCAGCGAATTGAATATGATTGAAGAAAAAAAGCAAGTAATCTTAGAACCAGCGGTTAAGGAAAAATATGAATTGGTCATTGGCTTGGAAGTCCACGCGCAGTTATTGACAAACAGCAAAATGTACACCGCGGATTCTACGATGTACGGAAACCTTCCAAACACCAATATTTCCGTTATTACCCTTGGTCATCCAGGTACCTTGCCAAAGGTCAACAAAAAAGCGGTTGAGTTTGCTGTCAAAATGGGGTTGGCCTGTGATTGCCATATCACCCGCAGAAATATCTTTGCCAGGAAGAATTATTTTTATCCGGACCTTCCAAAAGGCTACCAAGTGACCCAAGACAAAGATCCGATCTGCGTAGGTGGATCGGTACCTATTATTTTGTCAAGTGGTGAAAGGAAGAACATAGCGCTGACTCGGATTCACCTGGAGGAGGATGCGGGCAAATCCATTCACTTGGCCGGGGAGGTGGACACGTTGGTAGACTTTAATCGAGCCGGTGTGCCGCT
The DNA here is from genome assembly GCF_000390185.1 of Lunatimonas lonarensis. Taxonomy (GTDB): domain Bacteria; phylum Bacteroidota; class Bacteroidia; order Cytophagales; family Cyclobacteriaceae; genus Lunatimonas; species Lunatimonas lonarensis. The sequence continues at coordinate 77,306 of NZ_AQHR01000114.1, read as the reverse complement.
GATAGAAATCGTGTCAGAACCGGATATGCGTTCTTCAGAGGAGGCCTATCAGTTTTTGACCGAAATCAAAAAGCTTGTCAAATACCTCGATATCTGTGACGGCAACATGGAGGAAGGCTCGCTTCGTTGCGATGCCAACGTTTCTATACGTCTGAAAGGCTCCACTCAGTTGGGTAAGAAGGTTGAGGTAAAGAATATGAACTCGTTCAGAAATGTCGCCAGGGCGATAGAGCATGAGTTCGAGCGACAAATAATTTTGGAGGAACAAGGAGAGGAAATTGTATCGGAAACCCGAACTTTTGATGCTGCAGCTGGTACCACGAGTGGTATGAGAACCAAAGAGGACCTGAACGATTACAGGTATTTTCCCGAACCTGATCTAAGTCCTGTGGTGATATCCGAGGAGTGGCTGGCTTCTATACAAAAGACGCTGCCACCATTACCCAGGGAACTCTACGAGAAGTTTGTGACCACTTACGGGTTGCCTGAATACGATGCCGGTGTTTTGACGGATAGCAAAGAAATAGCCCTCTACTTTGAGGAACTCTGCGCATTAACGTCAAATTACAAGGCCGCATCAAACTGGATGATGGGGCCGATCAAATCTTATCTGAATGAATTAACCCTTCACATTGCGGATTTTCCAATTAGCCCGGTAGCCGTGGCGTCATTGATCGGGATGATCGACGATGGCAAGGTGAGCTTTTCCGCTGCGTCCCAAAAGATCTACCCGGAAATGTTGAAGTCTCCGGAAAAGGCACCCATTGAAATTGCGACAGAGCTTAATCTCATACAGCAAAGCGACGAAGGATCCCTGAAGCCGATTGTAGACCAGGTGCTCGCGGAAAATGCCCAAAAGGTAGAGGAGTACCGAGCAGGGAAGAAGGGTTTGATGGGCATGTTTATGGGGCAAGTGATGAAAAAGAGCCAAGGGAAGGCCGATCCGAAGGTTGCTTCCAAGTTGTTATCCGAAATGTTAGATTAAGAAAGAAATAATGAAATATATAGTTAGCAACTCAGTAGTATTCCTGTCTCTTCTTTTAGTATTGGTAACAGCCTGCGGGGGAAAGGAGGGTGAATTTACCGGAAGTGTGCAGATTACCGGACTTATAAAAAATGCACCTGATGGTTTACTGGTCCTATCCCAGTACAATCAAGAAGGGTCTGCTGTATTGGATACCCTAAAATTGGACAAAAGCGGACGGTTTGAATACGAGGTCGCTTTGGACGAGCCCACGTTCTTTGACCTTAATTTGTTTGATGCAAAGACAGTTCGGTTGGCACTTTATCATGAGGATGCGCATGTTTCCTATGATTTCGAATCAGAGGAACTGGAAATAGGTGGTTCCAAGGATAGCAAGATGCTTCGAAAGATAGACGACTTGACCATACAATACCAAGATGAGATCAACCAGTTGAATGACGAGTATTACCAGGCCATGGGGGATAGGGATCAGCAGGCCATTCGAGGTATTCAGGAAAAGGCCATGGAGCTCGAATCCAACCATTCAAAACGTCTAAAAGGCGTGATCAATGAGATGGAGGGAAGTTTTGCCGCGCTGGCTGGTTTGGGGATGTTGAATCCACGCAATGACTTCGGTTATTTGGACAGCCTGGTTTCTGTTCTGTACACCCGCTACCCGGATATGAAGATGATCCAATCGTGGAAGCAGGAGCTGGACGAAATGAGGGCACTTTCCATTGGACAGCCCGCTCCGGAGATAGCCTTGCCTGATCCGGAAGGGAATCTGGTGAAATTGTCGGACCTACGGGGCAAGTACGTACTGATCGACTTTTGGGCGGGATGGTGCAAGCCGTGTCGGGATGAAAATCCCAACGTGGTGCGCTTATACAATCAGTATAAAGATAAGGGTTTTGAGGTATTCGGCGTCTCCTTGGACAGAACGCGTGAGATGTGGGTGAGGGCTATTGAGGAAGATGGGTTAGCTTGGACTCAGGTGTCTGATCTCAAGTATTTCAACTCAGATGCAGCCGCCACCTATCAGATAAACGCAATCCCTGCTACCTACATGATTGATCCCGAGGGAAACATTTTGGCAAAGGATTTGCGGGGCATGACGCTCGAAAACAAATTGGCTGAATTGTTCGATTAAAACATTTTTTCACCACTGGAAAAATGTTTTTACGAATATCAAAGATTCTTATATATTCGCACCGTGAAAGCGTACATATTGACATTCAATTAGCCGATAAGGCAAATATCTGTCGGTACATGCGTTAAACGCAAAAATTGGGTCTAACCCTTAAACCACCCTAAATCATTACGTAATATTCCAGCATCTATTCCAAAAGCGGTTGAACAAACCAAAAAGTAAAATCCAATTTGGTGAACACTTAAAATTCTCACACTATCTATTATCCTAAACATGAAAAGAAGAAGTTACAATTTCCCCATGAATCGGTTGTTAACCATGATGCTAATAGGATTATTGGCATTAGGAGCCTGTAAGAGCAAGAAAAAGGTGGTGGAAGCTGCCCCTGCTCCAGTACCCGTTGAAGAGCCGGCCCCAGCTCCCAGGCCTGCAGCACCTACCCCGTCTGCCGAAGAAGTAGCAGCAGGTAAGTTGGAAGGGTATTTCAACTCCATCGTGAACGCGCCTAACGTCAATAGCGCGAACAATACGATCAGAGAAGCATTGGGTATGTTCTCAAACCCTAATACCCCTGTTTTGATTGTTATCCACGAAGAGTCCGGTATCAAAGATTACGATGAGCCTACCACCATTGACAGGTACCTTAACTACTTAAAAGACACTAAGAAAAACCTAAACTTTATCAGTGACATCCGGTTAGATGGTAGTGGTAGAGTTACCGAACTCGAATTAAGAAGAAGATAATCTACAAACAGATAAAAGATACACGAAATCATGAAAAAACATATCCTGTCCCTACTAATTCTGTTCATGGCTTCCTCTATGGTGGCTTTGGCACAAAATGATAACATCAGTCCTTCCAGAAAGCAGGCAATCGACTCACTTGCTCTAGAGAAAGTAAAGGACCTTAGCAAGTATATCAGTATCATCGGAAGTAAAGAAACCCAATTCTCTGAAGCTACCAGGGTAATGGACCGTGCAGAGGAGCTGTTTGCCCCTGATGCGGAAATGGGAGTTTCTTCTATCAACCGTAGCGAGATCGCTTACTACAAAGTCCGCAGGTATTTTGAAAGACTAATGGCGTTAAACTATGATCGTGTGAACATCAGCTGGTATGATATTCACTATATTAGTGACCTGGAGCGTCAGCCTGATGGCCGATTTGTCGGTGTGATCACGATCTATCAGCGTTTTGAGGGTACTTCTGCTGAAGCTGGATTGAACTACAGGGATACAACCAAAAAGGACATAACCATTTACGTTGAGAAGAAGCAGACGCAGATCGCCGGTAGAACCATCGAATTCTGGGATGTTATGCTTGGCGACGTGAGGGTGACCGAGACATCAGCATGAGATTAAAAATAATTCTAGTATTATTATTTATTTCATCCTTTCAGAGTGCTCCGGGGCAGATTTTTAACAGCCCCGGAGCAATCAAGGATGACGGTAGATTCGCAGCATCTACCAAACAGGTTAACCAATTCTTTAGACGATTTAACGGAGAAGAAAGCAAGGAGGGGGATAAACGCTACAATCCCGGTGATGAAAATTACCGTAACAGGGATTTAAGACGGTCTTTTATCAACATACTTTTTGACAACGAAACATCTGATCTTCCCGTAGATTTGAAGCGGGAGTTCTTAAACTATGTGACTTCTGATAACTTCCCACAGTACCTGACATTTCATGGCGGAGAGTGGTTTGCTGAGGCATCAACCGTGTTCACGTATGGAGGTAGGTCTCAAGATGTGGTATTGTTTTTGAAGTTGCAGCCTGAGGGGCTTGGGTATGAATGGGTGATTGAAAACGTTCTGTTTGAACCATTCAAAAATGCCTTTGATAAGCCGAAGGGTGACCAGAAGAAGTTCCTGCATCCACTTAGTCACGAGCTTGGTTTTATGAATTTACGAAAGGCTATGCAGGATGACCCCAAGCCGGAATCCTACACGCCGAAGGAGTTCAGGCCAGATTACCTCAGCTTGTTTATTTATGAGATCAAGCGCGGCAACTTGAAATTTGTGACAGTGAAGGAAGTTAAATACCATTTTTTTCAAATCGACAAATGGTATTTTGAGCTTTCCCAATTTAACAGACCGGGATTCAATACTGGCTGGTTGATTTCTAACCTGGTTAAACTTTCCGAAGGGGATAAAGAAGTTGTACTGAAATACATCTATGACAGTAACTAAGCAAATAGGGTTTTTTTTGTTCCTTATGATTCTAGGGTGTGTTTCCGGAGTGAACGCACAGGATATTAAGGGATTTACCAAGCAAGAAATCAAAGACCTGTCCCAAGAGGTGGAGGATCAGGTTCGGTTTCTTCAGTATTTTTTAAATACAGTTGGCAGTAAAGATACTCCTGCCAGGGATAAGGATGTAATAATCCGAGAAAGTTACAAAAAGATATTCCGTGATGATCAGGTTCAGGTTGAGGATGATCTTCTTCTTGACAGAAAGGTGATCACCAATAAAAATATCACTGCCTACCTTAAGGATGTGGAGTTTTTTTTCAAGGACGTCGAATTTCAGTTTAAAGTGAAGGAAGTAAAGCCCAAGCTGAACGACAAAGGAGATTTGTTTTTTGAGATAGCCATGGATAGAACCCTGAGAGGGGTAGGTATCAACAACGAGAAAATCGAAAATACCAAAAACCGATTTGTTGAAATCAATTTTGACAGCAAATCCAAGGAGCTCAAAATAGCGAGTATTTATACTACCCGGTTGAGTAGAGACGAAGAATTGGCCGAGTGGTGGAGTACGCTCTCCTACGAATGGGGCAATTACCTTAGACGAAAATTTGGGTATCAGGAACAGGATTCCATCACGGTCGATGATTTGTATCGAATCAGTAGTTTAGATACATTGGATCTGTCGGGAAATCCGCTGATCATAGACCTCAGTCCCATACAGGCTTTTAATGAATTGAAATACATAGATATTAGTAAAACAAATATCAGGGAGCTTGCGCCTATCAGCAACGTGACGTTTTTATCCTATTTGGATATTTCAAACACACCTACGGAGGATATTCAGTTTATAAAATATTCCGACCGTCTTACTTTTTTGAATATTTCCAATACGGGTGTAAAGGATATTGATGATTTATTGAACCTGAGGAATCTCGTCGACTTGCGGTTGGCCAACACATCATTGCTAGGTTTTGGAGTACTTAACCAGTTTAAGGCCCTCGAAAGCCTCGATTTGGAGGCCAGCGGTTTCAATAACGTTGAAAACATCAGTGAGCTCAAGCGACTGAAATCTCTGAATCTGAAAGATAATTTTCTGATTAATTTTGGATTCTTAGCCGAATTAAGCTCCTTAGAGGAGATTGTTTTAGAGGGGACGAATATACTCGATTTGAGCCCTCTTGCGGAACTGCCCCAGTTGTGGAAAATAAATATCAATGGAACCGAAGTCAGCTCATTGGCTGCCCTGAACGGATCGACCAATGTGCGACGGATATACGCCGATAGATCTACGATATCCGAAGAAAGTGCCGTTGAGTTTGCGCGACGGAATCGCAGAATCTTGCTGATTCACAACGTCGAAAATCTCCAAACCTGGTGGGAAACCCTTCCTGAGGGATGGAATAAAGCACTTATCAGTGTTTTTCCGAGCATGAATTTCCAAAATCCTTCGGTTGAGGAATTGTCAGAACTTGTTGGTATCGATTCATTGAACCTTTCAGGTTCTGAGGTGACCAATTTGCGTCCTGTCTTAAAATTCAAAAAGATTTACTTCCTTGCGTTCGATCAGACGAAGGTTCAGGATTTGTCGCCTCTTGTTGAAATGAAAACACTGACGACATTGAGAGCCAGTCAAACTTCGGTGACAAACGTAGAGGCCATCGCCGGGCTAAACGGATTGGAATACTTGTTTTTAAAGGGGACTGGTGTCGCAAACGTGGAGCCGTTGAAAGGGCTATCCAAATTGAGATACATTGACCTGGATGATACTGCCGTGCCCAAATGGGAAGCGGAAGCGTTGGCTGTTTTACTTCCGGGCGCGACCGTCGTTTACCGAACGGATGAATTGATGGCCTGGTGGGGCTCCCTGAATGATCAATGGATGGGGATCTTCCGAGGGCAGTTTGATCTGGACGCGTCTCCTACCTCGGAGCAATTACACTACATGACCTCGAAGACAGAGGTCATCATAGAAAACAATGAGGTATTTGACCTAGAGGCTGCCTTGGTGTTTTTCAACCTTCGTACCCTTTCCATCTTTAATGCACCATTGAACGATATTTCTGCTGTGACCCGCATGGAGAACCTACAGTCATTGAAGATGTCGCAAGTTCCGGTAAGGGACCTGTTGCCACTCTCCAATTTGGTTTCTTTGGAGGAGTTGGATCTATCCAATACCGGTGTAGAGGATCTTCGCCCGATCGGCGGGCTCAACAGGCTCAAGCGATTGATTTTATCTGGTACAAACATTAGCCGCCTTAGGGGACTTGAGACACTCTATGATCTGAGGGAGCTGGATATTGCAAGCACAAATGTCAAATCACTTAAACCAATTACGCATCTTATCAATCTGGAACGCCTCGTCTGTTTTAATACGCGTATTAATCAACGGGCTGTTGACAATTTTAAAAAGGTGAATCCCAAGTGTGATGTAAGGTTTTACTAGTAGGGCAGGAATTTGTCAGCGGATTCTGGAGGAATTCGGTTCCGTTTTGAGTATTTTGATCACCAATTTTTTAGAGTCTTATAAACCAAATGGACGGGTAGTCCCATGACAGTGTAGAAGGAACCTTCGATTTTTTCCACACCGATGTATCCTATCCACTCCTGGATCCCATAGGCGCCTGCTTTGTCGAACGGAGAATAGTGATCAATATAATAATCGATTTCCGTATCTGTCAACGCAGTGAAGTGAACGGTTGCTCGATCTTCCAATAGGGTTCTTCTGCTTTGGTCCAAAATGGCAACGCCGGTGATTACCGTGTGTGGTTTTCCTGAGAGGGACTGCAGCATGGCTCGTGCGTCCGTGCTGTTTTCAGGTTTGTTCAGCACTGTTCCATCTACAATCACTACCGTATCGGCTGTAATATAGATTTCCCCTTGCTGAATATGCCGTTTATAGGCATCGCCTTTTTTGTTTGCTAGAAAACCAGCGACCTTTTCAGCCTCTACGGATGCCGGAAATTGTTCGTCTACATCCAAGGTTTTAACATCGAAAGCGATTCCCAACCCGGCTAACAGCTCCTTTCTCCTCGGCGAGTTAGATGCCAATACAATTCGGTGGCTGGTATTCAGGTTAAAAAGAGGGGACTCAATCATTGTACTTTACGGCTTTTCCACTTGCTAGCTATCATTTTTCCTGAAACAGGAGTTAGGGTGGCATTTGCTTTCACTTCTGCCTGCTCCTTCCAAAATGCAGCAAACCCTGCCAGCACCTGTAGGTCTTCCTCTGAAAATGAAGGGGAAAGTACAGAGGGTTTGAAATGTTTTTCCACAAATTTGGTCGTAAACTTCCCATTGATAAACTCGGGGTGTCGAAGGACATATTCGCAAAATGGAATGGTTGTTTTGATGCCCGAGACCTTAAAATCAACCAAAGCCAGTTTCATTTTTTCGATGGCAGACTCCCTGTCCGATGCATGTACGGTCAACTTTGCTATCATTGGATCATAATGTATGGGTATTTCCATACCCTCTTCGAAGCCGTCATCTACCCGAATTCCAGGGCCCTTGGGAGGGGAATAAGTGGTCAATGTTCCGGTATCTGGTAAGAATTGGTTTTCGGGATCCTCGGCGTAAACGCGCACCTCGATGGCATGCCCATTGATTTGGAGATCATCCTGGCTGAAGGACAAGCGCTCTCCTTCGGCAATACGTATTTGTTCTTTTACCAAGTCAATGCCGGTTATGCACTCTGTGACGGGATGTTCTACCTGAAGGCGTGTGTTCATTTCCAAAAAATAGAAATTCAGCTGCTCATCTACCAAAAATTCCACCGTGCCGGCACCGACGTAGTTGCATGATCTACCCACGCCTATGGCAGCTTCGCCCATTTTTTTCCGGACTTCGGGCGTCAATATAGCTGAGGGAGCTTCTTCAACTACTTTTTGGTGCCGTCGTTGGATCGAACATTCCCTTTCGAACAGATAAACGATATGTCCGTATTGGTCTCCAATCAGCTGGATTTCAATGTGCTTGGGGGCATCGATGTATTTTTCAATAAAGACCGATGGATCCCCAAAAGCGGAGCCCGCCTCTGAAGTTGCTCTTTCGAGTTGTGCTTCAAAATCTTCGGGCTTCTCTACGATTCGCATGCCTTTTCCTCCCCCTCCGGCACTTGCTTTTATCAAAACAGGGTAGCCGATTTTACCGGCAATTTGTTTTGCTGCCTCTACGTTTCGGATAGGTTCGTCCGTACCGGGGACCAGCGGAATGCCGTATGCGGCTACCGCTGTCTTTGCTTGAAGCTTACTACCCATAATCGCGATGGATTCGGGGGATGGGCCTACGAAAAGTATCCCTGCGTCCAGTACCTTTTGGGCAAATGCCGCATTTTCAGAAAGAAAGCCATACCCTGGGTGGATGGCATCGACCCCCAAGTCCTTGGCGGCCCTTATTATTTTCTCCATGGAAAGATACGATTCGGCAGCGGCTGCAGGGCCAAGACAGACTGCTTCGTCCGCAGCTTTGACGTGTGGTGATGCTCGGTCTGCCTCGCTAAAAACAGCAACCGTAAGAATTCCCATTTCTTTGGCGGATCGAATGATGCGGAGGCTGATTTCGCCTCTGTTTGCTACCAATAGTTTCTTTATCTTCATAAGGGCATTTTTCGGAACGGTTCGGCTGGAAGACGGCCCCTTTTGGTCGGGCCGAATGCATCCCTGCGAAGCTAACCATTATTCCCTGTTAAACGGAAAGAACAGGCTAAAACTAGCAGTTTTTTTGCGTCCGAGTGGATTTTGTATTAGTTTTGAGGGTTAAAATTTGCGCCATTTTGAATTTTGGTTTTGTTTTACAATAACTAGTACCACATTGGATTTATTTGAAAAGTTGCAGACTAACCTGGGTCCTTTAGGCAAGCACGCAGGCCGCTCGGAAGGGTATTTTACGTTCCCAAAACTCGAGGGTGAAATAGCCCCAAGGATGAGGTTTCAAGGCAAGGAAGTATTGACCTGGAGTTTAAATAACTATTTGGGACTGGCGAATCACCCGGAGGTAAGAAGGGTTGATGCAGAAGCGGCGGCCAAGTGGGGAGCTGCCTATCCAATGGGTGCCCGAATGATGTCCGGTCAGACGGATCTTCACGAAAAGTTGGAGGATGAACTGGCCAAATTCGTGGGCAAGGAAAAGGCCTATGTACTCAATTATGGCTATCAAGGCATCATGAGTGTGATTGATTCGTTGGTCGATCGCAAGGATGTTATTGTGTACGATGCCGAATGTCATGCCTGTATCATCGATGCCTTGCGTATGCACATAGGCAAACGCTTTGTCTATTCACATAATGACATGGAGAGTTTGGAGAAGCAACTCACCCGGGCAGAGCGTCTTACCAATGAAACAGGTGGTGGGATATTGGTGATTACCGAAGGTGTATTTGGCATGACCGGCAACATGGGCAATCTGAAGGAAATCGCCGCTCTTAAGAAGAAATATTCTTTTAGAATCCTTGTAGACGATGCCCATGGATTTGGCACCATGGGAGCTACCGGCGCAGGGGCGGCGGAGGAGCAGGGCGTTCAGGATGAAGTCGATCTGTATTTCTCTACGTTTGCCAAGTCGATGGCAGGCATTGGTGGCTTTATCGCTGGTGATGAAAACGTGATTCTATACCTGAAGTATAATATGCGTTCACAGATATTTGCCAAGTCGCTTCCCATGATCTATGTGGAGGGCACCCTGAAGCGACTGGAGATGTTAAGGACTATGCCTGAATTAAAGCAAAATCTTTGGGTAGTTGTAAATGCCCTTCAGAACGGTTTGAAGGAAAAGGGATTCAACATAGGTACTACAACCTCTCCCGTTACTCCCGTCGTGTTAAATGGAACAGTAGGTGAAGCAGCTACTCTGAGCAAGGATATAAGGGAAAACTACAATATTTTCTGCTCTGTGGTGATCTACCCGGTTATTCCCAAAGGTATGATTATTTTGCGTTTGATTCCAACGGCCGTACATACGTTGGATGATGTACAGGAGACAATCACTGCATTCGAGGCCATTAAAGATAAACTGGCCAGTGGGTACTATAATCAAACAGAGCTTGCCACCTCCTTTGGGGAATAAAGTCATATTATTATAACCTTTATCAACTTTAATACTTTTGATTATGAGCAGATTTAGTGAACTGAAAGATCTTGTTACCTCGCTGGAGGCGGATTTCGAGAAATTTTACGAGAAAAAAAACCAAGCAGCCGGTACTAGGATAAGAAAAGGCATGCAGGATTTAAAGAATTTGGCGCAGGATATCCGAAAAGAAGTACAGGATATCAAGAATGAAGAATAAGGAAAAAAGGGAGGTCTGTTTTTTGGATCTCCCTTTTTTATTGGTTTTTTGAGCCAAACGTAGACACCACTCAGACTATTGGGAAATGATACATCCGTCTTCCATTTCGATCACTCGGTCGGTGCCCATGGCAAATTCAGGGTCATGGGTAACGATCAGCATTGTTTGGTGAAATTCGGACGCGAGTTCCTTGAAAATATTGAAAACGATATCTGAATTTTTTTTGTCAAGGTTGCCGGTGGGTTCATCTCCCATGATAATGAGGGGGTCGTTCATTAGGGCACGGGCAATGGCTACCCGTTGCTTCTGCCCGCCGGAAAGTTGATTGGCTTTTTTTAAGGCGTGGTCTTGCATATCAAATACCCGGAGTTTTTCCATGGCAATATGCTCAAGCTCTGGGCGGCTTTTTTGTTTTAACTTTAAACCGGGGATCATGACGTTTTCCAACGCAGAAAACTCGTTGAGCAAATAGTGGAATTGGAAGACAAATCCGATTTTTTCGTTTCGGATAGCGGCCAAGTGGTTTTGGGATTTCCCGGTAATAAGCTCTTCATCGATACGAACAGACCCTTCATAGTCGGTGTCCATGGTAGACATAATATATAGGAGGGTTGACTTTCCACACCCTGATTTCCCCATAACTGAAACAAACTCCCCTCGGGTAACGCGAAAACTCACATCGCGTAAAACTTGGGTTTTGTCGGGACTGTAGAAATATTTGTTTATGCCGTGGGCTTCAATTACTGGTTTTCCTCTCATTGGGACTGTGGGGTTAAAACTTAGACTTGGCCTGACGTTGACGGCAGTGCCCTTTCGTTGGCCAATAGATAAATTGAAACAGTACCGCCAATTTTTACAGGGTTTGTTATCATCCAACTTGTCGTTACTTGCCTCGTATTATTTCGACAGGATCCACGCTGCTGGCCTTGCGTGCCGGGAAATATCCGGCGAAGTAAGTGGTTATCAAGCTAAATAGACCACCGATGAGGTAGTATTTGGGGTTGAAATCTACTGGGAAGGTTTTTACCGTAGGAAGCGCTTCCGTTTCAAAAGGAATCCGTTCAATACCTAAACCCGCCATAAAGCCAAACACCAGTCCCAAAGCTCCTCCAATCACACCTATCGTCAGCGCAATCGTGATGAATATTCGATTGACATCCGTGCCGGAAAACCCAATTGCCTTCAGGATGGCAATGGTGTCCATTTTTTCATATATCATCATGTTTAGTATGTTGTAAATACCAAATCCAGACACTACGAGCAGTGTGATGCCTACGGCGTAGCTGATCAAGGTCCTGATCTGTGTTCCTGTCTCGAACTGCGCATTTACCGTCTGTATGTCATCGGCATCAATCTGGAATATTTCACGGTATTCCGCCGCCATGTCGGGGGCCAGCGTGAAATCGTTTAGCTTCACCTGTACATCCGTCACGAACGAAGCGGGCTCACCAAGCATTTTTTGGACGGTTGAAATGGCCGCATAACTTTGAACATTGTCCAAGTCGCCCAGTCCAGACTGGAAAAAACCGACGACTTTTAGTTGGATTCGGTTGCCCTGGGAGGTAGTGACCTGCACGACATCTCCAATATCAGCCATGATCCTATCGGCTACCCCCTTTCCCAAGATGATGCTGTTAGCAGTGTTTTTTAGGTCAATAAAATTCCCGGCGGTGACATAATCGCTGAAAGCGAATAGGCGGTTTTCTTCCTCTACCTCTATGCCGTCAATGATGCCGGTGATGTCAAGGGTACCCACATTATAAAAAACCTGAGAGGAAAGTTTGGGCGCAACGCCAAGAACCCTTGGATCTGCTCTCAGCGTTCTCATAATCGCTTCGTTGTCGTAAATGTTCAACCGGCTGGCGGCAGGTTTGATGGATCGGATGATGTTATAAAAGGAGCCAAAGCGTTGATCCAGCTCGATGGGCTGGTTTGAGCTGGGCTTTATGTCGTTATAGAAGCGTATATGGGGCGTGCGATTGAGGATCAACCCATCCAACAATTTGTTCAGACCGTTCATAAATCCCAGCAGGGCTACGAACATGGTGATACTGAAGACCACGCCGGTCGCAGCGATCGCCGTTTGCTTTAGGCGGGCGGCCATCAGGGATTTGGCAATATCTATAATCAAGGAAAATTTCATCGGGCCGGTCTCTTTACCTCGGTTTTTTCATCTAATCCTGAGATGATTTCGGCTTTTTGGTAGTCCTTTATCCCTAACTGAACCATCAGCGTGTCGCCCGCAGAGGTAATCACCTGGTTTTCATTGACTATAAAGGCTCTAGGGAGGGTCAAAGCATTTTCTTTGCGTTGGATCACAATGTTTGCTTCCAATGTCAGGTTAGGATAAAGAACATGGGGCTGTCGGACAAACATTCCTTCTATCTGAAAGCTCTTGCTTCTTTCGTCCATCAACGGATTTATTTTGGTGACTATTCCCTCAAATGTTTCCCCACGGTAGCTGTCCATAGTTATCAGAATGGTCTGTCCCCGCTGTATCTTTACTATATCGAATTCATCCACCTGCATTTCAAGTAAAAACTCATCGGCACTGCCGATTATTGCCAGCGGCGTTTGGGCATTTACCATTTCCCCTTTTTCCTTGAGAAGGGCGTAAACCTTGCCGGCCACTTGGCTTTTCAAGATCAGATCGCTTTCCAAGGCGCGGGTGATGGCAAGGTTCTTGGAGGCACTGCGTTCGTTGAACTCCAGTTCTCTAAGAAGATCAATGCGCCGAATGTGTAATCCTTCCAGCGTGGATTTTGAGTTTTCGAAGGCTAGCTGTCGCTGCTCCAGCTCTACCGCGGTGCCAATTCCCTGTTCTTTCAGGCGTTGTTGTCGCGAGAAGAGCAGTGAATCGTTTTGATACCTCGTTTTGGTGTAGGCAATCGTTATTTCCAGATCCCGTAGTTTGGTTTCATTGATCTGTTTGTCGGCAAAGGCACGGTTAAGCTCGGCCGTTTCGCGATTGAGCCTTGCCGATTCATTGAAGATTGATAAGATGGGTGTTCCCTCCTTTACGGTGTCTCCTTCCGATACGAACACTTCCTGAACAGTCCCAACCGCATTTGCAAATGCCTGGTACTGGTAGCGGGCCTTGATAGACCCGGAGGCATAGACAGATTCGGTAATATGCTCGCGTTGGGGATAGGTACGTTCGCCGGATGACCCGCAGGATAAAAGACCCATCCATAAAAATGGCAAAAGAAGGATGACGATAAATTTCATGCTGCTGTGTTTTTGATCCAGTGAAGTTACTATAATATCGAACGAAATGGTAGGCCTGGTACCCAAATCTGTGGTAAACAGGGCAAAGATTCCGAGCTAAGTCGGTTGAATCCCGACGATGCAGCAGGGTATCACCGGGTGTGGCCTATGGTTGATTGAAATTCAGTTTAATCTCTGATATAGATCATGTTTTTTGGTTTTTTGCACACGTATATTCACTCATCCGTAAGAAACCCAAAATAAACTATCATGTCTACCTACACTATACCCTTCCGAACACTACGAAATACAGATGTGTCCTCCGTTGGAGGCAAAAATGCCTCCTTGGGAGAGATGATTCATGCCCTTCAGCCATTTGGTATTCGAATTCCGGATGGCTTTGCCACCACTGCCGAGGCCTATAGACACTTCTTGGATGAAAATGATCTTTTTAATAAGCTCCAGCACCAACTTGATCAGCTGGATACCGAAAAGCTGAGCAATCTGGCGGAGGTTGGCAAAAACTGTCGTGAATTGATCAGTACCGGGAAATTTTCGGGTCACATGCGGGAGGAATACTTGCAGGCATTTCGCGCTTTGTCGGAAGGGAAGGCCATTTCGGTGGCCGTTCGCAGTTCGGCAACGGCAGAGGATCTTCCTACGGCGAGCTTTGCCGGACAGCACGATAGCTTTTTGAATATTGAAGGGGAGGAGGAGGTTCTTCGTGCGGTGCATCGGTGTTATATCTCCCTATTCAATGACCGAGCAATCAAATACCGAATAGATAATGGGTTTGACCACATGCATGTCTACCTGTCCGTAGGGGTACAGCGAATGGTAAGGTCTGATAAGGGAAGTGCAGGAGTCATATTTACCATTGATCCGGAAACTGGTTTTGACAACATTATTTATCTGACCGCTGCTTGGGGCTTGGGCGAAAATGTGGTTCAGGGAGCGGTTAATCCAGATGAGTTTTATGCCTTTAAGCCATCTATAGGCGTATACGGCAAGCAATCTGTGATCTACAAGAGGTTGGGGGAGAAGGAAAATAAGATGGTGTATGGGCAGCGCGGGGAGAAGCCTGTCCTAAATGTCAGGACAAGCCAATCGGAGCGAAACAGTTTCTCTTTGTCGCTTGCTGAAGTGGAGGTATTGGCCGCTTGGAGTCGGCAGATTGAGCTGCATTATGGCATGCCCATGGATATTGAATGGGCAAAAGATGGTATCACCGATGAGTTATTTATTGTTCAGGCAAGGCCGGAGACGGTTCATGGGCAGCACACGGGTGTGAGCATCACCGAGTATACCCTACATAGCAAGGCAAAGCCACTGCTGAAGGGCAAGGCTGTCGGTGCAAAAATAGGTAGCGGGAGGGTGTGCATCGTCAGGTCGCTGGCTGATGCCCCCAAAGTGCAGGAAGGCGATATCATCGTGGCAGATATTACCAACCCCGATTGGAACGCCATGCTCCGGAAAGCGGTCAGCATTGTGACCAATAAGGGCGGAAGAACCAGCCACGCCTCAATTGTGGCAAGGGAACTGGGAATTCATGCGATAGTCGGAACAGGCAATGCAACCGATAAGCTGCAGGATGGGCAGGTGATTACGGTTTCATGTATCGAGGGAGATGAAGGTCTAATTTATGAGGGAAAGCTGGAATGGTCTGAAAAGGAAGTGAATCTGGAAGTGATGGAGCCCACCAAAACCAAACCGATGTTTATCCTGGCAGATCCGTTTAAAGCCTTTCGCCTTTCATTTTACCCCAACGAAGGAGTGGGTTTGCTTCGAATGGAGTTTATCATAACGAACACGATCCGGATTCATCCCATGGCACTGGTACAGTATGCATCGCTCCCGGATGGAAACGACAAGCGAGCCATTGCGGCGATCACCCAAAACTACGAGGACAAGAAGCGCTATTTCGTGGAGACGCTTTCGGAGCACTTGGCGATTGTGGCCGCTGCATTTTATCCGAAGGAGGTGATCGTCCGTATGAGTGATTTCAAAACCAATGAATATGCCCAACTGATAGGTGGGGGGGCCTTTGAGCCTACCGAGGAGAACCCCATGCTGGGCTTCCGAGGCGCATCCAGGTATTATAACGACCGGTACAAGGAAGGTTTCGGGCTGGAATGCGAGGCCGTCCGGGTACTGCGGGATGAACTGGGGTTTACGAATGTGAAGGTGATGATTCCATTTTGCCGGACTGTAGAGGAAGGAAAGCGTGTGTTGGATGTTATGGCTGATTTTGGTTTGGAACGTGGCAAGAATGGTCTGGAAGTGTATGTCATGGCAGAAATACCCAGCAATGTGATATTGGCGGAGGCATTTTCGAAAATCTTTGATGGGTTTTCCATTGGATCCAATGATCTCACCCAACTTACCTTGGGAATAGACCGGGACTCGGCCATCGTGGCGGATTTGTTTGACGAAAGCAACGAGGCGGTTACGTTCATGCTTTCTTCGGCGATCCTAGCAGCTAAGAAGAATGGAAAGAAAATTGGCTTATGCGGACAGGCACCCAGTGACCATCCCGCCTTTGCCCGCTTCCTCGTAGATCAAGGAATAGACAGTATTTCCTTTAATCCGGATGCACTGCTGAGGGGGATAGAGAATATCCGACATGCCGAATCGTGACCAAAACAAATTCGAAATCCTTAAAGGTTACAAATACTTCTTTGACGAAGCGTAGCAAGCCCCTAATGTCTGCTTTCCAAAAATCCATTCATATACCAAATATGGGGTGCGGATATCAGTGAGACCAACACAAAAAACAGCAAGGTCAGCTCCTGTGTGGTATTGGTTGGATATAAGATAACGAGTATAATGCCCATCCCAATAATGCTAGCCGCCGTGAATGGCAGCATTCGTAGGAAAAATTGACTTAACCGGTTGTCGCCCAGGGAAAATTTTAGTGATTGATATTCCTCCGACATACTCGGAAGGGCATGCCAAAATCCGAAATAAAGGATAAAGCCAACCAATAATGGAAGGTAAAACAACAGCGTTCCCAGGATCAGCATTTCGGCCAGATAGATGGGGTAATGGATCTGTTTGTTTTTACGTAGTATAAAAAATACAGCAATTACACTGGTACCAAGTAGCAGTAGTCCAACGTCATAAAAGCTGCCAATAGCCACTATCGGCGATAATATGGATTCCGTTTGCTCGAAATTTCCAAGTAAAATTGCGCCAAGATAAAACGCCCCTGTACCGAGATAGCAAAAGCCTTTCCCGATCAGCAACCTTTCACGTAGATAATGACTCTGGCCAAAATGGTATGCGGACATGATCAAGAAAGAGATCAGGGCAAGTGCGGGGATCATAGTCCAAACTAGTAGATAGAGCATAATGATCCCGAGGTATTTTAGTATAAACCTGGTCAGATCCCGTCGTTGGATATGGGGATTAGCCAATAGATGATCCAGGGCACCATGTGGAATCCCGACCGTAAAAAGAACAAGGGCAAATAGAATCCATTCAAAGGTCTGGTTGCCTTCAAAAAACACCAAATACAGGCCCGCAATGATGAAACCTACTACTTTGCCCCAGATATCAGTGTTTTTCATATTCGAGTAGGGATTTTATAAAAATAGGGAATTTCAGTCGAGACAATATCTTGATTTCTTCCGACAAGCTGCTTTCCTCATTTAGGAATTTTAATACCTCGGGCCCGGAACTGGTCTGGAACAGATTTATGAATACATCGGGTAATTTTTTTGGCCATTTTCTGGCGATGTTGAGCAAAATGTTGTCATAGAAATTGTATTTGGGTTTTCTTTTCAGGGTTATCATGCCCGAGAGGTTTTCTTCCTCTAGGCAGGAAACGATCCGCTGGCAATGTTTTTGGATATTGTAAAAGGTATAGCCTGTACTTGGCTTGCTCCACCCTGCCAACGTGCCCATGGGTATGATGTGTTCAAATCGGTAGGCTGACAGTTCCTGAGTGGTCATAGGGATACTTCCTTGCTCCCGAAAGCTTATTTCATAGGCCTTCTGGCCAATGTCATTTCTGATAAAGCGATCAATCATCCCTTCCATTTGGCATTGGTCGAGTTCTTGGTCGCTAAATGCCGTGTATTCTACCAGTGCCTCGGTGGATGAAAACGGCAGAATATAAAAGAACTCAGTTTGGTTCTGAGTGTTCTGCACAAAGTCCATGAGGACTACAGTATGCGGATCGAAGCAGGGTGCCGTGGTTTTGATCTTCCAACCTACGAATACCTGTTTTAAAATGGGTTTTGAAGAAGGATTCAGTGAAAAGTTTGGTATGGAGTTGAATACTTTTTTGGCGTGAAAAACACCGTAATTCGCTGTCTGTACATAGGCTCCTTCATCGGTTTCTGCGCACTCCACCACGCTGTCTTGAAGGAGTTCGATATGGGGGAACTTTTTGAGCAGGCCACGGATTGCCAGGTAAAAATCGGAGGATTTGAGGTGGAAATAGCGCAGGTTCTCCAGGGATTTTTCTATGCGTGTGTTTCCGTTTGAAAGGGCAATGGTCTGCCAACTAATGATCGGCTCGGTAGCCGGGTGGATATTCAATGGCTTTTCAGCCCAGTAACACCACGTTCTGTCATTGGTTTCCTTGCACGAATTGTCGAGAATGAGGATTTTGCAATTTCTTAATTTACTATGAGCTAAATAATATACCAAACTCATACCCGCACAGCCAAAGCCGCTGATTATAAAATCATAGGTAGCTTTTGTGGGATTCATAGGTTTTCTTGGGAAGGGTTTGTTTTTTGCCAGGGTTTTTGGATGAAAAAAGCTATCCCTTCCCACAGGACAGGGATAGCTTTTTCAAGTTAGGCAACTACAGCTTTCCGTGCCTTCGCAGTTTCTGCGATAGCGACCGAGTAGATCACCAAGCCAAAGCCGATTTTGTTGATGGCATCTGCCAAATTGTAGAAGAGATCGATGCTGCTCACCTCAAATGCACCCGAGAGCAGGTTTCCTGGGAGAACCATGTAGCCGATTGGATATATGGACCAGCCCAGCGTGATGAAAATCTTCAACAGAAACATGGCCTGACCCAATGCCGGACTATCAGACGATTTCGCCAGTTTGGCCACATCCCCAGCAAACACCTCGTACACAATGTAGAGGTAGCCCAAGGTGGAGAGAATACCCCACAAAATGTTGTTTTCGATACCGGAAGTTTCCCCGATGTAGCCTGTAATCAACATGACCAGTGAGGCCAGGATCAGTTTGAACAACGTGCTGCCCTTGGCTCCAAAGGGCTTCGTCAGCAAGTAAAACTCTACACACATCAGTGGCACGGTGAGTGTCCAGTCCACATACCTAAATGCAGTTGGACTTTGCCCTGTCTCCAGGTAGAAGTCTCGCATGTAGTAGTAGTGGACAGCAGCAATTCCGGTAATCAGACCGGATACCAGCAAGGAAGTTTTCCACTTCCCATCTACGGAGCTTCGTTCTACAAAGAAGAAGACAGCCGATGCAAACATAGCCATGTACCCAATGAAAAAGGTTATAGCAATTGGGTCGCTGTTGATGATCTTGTCAAGACCAACCAAATCTGCGGTTAAAAGGGTGTTCATAGGTTAAATTATTTTTTGTTAGGGAGAATGATAAAATAAAATTTTGGCGATCACCTAATACCATAAAGAGATTTGGAGAAAAAATGTTTAATTAATATTCATTAATATTAAACAAAAGGATTTGAATTGCTAAAAACCGAGTGGTAGTGTTCAAAAAATGGTACGAGGTAAATTTGCTTTTTTGATGCCGTAAAGAATCGACTTGAGCCTCGTAGACAGCACCTTACATGACAAGCATTAACTAGGGATAGACGTTATTTGATGTTTAATAAAATAGGTTTTTTATTAAACAATGTTAACAATGGATCCATAGCATGTGAAGTTTGAATTGATTCAATCGGATTCCGAATCTCTCCGGGTTTCTGAAACTATATAGGGGTAAAAAGTCAGGGTTGGTATATGGCGGCGTTGGTTGCCGATTAACCGATCGCTTACGGGAAAAGTGGTGGTTGTTTTCCGAATTGGGCAGTAATGGGCCGCCTAAAAGGTAAATGGTTGGCGTTGTGCCCCTTTTTTCGATCCAAAAATAGATGGAGTTCTAATAAGGATTTCTCTCAAATGAGGAAAAAAAATCTCCCACTCCCTGAGCACTTGGCCTTCTGGAGGGGAGATTTTTGAGGTGGAGCTGGCGAGATTCGAACTCGCGTCCAGATAGGGAAACACCGTACCGTCTACATGCTTAGTCACCTGTTGGATTTTCGACCGTTGTTTGCTGGGTGACACACCGGACAACAGCTTAGCCACTGATCTTAGTCCCGCTTAGTAGCCTCGCGGGAAGCAGCCCTGTCAGGTCGACACCCCAACTCCACCCGGACAGCGCAACGGACGGTGGGATGTGGCCGGGGAGCATCTCTCGAAACTCAACCCTTTAAGCGTATCTATATCCCCGAAGGGTAAGATTAGGCAGCCATGGCGTAATTAGATTCGCCAATTATGGTTCGTATGAATGATTCAAGGCCGTACATACTCCAGCCTGCATGCGAGCCCGATCCTTACACCTACTGTCAAAACCGGTCAGCCCCATTTGGATTAGTGTTACAAATAAAGTGTAAATTTGGTTCCCTTGCTTCTCGGTATTCCTGAAATCTTTTCGCTACGGGCAAAAAGATAGCGATTCTGGATGATTTGGCAAAAGACCTAGCCCTTGACGATTTCTTTGCGGCATTTTTCCAATGTCTCCATAAAAAGCTCCTTGGGTTGGGCGCCAGAAATAGCATATTGCCGATTGAACACAAAAAACGGTACACCTCGTACCCCCAGTTGTCGCGATTCTCGGATGTCTTGGTTGATGGCCTCGGTAAAGGCTTGTTCAACTAGACAGGTACGGGCTGTCTCTCGTTCAATGCCGACCTCACCGGCCAAATTGACCAACACATCGTGGTCGGCAATATTAAGTCCCTCGGTGAAATAACCTTGGAATAGCCGCTCTTCCATCTCGTTGCCGAGGCGGTGCCTTTTGGCCAGTTGAATAATGCGGTGTGCATCGATGGCGTTGGCTACCTTGGTGTTTTCCAGATGGTATTCCAGTCCCTCTGCAGCAGCGATTCCGGTCACGTGTTCTGTCACCTGGGTTACCTGTTCCATGGGCCATCCTTTGGCCTCAGCGAGGTAATCCAGGCTGTTTTTTGAGGGGTCTGTTTTTATATCCGGATTTAACAGGAAGCTTTTCCACGAAATTTCTACTTCATTCTGAATCCCAAGCGTTTGCAGTGCGGATTCCAAACGCCGCTTTCCTATGTAACAAAACGGACACATAATGTCCGACCATATTTCTATTTTCATCTCATTTGTTGGTGTTGATTATAAGGAAATGGGCTGCGTTATTTTTTGATCCGGAACACGTCGCTGCGCAGAACCGTATGGTCTCCAGTGAACCGAACGTTCGGGTTGTTTTCTGCTGTTACGATGATCTGCGTAGGGCGTTCGGGCAATGTTCCTTCAAAGCTCGCCTTACCCGTATTTGCCAACATCCCCCGGCGGTTTTTTAATTCGCCGATATTCCGGACACCACTGCCTTCGGTATTGACCCAGACCACGTAATTGCTTTTGGGAGGGGTCAATCTTTCGGGTAGGGCCAGGTTGTTTACGTTGAGCCTGACGCTATACTCCCCTTCCTTGGTTTTTTTGACTTCGGCTTTTGGTTCAGCGGCGGGCACCACGGGAGAAACCGGAAAATATATCTTTGGGCCGCAGCTAACGGCCATTCCCAAAAATATCAATAGCGGGATTACGCGGTACAGTGGGAAAAAGGATTTTGGTGTGTTCATGTATCTCATCTTTCTTTGAACATGGTGAGAGGTGTGTCTATCTTTAACGAAAGTGTTCCACTCCGGTTATTTTAACTGTATTTACGTGAAATTGGTTTTGGCGGGATGGTATTGGTTTGTACTTTAGGCTGTTTGATTTTTGTTATGATACCAGATACCTTATGCCACGCATCCTAAGAGCTATTTTATTGACCGTAATGTATCCTATGATTGCATGTAACCTCCATGATTCCCTTTGGCATGTACGCCAAGTGACGTTTGCCGCCCAAAACCATGAGTTGGATCATAACGAAAACTTCTCGCCGGATGATGTATGGCTGGTATATGATACCCGCCCCAACCCGGCGGGTATACAGCTGAATGCAAAAATTGAAAAGGTCAACGTGACTACTGGGGAAACACAGGTACTTTACAATTTTTCTTCTCCTTCTCCGTATGGTCCAGGTGTTGGGGCAGCAAGCTACCATCCATTTTTGAATCAGATTGTCTTTCTCCATGGCTTGGAGGATCATAACGCAGCGAATCCCTATGCTGCCCATCGTCGTACCGGAATCATCATTGACGAAGCAAATCCGGAAAAACATGTCTACATGGATTCGCGTGACGTTCGGAAGCCCTATTCGCCCGGAGCCTTGAGGGGAGGTACCCACCGGCATCAATGGAGTGCGGATGGCAATTGGATAGGCTTCACCTATAACGACGCCGTGATGGTGGATCTTGAAGCGAAAACAGGGAATAAGCATGATCTCCGAACGGTGGGAGTATCGAAGCGTTTGGGGCCTAAGGTTCTTGTGCCACAGGATGGGTCGGCAGAGCAGATTCAGGGAGAGTGGTTTTCAGCGGTATTGGTTCGGGTAGTGCCCAATCCCAGTCCGGGTTCTGATCAGATCAGCCGGGCATACGAAGATTGGTGGATAGGAAAGGAGGGGTACCGCAGACCGGACGGCACTTGGCAGCGTGCCCGTGCGTTTATGGGGGATTTGATTGCGGCTGACGGCAGTCCGATCACCGAGGTGTTTGTAGTCGACGTGCCGGATGCCATCGACGTACCGGGCGAGTGGGGGCCTTTGGAAGGAACGGATGTGGAGTTGCCGGCACCCCCCGCGGGTGCTTTGGTCCGTCGGATCACACGGACAGAGGATCGAAAATATCCGGGTGTTTCTACGGTTCCCAGGCATTGGTTGAGTTCTTCTTTTGACGGTGCTTTTATCAGCTACCTTGCCAAGGATGAGCGGGGTGTCGTTCAGGTATATTTGGTTTCTCCCCTGGGAGGGGAACCTATTCAAGCCACCAACCAACCAGACCCCGTTCAGACCATGGTGAGGTGGCATCCCCACGAGAGGTTGTTTTCTTATGTTTGCGACAACAGCCTTTTTTTGGCGAGGGTAGATGAATTCGGTGTGGTATCAGAACCCGTTCGGATTACAGAAAGAACCGAAGAGACACCCTTTGCCCACTGCTGGTCTCGGTCTGGCGATCAAATTGCCTTCAATCGATACGTAAATCAGGGAAAGGAGTCATTTATTCAGATTTTTGTGGCAGAAAATGTAGAGTGACCTCGCCCTATTTTTTGGTCGGCAGTCGAATACGAGGGGGTGCAATTATTCGATGGGGTGGATCGTAGTAGATAGGTTAAGGAGGCTGTTTCGGCTGCCTTATTGTGTATTGTTTTTTCGTTATAACACTTAAATTTTTTAAACAAGTCGTTTTTGTGCAAGAAAAGGTCGGAAAAGTACGGCTATTGGTGGTAGGTTATTGAATAGCTTTAACAAACAAATAAATCCACCAAACCTTATTATGAAAAATTACTCAGGAAAATTATTTATTGAGAAGTTGCGGCACCTTATGATGTTTGCAATGATTTTGATGGCTCCTTTGGATGCCATGAGTGCACCGGATGATCCTAGCGAGGACATTTTGATTCGTGGCGTCGTGAAAGATGTCAATGGGGTACCCTTACCGGGAGTGATTGTGGTCGTATTGGGAACCAATATCGGTACGGTTACCGATGGAGATGGTTCTTATTCCGTCAATGTTCCCGATAATGCGACGCTTTCCTTTTCGTTTATAGGCTTCAAGTCGCAATCGGTCACAATAGGAAACCGTAGCGTGATAGACGTAGTATTGGAGGAGGACCTGGCCAGTTTGGATGAAGTCATTGTCGTAGGCTATGGCACGCAGAAAAAGGCTAATTTGACCGGTTCAGTGGCAACGCTTGCATCTGACGAGATTATTAAGCGTCCGGGAACGAATGTGGCTAATCTCCTACAGGGAAAGGTGGCCGGGCTACAGGTTTCTTCCCATTCAGGTAAGCCCGGAAGCGAAAACAACACCCTGCGGATTCGGGGAGTCGGCACGTTCAGTGCCGCTGGAAGCGATCCCCTTGTCTTGATAAATGGGATTGCCGGAGATATGACCAACCTGGATCCCAATGATATCGAATCCATATCTGTGTTAAAGGACGCCGCGTCGAGTGCCATTTATGGGGCAAGGGCCGCAAACGGGGTAATATTGATTACCACCAAAAAAGGTCGGGCGGGAGATTTGTATGTGGACATTCACAGCAACGTTCAGGTGCAGCAGGCTACACGGCTTCCTAACCTTCTAAGCAATTCGGCTGACTACATGATGTATTGGAACCAAGGCCGCGAACGGTCTGGTCAGGTGCCTTATTTTACCCAGCAGGAGATAGACGCTTTTAGGAACAATCCCAATGACCCCATCAATTATCCAAATTTTAACTGGATAGATCATTCATTTCACACGGCGGTTACCCATAACCAGTCCATAAACATCGGTGGCGGAAATGATAAAACCACGTTTAACGTTTCGTTGGGCTACTTCGACCAGCCGGGCATCACCAGTTTATACGAGTTCAAAAAGCTTAACTCCCGAGTGGTGGTCGAGTCAACCTTAAAGGACTGGATCAAGGTTGGAGGCGACATCCAGTTTGTTCAAAAGGATATTCAACGAAGTAATTGGGACAATGGAGATGTTGATTTTCAAATATTGGCCATCTATGGTGCCGGCCCGAATTACACCCCCACAATGACGCTTCCAAACGGGAGTACGGGATATGTAGCCAGGTATAGCTCGGCTATAGGTGAGTGGACGGTTCGGAATCCGGATGCCCAGGACGTGAGTGGTATCCAAACAGATATCCAGTACAATATATTGCCGCAGTTCTACACAGAGATCAAACCACATAAAAACCTGACCTGGTTTTCAAAGGGTGCGATTTCATATGATACGAGGGCGTTTAAAAATCACGAGATTCCTGTCGATAATTATTTTTTCAAAGATGGCTCGTATGCCCATAACAATTCGACTTGGCAGCTGGGTGTGAGGGAAAACTGGAGTACCCAAATGCTTACAACGTTTTATTCTACGGTAAATTACCATAAATTATTCAACAGCGACCACGATGTAAACATATTGGCGGGCTACAACCAGGAATATTTCTTGAGCCGGTCTTTAGGTGGAGCGAAGGTGTTCTTTCCCACCGATGAGTTGAAGGAACTTGATGCGGGTGCACCATTAAATCAAAGCACCAGCGGCAGTTCAGGCGAGTGGGCTATTCAATCGCTGTTTTCCAGGGCAATGTACAACTTTCGAGGTAAGTATCTTTTTGAGGCAAATCTCCGCTATGATGGAACCTCTCGGATTTCCGCTGACACCCGATGGGGACTGTTTCCCTCCCTTTCTGGCGGCTGGCGCCTCTCCCAGGAATCCTTTCTTCAGCAAAGTTCCTGGATGGATGATCTAAAGATCAGGGCTTCATGGGGGCAATTAGGCAATCAGAACGTAGGACTCTATCCCTTCCAGGAGGTACTCGCAACTACTTCCTATCCGTTCTCCACAGCCTTTCCCGGTGCAGTGATGAACCGTATGGTGGATCCCACCCTGAGATGGGAAACTACTACCATGACGGACATAGGCTTTGACCTAAGCGTGGCGGAAGGGAGGTTCAATATGACATTTGACTGGTTTGATAAGGTAACAGATGACATCCTCTATAACATTCCGATACCAGCCAGCGTAGGACTTACTTCCCCAACCGTCAACTTTGGAAAAATGAGAAACAGAGGGATTGACCTGGAAGTAGGATCCATAGGTCGTGTTGGCGAATTGTCCTACAATTTCAGCCTGAACTTCTCAACCTACAGAAATGAGGTACTGCGCATACTGGCACCCATCTACGGTAATTTTACAGTTCAGGAAGGATTGCCCTTTAACTCACACTTTATGGTTGAGTGGATCGGAATCTTCCAAAACGAGCAGGAAATTGCGGAAGGGCCACTACACCCGTTTAATCCTAAGCCCGGAGATTTGAAATTCAAAGACCAAAATGGAGACGGTGTGATCAATGCGGCGGATCGGATTGTGATGCCAGGCGCTTATCCTGATTTCATTTATGGAAGTACAATCAATCTTGCTTGGCGGAATTTTGACTTAAATGCCTTTTTTCAGGGAGTGGAAGGGGTAGCCCAGAGTACGCAGGGACTCTCGTGGGGACTCGTGCCCTATATTCAAGGGTCTCCCCCTCCAGTTGATTTTGTAAATAACATGTGGACAGGAGAGGGTTCCACCAATAGCCATCCGGCTATGTACATATCTGGATACGGCCCGGTCACCGGTACCAGAAACTCCTATTGGTTATTGGATGCTTCCTACCTTCGCTTGAAAAACCTAATGCTGGGATACAATATGCCTACGGCACTTATAAAGCGGATAGGGTTACAGAATGCGAGGTTCTATATTTCGGGCGACAATTTGCTCACATTTACCAAATGGCCGGGTTCCGATCCGGAGAGAGCGGCAACCAATTGGTTTCAGGCATACCCGCAAATAACCTCTTATACCCTTGGTTTAAAAGTACGCCTGTAGGCATGTGGTCTTAACAAAAAACAGAACAGAATAATGGAAATTATAAAAAATATCATTTGGGCATCCAAGGCGGCTTTAATTGCGATCGTCCTTATCGTTTGCCAATCTTGCCAGGATTTTCTGGAAAGAAATCCTACCACGCAAATTTCCAGTCCTACCTTTTGGAAAAACCAGAAGGATGCGGATTTGGCGTTGGCGGGTGTGTATTCGCGTCTAAATGTAAACACCTTTAATTTTGAAGGGGTGTATTCCCTGGATATAATGGCGGGTGATGCAAACGAGGGAGCCCAAAGCTTGGGCGCAAGCTCGACAGGATCCTTCGCGCAGGGTAATATGGAAGCAGTCTCAGGTGGTCTATTGGCCAATATATACAACGAGTGTTACAGAGGAGTCGCTTCCTGT
Source organism: Lunatimonas lonarensis (assembly GCF_000390185.1). Taxonomy (GTDB): domain Bacteria; phylum Bacteroidota; class Bacteroidia; order Cytophagales; family Cyclobacteriaceae; genus Lunatimonas; species Lunatimonas lonarensis. The sequence continues at coordinate 50,399 of NZ_AQHR01000114.1, read as the reverse complement.
AATTTTTTCCTCGCCAATATAGACAGGGTAGAAATGCCAGAAGCCACCAGAACGATCTATAAAGCGGAGGTTCAATTCCTACGGGCGTTGTTTTATTTTAACTTGGTTGACTTCTATGGCGGCGTGCCCTTATACACCCGACCGGTAACCATTGAGGAAGCTACTGTCCAACAAAGTACGCGGGAACAGGTAGTTCAGCAGGTAATAGCAGATTTGGATTTTGCCATTGCCAATCTACCCAATACCGACTACAGTGCTCGCGGACATGCGGTAAGAGGATCTGCGTTGGCCCTAAAGAGCAGGGTACTGCTGTTCATGTCAGATTGGCCCGGGGCTGCGGCAGCTGCCAAACAGGTAATGGACGAGGGTAAATTCAGTTTGTTTAACAATTTCAAAACGCTGTTCTTGGCAGAAGGGCAAAACAACAACCCGGAAATCATGTTTTCGACAAGGTATCTCAATCCGGACAATTCCAGCCAACAGGATATCCGGTTGCTTTGGCACGGCATATGGAATCCCCGGGCAGAGCTTCGCGATGCGTTTGAGTGCGTAGATGGTCTGCCGATAAACCAATCTCCCCTCTATGATCCGACCGATTGGAAGAAAAATCGAGACCCAAGATTGTTGGAGACTATTCGGGCTTTCACCGATCCTGCGATAAAGGCCTCTGGAGAGGTGGTTCCTTTTGCTTGGAATGGTATTTCCCAAACGGGACTCTCTCCTGTGAAAGGTGGAAATGTGGAAACTTTGCCGATTGATTATGCCACAAGGAGCGAACAGGACTGGGTTTTGTTGAGGTATGCGGAAGTATTATTGAATTATGCCGAGGCGCTTAATGAGTCGCAAGGGCCGGTACAGCAAGTCTATGATGCCATCAATCAAGTAAGAGCGAGGCCTGGGGTTGAAATGCCACCATTACCCACTGGCTTAACCCAAAGCCAAATGCGGGATCGAATCAGAAATGAAAGAAGAGTTGAGTTTGCGTTTGAAGGAATGCGGTATAGGGATATCAGAAGGTGGAGAACAGCCGAAACGTATATCAATTCATTGGTAGAGCCAGGTTCAAACATCAGACGTGTTTTTGATCCTTCCAAGCACTATTTGTTTCCGTTCCCTCAATCTGAGATAGACATTAACCCAAATCTGATTCAGAATCCGGGCTATTAAACCTATTGTGACAGAGGCCGCTTGGCGATCCAAGAGGTCTCTGTTTTTTTTGGAATTTGAGATACACTATTCCATGTGCAATCTTCTGTAGGCCGATGGGGTGAGGTTGGTGTGTTTTTTGAAAACCCGGGTAAAATACGAGGTGTTTCGGATGCCTGATTCTTCCATTATTTGCGATTGAGACAATTTAGTGGTCAGCAACAAAGCTTTGGCTTTTTCTATCCGTTTGGAGATGATGTATTCGTTTGGACACACGCCCAATGCTGATTTGAAGGTGCGGGTAAAATGGTCTGGTGAAAAGCAGGCCATGGAGGCAAGTTGCTCAACCGTGATTTCTTTGTCGAGGTTTGTCTGGATAAAGTAAAGGATAGGCTGCAAGCCGTATCGAAGGATTTTACCGGCAGACAACGGTATTTCGGGTTGGATGAAATTGGAGAGGATCTGTCCTAGAAGTGACGTGGTTTCCAAATGTTGTTTTAGGGAGTCAAAACAGAATCGTTGGTTTGTCCAGGGCTTCCTTTGGTAGACCATTGGGTCGTGGTGTGGGATTTCTCGGTTAGGGTTGATGTCCCGTAATCGCGTAAAAAGGTATTTCATCAAGTCGTTGGCTTTCACCGTCTGATAAAAGCCCATCAAATTAAAAGCATCTATTCCATCTTTCATGCTAAGGCCAAAGTGTACATAGATCATCTGAAGGCCCGGGTGAAAGAAGTAGGAGCAGGTCGTGAAGCTGGGAACCAAATACATCCTTCCTTTACGCAAATCTATGGGCCCTGATGCCGTCATTAACTCTCCCTTGCCCTTCACAACTAAGTACATTCGTGAAAAAGGGCTGGAAATACCTTGGAAATCCTCGTGTTCTTTAAAATCATTCGTGCCAATGTGCCTGAGGTTAAATTGCAAGGAACCTCCAATTTTCTCGGAATACATGGTGCAAAAGTTGGGGTTAGTTGGGTTTGGGTTGTTTTGCTGTTCTACTATTCTTTTTAAAAATAGGAAATATATTTTTGAGTTTGAATACCGATTATATAATAATATAGCGGAATCAGACCAGAAAAAAGGCGATCTTACGGATAGTGGCTTAATAATATCAACGACCCGGAGATGAGCGGTTTGCCCCTAATGTCTTTCTGGCGATGCAGAGAGCTGGGGAAGGGCATGCGCAAGCTGGGGAACCAGTCAGCGATCTGTTCTTTTGTACAGGTTAACCGGAGGGGATGTTTAATTGGGATGGGCTATCAAATCCCCAAAAAAGGAAAGGTGAAAAATTTGCAAGTTCGGTTACCAACGTTCGGGTATGGCTATTATTCCCTCAGTTCATACCAATCAATGTCCTTCAACGGAGCCCTCCTGAATCCGGCGGACGATTGGGGATCCTCCGGTCCATAGTGGGTAGCCAGGTAGGTAAGGATGACCTCTTCCTGATTTCCCATGTCCCAAAGGTTTTGGGTACGTTGCATCCATACGATCATTTTTTTCCATCCCTCCCGATCGGCCCTATTCTGCGTGATCAGCTGTGCAGAATGGCAAGCAGTACAATTTGCTATCACCAAGTTCAGACCATCCCCCTCCAACAGGCCGGTGGCTACGTGTACGCCGTTTTCCACTCGATTTTCTATTTGATCCAGTGGAATGGGCGCGTCAGCCGCTACAAAGTCATTCGGTTCATTTACGACCGCATCAAATACATAGTACCCAACGAAAATGAGCAAGAGAACTCCCAGTCCTACGATAATGGGGTGGAATCGGGTTTGCAGCCGTTTTTGCCTCATAATCAGGATACTTTAACGGCGATGCGGTGACAAGCGTTGTTGGCGTATCCTTTTGGATTCCAACCGGGGGTTAGCATGGGCTGGGTTTTGCCGGAGTCATCGGTGGCCTTCACCCATACTTCATAGTACCCCTTTCGGGGAAAGGAGACGCTTGCCTGAAAATGCTGCCAGCAATACCGGTTTTTGGCATTTTCAAGTTGGCAGGTACTCCAAGTGGCACCAAAGTCAATGGAATACTCTACCTTGGTGATTCGCTGTTCAGCGGTCCAGGCATGCCCTCGGATACGCAAAGGGCTGTTTTCCTTGATGATTGCTCCGGACTTGGGGTAGGTGATCAGCGATTTTACCGGCATGTTTTCGATGATGCACATGTTTTCGTTTGGTACATCGCTACCGGGCTGTACCGGATCGCATGGCAGGGCATAGGAGGGAGGTGCCATTTTTTCTCCGTCATGAATTCGGTCTCGTATGGAAAGTCCCGTAAGCCACTTGCCTGAAACAGAGGCGGGAAAACCCGAAGCTATCAGCCGAAGGGGATGTCCATGGGCGGGAGGAATGTCCTTGCCGTTCATTTCATAGGCAATCAGCGTTTCATTCTCCAAGGCCTTGGCGATGGGTACTCCGCGGGATATGACCTCTTTGTTCGTGTCCCGACTGAGATGAAGATCGGCCGCATGATAGCCCACGTATACGGCGGTGCTTTTTATGCCTACATCGGACAGGATATCTTTTAGGCGAACCCCGGCCCATTCAGCGCAGGATACAGCCCCTACTTCCCATTGGTTGCCTTCTGTGGGCGGGAAGAAGTCAGCCCTTCCGTTCCCACCGCATTCCAAGACAAGTTGATACTGGTATTTGGTAAACTTGCTCTTTAGGTCTTGAAGAGTGTAGGTTTTCTCTTGGTTTACCGCCTCTCCACGAATCGTCAGCGTCCAACCTGCCACGTCGATCTTTTCAGGAGCAAGCCCATTATTTCGAATAAACATTTTCTCATTTGGCGTCACGCGGTCGTCCAAAAGGTGGGCAGGGGTTTCTACGTTCCAGGGCAGGTTGTTTCGAACAATCAGCTCGGGATGCTTGCCAAAAAGGGTCTGGGGATCGTTTTCCAGTACGAGGGGGAGGTAACCTTCCGGTAGGGCAAAAACGATCTCGGCGCCCAGCAATGCCGCTAGCGAACTTAATCCGGTCTTTGTGATAAACTTTCTGCGTCCCGTTGGATTGGTGTGCTTCATGGTTGTTATTGGGGTAAATACGCTTGCCAAATTAACCTTTTTTGGCCTTTGTTCAAATGGGAGTGGAGGACTAAACAAGAAGGGAAGAGGAATTATCCTACCTGAAAGTAGGCATCCAGCTCCTGAATCATGGTCGATTTGTCCTTTAAGTCCTTGATGATCAATCCTTTTTCCAACAGAACGATTCTATCGCAGATCTCGGTGATATGGTTTAGGTCGTGGCTTGAGATAAGGAAGGTGGTTTTCCGGGTTTCCTTTTCGGCCAGAATCAGCTTCTTCAAGCGGATTTGTGAACTGGGATCCAGGTTTTCGAAAGGTTCATCCAGGAGCACGACTTCGGGATCGCCTAGCAAAGCAGCCGCAATCCCCACTTTCTTAAGGTTTCCTTTTGAAAGATCCCGGATGTACTTTTTCCGTTGCAGGATCTCCCCGTTAAAGAACTCCCCGAACTTGTCGAGGTGATTGCCGAGATCGTCTTTTGATATGCGATAAATTTTCCGGAGCGCTTCGAAGTATTCATCGGGTGTAAGGTACGAGAGCAACATGTGTTCATCTAGGAAGGCTCCAACCTTGTGTTTCCAGTGTTCCGATTGGGCTACTACGGCTCCGTCTATGGTCACTTCCCCTTCGGTAGCCCGTACCAAGTCGAGGATGATCCGAAAGAGGGTAGTCTTTCCGGCACCATTATTTCCTACCAGGCCGAAGCATTCGGACAAGGGGATGGACAGTGCCGGTATATCCAGCACGGTTCCATGGGCATAGGTTTTTTTCAGCGAGTGTATCTGTATCATGTTTCCTGTCTGAATGAAGACGAGATTTCGTATCGGTTTTGCGTGGCTATTCCTATGGCATAATTCAGCAGCGTTGGAAAAGCTATCATTCCCAATACACCGAAGAGACCCAATACAACGAGGCCAAGGTGGTCTCCTCCAAAATAGGCCGCAGGAAGGAATACGAGGTAGGGTGCGACGACCATCGGGATGATCATCAGAAACTGGGCTATGCCCACGCCTTCGTAGTTAAACATAGCCCCCTTGTTCAGGTCCATGGGTTTTGGCTTCCAAAGCGCCAAGATTACCACCAAATGAACCGTTATCCCCACGTTAAACAGGAAGGTGGCCATGTGGATCCACAATATGTCCAGCCCAAAATAGGCATAGGGTACGGAGAATAGAAAGCAGATGAATGAAATCCCCGTAAAAAGTAGGTATTTGCCTTTGATTAGCGAGGAGAGGCCGTCGGGCTGAGAAAGGAAAAAATCGAAAAAGGCTGAGTTCCAGCTCAGGAACAACTGCCCGTACTGCAGCATAAAGATGCCCGTAATGAACATGCCTACAAATATAAACAGATGGGAAAAACCTTCCTCCTTCGCATACATGGGGTTGATATAAAAGATTAGACCATACAGCAGGAAGAAGCCACAGAGGGTCAGGTAGGTCCGACTTTTCTTATGGCGTACGATCAGCTTCCACTCCAAATCTGCCATTTCTCCTGCCAAGCCAAACCGCGACAACCAACCGAAGGAAGCGTGGCTCTTTCCGCCCTCCTCCCTGGCAGAAAGATCCTCCAGGTAGGCATTTTGCCGGTAAAAGGCAAAGCACAGAAAATAACTGCACACCATCACGATGGCAAGAAGAATGACCGGTGCCGTATGCTCTAATGCAAAGGTGAAAACAGGTTCAAAAAACGCGCCTATATCGAACCATCCCCAATAGGCCACACCATATCCCGCCAGCATGATGCCGCTCAACGCAAGTATTACAACAAAGCTGTCTTCAAAGCGTTGCTTAAACCACAGCATCACCCAATGGATGGACCAGCTCGTTAAAAGTACAGACCCCAGCCAAGAAAAAGCGGGTAGGGAACCATATGTCGGCAAAATCTCCACAAACGTGAAAGGACCAAATAGGAGCAAGGGAATCAGCGTCAGTGGGGAGACAAAGGAGGATAGCAGGAGGTAGTGGATAATTTTCGATTTGGCGATGGGTAAATGCAGGAAATTATCCAACGTAAACACCGGAAGCTGCTGTATGAAATATCGGTACAGGATTTCGAAGGTGAAATAGTAAACCAAATAGGAGTTTAGGAATTCAGCAGTGGAGGGTGGTGCAAAGAATTCATCTATCAGAAATTTCAAAGCCAAGCCCAGCAACAAAAGGTAGCCCAATAGTACCAAGGCCAGAAAACCCAAGAAAATGCCCACGGCTAGGCTTCTCGCAAACGACGTGGAGCGGATACGCTTGAAAAATTCCAGTTGAATGAATAGGGTAACCATCAAATCAAGGTTTTGGACTATAAAAGCATCTGTTCAAAAGAAGTGAACCATCGGATTAATCTCCGACAAATTGATTTTCCGCTTAATATCAGCCTTATTTTTTTAAAATACAACCATCTGAAATCACCTTACCAATTCCCCATCTTTGCTCACTACTCGATATTCCAACCGATCAAACTCGTCAAAATCCCTCTTAGTGCTTTCGATTACCATAAGTAGTTTTCCGGAATCTTGATCGTCTAGGTCATCAAATGCCCCAGCCGCTGAAAAACCGATCATTATGATAAGGAGATGTACCCAATTTCCTTTTTGCAGCCTGTTGGATTTGTAGGATGGGAGACTAGGAGGAGGTTTTTGGACCTTTGTAAAAAAATAATTAAAGACAAAACTGTCCTTAAAACATAAAAAAAAGGATATATTTGTCCTATAAAACGAACCGGGGATGTTGTCCAAGGCCTGCGGGTATGCCATAAACGCCATGATATACGTTGCCTCCCTGCCAGCCAAGCGGCAGCGGGCCAGACTGAGGGATATCGCGAAGGCAATCAACTCTCCGGAAGCCTTTACGGGAAAGATTCTTCAGGCATTGGTAAAGGATTCATTGCTTGTTTCCACGAAGGGTCCAAATGGTGGGTTTGCTATAAAGGGCAGTGCCTCGCAGATTATGCTAGGTCAGATTGTATCGAGTATCTATGGGGGCGCCCTCTTTTCCGGTTGTGCCCTTGGGCTTCGTAAATGCTCTGAAAATCACCCTTGTGCTGTTCACTATAAATTCAAGGTTATCCGGGAGCGCCTCTCCTGCATGTTGTTGACTACCGGTCTCTCGGATGTGGCCGAGCGGGTCAACACAGGCTTGGGCTTCCTAAAACATTGAAAGATCATGAGTTACTAATTGGTGGCAACATTTTAATATAATAAACTATGGAACTATTGTCAAAACGAAAAGTAGGAGGCATTGTAGCTGAAAATTTTCGCACAGCGCGGGTATTTACGGCTTATGGAATTGATTTTTGTTGTAAGGGAAGTATCAGCGTACAGGAGGCCTGTGAAATAAACGGTGTGGCACTGGAGCCGCTGCTGAAAGACCTTCTGGTTGTGTCGTCACTTCCCGACGATGTGCACTATATCAATCTGTCCCTAAATTCCCTGATCGATCACATTGTGTCCACCCATCACAGTTATATTGAAAACACCGTTCCGCCTTTGCGTACCTACCTCCAAAAACTGGCATCTGTTCACGGAGATAGGCATCCGGAGCTGCATGTCATAAAGGATCTCTTTATGGAAGCGATTGATGGCCTAACTGTTCATATGAAGAAAGAAGAGCTTATTCTCTTTCCTTACATAAAGGCTATGCGATCGGCAGATGAAAAAGGATTCAGCCTTTCACCACCACATTTTGTCCACATCGATATTCCCATCGACCTGATGGAACATGAACATGATACTGAGGGAGAGCGATTTCGCAGGATTTCAGCGTTGAGTAATGGGTATGAAACCCCTTCCGATGGCTGCCAGACTTACCGGGTAGCTTATGCGATGTTAAAGGAATTTGAAGAAGACCTGCACACCCACATTCACCTTGAAAATAATATCCTCTTTCCAAAAGCAAAAAAATTGTTTGCCCGGTTAAATGAATCTGTTTAACCCCATACACCCAGCCCGGTACCCTGGCCTGCCAAGTAAGGTTGGTTCGAGGAGTTTGATTCGGTGTTGGGTGCGCTGGGCAGTTTTCTCTTTTTTTGGTGGCTATCCTTTATGGGTTGTGCCTGCGGTTTTTTTCATAGGTAATCTGCCAAATGCGCTGGATTTTACCTTTCTGCTACACACGCATTCCCACTTGGCGTTGGGATTTGTGGAATCCGAGAACCTCCTGTTCGCTCAGGAAACACTCGTTTGGCTGGGTTCAACGGGCGTTCGCTACGATATGAAAAACCTAGGATTTCTTGGCTAGTAGGCAAGTGCCTGCGTGGCTTCAGCGGGTTTCGTTGCCTTGTTTCCGGTCACCCTGGAGGTCTTTTTGATGAGGTAGATAACACCCAGCAAGAGAAACACCGCTCCCAGCTGATGCAATACACCCAAGCTTACAGGTACTGCATAGAGCAAGGTAAATACACCCAGTAAAAACTGGACTGTCACAAGGGCAACCAATAACAGGGCTGCTGGCTGTAAACCCTTATGCTTTTTGTAGATCGACCATGCAACCCATACTACCATACCTACCACCAAGTAGGCTAGGTACCGGTGAATCAACTGGATCGGGATGCCATTTTCGATCACCGCCATCCACCCATGGATATCAAAGGCAGTTGTGATTTCATTCGGAAACCATGTGCGGCCCATTTTCGGAAAGGTATTGTACATTTTTCCGGCCTTCAGGCCAGCTACAAAGGCACCATAGACAATCTGTATGCCCAGCACAACAAGCAGTCCTATGCTCCACTTTCTGATTTCCGGGGCATGGATTTGTTTGAAGGGTTTCCACTCGAGGGAAACCCAGAATATATAGGCAGCAAGTGCAAGCGCGGTGGATAGGTGTGCGGCGAGGCGGAAATGGCTTACATGCGGCCGGTCCACCAAGCCACTCTTTACCATGTACCAACCCAGCACACCCTGGAAAAGACCGCCAAAGAATATGATGACCACCTGCTTTTTCATGCGTCCGTCAAAGGCACCTTTCCGCCAGAAGAAAATAGCTGGGATCAAAAAGACCAGTCCCACTATGCGCCCCAGCAATCGATGTACATATTCCCAAAAGTAAATCCCCTTGAAGTCGTCCAGCGAAAAATGGTTGTTGTACACTTTATACTCAGGAGTGGCCTGATAGGCCTCAAACTCCTGCTGCCACTTTTCTTCGGTCAAGGGTGGGAGGGTACCGATAATAGGCTCCCAACGAACCATAGATAAACCGGATTGCGTAAGTCGGGTAATCCCTCCTACGACAACCATCATCAATACCATCACACAGCCGGTGATCAGCCACGTATATACTGCCCCTCTGTAGTTCATGCCATTAGGAATTTTTTGCGCTGCAAAATTCGTAAATAAATGCGACAATTCCCCCGAACAGCCCAAATTTGGTGCCTGTAACGCCAGAAAGTAAGCTACGTGGAAATTGGTCTCTTCTCATGCTATTACCGGTTGACTTACGCCAACACGAATGTATAACAATGACTGGGTAGCACCTGTTTTTAGGACCAATAGATATTTTTAGGCCGTTGCCTGTTTCGTTAGCCCCTGGTGGCTAAGCCGAAGAACAACATGGCCGTCAAGATAGTAGCAAGACCAAGATACAGCGTTCTTTTGGTCTGTTTGCTAACCCCTTTCCATTCTTTGAAGTAAAGGCCCCAAAAATTGCTGAACATAATGATAAATGCCATGTGCAGTGTCCAGCCTACAAAGTCCAAATCCCTACCCAGAAAACTTGATCCCATTCCATAAAACATAAACTGATGGTACCAGACGATTCCGGCTGTGCCGGCGAGCAGGTAATTTTTGGTCAAGGGCTGCACCTTGGTGTAGTCCTGAAAGGAGCGGTTTTTGATGTTCAGCCCCAGGCACCAGAGAAAATTGGTCACAAAACCGCCCAGCATCACCAAAATCAGCACCGGGTTGCTTTGCCAAAGGGTGGGAGTGCCCTGTGCCAACGCCACATCTGCTACCTCCGTGCCCGCCGCCAATCCAAAGGCAAAACAGGCACTCATAATACCCGAAACTGTGGCCACCAGTATGCCAAGGGGAAAGTTCGCCTCTTTGACGCTGGCCTGCTTTTGTTCTTTGCTAAGTTCTTTTTCCTTTCTGGCTCCCGCCAGACCGGCGATCACTATGCCTATGAAACAAAGCAGCACACCTGGAATCACCAGCGGTTTCTCCGCCAGACTTGCCAATAAACGACCTTCGTAAAGTGGGGGGATAAGTGTGCCAAACAACGCGGAAAAACCCAGGGCAATGGCCATCCCCAATGAAATCCCCAGGTAACGCATGGTGAGTCCGAAGGTAAGTCCACCAATGCCCCAGAGAATCCCAAAGAAAAAGGGCCAAAACAAACCGCCCCAACTGACATTTCCCCAAAGTCCTCCCAGGTCGGGGACTGTAAGAAAGGCCACCAGCCAAGGAGTTATCAGCCAAGCGAATACCCCACTGATTATCCATCCGGATTCCCATTTCCAGTTCTTTATCCGGGCTATGGGGATATAAAAGCTACCGGCAGCAAATCCCCCGAGGGCATGCAATACAATTCCAACAATCATACAATATAGTGAGTCAAACAGTTAGTCCGTCGGGTCTTCGGTTCGCTTGACCAACACGTATTGATACGACGGGTTTTATACCATGAATTAAGCGATCTTTCAATCAAGTTCAGCAAATCTTTATACAGGATAGGCCTAGCAGCTTGGCCATCTGTTCGATCACATGACCCTGTCGGCCTGTCCCGATCGCACAATGGTGGGACGGCCCCGCCAGTGACCACTGGGTGATGAAGTTCTTTGCGGAAAGGGGAAACCTGTACTGTGAATTGGTGTTGCCGATCTGAAACGTCGGCCCCTCAATGGCTTCCCCTTCGGCGTAGAGAAAAAACACCTTACCGTCAAAGCCCTGGCAAACCGACAACATGGTGATAGGGCCGGGTTTTACCTGCATTTGTATGGAAAGCCCTTTGCCGGGTTTCCCGTGGTACACGCCCAAGGGAACCAAGCCCACTTTACCGTCGGCAATGGCAAAATGAGCAGGCCCATCGTGTCCCAAAAGAATTATGTTTTTTTGGTAATCGATGGCGTAAAACTCCGAAAAGGAACCCCCACTGCCCAGTAGATCCATGATCTTCATGGCCAGTGCGTTCTTGACCTCAAATTCACCGGCGCAAGGTACGTTCCTGCCTGTCAACAGGGTCAGTCCCGGTATCAGGGAGGTAACCAGATCCAGGTATTCGTCGTCTCCCTGCCCTTCAAAGTAATAGGCAATGCATCCCAGACCGTGTTCCTTTACCAGAAAGTCCAACGCCAGCGAGGTTCTGGCAGCACGTTCCAATTCATACCCGCTGCACTCAGTAGATACATCGAAGGTTTCGTGAAACTCATCCAACTTATTTTTTACTTCAGAATCGGTACATTCTTTTCGATATTTCTTGATCATACCGAATTCCAACAAGTGGTTTTGGTGCCCCAGAAAACTACTGAGCTGGGTGATGTCACTGTAGACGTCCATCATACCGGAGTAGTAATTGCCAATTAAACCCAGCTTAGTCTGCCGAAGGAATTTGGTAATTCGGACAGCTTGGATGATGGATTTGGCTTCCTCCCAGGCCTCCGGGTCATCCAAATGGCCGGAGATCAACTGGAAGGGAATGTTGGCACGGCGTAGCACACTGGCCAATTCGGGAGCCACGCAGCTTTGGCAAAGTTCCAGCCAGGCGCCAGTTCTTTGTTCCCGGGTAGGAAGTCCATTAAATTGGTCAAAATCTATTTCGCCATACGGAGAAATATTCAATAATACCACGTGTGTTTTGAGTTGCTGAAGGACCGGCAGTACAATTTGCGAAAGTGCGTAGGTGGAAATATTTACAAACAGCACATCAATGTCCTCCTTCCTGAAGTTGGCGGCAATAGGCAACGCCTGTTCCTGCTTGTCTAATATGCCCACATCCACAACCGTTACTCCGGACCCTTCCAGTTCTTTCCGGATACGGGACTGGTTCTGTGCCAGCTTGGGTTTGAGTTCGGGAAATTGAGGCCAATAGGTATCTAATCCTATGCCCATCAGGCCTACCTTGCAGGAATCGTTCATATATTTTGGGTTGGTAAAGAGAATGAATTGAATTGAAGTAAAAATTTAAATTGGGTCGGTTTGAACGAATGTCTTTGCTTAAACAACGTAGCGTGGATTGAGACTATTTTTTGAACCCTTGAAGCTACTTATTTTTGTGAAAAACTTCAAAGAATCTGTGTGCCTTAATTAACCAGAGGTGCTCGGCCCTATAAACCCGCAAGAGGCTATTTCACATATTAAAGCTCCCAAAAGACTGTAATAGCCACGCAGCATGCGAGATATGGTTTCTGCTTGTTTCCCATGATCTTATAAGTAGCTTATGCCCAAGAATAAAACGTGGCAGTGTTTGTTTTTTGTTTGATGTTGATTTATAGGGGTAGGTTTATGGTATTCGTAGGTATTTGATGCTGAAAGCTGAGCGATCAATAGGATAATTAAGCCAATTGGGAATAAAGCAGATGACCAAAAAATCAATTGATGATAGGCAGGAATAAAGCCGAGTTTGGCCCAGAAGAAGGTTCCTTGTAGTAGAATCAGTGCCTCCGAACTGATAAAAGCAATTGATACAATCAACCAACCTATTTTACTGAGAGAGGATTTTTCAAGCCATTGCTTTTTGATGGCGATAGCGCCAAGACCAAAAGTTATGGCACCAAGCATAACTAAGTGGACAAAGCCTATCACATAATTGCGGATGGTGTAAACAATAGTTGCAACGTCTGGGATGATCAGAGCAGACTGTATAAGTGCTTTTGCCATCAGGCTGATGATTCCAATCCACAATAATTTGTCCGCCCAACTGCTCGGGAACCGATAACTGCTGGAAAGGAGTGTAAGCATTCCTTTGATAAAAAACCAATAGGCCAGTGCTTGTAATAATACCCCTATGGCATTTAAAGCAAATAAACCATGAATGGGGCTGCTCCAAGCCACTGAAAGCGCATAGGTCAATAGAAGAGATATATGTAGTACAGGAATTGTCCAAGAAGGAATACTTAGGGTTGCTCCCTTTTCATCTAAGTACTGAACCCATAAGCCTAGCAATGCATATACAAACCAGCCATTCAACTGAAAGTGTAGAAACCATTGCACAGACATAAAGTATAAGGGATGCAACTTACCCAGGATAGCACCAACGGGAGCAATTGCCCAAAGACCTAGGCTGGAAACTAGCAGCCAAATCAGACTGAATTTGATCAGACGAATGGCCAGTGTTGGTTTTCTATCCTTGAGGTCCTGAAAGAAAAAGTAAGTGAAAACATAGCTGAGGAGTAAATGTATCGTTGAGAACACAATACTGAATAATCCATATCCTTCTACAGGAAAGGCAATGGCCATCCCAAAGGTAGAAAGGACAAGAAGTATGAGTAATACTTTATACCGTGTTAATTTTGAAGGATCTGTAATGAACGTAAAGGTCAATATTCCCGAGACCAGTAAGAATCCCCAACCCAGCAAAGCTGTATGGGAATGTGCATGAAGAATATTTTTATATGTTAGAAACTCGGGTACATCGCTGATAAAAAATAGTCGCATGAGTAAACCAAACAGAGATGCTATAAGGAAAAAGAATACTGCCCAAGTCATCCAACTCTTAGGTAAAGAATTGCTGAGTAAAAGCCTTTTTTCTATATGTCTTGGTGCAGTATTCATGGAGAATTAAGCAATCAGCTTGGAATAAAGTGTTTGTGCTTTAGGGAAAAGGATATTATTTTCCAAATGAATGTGGGTGTGCAAATCTTGCTCAAACTCTTGAAGCATGGCAAATGCTACCCGGTAGGTTTGACAGCCATCAGGTGGACATGTATAGGTATTGGACAATGCAGAAATCTTCCGAAAACGTTCTCCTTCTGTATCATGCTCATGTTCCATCATTGCAATAGGATTGGCTATGTCGCCAAAATGTGGCTGAGAAAGCGGGAATTGACTTCTATTGGCCTCTTCCATGGCTTTGATAAAAGGAAACAAAATCAATTCTTCCTTCTTCATGTGTGTGGTCAGCGCATCGGCTGACTGCATAAACTCATAAGTAATTTCATGTAGTTCGGGATGTCTGTCTCCATGAACAGCCGATAGTTTGGTCAAATAAGCTTTCAGCGTAGGGATGGTCCGCTCCACATAATAGTGATGCGTTTCAATGATATGATCTATCAACTTGGTAAGGTTAAAATCTAAGTAGTGCACATCATCCGAAACGATCACAGCTTTTTCCAGATCTTCGATAATTGCCTCCAAGGAGATATTATTCTTTTCACAGGCATCCGTTAGTTTGATACCGCCTTTACAGCAAAAATCAATGCCGTAATTGGTGAATACTTGGGCAGTTTTGAAGTTGTCTGCGACAATGCTTCCTACTTTTTTATTAGCGAGTTCTTGTAACATGTGTTTTTATTTAAAGAGTATTTTGTCCTTTATTTGTCTAAATTTTTTTAGTATTTCAGAAAGCTGTCACCGGCGTTGACTTTTAGAGCTATGTCTTTGAGATTGGTCGTCATCAACATTCCTGTGAGGTGTTCTTTTATGGCTTTAAACTTATGATGGACGGGGCAGGGATGGTCTTCCGAACACTTTTTTAATCCTAACGCACATCCGGTAAAGAGCATGTCTCCATCAATACTGGCAACTATATCGGCTATCATTACCGATTCAGGTTTGCCAAGAATGGAAAATCCTCCATGAGGACCTTTGGAAGACTCCAGTAAGTTGTCTTTTACCAATTGCTGAAGGATTTTTGCGGTAAAAGCCTCTGGAGAGTTGATCGCTTTGGAGATTTCTTTCAGACCTGCTTTCTCTGCCCCTTCTGGAAGGGTTGCCATGTAGATCATGGCGTTGATGGCATATTTGCAGGCTTTGGAAAACATCTTGTCTTGAATACAGGACAAATATATCCCTTTTTGAATAAAGACAAAAATATCCTGTAATAATTTAGCGAAAAATTTCTTGGTTTCAAGGAGAGCAAAAAATGGTTTAATCAGGATTCATTAGATTAGTAAGTGCCCTTAGTTTGTTTTTCTTCTGAAAACACAAAAGCTGTAGTTCTGACTTTGCCCGGAAGGGGTGATATGGTCAATGTTGAAACTTCTGACAGTTTCAAAATGGGGCGAAAAAGTATTCTGCAAATCCACTAATGAGTATTGTCTCACAGGAAGTCCACTACAGGTACTCGGCCCTTTATCGGAGAAAGTGCCTATAATCATCAAGCCATTTTCAACGATTCCATTTTTTGCTGTTTCTACATAGTAACTGATGTCCGCCTCTGCTGTGAGGAAATGGAATGCGGCTCTATCATGCCATAAATTGTATTGGCGATTAGGCTTGAATTCCCTAACATCTGATACTATCCATTCAGCAAGCTTACTTTTTTCACCTAGCCTTAGTTTTGCTTTATTGATTGCTTTGGAAGAAATATCCAATACCGTGACATTCCTAAAATCATCTGCCAACAAGTTATCTACCAAATAGCTATCCCCGCCGCCGATATCAATAATTTGAGAATCTCTGGGAATAGCAAGTTCTTCTATCAAGGATAAAGTCAAGGCAGGTCGTGGCTGATACCAGCCTACTTTTTGTGTGTCTTTGGTCGCATAAATATTTTCCCAATAGGATGTGGAAGGATTCTGATTCATGATTGCGTGATAAGTATCATTAAAGGGATTTATTTGAGATTGGAATATAACTATTTTCTCGGCTTTGAAAACCCCGTCAGGTTGTCACCAAGCTTTGAGGTCTTTTTTTAAGCTCAAAGGTTTTTTTGCAAGGATATGAGCTGTTTTTGAATGATTTATGGAAAAAGGCCTTTGGGGTTCTTGAAAACCCCAAAGATCAAATTTCTTTAAGCAGTCACTTCTTTGGCTTTTTTCGTTTTTCTACCCAATTTTCCCCGTAGTTTTTCCATGGCTTCATATACTACCGGCACCAAATAAACGGTGAGTATCAAGGAGGAAACAAGCCCGCCAATGATCACCCAAGCCAACCCGTTTTTCCATTCCGAAGCGGTACCTGCTGCTAAAGCGATGGGAAGCATCCCAAAGACCATGGAAAGGGTAGTCATCAGGATGGGTCGCATCCTGCCTTTTCCGGCTTCCATCAGGGCATCACGGACATTTAACCCTTTTTCCCGCAACTGATTGGTGAAATCCACAATCAGGATGGCATTTTTGGTCACTAGCCCCATCAGCATGATCAGTCCTAATAGTGCAAACAAACTGAGGTTGTTCATGGAAAGGTTGAGGGCTAGGAAAGCTCCGATAACGGCAACAGGGATAGAAAAGAGAACTACAAAGGGATAAACAAAGCTGTCATACAAGGCCACCATGATCAGGTAAATCAGCAGGAAAGAAATCAGCAGAACAGAACCCAAAGCGCCGAAACTGTCATTCTGCCTTTTGATATCGGAACCCCACACATAGCTGATATCTTCAGGAAGTGGGTTTTCTTTAAAGTATGCCACTACTTCATCAGCTACTGTTCCAGAAGGCCTTCCCAAGGCATCAGCCGTAATGCTTACCGCAGGTTGTCTGTCCTTCCTTTCCAATAGGGAAGGGGATTTATCCTGTACTATAGTAGCCACTTGTGTTAAAGAAATAGCCATTCCCATTGGATTGACCAAAAGTAGCCTTTGAATATCATCATAATTTTGGCGGTTAAAATCATCTAATTGCACACGGATAGGATATTCGGTCCCTCCTTGGCTAAGAGTGGCATCATCATTCCCGCTTAAGGCATGGCGAAAGTTTAATCCCACATAAGCATTGGTCAGCCCTAGGCGTTGTAACTTGTCCTGATCGGGAATGACCTGAAACTCCTGACTGCCTTCCTCTACAGATAATTTAACAAAGTCTGCTCCTGGAATATTTTCAATAACCGTTTTTAGATTTTTGGCTTCAGCCATCACCTTTTCTTGGTCGGGACCGCTTAATGTCAGTTCTATGGGTGCAGAACGTGGCATCAAACCCAAGGCAGACATGGAATAGCTGGCTCCTGGGAATTCTTTTTTAAGCTCTTCCCGGACATTTTTCATATAGCTTTCTGTCGGAATGTTGTTTCTTTCTTTGGCATCCTTTAACTGAACTGTCAATTCTGACTTATAAGGTGACCCTACTCCCAAGCTTCCTATTCCGGTACTTGGTCCGCCCACATTGCTGAAGACAGTGGCCACTTCGGGCTGCTGAAGCAGGAACTGCTCGACTTCAAGTGTCCGGATATTGTTTTCCTTGATGCTGGTGGATTTATCATATTCCAGATACATCCTGAATTTCCCCTGATCACCTGTGGCTATCAGTTCTTTTCCGATAATTCCCTGTTTTAAGATCAGACCTGTCATCGCAAAAAGTCCGAGCACTATACCAACAAAAGCCAGTTTATGGTCAAGCACCCAGGCCAACTGTCGACCATACCAAGCAATGAAGCGGTCCAATTGTTCTTCAAACCAGATCAAAAACCTGTTAAAGGCATTTGTTGGCTGTAGGTCTTCAGACTTGCCAATGCGGGAAGCCATCCAAGGAGTCAGCGTAAATCCTACGAGTAAACTCGTCATGGTGGAGGTAATGACGACTACGGAGAATTGCTTCAACATATCCGCAACAAAGACCTGTAGGAATAAAATAGGCAAAAAGACCACCACATCGACCAAGGTGATGGAAAGGGCAGAAAAACCAATTTCCATCCTGCCATCCATGGCCGCAGCACGCTTTTCTTTGCCCATGTCCAAGTGTCTTTGGATGTTTTCCAAAACCACCGTCGCATCATCTACCAGAATACCTATGATCAATGACATGGCCAGTAAGGTCATCAAATTAAGGGTATATCCCAATATCCACATCACAGCAAAGGCAGTGACCAGTGAGGTAGGAATAGCCACTAACACAATCAGGGAGTTTCTGAAACTTCTCAAAAACAGCAACATGACCAGCGAAACCAGAATAACTGCCAAAATCAGGTCAAATACCACCGAGTTGACTGCCGCAATGGTATTGTCGGTGCTGTCATCTGCAAGGATAAAACTCACCCCATCAGCGGCATGTAGTTTTTCGATTTGGGCCAATTTTTCCCGTACAGCCCGGGAAACATCTACCGCATTGGCATCCCCCTGCTTTTTGAGCATGAGGCCTATACCTTCTTGACCATTGTATCTACTGACCGAAGTAATCTCTTTGATACCGTCTTTGACAATCGCCAGATCCCGAACATAAACAGGACTTCCAGGAACAGGCATTGCTACCTGCACTTGTTGGATGTCTTCGAGGGTTCTGAATTTCCCTGTCAGTCTCACGGCACTTTGTTCCTTATCAGTTTGAACCAAGCCGGCAGGGATGTCCAAACCTGAGCGGTTGATGGCTTCTACTACTTGGTTGAGCGATATTTTGTATTGACGCAGTTTTTCCTGATCTACTTTGACTTGTACTTCCCGCTGTTCTCCACCCAAAACAGTGATTTCAGCTACGCCTTTGATCTGTTGGATTTGGGGAAGGTATTCGTCTATCAGGTTTTGGTAGAATGCTGTGCTGCTCAGATTACTCGTAGCCGTGATGGACATGATGGGCAGGTCATTGGGGGAGACCTTGGTCATTACGGGAGACAAAACCTGATCGGGTAAGTCCTTCCGGATATTGTCTATGTACCGCTGTGCATCCAACATGGCCTGATCCAAATCTACGCCATATTTCATATTGGCAATGACCACTGAGGCATTGGGCAGGGATTTGGTAACCAAATAATCTACACCTTCCAGGTTGGATAATGCATCTTCTATTTTTTGGGAAACGGAACTTTCCACTTCTTCGGGTTCAGCACCCGGATAAACCGTCTTGATCACGACTACGGGCTGGTTAAAGTCCGGCATCAACTCGTAAGACAAATTGGTGAATCCGATATAGCCAAGCAGAATAAATATACTGAACAGTACGATGATCAGCGAAGGCCTATTGATGGATATGGAGGTAATGTTCATGGCTTTCGGATTAAAGGTAGGTGATGACAGAAGCTCCTTCAAACACATTGATCAGACCTCCAAAGATGATGACATCTTTTTCTTGAAGACCTGAGCGAACGAGTACCTGATCCTGCATTCTTTTTTCAATTTGAATCTTTTGGATGCGGGCCTTGCCATCTTTGACTACATAAACCTGAGGCTCCAAGTCCGAACCAACAATAGCCGCTGAAGGGATTACTATTCCCGTAATGCCCCCATCGGTTATTAAGGACAGGTGACCAAACATACCGGCTTTGATTTCCTGTTTGGAAAGGTTGGGGACAATGATTTCTACAGGGAAGCTATTGGCAGGATTGCCACGGCTCCCTATCATGTTGACCTTTCCTATAGTTTCTACAGAAAGTGAAGGAATGCTTACTGTATAGCTCTTACCCAATTCAAATAATTTGAGGTCCTGTTCCGGTACCTGAATGCCCAATTTGACCTGAGAAATGTCAGTAAGCTGTAATAGTGGCTTTCCTGGTGCCGCAAAATCCCCTTCCTCCGTTAGTTTGACTGTTAAAACCCCATCAAAGGGTGCACGGATTTGACTTTTGCTGATTTGTTCTTTCAGGGTACTGACCTGTACGTTAGCTGTTTCCAATGCCAACTCAGTTTTTTCCAATTGAATACCTTGAATGGCATCATTTTCCACCAAGATGCGGTAGCGTTTAAGATCTGCTTCGAGTCCTTTTACCTGAACTTCGGCGGCCTTGAGTTGCAACTGAAGCAGTGCGTCATCTAGCTGGATAAGCACCTGGCCTTTTCTCACAGTAGAACCTGATTCTACCAAGACACGGTTGACTTTGCCCTGTACTTCTGCACTGAGTTTGCTTTCTCTATTGGGTTCAAAGGTACCCGTGAAACTGTATGCGGGATTGATGTTGGTTTGACTAACCTGTAGGGCAGTAACTTGTACCGGTTGCTCCCTGTCATAAAGGTAAACACGATCTTCTGCGATTTGCTTGTTGGTCAGCAGTTTGGCAACCATCAGGCCGACAAGAGCCAAGGGGATCAGGATATATAGGATCTTTTTCATTTTAATATCAATTCAAGAGGTTTCCACTGGTTTTTTTGATGTCAAGATTTGCTTTCAGGTATTCTACCATTGCGTTGAGATAGAGTTGCTGGGCATCTCTCAAGGCATTATCGGCCAACAAGACTTCAGTCAGACTGGCCAATCCTTCCTGTTGTTGGAGGAGCATTCTTTGGTAAACGGATTCAGCCATTTGGATCTGTTGCTGACTGGTTTTGAGTTGGCTTTTGGCTACCTGACTTTGTAGTAAGGCATTTTGTTGCAACATGTCCGTTTGTTGCATGATCAGTTCCTGCTGAATTTGGTTGTTTTGGAGTTCGATTTTTTTCTGGCTGATTTTCTTATGGGTAACCAAGCCGTTGAAAATCGGCATGTTCAATTGGACACCTATAAAACTAACCGGGTAGAAATTCAGAAAGGATTCAGGCTGACCTGTAAATCCAAAACCTGTCCGGCCATAATTTCCGTAGAGGGCAAGGCTTGGGATTCTGCTGTTTTTTATGGTCCTGAGTTCCTGTAGGCTTAGATGCTGTTTTTTCTCCTGAATTAATTCATCCAAGGTTTTCTGTGTGGACCAATCCTCTGATTCACTTATTCTGATGTTGAAAGGGATATCCATTTCCGTATCTAAAGGCAATCCCATCACAAATTTGAGAGCTTTCAGGACAGTCTCATACTGACTTTCGACCTGAAGCGCTGCACTTTCGAGTTGTTGGATTTGGAGGAGTACCTTATCCCAATCTGTTCGCTGTGCAATGGTCTCTTCGTACAATAGACGGGTGTTTTTTTCAAGTTTCCGGCTGTTATCGAGGTTTTGCTGGATGAATGCAAGTTTATTTTTTAAAATCTGGGCATTGTAATACAGATTGGAGACTTCTAGGTAAACTTGTTCTTTGGTTTTTCCTTCCTGTAAATAGGTGAGTTCCTGATAAGTTTGGGAAGCTTTAATCCCGCCCATTACTTGAGCATCATAGAGCGGCATTTTGAAGGTCAGATTGGCGCTGATGTTATGCGGTACACCAAATTGGATTTCCCTGAACACACCTTCAGGACCTCCGAATGCGGATTGTGGCATCAGCTGAAAGGGGAGTTCAGTGAAATAGCGATAGTCCCCCTGAAGAAAGAGCTTTGGAAGCAATTGAGCCATGGCTTCCTGATTTTTGAGAAGTGCTATTTCGCTTTGATTTTTGGTGATCTGGATATTTTTGTTTTGCACCATTGCTGTATCAAGGCATTCCTGCAAGGTCCAAGTTTTCACTTGTGCCTGAGCTTGGAAACTGAAGAGGATCATCAAAACCAAGGTTAATTTAAGTGTGTGAGTATTTACTAACATTTTGAAGTAAATTTTTTTAAGGTTTCATTAAAGTGATCAATGCTTCGAGCATGTTTTTTCCTTGTCGGATGATGTCGAACTGGAAATTGGCAATGCGCCATTTGAACATTTGCAGGCGAAATGAACCCATGATGATATGTACAAGTTCTTCTGTGGTAATTGCTTGCGTAAATGTACCGGATTGTTGTCCCTGCATGATTAGGGGCATCAAATACTTCATTTTGACCTGCATCAGTTGCATAATGGCCTGATTGACTTTTTCGCTTTCTTCCAATAAACCATCGGAAAAAACCGCCACTACGAAATGTGGATTGGCTTTGAAAAATTGAAATTGGCTATTGAAAATCGCTTGAAATTTCAGTTCAGGAGCTGTATCAGGAAGGCAGATCTGCGCCAGTCTTTCGTCCATAGTGCTACGAAGGTATTGGAGCAGTGCAAGGATTATATCTTCTTTACTCCCAAAATGCCTGTAGATAGCAGCTTCAGAAAATCCCATTTCCTTCGCCAGATTTTTGGTAGTAAGGCCACTCAAACCCGATTCTGTGAGGATTTTTCCGGCGGCACTGATGATTTCCAACTGTCTTTCTGAGATTTCCATTTGGTTAGTTAGTATTTACTAACAAATTTACATCAATTTTTTAACTATCCAACTATACGTCCAGATTTTTTGATTAGAATGAAGAAATCTTATTAGAACCCAAATTATCAGCTCACGGCTCATTTGGTCTAAAATGATGAGTTTTGAAACCCACTGTAATTGATGTGTGTGCACATTGTTCACTAGCCAATGCCATCGACTTCGCTCAGCCTCCATATTGATCGCTGCTCACTGCCCTCTACGCACCAACGCTTTCAATGCGTAAATCTAGGTCCTTCCATAACTCTGAAAATATGGAGAATAGCTGGGAAAATGGCATCCATAGATTCTTCTGCGCCTTTGGTGGAACCGGGAAGTGCAAGCACTAGGGTGTTTCCGATCAATCCAGCCACAGAACGGGAAAGCATGGAGTAGGGGGTTCTTTGCTGACCATAGGAGCGGATAGCCTCTTCTATACCGGGAACCTCTTTTTCCAATAATGGTCTGATAGCTTCGGGTGTGACATCCCGAGGGGAAAGTCCTGTACCTCCTGTGAAGATGATTAGATCCACTTTTTCAGCAAGGTAGTGCTTCAATTGACGCTGTATCTGTTCCACTTCATCAGGAATGACTAAGTATTGATAGATATCAACGGCTGATTGCTCTAATTTTTGAATAATGACCTTACCTGCTCGGTCTTCTTTTTTTCCTGCTGCAATAGAATCTGAACATACAACTACTGCTGCTTTTAGGTTAGTATGCTTATCTTTTGAAAAATCTGTTTTTCCGCCTTTTTTTTCAACCAATTTGATCTGCTCAATGCTAATTTGTTTATCAATAGGCTTGAGCATGTCGTACATTGTCAAGGCTACCACCGAAGCTGCATGCATGGCTTCCACTTCTACCCCTGTTTTATAAATGGTGTGGATTTCTACATAGACATACACCTCTAATTCCTTGATTTCATAACTGATAGCGGTGAATTCTATCGGGAGTGGATGGCAATCAGGAATCATATCGGCAGTTTTCTTGGCTGCAAATAAGCCAGCTACTTTTGCCATTTCAAACACATCTCCCTTGGGTACTTTTTTTTCTACGATGGCGTCTATAGTAGTTTGTGTACTAACCTTGACAATTGCCTGAGCAATGGCTTTGCGAAGGGTGGGGGATTTATGGGTTATGTTGACCATTTTTATTGTTTATTAAGCCACGGTTTGATTGAGTTAATGTTCATCTGCAAAGGAGCCTTCAGGTTCTTTTAAGAAAAACAGACAATACAAAGTACTAAAGGCCGCACCGGCAGAAGCAATGAAAAAGAAAGTGTTGGTTTCCACTAAGGAATAAATGATGAGGTACACTACTGCTCCAACATTTCCATAAGCTCCGGCCATACCGGCAATTTGACCTGTCATCTTTTTATTGATCATTGGTATGATGGCAAAAGTAGCACCTTCGGCTCCCTGAACAAACATAGAGCATAAAACGGTAATGATTACTGCAACCACTAACCACCATAAGCCATTAAAAGTTGGAATAAGTTGACTGATGCCATTGGATTCAATTGGACCTTGTTTACCAATGAAGCCCATTAAGAAAAATCCTACAGCAATCCCAACCATATATATAATCATGGTAAGCTTTCGGTTTTTCATAGTATCGGATAAAAAACCTCCCAGCGGGCGTGCAAACAAATTAACAAAGGCAAAGGAAGAAGCTATCAATCCGGCCAAAGTAGCCGTCATAATCGGTTGGTTATTCGCACCTACAAGGGTAGAAAAAGTGGTTTCGAAAAACATTGGCAACATAGATACTATCGCAAGTTCTGCACCAAAATTAGCAAAATAGGTGCTATTTAAAGCCGCAACACTGCCCCAGCTGTATTTTTCATGTTCAGGTACGCCTTTTTTTAGGTAAGGTAGATTGACTTGAAGTGTCTTAATGACGTGACCGATATACAATAAGCCAAGAATGCTATAGATGATATAGAGCCCTTGCTCAGGTATTAATACTTCTCCATCAATTTCTATTTTTCCAATACGCCATGCTAAAGCACCCATAGCCCCTACAAGAGGGAATGACCAAATAAGATATTGAATTAAATCTCCATACGAAGTTACGGTCATGGGTTCAGCTTTTCCTTTTGGAGCATTATTCTTTTCGTTATCTGGTGAATCTTTGACCAAGAAATAATACATAAAACCATAGACTAAGGAAACTAGACCATTTAGGGCAAGTGCATATCTCCAAGAATCCTCTCCAAGATTGAACCAATCTTTGAAAACAGTCAATGCAAACCATGGCAGTGTCATTGCCGCCCAAGCAGAACCAAAATTACCCCAACCAGCATATAATCCTTCCGCACGCCCTATCATCTTGGGTGGGAACCAATTTGATACCATTTTAATACCTATCACAAATCCAGCTCCAATAGAACCTAACAATAAACGGGCAATGACCATTTGGATAAAAGAATTACCAAATGCGAAGAAAATCGCAGGTGCTGCCATAATAATCAAGAGGCCAGAAAAGACAACTCTTGGTCCATATTTATCAATCAAAGCCCCTACAATTATCCGAGCAGGTATTGTTAATGCAACATTACAAATAGCCAATATTTTGATATGCTCTGGTGTAAGCCAATCCAATGAATTTAGCATGGTAGTGGCCATAGGAGCCATATTAAACCACACATAGAAGGTAATAAAGAAAGCAATCCAGGTGAAATGAAGTACTCTAATACGCTCTTGGCTAAAGTCTAAAAACTCAGGTTTTTTCATGATGTGTGGATTATATGAATTGTATAATTTAATTTAGTCAATTGTCTTTTTGAGCCAAAACTGGGCTTTTTCCTTTTCTTCAAGAGTATTTATGTTCTGAAAGAATTCAGGGTTTTGCTGAAATTCAGCATCCATATTTAGTTTTTCATAAGCACAACTTTGGATGAATTGCTGAAACTTTAATTTATTTTCCTGAATAGTTAATTGAATCTTAGAAAGCAGATCTACAGAATAGATACCAGGAAAAGGGAGGATTCTACCTTCTAATTCCGCCACTACAATAGGGCATGTTATTGGTTGTGAAATAAATTTCAGGACTGTTTTAAGTGTGATAAAAGGCATGTCACAGCTTACTAACAATATCCGCTCACTAGTAGAAGTTTTCAAAGCTGTATACAACCCACCTAATGGGCCTTTGTCGGGAATTCTATCATGGATGACAGGCAGTCCAAACTGTTCATAATCTGAATCATGGGCGATGATAGTAATTTTTTTATTCAGAGAGGATAGGGTCTCTAGGATGTGCTGAATCATAGGCTTGCCTGCAATTTTGACCAAACCTTTGTCAGTCCCCATTCTACTACTTTTCCCTCCTGCCAAAATGAAAATTTCCAATAACTCCATTCTCATAATAGTTACCAATGATATACATCAATCAATTCACCTGCCTCCATAGTTTCACATATTTCAGGGACCTCTATTAAACAGTTTGCACTTCCATAGGCAATCAAGTTAAATGATTCTTGTCCTGTAAGCATATGTACTTCTCCATGTTCAGTTTTGGCTTTGAGGAAGAAAGTAAATCCAGCTTTACTTTGAAGCCCTTGGGCTAAGGGTAGCCTTGCATCAGCTTTCCATGGGTTGTGATACCCCATGTACTGTAATATGGAAGGTTTGACATACTGATTGAAGCAAGTAATGACAGAAGCAGGATTGCCAGGCAAAGCGAAAATAGCTTTCTCGTTAAGCAAACCTGCAAATAAAGGTTTCCCAGGTCTTTGTTTTACTTTATAAAATAACTCTCTAACTCCAGCTTTTGCCAACCCTGTTTTAACATAATCATAATCTCCGACGGAGATGCCTCCAGATAAAATCAGAAAAACAGCAGCGGCTAATGATGTATCAATGGCTCTTTGTAATTCTTTTGGTTCGTCAATTACCTGTAAAGATTGAATCTTTTCAATACCCAGCATTTTAAGGTAAGTTTTCAGTACAGGACCGTTTGAATTATAAATTTGGCCATAGGATAGTAGTTTTCCCAACTCCTGAAGTTCATTTCCTGTGACAATTAGCGCAACTGTTGGTGCACGATATATTGGAATTTGACTGATCCCTACTGATGCCAGCAGCCCTATGGTTCCAGGGGTTATGGAAGAACCTTTTTTTAGAATGATGTTGCCAATTTCTGTTTGTGTTCCCTTCAGCCGGACATTGCTGCCTTTTGAAAATCTTGTTTGGTCAAATCGAATATGATTTCCATCCTTTTCTATCCATTCCTGTGGAATAACTGTATCTGCTGCCTGTGGAATGGGGGCACCAGTAAAAATCCTAACAGCCTTTCCAATGCCTAAACGAGCAATGCTGCTAGCACCAGCTGCAATTTCTCCTACTAATTCCCAATTGGTTCTTCCATCTTCCCAGGCAATAGCATATCCATCCATTGCTGAATTGGTTAACTAAGGGAGAGATATTGGAGAACAAATATCCTCTGTACAAATAAGTCCAATACTTTGTTCGAGTGGTACTGGAGTGGATTTTCTTATTGGAATATGTGCTTGGAGTATTTCCTTTGCCTGACTGACCGAGATCATAATTCTTGTTAAAAATATTTCAACATAATATTTGAGATTTCTGTGTATTAACTAACCCAATCTTTCGCTCGCGATATCATCCGATATTTACCAGAAGCCAAGTTTCAATTACAGTGAATACAATTGTTTTAATAACCACTAATTTAACCCAATGACAATTAATTAGGTGTTATCCTCCAATATTAATCATACTTCGATTTGTGATTTTGTCAGCATCAGCTTTTTGATAATCTGGTGAAAATTGTCCACCTAAGGCCGCATGCTTGTTGCGAATAGATAATCGGATAAGTGGTTCGATATCTTTGCCAGCTCTTAAAGCTCCTAGCAAGTCCATTTCTTCTTTTCCGAAAAGACAGTTTTTCATTTTTCCATCAGCGGTGATTCGCATACGGTTGCAGTTGCCGCAGAAATGTTCACTCATGGTGGTGATAAAGGCAAAAGTGCCATTGTGACCAATTGCTTTATATTTTTTAGCAGTTGCATGGGGTTCATCGCGAAGTTTGACAATGTCAAATTCTTCTTTTACCAACGCTATCATTTTTTGAGCAGTCAGTACTTTGGAACTTTCCCAAAGATTACCAGCAAAAGGCATAAACTCAATGAAACGTACATGAAGAGGAAGCTCTTTTGTGATGCGAATAAAATCCAAAAGCTCATCTTCAATGATGCCATTTAATGCAACAACATTGATTTTTAATCGAAAATCATGATTGAGAAGTAAGATAATATTGTCCCAGACTTGTTGAAATTGGTCTCTTTTGGTGAGTTTAAGGAAGGTTTCTCTTTTGAGGGAATCAAGGCTTACATTCAATGAACGGATTCCTGCTTTCTTGAATAACTCCAAATGCTGATGTGCCAAGACTCCATTGGTGGTGAGCGTCAGTTCTACAGGGAGTTTGGACAAACGTGTTACAATCTCGCCAAACTCTTTGCGAACCATTGGCTCTCCACCCGTTAGTCTGATTTTTTTTACGCCAAGCGACACGAATTTATTAGCAATTGTTTCGATCTCATCAGGTTGCATCAAATGCGTTTTGGGCATACACTGAATAGATTCTTCTGGCATACAATAAGTACATCGGAAATTGCAACTATCAGTCAATGCAATCCTCAGGTAATCGTGTACTCGGCTAAATTTATCTTGAAGCATTCGGATTATTTTTTATCAGCTGCTTTTCTTGGTTCCGGTAAATATCGCAGGAGCCACGCTGCTGCAATGAATAATATGGTAGAACCAATGAATGTTCCCAAGGCAATGTTGAAGTTTTCCGTCAATGCATTGTTTAAAGCAGAGTAAAGGAACCAAATTTGAATACTGACCAATAAAATTAGTAAAATAGTGATTCCGGTCATTAAGGTATTTGTTTTGTTTGGATGGGCTTCTTTTTGTGAATATCTAAAATTACTCATAATGATTAGGCTTTAAGGCTTTTTGCTTTGACAAATACTTTTCCATTTTCAATCACGACGTCCAATTGTGGTAAAGGTCTTGGAGGAGGGCCTTGTGTCACTACACCTGTACGGGGATCAAAATAGCCTTTGTGACAAGGACATTCTATTAAATCCAAGTCCTTTCGGTAAATAACCGCGCAGGCTAAGTGGGTACATTTTTGTTCGAAAGCTCTCCATTCCCCATCTTCTAAGTGGATCAGGATATAAGGAATGACTTTATCTCCTTCAATGTCAAATTGGAGCATTTCTCCCATGGGAACTTGTCCTTCTTCACAGATAAAATGTTGTCCTTCTAGTTCTTTTTCTGGAAAGGCAAGACTTTTGAGCACGATGGCTCCGTTACCCAGTGCTAAAGCTCCTGAGAACAAGGTTAGAAATTTTGCAAATTCTCTTCTGGAAACATGGGTTGCTTCCTCTTTATCTATTGGGAAATCGTTTTTCCACTGAGGCGTTTTACCTATTTTATTTTCTTTCATAGCACTGGGATAATTAATGTACTTTGAGGTAATTGCTGCCCTTAGGCATCATAATTTTTACTTTGGTTTTGACTTCTTGTTCACCGAAGATAAAAGTATCCACCGGAACACTGTCAGGTCTCTTTTTCTCTATTTCTTCTCGGGTGCCATAGAATAATGCGCCACTTGGGCAAACGGTGGCACACATCGGTTTTTTACCGGCTGAGGTTCTATCATAACACATGTTGCATTTCATCATCAATTCAGCTTTTTCCTGCTTTTGTGGTACGCCAAAAGGACATGCCAATACACAATTGGAACACCCGATACATCTAGAGGTCTCGGCGGTATGAACTACACCAAATTCATCTTTGGAAATAGCATCTGCTGGGCAGACATTGGCACAGGCGGGCTCTTCACAATGCATGCAGACTTGTACGGTTGTCTGTGTGGAGACGGCCCGCTCCACATAGTGAATATGTATCATACTTTCTTGGCCGTTTGTTTCACATTCAGCACAGGCCATTTCACAGGCATGGCAGCCAATACATCGCTGCATGTCAATGAAAAAACCCATTTGCTGATCGTATTTTGTACTATTAGGCATGGTTACAGTGGTTTATGGATTTAATGTTTCGTGACTTTGATAGGCCAAAGAGTCTTTGGACGGAGCTGCCCATTTTCTGAGTGGCTCCAACTTGCAGGCACAGACTTTAAATTCAGGAATTTTGGATACAGGATCTAGTGTGCCGATGGTCAATTGATTGGCGGATTGACTACCTCCCCAATGATAAGGGATAAATACGGTGTCGGGCCGAATCGTTTCCACAATCTGAGCAGGGAAAATAGCTACTCCTCTTCTAGTAGATACTTTGACTAGTTCTCGCTCTTTAATGCCAAATTGCAGGGCAAGACTTGGATGTATTTCTAAAAGTGGTTCAGGATATTGGTCTACAAGTTTACCAATTCTTCTGGTCTGGGTACCAGAAAGATACTGGGAAACCACCCTTCCCGTAGTCAAAACCACAGGATATTCTTTATCCGTCATTTCGGAAGGATCCCTGTAACGAACTGGGTTGAAATGTGCCTTTTGATCCGGAGTTCTGAATTTATGATCTTCCCATAATCGGGGTGTTCCAGGATGGTCCTCGGAAGGACATGGCCAGAAAATCCCCATATTTTCTTCAATTCGCTTATAGGTGATTCCAAAATAATCAGCAGTTCCTCCTTTAGAAGCAACCCTTAATTCGTTGAATATAGCTTCGCTGTTAACAAAATTGAACTTATCCCCAGCGCCTAGTCTTTTAGCTAACTCCATAATGATTTCACCATCTCTTCTGGCTTGTGCCGGTGGAGTGATAGCTTCATTGATTTTTACTACCCTGCCTTCGGCAGTTGTCACCGTTCCTTCTTCTTCTTCATGCAAGGAGCCCGCCATGATAACATCGGCGTGTCTGGCTGTTTCATTCAGGAAAAAGTCGATGGCAACATAATATTCAAGTTTTTCTAATGCTTCTCTGACAAAATTATTATTGGGAAGGGACACTAACGGATTAAAGCATATCGTAATCAATCCTTTAATTTCTCCTCTGTGAATTGCCTCAATTATTTCATATGCAGACAGACCCTTGCCAGGCATTTCTTTCTCATCGATTCCCCAAACATCAGCAATATATTTTCTGTGTTCTGGATTGGTAATATCTCTATTGCCAGGAAGCTGATCACATTTATGTCCATGCTCTCTTCCTCCCTGACCATTCCCTTGACCAGTGATAGTTCCATAGCCGCAATAAGGTTTTCCAATTCGGCCGGTCGCCAAGACAATATTGATACAGCTAACCACATTGTCCACCCCTTTAGAATGGTGTTCTATACCTCTGGCGTGTAATAGGAATGAAGTGTCTGTTTTTCCCCACCATTCAGCAGCTAATCTTATTTTTTCTTTATCAATACCTGTGGTGGCCTCTGCCCAATCCAAATCATAGTCTTTAACAGCATTGATTGCATCTTCAAATCCACTAGTATGGTTTTGAATAAAATCATGATCTAACCAGTCATTGTCTACCAACTGCTTCAAAATCGCACCAAAAAGAGCTGAGTCTGTCCCAGGCTTTACCGGTAGGTGAAGGTCCGCTGTTCTCGCAATGGGAGTTACCCTTGGGTCTACTACAATTAATTTTGCACCATTATCTCTAGCTTCCCATATGTAATGGGTCAGCGTAGGAAAAGTTTCTGATACATTTGTGCCGGCAATGATAATAACTTTGGCATGTTTCAAGTCTGCCCAGGAATTGGAAATCCGATCCAGACCAAATGCCTTTTTGTTTCCAGCACCAGCGCTTACCATACAAAGCCTTCCATTGTAGTCCAAGTTGGCTGTTTTCAAAGCTACCCGGGCAAACTTACCGATCATGTAACTTTTTTCATTAGTCAAAGATACGCCTGAAAGCATGGCAAAGGCATCATTTCCATGGGTAGACTGGATACGCTTGATTTCATTGACCGTACGGCTCATGGCAGTTTCCCAATCAATGGGTTCAAATCCCTTGCCTTCTACACGCTGCAATGGTCCCATGATTCTGTCCGGGTGATTATTCTGAAGGTAGCGTTGCACTCCTTTAGGACAGAGTCTGCCTTCATTGAAAGGGAATTCCATCCATGGCTCGAAGCCTGCAATCTGATTGTCTTTTACTTTGAGCTGGATGCCGCATTGCATCCCACAAAAGCAGCAATGTGTCTTGACCAAACGGTCAGGCTCATGAGAACCGTCAAAGCCACCTTGTGGGGTGTAGCCCTTTTTAGGACCGAATTGTTCTATGAGTTGTTCAGCGGAAACAGGTAATTTTGCCATGGTGTTTGAGTTCTATTTTTTTGATTAACCGAAGAATTTCCCGGATGCTTTTCTTGCTTCGAAGTGAGCTCTCGCTAAAGCAGACCTTTTTCCTTCTGGCGATAGGTCAAGATGACTACTGCCATCTGCCAATGTGAAATCGAATCCCAGTTCTTTGGTAACTTGTTTTAAGTCGTTGATGTGAGTTTGCGTAGCAAACTCTTCCTTGGTATGTGGACATACAGCCATACCTCGTTTTTTTCCCTCTATTTTATAGAGGTTGGCGCCTAGTTGGGCCAGTCTTTGAAAAATGTGGAAGAATTTTCCGAAAGGCATCCAAATTAAAAATAGGATCACGGTAATGGCGTGAGTAACGGCCATAAACTGATGGGTTCTCCCTTCCAAAAAGGTGTAATCATATCCGATTCCTAAGCCTGTAACGGAGATTGCGATCAATAAGATCAATGGAAGCCAATCACCCTCTAAGGATTGTGTAGCAATAACTCCACCATCTTTAACCCTTCTTTTCATCATGATGATAGCACCGATGATGACGGGGAAAGATGTAAGGAATAAGGCTTTGAATGCCAAAATAGAAATTGGGCCTCCCAGTTCGAATGAACCTACCTTGAATCCAAAGAAGTTAGCATTGTAAATATCATAAGTGCCAGGCTCTAAGGTGAAGTGGATCCACCCAAAAGTCAAAGGAATCGTTATACCAAAGGACAATAGACAACCAGTTGCCAATAAAAAGTGGCCCCACCATCGGGTTCTACTTCTGAAGGCAATAAAACGCTGAAACAAGATGTTTCTAAATAACAGGTACACGGATCGGCTTGTGTAGCTAATAAAGTCTTTGCTAAATAAAAATTGCATACTCCTTTTCCAATACAGCCTTGTAGGGGGTCTTTGGAGCCATACAGAGTAGCGGTAGGCAATGCCAAATACAGCAAAGATGGTTCCGAAAAGGTAAGCAATAAGGGCTGCGTCGAAATTCTGCAGATTTCGCGATCCGATAAAAACCAAAATGACCACTGCCAAAGCAGCAATGCTTGCTTTGATTAAGGCGATTCGGTTTAAAGTTTGAAATAATTTTAGCATAGTGTGGGTAAATTAAATTTTTAAGAAGGTCTCTCTGCGCCTTTTCTATCGTAGAAATACCAATTGATCAAGGTGCCAATAACAAGGAAAATACCTAAGATCCAGAAAAAGCCTTCTGCATGTCCCGTGCTTCCGATAAATGCTCCAAGTGCTAAGGAGAAAATAAAAGGTCCGTAAGCCGCTATTGCCGCAGTCCAACCGATAACACCCGCAGCTTGTCTCGGGTTATGCTTAAATATAATAGGAAATTGTCGAAAAGTCGAGGCATTTCCGATTCCTGTGAAAAAAAATAATGCCATCATGGTTCCTACAAACATTGGAAATTGCTCCATTCCCGTTGGATTGACCAATCCAAATGCAATCATGACAATCACTCCACCTAAAAGTCCAATACCTGTAATAGTCGTCAACACTGCACCACCAGTTTTGTCGGCTATAAAGCCAAACAAAATTCTAGAAGCAGAACCAATCAAAGGACCATAAAAGGCATATTTCAAAGGGTCTAAACTAGGATCAAAACCTCCATAAAGCACCTTCATCAATAGGGGGAAAGCAGCTGATAAACCTGCAAAGGTACCAAAGGTCATAAAATAGGTGATGGTACAGTACCAGGTGTGTTTGTCTCCAAATATATCTAGCTGTTCTTTAAAGGAAGCTTTCATAGGAATGCTTTTAAGGTATTTCCAGCTGATAATTCCAATAATTATTAGGAGTGGTGCGTACCAAAAAGCACCACTTTGCAGGTAAATTTCTTTTGAAATAATATCTCCTGTAGCTTTATCAACACTTTTGAACAATTGAGGTGCTCCGTACAAGGCCACTCCAATCATTACCGGGGTCATAAACTGGGCTATACTGACACCGAAATTTCCAATACCTGCTTGAATTCCTAAAGCAGTACCCTTTAATCGAGCAGGGAAAAACATATTTGTCGAAGGCATGAAAGAAGAAAAATCACCTCCTCCAAAACCCGCTGTAAGGGCAAGGACAACGAATACCCAGAAAGGTGTTCCAGGATTCATTACTGCCAATCCTATACCAATGACCGGGATGAGTTTGAGAAAAGTAGCAACAGTAATGGTATGTCTGGTGCCGTATATCGGAATAAGAAACGTATGCACAATTCTTAACGTTCCCGCAGCCAAACCAGGTAATGCTGCTAGCCAAAAAAGTTGGTTATCAGTGAAGTTGAAACCGATTCCTGGGAGTCTAGTGACAATAGCACTCATCATAAACCAAGTAGCAAACGATAAAGTCAATGCAATTGTCGTGATTGTTAAGGTGCGCCAAGCGATTTTTTTTCCTGTAGATTCCCAAAAATTAGTGTCTTCCGGATTCCATTCTTTTAGCCAAGTAGCCATACGTGCATGAAGTTTTAATGTATTTTACAAAACTAACTTGATTCATCTATCAAAAACATGACGAAAATCATAAACTGACATGATTCAAGTTTCGGTCAGAATAACAAATAAGGGATTAATTTGTCCTTTAATTGGAAGAGTGTTTTTTTAAAGTTTCTTAATTGTGGTATTGATTTTTAAAAACTATACTCAAATTTTATGATCCATTTTGAGAAGGTCAAATTGAACGAATTCTAAATTTTTGAGATTATAATTGAATAAAATCCAAGAGGTCAATTCGGACTTTACCGACTCTTAAATCATTTCAGTAAGTAACTGTTATTTAGCATGACTAAACATCCGCCAATTAAAAGAGATAAAGCGTTGCATGGATTGAGCAAGGATCATCATCAAGGATTATTGCTATGTTTTAAAATCCGTCATGGAATCAAACTTGGTGTAGATGGAGAGCGGATCAATAAGTATTGTAAGTGGTTTTGGCAGACATATTTAAAGCTACATTTTTCTATTGAAGAGGAATTTGTTTTTCCAGTTTTGGGAAGGGATGATGCTTTGGTCAAACAAGTACTGGAAGAACATAAACATCTGGAAGAGCTCTTTCATAGACAGCAATCAGACTATGATTACCTGAGAAAAATAGAGCATGACTTAGAAGCGCATATCAGGTTTGAAGAGAGGGTACTATTCAATAAAATACAGGATATAGCTACCGAGCAAGAACTTGATACTATTGCCAAAAACCATGCTGGGGAATCTTCCTGTGCGGTATGGGAAGATGAATTTTGGAGGTGATGTTAACAAATGAGCATACAGGGGTTAACCTAATCTTTTTTTGACTGTCTGGAGATGTAGTTTCCGTTTTTTTCACATCAGGTTTAAATGTACGCTTTTTTTTAGGAGCCGTCATATCATCGACAAACTAGCTACAAGCATGATTAATATCAGTCATTAAAAAATACTTGCAAATATTAGGTTGATATTTCAAAACCATTTTTACCTTTGTTTAAATAAAGACAATAAAGTCTTTTATTTGCAAGGGAAATTTTGTCCCATTACTTCACTATCTAATTCAACTTTATATATGTTAGACTCCTATATGTATCAAATAAATGTCCAATGGCAAGATGGAAGAATCGGCCAAATGAGTTCTCCTGAATTGGACCAAGTAATTTTATGTGCTACTCCGCCTGAGTTTCCACATGGTGTACCCGGTATTTGGTCCCCAGAGCATCTTTTTACAGCAGCAGTAAATAGTTGTTTTATGACCACCTTCTTGGCTGTTGCGGAGAATTACCATTTAAAATATGAGTTTTTTTCGTGTAAGGCGTATGGTAAATTATCGAAGGAATCTGGAAAATGGATGATGAGTGAAGTTATTTTAAAACCCGAACTTACTATTTGTGTGGATGAACAGGAAGCAAAGGCTTTGAAGATTTTGGAAAAATCAGAGAAGGCATGTTTGATAACCAACTCTATTCTAAGTAAAGTAAGTATCAGTCCTATCATTAAGTTTTCTGAAGTTTGTGTTTAAGGTATTTGAATCCAAAAAAAGGTGAGGCAGATACATCGCCTTTTTAGTTCCGCCAAATAATGTTTTTTGGGAGTTCAAATTCACTGTTGATAAAAACACTCTTGCAGCTTTCAGGCAAAAAAGAAATACTGCCTGTGTCCCCAACATAATGTTGTAAATAGTATTTTCCTTGATAGCCTTTTTCTTGAAGGAATTTAGCCATTTCTACCAGATCACTTTGACTAATTAACCTACTGTGTAGGGTAGTGCGGACCTCAAAAGGAATATTGTTACTGACCAAGATGTCCAGACTTTCTACAAATTCACCGTAAAGCTGGGAGGCTGTTATTTTCTGATAAGCTCCAGGCAGGGCTTTAAAGTCCAAAGCGACGTAATCTACCAGTTTCTCTGCGATGAGGTTTTCCAAAACGTGCGGTCTGCTGCCGTTGGTGTCGATCTTCACCTTCATGCCCAATTCTTTGATTTGATGGGCTAACCACAGGACATTTTGATGGAGGGTACACTCCCCACCACTGAATACTACCGCATCCAGAAGATTTTTTCTTTTCTCCAGAAAATGAAGAACATCCCCATAGCTGATCTTACCTTTTCCGTCTACAATCTCAGGATTGTAACAGTATCCACAACGCATGTTACAGCCTGCAAACCAAAGGATGCAGGCTGTATGGTCAGGATAATCCAGTAATGTAAAAGGGGTAATGCTATAAATGGGTCTAGCAGTATCTGTCCTTTTCTTCTTTGAAATGTTCCCGTTGCTTGTGTTCACCTTTTTTTCCAATGTTAAAACTTTCTACTGGCCTGTGGTATCCCATTACCCGGGTATAGACCAAACATTTGGTTCTTTTATCCCTGTTGGCTTCCAGCCAGGTTTGGGTTTCAATTTTTTCAATTGTTGCTTCATTTGTTTGCATAACTTAAGAGGTTTTATGGTTAATTTGATCTAATAGAATTTCATCACATTTTGGGCAATATTCATGTTCACCATTCAGGTATCCATGTACAGGACAGATGCTGAATACAGGAGTTACCGTAATGTAAGGGAGTTTAAAATTGGAGAGGACCTTTTTGACCAGGTTGCGGCAAGCTTCCGGCGTGGAAAGTTTTTCCCGCATGTACAAGTGCAGGACGGTTCCCCCTGTATATTTACACTGTAATTCATCCTGAAGCATCAAGGCTTCAAATGGATCATCAGTAAAATCCACCGGTATTTGGGAACTGTTGGTATAATAGATGTTTTCGCCGGTCCCAGCCTGAATGATATCCCCGAAGCGTTTGCGGTCTTCTTTGGCAAAGCGATAAGTAGTGCCTTCGGCCGGGGTGGCCTCCAGGTTGTAAAGGTTTCCAGTTTCTTCTTGGAATTCTTTCATCCTATTTCTGATGTATTCCAGAATTTCAGTGGCAAACTGCTGCCCAAAATCTCCTGTTATATCTTCATTTTCACAAGTGAAATTCAATATCATTTCATTCATTCCATTGACTCCAATGGTGGAGAAGTGGTTTCTGAAATGTGGTAGGTACCTTTTGGTGTAAGGGTAAAGTCCTCGATCGTACATTTCCTGAATAAAATTTCTCTTTTTCTCCAAGGTAGATTTAGCAATGGCCATTAAGGTGTCCAGTCTGTCGTAAAGCCCTTGTTTGTTTCCCCTATAGATATATCCCAATCGGGCCATATTGATGGTGACTACTCCAATACTTCCGGTCATCTCTGCTGAGCCAAAAAGACCATTGCCCCGCTTCAATAGTTCCCTTAGGTCCAACTGTAGCCTACAACACATACTGCGGACCGCATTGGGCTTATAGGCTTCGGGGTTTTCTATTTTATTTCCATTTTCATCATACATGTATTGACTTCCAATAAAGTTTTGGAAGTAGGAAGAACCAATTTTGGCGGTATTCTCAAAAAGCAAGTCTGTATTTTCTCCATACCAGTCAAAATCTTCTGTGATATTGACGGTAGGAATAGGAAATGTGAAGGGCTGTCCGGAGGCGTCTCCTTCTGTCATTATTGTGTAGTAGGCCTTATTGATCATGTTCATTTCCTTTTGGAAATGCTTATAAGTCATTTCTTCTACATTATTGACCCCTCTACCTATCACCCTGATCAAAAACCCGGGGTCCTCCAATCCTTTGAAAAGGTGAAGGTCATTTTTAGTGGGAATTTGATCTTTGAGGTCCTCCGGAACCACCCAGTCCAAAGTAATATTGGTAAAAGGGGATTGTCCCCATCTTGCGGGAACATTTAAGTTGTATACAAAAGAACGAATGGCTTTTTCTACGTCTTTTTGACTTAAATTGTCTTTGAAAACATAAGGCGCCAGATAAGTATCAAAAGAACTGAAGGCCTGTGCACCGGCCCATTCGCTTTGAAGTATCCCGAGAAAATTGGCCATCTGTCCAAGCGCCTCACGAAAGTGGGAGGGGGGCCTACTTTCCACCCTTCCCCGTACACCGTTGAAGCCCTCATTGAGTAACACCCTGAGAGACCATCCGGCACAATAGCCGGTAAGACAATCCAGGTCGTGAATGTGTATGTCCCCATTGCGGTGGGCATAGCCTTCTTCCTTGTTGTAGATTTTGTCCAACCAATAATTGGCGATGATTTTCCCGGCAACATTATTCACCAACCCTGCATTGGAATAGGAGGTATTAGCATTGGCGTTGATCCGCCAATCGGTTTCCATAATATATTCTTCTATAGTCTGTGTGCTGTCCACATAGGTGGTGTCTTCATTTAGCCCGGCTACGTGTTCCCGTTGCATTTTCCTAGTGTGCCGGTAAAGCATAAAAGAGCGCATGATATCAAAATTACCAGTTTCAAAAAGCTGCTTCTCAATGATATCCTGAATATCCTCTACCGCCCAGGTGGTTTGAACATCTAGTTTCTTTAATATTTTTTGAAAGACTACAGGGTCATATACCTGATGTACGCTCTGAAACCCTTTAATAAGTGCATCCTTTATTTTGTATGCTTCGAATGGGGCGTATTCTCCGTTTCTTTTGATGACAAATTGATCCATTGATTACCTGTTAATTTTATATGTTATAAACTTGAACAAGATAATTGTAAGGTAATGGTTGGAATAGGGTATTTGTCATGCATGGACTTGACTTAAATCATGAAAAATATTCTGGTAATAATTCGCTGTTTTGTTTAAAAAAGGATAAATTTGTCCTCTAAAATTTTTTAATGGTTTGTTAATGTTATTCATTTTTTTAGACAGTGAAAAATTACTTTAAAAAATAAAAGATATATTTGTCCGATAATATTTTTTCACTATCTTTGAGCCATTGATAGAGGGATATTTTAAATTTCCCTTTTTTCAAAAACTAAAAAAGGATAAAAAAGTCCTTTACTATGAAAACGATTTTAAAACCAGCCTTGATTTTCCCCTTTGTGATTGGAGCTTTGCTCTTAGGTATCAGTGGTGGTGCTAACCGCTTAGGAGATATGACATGGATGTTGGCCGGGGCAGGTATGCAACATGGTTTATTGATGGTGGGAGGGTTTCTCGGAACTCTCATTTCCCTTGAGAGGGCCATGGTAATGAAGAATAAATGGTGGTTGTTGGTAGTACTTTTAAACGGTTTCTCCATCCCGGTATTAGTGATTCCGGGGTGGAGTTTTTTTGCTTTCTACTTGCAATTGACAGGAAGTGTGGGCTTGGTATTGATGATGTACTTTCAAAGCCTAAGGCATCCCAAGCCCTATCAATATGTCATGTCTATAGGAGCGATTTCTTGGATGATTGGCAATGTTGCATTGATTACAAGTGATTTTGTCCCTGCGGCTGTTCCATGGTGGATTGGCTTTCTTTTATTTACAATCGTAGGAGAGCGATTGGAGTTAAGTAAGTTTTTACCAACACCAAGCTATGCTAAAATTATTCTTTACATTCTACTAGCATTATTTTTTATCGGCATGTGGATGCCTTTCCATCAGTCCGGTAACTGGGTCATGGGATTTGCTGCCATATTCATTGCCTTTTGGTTGCTACACTTTGATATGGCGAAAATTGCTGCCAAGAAAGAAAAGCAGTTCAAATACATCGGAGTTGGCCTGAAGGTGGGTTATGTTTGGTTGGTATTGCATGGGTTGATATTGTGCTTTTTAAATTCCCATCCCTTATTTTATGACCTTTACCTGCACACCTTCTTTTTAGGTTTTGCTTTCTCCATGATCTGGGCCCATGCCCCGATTATCTTTCCCATGATTCTCTCCATTCAGGAAAAACCCTATCATCCGGTTCTTTGGATAGGATGGGTGGTTTTTCAGTTGAGCTTGTTGGGAAGATTGGGTGCTGCTCTTGTAAAACTGCCTGAATGGAGAATTCTTTTTGGTATCATCAATGGTTGGACGATCATTACCATGTTTGTCATGATGGCTGCGATTGTACTTATCAAGATTATGGTCAATAGGAGGAAGAGAAAATCTCAACAAACAAAAAATAAAGAAAGCATTAACCGTGACCTTGGTCACATGATAACAATGAATGAAAACTAATTTGCAACTCTATAGCAAATGCTGAAGTTTCTTACACATATAGCCCTATCACTGCTATTGCTGCTTTCAGGAATGAACTATTCCCTGATTCAGACGCATTTTTACTTGAATAGGGTAGCTATTGCAGAGGCCTTTTGTGAAAACAAAGCGCAGCCTGAATTGGCATGTGATGGATTGTGTGAATTGGATAAGCGCTTGGACCAAGCAAAAGATCATAAAGACAACAAGAAGGGGCTGATTCCTGAAGAGGTACAAATGCTGTACTTGTCGACATCTGCCAATCAGGTTTTTTTAACCCAGAGAAAAGTAGTTGATAGGTCTGAATGTTTATTCGTGCCAGCCAATCAACCTCAAGGAGCTTATCTTGAATTCTTTCATCCTCCAACTGCCTGATTTTTTTAAAGATCCACATGTGTATTGACAAATTACCTGCCAGCTACTCCTCTGCGAGTTAGCATGGATCGGTTTTGTCCAAGCCTTACTTTAATTTCAAAATTACTCTTATGAACTCGCCTTTAATTCAAGCGCATATATCCCTGCATCTCCTATTGTTATGGGGAACAATCACATTTTCTAATGCCCAGACGATCCAGTTACTCGATCGCCAAACATTAGAACCCATCATTGGATTGACTTATCAGTATGCTGATCAATCCGGTATTTCAGATGATTCTGGAAAAATCACCCTTCGCTTTCAAGCAGGAGAATCCATTCATTTTAGTCATGTTTTATATGGTAAATGGACTTTAAAAGCATCAGAACTCGAATCGGCTATAGGGGTGGGCAAGATTTTACGGATGGAACAATCCTATCATTTGCAACCGATCACCATAATTTCTTTAAAACAAACGGATGAAAAAGATCAGCGGATCATGATATCCGATCAAGAGCGTCTCCACCACGATGCAGGAGCTATATTAAATCAAAATCCTGTTGTCAACGGGATACGAAAAAGTGGGGCTTTTGCTTTTGATCCTGTAATGAGAGGGTTTAAGTATGAGCAATTAAATATTGTCATTGATGGCCTTCAGTCAGCCATTGCCGCCTGCCCCAATCGAATGGATCCTCCAACTTCTCAAATTGCCTTAAACCGTATCAAGCAAGTGGAAATCCTCAAGGGACCGCATGCCCTTCGCTACGGCATTGGGTTGGGCGGAACGATCAACTTTGTACAAGAAGATCCTAACTTTTCCTCTCCCAATGGAGTCTATGGACGATATTCGACTATGTATGAGAGTAATGGGAATATATGGAGACATGAAGGCAGAGTAGGGGTGTCAGGGGAGAATCATGATATCGGAGTCATGGGGTCATGGTCTACAGGCACTGATTATGTAGATGGTGAGGGCAATGTAGTGCCAGCAAATTTTAGAAGAGGAACGGTCGGAATGTATGGGGATTTTAAAGTGGGTAGAAGAGATTTGGTTCAGGTGACGGTCAATAGGAATTTTGCCAGAGACGTAGATTTTCCAAGTTTGGCGATGGATTTACGTTCGGATGACACGTGGATGGCTTCCTTGAGGCATACACGTACCTATCAGCAACGTAACTTATTGTCATGGACATCTTCTATTTATCTTACTAAAGTAGACCACCTGATGGATAATTTGTTAAGAGATTTAAATCCTAGAATGAGCAATGCACGAGTACCAGCTTTTACTCAGAATTATGGTGGACGTACGGAAGGTTTGTGGAAGTTAGGAAATGGACGAATGTATGCGGGGGCAGATTACCGCTCTGAGTCTGCACAAGGAATCCGGGAAAGGGAATTTTTGATGGGCCCTATGGCTGGAAGAGTTGTATTGGATAATGCCTGGCAGAATTCACAGATTCAAAAATTAGGAACTTTTGTGAATTATAATTTGCCATTAGGTGCATACATGCTCTCAGTAAGTGGTCGCATGGATGTCAATCACGCTGTGGCGAGGGATGTTGAACCAGAATTCGAACAAGCCAATGGAGCAAGTCAAGTCACTCAATTGAATCCTGGTATTTCTTTGGGACTTAAAAAGGACTTGACAGATGAACTTAATCTAAGTGTGTGGTTGGCTAGGGTACAGCGAAGTGGTAGTTTGACAGAGCGATTTATCAATTACTTTCCAGTTGGCATGGACCCTTATGAGCTAGTGGGGAATGCGGCACTGAAACCTGAAACCAATAATCAGTTAGATTTTGTAGTAGGCTATGGGAAAGAAAAAATCCAAGTAGAGTTTAATGCCTTTGCTGCCTACTTGACCGATTATATTACAGCAGAGCGAACAGAATTGACCCCGAGAATAGCCTCTGCTCCTGGAGTTAGGCAATTTATCAACATCGATAGAGCGTTGAAGACAGGGATAGAACTTAGCCTGAGTCAGTATTTGGGTTGGGGAGTGCAGCAGCAGTTTGCGTTTGCCTATACTTATGGTCAAAATCTTAATATCTCAGAAGCACTTCCTGAAATTGCACCTTTGGACATTCGCTATGCTTTGATAGGAAATCATTTGGAGAATAAGCTGCATACAGCGCTCCGATTACGCCATGTGACTTCACAAAACAGAGTTTCAGCACTCTTTGGTGAAATGGCCACCCCGGGATTTACGCTAGTTGATGTCGATGCATCGTACGCGATTACGTCTCAATTAGCACTAAAAATTGGTGCTCAGAACTTACTCAACCAGGCGTATTATGAACACTTAAACCGTCCTATAGGACCTGATAGGAGACCCTTGTTTGCACCAGGGAGAAATTTCTTTGTGATGCTCAGCTTGAAGTTTCCTTGATGATTAGCTAATCCTGAATTCCAAAAGCAGCTATTCTCTCTGGAAAATAGCTGCTGTTTTTTTGAAAATCGGACAAATTTATCCGTATTTTTGGTTTCAAACACAATGAATTATGTTTTCTAAAGCTTGTCAATACGGGATCAAGGCAGTCATATACGTATGGAAGCAAAGTCTAAATGGAGCTAAAGTAGGAGCTAAAGAAGCTGCTGAATTTGTGCAAGCCCCAGAGCCTTTCACCGCTAAAATCTTACAAGATTTGGTGAGAAAGAAAATTATCGGTTCTCAAAAAGGGCCTACAGGTGGCTTTTATGTATCGCAAGAGCACGAGAAATTTACGTTGAAGGACTTGGTGTCGGCAATTGATGGAGATGGCTTGTTTAGTGGTTGTAGTCTTGGTCTAACTGAGTGCTCAGAAACTAATCCCTGTCCCCTTCACAATGATATTAAAAAAATCCGAGGCCATGTCATTCAAATGTTGACAAAGAAAACAATGAAGGAAATAGCCTTGGAAGTAGAAAATGGAGAAACGGTCCTTGCTCACCTGGTTTAGACGAGCAAGGCTTTTTTATCTTCTGTATTCATCTGACGGAAGCGGAAAATTGCTGCTACTGTAATTACAAGCAATACCACTACTACCCAATACACCCACATTGGCACAGGCACAGGGTCACCTTTGGCATAAGAGTGTAATCCTGATAGGTAGTAATTGACACCAAATGAAGTCATGATGATAGCTCCGAATGCCCAAAGACTGGCAATGTTATACAAAAGGCTGCTTTTAAGGGTTGGAACCAATCGAATGTGTAAGACAATAGCATAGACAATAATCGAAATTAAAGCCCAAGTTTCTTTTGGGTCCCATGCCCAATACCTACCCCAGCTCTCATTGGCCCAAACACCTCCCAGGAAAGTTCCTATGGTCAGTAAGAACAATCCGATCGTAATAGACATTTCATTGACAATTTGAAGTTCCCTGATATTGGAAAACCAGCTTTTTTCAGCGGTTTGCGGTTTGAAGATCAAGAAAATCAAACAAAGCAATCCAATGATAGCAGACAGCGCCAAAGGCGCATATCCACTCACGATGATGGCCACATGGATTTTTAGCCAGTAAGAATGCAAGACAGGCATCAAATTGGTGATTTCTGGATTGAGCCAATCGAGGAAACCTACGAACAATAGTGTTCCTGAGAATAACAGCCCCAAAGGAACCGTAAATTTGGATTTTTTGGCAAAAAGTAAGCCGAACAAGAGTACTCCCCACGCTACAAAAACCAACATTTCAAAGCCGTCGCTCCAAGGTGGGTGCTTAGCAATATACCATCTTAAGCCAAGGTGAAAGGTGAAAACTGCAAAGCCTATCCAACTCAATATACTTCCGATTTGCCAACTTTTCACTAACCAAGAGCTATTTTTGAATAGCATCCAGATAGCCAGAACTAGCATGAAAATTCCAAGCAGCCAAAAGGGCCCGAATAGACGGGTTCCTAGATTCAGTTGTGTATATAATAATTCAGCTTGGACAGTAGTACCACTAGG
Organism: Lunatimonas lonarensis; assembly: GCF_000390185.1. Lineage (GTDB taxonomy): Bacteria > Bacteroidota > Bacteroidia > Cytophagales > Cyclobacteriaceae > Lunatimonas > Lunatimonas lonarensis. Next base: position 6,151 of record NZ_AQHR01000114.1, on the reverse strand, counting down.
GTAGACCTCATCGCCTGCTTTTTGCTGATATAGGGAAATGTAAGACAATGTTTCATCAGCATCTTCCCAATCTCCTGTATCGATTCCTTTTTGCAAAGCTTGTAAGTATAGCGGAGTAATATTTTTCACAAATACAGCATCCTCATCATCGAAGCCCTGCATGAATTGCTGTCCAGTAAACCAGGTGTTGTTGGCATCCCAGCGATTAGGAAATAAGCGGAGGAAATCGCCTGTCAGTAATCCATAGAAAATGTTAAAGCGTTCATCCGTTTTCAATAGCTCATTATGCGCTTCATTTCTTTGCGATGGTTTAAGCTGATTGGCTTCTTCTACCAAATGCTGGATTTTATACTCACCCTGTTCATCGACAAAATCCATGAAGCTTAATTTGTTGGCTGGAGTTTTATCCAAAGCTTTGAAAACTTCCAAAGACTTTTCTTTGTCGATTTTGATAAAAGGCAATTCGCTGAATCCTCTTGGGTCCATTTGGAGTGCCAAAATAAATTGCTCTGGACTCATGCGGATAGTTTCGTCTCCAAGTGCTAACTCGGCATACGATTTACCGGTTATTTTCCTGACAATTTCATGGGCTAAGGTATTCAATGGCTTCATTCGCCCATCCAGATCCTGTACAATCAACTGACCATAGGCAGCTGCATGTGATTGAGGAATCCAGAAATCTTGCCCTTTCTTATCAGGACGAATCATCCCCCAAGAGAATACAAGCACGATAGCAGCCAAAGATGCAAAGGCAATTGGTTGTATAATGGAGCTTGGTTTCTGTTGAAGTTGTTGCGTGCTGTTACTTTTATTGACTTTTTTATTGAGAATTGTAAATCTGCTTCCTCTGGCAAACAAGGTCAGGAACATCCCTATAGTCAATAGGGTATAACCTAAATAGGTGAGGTAAGTGCCTGGACGGTCTTGGTTGATGGATAAAACCGTGCCTTTCTCATCCGTATCATAAGAGGCTTGATAAAAACGATAGCCTTTATAGTCCAGGACATTGTTCATAAAAATCCGATAAGGAAATTCTTCCACATCTCCATTCATCACCATGACCTCGCTGGCATAACTTGATGGGCTTTGGCTACCGGGATAGCGTTCCAAATCAAATTTACTTAAGTACAAGGAAAATGGCAACGTAATCGCTTTAGGACCATAAGTGATGCGATAACTTTGATCACCAATAGAAAATTGAGACCAATTTGGATTTAGGCTGACCATTTTTGCATAGGCATTGGCCACCTCATTTTTATTTTTATCTAAAACCCGGTAATGAATAACATCGATTAGGTTTTTGGCAATTTGCTCATCTTCTTCCGGCACATAGACTACTTGTGCTTTTTCTTGAACAGTTTTGACCAAGAAAGCCCCTTCATCCCATTGATACAGTGTTCGCAATTGGAGTTTTTGTGTTTCTCCAGCATGCATAGTACCCATCTGTTGAGTACTCATTTCCATTAATTGCAGATGAACATCCGAACTGATGACCCAAGAGTCCCCATCTTTGTAAATTCTGATCGGGTGATGCTTGTCATTGCTTGTGCTGAGTGTCAATGAGCCTATTTGGATAAACCGTCCATTATCAATCAGGTAATCTTCTCTCCCTGCACCCATGGCTACAGCTACATCAACATAGGTGTTGGAGCCGTCCACAAATGTTTCAGTTGCTCCTTGAATGTATTGTTCAAAGACCACTTCTATGTCTTGGTGGCCTAAGCTAGCATTTACTGACCGAGGTTTAAAGTTTTTGGGAAGCAAAAGCAATTGTTTTTCCAGAGACTTTCCGGATTGTACTTCTTGGATTTGCAGGTATTTTTCAGTGGTATAAAAGGTATCCTGATCATCACCTTCCCGAATATGCATCATGCCTTCCTGACTGAAATAGCGAGTGACACCAGCTCCCAATATAATAATCACAAAGGCTATATGGAAGAGTCCGATTGGCCATCGATTGGCATGAAATAACTTGTACTGTTGAATATGGGCAATAAAATTCACTGCCAGCCATAATTGAATAATTTCAAACCACCAAGCATCGTACACCAAGCCCCGTGCTACGGCAGTGCCATGATCGTTTTCTATAAAGGTAGCCGCCCCCATTGCCACTGCATAAGAAAGGAGCAGGACGAGGGAAACTTTGGTGGAAAGTAGAATCTTGGTAATCTTCATAATTAAAGCAGTACTCCTATAAATTTATTCTTCATCGTAGGTCTGAAGATGAGCATTAAATAAGCCCAGTTTTGTGTGTTTTTTGCATTGTCGACACTCTTGAGGTAAGCAAATGTATCCGTGTGGAAGAATTGGCTATAGCCTGCCTGAATGGAAAAGGCATCGTTGACAATCCAGCCAAGGGTAAGATCCACTTCAGATCCGAAGTAGCTGTTCATCAAGTTTTGACTTGAAGTTCTTAAGTCGAATACATCACTTTGGGCATAGAACAAGTGGTAGTCACCCTGAAGGAAAAACTTTGGTCCAAATGCATAGCGGGATCGGACAAAGTAATCTTCCACCCCCACAGAGTTTTCATGAGTTCCCCCAACGAAGAATAAATCCATGTAACCGTTGAATAAGTGATTGGTCCCGTAGAGTGGGTTGTATGAGCGGTTTTTGGTGTCGCCGGCATTGCTTGTGCCACTGATATGCTCTGTGCCCACAGAAAGGGTCCATAACTTACCTGCTTCTCTATCTACCGGGATTACATGGTTGTAAGCGATACTGAAATTGTAGGCATTCAGAGAAGTGCCAACAATGTCCTGTCCAAATTGATGGTAATAGAAAGCAGAAATTTGTGAGTTTCCTGAGTTGTATTTGAATGTAGGAACTCCCAAGGTAGAGCGATATCGGATACCTTTATCAGTTAAAGTTCCTGTATTATCAAAAGTCTGCCATTCTCTTCCATCATTCCAAAACAAGGCTGAAAAGGAAACTTTTCCCCATTTATTTTCATAGCGGGCCATTTGTGCAGCTTTGTATTGATTGGGAATCAAAAATGGTTGATCTGTAAGTGATTGAGCTGCCTGATTGTAAGCCCCTCCGAAGTGGAATTTCATGCTTCCCTTTTCATACTTTGCTAGTGCAAAATCGTGTGCACGAGCTTGGAGTGCCCAATCAAGGTTACCTAAGAAACGGAAATTATCGTAATTCAATTCTTGTCGACCGAGCTTGATATGCCAGTATTCGCCTACTTTTACCTGTGCCCAAGCTTCATGTACAGAAAGAAAATTATCGCTTGCTTTTACTTGTGGTGTAGAACCCCATGTTCGGATGTCCTGCACGCTCATGTAAAAAGTGAAATTATCCATTTCATAAAGTGCCTGTAACCGGGCTCTATGTGCAGTAAATAGGGCTGGGTCTTGATTTTCTCGGATAAGTCCTCCAAAGCCATTTCTGTATTCGGAACGTTGAAGGATTTGTCCATCAACTTTAAATTGGGCGTAGCTATCTGATAGACCTGCTAGTATCAGCAAACCTGTAAGTAACGAAATGTACTTGTTCATGATTGTAGCTGATTAGCGTGAAGAAACGGTTTTTACATCTTTTTTTGCTTCCCTTGCTTTTCCTTCACGAATCCAATTAGGTACAACCTCCTCCAAAAACTTAGATTTTGCAGCTTTTTCTGCTGGAATGTCTAAACCTATGTAGGCCTGTAAAGCAGATTTACTGGTGAAGTCAGGCATGTCAACAGGTTTGTTATGTCCCAAAGATGCAAGTAATCGCGTCAGTTGAATGCGCGTCTCTTGGATGATTCCAGTGGCTGAAGTAATAATACGGCTGGATTCAATCGGTGCATGAAACGCTCCGCCGTGAGAAGCCACCACAAAGTCCCATCTCCACTGCGCATGTCGGATACCTCGAAGGATTTCCTTCATTTGCTCACCAGTTGCCCCCAATTCCCAAGCTTTGCCTGCTTCAATATGAGCCATCGCAATCATTTTCTGAACTTTGGAAGCACCTTCCTTGATTTTTCGTTGACGATCGTACACATCCGTCATCAAATCTGCTTGTTTCTCTCGGTGGCAAACAAAACAGGAGTTTTCAATATTTGCTAAAGGCGAACCGATGTGGTGATCTGTAAATTTTTGACCTCCTTCGTTTTTATAAGGCATGTGACAGTCGGCACAGGAAACGCCCCTTTTTGCGTGTACGCTCATTTCATACAATTCGTAATCAGGGTGCTGTGCTTTCAGCATGCGAGCCTTACTGATAGGATGAACCCAATCGGTAAAATCAATCTTATCAAAATAAGACTCCATATTTTCAACAGTCAGACCATCTTTCCAAGGGAAAGTCAAGTAGGAGGCTTTTTCGTTTCCAGGTTTTGTTTTGTCAAAGTAGTACTCTACATGGCATTGTGCACATACTAAAGAACGCATTTCTTGATGAGAAGCCTGATTAATGTCTTTCCCCATTGCTTCAAATGCTTCTATCAAAGCAGGTCTGGTAATCGTCAGATTCATGGTCTGTGGATTGTGACAGTCAGCACAACCGATTGGATTGATGACTTCCGAGCCCATGTCGGAAAGTTTTTGACTGTAGTATTCCATAACTCCCATTTCGCTCATGAGTCGTGGAACGTCCGTACTTTTGCAAGTCCAACAGGTGGATGGCTGCGGTCCATCACCAGGCTCCATAGGAGAGCCAATTCTTAAGGTATTGTGTACGTCAGTGATAGCCCATGCATGCCCTCGGGGTTGATTGTAGTCTTTGCTAAATCCATAACCTGCCCATAAAATTACCAGTTCTGGCTGGTCATCTAATGCATCAATAAATCCACTGGTATTATACATGCTTCGGAAGGTAGTATCCCTCGTTTTCATGTAGGATTGATATTGCCTTGGATAATTGAGACCCCAAATGGAGTCTCTAGGTTCGATGCCTTCCAGTTGAACCTTTGGTTGGTAAGCAAATTTGGCCTCTGTTTTTCGGTCCATTATGGAATAAGCCAACATAGCCAGTAAAAAGACTATGACTGCTGTTAAAGTGAAAAGAATCCAATTCTTCATAGTGTGGGTATTTTTATGGGACTTTATTTTTTAGCTTCATTGATTGACTCTTGGAGCCACTTGGGTATGATTTGCATATCTGCCGGCGCATGTGCCCGAATAGGTTCAATTTGATGGCCTACCGAAGACAGACTTTTGACCTTTCCATGGGGGACTTCTCGATGACACTCCCAACAAATACGGTCGGTGCGGTGCACAAAATGGTCTTCTACAAATCCGGTCAATTTTGCATCTGTGACCTGAGCTTCATGGCAGCGGATACAGTTGTTTTGAATGACATTGATGGATGGTTCTAAAGCACGAATAACCTGTGGCTCTGCTCTCAAAGTGAAAATGGATGCATGATAAAGTCCATCTTTAGCCTTGAAATAATACTTGCTAGCAATGTTATCATGCGGAACATGGCAATCATTACAATGTGCAACTTCTCTATGGGAGCTATGCGTCCATGTAATGTATTGAGGTGTCATAATATGACAGTTGACACAAGCTTGAGGGTCGTCTGATAAGTAAGAGACAGCATTACTAAGCTTGAACAAGTATAGTCCAAGTCCGAAAATAGCAGCAACCAAAGCAGTGGCAGCTGGCCTCCATTTTTTGGGAGGAATAAAATTATATTTGAATAATTTTTTCTTGAATTTATGTGATTTACCCATGATGTTGGCTCAATTAAATTATAAAGTAATCGTGTTGTTTGGTAAAAGGTGATCAAAATCAGTTTTAAAAAGGATAATGGTAGAATTTATAATGAGTTTTTTATAGCATCGAATTTAGCAAAAAATATAGAGATTTCCATGGGGTATTGAATCTATGTTACCTATCAGTACACCAGTATTTCAAAGATATTCCGTGGAATATTTTTGTAGTTGAGGTAATCACATACTGTAAAGGGTTTTTTCAAGTGTGTAGTAGGAGATTAACAGCATAACTGCTGCCTGAATCCATTAGATATAGGGTAAGCAAGTTTAGGAAATGCGGCGGTAATCGCTACTTGTGTTAGTTCCATAATTTTGTCAGCGGCATTTCATTCCAATAGGTAAGAGTGCGGGTTTCCACCTTTGGGACGGGCTAGATTTTGTATTGGATAGAAATTGATTTTTGAATTAGGCATTTTGTAAATGATCAAAATCTGCCTATATTGC
>NZ_AQHR01000113.1 GCF_000390185.1 Lunatimonas lonarensis | reverse complement strand
GAGAGGACAGATAGGGAACTAATCCCTATCTTCCTACTCGATTGGAAAATCGTGTCGGTTTTACCGGTAAATTCAACCGCTCTGTTTATATTTCTGCTTCATTCAACGTAACAAGTATGACGTCTCGTAGAACATTTCTGGTAAAATCCGCGCTGGGAGCCACCGGATTGGTGTTGTCTCCGGCCTGGCTATCAGGCGCACCGGCCATCGTTTCCAATTACAACAAACCCAATTCCCGTATCAATGGGGTGCAGATAGGCTGTATAACTTATTCCTATCGATCCATGCCAGACCAAAGCGCGGAAGCGACGCTCAAGTATGTGACCGAATCAGGCATAAATGCCATAGAGCTGATGGGTGGCCCGGCGGAGTCCTTTGCCGGTTTGCCAGCATCTACGATAGACCGCATGCGTATGGGGCAGCTGGGAGGCAAGCAGCGACGGGGAGAAGCGTTGACGGCCGACGAGACCAAGGAACTCCGGGAAATGCAACAGGAAGCCGAAGCCTATGCCAAGGTGGTAGCCGAGTGGCGGGAAAAGGTGGATTACCGGAAATTTGAACAGTTGCGCAAAATGTATAAGGATGCTGGTGTCAGTATCTATGCGTTTAAGCCAAGCGCCTTTGGGCAGAATAATTCCGATGCGGACATTGCCTATGGAATGAAGGCCGCCAAAGCCCTAGGTGCGTCCCATGTTACCCTGGAGCATCCTGCGAACGATGCCCATACCCAGCGACTGGGTAGATTGGGAGAGCAGCACAAGATCTCGGTGGGCTATCACGGCCACGAACAGCAGACGTTTACGTTTTGGGATACGGCATTGGCGCAAAATCCCCGAAACGGATTAAATTTTGACGCCGGCCATTACGTGGCGGCTGGGCATACCGATATGATGGAGCTAATCGCCAAGCAGCACAAGCGCATCTACAGCATGCACATCAAAGACCGTCAGACACCCGCCAACGGAAAGGGAAATCTGGCTTGGGGCGAAGGAGACACTCCTCTACCAGCAATTTTCCAGGCCATGCGGGCCAATAAGTACAGGTTTCCGGCTTCTATTGAGCTGGAATACCAGGTTCCCGAAGGGTCGGATGCCGTAAAGGAGGTACAGCGTTGTTTGGAGTTTTGTCGGAAAGTGATCGTCTGATTTTTGCACGGTAAATTCAAAAACACCCTTGCTCTTTCATTACGGAATAAGTCGCCCTGTCTCTTTGAAGGCACAGGGCGACTTTTATTGCTTGAGAAGATACATCAATAGTATTCATACGTGATCCTGCCCTGTAGCACAAATCCAAAATTTGGATCGTAATATCTACTCTCCACCAGTCGGTTCTGATCATCATAATCAAACTCCTCTATATTTCCCTCGCCACTTTCGGGGATGCTGTCACCCCGGATGACAAAGTATTCCTTTGCGATCAGACGCTGGTTATCATCGTAGCGGTATAGGTGTCCAATGGAAAGGTCGCTGTTGGCAAACTGCTGCCGCATGGTAGCCGTTTTTCCGTCGGCCATGTAGGTATAGACTTCCCATTCTCCTCCCTGCATTTCCCTTTTTACCAGCCTGTTGTTATCGTCGAAAAGGTTTCGGTATACCCATCTTTCGGTACCATCCGCACGGTGGGCCCGAACTTCTGTCTGCCTGGTTTCAGGATCAAAGATACGTTCGTAGGCAAGATTGAAAACTGGCTCCTCGTCTATTAGGTTGTATTTTTTATCCCACACCAGGCAGTCAAGTTCGTTATATTCATATCTGGTGTCTGAATGAAAAACCTGGCCAATAACGTGGGTTTCTGAACGCAATTTGGTTAGCCGGGAATCACTGTCATAAAGGTATTCAGTTTTTCCGCTTTGCGTTGTGTTTGCTCCACCATAAACAAAGGAGAATGCAAGCTTCCCCTCTGGCGTATAAAATAGTTCATTCTCTGATTCCTCTATTACCTCAATCGGTTGGTCATCGGTGACACATCCAAATTGAAAAATAACGAGAATGGTGAGATATAGGAGAACAAATTTTTTCATTTTATTCTTGGGCAGCTAGTTAATAACTGTTAAATTAAAAAAATATAATCAAACATAAAAGATGTTATGAAAAAATTCAAATGATAATTAATTTGTCATTGGCACGGTGGAATTGTTTAAATAGCATACAGGTAGAATGGTATGCAGCTCGTAAGGGGTCTTAGAAAATACCTATGGGCTTCGCTTTCACTGCACCCCTAGTATGGGAAGATTGACCTTTTTCGCTTTTGACTAAAAGTATCAAAATAATTTTTGACACACTGTTTCCAGAGGGTATACCGTACTAGATAGAGATGTGTTTAAGGTGATTGAAAGGAGAAAAAATAAAATTTTCCTTTTAAAAATGTAGCATTTTCAGACTGAATCACGTCCTCTATTTAGCTATTGCATAAATTATATCAATGTATAACCCAATTAATCTTTGAAAACGCACCTATTTCTTTCCATTATTGCCCTGCTACCACTGTTTGGGAGTTGTAATGCAGACGAAACACCTGCTGGCGGATATCCAGCTTGGATTTTTCTTTATTTCGATTTTGAGGATACAGACAACAAAAGACTTCCTAAAACATCTGTCGAGATAAGCGAGGCAATGCTTGACGACAACGGGAATCTAGTGCCTCATGGGGGGGGGGAAGCGAATTTGCATGGCGTCATATGGTAGGCAAGGTGTCGATTGTAGAGGGGGATACATTGTTTGGGCCTCTGGTGGTAGGGGGCAATTTGGGGGAAACTATCCGCTACAGGGGCCAGCCTCTTAATGTAGACCTTTATTATCTATTTCGTTTTTTTGAACAGGATATAGATACGCTTAGGGTTCATTCCACTGGAATAGTCAACGACCAAGACCATGTAAAACAGGGGCCTATTGACATTTTTTACAATGGGGAACTCTTATCTCAGTACTTTCCAGGAATTTATGATGAAGCATCTGGCATTTATCTTTTAGATAATGAGAGAGTTATCTCTAGAAAGCACCATATGTCCCCTTGGATCTTGAAAATCCATAAAGACCTGGAGGAATTCAATTGAAATAACGAAGCAAATAATTCTAACCCCCCTAGGTGAAGTTTGTAACTTCACCCTTCTATTTCGTCCTATTGTAAAAGCTACAACTTACTTTGGGTCATTTGCAATGGCGGAAGTTTTCCAATTTATAGACAAACTTTGTCTTTCAAATGGCAGTCCTGACCTAAACCTATCTTGCTAACGGGATCCAACGGAGACCTTTTTTTCACACAGACTATTGTTTTCCTGTTTGCTTAAACCGTGGATCAAAAGACAATGGAGTGCTTCTGACTATGGTAATGCTTTTTGCGTCAGGATGGTTTGGATTGATCAGATAGGGGGACTCGGAAGGAACAATGCAGCTTGGCACTTTCAGGGTGGTGTCAATGTTTTTTTCCGTTCGACTCTGAATACCCTCATCAGGCCAACCCTCTCCTAGTGCCCGGTTTCTGGACACGATAAATGGAATTTGTGGCAAACCTCCAGACTCAACAAAAATGCTTTTCTAAAAAACTAATTTCTAAAAATGCTTTTTGTAAAAACTAATTTTTATATTTGCTTCTTAA
>NZ_AQHR01000112.1 GCF_000390185.1 Lunatimonas lonarensis | reverse complement strand
GCCGGCTTTTCTGTTTTAGGGCCTATGAAACCGGAGTGCCCATCGCGTCCCGACATGGGTCGGGAAGGTCGCAAGTTCGAATCTTGCCACCCAAAGACGATACGGTTTTTGATTTTTATCGGTTGCTGTGGCTTCTTTTAAGACATCAATTGATGATACGCCGTTACATCCTTTGCGATGGTGGCGAGGATTTGCTTTGCATCCATCGTAGGATCTTTACGCCCGTGTTCAGCACCTCCCAAATCGTATTCGGCGTGGATAATTTTTGGCATAGTGGGGTGGTTGTAACGGGGATGTTCCAAAAGTAGGCGGAAATTCACATTGCCCTCACCGAAAAGTACATTTATAGGGACTTCGCCTGTTCCTCTTGGGTTTTTGCCCCAGACAAAATCTTTTAGGTCGAAGCTCCTGATTTGATCCGAAACCAAGTGAAACACGTTTTCATACGACTGGTATCCTTCAACAGTCGCATGGCGTAGGTCAAACTGAATACCTACGTGGTCTGGGTTTATGCCGTCTAACAAATGGTAGATTTCCCAGACCGACCCTCCGATACGGTTTCCCGCATGGTTTTGGTACTGACCGCACACGCCGTATCGTGCATGTAGATCAGCTATTGGTTTCATTTGTCCGTTAAGAGATTTGAGCTCCCCCATGATGTGTTTAGAGGTAAACGGCAAATAGCCCATTCGATAATTCAAGATGCCTTCACCTGCCAAGGTTTTTAGGAATTCCTCCCAGTTTCCATGCTTTGCGAGGGTCATGTCGGTAGTAAGCACGGGGATTTCCATACCTAAGTTGGCGCAATCCCTTACAACCGAGGGCAGTTTGGTTTTTATTTCGTCGATATCAAAGAATCCATTTGACCGAACAGGAAGATCTACCCCTGTAAATCCAAGATCTTGAGTAACCTTCGCTACATCCGACAGGGGTAACCATTGAAGTGCTTTTGTAAAAAAATAGAGGGGTGTGGGTCTGTTTTTTTCGAGTAACCGGTTTTGCCGCTCCAACTGACCGGCGGAAAGGAGGTCGGAACCAACCATGCCGAGTGCTGTCAGGGCTGTTATTTTCTTTAGGGTGGATCTACGGTCCATAATGGGTCGGGATTGGTTGCTACTAAAACTACAAAAGATCGTTGGAATTATGAAAAGCTGCTCTTTACTTTTTATCTCAATTTTGGATACTACCGGCCAGCGGTTAAATTAAAATGAAAAAAAGCAGGGATACGGCCAACACCAAGGTCATTTGCTTGGCTTTTTGCTGGATTTCCTCAGCTACTCTGCGTTGCCGAATGACCAAGACGGCTAAACTCATGCCTAGAAGCTGAAGGGCAATACCAATACCCGATAGCCATCCGTAAAATCTCCCCACCTCTATGCCCAAAACCCCAAAAGCCAAAGGCATCAACGCAAGTAGAATGCCGGTAATCCCGAACAAGAAAGAGCGGTTTAAGAGTTTTTTTTCACCTATTGCAGTCCATTTCATGTGTTTATAATTGTATTTTAGAGGTCACATGGAATCTCGCATGTATTACAATCGTTCCTCCGTGTGTCGCTTGCGTCGTGCTCGATTTCATGTGTTTATAATTTATTTTTGAGCCGTCACTATCGTGCACGGATGATGTCTGCCGGAAGGACAGCTCGGTATGGGAGTTAATACTTGTAGAATACTAACAAGCCTCAAACTCGTTTTTGTTTCTTCCTATTTTGGAAAAAAGAATCCAGCTCATTCACCCTCAGCGTGTTCAGTGTCATATCTGGGGTCAGGCCACCCTTTCTTCCCATCATGACCCCATATTTCATATCGGCAAATCCAGCGGTTTCGTGGGCGTCGGGGTTGATGGATAGCTTTACCCCTTGGCTGATGGCATAGTTTACCCATCGCCAATCCAAGTCAAGACGCCAAGGGTTTGCGTTTATTTCGATAACGACACCGTGGATTGCGCAGGCATCGATAATTGCCTTATGGTCAATGGGATAACCCTGTCTTCTAAGAAGTAGCCTCCCAGTGGGATGTCCGAGTATGGTGGTAAAGGGGTTTTGGATGGCTTTTAATAACCTGGCCGTTGCTTTGTTTCTGTCCATGCCCAGACTGGAATGAACCGATGCCACCACGTAGTCAAAGGATTCAAGTACCTTGTTGGAATAATCAAGGCTACCGTCGATCAGGATATCACTTTCTATACCTTTAAATAGTTTGAATGGAGCTAGGCTGGCATTTAGGGAGTCGATTTCTTTTTGCTGCTGCGCAACCCGGTCTTCATCAAGCCCGTTGGCATAAAAGGCAGATTTACTGTGATCTGCCATCCCCAAGTATTCATAACCTTGAGAAATGCAAAAATCAGCCATTTCACGCAAGCTGTGCTTTCCATCGCTATAGGTGGAGTGGTTGTGGAGTGGCCCCTTTAGGTCCCCCAATTCCAGTAGCTTGGGAATTTTGCCTTCTTTTGCCCATTCGAGCTCATACAATCCCTCCCGTAATTCCTCCGGAACCCAGCACATACCGGCTTCACGATAGGCATCCTCTTCGGTTTGAAAGGACCGGCTTAAAAACAGCTCACCTAGTATGTTGCCATCCGTCAAAGGTGCCGATAGGTGGGCTCGTGAAGCCTTCCTCAGGAGCATTTCATTTACGAATTTTTCGGGGCGAACGAGTAGAATATCACAGCGAAGACCGAATTTTTCCAGAATGCCTCCCCACCTGTAGGGGCTGCTCAACGAGATCTGCTGGTTTAGCCCTTCTAGTTTACCCAATTGGTTTAGCGCTTTCCGATTATCTTTGGATTCAATCAGGATCTCAAGCAGGGAGATAATTTCAAGCTTGCGACTGTATTGGCCAACCACAACGGCCTTTCCTTTACCAAAAAGATTGGTTAAACTTACCATCAACCCATCTACCGCTTCCTCTATGTCGGCGTAAAGCCATTTGCCTTTATTGCTGTCAATGTATTCGAGGGATGCGATGATGCTCTCTTGGGTTTTTTCGCCAAAGCCCTTCAGCTTCGCCACCTGACCGGATCGACAAGCCTCCATGAGCTCATGGGTGGAGGTAATTTGGAGTTCCTGCCAGAGTGTTTTGATTTTCTTTGGGCCCAATCCTTTGATCGTTAATACCTCCAGAATGCCTTCTGGCGTTTTTTCGAGCAGTTCGTCCAGAAGTTTATGTGATCCCCGGGCTATGATTTCAAGGATTACCTCAGCGATACTCTTTCCGATCCCGTTGATTGACTGAAGTTCATTGGAGCTTTTGTGAAAAAGATCTGGAGCTTCACGATCCAAGGTATTGACCGCAGACTGATAGCTTCTTATTTTAAATGAATTTTCCTCATGGAGCTCCATGAGTTGAATCGTCAGTTTCAGCGTTTTGGTGATCTGCTTGTTATCCAAGGTATTTTCTTTTCGTAAGGTTTATACACAAATGTCCATAATATTTGTTTTAAAATAAAATCATTCCCCTTATCTTAACCATGTAAAGGCCCAAGCGTTTGGTCTTTCGGGAGTGGTTGGGAGACTGAAAAAAAACACAAGATGAATTATTGGTTAATCAAGACGGAACCTGAAAGTTACTCCCTCGAGGATTTGAAAAGCAAAGGAGAAGATGTGTGGGATGGTGTCAGAAATCATCAGGCAAGGAACTTTATAGAGAAAATGAAGCCGGGCGACCTGGTTTTTGTGTACCACAGTGGGAAGCAGAAGGCCTTGGTCGGCACCGCTAAGGTGGTTAGTGCTCCCTACCCAGATCCAAAAGCTGCCGATGGCGAGAAGTGGCTGGCTGTTGATATCAGGTATAATGGACATCTTCCCAATCCGGTAACCCTGTCCCAAATCAAAACATCTGACCAATTACAGGATTTATTGCTCGTAAGACAATCTCGACTATCGGTAATGTCGTTAAGTAAACAGGAGGCCGATATCCTCGTAACTATGGCGGACGCATGAGGGTGATTTCCAAGATATTTCTATACGCCGTTACGGTAATGAGTTTAGGCTCGGTTATCGGGCAGGTTCAGTTCACTCATCGGATGGAAGTCCCAACCAGCTGGCAGGATGATGATTTCATCGTGATGCCCAAGGCTAATGGCGTAGTGGCTTTCCGGGTTATTTCCGACAGGCCCATGGGGCGGAAAAATATTTTTCAGTATGTTGTATCAGACTATCAGCTGAACTCCTCGGATCCATTTACCTTCGCTATCAAGGATTTTTCAGAACTTATAGGTTTTGACTTGGACGGTGAGTTGCTATATGTACTATTTCAAAAGGGCCCGGCCTACAATAACGAGCGGTACATCTATGAGGTCAATTTGGAATCCCGTCAGGTTGCTGAGGTATCTTTGACTTCAATTCTGAACCTGGATTTGCAGGATTTCCTTGTGTTTAATCGGAAGGCAGTTTTCATGGGAACATTTGAGTACCGTCCGGTAATCCAGATTTTTGATTTGGCCACCACGGACGTGATTACCGTCCCCGGAGTATTTGAAAAAGACGCCAACATCATTCAACTTAGAAAGGATCCGGAGTTGGATATTTTTGATGTGTTGATGAGCCGAAGAGACTACTACAAGAAGAAGATCGTCACAATACTGACTTATGACACAAGTGGAGAGAAATTGAGGGAGGTAAAAATTGATGAACTACAGGATCCTTCGATGGAGATCGTGGAGGGGCTACTCACTTCTTCCTACGACTACAAACAGGCATTGATTGGGCCCTATGGACTTCGTAGAAAGGAGGCCTATCAAGGTCTATATTTCACCAAGATCAATGAATTTGGAGAATATGAAAACCGGTTCTATACCGTGGCGGATTTTCAGAATTTTTACAATTACCTTCCCGAGAAAATGAGAGAAAGGCGGATGAATGCGCTGGAGCGGAACTTGGAACGTGGAAGAAATACGCCGATACGAAACGTCTTGGTGACAAGGGAGGTGACCGATCTTGGTGGTTCTTTTTTGGTTTACAATGACTTGTTTGTTTCATCTTCAACCCGGTATATGCCCAGGGACGGTATGTATGCGAGTAGTTTTTATCGGATGAACCCAATGATGGGCGGGCTGAATACCTTTGGCAACCCCCTATGGATGGATCCGAGATGGAGGTCTTCGCAAGTAATACAGCAGTACAAATTTTTGGCCTCCCAGTTTGTTATTTTGGATAATGATGGGAAGATCATCTGGGATAATATGCTTCCGCTCAATAACGTAAGCCGTTCGCACCCAGTCAAGTTTGGAGAGGTTAGTTTTGACGGCAACAATTTATTTTACATGTACTTGGACGGGCAGCAGTTGATGCTCAGTCAATTCAGAAACGGAGAGTTGGTTCGGGAACATGAGGCATTTGAGATTGAGCTTGTCAACGAAAATGAGCGGATTAGGGACACCCGGGAAAATAGCCTACAGTTGGTATGGTGGTACGAAAACTACTACTTGCTGAGTGGTAAGCAGCGGGTTCGATATCAAAACAGAGAAGGTAAGGAAGAGCTCAAAGAGGTGAGTTTTTTTACCAAGGTCAAAGTCGAGGATTTAATCTGACGCTTCCCGAGTAAGGAAATTATTTTTATATATTTGTAGGCAAATTTTGGTTATGCAGAAAAGACTTGTCCTTGATCAGACCCAAATCAACATCACCATCAGCAGGTTTTGTTATCAATTGATCGAAAATCACGATAATTTTGAAAACACCGTGTTGTTGGGTTTGCAACCTAGAGGCTCGCTGGTTTTGGATAGAATCATAGAACGGATCAAGGAGATCTCTTCTGTTGCCGTTCCGTTCGGGTATTTGGATGCCACTTTTCACAGGGATGATTTCCGACGCCGGGAGTTGCCGCTGCGTGCCAATGAGACTCGCATTGACTTTTTGATAGAAAATAAAAATGTAGTATTGGTAGATGATGTCTTGTATAAGGGTAGATCGGTGAGGGCGGCAATGGATGCCATGATAGCCTTTGGACGTCCAAAGAAGGTTGAGTTGATGGTGTTGATCGACCGTAAATACACCCGTGACTTCCCTATCAAGCCGGACTATTTTGGCAGGCAGGTCAATACGTTGGAAAGCCAGTACGTCAGCGTAGAATGGAAAAGCCAAGGTTTTGAGGAAGATGCCATTTGGATTACCGAAAAAGCTCCGAAGAAATAGCCATGCAAACACTCAGCACCAAGCATTTACTGGGAATCAAAAATATCACCGAATCAGATATACAGCTTATTTTTGAGACAGCGGATAACTTTAAGGACGTATTGAATAGGCCCATTAAAAAGGTGCCTTCCCTTCGGGATATTACCATAGCCAATGTCTTTTTTGAAAACTCCACCCGAACAAAGCTTTCGTTTGAGTTGGCAGAAAAGCGGCTATCGGCAGATGTAGTTAATTTTGCTTCGAGCAGTTCTTCGGTAAAAAAAGGGGAAACCCTCATCGATACCGTCAACAATATTTTGGCCATGAAGGTAGACATGGTGGTCATGCGGCACAGCAGTCCGGGAGCCCCCCATTTTTTGTCCAGAAATATCAAGGCCAACATTATCAATGCCGGTGACGGCACCCATGAACATCCTACCCAAGCATTGTTGGATGCGTTTTCCATTCGTGAAAAGTTGGGGGACGTTGCAGGGAAGAAGGTTGCGATCATTGGCGACATCCTGCACTCCCGAGTGGCACTTTCTAATATTTTCTGTCTGCAAAAACTTGGTGCCGAGGTAAAGGTTTGTGGACCAATTACTTTGCTGCCAAAGTACATCGAAAGCCTTGGCGTACAGGTGGAATTGGATGTCAAAAAGGCTTTGGAGTGGTGTGACGTAGCCAACGTCCTTCGGATTCAACTTGAGCGCCAGCAGATTAAATATTTCCCGTCTCTTAGGGAATACTCCCTTTACTATGGAATCAACAAGAAGCTGCTGAGCCAAATCGATAAAGAAATAGTAATTATGCATCCGGGGCCGATCAACCGAGGCGTGGAGTTGAATTCCGACGTGGCGGATTCCGAGCATTCTATCATCCTCCAGCAGGTTGAAAACGGGGTGGCCATCCGTATGGCTGTCCTCTATTTATTGGCCGGCGTTAAGTAAGTGGTGCTGGTTGCATTGTGGTGCAGTGGATAATGTATCACTAGTGAACTGCGATGCCTTCAATTCCGTTCAATATTTTTACGATATGTCTCCTAAAGCTACTTCTATGATCTATGATTCCATAATTGACACGATAGGCAACACACCGCTGGTGCGATTAAACAAACTGAATGCTGGAATCGAAGGCGAGGTCGTGGTGAAGGTGGAGTATTTCAATCCGGGAAATTCCATGAAGGACCGTATGGCGGTCAAGATGGTAGAGGATGCGGAAAAAGCAGGCATTCTTAAGCCGGGCGGAACCATCATAGAGGGTACCAGTGGCAATACTGGAATGGGGTTGGCCCTCGCTGCCATTGCCAAGGGTTATAAGTGTATTTTTACGATGGCGGATAAGCAATCCAAGGAAAAGATTGACATCCTGAGAGCTGTAGGAGCCGAGGTTGTGGTCTGCCCCACCAATGTCGCTCCGGAGGATCCGAGATCGTATTATTCAGTGGCAAAAAAGCTAAATGCTGATATCCCGAATTCCTTTTACCCCAATCAGTACGATAATCTTTCCAATTGGAAGGCCCATTACGAGACAACGGGTCCAGAAATTTGGAAGGATACAATAGGAAAGATCACTCATTTTGCCGCGGGCGTGGGTACTGGCGGTTCTATGTCCGGTACCGCCAAATTCTTGAAAGAGCAAAACCCTGCGGTAGTTTCTGTAGGGATCGATACCTATGGATCGGTTTTCAAAAAATACAAAGAGACGGGGATTTTTGATGAAGATGAAATTTATCCCTATTTAACGGAGGGGATTGGGGAAGATATCTTGCCCCAAAACGTAGATTTTGCAATGATCGACCTGTTTATCAAAGTCACCGACAAAGACGCTGCCGTTATGACCCGTCGCCTCGCCCGGGAAGAAGGATTGTTTGTCGGATGGTCATGTGGTTCAGCCGTTCACGGGGCCTTGGAGTTTGCCCGAGAACATCTGAAAAAGGGGGATTTGATGGTTGTCCTATTGCCAGACCATGGGACGCGGTACTTGGGAAAGGTGTACAACGATGATTGGATGCGAAATCATGGTTTTTTGGAAGATAAAACCTTCACCACTGCGAGGGATATTTTGAAGGGACGACCTCAAGAATACGAACTGGTGGTTGTTGGTAGAGACGCTACGGTAAAGGAGGCTATTTTCAAAATGAACCAAACAAGTGTGTCTCAGATTCCCGTTCTTGAGGATGGGCAGGTAATAGGGTCGGTTACCGATACCAAGCTTCTAAGCAAAATCATCGAAAGCCCGGAATTGAAAGACGCTTCTGTGCAGGAAGTCATGGAAGGGCCGATGAAGTTTGTCGCCTTGGATAGCACCTTGGATGTGTTGTCCAGTATGGTTGACAAAGAAAAGGCTGTTTTGGTACGAGACGAAAAACATCAGATACATATCATTACCAAGCACGACCTCTTGGCGGCAATTACAGGATAATCAGTTGACCTACGATTTGTTTTTTGAACCATGAACCACCGAAAATTAGATCAATTAATCGAAACGGGGTACGATTTCGATATACGGGAAGCCTTTGAAAACGGATGGAATATGTTTAGGACGTACCCTGCCTATTCCGCTGGTTTTACTTTCTTTGTGATTTTTCTCCAACTGTTTTTTCTAGTTTATCTTTCCGATTATGCTTTGTTGTTTGGGGTTTTCCTGGCTGCACCGCTTACAGCGGGCTATTTTTTGGCGGCGAATAAGATTACGCAGGGAAACCTTCTTATCTACCCGGATTTTTTCAAAGGGTTCCAGTATTATGTGCCCTTGATCGTAGTGAATCTGCTGGGTCAAATACTTGTAGCAGTAGGATTGATTGCATTGGTCATTCCAGGGATTTATCTTTTGGTCTGCTATCTTTTTTCCTCCCTTATGGTGCTGTTTGGAGGATTTGAGTTCTGGCAAGCGCTGGAAAACAGCCGTAAATTGATTCAGGTTAAATGGTTTAAGTTCTTTGTTTTTGGCCTATTTGCCGTGTTGCTAAATATTTTGGGAGCTCTGTTTTTTCTCGTCGGTTTGGCAATAACGATGCCGGTAACGTATTTTGCGATATACTACATCTTCGAGCAGGTAACCCGTGAGGTATTTGTCGAAGGAGTAGAAGAAAGTCAGGTTGGATAACCTTTGGTTCGAACTGACACCTTAATACGCGGCGGATTTAAATAATAGAGGAGTGTATGAGATAGTTACCGTTGTCGGACTCATTCAGGCCGTTTTTGGGGTGCTGATTTTTCTGACCAAGAGGCCAAAACACATTAGCTTTTCTTTTTTGGCAGGTTGGTTTGCGGTTATTGCCGTGTTTTTGGGTTCTTTTCTTTTGCCCTTCCAGGTAGTGGATTATTTTAAACCTGGTATATTTCCGATTCTCTTTCTTTTGGGGCCTTGTTTGTATTTTTACGTTTGTTCTCTGACTGTAGAAGATTTTACGCTGCACTACAGGGACCTAACCCATCTCTTGCCTTTCCTAATGGTCTCCATACATCGATCAACCATCCCTGTACTTCCGATTTTGGAACGGGCGGAAGATCCTGCTTACTTTTATAATAAGCTGTACTATTTTTTGTTTATCCTGTCGTTGTTGATTTATTGGCTTTATAGCGTGTTTCTGATTGTTCGATACCGAACGCGAATTCCGCTACACTTTTCCAATTATACCAGAAACAATTCATTGACGTGGATTGTCTTTGTGCTTTTGTTTTTCCTTTTTTTCTTTATGGCCGATTTTGTGTCTCAATTCGTTCGAATTGCCTGGGATATTGAGATCAAGCGTTTTTCATTGCTGCCGCTAAACCTAACTGTTTTTGTGTTTATCATGATCCTTTTTGGGATCAACCAAACGGTGGTTTACCAACCCAAAAAGAAGATAGGCTATCCCTCCGCTGAAGTGCGGCAGCCTGATGATTCTTTGTTAGGTAGTCAGCGCGAAAAGGATTTGGATGAGGAATTGGCTAGGCTAAATAATGTAATTGTCGACTATTTGGTAATCAAAAAGCCCTACCTAAATCCGGAGTTTAACCTGGATCAGATGGCTTCGGATCTTGACGTATCCCGCCATCGCCTATCACAGGTAATCAATACGGGGCAGAACAAGAATTTTCATCGATTGATCAATGATTACCGGATCAAAGAAGTAAAGGAAAGGCTGATAGACCCGGCCTACTCCCATTTTTCTGTATTGGGGATTGCGTTTGAGTGCGGGTTCAATTCTAAGTCGGCCTTTAATCGGATTTTTAAAGAGGAGACCGGATTAACGCCAAGTGAGTTCAAGCGGGTTACCTAAAGAAATGGAAAAGAGGTGCCAACTTATCCATTGGGACGATTCCCGTTCGTTTTGAGTCCATTTTTGCTCCACGTTTAGGTTCCATTGGATGCTTTTGCTCCGGCGGTAGCCACTATACATCAATAAACAATAACCTTTAATCGTATAATGTATGAGCTTTGTATTATCTCACCGAGATAAATCGGTGTATTGTTTTTTCCCCCATTACGTCTATTCGTGGTTTGCCGTTTTCGTGGGGGTAATCCTTTCTACAGCTTGTAGTGAGAAGGAAAGCTTTGAGCAACCCTCACTGGGCTACCGTACGGTGGCCATTTTGGAGGTCGATGGCTTCCAATTTAAAGACCTCAACCAAAATGGGCAGTTGGATGTTTACGAGGATTGGCGCTTGGATTCAGAGCAGCGAAGCAAGGACTTGCTTTCCAAAATGTCTCTGGAGCAGAAAGCTGGATTCATGATGATCAATTCCTTGAGCATGTTGGGTAGTAGAAAAGCAGCAGCCTCCGACGGTAAATATATGGCCAGTGACTTAGAAGAGGGGCAGGTCACCGAAGATCCATCCGCTCAAGGTAACAGGCAAAATTTTATAGGAGGTATGAATGCGGTTACCAGTACATCCCAGATGGTTCGTCAGTTTAACAACCGACATTTTATACTTCGCGCCAATGAGGGCGCAAGGATTATCGCAGAATGGAACAACAAACTCCAAGAGCTCTGCGAAAACGAGCCGCTGGGCATTCCAGCCATTATCACATCAAATCCACGAAACCACATTACGTCCAATGCCTCTGTTGGGACTGCTTTGGATGCGACGGTATTTACCGCCTGGCCGGGGGAATTGGGCCTTTCCGCTACCAGAGACCTAGGATTGATTAGGGAATTTGCGGACTATTCCAGACAGGAATGGCACGCAGCAGGCATTCGAAAAGGGTATATGTACATGGCTGATTTGGCCACCGAACCTCGCTGGTCGCGGGTAAACGGCACATTTGGAGAAGATCCTGAATGGGTGGCTCAGATTATCACAGAAATAGTGCTGGGCTTCCAAGGAAAGAAACTCAATGATGAATCCATCGCTCTTACCATGAAGCATTTCCCGGGAGGAGGGTCCGGGAGGAATGGGCAAGACTCCCATTTTGAATGGGGTAAGGAGCAGGTTTTTCCCGGCGGACGTTTTTACGACAACATGCTGCCGTTTCGGGCAGCTATTGACGCGGGTACCTCCGCAATAATGCCCTACTATTCGATGCCGGTGGGTACCGAGTTCGAAGAAGTAGGATATGCCTTTAATAAAGGAGTACTAACCGGATTGTTGCGTGGTGAATTGGGGTTCAAAGGCATCGTCAATACCGATACTGGACCCATTACCCGCATGGCATGGGGAGTAGAGGAATTGTCAATCGCAGAGAGGTATAAAAAGGCGATCGAAGCCGGTTCAAATATCATCTCGGGAGTTTCGGATCCTTCTGATTTGATCGCGGTGGTGAAAGACGGACAGTTGGACATGGAATACATTGATCAGTCGGTATTTTTGTTGCTACGGGAGAAATTTGATTTAGGGTTGTTCGAAAACCCCTACGCGGATCCTGACTACGCGGATCAGCTGGTGGGTAGCGAACGTTTTAAGGAGAAATCTACCCTCGCTCTTCGAAAGTCTATCGTGTTACTCCGAAATGAAGAACAGGCATTGCCCTTAAAGGCAAATACAAAGGTTTATTTTGAGACCTTCAAGGCTCCGGGTCGGGGGGAACGGTCAGCTCAGCAAACGGTTTTGATTGAAAACGAAGCGGGTTATGAGTTGGAATTCGTAGCCACTCCGGAGGAGGCGGAGGTAGCGATACTTTGGATGGTACCTTCAAGTTCGCTGTTTAACTCCACAGGGGATCCCATTTCCCTCTCTCTGTCGAAGGCGTCAATCAATGTGGAGCGGGTCAATCAAATTTCCCAGGCTTTACCGACCCTGTTGGTGGTTGATTATACTAATCCCTGGGTCATAAACGAAGTATACGACGATGCGAACAAAGGAAATGTACGTGGAGTCTTGGCCACATTTGGTACCACACCCAAAGCGCTTTTGGATGTATTGACTGGAAAGTTTAATCCGCAGGGTAAATTGCCCTTTTCCACCCCCATTTCTGATGAGGCGGTTGAAAACAACTTAGAGGATGTGCCCGGGTATTTGGAAGGTGCCGGATACGCCTTGTTTCACTATAAGGAAGGACTGAGCTATTAATTTTTGGTTTATGTTGGATATTCCTGAGCCGGCGCAGCAATGTTGCCGGCTTTTTTCGTTTCTAAAATTTTACCATTTCTTATCGATTCTTAGGATTTTTTGAATTCGCTGATAGGATGCTGTATCTTGCGACCCAAAATGTACTATTACTAACTAATTCTTTATTCATGCTTAGAAGCAAGTTATTTGAAAGCAGATGGTTTTTACGCCTGAAGCTAGTTGCATTGGCATCTTTCGTAGGATACGGAGCCCAGGCCCAGTCCGAAGTTGTTCCCTTAGATCGGCTGGATTTTTTCAAGTCGCCGGGCAAAAGCTGGGCCATCGTGGGCAATGTCCATGCTGATTTGGAGGAGGCAGGCATCCTGACCGCTTCAAAAGGATCGGGTGTTTTGGCAAATATTCCAACGAAGCGCCAAAAAGGTGAAGATCTGTTTACAAATGAAACGTTTGGCGATCTGGATTTGGAAGTGGAGTACCTGATGGCAAAGGGTTCAAATTCAGGAATCTACCTGCAAGGGATGTATGAGGTTCAGCTTTTGGATAGCTGGGGACGAGCCGTGGCCCGTTCGGGAGACAATGGAGGGATTTATGAGCGCTGGGATGACTCCAAACCGGACGGACTTAAGGGGTATCAGGGCTATGCACCACGCCAAAATGCGAGCAAGGCACCTGGACTTTGGCAACACCTGAAGATATCCTTTCAAGCCCCTCGATTTGATGGTGAGGGAAATAAAGTGGCCAATGCACGTATGCTACGCGTTGAACTGAATGGGGTACTCATTCACGAAAATGTGGAGCTATTAGGCCCTACTCGTGGTGCCATGTTTGCTGAGGAAGTTGCCAAAGGCCCGCTACGTATTCAGGGAGATCATGGGGCAGTGGCTTTTAGAAACCTAAAAATAACCACCTTTGACAATCCTGTACCCACGCTTTTTGATCTTTCCTATGAGCTGTATGAGGGAACCTTTCGTGAACCTGCCGATTTAAGTTCATTGCAGCCGACCATTTCTGGCATTGCAGCCGTGCTCACTGGAAATGTTCGTAGTAAATCCAAGCAGTTTTTGTTGAGGTATACTGGAAAGGTACGTATAACTACTCCCGGTACCTATCAAGTTGGCCTGCAAACGCCGGGAGGCGGAGGACTCCTGAAAATCAATGGTGATGAGGTAGTCGGTTTAGTACAGAACGGAGGTAGAGGCCAGGTAGAATTGCCCGCGGGTGAACATGCGTTGGAGTTGATTTACGCTAAGTTTCAGGACTGGGTTGAACCTGGCTTGGGATTGACACTTTCAGGGCCTGGACTTCGTGAAGTGCAATATAGCCAGAGTGCCACGGCAGCTCGAGGAGGTGCAGATCCTATTCCAGTGGATCCCCGAGAGCGTCCCGTATTGAGAAGCTTTATGGATATTCCAGGACGGGTTAGGGTTACCCACGCGGTTTCTGTTGGATCTGAGGAGGCTGTACATTATACATATGATATGGCCCACGGTAACTTGGTACAGGTTTGGAGAGGGAATTTTCTGGACGCCACTCCTATGTGGAACAGTCGCGGAGATGGGTCATCCAGGCCAACCGGAGCTTTGGTGCATTTGGGATCCCCATCTTTCTCGGTGGCCAGATTGGCTTCGGAATCAGCTGAGTGGGTTTCCGATTCTACCGGAACAGGGTTTAAACCTAAGGGATATAGGGTTTTGGGTAAGCCAAACCACTTGGCTTTTCAGTATCATGTCCATGGTGCACAGGTGGAAGATGAAGTGGAGATTCTTTCCAATGGGCAAGGTGTGAGTCGAAGGATATCGGTAAAAAATGGATCTCCGGATTTGTTTATACGCGTTGCCTCCGGCGATTCCATTCAAGAGCGGAGAGAGGGGCTTTTTATAGTAGATGATAAAGTTTACTATGTAAAAGTCGCTAGCGGAAAAACCCAGCTGAGGACCATTTCCGGTAAGTCTGAATTACTGATTCCGGCAACAGATGAGGTTTCCTATTCCATATTGTTTTAGTATGTTTAATAAAGTAGTAGAAAAATGAATTACATAAAAAGGTTTATATTGGGACTTTGTCTGATTTGGTGCGGGTCTACCTTCGTCCTAGCTCAGGAATCCCCCATGGAGGAGGATTACTTTAAAATACTTCGGGTGAGCAGCCCTGAGGGAACTCTTCTTGAAGTAGGGGGGCTGGCCATGTTGCCAAACGGAAACTTGGGAGTGTCTACCCGACGAGGAGATGTTTACATAGTCGAAAATCCAACCAGTCCCAGACCCTATTTCCGAAAGTTTGCAAGTGGTCTCCATGAAATACTTGGATTGGTGTACAAGGATGGGGCCCTTTATTGTGCGCAGCGGGGTGAGCTTACCAAGTTGATTGATTCAAACCATGACGGCGTTGCCGACATTTACGAAACAATTCATGCCTGGCCTGTCTCAGGGCATTACCATGAGTACAGCTTTGGTCCGGTCATCGGAAAAGATGGAGATTTTTTTGTTTCCGGGAATGTGGCCTTTGGTAATGAAGAATGGTGGCGGGGCGAAAGCCGGGTTCCCTATCGGGGATGGATTATGAAGATAAAGGAAGACGGTTCTTTGCTTCCTTGGGCTACAGGCATGCGTTCGCCGGCGGGTTTAGGCATCATCGACGGGGAGTTGTTTTATACAGAAAATCAAGGAGATTACATGGCTTCGGGAGGGATTTGGCATATTAGGAGAGGGACGTTCGCCGGACATCCCGCAGGTTTACGATGGACGGATCTTCCTAATTCGCCCCTAAGGCTTACCACCACTGAGTTTAACCAAGTGGTGGATCCGCGTCAGGTTCGAAACGAGCAAGGTAGGATGATAAAGCCAGAGAACGTGGTAGACGAAACATACCTTACGATGTTTGAAGCAAAGAAAAAACTTCCTGACCTAAAGCTTCCCGCAGTGTGGTTTCCTTATGGAATTCACGGTATCTCTACTTCGGAGCCCATCAAGATTCCCGATGGGAACATGGGACCATTTGGCGGGCAGATTCTTGTCGGTGACCAGGGACAAAGTAAGATTATGAGGGTCTTTATGGAAGAGGTAAACGGAGAGCTTCAGGGAATGGCAATCGATTTCCGCAGTGGTTTTCGGTCTGGGGTGCTTCGTATGGCTTGGGCACCAGATGGATCCTTGTTTGTTGGAGAGACCAATCGAGGTTGGGGGTCAGCCGGGGATGCAAACGAAGGGTTGGAACGATTGGTTTGGACCGGAGAGGTTCCCTTTGAAATACGCACTGTAAAAGCTATGCCGGATGGTTTTGAGGTCGAGTTTACGAAGCCCGCAGACCGAAAGTCATTGGAGGACTTGGCTTCCTATTCCGTCTCTAGCTTTATATATAAGTACCATCCCGTATACGGTAGTCCTCCCGTAGATAACCAACAGGCCACTGTAAAGGGGGTAAAGGTTTCTCCCGACAACACCAAAGTTCGAATCGTAGTGGAGGGTTTAAAGCAGTACTATATACATCACCTATACTTGGATGGGGTGAGGGAAGAAAACACCTCCTATTCCCTGGTTCATCCATCTGCTTATTATACCTTAAACAATATACCTTCAGGTGCAGCTTTGGCTAATGGCGAGTTGACAACCTTTGATTCACGGGTGAAAATAGAAGCTTCAAAGCCTGTTGATGCAGCAAAAGCAACTACCCCGGTAAAAGCTTCGGCTGCCGCCCCGGCCAAGGTTTCACAGGAAGAGGAACTTACCTTTGAGGTGATACAGCCCTTATTGGCTAAAAATACCTGCATAGCCTGTCACAATAAGGATACCAAGCAGGTAGGTCCAGCCTATGTCGACGTCGCAAAAAGAAATTACACACCGGAGCAGATTGTGGAGCTGATCCATACCCCACGTCCAGAAAACTGGCCTGAGTATGCGACACCCATGCCTCCAATGCCTCATGTGCCACGTGAGGAAGCGTTAAAAATCGCCAAGTGGATCACTTCATTGAACAAATAAAAATCAAAAGAGCAGGCATTTTTTGGCCTGCTCTTTTGATTTCTGCCATGTGGAAAGTGTGTTTTTTCCTCAATACACGACCAAACAAGAAAGCCGGGACAAATTTGAGCCCGGCTTATATCTTATTTTGAAAGGAATTTTTCCACTATGGTAGGCGTAATTCCCGAGAAGGAGTACCCGCCATCGTGAAAGAGGTTTTGCATAGTTACCATTCTCGTATAATCCGAAAACAGTGTGATGATATACTCGGCGCAGGCTTCGGCCGAGGCATTGCCCAATGGCGACATCATATCCGCAAAATCGAAGAAATCATCAAAGCCATTGATGCCAGATCCTGCCGTGGTTTTGGTAGGTGATTGTGAAATGGTATTTACACGAACTTTCTTTAATTGTCCGTACCGCTGTCCATAGTTTCGCGCGATGCTTTCCAATATAGCTTTTGCTTCCGACATGTCACTGTAGAATGGGTAGGCCCGCTGTGCAGCGATGTAGCTTAGTCCAACCACTGAGCCCCATTCGTTGATGAAGTCTTTCTTTTCGGCTACCTGAAGCATTTTATGGAATGAGATAGCGGATACATCATAGGACTTCTGCACCCATTCGTAATTTAGGTCTCCGTAGGGGCGTCCTTTTCGGACATTGGGCGACATACCAATGGAATGAAGGATGAAATCGACATTTCCACCCAAAAACTCCTTCGCTTCATCGTATAGTTTTTCGATATCTGTCACAGAAGTGGCATCTGCGGGTACGACTATGGTGTCGCATGCTTGGGCGAGCTCGTTGATGGCGCCCATTCTCATAGCTATAGGGGCGTTGGTGAGAACGAAGGTTGCTCCTTGTTCCTTGGCTTTAAGGGCTGTCTGCCAGGCAATGGAATTTTCGTCCAGCGCACCGGTAATGATGCCTTTTTTCCCTCTTAATAAATTTTCAGGCATAATATGTAGTTACTGTTTGGATGAGCGTTGGTAGTAGGAGTGACAAAAATAAGGAAATTTGTCTAGATTCCGCTTATTCTTCTGACTCCTAGGCGAAATTACCCGAGAGATCAGCCTCTAAGTAGCTCCTTGGCACTTTCGAAGGCACTGGGAGAAGGATTAGCACCTGCTATCATTTGGGCAATCTCTACAAGTCGTTCGGCTGGTTCCAGCACCTTTATTTTTGAAATGGTTTTTTCTTGGCTATTGTCTTTGAATACGTGGTAGTGTTTCTCGCCTTTTGCTGCCACTTGGGGGAGATGGCTGATGCAGATCACCTGATGCTTGGTAGCGATCCGCTGCATCATTTTGACCAGCTGTAGCGCAATTTCGCCTGAAATCCCTGTGTCAATCTCGTCAAAAATAAGCGTCGGGAGAGCTACTTTTTCGGCCATAATGTATTTGACCGCAAACATGAATCGTGCAAACTCACCTCCCGACGCCACCTGTGCCAGTGGCTGGGGCTTAACTCCCTTGTTGGCAGAAAAGAATATTTCGATAAGGTCTATGCCGCTTGGATCCGGGGTAGTCTCAGTTCGTTGTATAGCTACCTGCGCATTTTCCATCCCCAACTGTTGCAGCAGTAGTCGAAGATTCTCTGCAAACCCATCCAAACAACCGATTCGCTTTTTGGATAGTTTGGATGCCAATTGGATCATTTCTTTCCGGGAAGCATCCATCTCCTTCTTCAATCGACTCAGTTCATCCTCTAAATTATCAACCTGAAAGACTTTCTCGGCGAGTTCGCCAGCAAGCTGTATCAGCTCCTTTTCGCTACCCAACCCGTGCTTTTTTTGCAATTGGTATATGGCCGTAAGTCTCTCACGGGTTTCTTCGAGCTTGTCAAAGTCAATTTCCAGCGAATCATCTTCTTTGGCAAGGGAATACTGTATGTCCTGGATTTCGACGTAGGCCGATTGAAACCGCTCCTTTAACTCCGCAAACTGCTTTCCAAACCCTGATAGGTCATTCAAGGCTTGTGATACCACGCTAAGGCCCTTTAGGGCTCCCAGCTCTTCATGATCCAAATGGAGGATAGCCTCGTTGATTTTTGCCTTGATTTCTTCAGCATGTTCCAGCAGGGATTGCTGCTCCTCTAGCTCGACAACTTCCCCCTCCCGGAGATTCAAGGCATCCAGTTCATCTAACTGAAACCTGTTGTAATCTGCTTCTTTCCGTAAATCGGCTGCTTCTTTCACCCTTTTTTCGTAGGCGTTTTTGCGGGAAACGTAAGCTTTGTAAACTTTTAAATACGATGAGCGCTCATCGGCTGTTTGTGCATAACTGTCGATGAGTCCAAGTTGGTAGGGAGCAGCCCCGAGCAATAAGGTTTCATGTTGGGAATGGATATCAAGCAATGTTTTTCCCAGCTGCTTGAGGGTTTCTACCCGGACTGGTGTATCGTTGACAAAAGCGCGGCTCTTTCCGTTGGGCGATATCTCTCGGCGGATGATGCAGGTTTCATCGTAGTCCAGCTCTTCGGCATCAAAGAACTCTTTCAAGCCGTAGGAGCCAACAAGAAAAGTACCCTCAATGACACATTTCATTCCCTCGTCGTACAGTACTTTGGTATCCGCGCGGTTGCCCACCAATAGGCCGATGGCTCCCAGCATGATGGATTTTCCCGCTCCTGTTTCACCGGTGATCATATTGAGGCCTCTGGCTGGCGTCATTTCCAGTTGGCGTATCAATGCGTAATTTGAAATGGCAAGGTGCGTAAGCATAGCGCATTTTCGGTTTATTTGGAAAAAGTTACCCTTTCAGTATATCATTATACCTTCTGGCATTGTTCGGATCCACCCTCAACAGTACCTCTACGGCCTCTTGGCGAATTTCCAACGGTGCACTCTTCAGTACTTTACTGATCTCATCGGATTTGGCATCCATAAAACTAATGGTAAGAATACTGTTTGGCTGCACTTGGTTAGCCTCTGCCACTTTCTTTATGGCTTCCAGAATGTTTTTAAATGCTTCTTTTGGATTGGATACAAGCATATCCATGCCCCTGCGGTGATATAGGTAGTAGGCATCCCGAACGGGAACCATCACCTGAGAGGTAAAAAGATCGTTGGACAGCCAGTAGCGGTTTCGCCGGTCGGATTGGCTTTGGTTCCAACCTGGACGTGGGGACTGTTGTGCATTGGCCACGATATTGCTGGCGATTTCGAAATAGGGGTTTCCTCCCCGAGGGGCAAAAGAATCATAGTCTAGCCCCAGGGCAATATAGGCGTAGAAAGCCAACAGGGAGGTAACGTTATTCAGGTAAGAATATCGGTTAAATTCCATGGGTTGGGACTCTTGATATTCAAAAATCCAGTTCCGGTCGGCAAAGTTAAACATGAGGCTTTCATAGTTTGACCCATATACCGGACGAACTGTTTGGATCTGCACCGTGGCCACGAATACTCCCACTTGGGGCATGTCGTTAATGGTAATCAACAAGTTACCTTTGATCCGCTCCTCTGGGCGAAACTCATCGTCTGTCCAACTTCTTCCATTTAAAAATTGCTCAAAGGCAGTTTTCATGTTGTCAAAGATTTCTCGGTCTTGTGTTCGGGCACGCTCACTGTTGATGGTCACGGTAAAATTGAGCTGTTGGCCTGCTAGGTCGCCGGAAGAAAACAAGGTGGTTGATACCAATAGCGCGCCCGCTACGATTATAAATCGGGAGGCACTGAAATGAATAAGCATGTGATAAAAGAATTTCATTTGCCCAAACCACTAATTAGCTACAAAACTATAGATGGCGTCTACCCTAACTATAAGTAGAGGCATCTTTCCGGATCTGTTTTGTGAGTAAAGATAACAATAATACCGGTTTAATGCTAGGCTGGTTTGCGAAGGAGCTGCACGGCCATGTCAAGAATCTGTCCGGCTATCTGGGCCTTAGGGAGAACTTCTGAGGTCTGAGGTGGGGTAGTAGCGGTAATATAGGTGACCTTGTTGGTGTCTTTTTGGAAACCGGCACCCTCATCCCGAAGGGAGTTCATTACAACAAGGTCAAAGTTTTTTCGCTTGAGCTTTTCGGTTGCATTTTCCGTCTCGTTTTCTGTTTCCAGCGCAAACCCAACATGAACTTGGTGGTCTCTCTTTTGAGCACCAAGCGATTCGGCGATATCTACGTTTTTCTTAAGCTCAATTACCAATGAATCACCAATCTTTTTAAGCTTCTGATCGGCTATATGAATAGGACTGTAGTCTGCTACTGCTGCACTGAATATCGCTATATCTACAAACGGATGGATCTTTAGGCAGGCTTCGAACATTTCAACAGCAGACCGCACATTGGTTATGTGTATATTGGGGTGTGCGATAGTGAGCTGGGTCGGGCCTAAGATCAAATCTACCACAGCCCCACGTTTGGCTGCTTCGTGTGCGATAGAGATCCCCATCTTGCCACTTGAGTGGTTACTAATGTACCTTACTGGGTCAATGGCCTCTTGGGTTGGCCCCGCGGTAACGAGTAAGCGCTTTCCCGTTAGCGTGTGAGAATTGGAAAAAAGAATGGACAACGCATTCATGATTTCTTCGGGCTCCTGCATGCGGCCCTGTCCTGATAATCCACTTGCCAGTTCTCCGGAACTAGCATCCAGTACCGTTACCCCATGACTTTTTAAGGTAACCAAGTTTTGGGTTACAGCTGGATGGCGATACATATCCAAGTCCATGGCAGGAGCGACTACCACAGGGCATCTGGCTGAAAGATAAGTGGCTGTGAGTAAGTTGTCACTTTGACCCATGGCCATTTTGGACAGTGTGTTGGCGGATAGTGGGGCGACTAAAAAAACATCTGCCCACAGGCCAAGCTCTACGTGATTATGCCAATCACCGGACTTTTTATCAAAAAAATCGGTAAAAACCGGCCCCTTTGCCAGCGTCGCCAAGGTAAGGGGGGTAATAAAATCAAGAGCAGAAGTAGTCATTATGACCTTTACTTCTGCTCCATTTTTGATTAAAAGTCGTATGAGGGTAGCTACCTTATATGCAGCAATTCCACCTGTGACTCCAATCAGGATTTTTTTACAGCGGACAGACATCCTCTATTCCTCCGTCGCTTTCTCTTCTTCTGGATCTCTGAAAAAAACCTTGCCTTCCATAAATTCTTCCATTGCCAGGGAAGTAGGTTTTGGCATGCGTTCATAGAACTTGGAGATCTCGATTTGCTCTTTGTTTTCAAAAACCTCCTCCAGGTTATCGACCGTCGAAGCAAACTCAGAAAGTTTGTTGTTCAACTCCTCCTTCATATTGGAAGATATCTGCTTAGCTCGTTGCGAAATGATGTGGATTGACTTGTAAAGGTTTCCGGATTTTTC
The DNA here is from genome assembly GCF_000390185.1 of Lunatimonas lonarensis. GTDB lineage: Bacteria > Bacteroidota > Bacteroidia > Cytophagales > Cyclobacteriaceae > Lunatimonas > Lunatimonas lonarensis. The sequence continues at coordinate 88,248 of NZ_AQHR01000112.1, read as the reverse complement.
CGCGATTTTGTCCAAGTCTCTGGTAATAATGGATTGATTAGCAGCCATCGTTGTTTGTTATACCTTAAATTAATTTTCAGCACTTTTTAATGCGTCCGCAGCATCCCTGTTACGGGCTTCTTCTTCCTCTATCAGCCTTCTGGCTTCTGCGGTACGTTTTTCGTAGTCTTCTTTGAGTTTATAGTAGGACTCTAACTCGGTTTGGGTTTTACTTAGCAGGTTCGATACTTTTTTTCCGTACCCGCTTTCCGGAAACCTCTTGAGGAAATTCTCCCCAAAGGTGATCGTTTCTTTCAAGCGGTCTTCTTTTTTGGCGAAAACACTTCGCTCTGCATAGGCTAAGGAGACTTCAACTAACTTGAACCCCAGTTCTTCGTTGTACTTGCTGTCCGGGTAAGACTTGGCGAAATTTTGGAAATTGATAATGCAGGCACGATAAAATTCACCAGGGAACAAACCATCGGTCAGGCGGTAGTACATTTTTGATTCCTGAAATGCCTTTTCCTCAAATCTTTTTTGCAAGTCATCGATCATGCCCAACGCCCGCTCGTAGGAGTCGGATTCGGGAAATCTATTCATGAAAAGCTGTATGGCGTTCACCGCATCACGGCTGCTGCGCTGATCAAGGTTATAATCAGGAGAATCCAAATAAAGGGAATAGGCATTCATAAACAACGCTTCTTCCGCTAATGGACTCCGGTTGTAGGTGTCAAAAAAGGTCTTGAAATATCCGGCGGCCTCAATGTACCGCTTCGTCCTGAAGTGGGCATACGCATAATTAAACTCTGCCATTTCAGCTTTGCCACTTCCTCGGATCACTGGGAGGACCCGATCGTACAAAATGATAGCTTTATTGAATTCTTTTTTATCGTAATACCTGTTAGCTGCATCGTAGAGCTCATCCCAGTTGGTGCTCTTTTCCAGCTTGTAGAACTCTCCACAAGAGCTCAGGGCCAGAAGAAGGGAAAAGGTACCTACGAAGATGTGTATGCTGTTTTTCATAATGAATCTGCAAATGTAATCTTTTATCCGCTCGTTTTCAAGCGAAATGGATTTTATGGATAGTCGGGAGGGGATTATTTGTTTACAACGAGCTTTTTGGTGACAATATTTTTGTTATCCACAAAAATCGTGTAGAGGTACACGCCAGGATTTAGGCCAGTAACATTGATTTCAAGGGAGTTTTGCATAGGATCCAGGCGGAAATCATAAATTGGATTTCCAATGAAACTGGTAACTACCACGCGGGCGTTGACAGCAGGGTTTTTGATTTTATAATCCAACTGGGCTACCCGGTTAGTTGGGTTGGGAGAAACTCCGCCAAGTTCAAAGTCCTTGTGGCTGAAATAATCGTCACCGGCAGCCTCTACGGTATACACACTTTCAATCACAAAGGTATCTCTTGTGTTTTCAGCGTTGAAGAAATGGAAGTCGAAGGTTCCACGGGTCTCTATGATACCCAAGTCGAATTCTAGATATAGATCAGTGAAAATTTCCCCTGGTTTTAACTTGATACGGATTCTATGGGGTTCTTTGACCGGGTTGAAACAGCTGTTGTCCAAGCAAACTTTCATCGATTGGGAAGAACCTATGTTTCCCTGTGTAAACTTGAGGAAATATTCCTTTGTCTGGTCAGAATCGTTTTGAAGGATCAGTGATTTTCGTTGTTTTGTGTTTACCTTGCCTATGAACTCAATCTTTTCGCTGAGCACACGAACCTGTCTCGCCTCAGCCAACAGCTGGGAAAACAGCATTAGTGTTAACACAAACAGCAAAGAGGATTTCATGTAGAGTTCAATTATAGGCCCGTCAAATTTTAGATTGCCAATGACATTTGAATATACGTATAAAAATACCGAATGGGTTCCAGATTTGGAATAGTAAGCGGTTAAAAATTGTTAAGTTATTTAAAATTTTTTTGTTTCAGTTTCGTTCACCGATCCAAAAAAAAGGGTGAATAAGTAAAATAATGCCGATTACATCATTATTAGCTAGGGTTGTCCAATAATTTTTGTATTTCATCATTGTCAGGATAGATCAACTGCACATCGGGTTGGTTGAAAAAATTAAACGGGTCTTCCTCCCGTATTTTGGGTGTTCGCCAGTCATTTATAGTTTTCATCGTAGGGCGTTCGTCCTCACGCCACGAAAATCCCTTTAAAGCCTTTTGGTCATCCTTGATCATGTGAGGCGGGGTAAAGGAGGCTTCGGGTTTCAGGGTATGGGAAATCTTTGATACTTGTTTTTCACTAAAATGCATGATGATCCTACCACAAAGGAGTTTGTTTATGCCACGGAGGGTTGAATCGTTTTCCAACGCGAAATACAGCGATTCGCCATTTCCTTCCACGTCGAGCAATCTGATGTCCCCTTCTTCAAAATAGCCTGTCATTTTCCGGCCTTTGATCTGATTATAGTTGCTGACAGTATCCTTCGTGACGGCGAAGGCATTTCCCCTAAGCAGTGCTTTGTCAATGTCCTGATTGGCAAGTAAAATATGGACACTATCGGCGGTTATCTGGCTTTTGTTGTTCCAAAGAATCGGATCGCCAAAAAGGTAGATAGTCGAGTCGGCATACTTGTAAGCCATGGAGTCGGATCTACCGGCCAGCTCCGATTTGATCATACGCATATTTGGAAAGGCCAACAGAAAGCGTTCTTCCGGCATTTCACTGTCCTGCGATATGAGTGTATCGGCAACCATGAATAGGGTATCCATCTCGAAATACTTCCTTACCAAAGCATTTCCATATACTTTGGAGTATTGTATATCTTCCCAATACTTGCCATAATCGCCAAATACTTCTACGTTTCTTTCTTTGTTGTAAATACTGACATTTTCAAATGCCTCGTAGTATTGTTGCAGTTCGTCATAGAGAAGTATTTCACCGAAGACAGTGCTGGTTTCCGTCTCCACGTCCCCGTCGTAAAACTTGAATACCTTGTTTTCGGTATCGTAAAAACTGCCCCTTTTGGCATTTAGCTTGTTTCCTTCCGTGGATTCCACATTGGTGATGCCTTCGGTTTCGGCAATTTTGGTTTCCGTATAGTAAAACAGCACGTTAGAGCGCATGACATAATCGGGGTTTTCCAAAATCACATTTTCATTGAAGGTGATTTTGTCAAGTTGGGTTTGGTAGAGCCCCTTTTCGCTTGTGAGTACGTTGGTACTGTCGACTACTTTGCCTTCGTTGAAGTAATTTGCTTCGCCATTGCTCCGGTCGTAGTCCAAAAAATCCGTGTAAAGAGTTGTTTCTGCATTTTTGAAAACGACCGTATTCCTTAGTTTTGCCAGTTGCGTATTGCCATCGTATTCCGCATACCGGCTAGTGACAACAATGGGATCCTCTTGATCTTCGATTTTTACCCGACCAAACAGCTTGGCAAGGTTTTCCGGACCGTAAAAGTGAGCGGAGTCACAATAGATCAGGGAGTTTTGGTGTTTTAAGACAACACTGTCTTTTAATCGCTCAAATCCCCCACCTCCAAGTAGCCTATCGGCATGGAGTATTTCCAGTCTATTTTCCTTGCTTCCGCTCGTTTGGGCGTTGACAAGGTTCGCTCCCATGCTCCCGAGGAGTATCAATGGCACTAGAAACAAAAGGAGTTTGCCCATCCTAAAATTTTCAACGTAGCTGCAAAATTAGTAGAAAATGGTATTTTTGGCCTATGTTGGAATTATTTAAACGGCATGTTTTCCAAAAAGGTATTTTAGATGTCAAAAAGCATTATTTGTTGGCGATCAGCGCCGGGTTAGATAGTGTTGCCCTCGCGTACCTGCTTAAAGGTAGCGGTATCAGCTTTGGACTTGTACACTGTAACTTCGGGTTGCGAGGCAGTGCCAGCGATGGGGATGAGCACTTTGTGCGCGAGCTTGCAGGGCACTTCGGGACTGAGATTGTTGTCAGGCATTTCGATGTAGAGTCCTACAAGCAGGCTCATGGAGTGTCCACCCAAATGGCCGCAAGGGATCTTAGATATGCTTGGTTTCAAGAGCTAGTAGTTGAGTTGCGACCCGAGGGAATTTTGGTAGCCCATCATGCCGACGATCAGTTGGAGACGGTTTTGTTGAATCTGTTGCGGGGCACGGGTCTCGAGGGTGTGTATGGGATGAGTGATCGGAGGGAGTGGCTCATTCGCCCATTGCTGCCCTTTACCCGCAGTGATCTGCTGTCTTTTGTATTGGCAAATGACATTAAATGGCGGGAAGATTGTTCGAACCAAACTAGTGACTACAAACGGAATTTTCTTCGAAATGAGGTTTTGCCCTTACTTGAAAGCCATTTCTCGGGTTCACATGAGGCGTTGATGGGGAGCTTTGGGCGGATAAAGGATTCCGGTCAGGCTTTTTTTTACCTTTTTGAGGAGTGGAAAACCAAGTCGCTAATCCAAGAAGGTGACTTTACTTTCCTTGATCTGTCCAGTGTTTCCCAATTACCTGGGCGTAGCTCCATCCTTTACTATTGGTTGAGAACCCATGGGTTTAATTATTCGCAAGTGCGGGAACTAGTGGAGGCTATCGATGAAGGTCGGGTAGGCGTTCAGTTTAGAGCCGGAGGGTATGAAATCAACCTAGATCGATCGCAGTTAATACTTGGAGTCGAGATTTCCGATTTCAATGTTTTTTCAATTGATCGGCATGATATTGAATTTGAGCTTGGCGACAAGGCCTACGACCTGTTGACCCTGCCTGCCGAAAACGTGGATCTAGACCGAAAATCCAACAATGCCATGCTTGACAAGGAATCTCTCCATTTTCCCCTTTCTGTTCGTCCATGGCGCGAAGGTGATCGGTTTCGTCCCTTGGGTATGAAGCAGTATAAGAAAGTCAGCGATTTTTTGATAGATTTGAAAGTACCATTGATAATGAAACAACGGGTGCGGGTACTTTGCTCAGGGGAGGACATTGTCTGGGTAATCGGTTTCAGAGTGGATGACCGGTTTAAAGTAGGCGCCTATACCCGTGATATTCTGTATATAAAAGAGAAAGCAAAACATGTATAACCCTTTCAAAAAAAGCTACTCTGAATCAGAGCGCCGGCAGTTTGAGTTTCTTTCCAAAGTCAAGTTTTTTGAGCGTCTGAGGTATTCAGAGCTCGTACGTTTGCTGCCGGCTATCCACAGAAGAAAATACCTCAAAGGGGAGGTGGTTTTCTTTCGGAATGACCCAAGTCAGGCACTGTATATCCTTGAGAAGGGGAGGGTACACTTAAGCATTGACATCAAAGACAGCTTTGAAACCATTCTCCGGATAAATTCCGGAGAGGCATTTGGTGAAAATGCGCTTTTGGAAGGTTCAAAACGGATTTATACAGCGATAGTAGACTCCGAGGAGGCCTCCCTTTGGGTGATTCCAAACTATGCAATACTCGAGATATTTGAAAGCGATCCCAAGATCCAGGCCAAGATGATCACCTCGCTGGCTGAGTTTTACAACAACAATAATATCCGTCTTTTCAACTCCTATCAGAATTCGTACGGTTTTTTCAGCCTAGGTCAGATGTTCGAATAATTCAAACCTTTGCTTCATAAAAACGCTTTTCTTTGATAACTTAGCGGAAATTTTGAAAACCTCAAAAAAATCAAACTAAACCGATAGATCATGACTAAAGTAACCGTAGTTGGAGCAGGAAACGTAGGCGCCACGTGTGCCGATGTATTGGCCTACAAGGAAATCGCCGAAGAAGTCGTTCTGATTGACATCAAAGATGGGATAGCAGAAGGGAAGGCCCTTGATATATGGCAAAAAGCTCCCATCGATGTATATGACAGCAGGACGGTAGGCAGTACCAATGATTATGCAAAGACTGCGGGGTCTGACGTGGTGGTCATCACCTCAGGATTGCCACGAAAGCCCGGTATGACAAGAGACGACCTGATCGAGACCAACGCCGGTATCGTAAAGTCGGTCACCGAAAATGTCGTGAAGCACTCTCCAAATGCGATCATCATTGTCGTGTCCAACCCATTGGACGTCATGACCTACCAGGCCCATATTACCTCTAAATTGCCTAGGACAAAGGTGATAGGAATGGCTGGTATCTTGGACACTGCCCGATATAGGGCTTTTTTGGCAGAGGCACTTAACGTTTCTCCCAAGGAGATTCAAGCCATCCTAATGGGAGGACATGGAGACACCATGGTACCATTGCCAAGGTACACTACTGTGGGGGGTATCCCGGTTACCGAATTGATCGACAGTGAAAAGCTGGATGCCATCATTGAAAGAACTAAGTTTGGCGGAGGAGAGCTTGTGAAATTAATGGGTACCTCTGCATGGTATGCGCCAGGATCTGCTGCCGCCCAAATGGTGGAAGCCATCATCAAAAATCAGCGAAGAGTATTCCCGGTATGTATCAAGTTGGACGGGGAATACGGCATCGATGACTGCTACCTTGGCGTTCCTGTGATCCTTGGCAGAAACGGTGTTGAAAAGGTAATCGAACTGGATCTGAACGACGCAGAAAAGCAGTTGCTGGAAGTTTCCCGCTCGCACGTAAAAGAAGTAATGGATGTATTGGATAAAATCGGATCCAACTAATCCGTTTGGCAATTCGTAAACAACAAAAAATCCCAGCATAATCGCGGGGATTTTTTTGTTGATAGACTAACCAAAATAACTGAGTCCAACATTGCGCAACCTCAAACGATTCCTGTTTCTTTCACTTGCCCTATTGCTGGGTACCGCCGGCTTTTTGTTCTGGAAGAACGGTTTTTTCTACTCGAAGATCGATCCCTATCGGTTAATTCCCGGAAACAGTGTGTTTGTTTTTGAGACGCGCGAAGTTGTTAGGGAGTGGAATCAGTTCGTTTCCCAACCCTTTTGGAAAGGGCTTTCCGATATACCGGTATTGAAAAGTCTGGAGAGTCAATTGCTGCGCATGGATAGCCTTGCTGGGAAGGCGGGAGTGCTGGAGCGTACGTGGAGAGGCAAGCAGTTTTTGGTGTCTCTGCACCCAACGGGCAAAGAGGAGTTCGATTTCCTATTTGCAGTTGGATTTGAAGATAAAGGGGTTCCTGAACTGGTAAGATTACTTGAAAGCCATATTGCTCCCGAAAACCAACCAAAATCCCGTAATTATAGTGGAGTGACGCTTTGGGAATATCAGCCGGAGTTGTCGCAGAGAACCCTGACCTATGGGTTTTATAAAAATGTGCTGGTGGCGAGTTTTACATCTTTCTTGACGGAGGACGCCATCCGGACGGCTAAATCAGGGGATCACCAGGATTTCAAAGGTACCTACCCAAGATTGTTTCAGGGGAAACTCTCTGATGGAGACGTGGGACAGTTGCGAATCGCATCCAACGGCTTGGGACGTTTGATTCGTGGGGTATCTTCAATGTTGGGGGATGAATTGGCCGGTGATTTGGAGTCCATCGAATTCGGAGCAGTTTTGCGTCCGTCCTATTCGGAAAACACATTTTCTTTGATAGGATCCACCGTCAGTTTCGGTTCGGCAATAGTTGGCGACCCGTTGAATTCTGCTCCGTTGGCCAGCGAGGCATTTAATCAAATCAGCAATCGTACGGCGGTCATGAGAGTGTTGAATACACAACACATTCTGAAGGGAACGATGCCTGCTACACGGTCACACAAGGTCAAAAGTACGGTATATGCAGATGTACATCGTGAATTTGAGCACAGGGATTTTTTTGACGGGGTGTCAGAACAGGCGATTTACATGGCTTTGGAATCCCCCAATACAGAAGCGTTGGATCGCGTCCTGGTGCTTCCCGTTAAAAAATCCGGTCAATCTTTTCAACTAATTAAGGACTTTGTACAGGTCCTTTTGAAACAGGAAAATGTCCAACAGGAAATGGATTTCCATTTGGGAAAGGAAATCATCGGGATTGGGGTAGAGGCGTTTCCTCTGCATATATATAATGGGGTGTTTGATGGGTTTACCCGTACCTATGTCACGGAAGCAAATGGATATTTGGTATTCGCAAATTCGTTGCGGGTTTTGAAAAACTACCTTGACGACCTTTACAACGATAACACATGGGGGAAATCCGTTTCCAAAATGAGCTTTGCAAATCGTTTTAACGGTAACATACCCTTTGTCCAATGGGTCGACTTTCCGAAATTTTACAATCAGTTGGTACGGTCTACAACCCCGAATTGGTCTTCCGTATTTCAAAAACATGGAGCTAGTTTCGGTACGCTTTCTCTTTTTTCCTTTGAGGTTGGGACATCGAAATCCCTGGAAAATCTCCAGATCTCGTTTCAGTTTGGGGCTGGGGCAAACGCACCATCTGGAGCCTCGGCATTGACACTTTCGTCTTCGACTCGCTTTAATTTCCCGCTGTCCTTCGGTCCCACCGCACTTCGGAATTTTACAGACAGAAGTACCGAGTACCTTGTGCAAGATGAAAGAAACACCATTTATCTTGTGGGGCTCGAGGGTAATTTGGTATTTTCCCATGAGCTGGATTTCCCTGTTATCAGCGAGGTGTTTCAGATAGACTTTTATAAAAACGAAAAGCTTCAACTAATCTTTGCCTGCGAGGATGGGTTGTATGGTTTTGACCGATTGGGCAATCTGTTGCCGGGTTACCCCATTGCCCTTCCTCAGGGGCGTCGTCTTGCCTACATGAATTTAGTGGACTATGAATCAAATATGGAGTATCGATATTTTGTGGCCGATGAACTTGGTGATCTATACCTATTGGACAAAGAAGGCAGGTTACTTGAGGGATGGGCCCCAAAGCATACTTCGGGTCCACTCGCAGATCGGCCGGCCCATCATCGCGTGTTGGGCGTAGGCGATGTGATGGTTTCGCTCCATAAAAACGGTAGCATGGAATTGCTGACAAGACGCGGCGAGTCTAGGACAGGACATCCCCTAAAGCTGGGAGATGGCGTGTCTACCCAATACGGAATGACTGACAGGGGCGGATCCGCTTCCCAGTTGGTGACAGTAAATACCTCCGGAGAGGTGGTTTCGGTAAATTTTAACGGGGAGTTGACCTATCGAAGTCAACTATTGAGACCCGATCGTGAGACAAGCTTTCACGTGGTGAACAATCAACAGCGTGATGGCTTTCTGATTGTTTTGCATGAGTTTAATAAGATCACGGTATTGAACGCCAATGAGTCTCCGCTGTTCGAGTACCCGTTATTATCCGATGACCTTCATTTTCAATGGTTTTCCTTTGGCTACGAAAAGGACGTATTCGCGGTTGTAGACCGTGTGCAGGAATTTTGCTATTTATTTGACCTTAAAGGGGACTTGCTCATCGCCAAGCCCATAGAATCCACCGGCCCCATTTCAGTAACCTATTCAGCCCTTAGGAACGAGTATATAATTGCGTTGATTTACGCCAACCAACTAAGGACGTATAAGCTTCCGCTGTAAAAAGCTAGGCCGGCCTAGCTATATTAATTAAATTTGCCGGCTGATTGCAGTTTCCAGAGAAATCCGTAGAAGTTTTTAAATCGGTAAAATCAACTTAATCGAAAGGTATGAAGAGTACTGGATTGACATTGTTGTCGTTATGCTGTTTTCTCCTTTTTTGGTCTGTCCCTGCACAATCGCAGGTATTCGATTCATCGGTTCCTTTTGTCGTAGATTCTACCGATTTCAATAACCTTAGCACGCCCTATCATACTACTCTCACTTTCTTTTATAATCTTCAAGAAGAAACCTTTGACCCGGAAGTTTCTGGCCGGGCATTGAATATGAGCCGCCTCACGAACAAAGACGCATCAAACCTGGCGGTGAAATTGAAGCAGGTATTTGATGGAAGGGGAGTGTATGTCCGAATTGGGGAGGTTCCGGTGGACGCGAATTTTATCGATACGCTTCGGAACGGCCAAATGCGGTATTTTTTTGACGAGCAACGCTTGCCGGGTGTATTTTTGGAGAAGGTTGGACAAGCCTGGTTGTTTTCAAGTTTTACGGTTGGGCAGATTGAGGAGCTGCATCTGGAAACCTATCCTTTGGGCACCGATAGACTTTTGAATTTACTGCCTAAAATCGGGAATGAAGTGTATTTCGGTCTTCATTTATGGCAATTGGTGGGCATGTTTTTATTGCTGTTGCTCATTTTTATCAGCCACCAAGTCTTCACGATTGTGGTGGATCGGGGTGTTTACTACATTCTGATGAAAGCAGGCTACGGAAAGATGGCCAAAAAGTACCTGTTACCAGTAGCACGGGTCGTAAGTATCTATTTGATTGTGTTGCTTTTGGCCGTTTTCCTCCGGGTACTTCAATTGCCTATTTTGGTGATTTCATGGGTGACCGTGCTGCTAAATGCCGTCAAACCTCTATTGGTTACCATCATATTTTATAAGCTCGTCAATCTGCTCTCGTCATATCTGGAAAGTATGGCGGCAAAGACGGTATCCACACTGGATGATCAGTTGGTGCCGTTGGTTCGAAAAACCCTGAAGACCTTTGTTATTGTAGTTGGGACGCTATTTATCCTTAAAGATGGGCTTCAGCTTGATATTGTGCCATTCCTTACGGGGCTATCTATAGGTGGTTTGGCGTTTGCTCTTGCGGCACAGGATACGATCAAGAATTTTTTTGGATCGGTCATGATTTTTATTGATAAGCCTTTTCAAGTGGGAGATTGGATTACCAGTGGGGATGTGGATGGAACGGTGGAGGAAGTAGGGTTCCGGTCAACGCGGGTTCGGACTTTCCGTAATTCTTTAGTGTATATTCCAAACGGAAAGATTGCCGACGCGACGATTGATAACCATGGGCTGAGGAAATACAGGCGTTTTTCTACGCATATCACAATTACCTATGATACACCGCCTGAGCTGATCGAAGTATTTGTGGAAGGATTAAGGGAAATGGTAAGGCGGCATCCCCATACGAGAAAGGATTTTTTCCATATCTACCTTAACAATTTATCTGCTTATAGCCTAGATATCATGTTTTATGTGTTTTTCGAAGTACCTAGCTGGGGAGAGGAACTCAAGGCGAGGGAGGATATGCTGATGGCTACCATTCGTCTTGCTAATCAACTTGGGGTTCGGTTTGCTTTTCCTACACAAACGTTGCATATGGAGACTTTTCCGGAAAAAAAGGGCCTAAATCCAACCTATTCTGATGATAGGGAGGCTTACCAGAAAAAATTAGCTCAATTTATTAGCAAGGAATCCGGAACCACAGGCAGAATTTGACGTATAGTGGGTAGTTTTATAGGGCTAAAACTACGTTGATATTAATCATTTTCCCTATTCGGTGTGCAGGTTCAGCCACCAGCGGATTTGATAAGAATTAAACTGCTGATAGCAAACCCCAGCCTTAAGATTTATGCCATGCCATAAAACGGTTTTAAGATCTTAGCTAGAAGGGGGATGAGGACATAAAAAAAAAGCACCCTGAATACAGGATGCTTTAGAAGAGGTCGAGAGCGGATTCGAACCGCTGTACAAGGTTTTGCAGACCTCTGCCTAGCCACTCGGCCACTCGACCCTGATGTAAGGGAAGGCAAATGTAGGGAGAAAGAAATTGGTTGTCAACTGTGGTGCAGATAAATTTGTGCCTCCCCGGGGAAAAGCCTGTTTGGGAATGGCTTTGAATAGTGAGGTTTTCCTAACTGGAATGAAACTATAAATTAAGGATGTAGGGTAGCTGTTTAAATAATTATTTATATCGATTCTAAATAAATAAATACATTCTCAGTCTATATACAAGATGTTGAAAAACAGTATTTTAACGAAAATAACTTGAGAAACTCCAAAAATGGGCTGTTCAACTACTTAAGTTTGAAAAATAGAAGTTGGGTAGTACATTTGTGGGGAATTTTGGAGTCCTTGAAAAAAATCGGAAAAACAAAATAAAATTATGTCTATCAAACGCTCATTCCTGGGGGTGCCTATTTATTTAGGGTCTTTATTGCTGGCTTTGTTCTTGTTTGCGGGAACCTACAGCCATGCTGCTCACCCCGATGTTCCAGATAGTGAAGACGCCATCAAGGCGGGAGAGGCTATTTTCAACGCCAATTGTAAAACCTGCCACAAACTTGACCAACGCTACACTGGTCCTGCTCTTCGAGGTGTTACCGAACGAAGAACGTTGGATTGGGCAAAAAATTTCATCGTAAATTCTCAGGCACTTATTCAAAGTGGAGATGCACAGGCTGTGGCCCTTTTTAGGGAGTATAACAATATTGTGATGCCAGCCCACGATTTTTTGAGCGATATGGAGGTAATGAACCTCTTGTCCTATATAGAATACGGTGGGAAAGAGGATGCTTCGGCGCAAGCAGCCGCGGGAGCCGATGGGGCTGCTGGGGCAAGTGGAGGTATTCCGAGCGAGTACTTGAGCATAATCGTTGGTGTCCTGATTTTGGTCTTGGTATTAATCCTTGTGGTATTGGCCTTGATCGTTTCTGTTCTTACCAAGTACTTAAATACCAGTGAGAAAGTTTCTGAGGAAGATAAGGCGTTTATCAACCAAAAAGGTGATATCAAAAAGGTGTTGACTAGTGATGGGGTTATCGTGATCGTAACTACGATTGTAATGGCCTTGGTAGTGAAGACCGCCATCGACGGCTTGTATGGCATCGGTATTCAGCAAGGGTACGCGCCGACTCAGCCGATCGCCTATTCCCATGAACTGCATGCAGGAAAATATGAGATTCCCTGTCAATATTGTCATACAGGAGTAGAGATAGGGAAATCAGCGAATATTCCATCAGCGAATATTTGTATGAACTGTCATATGCATATTCAGAACGTGGATGGTAAAGAGGGTGTTTCCCCAGAGATTGCCAAACTTTATGATGCATATGACAACAATCGGCCTATCGAATGGGTGCGTATCCACAACCTACCTGATCTAGCTTATTTCAACCACGCACAGCACGTAAAAGTCGGCGGTATAGAGTGCCAGACCTGTCATGGCCCGATAGAGGAAATGGAGGTAGTTTATCAGCATAGTGCGCTTACAATGGGATGGTGCATTGATTGTCATAGGAATACCGAAGTAAATGCCCAGGGTAATCAGTATTACGATAAGTTAGTACAACTACATGCCGACTCCAAAGATGCTCTCAAGGTGAAAGATATCGGGGGATTGGAATGTGCTAAGTGTCACTATTAAGTTTAATCTTTACGAAAATCTTTTCTGATAGAAAATGAAAGATAATAAGAAGACATACTGGAAAGGGTTGGAACAACTAACCAACGACCCGGAGTTTGTAAAGAACGCAGATAGGGAGTTTCCTGAAAACCTACCTTTGCACAAGACCAATGACGATGGCACACCATCCCGCAGGGATTTTCTAAAATTGATGGGCTTTAGTTTGGCAGCGGCATCTCTTGCTGCTTGCGAGGCTCCGGTAAGAAAGGCTATTCCTTATGTGAACAAGCCAGTAGACCTCGATCCTTCTGTTCCCAACTACTACGCCACTTCGTTTGTTTCGGGAGGTGACTATGCTTCGGTTGTGGTTAAGACCCGAGAAGGCCGCCCTATTAAAATAGACGGTAACGATCTTTCCCCCATCACCCGCGGAGGCACTAATGCGATCGTGGAAGCCTCAGTTCTCTCACTCTATGATAAGCAGCGTTATGCTGCACCGCAAATAGGAGGTCAGGCTTCTGACTGGGCTACTTTGGACGGTGAATTGGGAGGAAAACTACGTGGGGCAGGATCGATAAAGATTGTCACCAACACTATTTTGTCTCCTTCTACTGAAAAGGCAATCGCTGCGTTTGCAGAGGCCATGGGGGATGTGGAAGTCATCACCTATGACCCTATCTCCAACTATGGCATCACCAAAGCCAGTGAATCTTATTATGGAGTCAGCGCGCTTCCTTCCTACCATTTCGATAAGGCAAAGGTTATCGTCAGTTTTGCGGCTGACTTTTTGGGTACGTGGATTTCGCCAATTGAATTCTCCAAACAATACAGCAAAGGGAGAAAGATATCCAAGGGAAATGCCAACATGTCCCGCCATTTTCAATTTGAATCCAACCTGTCATTAACCGGCGCGAATGCCGACTACAGAACCCCCATCCGTGCCTCTCAGAGTGGCTTGGCTGTGTTGGCTTTGTACAATATGATTGCCAGAAAAGCAGGGATAGCAACTGTTTCCTCTGCTGCCGTAGAGGTAGCCCATTTGGAGAAGGCGGCCAATGAACTATGGGCGAACAGAGGTTCTAGCTTAGTGGTTTCAGGATCAAATGATCCTAATGTCCAAGTGGTTGTGTTTGCGATCAATGAGTTGCTTGAAAACAACGGATCTACCGTTGATTTTTCAAAAGCGGCTCATTTCCGAAAGGGAGATGATTCCAAAATGAACAAGTTTGTGGCCGATTTGGCTGCAGGCCGCGTTGGAGGGGTTATCTTTTACAACTGTAACCCGGTTTATGATTTTGCGCAGGGTGTAGCCCTGGCAGATGCGATAGGGAAAGCTAAAGTGTCAGTATCAACTTCTGAGGCGAGAAATGAGACGTCTTCGTTGGTGCAGTACGTAGCCCCAGATCACCACTATTTGGAAAGCTGGAATGACTTCAACCCCAAAACGGGTTCTTATAGCTTATCACAACCGACTATTTCCCCTCTTTTCAATACCCGTCAGGCTCAGGATAGTTTCCTGAAGTGGGCCGGAGTTGGTACTACCTATTACGACTTCATACGCTCGAATTGGGAAGCGACGCTTTTTGCTGGGCAAGACGAGATTTCCGATTTTCAGCAGTTTTGGGATACCTGCCTTCATAACGGTGTATTTGAGGTTGGCGACGGAGAATCCTCTCCTGTTGAAGTGGTTGGCAGCATAGAGACTGCAGCAGCCGCAGTAGCAAAAAGCTACCGTGCCGATAATAGTGGCGTTGAGCTGGTGACCTATGCCAAGGTTGGTATAGGTAGCGGGACATTTGCCAATAACCCCTGGCTTCAGGAGATGCCTGATCCTATTTCAAAAGCAACATGGGATAATTACCTTACTGTTTCGCAGCGATGGGCGAACGATAATGGTCTCAAGATGTTCGAGGGGGCGACCAAGACAGCAAAACTAACTGTAAATGGCCAGTCAATCACGGTTCCGGTACTTGTTCAACCCGGTCAGGCAGATGGAACGGTTGGTCTGGCGCTCGGTTACGGACGAGCCGTTGCAGGCAGGGTTGCGGAAGGTGTAGGTGTTAATGCCTATGCATTGCTCAGTGCCCCTCAGGGATTTGTTAATTACGATGTCACCGAGGGTGTTAGTATGGAATTGACAAGTGAAACGTACCGTATCGCCCAGACACAAACCCATCAAACATACATGGGCCGTGAGTTTGTGGTACAGGAGTCTACTTTACCGGAATACAAGGAGAACCCAAGTGCAGGCCGATATCATCCTGAGATTTACAAAGAAGGTGAATTTTTGAAACCTTCCAAGATTTCTCTTTGGTCCGGTCACAAATACAGCCAACATCATTGGGGTCTTGCAATAGACATGAATTCCTGTACGGGATGTTCTGCATGTACAGTTGCCTGTCAGGTAGAGAACAACGTAGCAGTTGTGGGTAAGCAGGAAGTGCTGAATAGGAGGGAAATGGCCTGGATACGAATAGACAGGTATTATAGTTCTCCTGAAGGAGCCACTGGAAATAAAGAACTTGAGCAGGCAGCTGACAATCCAGAGGTGGTGTTTCAACCGATGATGTGCCAGCATTGCAATAATGCTCCCTGTGAAACGGTTTGTCCGGTAGTGGCTACGACTCACAGTTCTGAGGGATTGAACCAGATGACCTACAACAGGTGTATCGGTACCCGTTATTGCGCGAATAACTGTCCGTATAAAGTACGACGTTTCAATTGGTTCAAGTACCATGACAATAAGGATTTTGCTGGTGTGAATACACCTCAAAATGACGATCTTGGAAAAATGGTATTGAATCCTGACGTTACCGTTCGGGCAAGGGGCGTGATGGAGAAGTGCTCCATGTGTGTACAGCGAATCCAAGCTGGTAAGCTAACCGCAAAAAAAGAGCGTCGAAAGATCCAGGATGGTGAAATCAATGTGGCCTGCGCGATAGCATGTCCTTCGGAAGCGTTGGTATTTGGTGATATGAACGACCCTGAATCACGCATCTATAAGATGTTGCAGATTAAAGAAAATACCGATTCCGCCGTGAAGGAGGTGAATGAGGAACGTGCTTACCACGTGTTGGAGGAGATCAATGTGAGTCCGAACGTTTGGTACTTCACCAAAATCAGAAACAAGGATAAAAACGAAGCTTAATTTTATATAATTACAGAGATATGCAGGTTACTTCATCCGTACGAGAGCCGCTGGTTACCGGTGGTAAAACTTACAAGGACGTTACCAATGACGTTTCCCGGCAAGTGGAGGGCAAGCCCTCGGTTAGTTGGCTTTTGGGGCTGGCTGTGTCTGTCGGTACCCTTTTGCTTGGTTCTCTTGCCCTAGCTGCGACCCTTTGGGAAGGTATTGGTATGTGGGGTCTGAACAAAACAGTTGGTTGGGCCTGGGATATCACCAACTTCGTGTGGTGGGTAGGTATTGGTCACGCCGGTACCCTCATTTCAGCGGTATTGTTATTGTTCCGCCAAAAATGGAGGACATCCATTAACCGGGCGGCAGAAGCGATGACCATCTTTGCGGTTATTTGTGCTGCCTTGTTCCCGCTTATACACATGGGTAGGCCTTGGATTGGAGCCATTTGGGCCCTGCCGTTGCCTAACACCTATGGATCTCTATGGGTTAATTTTAACTCCCCGCTTCTCTGGGACGTTTTTGCGATCTCCACTTACTTTTCTGTATCCTTAGTGTTCTGGTACATCGGTTTGATTCCGGATTTTGCCACTATTAGGGACCGTGCTACGGGAATCAGAAAGGCGATCTACGGTGCGCTCAGTTTTGGATGGGATGGTGCTGCAAAGACATGGATGAGATATGAATCGGTTTCTCTCATTTTGGCCGGCCTGGCCACTCCACTGGTTCTTTCTGTACATACCATCGTATCTTTTGACTTTGCGACTTCGGTAATCCCAGGGTGGCACACAACGATTTTCCCTCCCTATTTCGTAGCCGGGGCGATTTTCTCTGGGTTTGCCATGGTGTTGACGCTGATGTTGGTTACGAGGAAAGTATTCAATCTAGAGGACTATATCACCATCACCCACATCGAATTGATGAATATCGTAATCATCATCACCGGCTCAATAGTTGGGATTGCCTACATCACCGAATTCTTCATTGCATGGTATTCGGGAGTTGCCGCGGAACAATATGCTTTCGTCAACAGGATGTTTGGCCCTTATTGGTGGGCGTATTGGTCTATGATGACCTGCAACGTGATTTCACCTCAATTATTTTGGTTCAAGAAAATCCGTACTTCTATCGCGGCTACCTTTATTCTATCCATTGTGGTTAACATAGGAATGTGGTTTGAGCGATTTGTAATCATTGTTACCTCCTTGCACCGGGATTTTCTACCATCATCCTGGGTTATGTTTTATCCGACCATCACGGATGTTGGGGTTTATATGTTTACGTTTGGTTTGTTCTTTACCTGTTTCTTACTGTTTGCGAAATTCTTCCCTGTAATCAACATGGCAGAGGTTAAGTCGGTATTGAAATCTTCGTCAGAAAAAGTAAAATAAATGATCATGGAAAAAGATAAAAACTTTGTACTTGGAGTCTTTGACGATGAGGATGTATTGCTTCATGCTGTAAAGCAAGTAAGAGGTAGTGGTGTGAAAATCCATGAGGTGTATTCTCCTTATCCTGTACACGGATTGGATGAAGAGTTGGGCTACAAAAGAAGCCGCCTTCCCATTGCCGCCTTTTTGTTTGGAATGCTTGGCACTACGCTAGCTCTTACGATGCAGTTTTACATGATGAAATTCGATTGGCCCATGATTATAGGTGGAAAGAATTACGCATCCTTGCCTACTTTTATCCCTGTCACTTTCGAAATGACCGTATTATTGGCAGCGTTTGGCATGGTAGGGGTTTTCATGGTTACCAGTAATCTCAAGCCTTGGGGAAAACCTAGGATCTACGACCTCAGAAGCACAGACGATAAGCATATAATGGCGATCGACTTGGCGAGCAACGGTGCGTTGGCGCAGGATGCGATAGTTGACGTGCTCAAAAATGCGGGTGCAACCGAGGTGAATAACAAAAGTTTTGACTAAGTAATCTGGGACAAATGAAAATAACGACATCTATATATCTAACAGTTGCAGTGGGAATAGGCCTGAGCTTAGCCTCTTGCAGTGCTTCAGGTGATTATCCCGGTACAGAGTATGCGCCACAGATGTATCACTCTGTTGCTTACGAGCCACTCACCCAAATTACAAACGAAGAAGAGGGCAAATGGCTTTCCAATCGGGAAGATGGAAAGGGAGAGTTTTTTAATAGCAACATCAACAATCCTCACGGGATGAATATGAGGGAACCGGTGGCAAATACCGTTCCTAGAAATAAAAATGGCATTTTGCCTTACAGGTTGCGTATTGCCGACCTCGAGGGGTCAGCTTTGGTAGAGAATCCTGTTGAGCTTTCGGACGAAGTATTGGCCGAGGGAGGACAGCTATATATCCAGTACTGTTCTGCCTGTCATGGCGCTCAGGGTGAAGGAGACGGCAAAGTGGGTGAGGTAATCGGAGGTGTGGCCAATCTTAAGGGGGGTGCTTACAAAGAGTTGCCAGAGGGGCACATCTTTCACGTGATCACCCATGGCAAGGGTAGAATGGGTGCCCATGGATCCCAGATGTCCATCGAAAGAAGATGGAAAATCGTGCACTATGTTAAACAAGAAATTCAGAAATAAGAATGGCACAGGTTTCAAATTACAATCTTGATCAGAAATTTGATTTTACCGATGCGATCCGAAAGTCGGTAATCACATTAGGGTTGATCGGTGCCGGGTTGCTCGTTGTCGGCATAATCGCTGCTATGTTTGGTGGGCATGCGCATGGAGATGACGCAGGCGGGCACGCCTATCACTGGACTCAGCGTCTTTGGGCTAACCTTTGGATCAATAATGTATACTTCACCGGTATCGGGATCATCGGCGTATTCTTTTTTGCGATTCAATATGCAGCCCAGGCGGGTTGGTCTGCTCCGCTTATCCGCGTAATGATTTCCTTTGGCCATTGGCTTCCAATAGCTGCGGGTCTTATGATCGTCACGTTTTTTATAGCTAGCCATGACCTGTTCCATTGGACGCACAGCTATATTTATGATAAGTCCGACGTAGCGAATTACGACAAGATCATAGATGGAAAGGGAGCCTTCTTTTATTGGCCTATGGAAAAAGGTTCTTTTCCCATATTTTACATTCTGAGAATGGTTTTGTTCTTCGGGTTTTGGGTTTTCTTTTTTAATAAATTGAAGTCACTTTCCGATCAGGAGGACTTAAATGGTGGAACGACCTATTGGTTTCAGCTTAGGAAGTGGTCTGCTATTTTCTTGGTTTTCTTTGCCGTTTCTTCCTCTATCAGCGCATGGGATTGGATAATGTCTATTGATACACACTGGTTTTCAACGCTGTTTGGCTGGTATGTGTTTGCCTCCTGGTTTGTAGCTGGATTGGCTGCCCTTACGCTTTTTACGGTGTTTTTGAAGGATTTGGGATACCTTCCTATGGTCAATCAAAATCATATTCATGACTTGGGAAAATTTGTTTTTGCCTTTTCAATTTTCTGGACATACCTATGGTTTTCGCAGTTCCTTTTGATCTATTATGCGAATATCCCTGAAGAGTCGGTATACTTTGTAGAAAGGTTGACAAGTGATGTGTATGGTGGGTTTATATTTGTAAATATCATCATAAACTTTGTGCTTCCCTTTCTGGTTTTAATGACAAGGGATGCAAAAAGACACTCGGTGTTTCTTAAGCTTGTATGTACGTTGATACTGTTCGGTCACTGGTTGGATTTCTTTCTTATGGTTCAGCCCGGTACACTAGGTCATAACGGCGGTCTTGGTTTTATGGAAATTGGAATGTTGCTGGTTTACGCGTCCGCCTTTATTCTAGTGGTGTTTACCAATCTGGCCAAAACAAGGTTGGTAGCGAAGAATCATCCTATGTTGGAAGAAAGCCTTCATCATCACATTTAATAATTATCCGAAAAAAATAATATTATGTACGGATTTCTCATTACGATTGGTGTTGTTCTTTTGCTGTCCGTTATCTGGATGGTGTTTAGAGTTCAAACCTTGATCTCAGTAGCCAAGGGCACTGAAGGAAAGTTTACCGGGAATACGAATAAGGTAAATGCGTTTCTAATGATGTTTTTCCTTATTGGTACTGGTATACTTATGTTCTGGTATTCCATAAAGGAGTTTGATAACTATCAGCTTCCATTGGCTTCTGAACATGGTGCTGTGACCGATCGGTTGTTTTGGATTACTATGGCGGTCACTGGGTTCATTTTTATCCTGACCCACATATTGTTGTTTTGGTTCAGCTATAAATATCAATACAATGAGAAAAAGCGGGCTACTTATTACCCTGACAATAACAAGCTTGAAATTGTTTGGACCTTGGTTCCTGCGCTCGTATTGACGGTGTTGGTTATTTCCGGTTGGAGAGCGTGGACTGATATAACATCCCCCGCACCTGAAGGAGCACACGAGGTTGAGTTGATGGGGTATCAGTTTGCATGGGAGATTAGGTACGCAGGTAAGGACGGTATCATGGGTGATTTTGATTACCGTTTGATCAATGCTACCAATTCTCGTGGTATTGACTTTTCTGACCAGAATTCCAGAGACGACTTTCCTTCTCAAACTGTTGTGATCCCCAAGGGCGAGCCGGTTTTGTTCAAGATACGAGCGAGGGATGTTTTGCACTCTGTTTTCGCTCCGCACATGAGGCTGAAGATGGATGCTGTTCCAGGGATGCCGACCAGGTTTTGGTTTGTACCTACAAAAACTACGGCGGAAATGCGGGCTGAACTCGGTGACGAGAGCTTCGAGTATGAGATAGCCTGTACAGAGGTATGCGGAAGTGGCCATTTTTCAATGCGCAGGGTGATAACCGTGGTTGAGCCTGATGAGTATAGAAAGTGGTTTAACGAACAGAGGACTTTCGTAGAAGCAAATCCCAGTTTAGTCCTTGACCTGCCCAAAGGACAGGACAATCTTGCGGAGACATCATCATTTGATAGCAAATAACATTAATAGGTAAGAATATGGCGGTAGCTAACGTAGCAGCACATGGTGTTTCAACACACGACGATCACCATGATCATGAGCACAAAGATAACTTCGTAACGAAGTATATTTTCTCCACTGACCATAAGATGATCGGTAAGCAGTTTTTGATTACCGGCATATTTTGGGCGTTGATTGGGGGTTTCCTTTCCATCCTTTTCAGGCTTCAGCTTGGTTTCCCTGAAATGAATTTGGAATTTCTAAGGCCGATCCTAGGTGGATGGATTACTGAGACAGGGCAGCTGGATCCAAACTTCTACTTGGCACTGGTGACGATGCACGGGACCATCATGGTGTTCTTTGTATTGACTGCAGGGTTGAGCGGGACGTTTTCCAACTTCTTGATCCCTCTGCAAATAGGTGCGAGAGACATGGCTTCTGGATTTATGAATATGCTGTCTTACTGGTTCTTTTTTGTATCTGGTCTCATCATGTTCATCTCTCTCTTTATCGAGACAGGGCCGGCTTCTGGTGGATGGGTGGTTTACCCGCCGCTTTCTGCTCTTGAGCAAGCGATGCCTGGATCAGGGCTTGGAATGACGCTTTGGCTCGTAGCTATGACGTTTTTCATCGCCTCTCAGTTATTGGGCGGGATAAATTATATTACCACCGTAATCAACCTTCGCACAAAAGGTATGTCCTTTTCGAGGTTGCCACTTACTGTATGGGCTTTCTTCTTGACCGCCGTTATAGGTCTTTTGTCTTTTCCCGTACTATTTTCGGCGGCTTTGCTTTTGGTATTTGATAGGAGTTTTGGAACGAGTTTTTATCTGTCAGATATCTACATAGGAGGCGAGGCTTTGCCAAACACAGGAGGTAGTGCCGTACTTTATCAACATCTCTTTTGGTTCCTAGGGCACCCTGAGGTGTATATTGTACTTTTGCCTGCTCTTGGTATATCCTCCGAAGTAATTGCTACCAACTCCAGAAAGCCTATTTTTGGTTACAAAGCGATGATCATTTCAATGCTTGGAATTGCCATCCTTTCCTTTGTGGTTTGGGCGCACCATATGTTCGTGTCGGGAATGAATCCTTTCTTGGGTTCTATATTCATGTTTCTGACACTTATTATAGCGGTTCCTTCCGCGGTGAAGGTGTTTAATTATCTTACTACGTTATGGAAGGGTAATTTGAGATTTACAACAGCAATGATGTTTTCGATTGGTTTGGTCTCCTTCTTTATTTCAGGGGGCTTAACGGGTATATTTCTAGGTAATTCGGCCATTGATATTCAGTTGCACGACACCTATTTTGTGGTTGCCCACTTTCACTTGGTGATGGGGTCTGCTTCTTTCTTTGGCTTGATGGCTGGTGTTTATCATTGGTTTCCCAAATTCTTTGGCAGAATGATGGATGAAAAATTGGGTTCTCTCCATTTCTGGTTAACCTTTGTCGGTGTTTACATGGTGTTTTTCCCCATGCATTACATTGGTATTGCTGGGTTCCCAAGAAGGTACTATAGCTGGTCAACCTTCTCCTTCTCTGATATGTACACAGACCTGAACATGTTCGTTTCTGTTGCCGCTATCATCACGTTTGCTGCACAGTTTATATTCCTGTTCAATTTCTTCTACAGTATGTACAGGGGGCGCAAGGCATCATTGAACCCTTGGCAGTCCAATACGCTGGAGTGGACTACTCCTTTACATCCCGGACATGGAAATTGGCCTGGTGAAATTCCTGCAGTTTATCGTTGGCCTTATGATTACTCTAAGCCTGGTGCAAAGGATGATTTTATCCCACAAACCGTTCCTTTGTCTGCAACTCCGGAATCTAATCTCCCCCATGAAGAGCGATTGGTGAAGTTGGAGAAAGAAATTATAGCTGAAGAACAGGAGGTCTTGGTGGGGCAAGAATCCAAGAGTAGCCACTAAGAGATAAAGGGTTGAGCCAAGGTTGCTTAACGTGTTGGTGTTTCTGTAGGTCTTTAAGTGGTTGGATTCAATCAAAAAGCTTGGGAGTTAGAGCAGGTGGTTGTCGCTTGTTCTAACTCCTAAATAATTATTAATGAGGTCTAGTTGGTAATAGAGGGATCTCCGTTATATCTCTAGATCTTTTTGAAATATTTCTTCGTGAATTTCCCTTTCAGGCAGTATGCTTTTGGGACTCGATTAATTTGGTCACCTTTATCGTTTTCTAGGTAGTAGGAGGCATTATCCGGACATCGTTGGTTAAAATGAACAGTGTAAATATTTCGGAAAACACAATTTTGAATATTTTGGCAGTTAGAGTGCGAGCCTATCTTGATTTGCTTAAATTTAGGTTGTCGGCACTTGTTACATTCTCTGCGGTATTCGGATTTGTATTAGGACATTCTTCGCCAGGATTCTCATGGTCGGGTCTGATTGGTTTGATTGTTGGTGGCTTCCTGATAAGCGGAGCCTCTGGCGCGGCAAACGAGATATTGGAACGTGACCTTGATCGGTTAATGAAACGGACTCAATCAAGGCCCTTGCCGATGAATGTGGTTTCGGTGTTGGAAGCTCAATGGTTCACTATTTTGGTTGCGTTGGTTGGTGTTTTTACCCTCTGGGTGTTTACTAATCCGTTAACAACTTATTTGGGCATATTGAGCATGGTGCTGTATGTTTTTGTGTATACACCGCTTAAACGTGTGGGACCTATAGCTGTCCTTGTCGGTGCTATACCGGGTGCTATGCCTCCTTTGCTGGGTTGGACAGCCGCGACTGGCGCGGTTACCTATGAAGCGTTGATTATTTTTGGTATCCAGTTTATTTGGCAATTTCCTCACTTCTGGGCGATTGCTTGGGTAAGTGACGACGATTATAAGCGAGCGGGTTTTAAGCTTCTGCCCTCCGGTGGGAAGAAGGACCTAAATACAGCGATTCAGATCATGGTTTATACCTTGTTTCTGTTGCCGCTTGGATTGCTGCCTACTTATTTTGGGTTGACTGGTCTTCATTCAGGCATTGTAGCAACTGTGTGTGGCGTATTGTTCCTTGCCCAGACTTTTTCCTTGATGCGTGATTGTTCCCATAGATCTGCATTGAAGATTATGTTTGGCTCATTTCTCTATCTGCCAGTTGTGCAGATTGCGTATCTCTTGGATAAGGTGAACTGATGGAAGATAAGCTCGTATATATCGAAGAGGCAGAGCAGCCGCTTTCGATGCATCCCAAAAAGTTTGCATTGTGGTTGTTTATCGTTACGGTGGTAATGATTTTCGCTTCTATGACCTCAGCTTACATCGTCAGACAGGCAGAGGGCAATTGGTTGGAGTTCGACCTTCCGAGTGTGTTTTGGTACACGTCAGCGGTGGTTGTTCTAAGCAGTTTCACGCTTCACTGGGGATATTTATCTGCAAAACGTGATAATCTAGATCAGTTGAAAGTAGCATTGGCCGCTACGGTTGTACTTGGTTTGGTATTCTTGGTTGGACAGTGGTACAGTTGGGTGGCTCTTGTCGATAGGGACGTCTACTTTGTGGGTAATCCCGCGGGTTCCTTTCTGTATGTTTTCACCGGATTGCATGCATTACATTTAATCAGTGGTGTGATTTTTCTAATTATTGTATTAATTTCGTCCTTCAAATACGAGGTGCATTCTAAGCAAATGGCGCGAATGGAAATGTGCGTTACCTATTGGCATTTTCTGGGAGGGTTGTGGTTGTATTTGTTCATGTTTCTTATGTTGAATCATTAATTTGTCTTTAAATTATACATTATGTCATCGACTGCGATAGAAATCAACTCTAAGAGGGGTGTATGGGGGGGTGGAAACGAACCATTAAAAGCAAGCTACGGTAAGCTTATGATGTGGTTTTTTCTTCTTTCAGACATTTTTACTTTCGGGGCCTTTTTGATCACGTACGGAGCGATACGGATGAGTTATCCCGCATATGTTGGAAGCTCGGCGGATTTTGTCAGTTCCAATGAATACTGGCCCATTCCTGAAATGATCTTTGATGCGATACCGTTTGTACACGGTGGGCACTTTCCATTGGTCTTTGTCGGTTTGATGACCTTTATTTTGATCATGAGTTCGGTAACTATGGTCTTGGCAGTTGAGGCAGGTCATCGCAATGACCGTAACGATGTTACTAAATGGCTTCTTTGGACGCTACTTGGCGGGATTACTTTTTTGAGCTGTCAGGCTTGGGAATGGTCTCACTTTATACATGGAACGGACAACGGAACAGCGCTGACCTACGTAAACTCACTAGGAAGAGTGGTTTCTGAAACGGTATATGGAGCAAATCTGATCGTGAATGAATATGGCCCTGCGCCGTTTGCACAATTGTTTTTCTTTATTACCGGGTTCCACGGCTTTCACGTCACTATTGGTGTCTTTCTTCTCTTTCTGGCGTTTTATCAAGCAGCCGTAGGTATCTACGAGCGAAGAGGGCACTATGAAATGGTGGAGAAGATCGGCCTTTATTGGCACTTTGTTGATCTTGTTTGGGTGTTTGTCTTTACGTTTTTCTATTTGATCTAACCTTATTTAAAAGTTTATATTATGGCTTCAGGAGAAAATAAAAGGGCGCTGGAAGTAATCCCCAGGGATAAAGCGAAAATTAAGAAAATCTGGATGACTGCCTTGTTGTTACTTATCATCACAGCGGTTGAGTTTTTGTTCGCTTTTACCATGCCAAGAGGTATTTTGTTGTACGTTATATTCATCGTGTTGACGATTGTCAAGGCTTACTATATTATGATGGAGTTTATGCACCTGGGAGAGGAAGCAAAGCCGCTTTTTTACTCCATTATAGTCCCTTTGATCTTCCTTATTTGGTTGGTAATCGCGTTGATGAAAGAGGGTGCTGATATTCTCCACATGCGTTGGTAGGATGAAAAATCTTCAAGAATATTTGACAGGTTGAAGGAATCTTCAACCTTTTTTTTTGTTTACTAGATGGTATGAAAGGATTGAGGTTTCTTCAGGTAATGGTATTGGCATGTATTATCATGATTCCAATTCTCATTATCTTATTTCTAAGGGGTTTTTCTACGAATACCTATTCTATTCCTGTTTTATATGAGAATGGCGTGGAAGATCCCTACAATGAGTGTTCCTATGATAACGAGGGGCAGCACACTATCCCGGCGTTTCGTTTATGGGATCAGGATTCAGTTCTACGGGGTAGAAATGAAATGAGCGGTAAGATAACGATAGTCGATTTCTTCTTCACAAGTTGTCCGAGTATCTGCCCTGTAATGTCCAAAGAGATGGAGCGTGTTCAGGATGCCTTTCGGGATGAGTCCTTGGTGCAGATTTATTCAATTTCGCTTGACCCTGACTACGACACACCGGAGGTTCTTTCCCGTTATGCAGGTCTTTACGGTGCCAAGCCTGATAGGTGGTTTTTTCTGACAGGAGATCGCAGCGAGATTTATGAGTTGGCTCGTTGCGGGTTTGTTTTGCCAGCGATCGACGGAGGCAAAAATCCAGATGATTTTGTGCACTCCGATAAATTCATTCTGGTAGATGAAGAGGGGCGAATACGAGGATACTATAGTGGAACGAATCGTGAGGGCGTAGATCAGTTAATATTGGAAACTAAAG
Organism: Lunatimonas lonarensis; assembly: GCF_000390185.1. Classification (GTDB taxonomy): domain Bacteria; phylum Bacteroidota; class Bacteroidia; order Cytophagales; family Cyclobacteriaceae; genus Lunatimonas; species Lunatimonas lonarensis. Next base: position 61,581 of record NZ_AQHR01000112.1, on the reverse strand, counting down.
TGTTGTTACATGGAAAGCGGTAAATTCTCAGTTGATTCATCTGGTGAGACCACGGTACTACGTTGGATCACTGTTATTTCGGTGGCTGTGCCGGTAGTGGTCGCGGTGCTGCTGTTTATGCCTTCAAAGGTTGATGTGGGTGCGGACTGGGTTTATTTTCTTCCCCATTTGAACGCTGTGATCAATAGTGCAGCTACCGTTGCCCTGTTACTTGGCGTTGTATTTGTCAAACAGGGTAACTTAGCCTTTCACAAGGCGGCTATGACGGTAGCTTTTGCATTGGGAGCCATTTTCTTGGTTTCCTATGTGGTTTACCACGGTACAGCAGAGAGTACGTCCTTTGGGGGAGATGGGTGGATTCGTCCGGTGTATTACTTTCTGCTAATAACCCACATCGTATTCGCGGCGGTTGCCCTATTCCCGATCCTTTTAGCCTATTACTATGGCTATGTCGATAACTTGGAGAAGCATCGTAAGATCGTTAAATTTGCATTCCCAATATGGCTGTACGTTACTGTCACAGGAGTGATTGTGTACCTGATGATCAGCCCCTATTACCCACTTTAAACCCGATTTCGGTAATATTCGTTATGTAATTTGGATAAGCTTAGGGTTCAAGGGTGGCAATATACGATTTTGGGATAGTACGGGGGGGCTTTTGGTTTACTCCTTGGGCTTGACCCGAATGGGTAGGTAGTAATTTCGGCTTGCTCTTTGTAGTAAAATAACAAATCGATCATCAACGATAAACATATGCGCACGCTTTCTAAATCCTTCTTCCTTTTTGTTATCGTCTGTTTTTCCTTTATGCCGGATCTCATTGCGCAGTGTGCGATGTGTAGGGCGACGATAGAGAATAACGTAAGCAACGGTGATACCACTGTTGGGGCTGGGTTGAACATGGGCATTCTGTATCTTTTTGCCGCTCCCTATCTGTTAGCGATGGTTATTGGTTTTTTCTGGTATAGAAATGCTAAATTGAGGAAGCGGATAAGCGTATGATTCCTGGAAAACTTTAAAAAGCAAAGCATCTTAAGGCTTTGCTTTTCTTTTGAGTATTATGTTTAAACGAGTCAGAGCTTTTATTGTATTGTCCATCTTATTACTTGGAGTTGTCCTTGCAATAAATTTTTTGTGGAAAAATAATTCAGGAGACCGGGAGTACACCCGTATGTTGGAGGAAAAGCTGGCTAAGGTTGTTTCTGACTTCGACGAAGACTATATCCAACTTTTGATGAACAATAAGCCAGATATTCCGGTAAGTTTTCTTACACTGAATATCGAGGCCAATCACCCCTATTTTTTGTTTTCTAAGGATGGAGAGCTGGTGTATTGGTCCGATATTACGATGATACCGGCTTTCGGCGAATTTGTTACCAACAAAAAGTTTCAGCTATTTGAAAACAAAAAAGGCGTCTATTTTGGTAAATTGAGAACACTCAACCGAAATGGGACCGATTACTGGTTCCTTCAGGTCTTTCGACTTATCGATCATGTAGAAGTAGTAAACGAGTACCTTTCCACGGGAATTAATAGATGGATGTTTGGAAACGATCGGTTTGCGCTCTCCCAAGAACGTAGGGAAGGTTATCAGCCGCTCAGTATTGGTGAAGATTACCTGTTTTCCGTGTTTTTTAGGGTAGGATACGAGCCGGCTGGGCGGAAGGGGAACACCACGCTATTAATTTTCTTTTTTTCGTTACTAGGGCTCGTGGCCATCAAGGGAGGAAGTTTTATCCATGCTCTTTGGGTTAAGGGATTCCATGGATTGGCGATGATCTATACTTCGTTGATTTTGGGGAGTATTCGGCTGCTCATGCTTTTTTTTAGGTTTCCCCAAGATTATTTTGAGTCGGCACTTTTCAGCGCCACGCAGTATGCGTCATCTTGGTTGAACCCAAGCCTGGGAGATCTTTTGCTAAATTTCCTTAGCATCACTCTTATTCTTTTGATGTTGTTTCTCCATTGGAGTAATAAAAGGGTTTTAGTGGGGGTGACAAAATTTCGGGATAGATTGTCTGAAACCTTTTTTTATGTTTCCGTTTTGCTGATAAGCAAGGCTATACTGGCACTTTTCTTTGGGGTTTACTTGGACATTGCCCAAAATTCCCAGTGGAATCTGAATATCCACTCCCTCACGAGTTTTGACATCCTTCAGGGTGTCAGTCTCCTTATTCTATTCATCAGTGGTATGCTATACTTCCTTTTTACGTCTATCCTACTGATGATGGCACGTTATCGAGGTAGTGTTAGTAGGAAACGCGCGTTGAACATTTTGCTTTATATCTCTACTCCGGTGGCTGTAGGTCTGTTTTTTTATGAAAGACAATTTTTGGTTGCCTATTTAGCCCACTTTATACTGGTAGGGGCACTAATTGGGATGCAGCTTTATAGGAATATTTTCCGGATGGAGTTGGATACCTTTCTGACCTTCTTTTTTGGATGCTTGGTAGGCGCGGTCGTTATTGGCGTGGCGTCCTTTTATCAAGGTAATCTGGACTCCCTTCAAAGTAAACGAAAGTTTGCGGACTATGTGATGCTGGAGGAGGACGTAATGGGTAGTTACCTATTGGGGGAGGTGATGGAAAATATAAGGGACGATCTCTTTATAAGGAATAGAATGGCAGACCCGCTGCTTTCCAAAGACCCGATTGAGCAGAAGATTAAGAAAATATACCTTACAAATTATTTGGATAATTTTGTTCCGGTGGTTCGTGTTTTTAGCCGCTCCGGAGAAAGCCTGACCCAAAGAGAGTCCAGCCTTCAGCTCGATGAATATAGGCTTTTGTACATGAACAGCGATTTTTCTACATCGGTCAGAAACCTGTATTATATAAGGGGAGGAAGGTTTGGCAGTCCAAATAAATTTGTGGCATTCATCAGCATGTACCGTGAGGCGGCATTTCTGGGTACGATCATGTTGGAGCTTACCCAACAACGAGTCATGGCCAATAGTGTTTTTCCAAAACTGCTTGTTGATAGAAGGTACGTAGCGGTTGCAGAGGATCAGTGGATGGACTATGCGATTTTCGATGAGGGGGTGTTGCAGTTTAGCTCAGGAGTTTTCAATTATCGGTCTGCAGACCTTGGCAGCTTACTGGCTGATCCTAGGGTTTATGGAGCAGGAGTCTCGCATAACGGATACCACCATTTAGCGATTCAAGGAGAAGGTCAGGTAGTTGTGGTCTCCTCTCCCGAGTACCCCGCCAAGTATATGTATGCAGATGTTGCCATGTTTTTTGTTGTGTTTTTGGTGTTTACCTTACTGGCGATCTTACTTTACACCCTGGTGTTGGGGCGAGATTGGCTTAAGTTCAACTATGCCACCAAATTACAGTTCTACCTGAATTTTGCGTTCTTCTTTCCCATGGTAGTGATCAGTATGATCGCTGTTGGTTTTTTGAGTAGTTCATACACAGAAGACCTCCACAGGCAATATTTCGACAAGGCACAGCTGATTAGGGATAACCTTTCCAAAGTCATTAATGCCCAGTCCATAGGATTTCTCGATAGAGAAGAGCTTATCAGTGAAATATATACGTTAGCAGGATCAACGAATACGGATCTGAATCTATATTTACCCGATGGCCGTTTGCTGGCTAGCACCCAGCCTAGGATTTTTGAAAAGAAAATATTGTCGGGGTATATCAGTCCCCGTGCCTATGAAGCCATCGTCGAATCACAAAACAGCCGGGTGCTCCTAAATGAAAGAGTGGGGAATCTTGGTTATAAAACCGTGTATCTAGGCCTTAGAGATCCGGATTTACAGCGAATACGAGGCATCATCGCTATTCCCTTCTTTGAGTCGGAGGATGAACTAAATGTTCTGATTGCGGATGTTGTCAGCAATATCCTGGTAATTTTTATGGTGATGTTTGTCGTCTTTTTGACAGTATCCTATTTTATATCAAAACATCTGACTTATCCGTTCAAGCTGTTGACCCAAAAGCTGAAGGCTACCAACTTGGAAGGCAATGAATACATGAGATGGCCTTCCCAAGATGAGATCGGATTATTGGTGGATGAATACAATAACATGTTGTCCAAACTGGAAGCAAGTAAGAAGGTCCTAGCTTCCAACGAAAAGGAGTCTGCGTGGAGGGAGATGGCCAAGCAAGTCGCCCATGAGATCAAAAATCCTCTTACACCTATGAAGCTGACCCTGCAGCATCTCCTTAGGCTTCAGGCAGAGGGGCGGATCGATGATCCAGACAAGTTGAAGCGCCCTTTAGGTACGCTTATCCATCAGGTGGATGTACTGAGCGATATAGCTACCTCATTTTCTACGTTTGCGAAAATGCCTCTGCCGGAAAATGAGGTGATTGATTTTCGTTTGGTTGTCAGTGAGGCGATCGAGTTGTTTTCCAACCGGGAGGATATTTCTTTTTCCTTTAGTGACGAGGTTCCGGTTGATCGACCCTTATTCATTATGGGAGATCCCAAATTATTTGGCAGGGTGATTTCCAACCTAATTATCAATGGAATACAGGCAGTGGAAAAACCCATAACGCCTGAAATCAAGGTAGTGCTTAGCTATAGAGATGAGCGGGTGCTTCTGGAGATCAGGGATAACGGAAAGGGTATTCCAGACGACCTGCGGGATAAGATTTTCATACCCAATTTCAGCACCAAATCAGAAGGCTCTGGACTGGGACTGGCGATTGCGAAGCGGGGGGTGGAGACTGCCGGGGGGAATATCTGGTTTGAAACCAGCGTGGACAAAGGTTCGTCTTTTTTTCTGTCCTTTCCGGTACTGGCTTAATGTCAGGTTAATCCGGTAGATTTTGTTACATTAGCCCTCGGTAATTCTCTTGATCATGCGGTGGGGTTGGCTCATTTTTTTTATTGGTGTGCACCTTTTGGGAATCAGAGTTGACGTTTTCGGTCAGGATGCGTCCTGCAGGTGGCTATATTCGGTCAGTTCGGGCCAACAGCTGTCATTGGATTCGCTCTCTGTTTTTGAACAATCCATCTCTGTCACTGATGCAGCAGGCTCCAAGTATGAATTCAGCTATGACCTAAGTACCGGCAACATAGCTGTCCTTCTGGAGGAAGGAGTTGTCATGGATTCCCTGTTGCTTTGTTATCAGACCTTTCCCTTTGCCCTAAACCATACCTTTCGAAATAGAAGTTTAGCTGAGGAGTACGACTCCATGGCCTATTTCAGGGACAATCGAGTGAAAGCATCACCGGCATTTGATTTTAGAGAGGAGGTGTTTTCCTCCGATAAGCTTACCCAGTCAGGGAGCCTGATGCGAGGGATTTCTTTTGGCAACGCACAAAATGTGTTTGTAAACAGCTCACTTAACCTGCAAATGGACGGGGAGCTAGCAGAGAATCTCAATATCAGGGCAAGTATCACCGACCAGAACGTACCTTTTCAGCCAGAGGGAAATAGCCAGCAGATCCAAGATTTTGACAACGTGTTAATTGAACTATACAATGACAGGTTCAACCTGTCAGGTGGTGATGTCGTTCTGCAACAGCGAAAATCGCAGTTCTTACGGTACTACAAGAACGTGCAAGGGTTGCAGTTTACTACCGATTATCTACCAAATGAGAAATGGAAAGCATCTTCCCAAGTTGGGATGGCCATTGCCAAAGGTAAGTTTGCATCGGTGGAATTGGAGATTAGAGAGGGTGTCATGGGGCCCTATCGGATACGGGGGGCGGGTAATGAGCGATTCGTGATTGTGATGGCAAACTCTGAGCGGGTTTTTTTGGATGGTAAACAGCTACGACGAGGTTTCAATCAGGATTATATCATCGACTATAACCAAGGGGAGATCACCTTTACCCCGCAGGTGGTCATTACCCAGTACAGTAGGGTTCGAATTGATTTTGAATATGCAGAAAGAAACTTTTCTCGATCCATCCTAACGGCAAATCACATTCAGGAGTCCGAAAGAGCGACTGTCTATATCAATTACTACCGCGAAAAGGATGACCGAAACCGTCCTTTGTTTTTTGAGCTTTCTGATGCAGATAAACGTCTGCTGTCCTCGGTGGGCGACAATCTTGGGTTGGCGGTCACTCCGCGAATAGACAGTATCCCTTTTGATCCCAACCGGATTCTATATAGGAAAGTGCTGGAATATTCCCCTGAGGGAGAATTACGGACTTTTTTTGAGCATTCTACCGATCCGGAAAACGCGTTTTTTGCAGTAGGTTTCCTAGAGGTAGGACCCAATCAGGGGGACTATCGGCGTAGACAGCAGTTGGCCAACGGAGTAGTCTACGAGTATGTGCCACCTGTGAATGGAATGCCACAGGGGAATTTCACCATTCAATCGCCCCTTCCAGTACCGAATAAGCGACAGATGATCACTGCTGGGGCAGAAATAAAACTGGGAACGCATGAACGGCTGTATACCGAAATCGCATTTTCTGATACCGATGACAATCTCTTCTCAGCGTTGGACAACGAAAACAACAAGGGCTTTGCTGTCAAGTCTGGATTGGTTTCCGAGAGGCGCCCGCTTGGCTGGATGAAGGGGTACAACCTGGATTCAAAGGTAGAATTGGAATACAACAGTGTTAATTTTGCCTTTATCGATCGGCTAAGGTATATCGAGTTTGATAGGGATTGGGGGCTTACTCCTGACAAGCTGGAAACGGCGCATTACGAGCGCATTGGTGTATTGGAAACGAAGATGGAGAAAAACAGGGATGAGCAGCTGGCGTATTCTCTGTCTGTTCGCCAACGGGGAGATCTGTTGTCGGGAATGCAACAGACGGCATTGCTAAATCAACGGTTAGGGTCCCGGGTTTTTTTCCGAAATGAGGGGTTCTCTTTGGCCAGTAGAGTGGGAGAATTGAACAACGAGTGGTATCGGTATCAAGGTGAACTAAGCTACCGTTCAGCTGTGTTGGTGCCTGGTTACAAGCTGCATGTAGATCGCAATACCGTTTCCAATGCCGAACGGGATTCGGTACTCAGTACCGCCATGAATTTTTTAGAGCACCAGTTTTTTGTTCGGTCTAATGATACCCTCAACTATTCGTTTTTTGCACAGGCATCTTGGAGGGAAGACCAGTTTCCCGTAGCGGGTGAGCTGGTGCCCGATACCCGGGCCTTTACCAATCAGTATGGATTTCAAAAACGAATGGGTACCCACGATCTCCGATCCACGTTTACGTACCGTCGCCTCGAACACCTGATGCGTACGTTGCCCACCGAATACACAGTTATGGGTAAACTTGATTATTTGGCCAGCTTTTTTAAAAATAATCTACGAAATGAGATAGGCTATGCCCTGGGAAACGGGAGAGAGCTTAGACGGGAGTTTGTTTTTTTGCCAGTACCCACAGGCGAAGGAACCCATACCTGGCGCGATGATAACGGAGATGGCATTCAGCAACTAAACGAGTTCTACCTCGCGGTAAATCCGGAAGAGAAGAATTTCATCAAGATTTTCGTACCCACAGACGATTACATCCAAGCTTACACTACTTTGTATAATCACCGGGTAAACGCCAAATTCCCTGACTCTTGGCGCGCGGCAAATGGCTGGAAGGCATTTTTTTATAAATTTTCCAATACCACCAATTGGACCATTGAAAAAAAGATTACCTCATCAGATCTCACAAGCAGGATTAGCCCCTTTTTGGGGAGGGTGGTTACCGAGGAGTTGGTATCTGCAAGGGAAAATTTCCGCTCCTCTTTTTTCTACAATCGCTCATCTGCAAAGTTTGGTGCTGATTTCTCCGTATTTAATAGCCTACACAAGCAGCTCCTATCCGGGGGATACGAGGAGCTCCAGCATCAGGACAACCGACTCAATACCCGGTATACCTTCAATAAGCAACTTAATCTCATGGTTTTGGTCAGCAGGGGATCTAGGCAGGCAGCTTCGGATTTTTTGGACAACAGGAATTACCGTATTCAGCAGCGTACGATTGGCCCTGAATTGGCCGTTCAGCCATCAAGCATTTTTCGATCTTCCATCAAGTACAGTCATACAGGAAAGGTTAATTCCGCCAATACGGAAATCAACGAAGAGGCAACACTCCATCAACTGGCACTGACCATGCGCTATGCCAAAGCGATAAAGACCACGTTGAACTCCCAGCTGAGCTATACCCACATCAAATACAATGGGATACCTAATTCGCCCACGGGATACGAAATGATGCAGGCCCTGACGGTAGGAGGAAATTATGTATGGAACATCAACTGGCTTCAGAAAATAGGTGAGGGCCTCCAACTCACGGTGGTGTACGAAGGCAGAAATTCGGAAGGGCTGACGCGGGTAATCCATACGGGGAGAATGCAGGTCACGGCCCTTTTTTGATGCGAAATAAACCAATAAATCCTGTAACTTTGTTTTTTATAATTAGTTGTCATACTAATAATTGAACTACAAACAAATGGCAAAAAGTATATTGGTTACAGGCGGAACGAAGGGCATCGGAAAGGCCATTTTGTTTCGTTTTGCTGCCGAGGGCTTTGACGTTTATACCTGTGCAAGAAAGGCTGATCAGCTGGAGCAGCTCACTAAGGAGCTGAATGAAGTGTTTCCAACAATAAGGGTCTTAGCCCGGCAGGCTGACCTTTCGTTGAAATCCGACGCGGTGCGATTTGCCGAAGAGGTAAAAGATTTGGTGATTCCTGATGTGGTGGTGAACAATACAGGAATTTTCTTGCCAGGCGCTCTGCATAACGAGCCGGAAGGAAATTTTGAGACGACCTTGCAAACGAACCTCTTTTCTGCCTATTACATTACACGGGCTTTTACCCCTGACTTTATCCACCGAAAATCTGGACATATATTTTCGATCGGCTCGATCGCCGGGTTGACAGCCTATCCAAATGGAGGGAGTTACGCGGTGTCGAAATGGGCGATGTTGGGTTTCACCAAATGCCTGCGCCAAGAGCTAATGCCTTACGGTATCCGGGTGACCTCCGTTTTGCCCGGAGCTACCCTTACCGCGAGCTGGGAAGGGGTTGACCTACCGCCCGACCGATTCATGAAGGCGTCCGATGTGGCCGATGCCGTTTGGGGAGCTTATAACCTTTCGCCCCAGTCTGTTGTTGAAGAAATTGTAATCCGTCCCCAGTTGGGAGATATTTGACTATGGAAATCAAAGCACTCAAGGAAAAAATCAACTATTGCAATAGCCTAACCACCTACTCAAGACGGAAAACCATTCCTGTCCGCATTGGTGATGTGTGGGTAGGAGGAGACCATCCGATCGTGGTGCAATCCATGACGACGGTGGATACGATGGACACCCAAGGCTCCGTGGATCAGTCGATACGTATGATAGAAAGCGGCTGTCAACTTGTGCGTATTACAGCTCCGAGTATAAAGGAAGCCGAAAACCTACGAGCCATTAAGGAGGGATTGCGTAAAAGAGGCTATTCTACCCCCTTGGTGGCGGATATCCATTTCACCCCCAATGCTGCGGAAGTCGCTGCGGGCATCGTTGAGAAAGTCCGTATCAATCCTGGAAATTATGCCGATAAAAAGAAGTTTGAGGTAATAGAATATACAGACGCTTCCTACCAAGCAGAGCTGGAGCGAATTCGGGAGCGATTTCTTCCGTTGGTGAAGATCTGTAAGGAGAACGGGACGGCCATGCGGATAGGAACCAATCATGGTTCTTTGTCTGACCGAATCATGAGTAGATATGGTGATACACCTATCGGAATGGTGGAATCAGCACTGGAGTTTCTTCGGATTTGCGAGGATGAAAATTACCACGATATCGTAATCTCCATGAAGTCCTCCAACACACAAGTCATGGTGCAGGCATATCGCTTGCTGGTTCAAAAGTTGGATGAAGGGGGATTTAAACCCTATCCATTGCACTTGGGTGTAACGGAAGCAGGAGAGGCAGAGGACGGACGGATCAAATCGGCAGTCGGAATTGGAACCCTACTAGAGGATGGTCTGGGAGACACCGTTCGGGTGTCCCTCACAGAAGACCCAGAGTTCGAAGCACCGGTTGTTAAGAAGCTGATTGCACGGTACGAGAACAGGAGCTCCCATGAACCCATTGAGCCAATCTTGGACTACCCGTTGGACCCCTTTGCTTACAGCAGAAGGGAAACCATTGAAGTGGCCAATTTTGGAGGGAGCAATGTGCCTCGGGTAATTACCGATCTTTCAGGCTTAGAGAATATCACGGAAAAGGAGCTAAAGCACGTGGGGCACTTCTACCTGCCTGAGCTTGATAAGTGGAAGATGAACGACCAAGGCGCCGATTATGTATTCACCGGATGCAATCCAATCCCCTTTATGTTGCCAAATGGGCTAAAGGAAATTCAGTCCATTGAAACGTGGCTGCACCAACCTGATAAGATCAACAAATTCCCGGCCTTCACGCTGGCTGATTTTTCGCAGGCATCTATGTGGCACGATTCGCTGAATTTTTTGTTGTTGAAAGATAATGAAGTAGTTAAGGCAATACCGATGTTGAAGGGACGTAGAGATGTCGTATTGATACTTAGCACCGAAAACCGGCATCAGATGGCTGCCTTGCGAAAGGGCTTCGTGAGTCTGATTCAGGCCAACATTGACCTTCCCGTGGTGGTATCGGTAACGTATGGACACTTGGAGGAGGATGAACTGATGCTTTTCCCAGCGACGGACGTAGGAGGTCTCTTGATTGATGGCTTGGGTGACGGTATTCTAATGGGGCTGGGAAGCCACTTGGATAAGCAAGCCCGTGAGTACTGCTTAGCACAGGTTAAATCCCATAATGCCATAAGTTTTGGTGTGTTGCAGGCTGCGCGAACCCGGATGTCAAAAACAGAATACATCAGTTGCCCATCCTGCGGACGTACCCTGTTTGATTTGCAGGAAACCACGGCGATGATACGTAAGCGAACGGATCACCTCAAAGGTGTAAAGATCGGTATTATGGGCTGTATCGTAAACGGCCCGGGAGAAATGGCCGATGCCGACTATGGATATGTGGGATCCGGAAAAGGGAAGATCACCCTGTATAAAGGGAAGGAAGTCGTGAAACGATCCGTCCCATCCGAACGGGCCGTAGACGAGCTCATTGAAATCATCCGGAAAGATGGGCAATGGATCGAGCCTGAACCTGTAGAATCCTGATTTGTACCAAACATTTAATCGATATGTCAACCAAGCGAATAAAGGAGTTTTTTCAGTTAGGTGAAGTGGGCAACTATTTTTTTCGTGTATTCCGTAAACCGGATCCCGACACCAAACCAAACTTCAACCTTCGGATGATGCACGGCATCAACAAGATTTCCATATTGATGTTCTTGGCCGCACTGATCGTATGGATCGTGAAGCGGATAGCCTAGAGGGTCTTGGCCATGGATATACAATTCTTTCGATCGTACTGTCTGGCAAAGCCGGGGGCTACCGAGGACACTCCCTTTGACGAGGATACGCTTTGTTTTAGGGTTGGGGGAAAAATCTTTGCCATTATCGATATCGAAAAATTTGAAAGTGTGAATTTAAAATGCTTGCCTGAATTGGCTGAGGAAATCAGGGCTGAAAATCCAACAGTCACGCCTGGTTATCATATGAATAAGAAACATTGGAACACCGTTCCCTTCGACGGATCGGTAAAAGATCCGGACATATTGGCGTGGGTAGACCACTCCTATAGCCTCGTATTCGATTCATTGCCCAAGAAGGTGCAAGCGTCCCTTCTCCCATGAGTTTTTTCAACCTTCAGAACATCCAAAAAAGGTATAAGGATCACACTCCGGTATTGGATGATGTTACCTTGAGCCTCGGTAAGGGGGAGTTGTTGGGGCTAATCGGTGAAAGCGGATCCGGAAAGAGTACCTTGTTGCGCATAGCCGCAGGGCTGGAAACCCAAGATCAAGGGGAGGTTACATTGGGCAGTCTAAAGGTGCTTAGCCCCGCACAAAAGCTAGTGGCAGGCTACGACCAAATCCAATTGGTACATCAACAGTTCAAGTTGTATCCGCACTCAACGGTCGAAGAAAACATCAAGCGTCCGCTCCTTCTCTACGATCGAGCCTATGCTACGGAACGAGCCGATCATCTGCTAGCCCTTTTTGGGTTGGCAGAGCTAAAGAATCGGTTACCTAGAGAGCTTTCAGGGGGGCAGCAACAGAAAGTGGCCATTGCGAGAGCACTTAGCCTGGAACCGGACGTACTTCTGTTTGACGAACCGTTTAGCCATTTGGATCCGCCTCAGAAGCGACTATTGTTGGAGGAAATCCAGGAAGCTTTGCGCCAACTTGAGGTTACCGGTATTTGGGTTACCCACGATCTTTCAGATGCCCTGATGCTTACCTCTTCGCTGGCAGTGCTACATCATGGAAAAATTATACAGCGCGGTAGTGCCGAGGGGCTTTTTCATAGCCCGGTGAATCGGCAGGTGGCGGAGCTTTTTAGTTCACTGAACCCCCTTCCCGATTCCCCCAATCGGTATGTTAGACCTTCTTCCATTCAGGTGCTGCCTACAGAAGGAGGAATAACAGGATACGTTAAACAGGTACGCTTCCTTCCAGAGTACAACCTATTAACGGTGGCAATAGCTGGAACGGATATCGTCTGGAGCGTACCAGACACATCAAGAAGCATTCAGGCAAATCGATCTGTATCGCTTCAAATTGATCAACGGGCCGTCTTGAGATTGCCCGATTAAGAAGTTCAATTTACCTCTATGTAGCCTTTTTCCGTTTCTTCTTTGGTAGCCTTCCTGACTTTGTAGACTTCTCCATCAAAGTGGAGGTTCATGCCTACCAGGGGATGGTTAAAATCCAGTAGAAGTTCTTCTCCAAGGTCTTTGATTACCTTTGCCTGCATGGGGTAGCCGTCTTCATCAATCAACGGCAGAAAATTCCCTTCTTCAAGCATTTCCGGCTCGAAGCCTTTTTCTCCCGTGAACTGTTTCTTCGGAACTGTGAGGATTAACTCCTCATCTGCATGGCCATAGGCTTCTTCGATGCTAAGGGTAAAGTTGAAGGTATTTCCTGCTACTTTGTTTTCCAGCAGTCGTTCAAATTTTTCCGGTAATCCGCTATTTCCGAATACAAAATAAAAGGGGTCTTCTTCGTCCCGCACTTCTACGGAAAACGGGATAGAATCCTCTTCGTTATTGGTGACTTTCAGTTCGTAGGTCAGTCCTACCACCGTATTTTCTGAGATCTCCATAAATACCAATTGGCTTTGAAACCTCAAAGGTAATGGGATTTGGTATAGAATAAAAATGGCAGAACAGGGTGGCCAGTGAATCTTGTCCGCTCCTTTGATGACGAAGTTTACGAGCCTTTTATAGGTTTACTTTCTTTAGTAACTATTTTGGAAAACGGAATTATATTTTTATATTTGGTATAAATCGGGTTAAAAAACAAATATTTTATTATTGTAAATAATTTTATTCCGATAAAAATGTGTCGTGTAGCCAAAATATTGCTGTTTGTAACACTGGTAACTCTGATCGGTATGGAAGCTTTTTCCCAGAATCAGCCGCACCTGCTTGATATTAGGACTTGTGATAAGAGCTGTTCGTCGAGTAATTACACCATTGAAGCGGTATTTTTAAGTGATATAAATGGAACGCCCATTACGAATTCCTTATTAACCTGTGAACCAGGAGTGGAACAAGTAACGTACATTACCTTCAGGTACAGAACCAGTTCCAATAGTGACGTTAGCAATTCCCGGATTTTTGCTGATTTGACCATAGGGGAAGAGACGTCCTACTTGAATTACTTTTTCGGCGTTATTCCTGCCGCAAGTACTACCTCAAGACTAATTACGCTTGCCAGTTTTCCTCTGGTCTGGACATGCGGTGTCGTAGTCAGCCTCTCAAACCCAATGATGGTCTGGACAACGAGTGGGGCTGCGGATCGTTCTACATCTTATGCGTGCAATAGTTACCCGAGCGCTCAGTGTCAGTTTCAATCGGCCATCGTGGTCGATGCTCCACTTGCAGTACAGTTTGAATATGGGTTTGATTGTCCTATTGACGGTGCCGCTACGGTTAGCTTTTCCAGTACTGCAAATGGGGGAAGGGAACCATTCACCTACAATTGGACATTTACAAACGCTCGTACTGTTGTTTCAAATCAACCCAATCCGGTGGTCGAGTTTTTGGAAAGAGGTACTGCGGAATTGATTTTGCAAGATGCCAACGGTACCACCAATGCCTATACGGTTGACCTTCATATCCCAGAAACCTTGGTTGTTTCGGAGCAAACGATGGTATTTAATTCAACAAATGACGAAATACCCGATGGAGCTATAGAATTTGTGATTGAAAACAGTGGGGATTTTACTTACTCCTGGACTGGTCCGGATGATTTTCATTCAGAAGAACCGGCAATCTATGGGCTGAAGGATGGAATATATACCGTTACGGTGACGGATGAATTTGGCTGCCATTCTATATATGAGTTTCAGCTGCCTGCCTTTGTAACTTTGCCCTTATCCGTTGATTTCAGCAGGTGGAAATACGATCAGTCGGTCGGAGGTGTAGAGCTGGGATGGCGGGTGTTGGATGCCAATCGGGAGTATGTTTTTTACATTCAGCGATCCAAAGATGGGGTAGAGCACTTCGAAGACATTGGAACCGTGAAGGGCGGAACAGGTGGCAGCACCGTTGATGTTTTTCGTTTCGTAGACCATCTTACCGATGGGGTTGGGGGAAGGTATTATTACCGAATAGTGGTTAGGGGAGTCAATGACCAAAAAAATGCGCTGTTCAGCGAGATTCGAATGGTTCAGGTTCCGCGAACCACGGAATCAGGCTCATGGAAGTTGTTTCCAAACCCGGTGGTGGGCAATGCATTGCTTTTGCAGTATACCGGAAGCCGTTTCGCGGGGGACCACCTCATACATGTAAAGGTGTTTTCCCCAACTTCTGGTACCGTCTGGGTTTGGGAAGGGAACTTGGGCAGGGTCGATCTCAGCGATTCCTTGAGCAAGCTACCAAAGGGGTTGTTTTTTGTAGAGTTGTACTACGCAGGTCAACGTGAGGTCTTTAAAGTGGTCCATTGAGGACTAGGCGGCACCCGTCCAAAGACGTATCCAAATCAATAGCAGACAGGTTACCAGAGCTAGAAATACGGATTTACGATGGCCTTTCCAAGCAAAGAAAATGGCCAAAACCGTTAACACTAAAAAGGCAATGCCGAAGGAAAGGGTCAAACCAGGTGTAAGTACCTGTTCTGAAGATTGAATATGCGCCATGCCCTGGGGAAGGGTTTCCACGTTGCCACTGAGGGTATCTAGATAGACCCGTAAATGGGCATACGCAAGTACCAGGTTGGTTGCAATGGCAGCGAATGTAAGAAATAAGCGATTTATCATGGTTGGTAAATAGCGAAGGCTTGGCGCACGGTCCAAGCCTTCGGTGATTAGAGCACGATATTGACGATTTTGCCCGGGACAACGATGACCTTTTTGGGAACTTTCCCTTCCAGCCATTTCTGGAGAGCATCGCTTTCCAAGGCCTGTTTTTCGATCTCCTCTTTGGCAAGCCCCAAAGGCAGGTTGATTTTCACCCTCATCTTGCCGTTGATGGACACCGGGTACTCGTGGGTATCCTCCGCCAAGTACTCTTCCTTAGCTTCCGGGTAACTGGCATGTATGATTGACTTTTCGTGTCCCATCATTTGCCAAAGCTCCTCTGCAATATGTGGTGCATAAGGAGAAAGAATCACCGCCAAAGGTTCCAATATAGCCCTTTTGGAGCATTTCAATGCAGATAATTCGTTTACACAAATCATAAAGGTAGAGACGGACGTATTGAACGAATAGCGATCAATGTCTTCCTCCACTTTTTTGATTGCTTTGTGAAGGGCTTTGAGTTCCTCTTTGCTGGGAGCTTCGTCAGAAATGGCTACGTTTCCGCTGGTATCGACGTAGAGTTTCCAGAGTTTTCGCAAGAATTTAAATACTCCGTCTATCCCGTTGGTGTTCCATGGTTTAAACTGCTCCAAAGGACCCAAAAACATTTCATACAAGCGAAGCGTGTCAGCACCATATCGCTCGATCACGTCGTCAGGATTGACCACGTTGTACTTTGATTTGGACATTTTTTCCACCTCTGCGGTACAGAAGTATTTTCCGTCCTCGAGGACAAAGGAAGCATCGGCGAGGTCAGGGCGCCAGTTTTTGAAGGCCTCCAGATCCAGTTGATCATTGTATACGATGTTTACGTCCACGTGCATTGGCACGGTCTCGTGTTCATCTCGCAGGCCGGCACTAATGAAGGTGTTGGTTCCTTTTTTTCTGAAGACGAAATTGGATCTTCCTTGGATCATGCCTTGGTTGATCATCTTGCTGAATGGCTCTTCGATACTGACAAAACCCCTGTCAAAAAGGAATTTGGTCCAAAACCGTGAATAGAGTAGGTGCCCCGTGGCATGTTCTGCACCACCAATGTACAAATCTACCGAACCCCAATACTTCTCGGCTTCTTTTGATACAAACTGATGCTCGTTTTTGGGATCCATATACCGGAAAAAATACCAACTGGATCCTGCCCAACCGGGCATCGTGCTCATCTCCAATGGGTAGTCCCCACCATCAACGTGATAGGTCCAATTCTTTGCTCTCCCTAAGGGAGGTTCTCCTTCTTCCGTAGGCAAAAACTTGTCTACATCAGGAAGTATCAAGGGCAGATCTTTTTCGGAAACAAGATAGGGCAGGCCATCTTTGAAGTATACCGGCAGCGGTTCCCCCCAATATCTCTGACGGGTAAATATGGCATCCCGCATTCTGTATTGGATTTTCCCCTTGCCGATTTTTTTGTTTTCTAAAAAAGCAATGGCTTTGTCCATGGCATCCTGCATTTCCAGCCCGTCCAAGAATCCTGAGTTCATGATGGTTCCGCCCTTTCCAGGGAAGCTGCCATTTTCCATACTTCCCTCTATGACCTGACGGATTTCCAGGTTGAAATGCCTCGCAAAGTTATAGTCTCGTTCATCGTGCGCCGGTACAGCCATCACGGCCCCTGTACCGTACCCGGCGAGTACATAGTCGGCAATCCAGATCTGAATCCGTTCCCCGTTAAATGGATTAATCGCATAGCTCCCCGTAAATGCGCCGGAAATCGTCTTGACATCACTCATCCGATCCCGTTCAGAACGATTTTTCGCCGTTGCGACATAGGCATCTACGGTTTCCCGCTCTCTTTCGGTTGTCAACTCAGGTACATACTCGTGTTCGGGAGCCAATGCTAAGTAGGTGACCCCATAGATCGTATCTATTCGAGTCGTAAATACCTTGATCTGTAGGTCGTGCCCTTCTACCTGAAAAACCATTTCCGCACCGGTAGACCTACCGATCCAGTTGCGCTGCATTTCTTTGACAGGTTCTGGCCAGTCCACTTTTTCGAGATCCCGAAGCAAGCGGTCTGCATAAGCTGTGATGCGCATGCTCCATTGCATCATTTTTTTTCGCTCTACCGGATGTCCGCCCCGTTCTGAAAAGCCGTCTTTGACTTCGTCGTTGGACAATACAGTGCCTAGGGCTGCACACCAGTTTACGGTAGTCTCCGCCAAAAACGTGAGGCGGTATTTCAACAGGATCTGCTGTTGCCTAGTTTGGTCAAATGCTTTCCATTCTTCGGCGGAAAACACGTCCACGTCCTCATCGCACACGGCTTTTACGTCCCGATTCCCGTCTTTTTCAAAAGTAGCGGTAAGGGTCTGTATAGGCATTGCCCGGTCGGCTTCCAGGTCGTAATAACTTTCAAACAGCTGCATAAAAATCCACTGTGTCCAGCGATAATACGCGGGATCGGAGGTACGAACTTCCCGGCTCCAGTCAAATGCAAAGCCTATTCTCTTGAGCTGTTCGGTATACCTTTTTATGTTTTCCTCGGTGGTAATGGCGGGATGCTGTCCGGTTTGAATGGCGTACTGTTCGGCAGGCAGCCCAAAGGAGTCATAGCCCATGGGGTGAAGCACATTGAATCCCTTCAAACGCTTATAACGGGTTACGATATCTGAGGCGATATATCCCAAGGGGTGGCCCACGTGCAGTCCTGCTCCGGACGGATAGGGGAACATATCCAGCGAATAAAACTTCGGTTTGGTAGAGTCTACCTGTGCTTCAAATTGCCCGATGGCCTCCCAGTAGGATTGCCACTTCTGTTCTACCTCTCGAAAATTATAGTCTGCCATTTTTTATTTTGGTAAGTATATCTGGGAAATGGTTCCAAAATTAAAAAAAATAATCCGTATTCATTTCTAAAATGGCAATGTATGTGGCAAAGGCCAGCCTCGTCTACTTGCCAATATACGGTCGATTACCAGAATCTCCAGCCTTTCCCTTTGTGCCTGAAAATCCAGTTTTCCCAAATATCTTGGGCGAAATAGATTTCCACCCCAAAATTCAGCGAGAAATAGCCATCGTATCGGGCATTTGGTTCATTTAGGCGGGGATCACCGCTGCCCCTTCGGGGCCTACCTCCCGTAGACCGGATGAGTGCCACATTTGGCTCTCCATTTTCCAAAAGGTATCTCGCTTGGAGCACCGAGAGACGTAGGCGTTGGGGATTTTCCCCGGAAACATAGTCTTCGATCAGGTCTTCGTAAAACCCCGACATATTGAATGAGCTGATATCATCCAAGTAGTCGGTTAGGGTGAATCGATAATTGCCCTCGATAAAGAAGTCCATGTACACATTGACTTTATATTTCAGGCCCAACCCCATAGGAAACACCATTACAACACCTGGATAGGCTTCGTTTTCCGTTTGTAGTGGCCTGAGCGGAATCCAATTGCCCCGGTAATTGGCATAAGGATCGTTGGTCGAAACACCCACCCCTGCGAAAATGTATGGGTTCAGGAACTCACGCGTAATGTTATAGACCTTCACCGGTTTATAGTAGTATTCGAACAGTACGGCCGCTTCGTAGTTTCGGGCACGGAAGTTCAAATCACGGGGTATGCGTCCGCTTCTAGGATCGGCTTTGGTGTCCTCACCTGAGATTTGGTAGTAGGTAAGATCTACCCTGGCCTTCACGTTTTTGCCAAAGGTGTACCTTCCGGTCAGGGCAAAGTTATAATCCGGCTGAATTCCCTCGTAGTATTTCCATAGCGAGTAGAGGTCTCCAAAATACTGGGTCGGACCCAAGTGGGCGGCAACGGACCAGGGTTCCTCGAAGCGAAAGCGATAGAAGGCCTGCGCATGTGCCAGTTGGCTTGTCGCACAAAAAAGCACATAGGCAAAAATTACCCATTGTATCCCCCGCTTCATTCTTCTGTTCTTTTCGGTCAAGATAGGTTAATCCGTTGGTTTTTAGGTTGGATTGCCCGGATTTTTCCAACCAGACCGAATATGCAGGTCATGTTGTGGAAAGGGTATTTCGACACCTGCCTCCCTAAATCGTCTGAATATATCGTAATAAAGCTGACTTTTCAGTACTTGGGGCCTATTGATATATTCAGAGGTCCAGATACGTAAAATAAAATCAATACTGCTGTCTCCGTATCCCTGAAAAAGCACATCCGGTGACGGAGAATCCAATACCCCGGGATTTTCCTCCGCTGCCTTCAGCAATATCTTCCTGATATTTTCCGGGTCTTCCTTGTATGCAACGCCAACCGGGATATTGAAGCGAATATTTCGGTCGTTATGGGACCAATTGATGACAGAACTGTCTATGAATTGACTGTTTGGTACGATGATGGTAATGTTGTCGTTGGTTACGACCATCGTTGACCTGGCGGAGATTTTGATAACATCGCCGTTCACTCCGTTAACTTCAATTCGGTCACCTTCTTTTATAGGGCGCTCGAAGAGAATAATCAGGCCGCTTATAAAGTTGTTGGTGATGTTTTGCAATCCAAACCCAATGCCCACCCCAACTGCACCGGCAAGTATCCCAAGCGCGCTGAGATCAACGTTGGAGTTTTGTAAAATGGTGAAAAACCCAATGGTGATTAGTGCGTACTTGACAATGGTGCCAATGGCCTTGCGGGTTCCGAGATCCAACGTATAACGGGACAACAGTCTATTAACGGTAAATTTCCGAACAAATTCCGCCAACAACAAAATGACGGATACGGAAATTATGAGCCATAACAGAAGCCCGATAGTAAGTTTGGAATCTCCTAAGCCAATGAGGCTAATTTGTAAAAATTGGTCGAGGTGCTCGAAAAAACCTCCGAGATTACCTTCCTTTAAGTCCTGATAAAGTTCATCCATTGATGCCTAAAATCACAATGTTCGCAGAAAAATACTAACGAATTGCCACAATCCAAAGAAAGCATGGGAATTAGGCAATGGTCAACAAGCCATCGAGTGGATTTTGGCAAAAAAATGACAGGTTGGAACGGGGCGTGGAAACGTAATGTTCCTAGGGTAGTTTTTGTATATATTGGCCGATGAACCAGTAATTTTCCGTTGATTAGACTTTATGAACCTAACTATTGAGAATATTTTGCTGATTGGGTCAGCTTTGTTGATTCTGAGCATAATAGCCGGCAAGACATCGTATAAATTTGGTGTGCCTACCCTTGTCCTCTTTTTGGGCATTGGCATGTTGGCGGGATCAGACGGGTTTGGGGGCATTCACTTTGACGATCCCAAAATCGCGCAGTTCATTGGGGTAGTTTCTCTCAACTTTATTCTTTTTTCCGGTGGGTTGGACACCAATTGGCAGACCGTAAGACCTGTTTTTTGGCAGGGCTTTTCCCTCTCTACACTGGGGGTGTTCTTTACGGCTGTTCTTCTAGGGTTGTTCGTTTGGCTCGTGACCGACTTTACCCTATACGAGGGATTGTTGTTGGGTGCTATCGTGTCTTCCACTGATGCGGCGGCCGTTTTTTCGATTCTCAGGGCAAAAAATCTGGCATTGAAAACGAACCTACGGCCTACCTTGGAAATGGAGAGCGGTAGTAACGACCCGATGGCTTACGTGCTCACCATTGCTTTTTTGGGACTTGTAGTCAATCAGGATCAGGCACTATGGACGGTATTGCCGTTGTTTTTCACACAGATGATCCTGGGAGGGATCATGGGCTATATTTTCGGTTTGATCAGTAAATTGGCGATCAATCGTATCAGGTTGGATTTTGAGGGATTGTATCCTGTTTTAGTGATTGGATTGATGTTTGGTACTTTTTCGGCTACCGATTTTCTGGGAGGAAATGGCTTTTTGGCCATCTACATTTGTGCTGTTTACTTGGGGAATCAGGAGCTGATACACAAGAAGGCCATCATGAAGATGTTTGACGGGCTGGCCTGGTTAATGCAGATAGTCCTTTTCCTGACTCTTGGGCTCTTGGTCTATCCCTCCGAAGTGGTACCCTTTATTGGCATCGGGTTGCTGATTTCCGGATTTTTGATCCTCGTAGCCCGCCCTATAGGGGTGCTGATCAGTTTGGGTTTTTTTAAGATGAAAATCAGGCGCCGGCTGTATATTTCCTGGGTAGGCCTACGCGGTGCAGTTCCCATCGTATTCGCCACCTATCCCCTTCTTGCAGGTATCGAAAAAGCCGATATGATTTTTAATATTGTGTTCTTCATTTCGCTCACCTCCATTCTAATTCAAGGTACCACGCTGTCGGCTGTAGCGAAATGGCTGCATGTCGCACTGCCCGAGAAAGCAAAACCCAAGAATCCGACGGATGCCTTGATGGAGGAATACCCCCGAACGGTCATGAAAGAGATCAAAATCGAGGATGGTGCGGAAAAGGCCGGCAAACGTATTGTGGATTTGAATTTTCCCAAGTCGGCTATTATCGCCATGATCCAACGGGGGGATAAGTTTATTACGCCAAGTGGTTCAACGGTGATTGAATCAGGGGATAAACTGGTCGTACTCTCGGATAGTGAGGAGGGACTAAGGGATGTGTATCGCATGTTTGGGATATCTGATTTGCTTGAATAGCCCAAAAAGCTACCCTCTTATGAGAGAATAGATTTTGCCAAGAACTTTTATCACAGTTGCAGATGTCCGTTTTGGTACGATTATCGTGACCATCATCCGAACCTTGGAATGTATTTAAATTGCGTATTTTTGTGCTATGAGTAAGCAGAAAGAAGAATTAGAGCACCGTTTAAAACTACGAAACGTCCGTCTTTCGGACTACGGGGATATCCGTAAAATCATGGTCAGCATTTACAAGGACCAAGCGATGGCTTGGACCAAGGAGGAATTCCAGAACCAGGTAAAGGCGTTTCCAGCGGGTCAGATTTGTTTGGAGGACAATGGAACCGTAGTAGCGGTAGCCATGAGTTTGATCGTCGACTATTCCAAATACGGTGATAACCATACCTATGATCAAATTACCGGTTTTGGGAAATTTGATACCCATGATGAAAACGGAGACACGCTCTACGGTACGGATGTTTTTGTGGATAAAGAGTACAGAGGGCTTAGATTGGGACGAAGGCTTTACGATGCACGGAAGGAACTCTGCGAAAATCTAAACCTGCGGTCGATAATTGCCGGCGGCAGGATACCGGGATATAGCAAGTACGCGGATCAAATGACGCCACGCAAGTACATCGAAATGGTCAAAAACAAGGAGATCTTTGATCCGGTGCTTTCTTTTCAGCTGGCCAATGAGTTTCATGTCAGAAAGGTAATCACCAAGTACCTGCCCGAGGATACCGATTCAAGGGCCTACGCCACTCTGCTTGAGTGGATTAACATCTACTACGAAAAGGAAGAAAAGCTAATCGGAAACAAAAAGACCATTGTTCGGCTGGGTCTGGTTCAATGGAAAATGAGGCGTTTTGCGAACGTAGATGACCTTATGCAGCAGGTGGAGTTTTTTGTGGATACCATCTCCAACTATAAATCCGATTTTTGCTTGTTCCCGGAGTTTTTTAATGCGCCGTTATTGGCAGGATTCAACAACATGGAGGCGTCTGAGGCTATCAGGAATCTAGCCGAATACACGGAGGAGATTCTCGATAGGATGCGGGACCTGGCCCTCTCCTACAATGTTAATATTATCGCGGGAAGTATGCCGGAGTACGACGGGAAAAAGCTCCGCAACGTAAGCTACCTATGCCGCAGGGACGGGACGATGGATAGGCAGTACAAGCTGCACATTACTCCTGACGAGCAGGCGTATTGGGGCCTACAGGGAGGAAACGGTATTCGCGTATTTGATACGGATGCAGGGCGTATAGGCATACTGATCTGCTATGACGTGGAGTTTCCTGAATTGGGTCGGATTTTGGCTGAAAAGGAGATGGATATACTCTTTGTTCCGTTTTGGACGGACACTAAGAATGCCTATCTAAGGGTGAGCACTTGCGCCAAGGCGCGAGCCATTGAAAATGAGTGCTACGTAGCAATCACCGGATCGGTAGGGAACCTGCCCAAAGTCGAGAATATGGATATTCAGCATTCGCAGGCGGCAATATACTCTCCCTCTGATTTTTCGTTCCCGCACGATGCTACTATTGCAGAAGCATCCCTGAATACGGAGACCACTATTGTTGCCGATGTTGACCTCGACTTGCTTACCAAGTTACGTAAGGCAGGAAGTGTGAGAAATCTGGAGCAGCGCCGCCTGGATCTGTATTCCATCCAGTGGAAAAGAAAACGCTGATATGTATAGACTGCAGGAAATTCCCCCACGTTTACGGGAGAAGATGAAGGAAATAAAGGTGCTGATCACCGATGTGGACGGCGTTTTGACGGATGGGGGAATCATACTTGACGATTCCGGCGTGGAATATAAGCGATTTCAGGTAAAGGATGGACAGATTATCCCTTTCCTGAAAAAATTTGGGTTACTTGTGGGTGCTGTGAGTGGCAGAGATGTGGATGTCGTAAAGCGCAGATGCGAACAGATGAGGTTGGATTTTCATTTTCATGGTGTAAAAAACAAACTTGGATTGATCGCGGACTTATTAGAGGAGCGTGGCTTAACCCTTGCAGAATGTGCTTACATTGGGGATGATATCATAGATTTGGACGTGCTATTGAACGTGGGCGTGTCAGCGGCACCAAGAGACGCATTGCCTTATGTTTGTGACAAGGTGGATTTTGTTTGTTCTTTGCCTGGTGGGGCAGGGGCATTTAGGGAGTTGGCAGATACGCTTTTGCATGTCAGGGGTAATTTGGACGAGGCACTGCGATCGTTGGATATTGCCTAGTCTGGCGGGGCATGATGGTAATGGCAGGTTAAGGTCTTGGTGCCGACTGGAAGAAAGAGTAGATGGTAGCAGTTATAAAATGAAAACACGATGCAGCGTAGTGGATATACGATGAGAATACAGGACGGCATGTACTTGGGGGGAGAGATCCCCGTCTTGTTTGCCGGGCCGTGCGCGGTCGAAAGCCTGGATACTTGCCTAGAGATAGGAGAGGCGTTGAAAATTTTGGCAGCCGATCTAGGGTTTTTGTATGTTTTTAAGGCGTCCTTTGACAAGGCCAACCGAACATCCTCTTCCTCGTTTCGTGGGTTGGGTATGGATAGGGCACTAAGTATTTTGTCCGAGGTTGGGAAGAGGCTGCAGGTGCCATTGCTCACGGATATCCATGAGAGCTATCAGGCGGATCCAGTAGCCCAAGTGGTGGATGTGCTTCAGATTCCGGCCTACCTGTGCCGACAAACCGATCTTTTGCTTGCCGCGGCGGAAACAGGGAAGGCGGTAAAGGTGAAGCGTGGGCAGTTTATGGCACCCGAAGATATGCGGTACGCAGTGGAAAAAATCCGAGGAACAGGTAATGATGAAGTTTGCCTGACCGAGAGGGGTTTTGCGCTGGGATATCATAATCTGGTGGTAGACATGAGGGCACTTCCCGTAATGCGGGCCTTCGCGCCAGTGGTATTCGACGTAACTCACAGTGTTCAGCAGCCGGGAGGCCTTGGAGGAAGTAGCGGTGGTCAACGACATTTTGCACCTTATCTCGCCAGGGCGGCGGCGGCCGTAGGCGTCGATGGGTTTTTTATTGAAACCCATCCCAAGCCGGACATGGCGATGAGTGATGGGCCAAACATGGTGCCTTTGCATCAAATGGAATCATTTTTGCGTATGCTAAAGGAGACCTGGGAGATAGGGAGGAAGTTCGAAGAAATTCAAGTTTAAGTAGCACAGGTATGGACAGTTTGTTTGGTAGGAAATGCACACTTTTAGCTGTTGTATTGTACATTATTTGGAGCTCTTTGCCTGCCCAGACACATGTGATCGATTCGGGGGTTTCCTTTGAAATCAGGCATTTGTTTGAGTTTCGTCTGGAAGACCCCGGCTCCAGTCCCGTTGGAGGAGATCTTTATAATCCGGATCAGCTGTTTCAGTTCTATTCCAGTAGGAAATTTAAAGAAGCGTGGTTCTCCGAGGATCGCCTGACCTGCAATGCGTACGAAATGAGGTACTTGATTCAGCAAAGCAGATTTGATGGGCTAATTCCAGATCAATATCACCTCAACCGCATCAATGCATTCTTTCAGGTGATGGAACAGGCATTAAAGGGGGGGGCGGTGGTGTCACCGATCGAAATTGCTAAAATGGACGTAGTGCTATCGGATGCTTTTTTGGAATTAGGTTCACACCTTTATTTGGGAAAAGTAGACCCGGGACATCGTGAGTTTGGGTGGGAACTAAAGCGAAAGGAACCAAGGAAGGAGGTGCTTAATAAACTGCAACTTGCGGTAGATGGGTGTGAAGTACGGAAGAGCCTGGAGGCACTTTACCCTGACTTTCCCATGTACAAGCGGATGAGGGTCAGTATGATGGGTTTTTATGAGAAGGCCCGGTCCACGCCCTCTTCGTGGGAAAGGCTTACGGTCAGCAAGTCAATCAAACCCTACGAACGTCATCAGCTAATTCCCAAGGTGAGGGAGCGGTTGGATTTTTGGGAGGGAAGCCAATCAGAAGCTTCTCAGGAGTCAGAATGGTACGATACGCTGCTGGTCCGGCGTATAGAGCAGTATCAGAAGCATTTGGGACTGAACCCCGATGGCGTCATCGGAAACGCCACATTACGTGCGCTCAACAAGCGACCCGAGGATCTTATCAAACAGGGGGCGGTGAATTTGGAGCGCATGCGCTGGCTACCGGATACCGTGTTGAACGAGCTGATATTGGTTAATATTGCCAATTTTTCGATGGATTATATCAAGGAAAGAGATACGCTGCTGCATAGCAACGCGATCGTGGGTAGAGCCTATCGGAAAACGCCGGTATTCAATGCCCCCATGACCTATTTGGTCTTCAGTCCTACTTGGACCGTGCCACCCACCATTTTAAGAAATGACGTAATCCCGGCGGTAAAGAAGGACATAGGTTACCTAAGGAGCAAAAACATGCGCATTCTTACCTTTGGAGGAAAGGAGGTGGATCCGCATTCGATCGATTGGAGTAAAGTTACGGCAAGCAATTTCCCCTACATGGTTAGACAGGATCCCGGGGTCGCCAATTCGCTCGGCTTGGTCAAGTTCATGTTTCCGAACCAGCATAATGTCTACATTCATGACACCCCCTCCAGGGAGTTGTTCTCCAGAGATGATCGGGCACTGAGTTCGGGGTGTATCCGAATCGAGCGTCCGGTGGAATTGGCCAGGTTGTTATTGGCAGATCAACCGCTCTGGACAGAGGATCGAATCCTAGCAGCTATGCGCGGAGGACGGGAGCAAACGGTTATGTTGAGAAGGCAAATCCCTGTTGTCATTTTGTACCTAACCTTTTGGACAGATTCCGCAGGAACCCCGCAGATCCGTCATGATCTGTATGACCGTGATGAAGCTTTGTTCAAAGCACTAAACGAATCCGTTGTCGTGGGTCGTGGAGCCTGATATTCAGAAATAAAGGTGGTTACCACTTGTCTAGTTCTACCGGCTGTTTATCTATAGATTTGCGGCGAAATTTGGAACTTCCAAGATTTCAGAAGTGTGGAGGTATTCAGGATCATTGCCATATATAAACAATAGCGAACCTCCCTTTATTAGATTGATCGCCTCGTCAGTAAGCTCAGTTGGTAAGGCGGGACATCCCAAACTTCTTCCAAGCCGACCAGCACTTTTGACAAACGATTCATTTGCATATTCGGCTCCGTGAATTACAATGGCCCGGTTTCTGGCTTGATCGTTGATTCCCTGCTCCAACCCGTCCAAACGAAGGGAATAACCATGTTTTCCTTGGTAAGTTTCTCCGGTTCTATAAAACCCAAGACTACTTTGATAGGATTCGGGGCGATTGGAAAATTTATAGGCCATCAGATCACCGGAATTCCGCCCATGGGCTACCAAGCTGTGAAGCAAAACTTCTCCGTTTATGGGGTCTATTATCCACATCCGTTTTTCGGTAGAAGGAAGCGTGAAGTCGATAATGGTAATCACGTCGTAGGAGAGCGTGTCCTGAAGCTTGGACCATCCCAGTATAGCCAATTCGAAAATGTCTTCCGAAGGTACGGATGGGTTTAAGCTGCTGAGCAGCTCGTACGTGGAAGCGGGTGATGGTTGTATGCTTTCAGTGGCTTCAGATAGGTGGTTCAATGTGCCAAAATTCAAAAGCCAGATGACTGGCCAAAGGTAGTGGTTTGATGAAATCATAGGTAGATGACGTATTGTCTCAAATAGATCAAATGGATTTTAGCTAAATGTACAAAAAACAAGTTTATCAAGTAAACATTCTACCAAACCGAAGGTTTATCGATGGTGTTAGAAAGTAGATACCATATGGTTTTTGCCCAATGGAACCTTTCTGAAACGTAAACCATTGATTGGTAAATCAGGAATATAAGCTGGCTAGGAATAGATGACAAATTTCAAACAAAAAAATAATAATTACTGTTCCATAGATTCATGAAAGCTTCGGTATATAGAAAAGAACACTTCAACGCCGCGCACCGATTGAATAATCCCAATTGGCCGGCGGAAAAGAATCAGGAAGTTTTTGGTAAGTGTAACCTTCCCAATTATCACGGCCACAATTATGACCTGATTGTTCAGTTGTATGGCCCCATAGATCCTGATACGGGGTATGTGTATGACATGAAATTGTTGAAAGACCTTATCAAAGCTCAGGTGCTGGATAGGTTTGACCATAAAAACCTAAATTTAGACACTGATGAATTCAAACACCTCAACCCAACTGCGGAAAACATTGCTGTGGTTATTTGGAATATTTTAAGGCAACTTATTGACACAAAATTTGAATTAACGATTCGACTCTATGAAACAGAAAGGAATTTTGTTGAATACAAAGGATATTGATCTCGTGAACGCGTTTGATGAGATGGGGGATTCACATGCGGCCTCCTCACACGATACACCGCTTAGGGAAGATGCTTTCGAGATGGATGATGAGCTGAAAATGGAGCTGATCGAAAAGCATTTTCGGGAAATCATGCATATACTCGGGTTGGACCTGACAGATGATAGCCTAAGGGGAACACCAAAACGTGTGGCCAAAATGTTTGTGCAAGAGGTTTTCAGTGGGTTGGATCCGAAAAACAAACCAGTAGGTAAGCTATTCGAAAACAAGTACCATTACAACGAAATGCTGGTGGAGAAGGATATCACCTTCTACTCGCACTGCGAGCACCATTTTGTTCCGATTTATGGCAAAGCCCATGTGGCCTATATCTCAAATGGAAAGGTGATAGGGCTTTCAAAAATCAACCGAATCGTGCAATACTACTCCAAGCGTCCGCAGGTGCAGGAGCGCCTCACCATGCAAATCGGCAATGAGTTGAAAGAGATGCTCGGGACAGAGGACGTAGCAGTGGTGATGGATGCCTATCACATGTGCGTTTCTTCCCGCGGTGTTAAGGACGTAAACAGCAGTACAATTACTTCTTTTTACAGTGGTAAGTTCAAGGAGGACGAAAAGCGTAGGACAGAGTTTTTAAAATACCTGACATTGAAAAAGTAATTGATTGATGCTGATGGTAAACCATCGATCCAAATAGGATTACAAAGGTCAAAATGTGAGAAAAACCGAAGGCTACCTTCGGTTTTTTTGTGTTCTATTTCAAAACAATTTGCCCTCAGATATATTAGTAGTAAAGAATAAGAGTAGTAAAGATGAAGGGAAAAAACATCGTAGTAATTGGAGGAAATAGTGGGATTGGCGGTTGCTTGGTGACTCAGCTAAGGGATGCAGGAGCTAATGTGCTCGTTTTTTCGAGACGTGAAAGCGGGTCGGGACATTTGGATGTGACGGATCTAGACCAGAATTTAAAGGACGTTCCGGAGGTGGTGCACGGGTTCGTATATTGCCCGGGCAGCATCACGTTGAAACCATTCCAACGGTTGACCAGGGAAGATTTTTTGACTGATTACGAGATAAATGTGTTGGGTGCAGTGCGTACCATACAGGCTTGCTTCAAAAGCCTAAAGCAGGCACAGGGAGCGTCTGTAGTATTATTCAGTACGGTTGCAGTACAGACAGGCTTGGGATTTCATGCTTCTATTGCGGCGGCAAAAGGGGCAGTGGAAGGATTGACGCGATCGCTGGCGGCGGAGTGGTCTTCCCAGAAAATTCGGGTAAATGCAGTGGCTCCCTCCCTTACAGATACACCGTTGGCCGGACAGTTGCTTAGTACACCCGACAAAAAGGAGGCGGCCGGCAAGCGGCATCCACTTGGAAGACATGGGTCGGTAGAAGATTCTGCTCATGCGGCATTTTTTCTTCTTTCCGATCAGTCCACTTGGATCACAGGTCAGGTAATGCAGGTAGATGGTGGAATGTCCGCTATTCGCTAGGGAAGTTCCTGTTTTGTCATTTTCCAGCGGTAAGTTCAGATGTGAAATGAACCCTGCTGGTTTCATTTAATGAAGATTAGAGTATGAAAACTCCCCCAGAGGCATATTTGATATTCCGGGCTGAGCTTAAAAAGGCTCAGCTGGAAAAGGAAAAATTACGAAAATTGTATGAGGAAAAGCTCGCGGAAATGAACCGTGAATTTTGTCGACTAAAGGAACAGATCGCAGCTCAACAAGAGCTAATGAAAACCACCATCGACTATGCTTCCCGTTTGGAAGTGGACTTGGATAGGCTTAGAGAAGAAGTAGAAAAAAACAAAAAAACTCCCAAAAGTACCTTTCATTGAGTACATTGAAATGTTTCTTTTTTAGTACCCACTGAATCTTTCACTACACCCAAATCGTATAATCCAGATGAAAGAAGCGTTAAATAAGTCGATAATGGAGAATTTCGACCTCGCCTTTGAAGAAAGATATGCCAGCGTGCTTGTCAATCGTGAAGACGGTATCATCATCTGTACGTTATTGACAGATTATGTTCCTATAGAAGACTTTAAAATTACGTTTGAAAAAATCTCCGAGATCGTAAAGAAGGGGGATTTCTCGAAATTCATTTTTGACAAGCGAGCGTTACGGGCATTTCACCAGCCCAGTATGGAATGGTATTTCCTGACCTGGAAAAAGGAAATGTACGATTATGGCCTTTCGGTTCACCGGAAAATACTGCCTGCTGAGAAATGGTTTGAGAAAATGGTGATGATAGCCAAAAAGCAGATCATGGAGAATAATCCCGAAAATATCATCGATAAGCTCGATATCAAGTATTGTGATACGGTAGAGCAAGCCATCGTGAGTTAATGGAACCTTGCACAAAGGGATGCTTTTATTAACAGGCAGAAGGCAGACAGCCTTTTTTGTTTCTCGTTTTTCACTGGCTGAGCCATAAATTTTGATACAGGAATCAACCAAACATGTGATGATACATTATAGCCGGGCAGCTATTCTAGCAGCTGACAAGTCGTTTAGAAGAGATTTTGTAAACACGCTGACTGGTTACAAATCGTTGAATTTAATTGGAACCAAATCGGTGGAAGGCACTTCGAATCTAGCTCCATTTTCCCAGGTGATCCACGTCGGCGCCAGTCCACCGCTTATCGGCATTTTGTTTCGTCCCCATACCGTAGAGCGTCACACATTGGAAAATATTCTGTCCACCGCCTGTTTTACGTTAAACCACGTAACGGCTGATTTTTATAAGCAAGCCCATCATTGCAGTGCACGTTGGGACCGTTCGGAATTTGAAGGGGTGGGGCTCGAGGAGGAGTATTTGGCAGATTTCAGTGCTCCTTTTGTCAAAATAAGTCCACTTAAGGTTGCCTGTCAGTTAGAGGAGGTACAGAAAATTGCCTGCAATGACACCGAGTTGGTGATCGGTTCGGTACAGCACGTATTTGTGCAAGAAAACGCCGTAGGTATTGACGGAGCCATCAGTTTAGCTACCTTAGGTACCGTTGCGGTGTCTGGCTTGGATGATTACTATACGGGGGTCCGGTTGGCAAGGCTTCAGTATGCAAAGGCCGATCAGCCTGTGAAGGAACAATAAGGTGGAACTGATCCGGCCAACAGATAGCGGGCTTTTTTGCGAGCAGGGAGATTTTTTCATAGACCCTTGGAGGCCCGTGAAATCAGCTCTTATAACCCATGCCCATTCGGATCATTCCCGTTGGGGAATGCAGCGATACCTTGCCCACAAGCAATCTGGAGAAGTGATGAAGTTACGTTTGGGAGCGGATATCGCTCTTCAAACCATCGAGTATGGAGAGCCTATATCTATCCATGGCGTAAGGGTTTCTTTTCACCCGGCAGGTCATATCCCGGGATCCGCTCAGATTCGCCTGGAATACAAGGGTAGGGTGGAGGTGGTCAGCGGTGACTATAAAGTCGAAAATGACGGGCTTTCCACTCCTTTTGAATCGGTCAAATGCCACGGTTTGGTTTCCGAATGTACGTTTGGGTTACCAATCTATCAGTGGGAGGATCAGAAATCGGTTTTCAATCAAATCAACACTTGGTGGAATGAAAATGCATCCAATGGGATATGTTCCATTCTCTTTGCCTATTCGTTGGGCAAGGCGCAGCGGATCTCTGTTCATTTAGACCCTTCCATCGGGCCTGTTTGGCTGCATACTGCAGTTTGGAATACCAATCAGGCATTGAAACTCAACGGGGTAGCTTTGCCCGATTTTGATAAAGTAGCCGATTCTGTGGATAAACTTTCATTTAGAAATGCGTTGATTATTGCACCTCCTTCGGCCATAGGGACGCCGTGGTTGAAGAAGTTTATGCCTTTCCGCACTGCGATATGTTCGGGATGGATGAATATTCGGGGAAGTAGACGACGAAGGGCCGTGGATACAGGGTTTGTATTATCAGACCATGCCGATTGGCCGGGTCTGAACGCCGCCATAGCCGCTTCAGAGGCCGAGCAGGTGTGGTTGACCCATGGGTTTACAGATTCGTTTTCAAGGTATTTGCTCGAAAAAGGGGTGAATGCTTCGGTGCTTAAAACCCATTTTCAAGGGGAAGCGGCAGACGCTGCGGAGTAATTTCACAGGTTTTGATTGGAGCTTGATCCATGGCGGGTCTCCAGTTGCTAGGGTCAAGGAATGTGGTTGTTTTTTTTTAGATTTGAAGAGGGCTGCTTACCTTTGCGCATGGCAGAACAAATACTGATTCTAGATTTTGGATCCCAATACACGCAGTTGATTGCTCGCAGGGTTCGGGAGTTGAACGTTTATTGCGAAATTCACCCCTTTAATAAAATTCCGCCTATCACCCCCGACATAAAAGGAATTATTTTGTCTGGTAGTCCCTGTTCGGTAAGGGATGAGGGTTCGCCCGACTTGGATTTGGATCAGTATAGGGGCAAGCTGCCAATCTTGGGCGTTTGTTATGGAGCGCAGCTCATGGCGCAGAAATACGGTGGCAACGTCGCTCCTTCCGAAATCCGCGAATATGGACGTGCTAACCTCAGTCACCTTGATATGCATTCAGCCTTGTTTAAGGAATTGACGCATGGTTCCCAGGTTTGGATGTCACATGGGGACACCATCAAGGAGTTGCCGGTAGGATTCGACATCATAGCGAGCACGCCATCTGTTCGTATTGCCGCCTACAAAGTGGAGGGTGAGGATACCTTTGGCATTCAGTTTCATCCGGAGGTCACCCATTCCCTGGAAGGCAAAAATCTGCTCAGGAATTTTGTGGTTCAGATATGTGATTGCAGCCAAGATTGGACCTCTGATGTTTTTATTGATATCACTATTGATGAATTGAAGCAAACACTGGGAGATGACAAGGTGGTAATGGGCTTGTCGGGTGGAGTTGACTCCTCTGTTGCTGCCACCCTGATCCATAGAGCTATAGGTGAGAACCTAACCTGTGTGTTTGTTGACAACGGCCTCCTGCGCAAGAGCGAATTCGAGGAGGTACTTGAGTCTTACAAAGGGCTCGGCCTCAACGTGATCGGCGTCGATGCCAAGGCTAAGTTTTACGCGGCATTGGCAGGTATCTCCGATCCGGAAGGAAAAAGGAAGGCGATAGGCAGAACCTTTATCGAAGTATTTGATGAAGAGGCATCCAAAATCACCGGCGTAAAATGGCTGGGACAGGGAACCATCTATCCCGACGTCATTGAGTCGGTATCGGTAAACGGCCCCTCGGCAACGATCAAAAGCCACCATAACGTGGGAGGTCTGCCAGATTTTATGAAGTTGAAAGTCGTAGAGCCTCTTAAGACACTTTTCAAAGATGGCGTGCGCGAAGTTGGAAGAGCTTTGGAGATTCCCGAAAACATTATTGGCAGGCATCCCTTCCCAGGTCCTGGGTTGGCGATAAGGATACTTGGGGATATTACACCCGAAAAAGTACAAACACTTCAAGAAGTTGATGCCATTTTTATACAGGGACTGAGAGATCATGGACTGTACGATGAAGTATGGCAGGCGGGTGCCATTCTACTTCCGGTCCAATCGGTGGGCGTGATGGGGGATGAACGTACCTACGAACGGGTGGTGGCCCTACGTGCGGTTTCCTCCGTCGATGGTATGACCGCTGACTGGGTGCATCTTCCATACGAGTTCCTCGGAAAAGTGTCGAACGATATCATTAACAAAGTGAAGGGTGTAAATAGGGTGGTATACGACATCAGTTCGAAGCCGCCTGCTACCATTGAGTGGGAATAGCCACCGTGAGCCTGATGAAGATATCAGGCTTTTTTATGTATTCTTGCCTGAAAATCACGTAAATTCGCAGGTTAATCTCAGTTGACGTGTTAAATTAGTCATCCTACGAACCAACCCAATACCATAGATGAAGACCATTTTTGTTTTTCTCTTATTCGCATGGGGTTTCTCCATCTCAGTGATTTCACAGCAGCTTCCGGACGACTACCGGGAGGGTAGGTTGCTTCTGGGATCCGGTGATTATCAAGGGGCAATGGATAGGTTCCGCAAACTGATGGATTTTCAGCAATACGGGAAGCTTGCCTATTATGCCCGTTACCATTTTGCGAAGGCAGCTTTCGAAAATGGGCAGTATGAGCTTGCTAAATCTACGTTAGGGCCACTTTTGGAGTCGGCGTCGTTTGTAGATGCCGATAATGCCAATTACCTACTGGCTTTGGCCAATTTTCGACAAAACAAGTTTTCGGAGGCTCTTACGGCTGTTTCGGGAATCAGGGATGAAGAGGTTAAGGCAGAGGCTTTTCGTGCCTCTTATTATTTTCTTAAGCAAGTACCGGTCAGTGTGTTGATGTTGCAAGTTCCTACCTATGAAGAAAATCTGGGATTGGTCTATGCGCTTAGGGAAAAATTGATCGCGCAGCCTTCACTATCCAGTCAAGAAGGAGAAGTGCTCGATAGAATCCGACACGTGCGCCTTCCCGGAGAGGGAGACGTGTCGATGGTTCCCGCTGCCCGAGAGGTCAATCAGGTTTTGGAAATTGCTGTGGTATTGCCGTTTAATTTTAATGGAGGTTCCGGTGTCCGAAATCTAGGAGCCAACAATTTTGTGTTTGAGCTGTATCGAGGGATCATGTTTGGGGTAGAGGAAGCGAGGAGTCAGGGGCATAGGATCGAGATAAAGACATTTGACACGGAGCGAAACCCAGAAAGGCTGCGGGAGATTTTGTCAGACCCATTTTTTCTACGTGCAGATGTTATTATAGGACCGATCTATCCGGAAGAAACGCAGGTGATGGGAGAGGTGGCGGCCCAACTCGGCGTACCCTTTGTGAATCCGCTTTCCAATATACAAGAGTCGTTGCGTGATGTGGGCGAAGCTTTTTTGTTTCGGCCCTCCGCCGATGCAATCGCCAAGAGCTTGGTAAGTTACATCAATCGGTTTCAGCGCAAGCGAGTGGCCGTGGCCTTTGCGGGCACCAATAGAGATGAGCTCTTGGCCCGGCGCTTTACCGAGGCTGCTGCTTCTTCGGGTGTGCAAGTGTCTATGAGTCAGCGGGTGACCTCCAGGGACATGAGGAATTACCTGGACAGGGTCTTTCAAGGAGGCGCGGATTTACTGGTTGTTTTTTCGGATGATCCCAATATCGCTGCCCCTACCTTCTCTCTGGTAGAATCTCAGACGGCAAGCATTCCGGTACTGGTCATGGATAGCTGGCTTTATTTTAATTTCGCTAGTTACGAAATGATGGAATCGCAGGATTTTCACTTCATTGGTAACAACACAGTGAATTTGAGCTCACCCAACACAGAGGCCATGAGGAATTCGTTCTTTGAGAGCCATAAGGTTTTTCCCGGGTTAAATACCTATTTGGGATATGAGCTTATCCACTGGTTAACCTCGGTCTTAAATGCCCAGCGTGGATTTGGATTTCAAGACAACCTAGTATCGGGAAAGTTTTTGCCAGGCAAAGTGACTTTTGGGTTTGATTTTTCCCGTACCTCCCACAATGCCTATGTGCCTATATTGCGGTTAGAGTCAGGTGAATTAATAATCGAATGATGTTAGCAATGGAAAGTAAACGAAGTGCCGCGTTATTCAACGAGGCTAAGAAATTTATACCGGGAGGTGTAAACTCTCCCGTACGAGCATTTAAAGCCGTTGGCGGTAATCCTGTATTTATTCGACGGGCCGATGGTCCGTATCTTATCGATGAAGATGGCAATTCCTACATAGAGCTTATCAATAGTTGGGGTCCCATGATTTTGGGACATAACCATCCGATGATTAGGGAAGCGGTAATTAAGGCAATGGAGGATGGCACCTCTTTTGGGGCGCCTACAGAACGGGAGATCCGGATTGCCGAACTCATAACCCACATGGTACCCTGCGTGGATAAGGTGCGGATGGTGAACAGTGGTACCGAGGCCACCATGTCAGCTATCAGGGTTGCAAGAGGGTATACCGGTCGAGACAAGTTTATCAAATTCGAGGGCAATTACCACGGGCATGGCGATTCGTTTTTGATTTCCGCGGGATCTGGAGCAATTACCATGGGTAACCCAGATTCCCCAGGCGTGACGGTCGGAACGGCCAAGGACACCCTACTGGCTCCGTATAATGATCTGGAAGCCGTTTCCAGACTGGTTGAAGCCAATAAGGATGAGATCGCGGCGATAATTTTGGAACCCGTGGCCGGAAACATGGGATGTGTATTGCCTGAACCTGGGTTTTTGCAAGGACTGCGAGAGATTTGTGATGACGAGGGCATTGTGCTGATCTTCGACGAGGTGATGACAGGGTTTAGGCTTTCAAAAGGCGGTGCTCAGGAACTGTTTGGGATAAAGCCGGACATGTGTACTCTCGGTAAAATCATTGGGGGAGGAATGCCCGTAGGTGCTTACGGCGGCAGAAAGGAAATAATGGAATACGTCTCACCGGAGGGCCCCGTATATCAAGCTGGCACGCTATCGGGCAATCCGATTGCGATGGCTGCGGGACTAGCGATGTTGGAATACCTGAACAGCCATCCCGAAGTGTATGTGGAGCTTGAACAGATCGGAACCACGTTGGTAGCTGGAATAAAGGAAAGCCTTACTTCCCTCGGGCTGCCCTATACAATCAACCATTTAAACAGCATGTATAGCCTGTTTTTTACAGACCAAAACGTGGTCGATTTTGAATCTGCAAAAACCTGCGATACGGGACGCTTTGGTAGGTACTTTCAGGGGATGCTCCAAAAGGGTATTTATTTGGCACCATCCCAGTTTGAAAGCCTGTTTTTGTCCACGGCCCTCAAAAGTGAACACATTGATCGGATTCTAGATGCCAATGAGGCAGTGTTAAAAAGTCTATAAACCAAAAGAGGCGGTATCCCCGCCTCTTTTGTTATTCCATTTTTTCTAGGATTTGATCGACCTTGGCCTTCACTACCGGACTCTGCTGATAGGCCGTTGATATTTCCTGAAATGTTTGAACCTGCATATCTGCATCGAGGATCATCTGTTGGATTTCTTGATTGGCCTCCTCTTGAACCTTCATTATTTGTTGCCCTGCCTCGTTGAATTTGGCGATTTCCTGAGGATCCTCGGATGCATCGGTGATGTTTCCTAGCTGTTGTGCTTGAAACAGCTGTTGAAATCGTTCGATTTCAAGGCCGGCCGATTCGATTGCATCGATCATTTTTGCTTCGGCGGCCTGTTGGATGGGCATCATGTCCATGTTTATGGCCACGAATTGCTCGATTTCAGCATCTGAAAAATCTTCCTTTACAGGCTGGTCTTGCTGTCCCGGAATCTGCTGAGCACTTAACGCCACAGGCATCAACAAGGTAATTAGCAAGGATAATGAAAAAACATGTGTTACTTTTGAGTAATTCATCTGTAAATTGGATTTGTGTTAGACTTGATTATTCGGTTTAAAATTGCAAAAAGTGTTCCACTAATAATAAATTAACTCGTTAAAGTAAGTTAAAATAGCATTATGACGATAGAAGTATATGGAATAAAGAATTGTGATACGATGAAAAAGACATTTCAATTCTTAGACGAAAAGGACTTGGCGTACACGTTTGTGGATTATAAAAAATATGCACCCAGTGAAGCATTGATCCGGAAGTTCCTGGAGAAAATACCGCTGGATGAATTGGTTAATAGAAGGGGTACTACCTACAGAAAACTTTCGGATGAAGAAAAGGCACTGACCCAGCAGGTTGAAACTGCCGTTGCGGTTTTATCTGAAAGGAGCAGCATGATCAAACGGCCCATTATCGTTTTTCCGGATGGCGAAATTGTCGCTGGGTTTGATTCAGCTGCAATAGTTGCCAAGGCTTCAGCTGGATAGGGGTACATAGGGAGCCCCCATTTGGTTTTTCCCTATGCGGTTACCAGTTTGACGGTGCGCCACATAGCTTTTGAGGTAGCAGCCAAGGCTTCCTCTTTTTCCATGGCATTCAGCTTGGCGTTAAAAGGTTCTGCCCGTACGGCACCATCGTAGCCGATTTTGAGCAGGGCGCCCATAAAGCCAGCTAGGTCGATGAGTCCACTATCCCCCGGCAGCTCCCTTTCTCCGTCCACCTGTTCTTCAATGCTTCTACCTGCTCTCGCGTCGTTGAGATCACAAGTGATCACTTGCTCGTTTTTTAGTGCTTCTAGGTCTGCCACAGACTCGGTGGAGGTATACCAATGGTAGGCGTCAAGCTGCAATCCCAAACCGGGCGTGCCGATCGCATCAATCAGCTCGAGCATTTCCTTCATGGTACCTGCAAATGGATACCGGTTTATGGTTTTGAGACGCTTGGTGCCGACATATTCCAGTCCTAGACGAATGCCTTGGTCATACAGCATGTCTGCTATTTTCTTTAAACGGTCCCGGTGCTGCTTGAAATTTTGGGAGTAGGTCAGCTCGTTGTGTGAAGGCATGATCCAGGTACTCATTCGGGTTACCCCAGCTGCTTGGCAAGCTTTTGCGGTCTTTTCAAGTCCAGCTAGTCCAGTATGGAAGGTATCGTGGTCTTTTCGGAAATCAACCTGCAGACTTGCTGCATCCCAGGTCAGCCTATTGGCTTTCATTTTTGCCAAAAAATCATTCAATTGATTCGACGACATGGCGGCTAGTTGATCCGGGAAGGGGGAAATCGCCTCAAATTGATGGCGTACAGCGCATTCAATCAATTCGAGCTGAGTGCAACTTACACCGATGGCCCCAGGATTCAGACTGACCTTGAATTTTCGTTCGGTAACCTTAGGGGCGGCTATGGAGGGTGACAATCCCAGGACTGAGGCTGCAATACCTACTTGTTTGATAAATTTTCGTCGTTGCATTCGGTTAATGGGTTATTTTTTATCGAGAATGTAGTTTTGGTCGGTAGGATTGCGCTTGCTATCCCCGGTCAGCAAGCTCAATTTTCCATTCGCTTCCTGAATAAACCGATGGGAAGGTTTCAGATTCTCATTTAGTAAATTGATCACAAATACGTTTGGTTCACCTGTGATTCCGTAGCTGATTTCTATCTGCCCGGATTGCAGAAATTTTCTGTCGCCATCTGCTGTTCCCAAGTAGGTTTCACTGAGCTCGTAGCTTTGTGTTGTTTTGTCCGGATTGTTTTCCAGTTTAAGCTCCATTTTGATTCCGTCACAATCTGCACAGGGGATTACGCCTTCGTAGGACAGCCAATAGGAGGTTTCTGAATGGAGAATTATTTCCTTCTCTGTGCTTGCAACACTTTCTTCCTCGTACATGGTCTCCTCTGTGTCGTCATCACAGCCAAAAAGCAGTGTCAATAGAAGTAACGCAAGCAAGTTGTATTTCATAGGGCTAGCCATGCAGGTGATTTTGGAGATTACGTAACATATCTTGCGTCATTTTATCCAAGTTGAACTCGGCTTTCCACCCCCAATCCAATGCAGCTTGGGTGTCATCGATGCTTTGAGGCCATCCTTCGGCTATCTCCTGTCGGAAGTCGGGTTGATAGTCGATACTGAAGGTAGGACAATGTACTAATATACTGTTAAATATTTCTTCCGGAGCAAAACTCAGGGCCGAAATATTGTAGCTGGACCGGATGCTGATACGATCTTTGGGCGCATTCATTATTTCTATCGTTGCTCGAATCGCATCGGGCATGTACATCATGGGCAGTGTGGTGTCCTTTTTTAAAAAGCATGTGTAGGGTTTTTCCGTAACTGCATGGTGGTAGATGTCCACCGCATAGTCGGTTGTTCCCCCACCCGGGAGGGATTTATATCCGATCAGTCCCGGATACCTCAGGCTTCGGACATCGACTCCGTGTTTTTGGAAGTAATAGTTGCACCACTGTTCACCAGCCTGCTTCGAAATACCATAAACTGTTTGGGGTTCTTGAATGGTTCGCTGAGGAGTATGTTGCTTCGGTGAACTGGGGCCAAAAACAGCAATGGAAGACGGCCAATAAATTTTATCCAATTGCTTCTCTTTTGCCAGTTCCAGCACAGACAAGAGGCTGTCCATATTCACTTTCCACGCCAAAGCCGGGTTTTTTTCTCCCGTGGCAGACAAAATAGCTGCCAGATGGTAAATCTGGGTGATGGTATGTTTTTTGGTGATTGCCAGTAGCTGAGAACGATCAGTAACGTCAAGTTTTTCAAATGGTATTTCCGGAAATAGACTCCCAGCGTTTTCATTGATGTCTGTGGCAACGATAGATTCTTTTCCAAAAAAAGAGGCCAGGGCATGTGTCAGTTCTGACCCAAGTTGTCCTCCTGCACCAGTTATTAGGATTTTGGTCATAAAGACGTTTTTTTATATGGTTTGGTAGTCGGTTTGGTCTAGGTTTAATTAGTATATTTGGTTTTGATATAAGGCAAATGTAACGAAAGAATTTCGTTGAAAATATTGCATATCGATAATCTAACTCAAAAATGCTATGTACGATCGTCTCAAGCCCAGCTTGATAAGTGAGCTGGAGGATATTCAGTCCGCAGGGCTGTTTAAGCGTGAAAGAATTATCCTATCTCCCCAAGGCGCAGAGATTCTAGTGGAGGGAGGGAAGACCGTCCTTAATTTCTGCGCAAATAACTACTTAGGCCTTTCCAGTCATCCGGCCGTCATTGAGGCGGCCAAGCAGGCCATTGATTCGCACGGATTTGGCATGTCCTCGGTCCGGTTTATTTGTGGAACGCAGGATATTCATAAAGTATTGGAACAGAAGATTTCCGATTTCTTGGGAACGGAGGACACCATTCTATATGCAGCTGCTTTTGATGCCAACGGTGGTGTCTTTGAGCCTCTTTTTGGGCCGGAGGATGCCATTATCTCCGATACGCTGAATCACGCATCCATTATCGATGGGGTTCGCTTGTGCAAGGCGATGCGGTTTAGGTACGCCCACAACGATATGGCTGACTTGGAGAGGCAGCTTCAAGAGGCAGTGGCAAAGGGAGCAAAGCAACGCATCATAGTTACCGACGGCGTTTTTTCGATGGATGGGACCATCGCGCAGCTGGATAAAATCGTGGCGCTGGCTGAAAAATACGAAGCCCTCGTGATGTCTGATGAGTGCCATTCCACCGGATTTGTAGGCAAGACCGGAAGAGGAGTACATGAGTTGACCGGCGTAATGGGTAAGCTGGATATCATCACCGGTACCCTGGGCAAAGCACTA
Source organism: Lunatimonas lonarensis (assembly GCF_000390185.1). Classification (GTDB taxonomy): domain Bacteria; phylum Bacteroidota; class Bacteroidia; order Cytophagales; family Cyclobacteriaceae; genus Lunatimonas; species Lunatimonas lonarensis. The sequence goes on along the minus strand of NZ_AQHR01000112.1, from coordinate 20,379 downwards.
GGCGGTGCGTCGGGCGGATTTACTTCAGGTAGAAAGGAGATCATAGAGTTGTTGAGGCAGCGGTCTAGGCCCTATTTATTTTCAAACACCTTGGCCCCTGCAATTGTGGGAGCTTCCAATGCGGTTTTTGATCTGCTTGCCGCTTCTACCGATTTACGGGATAAACTGGAGCAAAATACATTGTATTTTCGAGAGCAGATGACGGCAGCCGGCTTCGACATCAAACCGGGGATACATCCCATCGTTCCGATCATGTTGTATGATGCGGCGTTATCCCAGCGAATGGCCGAAAAACTTTTGGAGAAGGGAGTATATGTAATAGGATTTTATTACCCGGTTGTGCCCAAAGGCCAGGCTCGTATCAGAGTACAGCTTTCTGCCGCACATGAGAAAGCGCATTTGGACAAGGCGATCCTGGCTTTTACGGAAGTGGGAAGAGAACTTGGGGTTATATCCTAAAGACATCAAAAGAAGAAAATCACCTATAGTTCGGTGATTTTCTTCTTTTCCTTTACTTTTTCAAATGCCACAACCTCAACAAAGCGCTCCTCGATGCTCTCGCCGGTCAGGTAGGCATTTATCATCTCCCGCACCTCTTGGAAGGAGAGATTATGCAGGATTTTGCCGCTTTTCGCCAAAGAGACCTGACCAGTCTCTTCAGAAACGACCAATACCAGGGAATCGGTAGCCTCTGACATACCTATCGCGGCCCGGTGCCGTAGCCCAAACTGTGCAGGCACATCCCGTTCGGTAACCGGTAAAATACAACGGGCAGCTTTTACCCGACCATTGTAGATGATTACGCCCCCATCGTGGAGCGGACTGTATTTATTGAAAATGGATATCAATAGTCGTTTCGACACGATCGCGTCGATTAGATCTCCGCTTTCTGCATAGAATTTAAGTTCAGAGTTGCTGGAAAGCACAATCAGAGCACCTGTACTGCTGCCCGAAAGGGACTTGCAAGCCTCGATAATAGGGGTGACATTAAAAGCACTGCTTTCGCGTTTCCTCCAGAAGAAAAGCTCCTGCAATACGTTTTCATTTGAAAAGATGGAGGACTTACCCACGATAAGCAGGAATTTCCGGATTTCTTGTTGGAACAGAATGATCGCAGCCAACACACCGACGCCCATAAATTGCCCAAGAATAATGGTCAGCAACTCCATTTTTGCTGCGTTGACTACCAAATACATGAGGTAAATCGATAGAAAACCCAAAAAGATCTTAATCGCTACCGATCCACGCATCAGTTTATAGACTTGGTAGATAAGCACGCTGACCAAGGCAATATCGATGAGATTGACGATAGATACGTCCAAAAAGCCGATTTTAAAGAGCAGGATCAAATGTAAAGCTGTTTATATATTTTTATAGTTTCTATTGCCTCTTTTACGTCATGCACTCTAAGTAATTGGGCCCCTTCCATCAGCAGGGCCATATTAAGTGCAGTGGTTCCGTTCAACGCCTCCTCTGGGCTACATTCCAAAAGTTTATAGACCATCGACTTTCGCGAGATGCCAGCCAATAGTAAGCAGGGTAGGGTACTGAAATAGTCCAATGAGCGCACCAACCGGTAATTTTGCTCCATTGTCTTGGCAAACCCAAAGCCCAAGTCTAATATAACATCTTTTATGCCAGCTTTTTTACAATCTTCCAACTTCTTGGAAAAATATCCCATTATTTCGGTCTCAATATCCTCGTATTCGGTCAGATGCTGCATGGTGTTAGGATTCCCACGCATATGCATGCAAATGTAGGGTACACCAAGCGTTCCTACGGTTTCAATCATCTCCCCGTCCAGCTCGCCACCTGAGATGTCATTGACCAAATCGGCACCCGCAGATACCGCTTCTTTGGCCACCTGATGCCTGAATGTATCCACTGAGATCAGGACCTCGGGAAGTTCATGCCTGATAATTTCAATAACGGAAACCACTCGATTAAGTTCTTCTTCTTCGGAGATGTAATCCGCATTTGGTCTGCTGCTGTAACCCCCAATATCAATGATTCGGGCACCCTGCTTGGCCATCTGTACAGCTTTTTCCAAAACCTCCCGATTGTTTCCGGAAACACGGCTTGATTTGTAAAAAGAATCTGGTGTACAGTTGATGACTCCCATCACCCAAGGTTCTTCAAGGCAATACAGTTTTCCTTTGGTTTGAAAGGTGTTTTTTAGAGGAAAAAAAGTATCTTCGTTCCTTGGTTTAAATCGATTTTGTCTTACCATTAACTGATTGGTGCTTTGAATACGCAAACGCTGAGCGAATATAGAGAAGTCATTGAACTTTGTAAAGAACTTTTTAAGAACAAGACGATTGATTACGGAACAGCTTGGAGAATACTAAGGTTGCCATCTATCACCGACCAGATTTTTATAAAAGCACAGCGTATACGATCCATTCAGGAGAAGGGCATCCAACGGGTGAGTGACCCCATCCAGGATGAGTTTATAGGGATTATCAATTATTGCCTGATAGCACTGATTCAATCCGAGATGGCCGAAAGCGAAGCCTTGGAAATCCCTTACGAGGTATTGGAACCCCTCTATGAAAAATGGGTGGAGGATACCCGAAGATTACTCGAAAACAAGAATCACGATTATGGCGAGGCCTGGCGAATGATGCGGGTGTCGTCTATCACGGATATCATATTGATGAAGTTGTATAGAATCAAGCAGATCGAGGATAATCAAGGGCAGACGTTGGTATCGGAAGGTGTCCTAGCCAACTACCAGGACATTATCAATTATTCGGTGTTTTGTATGATCAAATTGAAAGGGACAAATGGTTAAACAGGTATTGTTGGGTGTAGTCCGCGCCATCGTAGGAGGATTGTTTATTTTTTCCGGGTTGATTAAAATAAATGATCCGGTGGGAACAGCAATCAAACTGGAAGAATATTTCGATGTCTTCTCCTATGACATTGCGCCTATTTTCGAATTGTTGAAGGGGATTGCATTGCCCCTTTCTGTTTTTTTGGTGGTGACAGAGGTCGTTCTTGGCGTGATGGTCATCGTTGGATGGCGCATTAAACTTGCTGTTTATTTATTGATGGGAATGATCGTCTTCTTCACCTTCTTGACTTTCTACTCAGCCTATTTTAATAAAGTCACGGATTGCGGTTGTTTTGGAGACGCCATCAAACTTACCCCTTGGGAGTCTTTCTTTAAGGACATATTTCTGTTGGTTTTGATAATGGTCCTTTTTTTGTTCCGAAGGGATTTGGTGCCAAACCAAACGGCATGGGGAATGGTATCAGTATTGGCAGCAATGTTTGCCGGCCTTTATCTGTCTGTGTATGCCATCAGGAACCTTCCTTATATTGACTTTAGGGCCTATAAAGTTGGCGTTAATATCCCTGCAGCGATGCAGCCATCAGCTCTATTAGAATACGCCTATGTGATGAAAAGGGGAGATGAAGTGGTCGTTTTTGATCAATATCCGTCAGGAGATGAATACGAATTTGTAGAAATGAACCTCAAAAACCCGAATGCCCTGCCGAAAATAACGGACTTTGCCGTTTGGAATGAAGCGGGAGATTTTACGGACGAGGTTCTGGAAGGACAAAGGCTCCTGATCTTTGTGAGTAATCTAACCAAAATGTCGATGGTCAATCTCGATGATATCTCTAAGTTGATTACGGAGTCAGGTCAAATTGGGTTGGATGTAAAGCTGGTTTGTGCGTCGTCGGAAGAGGAGGTTCAACAGGTGTTGCGAGATTTTCAATGGGATATTGGGTATTATTTGGCGGATGCTACGGTTGTCAAGACCATAATACGTGCCAATCCCGGGTTGGTGTTGTTGGATAACGGAACGGTTGTCGGTAAATTTCACCATCATAACACTCCCTCTATCGAAGAAGTTAAGAGCTTGTTGCGAAGATGAGGCAATATAACAAAATGGTATTGGTGGGCATGCCAGGCAGCGGAAAATCGACCCTAGGAAAGCGAGTTGCGCGCCTCTTGAACGTTCCATTTTTTGATTTGGATCATGAAATAGAAAACCGGGACGGAACGAAAATCCCTGAGATTTTTGCCGCTCATGGAGAGGATTATTTCCGTGAGCTAGAGACGAAAACATTGGTTGAATTGCTTCACAGGGATGAATCCTTTGTACTGTCTACCGGAGGAGGAGCTCCCTGCTTTAACGGCAATATGGATCTCATTAACCAATTGGCCGTTTCGGTTTATTTGGATGTGCCCATGTCAGAGCTACTTTTTCGGCTGATAAAGGGGCAGGCAGGAAAGAGGCCGCTATTTGCCCAGATGAACGAAGAGGAAGTGCGGCTAAAACTTTTGGATATGTACCAGCAAAGGAGCGTCTTTTACAGGATGGCCAGAATAACGCTCAGCGGAAAAGATATTTCCGCTGAGCAACTGGCCGTTGAATGGTTAGGGTTTTCAAAAATTGAACCCTAGTGATAACATGCCCATCAGGCGTTGATTGTCTATGGTAGCTACGGGCGAGCCAGGGTAGGAAGCGTGAAAGGTATTAAAATGACTGCTGGTTATGCCGAGGTCTATGCTGATTTTCGGCATACGAACGCCTAGTCCACCCGACAACTGCGTCATACTTCGGTCGTTTCCGCCCGGATTTTGAAAGGGATCTCCGTAGTACGCGTATCCTGCTCGAATTCGAAGGATATCGATCCTAGCCTCGCCTCCTACCCGGAAGTTGATGGTTTGGCCATAAATCTGTCGTATATCCCGGTTATCCTCGCCTGTGTTGAACGCGTTGGATCGGAGGTTGGCCATGCTGTAATCTAGGTAGTCGACGTCTGCGGAAAGGAACCCTTTTTTACCAAAGAAATAGGTAAGACCAGAACCCAGGCGAAGGGGAGTACGAAGGCCAAAGTTTCCGATGAAAAGCTGCGTTTCGGCATCAGATTCGGCGATCAGACCAAATTCCGGATCATTATAAGGGGGGTTGAAATCCGCAAATATGTCCGCTCCGTATTCTTCATTGATATTACTCCACGTCGGGGATTGGAAATTTAAACCTATATTCAGTTCGTCCATTGGCTTATAGATTACCCCGACTCCCAGGTTGATCCCTGCACCTTCCTGCACCAGGGTCTGTTGTAGCGAACTGAAGAGCGTACTCCGGTTAGAACCATCCAAAAAGTCTTCATTATAGGTTTGCACCCTTCTGAAGTTCATGGAAAGGATTCCAAGGTTTGCGCCTAGAAAGAGTTTGTTCTTGTAATTGCCGCCATAGGCGAGGCTAATATGGTTTAGATTCCCTTCACTTTCCACAAAATCCGATTTCACCAAGCTGGTGGTGGCGTTTGGCGAAAAGTCGTACTGATTCCCCCCGACAGGGTTGATCAGAAAAGCATCAAAAAACAACCCGCCAAGACCTCCTGGATTGCCACTGGTATTATACACGTCCAGATAATAGTCCAGTATGGATTCTTGGTCCAGTCGGTTGGAAGTGTACCCATAGTTTGTTCGGAAGTTGGACTGTCGATTGTAGCTAAAACCAAAAGAGCCTCCTCGCCAATCACCTGCTTCAAGCGGAGCCTTCGCACGGCTGAAGACTATTCCGATATTGGGGAGCATAAAGTTTGTGGCGCTTTGGTTAGTGGATTGCCCTTCAAATAGTGACTCCGCATTCCAGTCCATGTACCCAAGCGATAGATTGAATTCTGAACGCTGAAAGAACCCTAAACCGGCAGGATTTCCGTGGATATTGCTTATATCCCCTCCCAGTGAGTTTTGCGTTCCTCCCAGCGCAGAAATTCTGGCAGTTCCGGTAGCATTGTGGATACTATACCGTAAAGCGTCTTCAACATAGCCACTTTGAGCCTGCGTCCAAATTGGCAGCAAAAGAGCCACCGCAAAAAAAAGCCATACGTTTTTATTGTCGCTCATATGATTATAATTGTGTTAAAAGACCATACAAAACTGGTAGCCTTCCTTAAACATTCTAGTATTTGATACCCTCTCCATGCTCGACTTCGTTTGTATGTGTTGTTTTCTTATTCGATCGTAACTTTCTCTATTGGAGCAGGCAGGGCAACTAGCTAGTTCCCATCGGAATAACGGAGCGTATGCGTTCGCTCGAATCGACACCCTGTCACTTCAATATTCACTTTGGAAGTAAGTGGCAAATAGCATGCCTAATAAAAAGGTCGGGAAGGTATTTGATGATTAAATAAAAGTAAGTAAGAAAAAAAAAGAGGGAATTAATTCCCTCTTCTTCCTCCTCCTACGCTGACACCACCGCCTCTGGAGACACCTCCACCTCCACTACTAGGGGCGCTAAAGGACGACGACCTAGAGGGGGATGAAAAACTGCTACTTGGCGCTGTGGAGCGCTGTTGGTTGTAACTTGGTGCAGTGCTTCTGCTATTAAATCCGGGTGCAGAAGTACTTCTATTGCTTGGTGCCGCACTACGATTGTAGGATGGCGATGCAGATCGTGTTGGAGCAGTGTACCCCGAACGGGTATTGCCTTGGTTCACACTTCTATTGTTGAAGTTATTTGGAGCTGCCGAAGTTCGTGGAGAGCTGCTGTTCATTCTCGCATTAGGTGCAGAATACGCTCCACTTCTAGTGGCTGTTGCAGAAGTGGGACGTGTCACTACTGGAGAGCTGACATTTCTACGAGCAGGCGTCGCTGATGCAGATGGATTTCTGTACATATCATTCTGTGACCTACTAAAGCTGTTACGGTTAGCAGTGGAAGTTGCCTGACGCGCATTCGGCCCAGCTCCAATAGATTCTCTTCGAGCATTGGCTCTAGAAGATCCCGGCTCCACAGCACCACGGCTACGTGGGGTTGCATTGGCCAGGGATGATCCCATTGAAGGTCTGGCTCCGCGAACAATCTGACGGCCACCCGCCTCTCCACCTGGCATTATAATGATTGGGTTGAAGAACCCAGGCCGGTAAAATCCGCGCATCATCCATGGATCATAGAAGCCGAAGCCTGGACCCATCATCCAAGGATTTCCAAATACCAAACTGGTTCTCATCCATGGATTTCCAAATCCTACGCCAAAGCCAACATTAAAACCAGGTCGGAATCCAAAACCGGGACCCCAAAATGGATCAATAAATCCAGGTCCCCAAAATGGATCATAGAAACCACCCATAGGCCACATGCCCATTGGTCTCATCCCCATTCCCATGGGCCACATACCCATTCCCATAGGCCACATGCCCATTCCGAAAGTCGGTCCGCCAAAGAAATTATTGGTCACGTTTCCTGAACCGCCACGGAAATTGTCATAAGCGTCAATGTTACCGCCTTGGGGAGCAAAACTTTGTGTCTGGGAGTCGTCAAAATACACCGACCCCTCCTCAACGGGTTGAGTAGAGCGCTGGTATCTGGCGATATATTCGGGATTGACATTTCTGCTTGAAAAATTCTCCAGCTCCAAATCAGAAGATGGGGATTGTTCCAAGTTTCTAAAGTTATCCGCTGTGTTGTTTCTAACCGCAAATTCAGTGGCGATTCTTGCGTCTGACGCCATGAAATACAGGTTGTCGGCTTCACCCTGCATGGCACGCTGACCTGTGCTACAGGAGGCCAAACCGAGAAGGGCCACAACGCCCACGTACCGAATTGGATTTAAGTTGTTCATAGGAATGCAATTTATTACTCTCGTTTCTATATACGGCTGTATACCGGGAGGGTTATCATTTTTTGAATTATATTTGCCCGAATTCTAACTTCGAATATAAAGAGTTTTTTTAAATACAACAAAAATAAAAATGAGCAAAGGATTACCAAAAAGAAGCGAAGACTATTCGCTCTGGTACAATGAATTAGTTAAGCGTGCCGATTTAGCCGAAAATTCTGCCGTGAGGGGCTGTATGGTCATAAAACCGTATGGATATTCTATATGGGAAAAAATGCAGGCGGAGCTCGACCGAATGTTCAAGATGACCGGCCACACGAATGCCTACTTTCCTTTGTTCATCCCAAAATCCTTTCTATCCAAAGAGGCAAGCCACGTAGAGGGTTTTGCGAAGGAGTGTGCGGTGGTTACCCATTACAGGCTTAAGGGGGATGAAAGTGGCAAAGGCGTCGTAGTTGATCCGGAGGCCAAATTGGAAGAAGAACTGATTGTGAGGCCAACTTCTGAAACCGTGATTTGGAGCACTTACCGAAATTGGATTCAATCGTATCGTGACCTCCCGCTATTGGTCAATCAATGGGCCAATGTCGTTCGATGGGAGATGAGGACCCGTTTGTTTCTTCGAACCGCCGAGTTTTTGTGGCAGGAAGGGCACACGGCCCATGAAACCAGGGAGCAAGCCGTGGAGGAAACCAAGCAAATGCTGGGTGTCTATGCAGATTTTGTGGAGCAATTCATGGCCTTGCCGGTAGTACGCGGGAAAAAGACCGAAAGTGAGAAGTTTGCCGGGGCCGAGGATACATACTGCATAGAAGCGATGATGCAGGATGGAAAGGCACTGCAGGCAGGAACTTCCCATTTTCTGGGACAGAACTTTGCTAAGGCATTTGATGTGAAATTTGCAACGAGAAGTGGTGGTTTGGAATACGTGTGGGGAACCTCCTGGGGTGTTAGCACCCGTCTGATGGGTGCTTTGATTATGGCCCATTCCGACGATCAAGGGCTGGTTTTGCCCCCGAGGCTGGCACCTATTCAGGTGGTCATTATACCTATTTTCAAAAGCCAGGAGGAATTGGAGGCTATCTCTGTAAAAGCCAATGAAATCGCAAAAGGGCTTCGATCCAAAGGCATTTCTGTGAAGTTCGACGATCGAGATACCTATAAACCGGGTTGGAAGTTTGCTGAATATGAGCTAAAAGGTGTCCCCCTTCGTATAGGGATAGGCCCCAGAGATCTCCAGCACAATACACTCGAACTTGCCCGAAGGGATACGCTATCCAAGGAATCGGTTAATCTTGGAGAAGTGGATATCGCCCACAAGGTAGCTTCCCTCCTGGATGAAATCCAGCAATCGATTTACGATAAAGCGATGGCCTTTCAAAACGAAAAGACCACCTCGGTGGATAGATGGGATGAATTTGTCCAGGTTCTTGAGGAAAAGGGTGGCTTCGTATCGGCACATTGGGATGGTACGCCTGAGACGGAGGAAAAAATCAAGGAGCTTACCAAAGCGACGATCCGTTGCATACCTTTGGAACAGAAAAATGAATCGGGGCTTTGCATTTATTCCCAAAAACCCTCCCAGGGAAGGGTTTTATTCGCAAAATCCTACTAATGAACTGCCAGCCTGATCTTAGTATTGGGCTGGCTTTCTTTATATGTCCTCTCGGATACGATGGGATGCATGGTAATTCCTTTGGGAATGTTTTTGAATGCCGATTAAAAGGCCTATTTTCAGCCTGAAATCGTAGGAAGCCCCATGACCATATTGATAATTTCTTGCTTGGTTTTCTTCGGAGCACTTCTGGTTCTCACAGAAATCATTTTTATACCGGGTACTACCCTAATCGGTTTGCTGGGCCTTCTTTTTACCGCTTTGGGGGTTTATTATGCCTATCAGGTTTTGGAAGCAGGTACTGCCCATTGGGTCTTTGGAGGAACCGTGGTTGTCAATGGGATCCTGTTGGTAATAGGATTTAAGTCCGGGATATGGAACCGCTTTTCGTTGAAGGAAACGAATTCCGGAGGAACGTTCGACAATCGCCTTGACGGACTTGAAGTAGGTCAGGAGGGGGTGACCCGATCAGATTGTAAGCCCTTCGGCAAAGCCCTTTTTGGTGAAAATATTTACGAAGTTAAGTCAGAGGATGGCTTTATTCCCACGAACACCCGTATAAGGATCAATAGGATCGAAAACAATAAAATAATCATAAAACAATAAGCTATGGATTTATCGAACTCCACTTTTATTTTGCTGTCCGTGTTCGCGGGGCTCATCGTGCTGTTTATCTTCCTTTATTTTGTGCCGGTCAATCTTTGGATTACGGCCATATTCTCCAATGTAAAGGTAGGTCTGCTTGAATTGGTTGGAATGCGAATTCGAAAAGTCCCACCCAGTGTGGTGGTAAATTCCCTGATCACAGCTACCAAGGCAGGATTAAACTTGACGACCAATGATTTGGAAACGCATTACCTCGCGGGAGGTAATGTGCCCAACGTCATACGGGCGTTGATTTCAGCCGATAAAGCCAATATCAGCTTGTCTTTTAAACAGGCTACCGCCATCGATTTGGCAGGAAGGGACGTGTTCGAAGCTGTACAGATTTCGGTAAATCCCAAGGTGATCAATACGCCTAATGTAGCCGCCGTAGCCGCTGATGGTATCCAGTTGATCGCAAAAGCCCGAGTAACCGTACGTGCAAATATTGCGCAGTTGGTCGGAGGTGCAGGAGAGGAAACAATCCTGGCTAGGGTAGGCGAAGGCATCGTGACGTCCATCGGATCTGCCAAAAACCATAAACATGTGCTCGAAAACCCGGATAATATTTCCAAATTGGTGTTGGAAAGGGGATTGGATGCAGGTACAGCTTTTGAAATACTATCTATTGACATAGCGGATATTGATGTAGGCACAAACATAGGGGCGAAGCTGCAAATCGACCAGGCCTCCGCAGACCTTAAGGTGGCCGAAGCGAGAGCTGAGGAACGAAGGGCCATGGCAGTAGCGTTGGAGCAGGAGATGCGCGCCAAAAATGTGGAAATGCGCGCCAAGGTAACCGAGGCGGAGGCAGAAATCCCCAAAGCAATCTCTGAGGCGTTTAAGTCCGGAAACTTGGGCATTATGGATTATTACCGTATGGAGAATGTCAAATCCGATACCAGCATGCGGGATTCAATTGCGAACTCCGATGCAGAAAAAGGATCTGATCGGTCCAAAGGTGGCGAGAAAAAGTAGGATAGGAGATGGGCTTTAAAACGTTTGTACACGCCTAGTCGTACATTCCTAATAGGAACTAGTAACTCAAGTATTCTGTCAAAAGATAAAGGCCCGACAACATTTTAGGTGTCGGGCCTTTTTAACGTATAGGGCGTGACGGGTACTTCCAATCAGCCTTAGCGTTTAGTCATGTTTCAGGGCGTGAAAATCCCCTTGAATCCGTCCATTTTTTGATTGACTTGGGTATCCACGTTGAAGGAAAGTTGGACATTTTCCCACGCCATGGTGATTTTCGCCACTTTATTGTCTTCTGCTGAAATCGTGTAAATCAGACGCTCCTGTTTGCTACTGGTAGTAGTGGGAGTGGACTTGATGGCTACGATGTCGTCTTTGGCCAATGCTTCCTCGTTGATTTTATTATCTGTCATGTAGGCATAGATGGCATTCCCCTTGCCGTTGATATGAATAGTCCAAGCACCTGAACTCTGTGGAGTGATAAAAACAGTATACTTACCTGCAGGAATGTTTTTGCCTTCAATGCTGACAGGAGTACTGAACTCAATGGTTGTCGGGGCATTAGCTCCTGCTCTCCAAGATTCTCCGTATTTCTGCAGATCGCCAAAGATTTTTCTACCTTTGACTGCCGGGGAGGAGTAATCCATGCTGATCTTAGTGAAGCCCACCGTCTGGGTAACCTGTGCCGCAGGGCTTGCCGCCGGGGTCTGCAATTGGGCCAAGGCCAATTGGGGGACGCTTCCCAAAAGGAAGATGAAAAGGCTAAGAATGATTACGCGTTGATTTCTCATTTTTTTTAGGTTTTTGTTTCTGTGACGTTAAATTACGAAATGGTTTTGAATTTTCATGCCAGTTGGGAAGTATCCACCGCCGATGAAATTTCGTTTACCCTATGGTTAGTGAAGCGGGCTATTACATAAACTTGTGTCTTGGTAAGTTCATGATAGAAATTAAGCAACTCAGAATTATGGTCGCCATAATAGGATTATTGGCAGCCATGGTGTACGTCCTCTACCTATTCGGGGTTTGGGATTCCACTACGGTTTCGTGGGTATCAGCCATTGTGTTGATATCCAGTTACCTGCTGGGCCTTTATTTGCAGCGCATAGATACCTGACAGATGGCTTGTCTTACAAGGAATTCATCACCCAATTGTAGATGATTCCTGCGGCCACTCCGATCACCACGATCAGCGGCGAGGGGATTTTACTAAACTGAAGCAACACATAGGTGCCGATAATGGCCGCAATATTAAAAAGGTTGTTTTCCAACGGTTCGAAAAGCAAGTAAGCGGCGGCCATCAGCATGCCACAACTTACGGCATTGATGCCTTCCAGTGCGGCCCTCACCGGACGATACTTTTTTAAGGCATCCCAGAAACGGACTACAAAGAATATCAGGAAAGTCCCTGGAAGGAAAATACCGGCTGCTGCGATAAACCCTCCAATTAGTAGCCCCGCAAGGCCCCATTCCCGCATTGAAAGTGCCCCGATATACGAGCTGATGCTGAAAGTGGGGCCTGGTATGCTCTGCGAAATGGCATATCCGGTAAGAAACTCCTCTGAGCTTAAGTACTGTTTGAATTCTACAAATTCGGTGTATAGGTAGGGAACCAGCACTTGCCCTCCACCGAAAATCAGGCTGCCGTTTCGGTAAAAATTTTCAAAAAGACGGACCGGAAGCATACCCGTGTAGTGCCCCAACAAAGCGGCGCCTACCAGTACGCCTCCCCATAGCAGGAAATTACCCCATTCGATTTTGATCTTGGGATCCTCTTCGATAAACGGTTGCTTCTTGTAGTTGTGCGTTGTAATCAGCCCACCAATCAAAAGCATGGCGGGGAAGATGAATGGAGAGTTGTAGAAAAAAGCGATAAAAGCAGCTATCATCATCAGTATGGCCGCTTCGATGGTATGGATCATTTTTCGGATCGTTATCTGCGCGGCATAGATAATGTAACCGATAGCCATCGGCTGAATAAACTTTGCAAAGTTTAGTGAACCGGGGGTGTTTTCCTGCAAGTGGTCAATAAGCACGGCTGTCCCGATCATCAATAGAGTAGCCGGCATCACCCATACAGTCAAGGAAGCATAGGCGAGGAAGGGGCCGCCAATCCGGTATCCAATAGCGGAAATGGTCTGCGTGGAGGTGGGTCCCGGCAGTACCTGGCAGAGTGCGTTCAATTCAAGTAGCTCCTTTTCCGATAGGTATCGTCGACGACGCACCATGGTCTCTATGACCATAGCCAAAAATACCTGTGGGCCACCAAAAGCAGTTAAAGAAAGTATCAATACATCTTTGAGATAGATATAGTAGCGTACTTTCTTTATCTCCATGGTGCTTGTGGTTAGGTTGGGCGTATGATCAAGGGTAGCTTACTTTTTGAGTCCTAACTCCCTAAGACGCTCTTCGAGAAACTCTCCGGCAGTCATGTCCGAAAATGCTTTTGGATGCTGTGAGTCCACACAGCTAGCAAGGCAGGTCAGGTCCATTTCTGACCGGGGATGCATGAAGAATGGAATGGAGTAGCGGCTGCTGTTCATTTTGTCCCGGGGGGGATTCACTACCCGGTGAATGGTAGATTTGAGCTTTTTATTGGTAAGCCGCTCCAACATATCTCCCACATTGACGACAAGCTGATCGGGAAGCGCAGTTATTGGGATCCATTTCCCGTCCCTGCGAAGCACTTCCAGTCCATCCGCACTGGCACCCATCAGCAGCGTGATTAGGTTGATATCCCCATGCTCGGCAGCACGCACCGCATCCTCAGGTACCTCCTCCGGGTTGGTTATGGGAAAATAATGGATACACCGGAGGATGGAGTTGCCAAATCGGACTTTGTCCTCAAAATAATCTTCTGGCAACATCAGATGAAGTGCAATGGCCCTAAGCATGTGTTTGCCGGCATGCTCGATCGCGTTGAATACTTCCAAGGCTGTTTCTTTAAATTCGGATATTTCAGTAGGCCAGACGTTTGCAGGGTATTCCTGCTTGATAGGATCAGCATCGGGGATGGATTCCAAATCCTGACCTACATGATAAAACTCCTTTAAGTCCCCCGTATTCCGGCCCTTTGCGTGCTCTTTACCTTTTCCGGTATAGCCGCGTTGATAGCCTATTTCAGGATGCTCGTACGCTGATTTTTGATCGTCCGGCAAAGCGAAAAACCGCTGGATCACCTCGTAAAGTTTGGCTTGCAGCGATTCGGTCAATCCATGGTTTTTTATGGCTACAAAGCCAATATTTTGATAGGCATCCCCAAGGTTTTTTACAAAAGCAGCTTTCTGATCCAGATCACCGCTAACGAAATCGGCCAAATCCAGCGAGGGGATTTCTTTATATAATATTTCGGTCATGTCGTTTTACCATTTGTGGCGCAAGGTAAATTTTTTTACCCTAATTTTAAATACCTTTGGCCTGCAATACCAACCCATGCAATGAATAGAAGCATTTTCCCCCTTTTTATCGGCATCCTTTTTGCCTTTTGCGCCTGTTCTGGACGCGTGTCTGAAGATCGTGGAGTTTACATGGAAACAGAGGAGGCCGCAGCAGGATATCATGAGGGTTTGGAGGTGGTCCTTCAGCCAACTTCCTCCTTTCCAGATGCGATGATCGAAATGTATCGTCCGCTGGGCAATGAGGTGTTTCCAGAGGGAAAGGTGGAGTTTGAGTTCAATATCAAGAATTACCCCTTTGGATCGAAGCGTCCGTTCATGTTGGCAATCAACGGGACGGATGGGGAGGAGATATCGTATGCAGTATTTTCAAAAAACTTAGGAAAGGGAACCTACCGTGCGGTTGCGTACCTTACAGATGAACAAGGTCTTCTATTAAAGGAATTTGGAAATTACGTAGACCGCGATTTCAGGGTGGGGGATTCCCGTGCGTTTCCTGCGGCGGATGAACCCTACTTGTTGCTCAATCGCCCAAGGGACGGTGAGCGAATACCAGTTGGAGAGGGATTGGTGGTTGACTTTTTGGTAGTGTGGGGGGATTTAAAAGCCGATGGTCTAGAAGCGAAGCTATCGGTAGGGGATTTTGAATATCGTACCCAAGATCAGCAGGTTATTAGGCTTACCAACCTTGCCAAAGGGGAACATGTCGTGCGCTTGGATCTCCTACGAAAAGATGGTAAGGAGCTTTCCAATCCTTTTTCGTCGGTGTCCCGAAGGGTATTGGTTGAGTAATCAGCAGCTACATCAGGTTTCGTAACACGGGCAGGGATTTTATTTCCCCGAAATTTTCAAGGTGCAAGCGGTAAAAAACCAGAAGATCGTCCATTAGCTCTCTTTTGACAGCGCTGGGGAATGGCTTTACCACCTGTTCTCCGTTTTTGAGCAAGGCAGCCAACAATTCATGTTTGTGGACGTGGCCGGCGCTGGATTTGTTTATGGGGAGTTGCTCGTAAAATTCGCTGGCATGCTCTGGCTTAAATCCGAGGTATTCGGTCATTTCTATTAGAAATCGCAACGGGAATAACGCCAGATGTGCTTTTTCGTGATCGAGGAGCCGAATCGAACGGTGTAGAAAATCGAACAGTTGGTCATTTTGATAGTGCTCAGGGATAGACCGCCGTAGGGCTTCTACTACAAACAAGGCGGTAGTGGTGCGATGAAAATCGAAGGGTATCCTTGTAAATGCCATTTCAAGTTGCGCTTCGGAGATACGATGGATGTTACGGTTTTCCTTATCATAAACCACGAGCTCCAACAACGTCAACGGCTGGTAAAGGGCCATTTTCTGTGTTGCCTTAGCGGATCTCGCTCCATTTACAATGTATGATTTCATACCCATCTCACGGGTAAAGACATGCACGATGATGGATGTCTCCCTGTATTTCACATACCCTATGACGATTCCTTTGGTTTTTTTTAACATCACATGATCAGAAATTTTCCCGCTGCCCGCTCATTTCCTCCCTCATCCAGCACATAGACAATATACACACCTGGGCTAAGCCGCTTACCCTCATCGGTACGCATGTCCCATGTGATTTTTCCGCCTGCCACACGCGTAGTATATACCACGCGTCCGGAACTGTGTGAAATTTTAAGTGCCGCAAAATCCGTCAAGCCTTCTATGCTGAGCACACCGCTAAAGCCTGCATGGACGGGGTTGGGATAAATTTTGAGGTTTTCGAGTTTTTCCGAAGCTTGTACGGAGCTGGCCCTAAATGATAAAGCTCCCCTATCCGTACTTATAAACAACTCTCCTGTACGTTTATTTAAAGACAGCGAGTGGACGGATTGGCTTGGCAAAGGACTGTTGGCGGGGGTAAAATGATGAAGCACCCCTTCAAATCCTTCCGAAAATTGCCAGAGGCCCTGACTGGCAGTACCTGCCCAAACGCTTCTGTCTGGCGCGACAATCAATTGGGTAACCGAAGTATTGGCAAGCACTTGACGGTTTTGGAAGATTGGTAAAAGTGCATTTAAAGACGCAGTTTGGGTAAGCAGCCGGGTATTGAAAAAATACCCCAGCCCCTGTGTGGTGGCTATCCAAAGGTTTTGCTCCGAATCCAAGAAAATGTCCTGCACAGTATTGGAGGGTAGGCCGCCTTGTCCCAAGGTGTTGCCGATCGTTCGGTCCAAACCGGAAGATGGATTGACTACCCGGAGATTTCGGGCACCGCCCCTAGGGAGCTCCATCAGCCAGCTATTTCCGCTTCCATCCACCACTATTTTTTCTACCCTTCCCATTCCGGAAATGCCAAGGATCCTAAAGGCTCCGCTGCCCTCAAGGAGCCCTAGCTGTGGAGTTGCTCCTTCGGCAACCAAGTAAAGGTTACCTTGGCTGTCGCTCGCCATCGCCTGAACGCCACTATTGGGAGGAAGTGGAGAAAGGTTCACTTCTTCAAATTCATTCCCAACGAAGCGAAAAAGCCCGTTTTGAGCCCCTAAATAAAGGACTCCTTGTGCCTGTGCGACCGAAGTGATTCCTTCCGGGGTTTGATAGGTCTGCCATTTTCCTTGGTTAAAGTGGTCAAGAACCCGTTCCCACCGATCAAATGCATATAGATTATCTCCGGCACTGTAGAAAGTGGGTGATATTGAGCCTATCCCGTTTGGCGTCAGGGAAACCGAGTCGGGAAGCCTCCATAATCCAATGCCCGGAACAGCCAAATACATGGATTCGTCAGCAAGGTGAAAGTCAATCCAAGGTAGCGTGGTTGAGAAGGGAATAGGTTGAATATTTCCTAATCCGTTGATTTCATAGAATTGGTTTTCCATTTGGAAAATCAACCGACCATCCATCGTTTTGGCATTGGCTACACCAAAAGTGCCGGCCACCCACTCCAGTTTTTCGTTCTTCCATTGGTAAATCTGTTGGTCATTTCCGACTAAGTAAAGCGTCTCCCCAAGGGCATGTATCTCTTTGAACCCGGTCGAAGCGGATAGAGTTAATCGTCTCCAGTGATTGAAATCGTTCAGATTGGCATGGTGGTCACCGAATTGCAGGCCCTGTTCACTTAAGGCATAGATGCCCCTGTCCGTGATTGCCAGCCCTGTGATGGACAGGGCCGATCCGTTGGCGCCGATATTTAAGAAGGATCGTTTTACAAAACCATCCGATAGCGAAAGGGCGGCAATGCCAAACTCCGCCGCCAGCCAAGCAGTATCGCCAAACAAAACGATCTGTTTGATGCGTTTCCCGATGATCAACGCATTGTTTTTTAGGTCGTTTATACGTCGGACGCGTGTTTCATCGATCATCTCCAGGGTGCCGTCCTCATAGGCTAAGACCAGTGTCCTGGTGGGCGAGTGGTATGCCATCCGGCTTTTTGCCTGCCCATACAATCCGTCTTGATAACCCAACGGAGTTGGCGTTGGGCTGGCCTCAGAGATAAAAAAAAGGCTGTTTTCTCCCAGGGTGAATACGGTTTTTCCGGCACCGGAGAGTTGAAGTGGCTGAGTGTAATTACCGTGGGGCCTCCACGTTCCCACCGGGATATCTCCTTGGCAAAATGCATTCTGCCGGCCTACTGCCGCAAGGAAGCACAACCATATGGCCTTAGTTAGATGACTCAAAAAAACACTTTCTGCACCTTGCCTCATAACTTTCCTTTTCGCCAAGCATTACTTTTCCCCTGTCCGGCGAAAGTCTATAGCTAAACGATGCCAAATCTCCACATTTCATACAGATCGCATGTACCTTGGTGACAAACTCAGCCACTGCCATCAAAGCAGGCATGGGATCAAAGGGCCGACCTTCAAAATCCATGTCAAGTCCTGCCAAGATTACCCGTTTCCCGGATCGGGCCAGTTTGTTTGCAACGGCTACTATTTGCGCATCAAAAAACTGGGCTTCGTCAATTCCGACTACATCACAGGTTCCGGCAAGTAGCAGGATATCCTCGGCAAAATTTACGGGTGTAGACCGGATTGCGTTGGCGTTGTGGGAGACTATATCTTCTGCATGATATCGCCTGTCCAAAGCCGGTTTAAAGATTTCAACCTTTTGCCTAGCAATCAGTGCGCGGTTCAATCGGCGTATCAGCTCCTCGGTTTTTCCGGAAAACATCGATCCACAGATCACCTCGATTTGTCCCTTCCCGTCTTGATGGGGCGACTTGCCGGGCGTTGGTTCTACGAACATGGCATAGCATTTATCCCTTTAACAGTTATCACTGGCGTTTGTGTCGATATAATTCAATAACTTTACCCAAATTCGGCACGTGATTAGCTAGCCCTTTTGTCGGGAGCAGTGGCTGATGAAATCAGAAAAGAATACGGACTATCTATCGATATGGCACAATCCATTGATCAAAGTTACTTAAAAGAATATTCGGGGCAATTCGCAGAACGGATTTGTTCGGGATTTTTTGCGGACAAGCAATACATTACCGGGAACGAAATCATTAGCCTTACCGCCTGTAGGCAGCTTAATCTGATGGTAATCAAATCGCTGTTTGGGGCATGGCAATCGGAGTTGGAAAAGCTTAAGAAAAATCCCTTTTTTGACTATGGGTCGGAGGAAGTAGCTGAAGCTCTCCGGGATTTCATGAACGTGCTTTCGCAATCAATAAAGGTTTCAAGGGTTAATTTTCAGCCATTGCTTCTGCAGGCGGTTGAGGATACGGTACTATTTGCGGTGGATCCCCGCATTTTTTTGGAGATTGAGCTTGCCTACAGCGCCGGCGCAAATTTGGAGGTATATTTCAAAGAAAATAAAAAGTACATCAAATGGCACACAGATTTATGGTCTGAATTAGTGCAGGCGACAGAGCGGTTTTCTCTACCCGAGTCCCTGTCGATGGCATTTGATGAGTTAGTTGATAAAAAACGGGACAGGCTGGCTGATCCGCAGGACCTGTTAAAGCCATTGAGCGACATCACTTGGTTGGATTTGGACAGGCTGACCGGTGCCAATCAGCCCGCACCTCCCTCAGGTCAGCAGGGCTATCAGCCGCTGCCGGAACTGAAGATTCCTTCCCAATCAAGTACACCGTCTGCTCAGCGCTATGACGAGGAACAGCCTTCCATTGCGTTGGGGCAGGAACGGATTGATCCCGCCTTGGCTTGGGCGCGGTTTGAACGGGAATCCTATGGCCTGATCAAGGGGTCGGTGAGGAAGCTGTCCGAGGATATCGGTATCAATCAGCGGTTTATGTTTACAAGAAAGCTGTTTTTCGGCAACCCTGAGAACCTTAATGCAGCCCTTTCCGATCTCGATGCCACAGAAAGTTTTTTTGACGCCGTAGAGTTGCTAAATGAAAAATACATTGCCCAGCTGGGATGGGACCTACAGTCAGAAGAGCTGATCGAATTGCTTTTCTTGATCTTTTTGAAGTTTGATGTAAAGAACTGATCGCGTGGATTTAGAGGCGCATTATGGATTCTTGGATATACAGGCCAGAAACCAGGTTCTGGAGGAGGGCTTTGGCTTTGATAGACTTATCGATGATCCGGGCGATAGTCGCCGGGGCCTTACGCTTCTGTTGCGGCCGGGACAGGAACTAGCGGAATCATTTGGCCGGTTTACGGATGCCGTCAAGCAGGTGGTTCCTGGTCACCATTTATACGGGCCATTGGATTTTCATGTAACGGTGATACCCATTATTTCCTGCTATTCGGGGTTTTCGTTGGAGGGTGTTTCCATAGGGGAGTACCTTCCGCTGATTGATGCATCAATCCAAGGAATAGGGCGGATTTCCATACGTTTTAGGGGTGTATTTATGTCGCCATCCTGTCTCATGATTAAAGGATATCCGGAGGATGGTGAGCTGGAAAAGCTGCGTGAGAGTCTTCGGAGGTCTTTTGCAGGCAGCAGCTTAGAGCAATCCCTTGACAAGCGGTACAAGTTGGTAACGGCACACAGTACGGTGGTGCGGTTTAAGCATGCCGTTGAAAATCAAGAAGCCGTTTTGGAGGTGTTGGATCGTTTTTCCGGGTATGAATTCGGGGTCCAGGCCTTTCACGAAGTTGAGTTTGTTTTTAACGATTGGTACCAACGGGCCGGGTTGGTCAAACTGCTAGCCTCATTTCCTCTTTTAGCAAACCCGTCCTGATCCAATCGATTTTTGGCGAGTAAAGGATGTAGACGCTGTACATGGCTTT
>NZ_AQHR01000111.1 GCF_000390185.1 Lunatimonas lonarensis | reverse complement strand
ATAGGGTCTGCTTAGAAAGCAAGAAATTGCGTCAGGAGTCGGAATTGAGCGGGTTTTTTCTCATTTTGAGGGCTAGTAAGTGCAGGGTATTATGAGAAAGAACATCAAAAGACGTGCACCAAGGAGCGAATACACCAGTCCTGGCCAGCTTTCCTTTACAGGTTTTGAGACCCCGTTTTACAACCAGCTCGACCCTTCCAACCGTTGGGTTGTGCTGAGCTCCCAGATTCCCTGGGACGATCTGGTGGGGCTCTACAACAGGCACAATCCCCCCAGGGCGACCGGCAGGCCGGCGCTTAATCCCCGTGTGCTGATCGGGGCGGTGATCATCAAGCACATGCTCAATCTGGACGACAGGGAGACGGTCGCACAGATTACCGAAAACATGTACCTCCAGTATTTTCTAGGCTACAGTTCCTACACCGGGGAGCCGCCCTTTGATCCCTCGTTGTTTGTGGATATCAGGAAGCGCCTCAGCCAGGAGCTCATCGGTGAGATGAACGAAAAGATCCACGGTTTTTCCATGAAGAAGTCCTCCCGAAAGGATCCCGGAAAGCCGGACGGTGGTGAAGGGGGACCGGATGTACCGGATCCGGAAACCGGCAACAAAGGGGAAGTCACCTATGATGCGACGGCCTGTCCCCAGGACATCGCCTACCCCACCGACCTGGGCCTGCTCAACAAGGCCCGTGAGATCACCGAGCAGATCATAGACGTGCTGCACCGGAAACGGCCGGAGGGCAAGAAGCCCAGAACCTACCGGAAGATGGCCAGGAGAGCCTACCTGAAGGTGGCCCAGAGCAAGAACCCGTCCCGGCGGGCGATCCGGAAGGGGCTCAAATCGCAGCTCCAGTTTCTTAGGAGGAACTTTGCCACGATTGAAAAACAGCTCGACCGGTTTGGGGATTTTCCCCTCGGGCACAAGCTTCAGCGCAAATACTGGATCATCCAGACGCTGTACGCCCAGCAACTGGAAATGTATGAGACCAACACGCACCAGGTGGCCGACAGGATAGTGAGCATTCACGAGCCCCATGTGCGCCCGATCGTACGTGGAAAGTCCAGGGCAAAGACGGAGTTTGGGGCCAAGATCCACCTGAGCCTGGTAGACGGATACTCCTTTCTGGACACCGTATCCTGGGATGCCTTCAACGAAGGCACGCATCTGACCGATTATGTGGAGAGGTACCGCGAACGGTTCGGGTTCTATCCGGCAAAGGTATTGGCGGACCGGGTGTACTGTAGCAGGGAAAACAGGAAGTGGCTGAAGGAAAAAGGGATAAAGCTGGCCGCTAAACCCCTTGGCAGGCCCTCGGCAAAGGCAGTGGAAGACCACGTAAGGCCAGGAGAGAGGAACCCGATAGAGGGGAAGTTCGGCCAGGCAAAAAACGGGTACGGTATGGCCCGGATCAGGGCAAAGCTAAGCAACACCAGTAAATCGTGGATCGCCTCCATCATCTTAGTGCTCAACCTGGTCAAACTGGCCGGGGAGGCACTCCTATGGCTACGTTTTTCAGCATGGGAGTGGCTCAAATATGAGGCAATGACCTGCGTTGATCCAGTCCTAAGGTACCTGAGAACAAAAACCCGGCTCAGGCTAAGCTCTGAGCCAGGTTTAGCTATATTGAATGTGTGAGTTTTTAAGCAGACCCTA
>NZ_AQHR01000110.1 GCF_000390185.1 Lunatimonas lonarensis | reverse complement strand
ACTTTCACCACCTAGTTAGTTAACATGCACGGCACACCAAAAAACCCCTGGCATAAACCAGGGGTCTCTTTTGAGCTGTTATTATCTCAATTCTTATTTCGCAGCAGCATATCGCTTGCTCACTTCCTCCCAATTGACCACCGCCCAGAAAGCACTGATGTAATCAGGTCGTCTGTTTTGATAGTTAAGGTAGTAAGCATGCTCCCATACGTCCAAGCCTAGTATAGGCGTACCTTTTACCTCTGCAATATCCATTAACGGATTGTCCTGATTGGGTGTAGAGCTGACTTGAAGCTCACCGGCTCCGTCCACGCTGAGCCACGCCCATCCCGAACCGAATCGTGTTG
This sequence comes from Lunatimonas lonarensis, assembly GCF_000390185.1. Taxonomy (GTDB): domain Bacteria; phylum Bacteroidota; class Bacteroidia; order Cytophagales; family Cyclobacteriaceae; genus Lunatimonas; species Lunatimonas lonarensis. Next base: position 236,760 of record NZ_AQHR01000110.1, on the reverse strand, counting down.
CTGCCGCCTTATTAAACTCTTCCTTCAATTTGTCAAAGGACCCAAACTTTGCATCGATAGCCTTTGCCAGGTCACCGCTTGGCGCACCTCCACCGTTTGGAGAAAGGATCGTCCAAAACAGCGCGTGATTGTAGTGGCCACCACCGTTGTTGCGAACTGCTGGAGAAGCACTGGAAATGGAAGCCATGATATCCTCCAAGCTCTTGCCAGCCAGAGGAGTACCATCAACGGCTGCATTCAAATTCGTAACATAGGCATTGTGGTGCTTGCCATGGTGGATTTCCATGGTTTTTGCATCGATATGCGGTTCTAGCGCATTAAAGTCGTAGGGTAATGCAGGAAGTTCAAAAGCCATTTTTTCGTTCAATTTTAAAGTTAAACATTGAGTAAATATGATCGTATTAGAAGGTCTTAAAAACCTACTAGACCAACCACAAATAACTAAAAATGGTTCTAAAATAATCGGGAATCTCTAGTTTCTCCTCGAAGCGAAGAATTCTCTCAGCAATTCGGTAGATTCTTTTTCGTAAAGTCCGTGGATAACTTTGGTCTTTGGATGCAGTATCTGATCACCCAATCTACTATAGCCTCGTTTGGGATCCGATGCGGCAAAATGCAGCTCTCCAAGCTGTGCCCAAAACAAGGCACCGGCACACATTACACAGGGTTCCAATGTCACGAAAAGTTTGCAAGCCGGGAGGTATTTTGATCCCAGCGCCCCAAATCCGGCTGTCAATGCCAATATCTCGGCGTGTGCCGTCACATCTGTGAGGCGCTCGGTCTGATTATGCGCTCGTGCTATGATCTTATTTTGGCATACTAGAACGGCACCTACGGGCACCTCCCCCTCATCCATCGCAAGCTTTGCTTGCTTTAGCGCCTCCATCATAAAAAACTCCGGGGTATTCCATTCCATAGGGTTCCGCAGAAATCCACCCCTATCGGGTAAATAGGCCAAAAATCTCTTTTCTCACGCCTTCGTTGATAATCAGGGCCAAAATCAACGACACCAACAACCCAATGCCAGCCTTGATTATATCATTCTTTGCCAACCTGTAGGCCCGAACCAGCCTTGCCCGGCGCTTTTTCAGCTTCCTGGATTTTGCCAGTGCAATAGCCAGCTCTCGTCCACCTAAAAGGCCAATAAAAACCCAAGTTGTACTCATGGGCATATTGCTGTACCCTTTAAAATAAAACAGGATGACGGCATACACCAAATCAACAATGGTAGCTGCACGCACATCGGTGACTTTCGTCTTTTCATTTACGATTCCCTGGATTTTATCTCCCTTCAGATAAAAAAGAAACCCTAGTCCCAAAAATACAAAACCGGTATAGGCGACAAACTCCCACGCAGACAACGACCTGGGGAGAAAAACAGCTATATTGGCGGCGTCCTGCATAATCCATACCGCCCACAATGCCCCGGAGGTAATCCATTGCAAGATATACCAGAAAGGATGGGGCCTGCCTTTTAAATAGTTCTCGACAAATTTCTCGAGGACAAACCAAACCAGAATAGCGCCGAAGAAAGCAACTAGGTAGCCCACAAAGCTCTTCTGCATCACTCCTAGAATCGTTCCGGCCTTATAAGTAAAAACATTCAGCAGCAAAAAGGTGGTCGAAACAGGCATACGGAGCCTAGTCATTACCAGCAGTACAATGGGCGCGGCGAGCTGAAGGAAAACAAAATTTTCCGGTGCCCGATCCAACCCATCCACGCGCAGGCGTTGATAACTCACATCTCCATCATATACAAACCAACTGTAAGTAACCGTGGCCACAAAAATCAGCCCCATAAAAAGCCACAGATAATACCATTTACGATTTTGGTTGGAGGCAATGAAGGTTCCTATGGTCTGAATGCTGTCGTTGGCTATGGCTGAATAGGCCGCAAGCGCAAAACCAAACCACATCGCAGCATACGTATAGGGAGTGATGATCCCGGCGATCGAAACCAGAATACAAACGATCAGCAGGAAGGATTTTTCTTTTTTAGTAAAGTCAAAAAGTGAATAGGCGGCAGTCGAAAGCGCATCCTGATTGATATTTTGATCCTTCAATTTGACCATGTTACTGATTTTGGCTGGTAGATAGCAAGCCCAAAGTTACGCAAGTTTGCAGGAGCGCAATGTTAACAAATTGTTAAGAAATGCCCTAGACCATACCCGGTGTTCTCGGAACGGGTCCGATTCCGGAAAGGATTTGACAATAAATCTAAAGATAAGGGTTTTTTTTGGTACCAAAAGAACGATTCATCTACCAATTTCGCCGTGTTTATTCCGCTCCAAATTAACATAACCTTGATCTAAAAAAGAACTATTTAACTTTTTTCTAACGGAAATTTGCGCAAATTTTACTGTGCAAATGACTCTGTTACAAAGAATGCAGACTAAGGATATCGTTACGCCTACTTTTCCAAACCTACTGCTGATCGCTTCTGCACTGCTTGGGCTTCTTCTGTTTGTGTTTTCAATTGATCTTTTGACCTTTTCGCTCGGTATGCTGAACAGCAGCGTAGCGAATGAGATCTTTATGGCGACAGAAAACCCTTTTGTTGGCTTGTTTGTGGGCATATTAATGACCGCGCTGATCCAATCGAGTTCGACTATCTCCGCCATGGTGGTTGCCTTGGTAGCATCCGGCAGCCTCAGCCTGACACAAGCTGTTCCGCTGATAATGGGCGCAAATATTGGCACCACGCTGACATCCAATCTCGTTTCGCTAAGTTTCATTACCCAAAAGAAAGCGTTCAAGAAAGCCCTATCAGCAGCAGTACTTCATGATTTCTTCAACATAATCACGACGGCGGTTCTTTTTCCCCTGGAGGTTTACTTTGGATTTCTCAGCAACATGGCCCGGTATATCGTCCATCTCTTTGTCCTGGACAACCCATCATCACCGGAAGATGGATACACGCCGTATCGGTTTTTTCTACGTCCGGTGAGTGAATCCCTGGTAAATTGGCTGGATTGGCCATTTCTTTGGCTGATCGTAGGAATCATCCTTTTATTTCTGTCGATCAAAGTGTTGTCCAATCTCGCTTTTGAGTCCATACTTGCGCCCAAATACAAAAAAGCAAGCAAACAGTTCTTCAAGCAACCCTATCGGGCATTTGGATATGGCGTATTCTCCACGGCAGCCGTTCAGTCAAGCACCATCACCACCTCGCTGATCGTAACGGTGGTAGCCACGGGAAAAGCCACGCTAAACAACGTGTTCCCATTTATTATAGGGGCAAACATCGGCACAACGATCACCGCAGCCATCGCTGCACTGTATAAAACGGAGGCTGCCATCAGCATTGCCTTGGTACATTTTCTTTTCAATATGATCGGTGCGCTCTTATTCTTGCCCTACCCCCCCCTACGAAATATTCCGCCTAGACTGGCATCCAGTTTTGGAAAACAGATCGTAAAGTCCCGGCTGATCGGACTGGCGTATATATTGCTGACGTTTTTCGTGATACCCTTCCTCTTAATTTATTTCAATAAGAACTAAAGGACCGCTGCGAAAGATCTCCTAAAAAGCCCAACGCTATAGTATTGAATTGCACGGGCTTATCCACGTTTACCACGTGCCCACAATCGGGTATAACAGATAGTTTTGCGGAGGGATGATTCTGTACCAGCCTGGAAATCGTAGGCAGAAACATGTAGTCCTCTGCCCCCATAACATAAAGCGTCGGGATATTTACTTCGTTCAATCTAAAAAATGAAAGCAGCGGATTCACTTGGGATACTAGGGTAAACCAACGAATAAACTCCTTCTGGTAGAGCTTTTTCGCTTCCGCTATGAATAAGTACCTAGACTCCCGATGCTTCTTTCTTGGCATAATCACAAATGCAAAAAGCTTATACAAGAGCAGATAGGGGATTAAAGATTTTAACAATACACCCATCCACATCAACAGTTGGCCTCGGGTATTTAATTTCATGACAGCTCCGGCCAAGATGAGGCTCTGAACCCGTTCCGGATACCTCTCGCTGATCTCCCTGATGATGATGGTTCCCAGCGAAATCCCTATAAAATGTGTACGATCGATTGACAAATGATCCAGAACTTCAATAACTTCGTCCCCGATCACATCAAACGTGTATTTTTTAAACCGTTCATATTCCACGTTTTTTGACCGGCCATGTCCACGCAGGTCAACGAGTAAAACGTTGTACTCCTTACTAAAATCCCGCAACTGCTTATACCAAATCGCACTGCTGCCTCCGGCGCCATGAATGAAGGTAACCCATTCCTTGCTATGGCTATGTCGAAAAGTCGTATAATGTAACATATTGTGTTAACTGGATCCGGAATCCAAAAGTTTTGGGGGTGGGAGACAAGGCGTTAAGTTGTAAACCTATCTGAATTTAGTACCAATGAACGTATGGAAATGATCCCGAGGTACTTGCCTCCCTCTTCCACCGGCACCTGCTTGATTCCCACATCTACCATCAGCTTGGCGACGTATTTGATATCCAGCGTACTCGATACCGTAATGAGGGGCTTGGACATGATCTCAAACAGATTTACCTCTGCGGGATTCCTGCCCGCTATGATGACCGCTTCCAACAGATCCTGCATCACTACAATCCCATAAGCATCAAATTCGTGGCGTTTTTCCACAATTAGAGCATCCACCTTGCGCTCCTTAAGGAGACGCACGGCTTCTGCTGCGGTTGCCATTCCATCTACCATTACGACGTTGGTATCCATGATTTCTTTGGCGGGTATGTATCTTCTTTTTTCCATGATGGGTATAACCTAGTGTTTGACTCGACTCAGAAATAGCTGTCTCTTGCCTGATCCTTCAATCGATCCAGCTGGGATTTTAGTCCCACGACTTCATCTACTGGCAAAACGAAAGCGATACCGTTTCCCGGTTCATCAAATGGGATCACCTGTTTTACAGAATCGAGAATCTTTGCCACGTTGTTTGCTTCGGAAAGTACCAAAATGAGCTCATTCTGACCCTCTATGTTTAATCCAAGAAAGGTTTTTACTTCCTGTATGCCCGATCCTCTCGCACGAATAATCGTGTCTCCTGTAGCTCCCCCTTTCCTCATTGCTTTCACCGCTTCGTCGGTGCTTTCTGGTCTTACCAACACCATGATGAGTTTAAACTTCATTTCATTAACGTTTTAAAGATAATAAATTTACCATCGAATTAGGTCAGCCAACTATTGGGGCCAACTTTGATATAACCATCTGTATTACCAGGTAGCCAAAAGAAGAAACGTATTTTCCAAACTCATTCTTTTCCTTTTTTGGATTTGATATACTTCCTCTTGAAAGCTGCCAACTGGGCATATCCCAGCACGGAGATGATGGGAAATACACTGGCGAACGCAATAAGCCCAAACCCATCCACGGCGGCATTTCGACCGGGAATCGCCTGGGACAGACCCAGCCCCAACGCCGCTACGATGGGGACAGTAACCGTGGAGGTAGTTACGCCACCTGAGTCATAGGCCAACGGGATCATTTCTTTGGGCGCAAAGATCGTCTGCAAGATGACTATCAAATATCCCCCTAGTATATACAGGTAAAGCGGGGTCCCAGTTACAATCCGAAACGTCCCTAAGGTCAATGCCAGCGAAACACCAACAGCCACAGTGATTCGTAGACCCAATTTACTGATTCCGCCAGAAGATACCTCATCCGCCTTAATTGCCACAGCTATTAGGGATGGCTCGGCAATGGTGGTGGCGAATCCGATACACGCTGCAAAAATGTAAACCCAATAGAAATCGGTCCACCTCGGCGAGGCTCCCTCTTCAATGCCCAAAAAAACCGGGTCGGCCAGCTGCTCTGCCATCAAAGTGCCTAATGGAAACAAGGCTTTTTCCAGTCCCATAAGAAACAAGGCTAAGCCCAACACCACGTAGACAGCACCTATCAGTACTTTCTTTAACTGGGGAATGGGACGTCTTAAAACAACTAACTGAAACCCCAAAATCAGCAGCGTGATTGGCAGTACGTCTACTAAGGTATTAAGAAATATCGTCATCAACCCACTTTCCATCTCACCTACCAAACCAAAATATTCCGTAAACCATCACTGACAAAATCGGGGCCATAGCGGCCAAAGCGATCATACCAAAGCCATCCAACAACGGGCTTCTTCCTTTGATGGACTTTGCCAAACCTACCCCCAACGCAGTTACTAAGGGCACTGTCACCGTAGAGGTAGTCACGCCGCCAATATCGTACGCCAACCCTACAATCTCTGCAGGCGAGAAGATGGTCATGACCATAATGAGCAGATAGCCTCCGATTACTAGGTAATAAAGCGGCCAACCCTTCAAAATCCGAATCACCCCAATCAAAATTGCCAGCCCTACAGAAAGTGCAACAGACACACGTAGCCCCACCGTGTAGGCCTTAAGTACCGAAGGATCATCAGGAATCAGTCCGGCAAGCGCTGCGATGTTGCCTGCCTCCTCCGCCACTGCGATCAGAGCGGGTTCGGCAATCGCGGTAGAAAACCCCAGCAAGAATCCAAATGTCAAAAGCCAGACCAAGCTACCCTTTAGCGCCAACGCGTTTGCCATATTTTCCCCAATCGGAAAAAGGCTCATTTCCAAGCCCTCTATAAAAAGTAACAGGCCAATCATAACCAGTATGCTGCCGTAGATTACCTCCCCGACCTGGGGCAACGGCTGCCTGATCACGAATAGCTGAAAAAAGGCCACCACAATAATGATCGGCAGCAGATCCATAAAGGTGCGCTTTACTTTTTGGGCTATGTGCCAAAGAACCTTCTCCAATTTTACCTTACTTATCGGGGTCAGATGCGAGTTGCTACTGTTCCGGAATCAGAAGCAGATTTCGGTCTTGGGCTTCTGCCAAGAACTGGCTAAAAGAACCTTTTAGCAACGATTCCAGCATGGATTTCCTCCGTGGAAACGCTACTACCCATTGATCGGATGCAGCAGGCCTGTCACCAAGCTCTTCTTTGGATTCCAACAGGTTAATGGTTTCCAGCTTTGCCAATAGGGAGGCTGGAAGGGCATTTACCAACGATTTCTCAAGTTCGTCGTCAGTCAGATTCCGTCCCGAGGCATAAACCAAATCCCAACGCACTCCAAACAGTTCCAGTAAGGCCTCCACCAAATCAAAACGCGAATCGTCCGCCGGGGAATTAAGGTCCAGCGCGAGTAGAAGCTTTGAAATGCCCAGAGATCCCGACCCCGGAGAAACAAGCAGCATAGGAACTCCAACCTCACCTCTTCGTAAAAGACTGGTCAGGCCACTGCCTACGAACATACGTTCCAAAGCAGACCGTTTCTTTTTACCGAAAATCAGGAGACAATTCGGCGAAGCTTGCGCCGTCCGCTCCACTGCCTCTTCGAAACCAAGCTTGGCTATGACAGATGACTTGACCACAGTCGCTTTGTGGGCTTCTTCAAGCCGCTTCACGAGCGAGCTTAGCGTCAGCTCGGCCTCTGCTTTTGCGGATTCCAACAGCTCATTTCGCATGGCGACACCCGCCATTGATGGTATGGGGGGTGCTGTCAAAACGTGAAATACCTCCAACGGCCTCTTCAACCGCTTGGCCAACTCTACAGATACCTGAACGGCGTGCTGAGAAGGTTCGGAAAAATCTGTGAATACGATTAGCTTGTCGGGAAGTCCTAGAATCATGCGTTACGTGTTTTTTTTACCCATTTACCTAGATTTAATGGGAATGGAACTAACTTAAGTATACGTAGAATATGGCAAACTGTACAAAAAATAGGGCGATAAATCATTGATCGGGAAGGGTATTTTTATAGATCTTTCCATCCTTCATGATGACCAGAAATTTTTCAGACGGGTTGGCTACAAGGGAGATATCTGCCAGCGGATTGCCGTCTACCAACAAGAGGTCGGCCAAAGCTTCCTCTTCCACTACCCCAACTTTGCCCTGGTAGGGACTTCGGAGACCCGAAAGCTGAAGAAGGCGGCCATTGTCATAGGTAATCATCTTGAGTATTTCGGCAGGAGAATACCATTCGGTAAGCTTTAAGATATACTGGTTTTGTTGAAGATTCAGATCAGGCTCGAAAAGAAAATCCGTTCCCCAAGCCACATTAACCTTCAATTGCTTGGCCAAGGGCCAGATCTTTGCCTGCCCCTCCAGCACAGGTTTCCGCTTTTCCCGCCTGACGGGATCCATGTCCGGTGTATCGGCAACCAGGTTTTGGAGGCTTAGCCAAACGTCTTTTTTCGCCATCATGCGTAGCGTCTTTTTGTCTAGCATCTGCCCATGTTCTATGCAACGCACACCGGCAGCAATTGCTTTCTGCACGGCCCGCTCGGTGTAGGCATGTACCGTCACGTAGGTACCCCAATCCTCCGCTGCCTCCACGGCTGCCTTCATTTCTTCAAGGGTATATTGGGTTACATCCACCGGATCGTAGGCAGATGAGGTACCACCTCCCGCCATCAGCTTTATTTGGCTCGCTCCAAAACGAAGGTTCTCACGTACGGCGGTTAAAACCTCAGCTGTGCCATCGGCAATAAAAGTGGCATTGTATCGCTCGGCCCGGGATACCTCCCCAAAAAACCTCCTCGACCTTTCTTCGGGTGTCCTAAAATCACCATGCCCTGCGGTTTGGCTGATGGTTGCGCCCGATGGCCAAACCCTAGGCCCCACCGCCTTACCGTTGTCGATAAGTGCTTTTAAGGGAAATATAGGCCCTCCAACATCGCGAACAGCCGTAAAGCCACGCAATAAAGTCTGTTCCGCACTTTGCGAGGCTTTTTCCAGAATCAAACGCTCGGATAGCATCGGCGACATCATCTCCCGCATGGTCAAAGCACCAAACACCAAATGTACATGCACATCGATCAAGCCAGGCATCAAGGTGCGTCCCCCGCCAGCGACAACTTGCACAGGGCCGGATACCTCAATGGGACTGGAACTCATACGAACGATCTGATTGCCCTCAACCAAGACATGGAGCGGAGCAGTCAAAACGGTGGATCGCCCGTCAAATACACGAACATTCTCAAACAAAACTCGGTTGGTCGATTCTTGGGAAAAAAGTTCGATTGGATTACCCAGCAAACCAAGGCAGAAGGTCAATAAGAAAACGAGTCGGTTCATTCAAAAAGAATTTTGTGATGTATAAAAATAAACACTAGAACCCACAAAACGTCGATCATCACCCACTTTCTTTTATGGAGGCCTCGCCTACTGCTTGAGAAAACGCATTGACAACTCCCTTTCTAGGCCTAACCCCAGCTGATTAGGGTAAAGCACCTAGCCATTGAACACAACTCTCCATCCAGCCTTTCTGGGTTCCTTCTTTGGTAACAGAGAGCGAAAAACCATGCCCGCCTGTCGGATATAAATGCATCTCTGCCGGCACTTGGTGCAGGGTAAGTGCCTCGTAAAAACGTATGCTATGGCTTATTGGAACCACTGTGTCATCCTGAGAATGAAACAAAAAGGAGGGAGGTGTCTCCGAAGTCACCTGTTTTTCGTTGGAAAAATACTCCACCCATTTGGAATCAGGCTGTTGGCCGATTAGGTTATTTCTAGAACCGATATGGGTATAAGCCGGGTCAAAGGAGATCACTGGATACGCAAGTATCGCAAAGTCGGGCCTGCAACTAAACTTTTCAACCACATCCGATGCACTTGGATCTCCGCCGTCAAAATGCGTTGCCAACGAAGAGGCAAGATGACCACCTGCCGAAAAACCCATGATACCAATTTTACCTGGGTCAATATGCCATTCCGCTGCCCGGGACCTTACCAAACGCATCGCCCGCTGGGCATCACTTAAAGGAACTAGGTGAGGTTCGGTCTGATTTTCTGCAGATGGAAGACGGTACTTTAGGACAATGCCCACAATGCCATGACCGTTCAGCCATTTGGCTATATCTAACCCCTCCCAATCGTACGCCAACACACCGTAACCACCACCAGGACAGATAATCACAGCTTGCCCGGTTGCGTTGCGTTTGGCCGGCAAAAAAACCTGAAGCGTGGGTTCCTGCACCTTTCTGACTACCATAATATCACTCACCTGTACCTCTTCCTGCTGATCGGAAGCCTTTCGATAAGGGATGTCTCCATCGTAAAGAGGGACAAGAACAGGATCAAATTGCGCGCTAACTGCCGTCATCTGCAAGGAAACGAATAGTAGAAGAATCAGTTTTTTCATGTGTCTATAATTGTTTTTCAAAGGTCACAACTTGTCCCGGTTTATCGGGATGGAATCTCGCACGTATTCCCCGATAGCTATCGGGGCGTCCCTCCGTGTGTCGTTTGCGTCGTGCTCGATTTCATGTGTTTATAGTTTTAGCCTTACTGAACAACTATCGTGTACCATGGTCTTGGCAGGCTTGCTACATCGGTCGGGAAGACATGCGCAATATGAGCTCAATAGAACCGAGCACACAAAGGCTATTTCAGCATCAAAGCCGCTCCGTAAGCAGATCCCAGCGGAAAATCGGAGAACTGCAGGTCATAAAACGGCAACAATTCCTTCAGCATACGAATAAACAGCTTGTTGTTGACAAACCCTCCGTCGATATATACTTTCCTAATGTCCGAACTGCCCAATGCCAATTTTAAAGAAGCCACCTGCATGCGCACCAGTCCCCACATAACCTGATGGTAGGCCTGTTCAAAGGTCTGGTACTCGGACGGATTCCATTGGTTGTCCCCAAACACCTCCCGGACAAGGGGCGTCAATGCCATGGTTTCCGGGTAGAACGTCGCAGGAATTTCCTCAAACACAATATCCTGAAGCATACGCTCGTCACATGGAACGTCCTTATAATATTTCGAGGGCTTTTTGAACAGGGCATTTAGCTTTTCCACCTGATAATCCAGTTCGTAACCCAAAAAAAACCGACTCGCCTTTACCGTGGTACCATGAATGGAGAGGAAGTTCAAGCAGTCACTCTGAAGCTCCTCAAAGGTTAGATCACCCGTCGGGTACGGGTTTAGCGTGATAGACCAGGTACCGGTAGAAATCAGGGCAAATGGCTCCTCCGTCTTTATCAGGTAGGCAGCCAATGCAGAGGAACTGTCATGAATCCCTACTCCAACCTTCACCGATTTTCCGCAGATTTTTTTGGTGAAATAATGAGTCGTCGGAACGATCGTGGGAAGCTTCTTGGAGATCCCTTCATCGTAAACCCACCGGTGGTAATCCTTCTTGGGAAAATCCCACATCTTGGTATGACAACCTATCGAGGTAGGTTCAGCGACCGCTTCGCCCGTAAACAAGTAGGAAATGTACTGAGGCAAATGCAGCGAGTACTGAACACGGTCAAACACGGCAGGGCGCTTTCTCTTCAACCAATAGAGCTGCAGACCGGAGTTGAGCATACCTAAGGTAGGGGATGCCGTAACCCGGTTGATTTCCTCCTCCGGATACGCATTGTAAAATGCCTCATGGAGGTCGGTTGGAAATTCCTTAAGGTAATTATAAATTGGCGTCACCGGTTTTCCGTCTACGCCAATGGAAACAAAGGAAGCACCGTAGGTGGAGAAGTTGAGTGCTTTGAGCTCGTAATCGGGATTATCACAAAGTAAACGTACCTTTTCCTTTGCCCAAGAAGCTATTTTTTCCAAATCATCACATTCATCTCCATCTTCATCTTCGATCGTGGGGAACTTTATGTACTCTTCGCTTATCTCATTCAGTTCTTCGTCAAATAGGAAGAATTTCTTATTCGTTTTGCCTATATCAAATATTGCGATAACAGGTCTAGCCATGGGTCTGGTTTAGGTTGACAATAGTAAAATGAAGGGGCCTGACAGTAACATGTGCCCTATCAGGCTCCCCAATTATAATCCGGTAGAGATGGACTTTGCACCTCTCTCCTCTATCAATCGCTTTCGCACTTCGAGCGCACGGAAGGCCTCTATGGGCTGTATCGCCGCTCCGGCCCTTAGTCGGGCCTCGGCTATCAAGGGCCGAACGTCCGTCCTGTGTGCATCCTGTAGCAATTCCTGTGCCTTAGCTGGGTCATTGGACTCCCTGGCCTCTTCTAGGCGCGGGCGATCAATAAGCAGGGCTTGGGCATAAGCTAGCTGAATCGCTTCAACCGACTGGAGCAAATCCTCCAGCGGATCTTTGAGGTTGTGGCTGGCATCAATCATCCACGCAGGACTTGGGTTGGTACTTCGAGGGTCTTCCATCCCCTCTACCAGCTCATTGAAAATCAAAAACAACTGATAGGGCTTCAAGGCACCCACAGTTAGGTCATCGTCTCCAAATTTGGAATCGTTGAAATGGAAGCCTCCCAGCTTGCCTCGCATCATAAGCGTGGCAACAATCTGTTCGATGTTGGTATTGGGCAGGTGATGTCCCAAATCCACCAAGGTGAAGGCTCGGTCTCCAAGCTCGGAGGCCAACAGATGAGAGGTACCCCAATCCTGTATAACCGTCGAGTAAAAATACGGTTCATAAGGCTTGTATTCCACAAATAACTTCCAATCCTCCGGCATACCTGCGTATATCTCCTTCAGGGAATCCAAGGTACGTTGTAAGGCCTTTCTGAAATTCATCTGTCCGGGAAAGGAGGAACCGTCTGCCAACCACACCGTCAAGGATTTTGACCCCAATGCTTCTCCATGGCGTATTACCTCCAAATTGTGGTCAATCGCCTGTTGCCTTACCGCATGAGAAGTATGACACAGTGACCCAAACTTATAAGAATGTGCCTGTGCCGGTTGGTCTTGAAAGGTGTTGGAATTTACGGCATCAAAAACCAGTCCGTGTGAAGCAGCATGAGCCTTAATAGCATCCACGTCGGAAGGGATATCCCAAGGAATATGCAATGAGATTGCCCCTGAGGCTCTATTGAGGGCATGTAGGAGCCCAACATCGTCCACCTTTTCCTCCAGAGATCGGGGCTCACCCCCACCGGGAAATCGCCCAAACCGGGTGCCGCCAGTCCCAAGGGCCCAGCTGGGAATGGCAATTTGGAATTTACTGATTTTTTGGATAAATCCACTGACATCCACTCCTTTTCTATCCAGCTTTCCGCTTAAATAGGCAAAACTCTCCCGATGATCCGAGAGAGTTTTACCATTATGCGACTGGATGAATTCTGCATCAATACGCATAGTTCGTTGTTTATCTTACAAAAGCAGCAGCTACTCCACCGTCCACGTTTAATATATTACCTGTACTCTTGCTGAGGTCTCCACCTACGAAAGCAAATACCGCAGAAGCTATGTCAGCCGTGCTGATGATTTCGTTCATGATGGTTCGCTTCGCATAAAACGCCGGAAGTTCCTCGATACTAATACCATACGCCTTTGCCCGTCCTGCGGCCCAAGCGCCTTCCCATATCTTACTGCCCTCAATGACCGCATCCGGATTTACCACGTTAACACGGATTTTATCCGGCCCCAGTTCGGCAGCCAACAGACGGCTCATATGTACCTGTGCTGCCTTGGCTGTACCGTATCCTACGTTGTTTGGCCCGGAAACCAAGGCGTTCTTGCTCGCAATATTGATGATATCTCCTCCCTTGTTCTGGGCACGTAGGATGGCCACTGCTGCTTTGGAAACTGCAAACTGCCCCTTTACCAACACGTCCTGCAACAAGTCCCACTCTTTCTCTGAAGTTTGATCGATGGGCTTGGAAATAGCAAGTCCGGCACAGTTTACTACGACATCTACACCGCCAAATTTCAAAATGGTTTCTTTCAACGCTCTTTCTATGTCAGCCATGCTGGTGACATCCATAAGCGTACCTGCTCCGGTATCTCTGTTGTACGTCGCGACCGCGGCGTCCAGGTTGTCCTTGTTGATATCAGTGATAAAGACGCATGCACCTTCGGCAGCCAACCGGTCGGCGATGGCTTTTCCTATGCCACCTGCACCTCCCGTGACGAACGCAATCTTTCTGGAAAGTGGTTTTTCTTTAGGCATACGCTGTAGCTTTGCCTCCTCCAACAACCAATATTCGATGTCAAAGGCTTCCTGAAGAGGCAGAGCCACATACTCGGAGATTGCCTCGGCACCTTTCATCACATTGATGGCGTTGATGTAAAACTCGCTGGCTACCCGCGAGGTTTGCTTATCTTTCGCATAAGAGAACATACCTATGCCCGGCCATAGAATAATAACCGGATTGGAGTCACGTACCCCTGGACTATTGGGATGCTTGTGGTCTTCATAATAATTGACATAGTACTCACGGTATTTTTGGAACTCCACTTCCAGCTTTTCCTTCAGCGCAGCACCGTCGCTCAAATCATAATCTGCGGGGATATCGAGTACCAGCGGCCGAATCTTTGTTCTAAGGAAGTGATCCGGACAGCTTGTCCCAAGAGGAGCCAGCTTGTCCAGGTCATGGCTGTTGATAAACTCCAGCACACGGGCGTCGTCGGTAAAGGTGCCCACCATTCGGTTGTAACTGGAAGCCAACCCACGCAAAATAGGAGCGATCTTCGCTGCCTGATCCTGGCGCTGATCCGCTTCAAGCGATTGCACCCGCTGACCACCAAACACAGGGCGGGATTTTCCATAGTTATCCTCTAGGTATTGGGAAGCTTTTTCGATAACCTCAAGGCTGTTGATATAGCATTCGTAGGCCGTATCACCCCAGGTAAACAAACCGTGACCACCCAACATGATGCCCCGGATACCCGGGTTATCCTGTACGGCTTTTTCCAGCTTTAACGCAATGTCAAACCCAGGACGTTGCCAAGGCACCCAAGCAATCTGACCCTCAAATAACTCTTGGGTTATTTTTTCGCCATCTTTGGAAGCGGCAATGGCAATGGCGGCATCCGGATGTAAGTGATCGATATGCTTAAACGGCAAAAAAGCGTGGAGTGGTGTATCGATAGAGGGCGCCTTTGAGTCGAGGTCGTATATACAATGGTTAAATAATCCTACCATCTCATCTTCAAACTCCAGGCCTCTGTACACGTTTTTCAGTGAATGAAGTTTCTCTTGGTACAAGCCCGCAAGCCCACTGCGCTTCAGCGTACCAATATCGCCTCCAGAGCCTTTTATCCACATCACCTCGGTCTTTTCCTTCGTTAGCGGATCTATCTCCATGGTTTTGCAACTGGTGTTGCCCCCACCATAATTGGTAATCCTCAGGTCTGAACCCAAAATATTGGAGCGATAAAGTAACAGTGCTACCTGATCATCTCCCAGTTCCTTTTCCTTTTCTTTGTCCCAAAGGTAATTTACGTGTTTAAAGCTCTTTTCTGAAACTGACATACTGTTTTATTCTTTAGTTGTTAAAATACATCTTTTGGAAGTACGCAAATATAAATCATCTGGTTTGTCCAACTATCCTGTTCTATGCTGGAATAGGCCGAGAATTTATCAAAAAGCGGTTAATTCAGTGATAAATTCATACATCTACACACATTTTTCGAACCATTTTCGCCACTGGCGACAATTTCTTCGATGTTTTCAAATTCGTTTTGCCTTGCATTATTTATAGGGAGAGGGGCTTACCGAGGTCCAGCCTCCGTCGATGACCAAGCTTTGACCTGTAATATGCCTTGCCTCTTTGGAAACCAAAAAGGCAACCGCATGGGCTATATCCTCGGGGCTGGCGGGCCTTCCCATCGGTGTAATCGAGGACCAGATGCCCACAAAGTCCTCCTGCTCGAGGGTGCGCTCGGTAACCGTTGCGCCAGGTGCAACGGCATTCACGTTGATGCCAAACTCAGACACTTCTACGACCAGACCTTTGGCAAGCATTTCCAAAGCTGCCTTGGTCATGCCGTAGGGAACGAGGTTCTTATGGGCCTGGTGCCCGGTAACCGACGACATCAAAACAATTGATCCTCCCTGCCCCTGTTTTATCATTTGCCTGGATCCGGCCTGGGCCAAAAAGAAAGAACCGCCAAGATTGAGGCGAAGCACGCGCTCAAAATCCGACGGCTTATAGGTAAGGAAATCCCCGTAAATGGTGATTCCTGCATTGGCAATTACCGCATCCAATTGCCCAAAAACCTCCACCGCTGCCTCCACAAGTTGCTCGATGAAGCTGGGATCAGATGCATCACCGGACAGCCCAACACAGGAAGCTGGGAAGGATCCATTGATACGTTCGGTGGCCTGTTGGGTCAGTGTCGGGTCTAGGTCGTTTAGCAGGATACGGTAGCCCTTTTGAGCCAACACCTGGGCGATTGCCAAACCTATGCCGACACCCGCTCCGGTCACAATTGCGACCGGAGGGGATACCTGCTGTTGATTGTTCATGAAAGTCTGGTTGGTTTGTCTTTCCCGTGCATCATGAAGCGGGAATTTGTTAATTGGCTAGTGGGAGTCTTTCGAAACCTCACTCCCGGAGCTTCCTTTTAGAAAGTCCAGGTCAGCACCGAAGTTGGCCTGCTCTACGTGCCTCACATAAAGTCCCACGTAGCCACGGTCGGTAATAGGCGCCGGCTTTTTCCAAGATTCTTTTCTGGCGTTTAACTCCTCGTCAGATACGAGGACATTCAGTTTTCTCGCCAACACGTCCAATTCAATGATATCTCCTGTCTGGACGACGGCAAAATTACCCCCTTCTGCGGCCTCCGGAGTGGCGTGAAGCACTACGGTACCAAAGCCTGTACCGCTCATCCTACCATCGGAAATACGGACCATGTCCGTAATTCCCTTTGCAAGCACTTTGGGGGGAAGTCCCATGTTTCCGACTTCCGGCATTCCCGGATAGCCCCTGGGGCCTACGTTTTTAAGGATCATCACGGAATTTTCGTCTATGTCCAGGTCTGGATCATCGATCTTGTGCTTATAATCGTCTATATCATCAAATACGACGGCCTTACCACGATGTTTCATCAAGTGCGGGCTGGCGGCGGAAGGTTTGATGATTGCTCCGGTCTCGCAAAGATTCCCCTGCAGAACCACTATACCCGAGGTAGGGTTAAACGGCTTGTCCAGTGGGGCGATGACTTCTTCGTTGTAGTTTTTGAAGGATGCGTTTACGTCTCCGATCGGCAAACCGGTCACGGTGATGCTGTCATTGTTCAAATGATCCTTCAGCTGATGGATGATGGGTGGTAATCCGCCGGCATAATAAAAATCCTCCATGAAATACTTTCCGGAGGGCTGAAGGTTGGCAAGGAGGGGAATATTTGCCGAAAAACGGTCGAAATCTTCCAGCGTAAGCTCAACTCCGATACGCCCAGCAATTGCCAGCAGGT
Source organism: Lunatimonas lonarensis (assembly GCF_000390185.1). Taxonomy (GTDB): domain Bacteria; phylum Bacteroidota; class Bacteroidia; order Cytophagales; family Cyclobacteriaceae; genus Lunatimonas; species Lunatimonas lonarensis. The sequence goes on along the minus strand of NZ_AQHR01000110.1, from coordinate 219,623 downwards.
GAATCACAAAATTAGTGGATCCCCCTATGGCCGCGTTGACCATAATGGCGTTTTCGAAGGCTTTGCGGGTAAGGATGTCCGTAGGTTTCAGATCTTTCTCTACCATCTTGACAATCTCCATACCGGACAGGTGTGCCAAAATCCTTCGTCCGGAGTCGGGAGCGGGAATGGCTGCGTTTCCCGGCAACGTCAGCCCCAACGATTCAACCATACAGGCCATAGTGGACGCCGTGCCCATTACCCCGCAGTGTCCGTCACTTCGGCATAGTCCTCGCTCTGCCTCGTACAAGTCTTCTTGGTTCATCGCACCGGATCGGGAGGCCTCGCTAAATCGCCAAATATCACTGGTGCTGATCTGACTTCCTCTGTACCGACCGGTGAGCATCGGCCCTCCGGACACGACAATGGTGGGTATGTTCACGCTGCAAGCTCCCATTACCAATGCGGGAGTCGTCTTGTCGCAGCCACAGAGCAACACCACCCCGTCCAAGGGGTTGGCGCGGATGGACTCCTCTGTATCCATGCTGGCCAGGTTTCGGAACAACATAGCTGTAGGCTTCATCACCGTTTCCCCCAAAGACATTACGGGAAATTCCACAGGAAAGCCTCCTGCCTCTAATATCCCCTTCTTGACAAACTCCGCCAAGTCCCGAAAATGGGAATTACACGGCGTCAGTTCCGACCAGGTGTTACAGATGCCAATGATGGGTTTTCCTCCCATTTCATGGGTTGGGATTCCCTGCTTTTGAAACCAGGAACGGTAAATCAATCCGTCTTTACCGGTTTTACCAAACCAGCCCTGACTTCTTCTGTTGTTATTATCCATAGGTGTTAGGTTATTTTCTATTGTCGTCGTCAAAGTTACGGGGAGTTTGGATGCCTTTCGCTCCCATTCCCAAAAATAAAGAGCCCGAGATGAAAGCTTGTGTGGCCTTTTTCCGCCGTTGACAGTATAAGGTTAGCAAAAGTTTGAATGAAATTAAAATATTATTTGACGAAATACCCAGGTAAATATTTTAATACACCTTTCTTTGTTAAATTTAGCAGGCAAAAAATTAATAATAGACCAAATAAGTTGATCAGGAATGAGCTTTGAAATCAAATCATCGGCAGAGACCTACGACGCGATCATCGTCGGGTCAGGTGCCGGAGGAGGTATGGCAGCGAAAATACTTTCCGAAGCAGGATTGAGTGTGGCCGTCTTGGAGGCGGGCAGTGATTTTGACCCAGCTTTGGAGGAATACCGTACCCAACTGCGTTACCCTTGGGAATCGCCGCGAAGAGGTGCCAGCACCGTCCGGGCGTTTGGCGATTTTGATGCAGCCTATGGAGGCTGGGAAATCGACGGAGAGCCCTATACCCGAAAAGACGGCACTCAATTTGACTGGTTTAGGTCCCGTATGTTAGGAGGACGTACCAACCACTGGGGACGCATCTCCCTTCGGTTTGGCCCTGATGATTTCAAGCGAAAGAGTATTGACGGTCTCGGAGACGATTGGCCGATTTCCTACGATGATGTGAAGCCCTACTACGACCGGGTGGACAAGCTGATAGGTGTTTTTGGCTCGAAAGAGGGCATCCCAAATGAACCGGACGGCTATTTCCTGCCCCCTCCCAAGCCGCGCCTACACGAGTTGGCCTTTATGAAGGGGGGAAGTAAAATAAATATCCCTGTCATTCCTTCCCGTATTTCGGTACTAACCCGCCCGGTCAACAACGAGCGTGGCGCCTGTTTCTTCTGCGCACAGTGTAACCGCGCCTGTCAGGTCTATGGAGATTTTTCTTCCGGAACGGTACTTGTCAAACCTGCCATGAAAAAAGGGCATGTAGACCTGTATACCTATGCCATGGTACGAAAGGTGACCACCAACGATCAGGGAGAAGCGACCGGTGTTTCCTATGTGAGCAAGGTCGATATGCAGGAATACAAGCTCAAAGGACGGGTAGTCGTACTGGGTGCATCGGCCTGCGAAACCGCCCGCATCATGATGAACTCCAAATCTACCCGCCATCCAAACGGACTCTCAAACAGCAGCGGAACCCTTGGCAGGTACCTGCATGACTCCACCGGTGCGAGCCGGTCAGCGTTGATGCCCGAGCTGTTGGGCAGAGACAAGTACAACGAAGACGGCGTGGGCTCCATGCACGTATATACCCCTTGGTGGCTCGACAACAAAAAACTGGACTTCCCTAGGGGCTACCACTTGGAATTTGGCGGTGGTATGCGCATGCCCAATTATGGTTTCGGCTTTGGAATGGAAAGCATGCGGCAGCATATAAAGGATGAGTTTGGTAATCCAAGTCCAAACGGCGGTTATGGCGCAGGTCTGAAACGGGACATCCGAAATGTATACGGCGCCACCATCGGCATTGCCGGCAGGGGTGAAAGTGTTCCTCAATACGACAACTACTGCGAAATCGACCCACACGTTGTCGACAAATTTGGCATTCCTGTTCTTAGGTTCCATTACAAATGGACAGACTATGAAGTGAAGCAGGCCAAACACATGCAGGACACCTTCGAGGAGATTTTTACGGCGATGGGAGCCAAAATCCTGGGAAGCAGACCGGGTGCCGACACAGAGTATGGACTGGCAGCACCGGGCAGAATCATCCACGAGGTAGGTACCTCCCGAATGGGCAACGATCCCAAGACTTCGGTGTTGAATAAATATTCCCAGGCGCACGAATGCAAAAACCTTTTTGTCGTGGATGCAGGTTCCTTTGTTTCCCAGGCAGACAAAAACCCCACCTGGACCATCTTGGCCTTGTCCATGCGCACCTCCGAGTATATCATCGATCAACTGAATAAAAAGAATATCGGCTAAGTAACCGATAAACTCCTTTTTTCCCGGGCTGCCCTTGGCAATTTTATGCTAAAGGCAGCCCCTTTCATTATAGGAAATCATTAAAAATATTGTATGAAGACATTAGATATTACAGACGTAACTAACTATGTGGAGGAAAATATCGGGGATTTTCACTCCAGAAGAGTAGACAAACTGGGAGAGCTTAAATTAAAAGACGTCCTTAAACGGAAGAACCCATATCTTTTTAAAGCAAAGAATATTTTAACCGCTCAAGATTTAATCCAAGCAATTGTCGATGCTTTTATCTCGTCAAGTGAAGAGGGAATTTTTGGAAATTGGTTAGAGGGCCTAGCTATCCACGTGAACAGTTTGGTGTATGGAGGTAGGAAATCAGGAATTCCAGGTATTGATCTAGAGTTTACGAAAGGCAACGAGTTATTTATTGTTTCAATTAAGTCGGGGCCTGATTGGGGAAACGATAGTCAGATTAAAAAAATGGTTGATCATTTTAACTCTGCTAGAGCAGTCCTAAAAACTTCGGGTGCTAAAATCAACGTAACTGCAATCAATGGATGTTGTTACGGAAAAACCACTCCACGTAACAATTACAAGAAGAAGGGTGACTATTTCAAATATTGTGGGCAGGTATTTTGGGAATTTATTTCCGGCAACAGCGAACTTTACAAAGAGATTGTTGAACCCCTCGGCCATCTTGCCAACGAAAAAAATGATGAGTATAAAATCGCTTATGCCAAGAAAATAAATATGTTCACGAAACAATTAACAGAGGAATTTTTCACAGAATCAGGCGAAATCGACTGGAATAGATTGTTGGAATTTAATTCTAAAGGAACAATATAATCCAAATTGAGCTATATCGGCATTAGAAGCTTTTGCTTTTCAAATTGCTTTATTGTCGCTTGAAATTCCATTTTCCATTCTTTATCAGATGTATTTCTATAACGAGAATAGGAGAACCCATCGAAAGTTTGCACCTTCTCCCCATTCAATAACTTGATTATAAGTTTTCCAATCGCAAGGCCCAACCCCACGGGTACAGCGTTTCCTATCTGTTTGTATTTATCTAAAATGCTGCCCTGTATATCCCAATCATCTGGGAATTCTTGAATTCGCTTGTATTCTTGAACACTTAATGGCCTGTCTTCCTCAGGATGAGCTAAATCCGTTGCTGGCATTGCCGGATGAGTCACCAAGGTGGGACTGGGTTTATCCCAATGAAGTCTTCTTAGAAAGCCCGTCTTCCCTCCACCTGAAAAATAGGACTTGCCCATTGCTTCCCGTTGTAATTCATCGGGAAGATTTCGCCAATTCTCTCCAGATTTCAAAAGCCGATAATATTTCAACCTTTTTTCGGGAAATGAAATACATTCTAGATTACCACCAATGCCCTCAACTGCTTCCTGAAAAGTTTTCCATTTCGGCAATCCGAAACTGCCACCTTCTGAGTTGGTTGGTTCTAAATAGGGGGGCCTTTTTCCATCTCTTGAGCAGATTAACACGACACGTTCTCTTTGCTGGGGAGTTCCAAAATTAGCTGCGTTGTACAAATTGAAGCTCAGTGCATAACCCGCCGCTTCTAGTTTATTAAGTATCTCGTGTAGAGCACCACCCGGCAATTCGTCTACTGTCAAATTTGGGAATCCTTCTCCACGTTGGTTATGCGGTCGATGCTTTAGAGGTGCCGACAATAATCCCCGTACATTCTCTATCACCGCATACCTCGGATTCAACCCAATAATCATATCGATAAATGAAAGAAAAACATTTCCTCGTTCATCCTCAAACCCTTTTCTATTTCCCGCTGTACTGAAAGCTTGACAAGGGGGGCCTCCAACAACCAGATCTATTTCATCCGTCGCACTAAGGCCTGAAATCTCTCGAACTGATTTTGGGGAAAAGTCTCGAATATCACCGACAAGGGCGATTTCCGGCCTGTTTTTTACGATTGTCTTTCGACAGGCATTATCAATTTCACTCGCGAATAGCGTTTGAAAACCAGCTTGTTCTAGGCCAATATCCATACCCATAGCCCCACTAAAAAAACTCAGGGCTATTGGTTTGTTTGTCCGTTTGGGAATCCCTAGTCCATAAAAAAGTCGATCCTCCGCAACGCCGGCACTCGTAGATGAACAATATTCTTCCAAATCCCCCCTGTCAATAATCCAAGATTTTCCAACCCTCTCAGATCTTAATTTACCTTCCCGACACAAATTCCGAACTTGCTGTGGTGTAACTTTAAGAATATCTGCCGCCTCTTGTACGCTTAACATGGTACCTTATTTTTTTTCGCTTACGAAATTATAAAAGGTACCTTAACAAACAAAGTATTTCTAATAAAATTGAAAGTTGGCCAATACTTCCGAAGGGTTGTAAAGGAGAATAATAATATACTTCACAAGGAAATCCTGATATATTGTAGATCTGAAAAATCATATAACCCAAGCAAAATCTAATATTTATGAAAAAGAACCGATAAAATATATTTTTATACTGTTATATTGATTATCTTTATGAATTTAAAAAAATAATTTTCTGGGCTTGCTTGTCCGATTCCGAAAATTCGGCGGCGGATTCGGTTTCGTTAAAAGTTTAGAAAGCAGAAATGAACCAGGCCGATTAATGGTTGTTTGTCAGCTAGGAATCAGCATAAATGTATGGCCAGACGTTTGAAATTTACCTCTTTTATTCAAAACTATTTTTATTATGGATTTTCTGCACATTATTCCACTAGTTCTTGGACTGATCTATTTTTCTATCTTTTTCGGCATCTTGTATTTGGTGTACAAGTGGGTGAATACCTTTATTGCACTTCGTCGTGAGCAAAACGAACTGCTGAGAGAAATTATCCGAAAGATGGGGGAGCTGAGGTAGGGATCAGGAAAATTACGATGTGGTGAATCTCAAAAAACGGTGTAATGGGGCATGATTATACTCTTTTGTAATGCACCTGAACCAGTCCGGTATCAAAAGTATCGGTTTTGATGAGCTGCAGTCGCTGCGGAGTTCGGCCGTCTTTAAAGAGCTTGATACCGTCCCCGAGTAGAATGGGGACGATAGATATAATCATTTCATCAATGAGGTCACTTTTCAGTAACTCATGGATCACCTCTGCCCCGCCATCGCAATAGATGTTTTTGCCCTTTTCGCTTTTGAGTCTACTTACTAAGGTTTCGAGCTCACCGGAATAAAACCGTGTTCTACCAACCGGCGCGCGTTCGGAGCGGGTGATGACGTACACTTCCCGTTCCCCGTTATCGTAGTGCTCTGTTCCGATCTCCCGGAGCACCCAGTCGTAGGTCTTTCTGCCGATGATAATTGTGTCTACCAGGGACGTAAAGGCTTGGTATCCATAGTCCTCACCTTCTTTCTCCACGATTTTCAGGAAGTCCAGGTTTTCGCCAGGACCGGCAATATAGCCATCCAGGCTACAGGCAATAAACAGACAGAGTTTTCGCATGGCTTGGATAGGGATTGGTGACCCTATGGGAATCAAAGTTAGCATTTCTCAAAGAAAAGGCTCCGTTGTACCAAAAATATCGAGTTAGCAACTTGTCGTACGTCAGATTTTTCTGACTCTTACCTTATCCTTCGTGATCGTTATAAAAAGATGGTCCGAATTTCGATAATAGGTTTCCAGCGATTTAATAATATTTTTTTTAATATGAATGATTTCCTGTTTTTCATACCGCAAAAAAATCACTGAACAACCTTGGATACCATGAGAAAAAACCAACTCACCGAAATCTTTATCCTCCGTAAGTAAAAAGCCTTTTTTAGACTTTACGGTTTCGATGACTATCCGGTCGCTAACTCCTTGTAGGTGTTCTCGGATGGAAAAAACCTCGTATTCCAATTCCACTAGATGATCAATCAGCTCTTTTCAAACATTTTCATCAGCGACGATCATACGTTTTCCAAAGACTCCTCATTCGCAATTATATCCGCTGCATATTCAAGTGAAGCCAGAATATGCTCTTTAGTCAGATTGGGATAACTAGTTAATAGATCTGTCAGCGTATAGCCACCAGCCAGCTTTCTCATAAGGAGCTCAACTGTGATACGGGTTCCCTTTATGATCGGCTTTCCAAGCATGATCTCCGGATTCCTTTCTATATATTGGTTATGAGACATAGTATTCCGGCGTTAACAGCGATTTTCTGTGATTATACATCAGGGATGCGTTTTTAATGGGGAACATCAAATGATAATCAGAATGTTCCGTTTTCTTCTATCTGTCTATAAGTGCAAAATTGCAGTAGTATATTGTGAAAGGTACGAAAACCAAGGAATGTGTCCAAAGAAATCATGCCTTAGTTTCAAGCGTTTGGCCAATAGAACTTTGGGTCAATTCGTTTATAAACTCCATTTTTTTACACAAAACCTATTCAATCCGTAAAAAAACCAAGTCATCACCCGCCCTTGCGTCGTTCTCCAGATGCAACCAACTCACACACAAACAGCCTAAACCCCGCCTCGCTGCGGGTACCGATCAGAAATTGATTACCTCCGTCCCGGAGTCGATACTTCTTTTTCAGGTCTTCGGCACGGAGGGCATAGTTGCGGGTGATCACATTCACGATCCCCGAAGGAAACAGTTCTTTGAGCTCCCGTTTGGGCTGCCGGATTTCCTGCAAAATGCGGAAAACCCTCCCCGGTAAATCGTCGATCACCGAGGTTCCGGAGTACAAATGGCTGTTGGGATGGAGTTTCCTGAGATCGAATCGCCGAGCAAAGCTCCGAAAAGCACCCGCTTTTAAGATCGCCGCGTGGGGCTCGATCAGAAACTCCCCGGCCTCTCCGTATTCAGCCAGCACCGCTTCTTCTTCCGGATAAGTAAATGAATAGGTGTGGGTCTCCTCGGGATGAATATCGACGCAGTGGATATTCGGGCTGCTTACGCTTTTTCCTGCCTCCCAAAAAAACAAGAGCTCCTTCACCTCATTTTTATGCGCCAGCACCCAAACTTGCTGTATGTCCGGCAGGGAAGCCAGAGCTCCCTTGATGTCCAGCATGGGAGATACCTTAGCGAGTATTGCATTTCCTTTTTGGGTTAGTTCCGACCAGTTTACGACCAGATTGGGCTCACAATCCTCCAGACGTACCAACTTGCGGTTGTGCTCTCCCCTGCGGGCGGGATCCAGGTAGATTAGGTCGTATTTTTCGACACAACCGGCCAAAAACGCCAGTCCATCACCGGTATGGACACGAATGGATTCTGGAGCAAGGTGGGAAAAATTATGGGTAGCAAGTTCTGCCAGCTCCGGCAGCTTTTCCACGTAGTCGGTCTGGGCAAAGGATTGGGAAAGGAAAAAGGTATCCACCCCCAAACCTCCCGTGAGATCTATAAGGGTATTAGCCTGTACCAAGGAGGCCTTATAGCGGGCAGTGACCTCGGAGGAGGCTTGCTCCAGGGAAAGACCGGACGGAAAGATAAGATCCTCATTTTTTGCCCAAGAGGGTACCTTATCCTGAAGGCGCTGCCGGGCATATATCTGCTGTATAGCCAGCTTGAGGTCGAAGGAGGTCTTGCCTCGATGGCTTAAAAGCAAATGTGCAGGATCCCTGTCAAGGTTATCCTGCACAAACTGTTTTAGCGATTCGTTATCGTAGCTGGAAAGATCCAACGCTACGCCATACTGTGTTCCACGAGGTAGGAAGCAATCTGCACGGCATTGGTAGCCGCTCCCTTGCGCAGGTTGTCCGCGACGATCCACATGTTGAGGGTGTTTGGCTGACTCTCGTCACGACGCAGCCGTCCCACAAATACCTCGTCCCGCTTATGGGCGTTAAGTGGCATAGGGTATACGTTGTTGGCAGGATCATCCTGCACCACCACGCCAGGTGTATTGGATAGCAGCTCGCGCACCTCGCCGAGGTCAAAATCCTTTTTGAACTCCACGTTCACCGACTCGGAGTGTCCTCCCATCACGGGAATCCGTACGGTCGTGGCGGTGACTTGGATACTAGGATCGTCGAAGATCTTCTTCGTTTCATTGATCATCTTCATCTCCTCCTTGGTGTAGCCGTTGGGCTGGAACACGTCGATATGGGGAAGCACGTTCAGGTCTATTTTATAGGGGTACACCATGTCGGGTTTTTCGCCTTTGCGCTCGGCCATCATCTGATCTACCGCCGCCTTGCCAGTTCCTGTCACCGACTGATACGTAGACACTACGATCCGCTTGATACCATACTTCTCCCGAAGTGGCGCCAAAGCCAGCACCATTTGGATGGTGGAGCAGTTGGGGTTGGCGATGATCCGGTCGTCGATGCGCAGCGCTTTGCCGTTGATCTCCGGAACGACCAGCTTTTTGCTGGGATCCATCCGCCATGCGGAGGAGTTGTCAATCACGATGGTTCCCACTTCGGCAAATTTCGGTGCCCACTCCAAGGAAGTGCTTCCACCAGCCGAGAATATGGCAATGTCGGGCTTTTCTGCCACCGCCTGACTAAGTCCTATCACCGTATATTCCTTACCCTTGAAAGAAAGCTTCTTACCGGCGGATCGCTCGCTCGCTACCAAGAGCAGTTCATCAAAGGGAAATTGGTGCTCGTCGAGCACCTCGAGGATTTCGGAGCCTACCAATCCGGTGGCTCCCACTACGGCTAGTTTCATCTGTCTATAATTGTTTTTTAATGGTCAGAACTTGTCCCGGTTTATCGGGATGGAATCTCGCATGGCAGCCCCGGATAGCTATCGGGGCATCCCAGTGTGTGACGGCTACGTCATGCTCGATTTCATGTGTCTATAATTGTTTAGCTTTTTCCGTGCAAATAGTTACTTATCAAGCATTTTTTAAATCCGTTTTGCGGATTTATCGCATTTTTTCCTAAATTTCATACATGAAAGCCTTATGCTTTGTATGGGGTTTGGTTGCTTTTTCCATACTAGGTTTTACGCTATCATTCGAAACCGAAACTTTTATACTTCAGGATTTTGAAAGCAAGTTCGAAATCGTCAACTATCCTGAAGAATTTTTGCCGGGTTGGGCTGCCAACGAGGTGCGGAACGGCACCTCCAGGGTTTTCCAAGCATCCGGAAAGGGTATTAACGGTTCTACCGCCTTGGGCGTTCAGACCATTGGCAGTTTTGACGCGCAAATTTATATAAAAACAACTACTATCGGGCTGAAAGGCAATATATTTTCCTTTTATGCTCGCACGGAACGAAACGGCAGCGGCAATAGACCGGTAACGGTCAGCTATTATTTTTCAGACGCCGGTCAGGAATCCCAGCCACAAGTGCTCGGGTCGCCGGATAGCTTTCCGAACGCCGATACGGATTATCGCCTATGGGAGATTCCGATTCCGGAGGTTTGGAGGAACCTGGAAGCGGTCACGTTAATCCTAACGGTGCAGTATGGCGCAGGTAGCGGAAGTTCCGCTAGGTGGTATATGGATGATTTTGGGATAATGCTCTCCGAAGCGGCGGAGCCCGATCCAAACGATCCAGATCCTGCCGAACCCACCGACGGCATACCCGTTTTTCCCTCCCTTCAGCGCGCAGAGATGCTGGACGGGTATTCGGTCAACCTGGTGTTTGATAAGCCCATTCCAACTTTTGTGGGAGCCCCAATGCTTTCCGCAGGTTACGGGAGTCCGGAGGATTGGCAGCAGTTGGAAAATAGCCTTACCCTGCGCTTCTCGGATTACCTGTACAGCAACACCTACGAACTCACCCTTTCCCTGTCAGAGGAAACACGGGAGAGGATAACTTTTGACCTCCAAACCCCAACCCCTGCCGGAGCTATTATCATCAACGAATTCATGGCGGATCCCAATCCCAAAGGCCTGCGGCCAGCCGCTCTTCAGCTTCCCACAGCGGCAAACGACGAATACATTGAACTGTATAACCGCGTGGATAAAACAATCCGGTTGAGTGGTTTTAAATACAACGACAGTCCTGTAGAAGATGCCGTTTTACAGCCAGGATCGTATTTGCTTTTGGTACCCATGCCACGGAAAGCAAACTTCTCGGCTTGGCAGCCCCTTGCCGGGGTAACCGGATTTCGAGCACTGCCCAATAATGCAGGTCATATTCGGATACAGGATTCTTTTGGAAACATCGTCGATAGCCTGACCTACGATACGTCCTGGTACGGAAATGCCCAAAAATCCCAAGGTGGCTGGTCTTTGGAGCGGAAAAACCCCTATGTGGTCTGCAGCGATTCCTACAACTGGACATCCTCGGAAAGCACAATGGGCGGTACTCCAGGGCAGCGTAACTCCGTATATACTCAAGAGGCCGATGGCCGACCATTTGAGGTAAAGGAGGTGCTGCCACTCAACGAATCCCGGCTTCGGGTGCGTTTTTCCAAACCCCTCTCCCTAAACGGGTTACCCGAACCGATTGCAATGCTAAACGGATTCGATCTTCGGATGGACAGCCTCCGCGATAACAGCCTCTGGCTCTATTCCCCTATCCCTATGCGCTCGGGAGAAGCCTACTCCCTGATCTTTAATGGCCTCTCGGATTGCTTTGGGATAGTACTTGTAGAAAACACGGTGTCTTTTACCTACGACACGGAGCCCCCGAGAATTCTTCACGTCGGTGGCAGGGCCGAAAACGAGCCGGTGCTCTACCTAGACGAAGCAATCGATGGTGGTTCACTTCCCGATCCCAGCGCTTTTCAGCTGCTTCCGTTCCAGGGTCGGGTGACGCATCTTATTCCACAAGGAGACGACCGACTCAAGCTGCTTCTCAGTGAAGGGTTGCCACAGGGAAGAGCATACGAGCTGATAGCATCCGGATTGTCCGACAGGTTGGGGAACAGGATGGATACCACGCGCATCTCGTTTCATTGGGAGGATCAGGTAGATACAATCCACTTTCATACCCCAAACTCCCTTCGGGTACGGTACAAGACAGCTATTGACAGACCATCCGCCACCCACCGCGAAAACTACCTCCTAAACAGAAACCTTGGCCACCCCATTGCCGTGGTGCCAAACCTTCAGGAAGATCAGGTGGTGGACTTGCTATTTGACAGGGACTTCCCCGTCAATCAAGCCATATTGGTGGAGATAGAAAATGTGCTGGAGGAAGGGGGCCATCCACTAACCGCATTTCGTCGGTCGTTCACCTGGGATACCCGAGCGATCAGCCTGACTTCAGCCACACCAGTCCACCCAAATCTCCTTACCCTTCAATTCAATAAGCCCTTGGATCCCAAAACCGTACAGATCCTGGCCCATTTCACGTTGAATCCAGGCAACGAAAACCCTGTCAGCGTAGAAATCCTGAATCCGCAGACATTACGGCTGGCTTTCCCCTTTGCTTGGGAGGAAAATAGACCCTACCAGATACGGGTTCGCTCGCTGCGTGATCTCTATGGCAACGTACTCCCAAGAGACCTCACCTTTAGCTTTCAGCTTGCCCCGGCTTTGCCCCAAATCGACAGTGCCTTTCTTGCCTCGCCCTATCAGCTGTTGGTCGAAATAGATCGGGCAGTTGATCCTTCTTCCCGTTTTTTTGTAAATGGCAACAAACTAGGCAAGGTGGGAATAGTCGGGCCAAACCGCTACGAACTGGTCTCAGATACTCCCTTTGAAGCAGACGGATTACACATCGAATTGGAACTCGCCAATGGGGATAGAACCGAATACACCCTGCCCAATCAAAACCTGTTGGTGACTGAGGTGCGTTTGGTGGATGAAAAAAATATCCTTTTGACCTTTTCTGGTTTCTTGGATCCCCTCACCGCGCTTTTCCCGGAAACCTATTTGGTAAACGGTACCGCAGTAGAAGAAACGACCCTTATGGAGGAGGGCTATCAGGTAGCGCTGCGGCTGGCGAAGGCACTTGAATTGGATACATCGTGGGAATTGGAGCTCGGTTACTTGGTCAGCATCAGGGGAAAAACCCTCCCTACAACCCTATGGGAGGGATTATATACAGATGGGATCGAAGCGATTTGGATTACCCAGGCCCAATCGGCCGTCTTGGTACATCAGACTCCGTTAGCCATAGAGGATATGATCAGGGGGAGCTTCGAATTCTTTGACGAAGACATACGCGTTGATGCTTGGGTTAACCGCACTCAGCCCCGCCAGCTGCAGCTGCTCTTTTCCCGACCGTTGGATCCAAACCGTAGCTACCGTTTGCGGGTTCCTCCCAGATTGGACCAACAGGGTAATTGGCTGTCGGGAAGCCTTCGGGAAATCCTTTGGGACAACCTTCCACCGAGCCTTCAGCAGGTGGAAGTAATTCGGGACACCGAGTTGATCCTTTCTTTTGACGAACCGCTGAATCCGGTTTTTGCAGTAGTCACCTCCTTCTATAGCCTGGAGGGTGTTCAGCCGGTGGAGGCAAAACTTGGCTCCGCACCGCACCAAGTGTTACTAACGTTTGCCGAACCGTTGACAATGGTAGGAACGGAAGCGGAAATAACCCTATCGGGAATAGAAGATATGCACGGAAATGCGGTCGGCGAACAGGTATTTACCTTTGTTATTGATCCCCCCCTCCCGCCCGCTTTCAGGGAAATTGTCCTTAATGAAATCATGCCCGCACCACGCAGCGGTGGTTCCCTACCCAATGTGGAATACGTGGAGCTATATAATAGCTCGGGACGTCCTATACAACTGGGTGGCATGCGTTTCGGAAACAACCGCACGTATACCACGCTCCCCAGGAGGGTGATCGAACCGGGGGAATACCTACTGCTATGCCCGGCCAGCCAAGTAGCCCAGTTCGCATCCTTTGGAGGGGTAGCGGGTATTTCGCCCTGGCCAACCATGCTGAATACAGGGGATGAAATGTGGATCGCAACGGTTGACGGAGAGCTGGTGGATCGATTGGTGTATACAAATGCAAGCTTTGGCAGCAACAGCCTAGCACAGGGTGGCTACAGCCTGGAGGTGGTCAATCCCTATTATCCCTGCGAATCACCGAACAACCTACGCCCGTCCGAATCACCCCTACGAGGGACTCCCGGTAAGCAAAACTCCGTCTTCGATGATACGCCGGACCGAACACCTCCAAGCCTACTGCGGGCAGACCCGTTTGGCGAAAACCAGCTCCGCCTGATTTTTTCAAAACCGGTGACCGAAAGCAATCTTTTGGCCCAGTTCCTCCTTTACCCTTACCTAAAGGTTTCCGCGGTTACCGGCGACCCATCGAACCGCGAAGCGGTTTTGGTGATGTTTAGCGAACCTTTTAGGCCCAACCAACGCTACGAAATCTCCGTGAGTGGGTGGTTCGACTGTGCCGGAAACCCGCTAAAAACCGATGCCTCTTCGATGTTTTTCACCATCCCTTCGACGGCGGAACCTGGCGATGTGGTGCTTAACGAAGTGCTCTTCAATCCCCATACAGGAGGCCCAAAGTTTGTGGAAATTTACAACGCATCGGATAAATACATCGACCTGAAAAACTGGAAGCTGGCAAATTCCACCACCGGAGAGATTGCCAACCGGAGGATTATCTCCTCGCAAAGCGACCTATTGTATCCACGTGAATTCCGCGTCTTTACCACTGATGGAGCCCTATTGCAGGAACAATATCCCCGGGGCAAAGCAGCTACCTTTCGGGAGATAAACCTGCCCTCCTATCCGATTCGCAGTGGCACGGTCATCTTGCTGAATCCAGAGGAGACCATCCAAGAGCGCTACGCCTATCACGAGCGCCATCACCATCCGCTGCTGCGGGACCCAAGAGGGGTAAGCCTGGAAAGAATCAGCCTCATTCGACCTCCTGACGACCCCGAGAATTGGCAGTCTGCTGCAGCGAACGCAGGGTATGCCACACCAGGATACCGAAACTCCCAGGTCACCTCCTTGGATGTACTGGAAAGAGGTATTCAGGTATCTCCAAAAGTCTTTATCCCCGAAGGCGCGGGCGAAACCCCGTTTACAACGATCTCATACGAACTAGACCGGCCCGGTTTTGTAGCCACACTCCGGATCTATGCCACAAACGGGCAGCAAGTGCGCGAACTTTGCCAAAATCAGCTCTGGGGCGAGTCCGGGTTTTATATTTGGGACGGAACCGACGAGCGGGGGGCACGAGTGAAGTCTGGCTACTACGTGGTTTGGGTGGAGTTGTTCCACCCGGATGGAACAGTGAATCAGCTCAAGAAAACCGTGGTGGTGGGGACTAAATTTTAGTACCGTTTACCAATGTCTATGGATTTTTTGTATTTTCGGGTTGTGCCATTTGGCCATATTTGCCAAAAAACCCGAAATGATACGAAAAAGCCTTGCCCTAGTCCAATTGACGTTACTTGCCTTGGCTATGGCGTCCTGCGCGGGTGGTAAATCGGATAAACCCGAGTATGTGCTTCGTTTTGGGCACCTCGCCAACCGACAACATGGCTGGCATCAGGCCGCAGAACGTTTTGCCGAAGAGGTGTCCCGGCTTTCAGATGGCCGAATGCAGGTTAAGGTGTACCCCAGTGAACAGCTCGGAAAGGAAATGGACGTGCTAACCGGAATTTTGGTGGGCAGTGCAGATATCATGATCACCGGCGAATCCCTACAAAGTTGGAGCCTGCCCTATGCCATTCTGTGTGCCACCCCCTATGCCATACGGGACAGCGAGCACCTGAAAAAGGTTGCCGGAGGGCCCATCGGAAAAGAAATCGAACAGCACATTATCGAGGGTGCCGGATTCAAACCCATCGCATGGTTTGAACGGGGTGCCAGAAACCTCACGGCCAACCGAATCATCCGCCACCCGGATGACCTGAACGGGATGATCTTAAGGGTGCCGGCCGTCTCCTTGTATGTAAAGACTTGGAGTGCGCTCGGTGCCAAGCCTACCCCGATGGCTTTTTCCGAAGTTTTCACTGCGCTGCAACAGTCGACCATCCACGGTCAGGAAAACCCTTTCGCCCTGATCAAAGACGCCGGACTCTACGAAGTGCAAAAATACTGCATGCTCACCGAACACGTTAAAGGCTGGTCTTATGTGGTGATGAGCAACAAGAAATACGAAAGCCTCCCCAAAGACTTGCAGCAGGTGATCGATCAGGCGGCCCATACCATGCAGCAGTACGAACACGAGCTGTTTCTCCGGCAGGAGAAAATAGACTACGAACATCTACTTGCAAGGGGCATGGAGTTTATCGAGGTAGATAAGGGAGCCTTTCGGGCAGCTGCAAGCAGCGCGGTAACAGCGAGCTTTGACGAGGGGCAAAACGATCTTTTACGACGAATCCAGGAAATCCAATGAAAAGCAGCCAACCCCTTCGTTTCCTGGACAGGGTATTGTCCTTTTTTACGGTAATCAGCTTTGGATTGATGATTGCGGTGGTTTTGCTTCAGATTTTGGCCCGCTACGCCCTGCCTTGGTCCCCGGAATGGACAGAAGAAATGGCCAGGTTTTGCTTTATCTACTTGGTCAGCCTCGGTGCAGGTCTAGCCCTTAAAGATCGCCTTTATGTCAGCGTTGACTTTCTTCTCGAACAGCTGGCCCCGGCGAAGCGCAAGGTGCTCGAAATCGGGATTCTCTCGATTATTGTATTGCTTATGGCCACCATGGCCGTGGTCAGCATCCCCTTGGTATATATCGTCCGGATACAGCAATCCCCCGCCATGCAGTTCAATATGGCCTTGATGTACGCATCAATGGCCTTGATGGGTGTTTTTGTTGGGATATATGGCGTGGTTCAACTCATCGAACGGATAAAATCTACTTAAATGGCCTTACTTTTATTTGCTGTATTTCTGTTGTTATTGGTGCTGGGCGTGCCGATTGCCTTCACCTTGGGGATTTCTGCATTTGTATATATCCTATTCAGTGACCTCCCGCTTATGGTTATCCCGCAGAAAATGTATGCGGGCTTGGATGTTTTCGTCCTGCTGTCCATCCCGGGATTTATTCTTGCCGGAAACCTGATGAATGCGAGTGGAATCACCGACCGCATCATCCGTTTTTGCAATGCACTGCTCGGCCATGTGCGAGGAGGGCTGGGGCTGGCCAATGTGGGCGCTTCCATGCTTTTTGGAGGCATTTCCGGTACTGCGATTGCCGATACGGCAAGTATAGGATCCGTAATGATCCCCGCGATGAAAAAGGAAGGATACGACACCGCTTTTTCCTGCGCCGTTACCGCTTCCTCATCGACCATTGGGCCTGTTATTCCCCCAAGTTTGCCCATGATCATCGCAGCTACGCTTACTGGACTTTCTGTCGGAAAACTGTTCGTCGCCGGTATGCTGCCGGGAATCGTCCTGGGGTTGGGCTTTATGGTCGTGACCTACCTGCTTTCCGTCAAGCGGAAGTATCCCAAAAACAGCCGCATGCCCATGGGTCAGATCGCAAAGTCCTTTTTCCAAGCATTTTGGGCGATTATGATGACACTCGTGATTTTGTTTGGGATTATCGGAGGGGTTTTCACGCCTACGGAGGCTTCCATAGTAGCGGTGATCTATGCAATGGCCGTCGGGTTGTTTGTGTATGGAGAACTTCGCATCAGGGCCATTCCCAAGATCATGCTCGAATCGGCCAAAACCACCGCTGCCCTAATGGTATTGGTAGGATTCGCAAACCTGTTTGCCTGGATTATGACAGTAGAGGAGTTGCCACGACTTATCGCCGATACACTACTCGATCTAACGGACAATAAATTTATTCTGCTGCTGCTGATCAATCTGCTCCTGCTGTTTGTAGGTGCATTCATGGAAACCATTGCGGCCCTATTGATCCTGTTTCCCGTTTTATTGGGAGTGGCGGTGCAGGTGGGCGTAGATCCCGTGCAGTTTGGGGTGGTCATGGTATTTAACCTGGTGATTGGCCTGACCACGCCACCAGTCGGTGTATGCCTGTTTGTAGCCTCAAGCATAGGCCAGATATCCCTGGAGAAAATTGCCCAGGCAGGATTGCCCTTTCTTTTGGTAAGTCTGATTGTACTACTATTGGTAACCTACATTCCAGCCTTTTCCCTTTGGCTACCGGGGCTGTTCTACGATTGATCAGGTTGCCAAAATGGCATTTTTTTGATAATAAATAAGTCATAACGACAGTCAACCTTTCCCCAAGTATGCCGTAATGTCTTGGTTACTAGCATTTTCAAGTATTTCCTTATGATTTTTATCCTTGGCATTTCATTTGGTCATTGATCAAACGAGAAATTTACCAATAACCTAAAAAACAAAACAGCCATGACACTGATGAAGATTTCAAACGAGGGCAAAAAGAACCAGTTCCCTGTGTTCGACACTTGGTTTGACCAATTGTTCGATTTTCCAGCCAGTATTGACCGCGTAGGAAGAATGGGGAATTTCAGAACTACCCTTCCTGCCGTAAACATCAAAGAAGATGAAAAATCATTCCAGCTGGAAGTAGCGGCCCCTGGTTTTTCCAAGGAGGACTTCAAGATAAGCTATGACCACGAGCAGCTCACCATATCCTCTGAAAAGAAGGAAGAGTCAGTGAGTGAGGAAAAGGTAACCCGCAGGGAGTTTAGCTATCAAGCGTTTAAGCGCTCCTTTTACCTTCCCCAAGAGATGATTGACGTGGATGGGATAAGTGCCCAGTACAAAGACGGCATATTGCAGGTTGTTCTGCCTAAAAAACAGGAGCCCAGTAAGGAAACCAAGCAGATCCAAATACTGTAGGATTGGATCATGCGATAAATTAGGTGGATGCAGGGCAACCATTTTGGGGAAGCTGCTTCGGGAGATCCGAGGCAGCTTTTTTTGATTGGTTACCTAACGATTTGGGTATTCAAGCCGCATTGGTGACGTATAGAATTCAACGGGAAAGATTTTTAATTCCTCCTGGCAACAAAGTCGAACAACCTATCACCTATTTTCCTTAAGGTCTCAGCACCTTTTCGTGAACCTCATTAACGGATCGAATGCCATGGGAAATGGGTTGATGAATTTTGCGTTGTTCAAAAAAGGAACAGACAACCGGGTGCAGTGTGGGTACAACGCCAAGTCTGAGTTGGGATACGCTTGTAATATCTGCCAAAATATGCGAGATTTAAGAGATAAACGGAATGGTTATGGAAACACTGGAAAAACTCCGCAGCGAATTAATCGATAGAATCGGTGCTGTCAAAAACAAGGAACTTCTTGTTGCTCTTGATCATCTTATTTCATCTTATGATGCCGGCGATAGACCGTTAAAACTGACTACTGAACAACAAGAGATGTTGGAAATGAGTGAATCAGACATCAAAAATGGGCGATAGATTTCCCAGGAGGCGATGGACAAACGAAACCTGGAATGGCTAAATGGACTGTAAAATGGATCAGGACCGCAGACATCCAATTCGTTGGCATTTTGGACTATTGGGTTAAGCGGACCAAATCAACCGCCTATTCCAAAAAGCTGATCAATCTGGTTTCAGAGAAAACGTTACAAATTGCGAAATCACCTTTTTTGAATAAAGTCACCGACTTTAATGATACGAGAGTTGCCGTAGTGGGAAATTCCAGCATTTATCACAAAGTAGCGAATCTAGAGATCATAATTACTGCTTTTTGGGACAATCAGCAGGATCCTAAAAAAACTTATCGAGGCGCTAAAGGAAGCAAAATAATCGAAAACGTTTCCTGATATTTTTTTTTGAACCCCGCGCGACGGATCTGTGAAGATAAAGTGGCTAACGCCCTAGGGCGGTTCGAAGACGTTGCTTCTGGTATCTTTGATTCTTTTTCGCCACAATAGAGACGAACTTATCCCCTCTATTTCCTTTGCGTCTTGGCACCTCTCCGTGAACCTTATTCCCAGATATCCTGCCACTATAAATGGCTTGACGAATTTTTCGTTATTCAAAAAAAGGAAAAGACAACCGGATGCAATGGATATTACGCCCAGTTCGGGAGAACAGATCCTAATACCTCTAGAAGAACAAGGGATAAAAAGTAAAGCCCGGAACACTGTCCCGGGCCTATAGCTTTTAAATCAAACCGATTCGGTCGGTCGTCATGCTACATACATTTTTACTTTTCTACCCACTCCACGCCGGTATCCTTCCAGCTTCTGGATGAAGCCGAATCTAACACCGCCTGACATACCTTCTGTGTCTCGTAGGCGTCGCGGAAGGTAGGGTGACAGGGCTCGCCGGTCTCCAAGCTCTTGAAGAAGTCGGCCACCTGATGGATAAACGAATGCTCATACCCTACGCTGGTACCGGGTATCCACCATCGGTTCATATAGGGCTGATCGCCGTCGGTCACGTGGATGGACCTCCAACCTCGTACGATGGAGTCGTCGCCGTGGTCGAAGTATTCCAGCCGGTTCATGTCGTGCAGGTCCCAACGGATAGACGCATACTCTCCGTTGATTTCGAAGGTATACAACGCCTTATGTCCCCGGGCATAGCGGGTAGCCTCAAACAAGCCCAGGGAGCCGTTGTCAAAATGGCAATGGAAGGTACAGGCATCGTCTATACCGACCTTTTTCTTCTCTCCGCTGCCCTGGTGTACCCGTTCCTTGATAAAGGTTTCAGTAACCGCAGAAACATCCACAATGCCTCCGTTCAGCCACATCGCCGTATCGATGCAGTGTGCCAACAGGTCACCGGTAACGCCGGATCCGGCAGCATCCACATCCAATCTCCACAGCGCATCACCACCCTGAGGCAATTCCGGACTGATGGTCCAATCCTGCAGGAAGTTCGCGCGGTAATGGAATACTTTGCCCAGCTTTCCGGAAGCAACGATCTGTTTGGCGAGCGTTACGGCAGGAATACGTCGGTAGTTGTACCACACGGTATTTTTCACACCTGCCTTTTCGATCACCTCAACCATTTCCTTGGCTTCCTCCAAGGTGCGGGCTAAGGGTTTTTCGCAAAGAATCATCTTACCGGCCTTAGCGGCGGCGATGGAAATCTCGGCGTGGGTGTCGTTGGGCGTACAGATGTCTACTGCATCTACATCATCCCGCTCGATTACTTTTCTCCAGTCCGTTTCGTAGGAGGCATAGCCCCACTGCTCGGCAAAGGCCTTGATTTTTTCCTCTCTACGTGAACAGGCTACCTGCAGCACCGGACGGTATTCGTATTCGGGAAAGAAGTCTCCCAGTCTTTTATATCCGTTGGTATGGATTCTTCCCATCAAACCCGTACCTATCATGGCAATTCGTATTGGCTTCTTTTCACTCATGGTTATTTCACATTTAACGTTAAAACTACATCAAAGAAACTGCGGTGTCTATTCACTCCAGCCGTGGGCGTTTCGCACCTTGATCAGCGCAGCCAGAATATCGTTCCAGGTTTGCTGCTTGCCCATGACGGCGTTAGGGAACATACAGCCATCCCAGCAGATATGCTTGAAGGCCTTGGTAAGCTTACCGTTTTCATCCCTAAGCCAGTGGGCAGAGTCTTCCACCACATTGAGCTTGCCATGGGGATCAGTAGCCAGGCAGTGCCTGCCAGTCTTGTCGTGTGATCCAGAACCGAACACGGTGCCGTCATTTTGCGCCACGTGAAAATCGATCGTCCAGGGACGTAGGGCAGCGGTCATTTCTTTCAGTGCTGCCGTGAGCACAGCTCGGTCTTGCCAATCGTATCCATCCGGTAATATCCTGTGCTCGGGAAAGTTATATCCCATGGTGTAGAGCAGGGTATGGGCCATATCTGCCTGAAAGCCCAAATTTGGGCTGTTTACCGATTCCAGCGTCTCCAGCATGGTCTTCCAGGAATGCATGCCACCCCAGCAGATTTCACCCTCCGCAGCCAGGCGCTCACCATAATTACTTGCGATATTGGCAGCTTCTTTCAGTGTCTCAACAATCAATTTTTGGCTTCCTTTGGGATCCTTCGCCCATTGCTCTGGACTGCTGGCCGTATCCACGCGCACAATCCCGTACTCTCTTACGCCAAGGTCTCTAAGTTTTTGGGCAAATTTGCAGGACTTCTCCACCATATCGA
The DNA here is from genome assembly GCF_000390185.1 of Lunatimonas lonarensis. GTDB lineage: Bacteria > Bacteroidota > Bacteroidia > Cytophagales > Cyclobacteriaceae > Lunatimonas > Lunatimonas lonarensis. Next base: position 197,965 of record NZ_AQHR01000110.1, on the reverse strand, counting down.
GGTAAGTCGCTCTATCTTCATCGGAGCCTAGTATGGGCCCACCCCAGATGGGTGCCACCACACTGCCAATCTTTAGACCTAAAGCCGAGACTTTGTCTGCCAGCCTCTTGGCCTCGTCATCTCCGCCTTCCAAGTTTACATGGGGTTCAAACAGCCCCACATCCACACCGTCAAACTTGACACCGTCTACCTCTGCATTGGCGGTGAATTGAAGCATCTCGTCCAGCGAAATTACCGGCTCGGAATCAGGCCCTTTACCTACAATCCCAGGCCAAGTAGCATTATGTAACTTTGGAAAATTATTTTGGGACATAATTAAAATGGTTTTAGGTTAACTAACTGATTAATGTACTAATAGAAGTAAGGCGGATAAAAATAATGCATTTATCCTAAAATATACGCATATTTTAACGCCTTTCTCCAGTCAATGTTTACAATTTCAGATCAGGGTTGTTGGGTCCGAAATGCTTAAGCATCACGATGGGGTCCGTCTTGGAGAGATTGGTGATCTTCACCCCTTCCATGGCTGCTTTTTCCGTCACGAAGTACTCGTCGTGGGTAAGCTGCCCGTAACGGATCAACGCCGGGGTTTCTATATCCCACACCCCTATGGTGCCGTGTCCCTGCATCATGATAAAGCCGTAGGCGGCGCTGTCTTTGATAACGACCGTCTGTCCGGGTAGGACGGTTAATTCCTTCGCAGAAAAATCAGCCGAACGGTAACAAATCCACTTGTCAATGTATCCCGCAGCTTCCATTTCCTCCAACGGCTTCACCGGAATAGGCTCCATGAAGCGCGTCTCAAGCAAGTTGGGGTTAACGTTCAATTCCCAATCGATCACCTCCATCAACTGATCGTAGTCGCCGATTCGGTCTTTGGGCGTACCCTTCCAAAGCAGTTCTTCCGGTATAATCGCTTCATTTACCAGCGACTGGTACATGGCAAACACGTCAGAAGCCTTCTGCGGCTCGTACGTACACAAGCTGCCCGGCGCGTGAAGCATTCCCGGAGGCACATCCCATCCGGTGCCCGGCTGTAGCCTGAAGGCTTGGGAATAATTGGTGATCTTGTTATCCCCTTTCGTGAAATTCATCAAGCATTCTTTGATCTGCTCTTTGGTGGTACCTGGCGCAATGCCAAAGAAAGTGTAGGGGAAATCACCCCCGTGGTTGTTCAACTGAGGCGGGAAGTAATAGGCCTCGGGCTTGCCTTTTTGGCCTACTTTGGCGGCATGCTCGTCGTTGTGGTGTATGTGGTGGGGAAGGGGCCCCATGTTGTCAAAAAACTTCGAGTACATGGGCCAGCTTTTGTACTCGTTCCATATCCTGTCACCGATGATGGCTCCTTGAAGCTCATCGATTACATCCTTCAACAGAATCAATTCCTCTTTGCCCTCAGGCCCCACTACCACCTTGCTCAAGCCTTCGTCTTTGCCTGTCAGCGGACCGTTTTCGGCGGGGGTGGTGGATGAAAACCAACGCTCGTCAATGCCACCGCGCTCGCCGCCCAAAATGTAATAATCATCCGGATGCAGCTTGATCCTTCTTCCTGGTACGCAAAATGAACGTGGAACCCAGTTAGGAGCCAGTCTCAAAATACCCTGGCCTTCTTCTAATGCTTTTTTTGCCAAACTCATAGGTAGTAAATCGATTTATTGTTAGTAATTCTTATTTGCTGTTTATCTTTAGAAATTGCTCGATGGGCTCAGGCTCGGTGAGAATCTGAAAATCCAATCGGTAGCTGCGTGACTCTCCGGGCTCCATGAAAATCAATGTCCCCTCCTCCCGCGCTTTGGCCTGTCCTATGGGCGGGTTGGTTCCCGGCTCCAGTGCCATGACATATTCAAGTTCTCCCCAGTGCTGCCAGTTGATCAGCCAAGGCAATTGCTTTTTCTCAAATACAATTTGTAGCGCAAACCCTAAGCTTGGGTTGTATACTCCGGTGAAACAGCGCCCGTTCCGATCTGCCTCCACGTCTATAAAGGCCACGTCCTCCCCACTGCCCGCATGGTCTGAACGCGGTGCTGGGCAGGCTTTGAAATTATTGGACGGGTTAAAGATTCGGTTGTTGGGATCCTGATCCCGTGAGTGCCAGTTTCCGGACCACACAATTTCTGCCCCCTCATCGAGCAGCGGCCACCCCAAGTTCAGGTGGTACAAAAGCATATGCGGTGCCTGCGTATTTCCCCGGTTGATCACTTCGTCCTCTACACGGAGCGCGGGAATCCCCAAGACACCGCTGATTTTTCGTCGAAGTAGCAGGTGGGGGCCAAACACTTGGCTTTCAAAGATCTCTCCCACAAGACAGAAGTCCATTTTACCAATCAAGGGATCCGGTTGGTCTACCTGAATTAGCTCCGCCGGTGTATTGCTGATTCTGCCATGCAGACCTCTGTTTCCATGAGAATCCTCCTCGGGACCACCGGTATGACTCAGGCCGCAGGTGGTGATCAAGCCTCCGGCGAAGGTCCGTAGCCAGTCTATGCCCCTGTCGGACATAGGCTGGGGATTGACCGGACCCGAATGGCTCATCCAAGCCAGGGAATGCTGCTGGTAAAAGGCCTCTGCTATATCCATACCACGATCCAGCAATACTTTGTACCGGAGACCGGCACCCGTATCTATCCAAGCAATCCGGCTTCCCCTTGCAGGGCCATTGTCCAAGACCGCCAGCTCTATTCCTCCCACCTGACAGCGGTTCCCAACCTTTCCTTGTAGTCTGCGCAGTAATTCCTCGGCGTTTTTTTCCATACCTGTCCTTTTTCAGTCCGAATATACATAATCAAAAACTAACCACTATCCTGCTGTGTCGGGTATTCCGAGAACACCAGGTAAGTGGCTAGTTAGTAAGAACGGGGGCTGTGCCCGGATACAAAATAATATTTCTCTACCCGCTGTACGCAATCCCTCTTGGATGCGATTGAAGGTTGAATTGTTAGCGATTCCAGCATTAACTTCGGAATAGAAAACCACCGTAACCAACAGCAATTACAATTCCTTCAGATAAAGATTTTTAAGCTCAACTTTCATGGGAGGTCCCACGTGAACTTGGATACCCAAATAACCGGAATCCGCACGATTGACAGGATCCTCGTCAGTAACGTCGCTCATCAAAATCCCATTGATGTAATGCTGAAGACGGTTTCCCTTGATGACCAAATGAAAGGTATTCCAGTCTTCTGCTTTGATCTTCTCCTTCAACGCGTCACGGTCACCCAACTCCTCCATTACTTCGAGGCCCTTCCATGCGTTCCGCTCTACATAATCGCGGGGATTTCCACCACCTGGCTGGGGATTGATCTTTGTTTTTTGGCCACGGTAGGCCAACGTGGTACGCTTACGCTCCTCGTAGTTTTGTCCGGTGTAGGCGTTTCTTCCATCTATGTCCGCTTGATATCCCCTTAGTGCAAATGGAACATCCGCTACCTTATCGCTGCGGTATTGAATGCCGGAGTTACCTCGCTCGGTAATGCGGAACTCACCCTTCAACTCAAAATCAGCAGGCTGTCCGCCTTCCCATATCAGGAAAGTATTCGCTTTGAGAGGCGTGTCCTCGGTAAGTTCGCCGACAATCACCCCGTTCTCGACCCGCCAATAGGTTGGATCACCTTCCCAGCCCTTTAGCGATTTGCCATTGAATATGGACTTAAACCCGGCAGGAACTTTTGACTTGGCGGGCCGCTGCCCATTGCAACTGAATATCACTAGGCCGAAAAGGGCCATGAACATTATAACGTTTCGTTTCATGTGTCTATTATTGTTTTTCAAAGGTCACAACTTAGTCCCGGTTTATCGGGATGGAATCTCGCATGGTTGCCCCGGATAGCTATCGGGGCATCCCAGTGTGTGAAGGCTACGTCATGCTCGATTTCAGGTGTCTATAATTTATTTCATTAAAGGATGGCCGGGCCTGGCTGCTAGTATAAGGCAGGCAGTCGACCAAGACCCTGGGACAAAAATAAAAGGGGGCTGGTTCCCGCAACCTTCACTGGCAATACTACACCAGCTTAGTTGCGGAAACCGGCCTGACCTAATCAAAGGATGGGTGGTTATTGAAATACTTCGTGGTTTGGATTTCCTCCAGAAACCAAGTAAGCCATCAAATCCTTTAGTTCTTCCTCATTTAGACGGTTGACCAATCCAGGAAGCATGACGGAGACCTCGGAAACCTTTGTACTTTTCACCTGGCTTTTTGGAAGCTCCCGCAGATCGTTGGGAGCAAAAGGATTCTGGGAAACGTAATAGGTCGTATTATCCTCGGAGATCAAGCGGCCAACCACCGAAGACTCGTCTTTCATGACAAAAACGATGGCTTCGTATTGGTCCGAGATTTCAGCGCTCGGATTAATCGTCGCATCCAAGATGTCCCTCGTAGAGAAGCGGGTACCCAATTGGGTAAGATCGGGTCCAACTGCGCCCCCTTCGCCCCGCATGGAGTGACAGGACTGGCAGAGGGTTGCCTGATACATGGCATGGCCACGTTCAAAATCCCTACCACTAAGCTCTGCCATTAAAGGAGCGGCCTCCTCTACGGTCCACCTTCTGCCAGGACCTTCCGGTTGCACGGCTGCTACCTGTAAATCGTTGCCGGATCCTGTCAAACGCTCCGCTCCGGAGAGCTTATTGTAATAGTCAAACTTATCCTTTGGCACGGTTGCCAGTGCCATTTTCCTTGCCCTATCTATAAATCCTACGTAGCTTCTTCCTCCCTTGTATTGGAAGGCATTATCCACCCAGGTGAAATATTTCTCGTAGTACTCGTCAGTCCAACCGGCCTTTGCCCCACCAAGCACCGTAGCATAATAGGTTTGCTGGGCAGGAGGAACGGCTGCCAGCATGCCGGCAATATCCAGTCCATACTGGGGGTTCCTCATGATAAGATCTGAGGAAGCCGTAAAGGTTTTCTGATAATTGGGATCGTCTTCGGCAGTCTCCAACAGCGCCAGTAAGTTCGGCACGGCAGATGGAGCCTCGAGCTTCACGAGTACCTTACCCATTACGCGGTTCAGCCGGTTAGTAGATGCCGGGAAATGATCATCCAAATAGGCAACAACCTTGCTGCGAAGCGCACCGGCAGGAATACCATGGCGGAATAACACCACCTCAAAGGCCCTGCTCAGGTTCATCTGATCCTCCTCGCTGAGAGAGCCAAAATCAGGCCTCATCAAAGCTTCCAACATGCCGTTAAGGTGGCCTTTGTTCCCGTGCCTAGCCAAGGCAATGATCGCTTGCGCCAACGCTCTTGGGTTTTCCTCCGCGAGTGCTTTCGCTTGCCACTCACCTAGGGGCTGATGCTCCACCGCGATCCTTGCCGCATATTGCACAAATCGGTCTGCGTGGCTTAGATGTGGCCAGGCTGCGTCAATCGCACCTGCTTTCGGCCCACCTACATGAAACTCCTCCAGCTTCCTGCGAATCTTATGCTCTTCTGGAAGATCGGATACTTTAAGCTCCTGCTTCTGCTCTTTGCTAAGATCCCCGGTATAATGCACCCGGTATAGATCCGACTCCAATCTACGTCCTCCTGTGGCGAAATAAAACGCTCCGTCCGGACCAAAAACGCCGTCGGTCAAAGGAAGCGGTGATCCGGAAATAAATTCCTCCGCCTTTACGGTGTACGTGCCGCCCTCCGGAATCATTTGCATGGCGTAGATAATGCCGAAGCTCCAATCAAACGCAAAAATAGATCGTCTGTATTTTTCGGGAAACTTGGCATTGGCACCTGACACCACATTGGTAGGGGATCCCTGACCGATATTAAGGATAGCGGGAAGATTGTCCGTGTAGTCCGGAGACCATTTTTGGTTTCCAGTTCTCCATCCAAACTCACTGCCGCTGGTTACGTGGTTGATCCGTGTGGGGCGGTACCAAGGCATCCCAAAATCCCATTCCATGTCCGAATCGTAGGTGAAAATATCTCCTACCTCGTTAAAGGCAATGTCAAACTCGTTTCGGAAGCCTACACTGATAAGATCCCAGTGTTTTCCTTCCGGATCGATCTTTGCAATCCAGCCTCCCGGAGCCCCCCGGTTATTTGCGTGTCCACGGGGATCCTTGATCTCCGGAAGCAAATTGTCGTCCTGCCAAACCCTAGGTATGCGGTAATGGTCCATTTCCGGCACGTCGATGTGGTTTCCTACCACAATGTACAGGGACTGCCCATCCGGAGAGATCACAATACTGTGGGGGCCATGTTCTCCCTGGCCTCCGGTAAAAGTTCTGACCTCGATCACTTCATCAAATTGATCATCCCCGTTGGTATCTTTAAGTCGATACAGACCCGTGGCTTTGTCAAATTGATCGTTGGGATTGTGGTTCACCATCACGTACAGGCTATTGAACGCATAGGTCACCGCTTGGGCAAAACCCATTCCCAACTTCTCATCCCCATTTGGCCCGATCTTCAACTTCTCCACTTTGGGGGTAAGCGAATCGGACCCGATAGGAGGAATCTCCAAGCGATAAATGGCACCGTACTGGTCTGAGGTGATTAACCTCCCCTTATCGTCAAATGTCATCCCTACCCAAGATCCTTGGTCATTTTCCCCCGGGCTGTAGAGGTGTTCGACTTCAAACCCGGCAGGAAACTTCAACTTATCCACCTTGGGGTTGGGTTCCCGCTTCTCTTCTTGTCCACCGCAGGCAATAAACAAAGCGGAAAGAAGCATCACCGGAAAATACGTAAATGCATTTCTATAATTCATTGGTTTTCAGTTATTGTTTTTAATCTGGTAGCGTAAATTCATATAGTTTGGTTACCGAGTTAAAATTATGGGAATTTATCGGAGTTTGAAAACCGATGGGAAATGGAGTAAACCACTCGTAACTTAAGAAGGGTTCTTTGTAGGATAAAATAAGCATCGGAAAGTGGCCGAAGTCACAAATCCGATGCTTAAAGGTAACCCAAGACCTGTATCAGGCCTTCTGCTTAGAAGTGCGGAGTGATCTCCGACTCGGCTGCAGGAAGGGTATAAAACTTGGTGATATTACTAAAGGCATGATTTCGGAAGGTGTTGCCCGCAGGATAGTAATATTTAACCGGATCAGCTTTTGCTCTGACACCAAAATCGGTAATTACCTGTCGGTAGGTATCGGTTCGGGTCAGGTCATGCCAACGCTTATTTTCGAAGGCCAATTCCACCCTACGCTCATGCATAATGGCGTCCCGCATTGCACCTTGTGAACCAGCGGTGGTGTCATCCAACCCTGCCCGGTTCCTTACCATGTTGATATACTGAGCAGCCTCACTTGTTTTTCCTTGTTCGTTCAAGGCCTCTGCCAAAAACAACAAGGTTTCCGCATACCGGTAAATAGGCCAGTTCATACCGTGATTGTTGTGCAGCGCGTGTGGCTTCGCATACTTCTTTATATAAGGGTAAACTTTGTTCTCCCGAAGACTTCCACTTAATGTAATAAAACCTATGGATGCATCTTTGCGCAGGTCACCTTCTTCATAGGCTTCAATGATATCCGGAGTGGGAATATTATTTCCTTGACCATCCAGGTTTTGCGGATTAGCGGTACCTGTTATTGTCCCAAGCTCACTTGGATTGATCGGTCTAGGCATAAATTGGTACAGGAAATTGCTTTGCAAACCTTGGGGCCCTTCCAGAAACTGAACCTCAAAGACAGACTCCACATTATTTTTGTTTGCGGTGCTTTCGCTAAATACATTGGCATAATCTGGAATAAGTTGATATTGCCCGCTGTTTACGATCTCTTTCAACAAAGCTTCTGCTTCTGCCCACCGCTTTTGACGGATAAACACATCGGCCAACAGCATTCGTGCGGCACCCGAGGTTACCCTGCCAAGTTCCTGTTGAGATCGGTTGGGAAGCAATGGAATGGCCGCTTGTACGTCGGAAATCAACTGTGCATACACGTCTGCCTCAGGTGAGAGGGGACGACCCGCCTCCTCACGCGTGGTTACCGGGGCAAGGTGAATGGGCACACTTCCAAAGAACCTCGCCAAGTCATAGTAGGCCATGGCACGCAGAAACAACGCTTGTCCCTTGATGTTGTTCTTGGAATTCGCATTGAAATCCACATCATCTATCGTGGTTAGAATCTGATTTGCTCTGGCAATGATTTGATAGTCCAATCGCCAGTGGTTTAGCACATGGGTATTTGCATTGATACCCTGTGCGTCTGGAATAGCATGGTCTGAGATATCCTCTTGTTGCTCGGTAGCCCCAAACATAATGTTACGGGCATACATCGTGTTATCAGAACGCATCTCGGAAAGCATCCAAGCGCGATCATTCACGATGGCTCGCATTGGCGCGTAAGCTGCATTTACTGCCTGCTGAAAGTCGGCCTCACTTTGAAAGAAGGTCGCTGTACTTAGGTTGGTTTCCGGCACAACCGTCAGGAAATCCTCGCAACCGGAGAGGATCACGGCCAAAACCCCAAATAATATTGATATCTTTTTCATATTGTTTTCATTTTAGGTAGTACCACGTTAAAAGTTCAAGTTTGCCCCAATGGTTATGGTACGTGGTACTGGATAACCGATAAGATCTACACCTTGAGACAAGTTACCTCCATCCCCTTGACCGTTGTTTTGCTGGCTAACTTCTGGGTTTCCACCACCCCAATAGTTGGTGAAAATATACAGGTTCTGAACCGACGCATAAATACGGGCAGAGGAAACAAATTTTTGGATTGCCCCTATGTTATAACCTACCGTCAGGTTCTTTATGCTGAAAAAAGATGCGTCAAACACATAGTGGCTGCTGTTCCAGTCGCGTTCAACCCCGGTAACATTTCCTCCACCCACAGTGGTTCCAAAGATTCCTGCTCCGGGATTTTCGGGAGACCTAAAACGATCCGCGGCTCTGCGCACCATGTTAAACACGCCATCCAAATTGGCTGTACTAAATAGGTGCCTCATCCACAATTGATTTCCGTAAGAGCCGGAACCCACAATGCTGGCGTCCCATTTACCGTACTGAAAGTTATTGACTAAACCGTAAGTGAATTTTGGAAAAGGGTTACCAATAATCTGTCGGTCATCGTTACTTCCTCCAATCGTGATAATTCCATCGCCATTTACATCCTTGAATTTGATAGATCCTACTGTAGATCGGCCGGGTACTTGAGGGGAGTTAGCCAAATCCTCTTCGTTCATGTAAAAGCCTTCTTTGACCAATCCATAAAACATCCCAAAGGGTTGCCCTACCTGAGTAATATGATGGGTTCCGTATATCCGGTCGATGCCATCTGCCAACGCTTCTACTCGGTTGCGAACAAAGGATATGTTGGCGTTTGTAGTCCACTTTAACTTTCCATCCAAGTTACGGGTATTCAAAGCGATTTCATGACCCCAAAACCTCAACTCACCGATGTTGTCGTTAAAGCTGCCAAAGCCGGATTCCTGCGGAATCTGTACGGCATACAACAGGTTGGTAGTCGTCTTATTGAAGTAATCGTATACCAATTGGATGCGGTCGTCAAACAAGCCCAAATCCAACCCCAAATCCACCTGATGGGTTGTCTCCCATCCGAGGAAAGGATTTGCCAGGGAGCTTACCGCGGCACCTGGCGCCACATTGTTGTTGAAAACGTGGTTTACGGTATTGTTGATCAGGGCGTAGTGGGTATAATTACCGATGTTGTTGTTTCCGGTCACCCCATAGCTACCTCTTACTTTCATAAAGGAAACGCGGTCACTGGTATTCAGGAAACCCTCGTCAGACATAACCCAACCAGCTGATACGGAGGGAAAGATTCCCCAACGGTTTTCTGTTCCAAAACGAGAAGATCCATCCCCTCTTACCGAAGCGGTGAAAAGGTATTTCCCTTGATAATTGTAGTTTAATCGAGAGAGGACGGAAGTAAGTGCCCATTCGTTTACGGTATTATTGGTTGCCCCTCTGTTGATATTGATTGCACCCTGAACGGTTGGCAATCTATCCTCCGCATAAGTATCAGCCTGCACGCGGGTCGTTTCCCTTCGGAAATGCTGATTGGTATATCCCCCTAATAGCTCAAAGTTATGGTCATTAAAGCTTTTCGTATAGGTTACCAGGTTTTCGTTGAGCCAGGAAAAGTCCTGTAGTCCCTCTCGAATGGACATGGCAACCGTAGGAATAGGCACATTCATCGCAGCACTTGCCGTAGAAGGATTAAACCAAAAATAATTCTGGTTACGAATCTCTGCGTTTATGGTAGACTTTATAACCAAATCCTTAATCGGACTATATTGGATCATCCCGTTTGCCAGCACATTGGTAACTTCCGTTTCGTTGGTAATCTCCTGCGCTGCCCTGACGTAGTTGGGATAAGCGAAGATGTTTCCAGTTTCAGCAGGAAATCGATTATAATAGGTCAGCTCACCATTTTCGTCATATATCGGCATGTTTGGCCACGTGTGAAGGGCATTAAACAAGATACCTGTTCCTCTACTTCCATCGGTTCGGGGGGTATTGTCCTTCACATAGGTGGGAGCAACGTTAAAACCCACACGTACTTTATCGGAAACCTTGTATTCAGAATTTAACCGCAATGAATAGCGTTTGTAATCCGTGTTTAAAACCACCCCTTGTTGGTCAAAAAAGCCTGCCACAATCGACGTGCTTGCCCTTTCTGTGTTGGATGTAATGGTAAGGTTGTAGTTCGAGATCGGAGCTGTCTGAAGCAGGGCATCGTACCAATCGTTAGTTTGACCCTCATAACTAGCTGGGTTTTGGAACATCGCCGGTACCGGTCTACCTGCATCTTCAAAATACTCTTTCTTGAACTGTGCAAATTCCACGGCATCCATCATTTCCAATCGGTTGTAATGAGGCACATGCTGAATACCGGTGTAGTAGTTGAGGGACACATTGGTCTGTCCCGCCTTTCCACGCTTGGTAGTGATCAGTACAACGCCATTTGCAGCTCTGGAACCGTAGAGAGATGTTGACGATGCATCTTTCAAAACGGTGATATCCTCTATTTCATCCGGGTTCAGCACACCGATGTCACCGGTGATCGGAAAACCATCTACCACATACAGAGGCTCACTTCCAGCCGATACGGACAATTGGCCCCGAATCCGCACGGACATGCCACGTCCAGGTCGTCCGGTGGTCTGATTGATCTGCACACCAGCCAACCGTCCCTGAAGCTTCTGTCCAATTTGGGAAACCGGCATATCCAATAGATCCGATCCACTCACCGACTGTACGGCACCGGTAATCTCTTTTTTCAACTGACTGCCGTATCCCACCACGATCACTTCGGAAAGATCGCTCATGGAGGAAGCGAGGCTAATGTCATAGCTGGTCTGTCCAGACTGTACGGTCACTTCTTTAGTCGTGTAGCCGATGTAACTGACGGTCAGTACTTCTCCAGGAGAAGCATTGACCTGAAATCTGCCGTCTAGGTCAGTGACACTGCCCCTAGTCGTACCTTTTACCAACACGGAAACACCCGGTATGGTCTCGTTGTCGCCTTCTGAACGCACTACGCCCGTGATGGCTGACTGCGCCCAACTGCCCACTGCAAGCAGCATGGCGACAAAGGCGAGGAGCAGCGATTTACCACTCCCTGTCAAGTAATGGTTTACCTTCATAATTTAATTTGGTTTATTTGGAAAATAGTTAACTGATCATTGGAAGGTTACGTTACCCTTCCAACTTTGTCACTAATAAACGGACTTATTTTTTATAAACTATCCTGCACTATCCTGTTTATGTATATACATCTAATTAGATCAAAAAATGGCTGGTAAAAATCCAATGTTAGATTTTTACCAGCCATCTGCTACTTTATTTCTAAAAGGCGCCGGATTAATACCCGGGATTCTGACGCATAGATGAGTTGATTCTCATCTGAACCTCAGGTATGGGAAACAGCACCTGGTAGGCCTCGAAAACAAAATCGTCGTTCGAAAAGGGGATGCCTCCGCGCGATGTGGTTGGATTAGCCCTTTCCCTGAGGCCATAGGCATTCAGAAAGCTGACCAATTGGGGCGTGGTCATCGTCCGCTTAAGATCCAGCCAGCGATGATTCTCAAAGGCAAGCTCAATTCTACGTTCCTTTAATACAGCTTCTCTAAAGGCTGCCTGACCTAGGCCACTCAGATCGGAAAGCCCTGCTCTTCGGCGTATCGCGTTCAGGTGGCCGTAGGCCTCACCCGTAGGACCACTCACCTCATTGATCGCCTCCGCCAACATCAGCAGTACATCCGCATAGCGGATCACCGGCCAGTTGTCATTGGTCACTCCTCGGATCGTATGGGGGTGGTTGTATTTGTTGATAAAGGGAACCGGCACCCATTGTCCCTGAAGATTAGTGTACCCCTCCTTAAGCGAGACATCCTTTCTCAAGTCACCCGGTTCGTAGGCAGCGATGATATCCCGAGTCGGCGTGTTCCATCCTCCACCCTCTTGACCAGGGAAGTTGATAACCGCCCCGTTGGACTCCCTGGGCGCAAAGGTGTAAATAAAACTACTGTGAACACCAAATAGGTTATCGCCCTGGTACTGGACATCCCAAATTGACTCCTTGTGGTTTTTATTGGCAGGCAGAAAGATACTCGCATAGCTTGGCAACAGCTCATACCCTAGGGAAGTCACTTGATTAAGTGCATTGATCGCTTCCGGAAATTCCTTGCGCGTTAACCTCACCTTTCCCAACAGCGAGAGGGCTGCCCCGCGGGTTACCCTTCCAACCTGATTGGCAGGATGGCTGACGGGGAGTGCCGCGATTGCATCGTTAAGATCCGAAATGATAAACTGATACACTGACTCTACCGGCTGTCGCTCCAGCGCAAAGGCCTCGGAAGGCGTCCGAACCGGTTCGGTCACTATGATCACATCTCCAAAATGCTGTACAAGTTGAAAATACAAGTAGGCCCTGATCATTTTCATTTCGCCCTCCGCCCTTCTTTTTACGGCATCCGAAGCATTGGCATCTGGCAACCGCAGCAGAGTGGTATTGATGTTGACCATTATACTGTAGATGGTATTATAAAGCGTACCAACGTTGGGCGTGGCGGCATTATATTGCCAAAATTCGATGGCCTCTAGGGCCGGGCCTTGGCCACGGTTCCCCACATTGAAATGTAGGGTAGTGTTATCAGAGATATACTCGTTAAACTGCCATTCGTTGTTAAAATGGCCGCGTAGCATACCATACACCCCTGCTACCGCCTGCTCGAGCTCTTTTTCATTGCTGTAAAAGGTATCCGCTACCAAGACCGTGGGGTCGGTTTTGTTCAAGAATTCATCACTACATGAAGTGAACGCCAAAACAATCCCCGCTAAAATGGAATAAATGTTTGTATTTTTCATGATTACTGGGATCTGTGTTAAAATTTGATGGTGGCACCCATGGTAAAGGTTCTTGGGATGGGGTAACTCTCGTCATCCACTCCGATATTGATCCCACCACGTCGGTTCACTTCTGGGTTCGATCCAGGATAGGATGTAAACAAGAAGAGGTTTTCCGCACTCACAAATAACCGTGCATTTGGGATGACAGGATTGTTCGGAATGGCATAGCCGAGGCTCACGTTACGCAGCCACACGTGGGTGGCATCGTAGATGTATCTGGAATTGGATTCACGCTGCCACTTCCATGTATTGGTAGTTGCGCCCACGCCATCGCCGGGATTTTCGGGAGACCTCCATCGGTTGATACCGGACCGTAGAATGTTAAACACCCCGTCCATATTCATGGTAGTCGCCTCGATGTTTCTCATCACGTCATAGTTGAAAGCACCGGTAAAGAGGATATTAAAATCGAATTTCTTGTAATCCCCACCAATGGTCATGTTTAGGATGTAGTCCGGATGTGGATTACCTATCTCGATCATATCCTGCTGGTCATAGGAAATCACGCCGTCCCCATTGGCATCAAAGTATTTATAGGTACCGGGGATAGCACCATCTTGGGTCGGCCAGGCCAAAATCTCTTCTTCCGTATTGAAAATTCCCATCATACGGAACCCATAGAGCATAGCCATAGGCCGGCCAGCTTTGGACACGTTATACACACTGTAGAAGCCACCGGTCCAAATCTCATCATTGTCTCCGCGTATCTCGAGTACCTTGTTTCGATTGAGGGTAAAGTTCAAATTGCTCCTTAAATTAACCTGGTTTACCCTCGTACGGTAATCCAAGGCAAGTTCAACGCCTCGGTTTCGTACGCTGCCCACGTTGTCCAGCGAAGAACCAAAACCGGAAACGATCGGCATCTCCACGGAAAGCAACATGTCATTGGTCAATCGGTTATAGTACTCTGCGGTAAATATCAATCGGTTATCAAACATGGCAAGGTCCAACCCAATATCGGTCTGTTCGGATTGCTCCCAACCAAGGTTGGCATTGGCAAAGTTGGCGAGTCGCTGCCCGTTTGCAATGGTACCTCCAAACACGTAGTTGGAAATCGCCATATTGGACAAGCTAGAGTAGTTACCGATTGCATTGTTACCGGTGATACCGTAGCTGGCCCGAACCTTCAAATCCGTAATCCAATTGGACTGAGGCATAAAATCCTCTTCGGAGATCCTCCATCCGGCAGAGAAGGCCGGGAAATTACCCCACTTGTTGTTGGCACCAAAACGAGAACTTCCTTCCCTCCTCATGGATGCCGAAAACAAGTATTTATCGTTAAAGGAATAGTTTGCCCGGGCAAAGTAGGCCAATAGGCTCCAAGAAAATTCCCCTGAGGAGGAGGTCTGCCGGATCGCTGAATTCAGGTAACGGGTCACGTCGTTGGGGAACTCATTACCGTTCCCTTGAAGACGTTTAAAGGTCTCTTCCTGGGCAGAATACCCTAGTAAGCCCTCCATGCGGTGTTTCCCCAATACTTTATTATAGGAAAGTAACTGATCGGCACCTATATTGAGTAAGTTATCGGCACGCTGCAAAAGATTGGCCTCTCTAGGCGGTGGTTGGTTGAAGCCCGTGCCGGCCAGTGTAGAGGGGCGATACTCCTTCTGTTCGGTACTGGTCAGCGTAGCGTTCACCGAGGTTCGAAACTTGAAATCTTTCAAAAATGAAAACTCCAGGTAGCCGTTACTTAACACATTGTTTGTGTTAAGTGTCCGCTCCATCTCATATAACTCCTGTACCACGTTGGCTGTACCAAAAATACCGCTGGTCCCACCGATGTAGGTATTGAAGGAGCCATCTTCCTTATATACAGGGTACCGGGGATCAGCCCATAAGGCTCTTCCGATCAGTGCATCCCGACCGTCGGTAGAGGCATAGTTTTCGCGGGAATGCGACGCAGCGACATTCCAGCCCATACTTAGCCAATCGGTGACTTTACCATCCAAATTCGCCCGAACGTTAAACCGGTCAAAATTGGTATTGATCACGGCACCCTCCTGATTGATGTAGCCGACTGAAATAAGTGAACGGATATCCCCCCTTCCTGCCGTAAGGGTAGCATTGTAATTCTGGAATTTGGCATTCTGGTTCATGATTTCCTGAAACCAGTCTGTGCTGTACTGGGTCTGCTCCGGAAAGCGGAACTCCAGAGGTATCTCCTCCAATGAGGGCTCTCTGCCTTCAAAATATCGGACTCGGTCCTGAAAACTTTCCTTCTTGAATTGGGCAAACTCGGGACCGTTCATCATGATGGTCCTTCGGGAGTCAGGTACGTTTGTAAAACCTTGGTTTACCACAAAGTCAATCCCGACTTTGCCTTCCTTAGCTGATTTGGTAGTAATCAAAATTACCCCGTTGGATCCCCTAGCACCGTAGATAGCAGTGGATGCCGCATCTTTCAACACCGTAATGCTTTCAATATCGGCCGGGTTGAGGTTCTGCCCTAGGGTAGTACCAATGGGGAATCCGTCTACGACGAATAGCGGTTGGCTGCCTGCACCCAACGATCCGAGTCCTCGGATGGTGATCTCCATCTCCTCACCTGGTCTGCCGGATCGCTGCCTTACCTGCACACCGGCCGCTTGGCCTTGCAATAATCGGGTCACGTTGGTAGTCGGCACGTCTCCAATGTTTTCCATGTTAATGACGGATACGGCCGAGGTAATATCGGCCCGGCGCTGGGAACCATATCCCACGACCACAACTTCTCCCAAGTCCCCCAACGAGGCATTCAAAGAAATTTGATAACGTGTTTGGGAGGTAACCGGAACTTCGGTCGTTTGAAAACCGATAAAGCTTACGGTCAACACTTCACCGGAACTAGCCTGAATGGAGAAATCTCCCTCCATGTCCGTAACGGTACCCCGGTTGGTACCTTTTACCAGGATGGAAACTCCCGGAAGTGGTTCGGAATCCTCCGCTGAAACCACCTTACCGGAAATCACTCCGCCCTGCTGGGCATGGAGAAATCCCGGTATCAACAATAATGCGCAGAGAAAAACACTAAGCTTTCCACGGATCCATCGATCATAAATTTTTTTCATACAGGTTTGGGTTAGAATTAATTTGGTTAGTTAAAAGGTTTTAAAAACCAACAGGAAGTAACAAAAAGGAGACAGAAGAACCATCCTGTACTGTGCTGGTTTTAAAAAATTTATTTTCGGATATACTGATGAACAATACCAAAAATACAGCTAATTCAATATATTTTCACCATATTATTTATCAAATCCTTTGCTTTTAAAAAATAACGCGCCACCTAAACCGAAAAAGTTCCTACTATACTCAGAAAGCTCCGAATATAGAAATGTGACCTTACATGGCCTACATTTTCCCGTTCCGATCATTCCGATTGAACGCAAAGCTGTGCCTGACCCGGAAATGTCGCCATTCAAAGAAATCTTCTCCACAGATCCTCCATCGGTCCCTGCTTAAAAAAGCCAAGATAAAACCTAGAAATACCCACTTGAATGAAAAATATCAACCCCGTCAACACTAGCAACTGTGTCGGTGCCATGCTGCCAAAAAGACCAAGTCCTAAAAAAGAAAAAATCAACAAACCTGCAACGGTCTGCATGAGGTAGTTTGTCAATGCCATCCTTCCTGCAAAGCCCACCAGAATAAATGGTTTCGAAAGCATGCTATACTGCATAAGAGAAAAAATGAGCAGGATATAGCCAAGGCTTTGCATCACATCAAAAGCCATTATCTGCATTCCGATTCTTACCGGTAGTAACTCCCGTCCAGTTAACTGAAGTAGATCAAACACTATCTCCTTATACATATGCATCAAAACGCTAGCCGCAAGGAACAACACGGCCAAGCCGATATAATGGCCTGGTCGGATGCGTATAAGGCCCAATCCATTTCGTTTTGCAAAAAGAAATCCGACTATAAAGGCCGCCAAAGCTTTTGGCATGTAAACCCATACTGTCTCATTTTTCATGGACAAGTATTGGTGAAGGTTTACCTTGAAGAACTCTGGGTAGCCGCCGTTCTGATAAATAGAAATAACCTCTGAGAGGCTGTAGTTCAACGCGGTTCCAAGCGGTACGGTAGGCCAATAATCCATCGTCGCTACATAAATCGCTGGGGATAAAAAAAGCAATACTGCCAATCCCGACAAAAACCAACTAGGCATTCGGTAAAACAACAACAATAAACAGCCCATTAATGCATAGGCGAGTAGAATATCTCCATACCAGAAAAAAAGGATATGAGTTATTCCGAACCCCGCCAAAACCAGCATCCTACGTAAGTATAACCTCCTAAAGACCTGAACCGACTTTTGATGCTTTTCAGCCTGTAGATAAAATCCGTATCCGAAAAGGAAAGCAAAAAGGAACATCGCCTTGCCTCCAAAAACAGCATACACGACCTCCAAGAGAATCAGTTCCCTAGCCCCAAACTGACCGTAATATTCATCCAAATAGGCGTAAGGGGCGTTGAATATATAGAGGTTAATGGCCAAAATACCTGCTAATGCCAAACCTCGCGCGGCATCAAGTTCAATTAGTCGCTCGAGAGACTTCCCTTTTTCCATAACATTAAAGGCGTCAAAAACAATGAAGACTGCCAAGTGCAGCCTTCGATGAACGTATAAACAATTTATGGCACTAAACTACCTAGTTAGATAGTAACCAAACCAGACAAAATTAAACTCTCTGCCAAACGAAACTCTTCCTGATTATTTTCGGCTAATTACACCCGCTCCAACTTCACAGGATAGGTCTTCTTGGACGCCCACTGAGGCACATAGATATTACCATCCCGGTCCACACATACGTCATGTGGATGCATAAAACCCATAAATGACCTGTCTTTGCGCTGCTCTTGCAACACGCCACCCACGTACTCCGGAGCGGTACCACCTGGCGTGCTGACCACTTTGTCGTTGGCATCTAGGATGGTGATGTAACCGGAATTGGGATATTCTTGGGTGGTGCTTCGGTATACCGCCGCGTAAACATTTTCACCTTGCAGAACGGGTCTACATACAAAAGAGCCCGGCATAGGGATCGTTTTGATATACTTACCGTCGAGTGTAAAGCGCTTGTACTGCATGTGGCCTCGGTCGGTAATAAGGAGGGTTGGGTTGGATTTATTTCTCGTGTCCACCACAATACCGTGGCAACAGTTAAAGGTCTCATCAGTGGTTCCGGCACCACCAAATGCGCGGATAAGCTCGCCTTTGGCGTTGTACTGCATCACGTGGTTCTTGCCGTATCCATCCACGACATAAATGTCTCCGTTTGCCGGATTGATGGCTGTCTCAGTAGGCACAAATTGGTTGGGAAAGTCGTACTTACCGGTTTCCCGGGGGTAATCCAACTTCAGCACTTCCTTGCCCTTCAGGTCTGTCTTGATCACTTGGTTCCGGGAAGTGTCGGTTATAAACAAAAACTCCTCTCCTCCTTCGTTGCTCAACGTAAGCCCATGGGCTCCCGGAAAGGTGGTTCCCCAGCTATCCAATAGCTTTCCCGATTTGTCGTATACCAAAATATTGTTTTTAGTCTCGTTGGTCAGCATAAAAAGCCTGCCTTTGGAGTCTTCTACCATTTCATGGCAGTCATTTACAGGGTTTTTGCCTGCGTCGAGGATTCCCCAACCTTCAATGACTCGATAGCGGTGTGAGCCGTGGCCCAGAATGGTTTCTTTTTTCATAGCATGGGTTTTTTGAATAATGACAGTGGGAGCAACTGCGCCGGCAAGGGCCACTACTCCGGTTTTTTTGATAAATGATCTTCGCGAATGACCTGAATTCTTCATGTGTTCATATAGTTTTGGGTTGGCTAGTCTGCCCTGAAACGCCCCTAGAATGAGGCTTTGTTTTTTCTAGTTGACCTAAATATTAAATAACCTTTACTACAAGAGAAATCACCGACAGAACAGGATGTAAGTCTTGTCAAGCGGTACAAGAGCGTATGTAAGGCTATGGATTTGTAGGGTCAAGGTAGTACAATTCTATCAAAAAGAGAAAAAAGCCCACGTACCCGCAGGCCTCTCCACTGCTTCCTGTTACGTTAGGAGATCCAACTCTGCTTTCCCCAGTCCATCCGGAGTGGTATAGAAGGGTCTCTTTTCGATTTCATAGTGCTTCTCCGGGTCTATACCCAATGCATGATACATGGTTTGGTGGATGCTGTCGATCTTGATCGGGTTTTCAATGGTCTTACAGGGACGCTCATCCGCTGTCTTGCCATAGACATGACCCCGCTTGATGCCTCCCCCAAACATGAGCATGGAACATCCATCTGTAAAATGGCGGTGCATGCCGTAATTTTTCAGGTCCTCGATGATATCTGGAACTTCTACCTGATCCTTTACTTTAAGATCGGGCCTACCCTCGGTAAGCATATCCCTGCTAAACTCACTCGCCAAAATAATCATGGTCCTGTCCAGCCGGCCACTCTCGTCCAAATCTTTGATCAATTGGGCGACGGGAGCGTCGATCATTTTTTTCATATCAACCAATCTGGTATGGCCGTTTTCATGGGTATCCCAGCCAAAAAAAGGCTCGTATTCTGTCGTAACGCTGATGAATCGGGCACCCTGCTCCACCAAGCGCTTCGCCATCAGGCAGCCTAACCCAAATTTTCCGGTATTGTAGATGTCATACTTCTCCTTGGGCTCTTGACTCAGGTCAAACGCCTTGGCTTCGGGAGAATTCAACAAAATATAAGCTTGCTCCATGGAGCGTTTCAGGGATTCCTTCTGGTAATCACTGCCAAATTCACCCATGGCACCCTCGCTGATCAGACGCTCGTACAGCTGATTTCTTCCTTCAAATCGCTTGGTGGACATTCCTACGGGAGGGCGGACACTTTCCAGTCCTCCGGTAGGATCCGGTATAAGGAAGGGGCCATACTCACTGCCCAAAAACCCCGCACTGTGAAAGGCTTTGAGCTCTTCCCCTTCACCCACGGTAAAGCGCTGACCAATATTGATAAATGCCGGAATTACGGGGTTCAACGGCCCAAGTTCCCTGGAAACCCAAGATCCCATATGGGGGACAAGCACTGATTGGGGCGGTTCGTAGCAGGTATGCCAATGGTACTGATGCCGGGTGTGTAGAATATGTCCCAAATCGGCAGCCACGTAGGATCGAATCAACGTGCCCCGGTCTATAATCTGCCCGATGTTCTCCAAGCCTTCTGAGAAATGGATTCCATCCAATGCCGTAGGCACCGACGGAAAAGTACTCAATACCTCCTGAGACTCCATTCCCTTACGAAAGGGCGTATATCTTTTGGGGTCAAAGGTTTCTGTATGGGCCATCCCCCCTGCCATGTAAAGCAAAATGACACTGTCTGCCGTAGTAGGCATGGCTTTCGGTCGCTGACAGGAGCTGAGCAGGCCTGAAATAGGTGCCCCCATCGCCATGGTGGCTATTGCCGCGGCACTGGTTTTCTTTAGAAAATCCCTTCTGTTCCTATGTATGTTCATTTTTCTATCAATTCCTTTTTTGTCAATAAATCAACTGAAACTCTGGCAGTAGCACCAGCGCCCAAAACAGGTCCTGAATATCCTCTACCGCAGGTGACTCACCTAACACTTCGCTGGCGATCCGGTATTCATTTTGATGAGGATCCCGGGCAAAAAGCTGCCTAAACACTTGGTGGATCAGTATCTCCCCGTCCGGGTATTTTTCCTTCCATCGCTCGGCTCCTTTTCTGAGCGCTTCATTCAGTGTCTCCCCGTTCGTTAATTCCAACGCCTGTAACAGACTGGCCTGGGAATCTCTGCTCGTAGATACGATTTCCCGGTTTGGTCTTCCCAGTGCCTTCAGGAATTCGTTGTTCTGTACAAGCGAAGCCCTCGGGTACTCAGGCTTAGAAGTCTCCGAACTAACCAACTGAAATGGATCATACTTGACCTGTTTTTCCTCAAAAAGCGGAAAGAACAGGTTGCTTACCGCATCGGAGAACTGCTCGGCCGTAAGTCTTCTGCGGACCATCCCTTCGAAGACATAGCGCTCATCCACCAAATCCAAGGGATCTTCAAAGCTGATGGAAGGTTGCTGATAGGCTTTTGAAGTAGCGATCATGCGGATTAGGTGGCGTAGATCGTATCCATGGTCGGCAAAATCACTCGCCAGCCAATCCAACAAATCCTGACTCCAGGGTTCGTTATCCATTTCATCCACAGGCTCCACCAAACCACGGCCCATCATCTGCTTCCAAATACGGTTGACGATTGTTCTGTACATACGTCCGTTTGCCGGCTGCACGAGGTACTCGGACAGTTGGCGCAGTTTTTCAGCTCGGTTGGCGGTGCTGTCAATCTCCCCTAGCTCCTCCCACAGCAGTTTGGTGCTCGCTTTCTTACCTATGGGCGTTTCACAGCGGGCCACGTCCAAGTCCTCCTCGGCAAAAATATTGGCAAATGCGTAGGCTTCCTCCAGTTTCCAGTCGCTGATAAAGCTGTCATGGCAGGACGCACATTTCAGGTTTAGACCTAAGATAACCTGCCCCACATTCTGTGCAGCCTGCATCTCGGTAACCTGACTGGCATTCACATCACCCCTCCAGCGTATCCCTTCAATAAAGCCCTTGGATTTCTCGTCGGGATTCAACAACTGTTTTACAAACAGGTCATAGGGCTTGTTTTCGCGAAGGGAGGCATACAGCCACTCGGTAATCGCAAACCTTCCCCGGGTAATATATCCTGTACCGGTGTAATCGTTGCGAAGGGCGTCATTCCAGAACGTAAGCCAATGGATGGCATACTCATCGTTCCTTGCCAGCAACTGATCTACTACGCGCTCCCGCTTATCGGGACGGGTGTCTGAACCAAATGCCTCATAGACCGCAGGCGTCGGCAATAGCCCTATTATATCCAGGTAAACCCTGCGTAGGAACGTTTTATCATCTACGGCCTGCTTCCATCGAATCGATTTCTGGGAAAAATAATCATCTACCAGCAAATCTACCGGGTTATCCAAACCGGCCTTGGATGCCGGAAGGTTAGGGCGCCTGGGTGCCAATTCCGCTACCCTATACACACTTTGGTTCTCTACGGCATCCGGCCAGGGTGCTCCCTTGTCTATCCAAAGTGAAATCAACGCTATTTCGTCCTTGCTGAGCGTTTTCCCCTTGGAAGGCATGGCTTCTTTATGGTCTTTGGGCAATTTTATTCTTCGTACCAGTTCACTTTTGGCCGCATCACCGGGCATGATCACCGGGCCTGATTCACCTCCCTTAAATATCTCCTCTTTGGTATCAAGCCTTAACTCGCCCTTAATTTTGGCAGTACTGTGACAGTTATAGCAATTATGGGCGAATATCGCCCTCACTTGACCTACCAACTTGACCTGACGCTCCTCGGAAAGGTCAGTCCCTTGATAGGAAACCAAATCAATATCCATGGGAACGCCTGCATACGAACTGCCTTCGTTCCATGGCAAAACACTCGTAAGGTAGTCCTCTCCGTGGGTAAGGGAAGCTCCAAAATGGCCGGCAAACGAAACCCCAAAAGCAGCCACAAACAGCACCGCCCGGTATTGCTTAACGGTCGCGGAACTTAATTTATGCTCCGTCTTTTTCAAGCTAAAATAGAGCGGTATGCCAATCAAGGCCGTGACCAACCCAGCCCACCTGTGCAATTCCAAGGTACTGCCACCGTAATCCTCTATATTTGCCAACAAAATACCAAACACGGTGGACACGATGGCCGCAGCCACTCCGGCCAAAACCAACATACGGATGCCCGGTCGAAGTTTACCGTTAAAATTACCAAGGGTAAAAAGCTCCAAGAAGGCGGCAAACACAAGTAAGCTGACAGGAAAATGCACAGCCAAGGGGTGAAGGCGCCCCAAAAATCTCCAGAACCAAAACGCTTCCCCGGAACCCGCAGAAGCCCCCTCCGCTGCCCAAGCATGGGAAACCAAACCAAGTATCAACAAAATGCATACGCCAACCAACTTGGCCGCTCCCTTCCTAAAGGCTGAAGGAATTAAATCACTTTTCATAATTCACCGAAATTTGGATCGAGATTGAGTGGGTATTTGAATGCTGCCCTATCGGAAAGAATCCGGGATTGGGAAGAAAATGCAAAACCTCAACTACAATAATACCGATTTTTTTTGGCTTAACCTTCCTGTACTTACCTGCTCGCCAAAAAGTTAATTTAAAAGGTCAGCCCCTTGTTTCTGTGGCTCTCTGGGCCAGCATCACGCATCCTCCAGCGCATTCATTATGGACGGCCCTGCGCTAGTACCGATCCGGTCTGCTCCCGCCTTGATCATCGCTATCGCCTTGGGCAGATCCCTTATGCCACCACTTGCTTTGATACCTACCTGACTTGGCAACCGGCTTCTCATCAATCGAATCTGCTCCTCCACCGCCCCCCCGGGTGCAAAGCCGGTAGAGGTCTTTACAAAATCCGCTCCCGCATCCCGGCAAATATCACAGGCCTCCAACAGCTCGGATTCATCCAAAAACGCCGTCTCAACGATCACTTTGATCAGACGTCCTTCCTCATGGCACAACTGCGAGAGTTTGGCCAGTTCAATCTTCGGCCAATTCATCCCTGATTTGTAGGCCGTAAGTGACCAAACCACGTCAATTTCATCTGCCCCATCCCGGATTGCTTGAACGGTCTCATGAACCTTGGCCTCCGTAGTAGAATACCCAAACGGAAACCCCACAACGGTAACAACCTGAATATCCATGTCCGACAGATCCCGCTTTACCTTTTTGACCCAAAAAGGCGGGACACATACCCCCATAAACCGGTACTGTCGGCAATCTGTCAGCAGCATTTCTATCTCATGTTGGGTACAATCGGGTTTTAACAACGTATGCTCTAGGTATCGGTTCAGGTTTTTCATGGGCAAAGCAGGTTTGATCCGAAGGTACTAAAACCTGAGGGAATATACCAGACTGAATAGCCACCGGAAAGGCAAGAAACACCATCTCACAATAAAGCCACGAGGCAAATGAAAAAAAATCTACCGGTCACCAATAAGGCAGTCCCCATGTCAAAGAGCTTGCAGATGCGCACAGAAAAGCATAAATTCCACGAAATTTGGATCACCTTACAAATCAGAACTGGATATGAAAAAAATCGAAAGAAGATCGTCTCTCAAAAAGCTGTTTGCATCGTTGGCAGGATTTGCTGGTATCAGCACCGTGGCAAGTGCAAAGTCGGAAACCTCAGCTCCTGAAAAACAGGCCTTTAATGTAGTAGAAGATCAGGATATACCGCTATTTTCCGGATCCACCAAATTGGGCAATATGGTGTTCATTGCCGGAAAAGGTGCCCACTTTGACGGAGACATCAAGGCCCATACCGACCACGTATTGAAAGAACTGGAAAAAGAATTGGTCAAAGCCGGATCGTCGATGGAAAAAGTGCTAAAGGTCAATGTATACCTACACGACCTTAACGATTATAAAGGAATGAACGAGGTATTCAGGGGCAGATTTGGACCAAAACCTCCGGTGAGAACTACTGTCGCAACTTACGGTGGTGTGCCTGGAGACTCACTGGTCGAAATGGACTGTATCGCTTATATTTAATCTAGTTGTATCGTTAGCCCTCTTACTCCCCCTAAACCCAGTTGGCCTTGAAACACGAAAACCTATTCAAGGGTCTGTTAATCGGTGCCCTCGTGCTACTATTTGCAGTAGCCGTTTTGGTCATAATCGGAAGAACAGAATCTACCGGACCATTGATGATCGGCTTTTTTGTCCTTTTGGGCATCGGGTTTAGGGGGTTTTCTAGACTGAAGGGATACACGTATACCACGATGATATTTGCGGGTGTAGCGGCTGCCATGTATTACCCGGGACCCCTCACGCAATATGACGGATATTCTTTCAGCAAGTTAATCACCCCATTGATCCAAATCATCATGTTTGGGATGGGCACCTCCATGTCTGTCAAGGATTTTGTTGGGGTAGCCAAGATGCCTAAAGGGGTATTGGTAGGATTGATTTCCCAGCTAACCATCATGCCCTTACTCGGCTTTTCCATCGCCAGCATGAGTGGTTTCCCGCCGGAAATCGCGGCAGGTATCATTTTGATCGGCTGTACCCCTTCGGGTCTTGCCTCCAATGTAATGAGTTACCTGGCAAAGGCAAATCTAGCACTCTCTATTACCATCACGGCAGTAGCGACCCTATTGGCTCCGTTCACGACCCCCTTTCTGATGAAAATGCTCGCAGGCACCTTTATAGCTATAGATGTTTGGGACATGATGTGGAGTATCATCAAGATGGTCATCTTTCCGATTGGTGGTGGCCTATTGTTTAATCGATTTTTAAGTGGCAAGGCAAGATGGCTCGACGATGCCATGCCCTTGGTATCAATGATCGGGATCGGCATCATCATCACCATCATCACCGCCGCCGGGCGAGATAGTCTCCTCGAAATCGGAGGCCTGCTGATCGTCTTGGTAACCATCCACAACCTAATGGGGTACAATCTAGGTTACTGGGTAGGCAGACTATTGCGATTGGACGAAAAAGATTGCCGAACCATCGCGCTTGAGGTCGGCATGCAGAATGGTGGCCTAGCGTCTGGGTTGGCCAATGAAATGGGAAAAGCCGCCACCGTCGGCCTGGCACCTGCGGTTTTCGGTCCGTTGATGAACATCACGGGTTCTGTTCTTGCCTCCTACTGGCACCGTAAGCCGCCCGTCGAAAAAACCGACAACAACGCCACCACATAGTGCTGTGAATAAAAAAGCATACACTATCGGATTCTCTATAGTAGCCGCTTTTGGATTTTTGCTAGCTATTTTTTCCCAAATCGGCCTACCAATTGAACATGCCGGCACTACACTTATCGTTTCCTTCCTATTCCTAGGGATCACTTTCTACCTACACGAAAAACTGAGAGGATACGTATACACGGTCATGATACTGGCATCGGCTTCGCTAGCCTTATTGTATCCGGAACCCTTCGTTTCGTACAGAGGATACCAGCTTAATCAACTCATAATCCCCATGCTGCAGTTTATCATGTTTGGTATGGGGTCAACGATGACCCTTCGGGACTTTGCGGGGGTCGTGAAAATGCCCAAAGGTGTTGGGATAGGTTTGGCGTGTCAACTAACCCTAATGCCGCTATCGGGTTTTCTAATCGCCAAATGGAGTGGTATGCCTCCGGAAATTGCCGCAGGCATCATTTTGGTGGGATGTTCCCCAAGCGGGGTAGCCTCCAATGTAATCAGCTACCTTGCCAAGGCAAACCTGGCGTTGTCTATTACCCTAACCGCGGTTTCCACGCTTATCGCTCCACTCACTACGCCCCTTTTGATGAAATCACTCGCAGGTGCGTATGTGTCGATTCATGTCGGAGAGATGATGTGGACGATTTTCAAACTTGTTATCTTCCCGGTTCTGGGAGGGCTGGCGTTTAATCATTTGCTGCGTGACCGGGCGGTGTGGGTGCAGAAACTAATGCCGACAGCCTCCATGGCAGTGATCGCCGTGGTGATCGTATTGATTACAGCCTCCGGCAGGGACAACTTCCTTGCTTTGGGTACCGCACTCACGGTATGGATCCTTCTCCACAATATGGTAGGCTATAGCCTAGGATACTATTCAGCAAGGCTATTTAGACTATCGGAAAAAGATAGTCGAACCATCGCGTTGGAAGTTGGACTCCAAAACGGGGGAATGGCCGGAGGATTGGCGAAGGAAATGGGAAAACTGGCGACCGTCGGTCTGGCGCCCGCTATTTTCAGTGTATTGCAAAACATTACCGGATCGATCCTTGCATCCCACTGGCACAAACGTCCCCCTGCCAGTTAGCGATTCAATCGAAAAACCGCCGTTGCTCCATTATTTCTCCCGTATAGCAAATAATCCCTACCGCCTACTTTCAGCGCACGAATGTCCCGAATATTGCCCCGGATGGGCAGCTGACCCAGTCGGGGACTTCGGGTATGGAAACCTCCCAGTCCATCACCCAGCAAGATAAAGCCTGGATTCGCATCCTGTTGCCCCATACTGACACGGGTTTTGGACAAGTTGCCGCCAGAAACCAGATCCATACTACCGTCTCCATCCACATCCATCACTATAGCAGCATAGAGTGGGGCAAATTGCGCCTCGCGTGGCAAATCCCTTACTTCAAAGGTTGCGCTACCGTCGTTCAACAACACCACCGAACGTAAGGTCACCGCAGCCAACGTGTCTGCCCCTTCCATCTCCTTGGCCGTAAAAAATCCGCTGATATCCCGCTTGGCAAAAGATCGGTAATCGGTAAACCTTCCTTTTAAAAACGGAAGTTGTCCCACAAGCTCGTCACGGCTAAAGGCAAAAGCACTGGTATCCGCAATGTAATAGGTAAAAATGGGGTCTATGGAACCATTCCCGTCGAAATCATTGTAGATCAACCTCATAGGCTGATCTCTGGTAGGCTTAAATGCGTTGTTTTCACCGTAGTTGCCAAGCACGATATCCTGGTGCCCGTCACCATTGACATCGGCAACCGTCACCGAGAGCCACCAACCCGAAAGACCGGAAACACCGCTATCTTGATAAAGCTTGAGCGACCTACCCCCATCATTCAGATAGATCTTGGGCGCCGCCCACTCCCCCACAAGGACGAGATCCAAAAGCCCATCGCCATTGAGGTCTGCTAGCTGCAAATCGGACGTTATCCCCGCCTCGGAAAGGCCAGGAGCGAAGCGGTCAGTCATGTCTTCAAAGGTACCATCGCCCCTATTACGAAGAAGATAGGATTGGGGAGAAAGCGGGAACCGCCCGGGTACGTACCTTCCGCCTACTACCAAGTCTGCCAGTCCGTCACCATCCAAATCGCCAACAGCCACTGCACTACCACTGCCTGGTGGTATCGGTAAGAGTTCACTGGATTTACGAAAAGTTCCGTTACCATTGTTCAGATACAGGCGATCCTGATAGCGCAAATCCCCCGCAGGAAAATCGGTGCCCCCACTGACCACGTACAGATCCAAGTGCCCATCGCCGTCCACATCCAAAAAAGCGGCATCTACGTCAATAAAAGCCGAATCCAACTCGAAAGCAGGTTGAACCGTTTGGATAAATACCCCAGATCGGATTTGTAGGTACAATGCCCCCTGCTGTCCCTTTCCGCCTCCGAGGTATACATCATCAAGACCATCTCCATTCACATCCGCAACCCGGATCCTCGGCCCCAAAGAGGACATGGTATTTGGCATCAACCTATCCTGTGTAAATTCCAAAATCTCACTTTCCTTGTGCCCGAATTCTATTCCCAGGCCATTTGAGATTTCCTCCAACAAAAAAATGGGGTTCCTTTCCTGCCGCTGCTCAAAACGGGCATTTTCTTGCTTAAACGTGAGCGTTTGGTTTGGCACCACCGATCGTAGGGTCTCCACTTCTCCGGTGGGCCATAGCACAGTCAAACTATCCAGTTCCGCAATCTCTCCCAAGCCCATTACCAATTCATGATCCACCGCGGATTGATACCCCCTCACCGGCATCAGCTCTTGTTTGAATATAGCCCCAGAAGCGTAGCCTATCGCCATGGCACCAATTCCCTTGGTATTTTGGTTGTTTCCTTCAAACCGGATCTTTAAAAAATTGCGATTGTATAGACGATCTGCGTTATTTCTATATACCGACACCGGATCATTGGTATGGCAGACGATCAGATCCAAGTCCCCATCTCCATCCAGATCGGCATAGGCGGCCGCATTGGAAACAGTCAAACCCTTTAGACCCCAATCAGCTGCCCGATTGGTGAAGGTAAGGTCCTGATTGTTGTGGTATAGGTAGTTCTCCACGTAAATCGGCGGCATCTTCTCGATCAGTTCGATGAGGGCACTTTCCTTCCCGACACCTTGGGTACTACGTATGCGCTCACTCACCATATAGTTCAAAAAATCCATATCCAAGTAGTTCCGGGCATATCCATTGGCCACAAAAATATCCTTCCAACCGTCGTTGTCAAAATCTGCCACCAAGGTAGCCCAGCTCCAATCGGTCTGCGCAACTCCCGCGTACTGGCCAATTTCACTGAAGTAGCCATTACCCTGGTTCAGGTGGAGCATATTACGCATCGCTTGTGGAAAAAATCCCTTGGCCAGTAGTTCCCTGTATTTATCGTAGTTTTCAGGACCCAGAATGGTCTTTTGGTTATAGGTAAACTCTGGCATCATATCCATGGATAGGATATCAACCAAGCCATCGTTATTGATATCTGCTGCGTCTGCGCCCATGGAAAAAAGCGACACATGGCCAAGGTATTCCCTTACCGATTCCTTAAAGGTTCCGTCCTGCTGATTGATGTAGAGGTAATCCTCCTCATTGTAGTCGTTGCTGACGTAGATGTCCGGCCAGCCGTCATCATTGACATCCGTGACTGTGACGGCTAACCCGAAGCCCAACACATTATTGATGATCCCGCTTTCTTGGGTTACGTCCACAAACTTGCCTCCATCGTTTCTGAAAAGCTTATCTCCCAAATAATCCCCCACCCGTTCTTTGAAGCTGGCATCGATACGGCTAAAGCCGGCGTACTCTTGTGTGGAGTGATTCAGCAAGAACATGTCCAAATCACCATCCCTGTCATAGTCGAAAAAAGTCGCCTGGGTAGAGTATCCGGGATCGTCGAGTCCAAACTCCTTTGCCCTATCGGTAAAGGTGAGGTTACCGTTGTTGATCAGCAACACATTTCGTCTTCGCTCGGGGTCATTGGCAGCCGATCGGCAGATATAAATATCCAACAGACCGTCCCCATTTACATCTGCCATGGTTACACCGGTGTTCCAAAGCCCCGCGGCTCCTACGCCTGCCGACTCGGTGATGTCTTCAAAAACAAAATCGCCCTTGTTAAGATATAGTTTGCTGGCCATCATATTGCCCGTAAAATAGATATCCGGGAGTCCATCGTTGTTGATATCTCCAATGGCGACGCCACCTCCCTGGTAAAAATACCCATAGGTAAGTACATTAAATTCCTCCGATTCCCGCACCAGATTACGAAAGCTGATGCCGGTTTGCTTGGAGGACAGTTGGGTAAAAAGCGCGTCCGGATCCTCTTGGCTACAGGCGTTAACCAGTGTAATTAGTAGAATCAAGGAAGAGATGCGAAGGAAGGATTTCATAGGCATTTGGAACCGCATTTGGGCACTAAAATAAAAAAGTGCCGTCAATCGACGGCACTTTGATTAACTAAATAGTTTCAGGAGGCTAAATTTAAGGCTTCGCATCCCACCAAAGCTTGGTGGAGTTTCTGTTGCCACCCCGAGTAGTTAGCTCTGGAAGTTGCTCAGCAGCTTCCACCGCTGCGCGGTTATTGTTGTATTCACCTTCAACGAAGATCAGTCGGGACATCACACGATCCCGAGGAACATCTACGTTGTCAGAAGCCACGCGAGGATAGGGTTTTGGATATTTGGTCCGTCTTAACTCGGTCCATGCTTCCCATCCATCGGGATACAATGCCAGCCATTTTTGGGTAATGATTTGCTCAAGCTGCCTTTCCTTCGTTCCAGCAGTCAAGAACGCTACTGGAATATCTGATGAAGCAGGCAGGTTCCAGTCAGGCCTTGCGGTATACGTAACGGGAGCGGGTGTATTTGTACGGGCGATATAATCCTGCACCTGTGCCGGAGTTGCTCCTATGCGGCTTTCAGTCATGGACATCTCAATTCCCTTTTCATACAAATCTTTGGCAGTGCCGCCCATGTTCCAACCTTCTAAAGCCCCTTCAGCCCTTAGGAAGAAAACCTCCGCAGCACTGATCATTCGAAATGGAGGGCCGAAGGCCAAACCACCGCGACCTGCATTCAACCAACGTACACCCATGTCTGAGTGGGCTCGGTTTAGGGCTCCTTGATCCAAATCAGCACGAGGCAACCCATTCCTAACACCTTTATACTCGTTTGGCGATGTACCTGCAACAAAGTCATCAGTACGGCTGAAATAAACGCCCAATCGGGGATCATTGTAACCTTTCAATACACTCTCCATAAGTGCACTCATACGATATTCCCCCCAGTTGGTGATGGTCCAGTATGGGTGACGGGAGTTGGTAGTTGTCATTACCGCAGCATTCTTTTCATTGGTAGTAATAACCCCATCTGTAATGGCCTTCTCAGCTTCCGCTCGGGCCAATGCAGGCTCTACGTATTTTACCCTCATCGCCAATCTCAATCGAAGGGAATTTGCGTACAAAAGCCAATCATTGGCGTTTCCTCCGTACACCTGATCATGGGCCAAAAACGCGGTTCTTCCGGCATTTGCCTTTAGCACGGTAACCGCTGCATCCAACTCTTGGAAGAAGTTCTTGTAGATTGACTCCTGTGTATCATAGGGCACACTCGTCTCCCCATTTCCAAAATTGGAATAGATGATAGGACCATAATAATCCGTCATTCGGTGGTACGCATACACCTTCAGAACCTTGGCAAAGGCATTCTCCAATGGGAGGTTATTGGCAGCGGTAAACCTCTCCACGAAGTTGATAACCGGTGCCGCCTGTTGATAGAAGGAATTCCAAGCGCCGTTGGACCAACCACCTACTTGGGTGTGCCTGTCTGAATCGAAGTTGGTAGCTGTATTGGCAAAATACTGGGAGTAAATATCAGCGAACAAACTCTGCGCCAACTGAAAACCACCTGGACCTGCCGTTCCGGGTACACCGTACATCGCTCTCCATTGGGCGTTGGCAAAAGCCTGACCCAACAAACCCAAGTCTAGATTATCCGCAAGAATAACGTCCGGACGTGTATTTAATTCTTCAAAATTTTCGGTACAGCCGAAGAACAGGCCAGCTGCCAGCGAAAATCCGAGTATGTTTTTTATCAATTTCATAGTTTTCAAATTTTAGAATCCAAGATTAACGTTGAAACCAAAGGATCTAGCGGTAGGCGGTGCAAAGGAATCGAACCCTTGTGCAGCCGTTCCAGTACCAACGGTTACATCCGGATCGATGTTACCCGCTCTATTTAGTAAGAAGAACAGGTTACGGGCTACGAAGTTTACACTTGCAGTGCGAATGGGCAGTCTCTCGAGCTTGCTGGCGGGAATATTATATCCAATAACTGCTTCACGCATTCTTACGTTGGTTGCTGATACCGAGAATACTTCACCGATGGGAGCATTTCGTCCACCCATCTGCACCCAGAATTGCTCGGCAGTGATCGGGATATTGTTGGGTTCTCCGGTTTCCAATACCGCTGTTTCGTGTGCCATGAAATTCTGTCCGAAGATCAAGCCACCTTCACGACCTTGCAAGGTTTCCTCGGTCAACCCATCCGCATAGATGATCGCGTTGGTAAGAGAGGCGATGGAGCCACCCTGACGGAAGTCAATGGTGAAGTTCGCTCTGAAGTTTTTGTACTTGAAGCTGTTTTGAATACCTCCCAACCAAATGGGGTTATAGTTCGCTACACGTACAGTAAAACCTGGCGTAGTTCTTGGGATACCATTGGCACCTATGATCACCCGACCTTGGTCATCTCTAAGATAGCCTCTGGAATACACCTCACCAAACATCGCGCCTTCTTCTACGAAGAACTGCCGAAGGAAATCCCCACCCACTTGCACACGTGGACGCTGGTCATTGATCGAATTTACAAGAGACATATTTCTTGCAAAGTTTGCGGTAATACTCCAATCAAAGTCAGAGCGCTTAACCGGTGTTAAGGTGATTACCGTCTCTATACCTTGGTTTTGCACGTCCCCACCATTGGTGAAAAACTGGGAAGCTCCTGATCCAACGGGAAGTCCAACTGTAAATAGCTGATTGAAGGAGTTGGTCTTGTAATAGGTGAAGTCAATTCCCAATTTATTGTCGAATAAGCGTACGTCAGCACCTACTTCGATGGATTGGGTGGTTTCAGGAAGCAAGTTGGCATTCGGCAAGGTAGTATCCAAACGTAAGAAACCTGCGCGCCCTCCTGGATCCAAAAATGCCTGACGCTGAAGCTGGAAAGGATTGGTATCGTTACCTACTTCGGCAAAGTTACCACGAACTTTTGCAAAGGTCAACCAATTGGGCAATTCCACCAAATCCGAGATAACGGCATTCAATCCGACGGATGGATAGAAGAAAGACCAGTTGGTTCTAGGAAGGGTTGAGCTCCAGTCATTTCGAGCCGTGATGTCGAGGAACACCGCATTCTTCCATGCTACCTGGCTGAATCCAAACAAGGAGTTGACATCTCTGGGGGCACCCACGCCGTACGTTGACGCCACCAATTGTGTGTTGCTCAAGGCAAAGAAATTAGGCACCACTAGGTTGGGGCCTGTGTTGGAGCTCAAATTGGTATTCCGGTCCTTACGGGCGTTACCACCCACATTCACGTTAAAACTCCAATCCTGATTGATGCTCTTCTCATACGAAATCAGGAAGTCAGTATTAATTTCCATAACCTGACCAAACCCGACTCCAAACCTACCGTCCTGAGCAATGATGTACGTATCATTGTAAATTGACTCACTATCCGTAGTGAATGAGCGGTCCAATGCTACCCTGCCCATAACAGATAATCCTTCCGTAATCTCATAACTTAGGGAAGTCAAGCCGATCAACCTATCCAATGTGTTATTGAACAAGTTTCTGTTTACCGTCCAGTAGGGGTTCATACCGCCGTTTGAACCGGGGTTGAAATAGTTTTGTCTCAGCAATCCCGCGGCATTAGTATATTCGAACTGGGAAAGATCCTCGGTCCTGATGTTTCGTGGGATACGATAGGCATTTCGGATTGGATTGGCAAAATTCTCCCCTTGTCTAAGCAACTGATCGATGTCCTGACGGATGTAATTTAACTTTGAATCCAAGGTCAATTTATCAGTCAGCTTATTGGTCAACCGAAGGTTGATGCTGTGACGCTTCAACTCGTTACCGGGAACCACACCTGCTGCATCGGCAAAGGTATAGGAGAAGTAGGTTTGGTTCTTTTCTCCGCCACCGGTCACCGATAAGGTATAAGCCCGGTTATGTCCGGTCTGAAAGAAATCCCTAACGTTGTTAGGCTGAGGGGAAAAAGGATAAGTAGTTCCAGCTTTACCCTCAACTCTAGACCATTGCGCTACTTGGGAACCATCCATACGGGGACCCCAAGAAAACTCAGAAGCAGGTGAATACACGCCTCCTGAACCCTGACCGTAAATGTTTTGATAGTTCGTCATCAGGATAGGATCGTCAAACATGATGCTGGAGTTGAAGTTAACAGCAAAGCCTTGCTTTCCACGCTTGGTGTTAACCACAATCGCACCGTTGTTTGCACGGCTACCATAAAGAGCGGCTGCGTTTGGCCCCTTCAATACGTTGATGCTCTCAATATCGTCGGGGTTTAGGTTTTCGATTCCCCTTGCAGGTACACCATCCACGATATAAAGAGGCTGTGAGTCACCGCTAATGGAACGGTTACCTCTCAAGATTACGCGGGTAGGAGACCCAACACCGGATCCGGAACGGTTGATCGATAAGCCGGCCACTTTACCTGATAGGGAGTTCATTACGTTCAGTTCCCTTGCCTCGGTAAGCTCACGGGTACCTACATCCTGTACGGTGTAGGTCAATGCCTTTTTCTCTCTCTCCAAACCAAAGGCGGTTACAACCACCTCACCAAGAGCGGTCTCTTCAGCCTTAAGTCCTACATTGATCACATTGGAATTACCGATGACCATTTCCTGACGGGAATAGCCCAAATAAGAGAACACAAGCGTAGTTCCAGAAGCGGGAACATTAATACTGTACTTACCGTCGATGTCGGTAATGGTACCCGTATTTGTTCCTTTGACAAGAACACTTACACCCGGCAAGGGTGCAGCTGCGTCGGCGTCAGTCACCGTACCGGTGACTGTTCTTTCCTGCGCAAAGGCATACATGCCTGTGCATATCAAGAAAAGAAAAGCGAGTAAACTTTTTTTCATAAGGATAATTGATTAAAGTAAATGATTTAATGAAAACAAGCCCGATACTTCCTACGGTAACCTTACCGATCCCTTACGCTCCGATTGATAAATCAACGAATACACTCAACCTTGCAAACTTCACAAAAAAGCTTACTGTCAAACATATCGTTGGATTATCTCAAGAATGGAAAATCCTTTAGGACACAGGAATTGGTTAGGTATAGGTTTGGGTGGCTCCGGCAAATTTCAGTTGAATATTACGAAGAATAAAAAATAATTCCAATTAGCTGGTCTGTTCAACAGAAGGCTACTGCTGCCATCTATTTTTGGAATACCAACTTTTATGGAATACATACTTAGAAAAATAGAATTTTTTTCTACGATACCCCTCCTTTTTTAGGTCTTTCATCGGATTTTGCCTCTAAAAAATTTTATTTAACTATAAATATTTTTATAGAAAATCTAGTGGCCCACGCACCGAAAAACCATACAGATTGGATTTATCCCGTTTATAAAATCATTTCGCTCAATGCCAAATAGGCGGTAAACGAGATGACAAGTGAAAAGATCAAAGCAGCAATCAGACCTGTGTTCAGCCAGACGCCCGCTCTATGTGCCTGCATCAAATCCTTTCGGTTGATCAGGTAAAGCATACAAGCTATCACCAATGGTAGAATAAACACCGCCGCTACCTGAGTCAGTATTTGCGCCAATATTGGATTGGCTCCCAGGATCGGAACCGTCAAGCCTACCAGGCAGGCCACCCCCGTCAACACCCTGAATCGCGTAGATGCTGTATCCAGGACACCTTCCTTGTAATCTGCCACCAAAAGAGGGGCCACCATTAATATGGGAAAAATAGAGGAGAGTCCCGCGCTAAGCGCTCCCGTCATAAAGATGGCCACCGCAAATTTTCCCGCTATGGGCTCGAGCGTATAAACCATATCCATAACTTTTTCGATGGTTTTGCCTTCCACAAACAAGGATCCAGCCGCTGCAGCCATGATGGCCAAGTTGATGACCAACATTAGCGATGCAGACAGCAAGGCATCCTTGGACTGTTCTTTCGTATGGCGTTCATCCCATCCCTTTCCTTTCATCAGCAAGGGCCGCACCACAAAGGTAGGTGCCGCCATGGTTGTTCCCACAAAGGCAGCGACCAGCAGCTTGCCTCCAGGAACCTCGGGAATGCTGGGCTTCAACCCACGCACTATCGCAACGGGATCGGGCAGTACGACAAACATGGATATCAAAAAGGAAATCCCCATCAGCGTCACAAATACCACCAATACCTTTTCAAAAAAGGAATACTTGCCTACCCAAAGAAACCCATACATCGCGACGATCAGAAAAACCGCAATCCCCAAGACCGCCCAATAATTCTGGGCGGGTAGGTCGGGAAAAAAGAGAACCGCCACCTCGTAAATTGCATTCGCACTCAATCCCAGAATTCCGGAAAGCGAATTCCACTGGGCGATCACGATACCCACCACGACCAAGGTGGCTATCAGGTTACCTCCCCTCAGCCGGGTTCTAAAGCTGTATATAGAAGTGTTGCCGGTCACAATTGCATACCTACCATAGGCCTCCATCAATGCCCAAGAGAACACACAACTCAATACCAATACCCAAAGTAACTCCATGCCAAACTGGCTACCTGCCTTGGCCATCGAGGTCACACTGCCGGTACCAACCGTATAGCCGATACAAAAAATGCCCGGACCGATGCTCAGCATCCAAAGCCATATGCGGGCAAAGAGCGATTGATTCTTACTATCCATACCTTATTTGTGGGCTATTTTGAAAAGCAACCTGGAATTAAAGACGCTTCATTTAACCTTCCAGCTTACCTTTTTAGCCAGTCACGATAAACTTATAAAATAATACACGGTAAAAATATATTTTTAAATAATATTTCATTTAAATTGACAGTTCGGAGATCGGAAGCGGAGGGATTTGATCCCGCATTCAAAAAATGTCATGGTTCTCGCCACTTTAAAAGCAATACCTTAGATTGATCGGATCATTCGAAAAAAATAAGGGTAATCGCTACTCAGGGCTGATCTAGTATTCCGGCCTCCGATTATCACCTAACCCAACTGATTGCCCCAATCCCGCTGGGTCGTATACCGACTATAATTCACCTTTTACAGCTTTCTTTCCCATGAACCAAAAAAACAAAACCACAGGTGCCTATGTCAGGAATGTGACAAAAAGACTATCCTACTTCCTCTTCGTGTGTTTGCTGGGCTTTACCAGCTATGCTCAGGAGATCGATGTTCTGCTCAAGGGCGGGCATGTCATTGACCCAAAAAACAACATCGACGCGGTGATGGATGTGGCCATTGCCAACCGCAAAATACACCTAGTGTCACCCAACATCCCTGCTTCGGAAGCAAAACAGGTAATCGACGTATCAGGGCTCTACGTCACACCCGGACTTATAGATCTTCACGTGCACGTATTTCACGGCACCGAACCGCTTTCCTACATCGCCGACGGACATACCAGTCTCCCTCCGGACGGCTTCACCTTCCGGTCTGGCGTTACCACCGTGGTCGATGCAGGATCCTCGGGATGGCGAAATTTCAGGCAATTCAAACAGCAGGCGATAGATCGATCCCAAACCCGTATCCTGGCATTTCTTAATATTGTGGGCACGGGGATGTATGGGCGTTTTGAAGAACAGGACGTTTCGGATATGAATCCCACCATGACTTCCCATATGATCACCAGGCTATTTCCTGATTTGCTGGTTGGCATCAAATCAGCGCACTATTGGGGGGACTTTACCCAGGTGGACCTAGCGGTAGAAGCTGGAAAACTGGCGAATGTACCTGTGATGGTCGACTTTGGTGAGCATCAGCCACCCAATTCCATTGAAGCACTCTTTATGAAGCACCTGAGACCGGGAGATATATTTACCCACACCTATTCTTATGGACCTGCCAATCGAGAGACGGTGGTGGATGAAGACTTAAAGGTAAAACCCTTTATCTTCGAGGCCCAAAAACGGGGCATCGTGTTTGACGTAGGACATGGAGGCGGTGCTTTTTCCTTTCGGCAAGCAATCCCTTCCCTACAACAGGGCTTTCTGCCCGATGTCATCAGTTCCGACCTGCACAAGGACAGTATGAACGGTGCATTCAAAGACATGTGCAACCTGCTATCCAAGTTTATGGCCATGGGCATGTCCCTCCAAGACGTCATTTACCGCTCTACCTGGAGGCCTGCACAGGTGATATCTAGACCCGAACTGGGCAATCTGGACGTAGGGGTCGAAGCCGACGTAGCAGTCTTTAGCCTGAGAGAGGGCAATTTTGGCTACATGGACATCAGGCGAATGAAAATAGACGGCTCGAAACGCCTCG
Source organism: Lunatimonas lonarensis (assembly GCF_000390185.1). Lineage (GTDB taxonomy): Bacteria > Bacteroidota > Bacteroidia > Cytophagales > Cyclobacteriaceae > Lunatimonas > Lunatimonas lonarensis. The sequence goes on along the minus strand of NZ_AQHR01000110.1, from coordinate 159,439 downwards.
AAGCCGAGCTGACCCTACGGGCGGGGCGGATCGTTTGGGACCTCAACGGAATCAGCGCCCCCTACTGGCAAACAGAACTTGGTAAAAAATAACCCGAAGCTATAATCCGTCGATGAGATATATTCCAGGTATTTGGGTGCTTTTAATAGGCTGTTTTCTCTTGATCACAGGTTCCCATTCCGTATGGGCGCAGTCCTACGACCTGGTAATTAAAAACGGACATTTATTTGATGCGAAAAACGGCATCAATCAGCCCATGGAGATAGCCATCCTGAAGGGTAAAATTGCCAAAGTCGCATCCCACATTCCCGCAACGGAAGGGAACAAAGTCATCGATGCGGGCGGAATGTGGATTAGCCCGGGATTCATTGATCCCCATACGCATGTATTTGTCGGAGAAAAACCCCGCGTATTTGCAGGGGGGTCATCGAGCGTGTTCCCGGATGCCTTCTCCTTCCGCTCAGGCGTAACCACCGTCGTAGATGCAGGAACCTCGGGTTGGCGAAACTTTGAGCATTTCAAGTCTACGGTCATCGATGTCGCCCAAACAAGGGTTTTGGCCTTCCTGAACATCGCCGGAGGCGGGATGAGCGGGGATCCCTATCAGCAGGACATCCAGGACATGAACCCGGAAATGACCTTTAACATGATCCAAAAATACCCCGACCTGATGGTAGGCGTAAAAATCGGCCACTACGAAGGAGAAAGCTGGCAACCCTTTGATCTTGCCGTAGAGGCAGCTGCACTCTCCAATCGTCCTTTGTTGGTAGAATGTCACCTTCCGGAGTACAGTTTAAAGGAGCAGCTGAGGCGTATGCGCCCGGGCGACCTGCTCACCCATACGTACGAGCATATCAGAGACCGCGAGCCTATCATCGATCAAAACGGCAACTTGCTGCCTGCGGTGATCGAGGCAAGAAAGCGCGGGGTGCTCTTTGACCTGAGCCATGGAGGAGCGGGGTTTTGGTTTGACCAAGCGGTACCGGCTATTCAGCAAGGGTTGACTCCGGACACCTTTGGCACCGATTTGCACCGGTTCAGTATGAACTCAGGCATGAAAAATTTCGCGAATGTGCTGTCCAAATTCCTTGCCTTGGGCTTGGATCTGGAAGAGGTACTGGAAAAAGCCACTTGGGGAACCGCCAAAGCATTGAAACGGGAAGATTTGGGTCACCTTAGCGAGGGGGCGGTGGCTGATTTGACACTGCTTTCCATTCGGAGCGGCAGCTTTGGATTTGTAGACTCCGCAGGAATGAGCATAACAGGAAACCAAATGATAGAGCCCGAACTTACGATTCGGGCAGGCCGGGTAGTTTATGATTTGAACGGAATCTCGGCAACACCTTTTAAAAAAGTTAAGTAAAATGGATAGAAGAGAAGTAATCAAGGGGTTGGCTATGTTGCCGATAGGCGGCAGCTTCCTGGCTATGGCAGAGGCCAAGGACCAAGGGCAAACAGGTCCCCTTCAAGCAAATGGAGACATCTATGGATCCATAGGAGTAGACACGATCATCAACTGCCGGGGCACCTTTACCATCATTGGGGGATCGCGGGAAAGGCCGGAAGTGCTGGATGCCATGAAAGCTGCGGCCGGCAACTTCATCCAGTACGATGAACTAGCTGCGGGCATAGGGCAACGCCTCGCAGATATCACCAAAGCCGAGTGGGGCATCATCACAGCGGGCTGTGCGGCTGCCATGAAACACGCTACCGTGGCCTGTGTAACCGGCGGCAATCCCGAGATTCTGATGAAGGTTCCCTTCCTGAAGGATGTTCCAAAAAACGAAGTAATTATCCCTCGTCATTCGAGAAATGTCTATGATGCGGCTATTCGAAACGTAGGGGTGACCATTATCGAGGTGAATACGCCCGAAGAGCTGGAGCAGGCCATCAATCCCCGTACGGCCATGATATATATCACCACCAGCCGGGCATCTGCTGAGGGGCAACCCCTTTCGCTGGAAAATATAGCCCGAATAGCAAAACCAAAAAATATACCCGTATTGGTAGACGCTGCGGCAGAGGACCTAACCATACCGGTTGTACACTTCGCACGTGGAGCCACCCTGGTAGCTTATAGCGGGGGGAAAGCTATCTGCGGCCCACAATGCGCCGGACTGCTGCTTGGCCAAAAGGATATACTTCAATCGGCCTGGCAGGCCTCTTCGCCACACCACGGTCCCGGCAGAGACAATAAGGTAGGAAAGGAGGAAATGATGGGTATGCTTGCGGCAGTGGAAGCATGGACCACTCGAAATCATCCCCAGGAATGGGATAATTGGATGAAATGGCTAGGCCAAATAGCCGAAGCTGCAACCAAGGTAAAAGGGGTCACCACCCAAATTCAGGAGCCCTATGACCTGAACAACCGGGCCCCTACGCTACACATCCAATGGGATCCCGCAGCCCTGCATATCACGGGCCCCGAGTTGGCCGAATTTTTGGGAAGAAACAAGCCTCGCATCGCGGTGGGAGGTAGAGACAATGGAGAAAACAGTACCTTGATCACCGTAACACCCAGCCAAATGATAGCCTCGGAGGTGCCGATCGTAGCAAATCGAATCCAAGAAATGCTGAAGCAAAAAAGAACCCCGAAAAAGGCCATGGCAGCACCGGCAGGCAGTATGGCAGGCAGGTGGACCGTGGTGATCCAATACAGCAGCAGCCAAACCAGCCATAAGTGGTTTTTGGAGCAGGATGAAAATTGGCTGGCAGGAAGACACGAGAGTGACTTCGCTGCCCAGGATATCATCGGCACCATGGAGGGAAATTTCGTTAAACTTTACTCTACCTACCGAGAGCCTGGGAAAAGTGTTCCCTTTATGTTTTCCGGTACCTTAGAAGGAAACACACTTTCAGGCAATATTCACTTGGGTGAATACCAAAACGCCAAGTTTACTGCCACCCGACAAGACTATCAGGCACCTAGGAGAACGATTCTGATCCCTGACGGGCCTCCGTTGGCGACCTAATACTCCTACCCGACCGCCCGGTACTTGCAAAATGCCGGGAGTTGGGGTAACTTTCCATTTTAAAGAATCCTAAAACAAGTTCAACTTGAAACTAACTACGAAGGTCACGATGCAGAAAGTATTGTTATCGCTGCTTGTACCGATGCTGCTAGCCACAGCGTGCAGCTCGGAAAAAACGGAAACCAATGGTCAAAAGCCCCCCATTGCCATCAACGATGGGGTGGATGCCGAAGCCAACCTAAAAAAACTAGGGATTACCCTCATCATGCCCAACGCGCCTACTGCCAATTACCTGAAAGCGAAACGATCCGGAAATTTGGTATACCTGGCAGGGCACGGCCCCGATAGGCCCGAGGGAGGGCAGGTAATCGGACGATTGGGCGAGGACCTGGAGTTGGAAGCGGGATATGAAGCTGCACGATTTACGGGGATTTCGCTTCTTTCCTCCCTAAAGGCGGAAATTGGCGATCTGAATAAAGTAAAAAGTATCGTTCGTGCGCAGGGCATGGTAAATGCTACGGCGGAGTTCAAAAACCACTCTCAGGTAATCAATGGGTTCTCAGACCTGATGGTCGAGGTGTTTGGAGAAAAAGGAAAACATGCGAGGGCAGCGATCGGAATGAGTTCCCTCCCGAACAACATTGCTGTTGAGATAGACATGATCGTAGAGGTCGAAGACTGAGACTTGGTTAGGCAGCCTGGGAATAAAAATAAACGCCACACGGGTTCGACTAAATCATTACAGAAAAGGAATACGACTGTAAAATTTAGTTTAAAATAAAAGATTAAAGCGGAATCCATACCCAGTTGCGATACTGTGCAAGCTCCCGCGTGGAATGCGCCCTTGGTTTCGGGAACATGCGTGGGAGCTGCATTTTTGCCGAATTCTCATAGCCCAAAACACTAAAAATCCGATTTTTTCTCCAATACGCTTTTTCCCTTCCAAGTGAAAAACGTATCTTAATCGAACAAATAAAAATTTTTAAAAGTAGATGGAGTTAAAAGTTTTGAAACCTAGGAAGGCATTAAACAAGGCCTTTTTAAAAGTAAAGCCAAACCGGGCCGAAATTGAGGGTTTCAAAACCAATCTTATTACTTTGCTCGACCGGACGAATGACACGGAAAGCGAGGAGTTTCATAAAAATCTTGTTTCTGACTTTCTCAAACACACGTACTACAAGCGCAACCATTTTATCAATACCAAAGGCAGGAACGACCTTGTCATCCATAATGGCCAACACGCAAACTCCACCGTAGGAGTCATTCTCGAAACCAAAAAGCCGACCAATAAAGGCGAAATGGTAACGTCAGAAAGGCTGAACGTCAAAGCGTTCCAGGAACTTGTGCTTTACTACTTAAGGGAAAGGATTACCCACAACAACCTAGAGGTAAAACACCTAATTATAACCAATATCAATGAATGGTTTATTTTCGACGCTACGCTATTCGACAGACTTTTTGCCCAAAACAAGCCTCTTGTGAAGCAATTCAACGATTTTGAAGGCGGACGGTTGGCTGATACCAAAACCGACTTTTTCTACAAAGAAATCGCCAAACCCTTTATTGCCAACATAACCGCTGAAATAGAATTTACCCACTTCAATATTCAGGATTTTCAAAAACCGTTACGCAATGCCGATAACGCGGACGATTCCACACTCATTTCATTGTTCAAATTATTGTCGCCGGAGCACCTGCTTAAACTTCCTTTTACAAACGACAGCAACAGCCTAGACAAACGCTTTTACAGCGAGTTTCTACACATTATCGGTCTTACAGAAACCAAAGAAGGGGGTAAAAGGCTGATCGGAAGAAAAAAGGAGGGAGAAAGAGATACGGGCAGTATTTTGGAAGACACCATCATACAGTTGGACAGCCTGGATAAAATCGCCCGCTTGGACCGTCCAGCCCAGTTTGGAACTACCCAGCAGGAACGGCTATTCAGTGTGGCCCTTGAACTTACGATTACATGGATAAACAGGATTCTATTTTTGAAGTTGTTGGAGGCCCAACTTATCACCTATCACAAAGGCGATAAATCGTATTCGTTCCTTAACCTTGGCAAAATCAAAAGCTATGACGATCTGAATAGCTTATTTTTTCAGGTTTTAGCACGGAAATATAACGTACGAAACGAAGATGTTCAAAAGGCATTTGTGAAAGTACCTTATCTGAATTCATCTCTATTTGAGCCTACCCATATAGAGCATTCGACGATTTTTATTAGCAACCTGAGGAACGAAAAGTCAATTCTTATCTTTTCACAGACGGTTCTCAAGGATGAAAGAGGCAAAAGGCTATCTGGGGAGATGCCAACATTGGCCTATCTGTTCCGATTTTTAGACGCCTATGATTTCGGTGCAGAGGGTGGGGAGGAAATTCAGGAAGAAAACAAAACACTTATCAATGCCTCGGTACTCGGATTGATATTCGAAAAAATCAACGGTTACAAAGAGGGTTCAATCTTTACTCCCGGATTCGTCACCATGTATATGTCCCGGGAAACCGTTCGCAGGGCAGTGGTGCAAAAGTTTAATGAAGCAAAAGGATGGAACTGCAAGTCCTTTGAAGAGCTCAAAGAAGATCTCCAAGAGGAAATAAGAGCCGGAAATAGAAAGGACTTACGGAAACTGGCCAATAGTATCATCAACAGCCTCAGAATCATTGATCCGGCCGTAGGTTCGGGGCATTTTTTGGTGTCGGTACTGAACGAACTGATTGCGGTTAAAAGTGAGTTGAGAATCCTTGTCGATGTCAACTATGAACCACTGAGCTACCATACCGCGGAAGTAGTCAACGATGAGCTAATCGTGACAGACGAAGATGGTATCCTATTCCAGTATAACCCCAATAACAAGGAGAGCCAACGCATACAGGAAACGCTGTTCCACGAAAAGCAAACCATTATCGAGAACTGTCTTTTTGGAGTAGACATCAATCCCAATTCGGTGAAGATATGCCGGTTGCGGCTGTGGATTGAGTTGCTGAAAAATGCCTGTTACAAGAACTCCACAGAGCTGGAAACCCTTCCCAACATCGATATCAATATCAAATGTGGCAATTCGCTGGTAAGCCGGTTTGCTATCGATGCGGATCTGAGTGAGGCGCTGAGGAAAAGTAGATACTCCATAGACAGCTACCGCATGGCGGTGACTACTTACCGGAATGCTCAGAATAAGGAGGAAAAGCGGGAAATGGAGCGGTTGATATTGGAGATTAAGCAGGGGTTTTCGGCTACCATCACGATGAATAATCCGTTGAAGAAGCGGTTGGATAAGTTAGCCAGTGAACTTTATCACCGATTTACCGGTACCTTTTTATTTGAGCCAGCAAACGACTATGGCAATAACAAGATAGAAAAAAAACGCCAACAGGAACAAAAGAAGCTGGAAAGTGAAATTGAAACACTGTCCAAAAAAATCGACGAAATAAAAGAAAGTAAGGTCTACAACGAATCTTTTGAGTGGCGATTTGAGTTTCCGGAGGTTTTGAACGATGACGGAACCTTTGAAGGATTTGATTTGGTAATTGGGAATCCTCCCTATATACGGATACAGGATTTGATGAATTCCGAACAGGATATTGTCAGTTACCTAAACAAGGCTTATGAATCAACAGGCAAAGGAAACTATGATATTTATATTCCATTCATTGAGTTGGGTTATAAATTGCTTAAAACGAGGGGGCAACTTGCCTATATTATGCCTCACAAATTTCTGAATGCCAACTATGGAGTCCCTATCAGGGAATTCCTAAGAAAAAATACCTTCCCTACCAAAATCGTTCATTTTGGATCTTCTCAGGTTTTTGAGGATGCAACCACTTACACGGGTATATTTTTCATGACCAAAGGGAAGAATGACGGGGTAGCGTTTTTGAATTGGCCTACGCCACATGAAGTTCTATCAATAGAAGAATCATTATTTGATAAAACAAGCTATGCTTCACTGGGATCGGAACCTTGGGAATTTTTAGGCAGTCAAGAATTGCAGGTGATGAATTCCCTTAAACGATCTGGATTAACCTTGGAATCGATAGCGGATCGAATTTTTCAGGGACTGAAAACAAGTGCGGATAAGATCTATATCGTAAAAAAACTGGAAGAAACGGAAACAACCTATAAAGTCTACTCAGACGCTTGGAACCAAGAATTTGAATTGGAAAAAACGTTTCTTTTCCCGTTGATAAAAGGCGGCAACAGTAGGCCTTTTCGAATCAGCGAAACGGAACTGCTGATTCTTTTCCCTTACCAAGATGGGAAACTGGTTGAATTGGATAATCTTGAAAAAGCTGCACCGAATATTTTTACCTATCTAAAACAAAATAAAGAGTTCTTGGAAAACAGAGAAAATCAAAGATTTAAAGGAGAATCATGGCATCAATATGGAAGGAGTCAAGCAATTGACATAGTTAAGTATCCAAAGATATTTACTCCAGATATTGCGCCAAGTCCTCGGTTTAGTTACGACCAAAACGGCAGGTTCATGTTTACCGGCGGTGCTGCCGGAGGATATGGGATAGTCCCAAAAGAAGGGGTGTCCAGTTATTTTCTATTGGGTATTCTTAATTCCAGTGTGACAGAATGGTTTATGAAATTGACCTCGACGCAGATGCGTGGTGGATGGCTAAGTTTTGAATCCAGGTATATAAAAAACATACCTATGCCTTCTAACTTGGAATCAAAGGAATTGGAAGATCTGGTGTTATTGGCAACCAAAATGGAAGCCTATGATGGAGCCTTAAAAAACCAAATCGATAAGTTGGTCTATCGACTTTATGGATTGACTGAGGAAGAAATCAAGATTATGGAAGATAGTTAATGGCAGGTGTTGACAGATTACCCAAATAAAACCGACTGTCAGAAGCCTTGAACCATAGGCTTTTGCGTATGTGCTGAAAATCTAGTTAATAGAACCAGGATGAACGTTTCAATTTAAACTTAACTAACAAAGCAAGACAAAAAAGGCCGCCCTATTCGGACAGCCTCTTCGTTTGGTCTTTTTACAAGAATCATACAGACATCTCCGCATCGCTTTCATAAGAGTAAAAGGACTGATCACGCCTAGGCAGGGAAGATACACCCCCATTGAGGTATTTATCCACCTCCACGGCACATTCCCTGCCCTCCGCAATAGCCCATACCACAAGGGACTGGCCACGGCGCATATCTCCGGCCAAAAAGACGCCGGGAACGTTGCTTTTATAGTTGTTCGATTTCGGTAAGGAATTCGCCTGCAGGTCCACTTCAAAGGCCTCCAGCAACCCTGTTTTTGGCCCTAGGTAACCAATGGCCAAAAATGCCAGGTCACAGGGAAGAACACGTTCCGTACCAGGAATCTCTACAAACTTCATCCGTCCGCCTTCTTCCTTCCACTCTATCTCCACAATCTGCAAGCCGGTAACTTCTCCTTTTTCGTTCTTGGTGAAAGCCTTCGTCAGCACCGACCAAAATCGCTCCGCTCCCTCTTCGTGGGAACTGGAAGTACGTAAGGTCATCGGCCATTCCGGCCATGGATTTAACTCCGTCCTGGCGGATGGGGGTTTGGGCAACAGTTCCAGCTGCGTAATGGACGCGGCACCGTGACGGTTAGATGTTCCTATACAGTCCGATCCCGTGTCACCGCCACCGATGACGAGTACGTGCTTGCCTGCCGCATTGATCGGATTCTCTGAGATCTCTCCGGCGATCACCTGATTTTGCTTGCCCAGAAATTCCATCGCAAAGTAAACGCCTTTGGCGTCCCTGCCATCGATGGGAAGATCCCTTGGCATTTGTGCGCCGGTAGCCAAGACCACCGCGTCGTAGTTTGCCAGGATATTCTCAGCTTTGATATTAAAGCCAACCTCGGTGTCGGTGCTAATAATGAGCCCCTCTTCCTTCATGATTTCAACCCGGCGGTCGATCACCCACTTTTCCAACTTAAAATCCGGAATACCATATCGCAAGAGCCCTCCTACTTGTTTATCCTTCTCAAAAACCGTCACCTCATGACCTGCTTGATTCAGCTGGTCGGCAGCAGCCAAGCCGGCAGGACCAGAACCGATTACGGCAACTTTCTTTCCGGTACGCTCCTCTGGAATCCTCGGCTTTGCAATACCCAACTCATAGGCCTTCTCCGCAATGTTCTTCTCGATCAGCTCGATGGCTACCGGATCCTTATTGATCCCCAAAACGCAACTTGCCTCACAAGGGGCCGGACATATCCTGCCGGTAAACTCGGGAAAATTGTTGGTGCTCTTCAGAATCTGAAAAGCCAACTCCCATTCGTTGTGGTACACCGCGTCGTTAAATTCGGGGATCACATTTCCCAGCGGACATCCGTTGTGACAAAACGGGATTCCACAATCCATGCACCTGGCGGCCTGCTGATTTAAGACCTTGGGATCCAATGGCTGGTATATTTCTTTGTAATCGTTAATCCTATCTTTGGGTGGCCGGGACTTAGGCAATTCCCGACGGTACTTCAAGAACCCTTCTTTATCCGCCATATTAAACTAACGTTTTTGATTGTTCTAATGCTCTTTTTCTCAATACTTCCTTATAATCCCTGGGGATCACTTTGATAAACCTGTCTTTGGCTTGTTCCCAATCTTCCAACAGCTGCTCTGCAACCACACTGGATGTATACAGCTGATGGTTTTTCAGGGCTTTCTTGATAGCAGCAAAATCATCTTCGTTTAGAGGATCCAAATCCACCATCTCTCCGTTGATATGGCCTACGTGTTCCTTAAAGATATAGGCAACACCACCACTCATACCAGCGGCAAAGTTACGGCCTATCTCTCCCAGTATCAACGCCATACCACCTGTCATGTACTCACAACCGTGGTCTCCTATCCCTTCTACAACTGCCTCTACCCCAGAGTTTCGGACACAGAAGCGCTCCCCTGCCTTTCCACGAATGTAGGCACTGCCGGAGGTAGCCCCATAAAAGGCCACGTTTCCGATGATGATATTTTCCTCAGCGACAAACTGGGCGTTTCGGCTAGGATAGACAATCAGCTTTCCTCCGGAGAGCCCCTTGCCAAAGTAGTCGTTTGCCTCTCCTTCCAACTCAAAGGAAATACCTTTGGCCAAGAAGCCGCCAAACGTCTGCCCTGCCGATCCCAAAAACTTGTACTTGATCGTATCATCCGGCAAGCCAACACTTCCAAAAATCTTGGAAACCTCGTTGGAAAGCATGGCCCCTACGGTACGGTCTACGTTCTTTATTTCAAACTTGCCCGTTACCGGATTGGCTTGTTCCAACGCAGGCAATGCCTCCTTGATCAATCGCCTATCCAGCACCCGCTTCAGTTTAAAGTCTTGATCGATCTGCTTGTAAATACCCACATGATCGGGCACCTCTACTTTGTGGAAAATGGGGCTTAAGTCCAATTTGTCCCATTTCCAATGGTTCAGGTACCCTGTAGCTTTCAGGACATCACTTTGACCGACCATTTCGTCGATCGTTCTGAATCCAAGTGAGGACATAATCTCCCGAAGATCCTCTGCCAGGAACCGGAAGAAGTTTACCACGTCTTCAGGGCGTCCGGTAAACAGCTTTCTCAATTCGGGATCCTGCGTAGCTACACCTACCGGACAGGTGTTCAAATGGCATTTTCTCATCATGATGCAGCCTTCCACCACCAGGGCTCCCGTAGAGATTCCCCATTCTTCCGCCCCCAACAAGGTAGCGATTGCTATGTCGCGGCCTGTACGTAGCTGACCGTCGGTCTGCAATACGACCCGGCTTCTAAGGTTATTCTTTACCAAGGTTTGATGAGCTTCGGCCAAGCCAAGCTCCCAAGGCAGTCCTGCATGCCGGATGGAACTGAGCGGAGACGCTCCAGTACCACCATCTGCTCCCGAGATCAGGATCACATCCGATTGCGCCTTTGCTACCCCGGCCGCTACGGTTCCTACGCCAGCCTGGGATACCAGCTTCACATTGATTCGAGCTTTTCTGTTGGCGTTTTTCAGATCATAAATCAACTGCGCCAAATCTTCAATGGAATAAATGTCGTGGTGGGGCGGAGGAGAGATCAATCCAACTCCGGGCGTAGAATGCCGTACCCTGCCTATCCACTCATCCACCTTATGGCCGGGCAACTGCCCCCCTTCGCCGGGTTTTGCGCCCTGAGCCATTTTAATCTGCAACTCCGAGGCATTCGTTAGGTAGTTACTGGTAACACCAAACCTTCCGGATGCTACCTGCTTGATGGCGGAGCGTTCCCAATCGCCGTTTTCCTTTACCGCAAAGCGTATCTCGTCTTCGCCTCCCTCCCCGCTGTTGCTTTTCGCACCAATGCGGTTCATGGCTATGGCAAGGGTGGTGTGCGCTTCATGCGAGATGGATCCAAACGACATGGCGCCTGTCGCAAATCGCTTCATGATCTTCTCAGCAGGCTCCACCTCATGGAGGGGTACGGAAATTCGCTTCTTGAATTCGAACAAACCCCGCAAAGTCAATGCATCACGGGTTTGGTTATTTATTTTATCAGCAAATTTCTTGTACAGCTGATAGTCGTTGTTACGGGTCGATTTTTGAAGCAAATGGATGGTCTCCGGATTGAAAAGGTGCTTTTCACCTCTTCGCTTCCACTGGTATACACCTCCGGTTTCCAATATAGGACTGTCCGTTTTATAGGCCGCTCGATGTCTTAACAATACCTCCTCTGCCAATTCGTCGAAGGAAATACCGCTTATTCGGCTCACCGTACCTTTGAAACAGCGCTGGATCACCTCTGGACCCAAACCGATTGCCTCGAAAATCTGGGCACTCTGATAGGACTGAAGGGTACTGATACCCATCTTTGACAATACTTTCAGGAGACCATTGCCGATCGCTTTCTTGTAGTTTTCAAACAGCTTCTTCTGTGGTAGTTTTTTGGACAGCAGCTCGTCCTCATTCATGGCTACCAAAGATTCCAGCGCCAAGTAAGGATTAATGGCACTGGCACCATACCCAATGACGGTGGCGAAGTGGTGGGTTTCCCGAATATCACCGGCCTCTGCCACTATACCGGCCTTAGTTCGGATTTTCTGGTTCACCAGGTGGTGATGTACAGCCCCCACCGCCAGCAAAGACGGGATGGGTGCTGTATCCGTACAGCATTCCCTGTCGGAAATAATCAGGATATTTTTGCCGTTTTTGATAGCTTCCTCAGCCTCGTTGCAGATTTTGTCGAGCGCTTCCAGCAGTCTCCCAGGCTGTCCGTCCGCCACAAAATGCGCCTGAAGTGTATGTGCGCGATAGCCCTTTGACTCCAGGTTTCGGAGTTTTTCGAGGTCCTCGTTCAGCAATACAGGTTGCGATATGTGAATCTGCTTGGTATGCTTGGGGCTTTCGTCGAGAATATTGTGGCTTTCTCCTATTCGTGTGAATAGAGACATCACCAATCGTTCCCTGATGGGGTCGATTGGAGGGTTACTCACCTGGGCAAAGAGCTGCTTGAAGTAATTGGAGATATGCTGGCTTTGCTTGGAAAGGACTGCCAGAGGGGTGTCTGCCCCCATCGATCCCACGGCTTCATAGCCTGTATCGCCCATCGGTGCCAATATAACCTTCAGATCCTCCGAAGTATACCCAAATATAGTCTGCCTCTTCTTAATTTGTTCGGTAGCATAGGGGTAGGTCAACTGCTTCGGCGCCGGTATAAGGCGCAGCTTCAATCGCTGCTTTTTAATCCAACCTTCGTAGGGTTTGTTGTCACATACTTCTTTCTTGATCTCCTCATCAAAGGATACCTTTCCCTTTTCGGTGTCTGCCAAGATCATTCGGCCAGGACTTACCCGGCCTTTCTCGGTAATGGTGGACTCCCGAATGGGCAATGCGCCGGCCTCCGAGGAAAGGATAAGTCTATCATCCGAGGTCAGAAAATAACGGAGAGGACGAAGTCCATTTCTATCCAACGTCGCACCGAGGGATTTCCCGTCGGTAAACAACAACGCCGCCGGCCCATCCCACGGCTCCATCAAGGAGGCATGAAACTTATAAAACGCCTTTCTGTTCCGATCCATCGTCTCATTATCCTGCCATGCTTCGGGAACCAGCATCATCATTACATGGGGAAGCGTCCTGCCGCTCAAGGCAAGCAGTTCCACCATAGAATCCAAATTGGCCGAGTCGGAATTTTTGGCATTCGTGATGGGCATCAACATCTGCAATTCCTCGTCCGAGAAGTGAATCGATTTCATCAGCGTTTCCTTAGAACGCATTTTGTTAAGATTACCTCGGATGGTATTGATCTCACCATTGTGTGAGAGGTAGCGGAAGGGCTGTGCCAAACGCCAGTTCGGAAAGGTATTGGTAGAGAAACGGGAGTGAACTACAGCAAGCGCTGAGGTCAACTTGTTGTTCTGAAGATCCTTGTAAAACGCCAGCACCTGATCTGTCCTAAGCTGACCTTTATAGATCAATGTTCGGCTGCTAAAACTTGCAAAGTAAAATGCATCGTTTACACCAGGAATGCCCAAGTTGATCTCTCTGGTTGCAAAATTCCTTAGCACAAACAGCTTTCGCTCCAGATCCAACCCGAGCAGACCATCTTTATGGCGTACAAACACCTGCTCGATGTTCGGCATTACCTCCAACGCACCGGATCCCGGAACGGTCTCATCTGTGGGCACCTCACGGTAACCGATGATCTCAAAATTCAGGTCTTCGATTATCTTGTTAAGATGCTCTTTGGACTTCTTATATAGCTGCCTATTCCTAGGAAAAAAAACCATCCCTACGCCATAACTTCCTTCGGCTGGCAAGGTAAATCCGAGCCGCTGTGTGACTTCCTTTAGGAACGAATGCGGTAATTGTATAAGTATACCGGCACCATCTCCGGTTTTCGGATCACTCCCTCTTCCGCCCCGGTGCTCCATATTACTGAGCATGAGCAGTGCGTCGCTTATCGTTTCGTGGCTTTTTATGCCTTTTACGTTAACAACACCACCTATACCGCAAGAGTCGTGTTCAAATTGCGAACGATACAATCCTTGAATCATTATATTTTTAATTTAATAAATAGGTTCCCAATCCAGTTGAATAATTGACAATAAATTTTTCTTTTTTTAAAATCTAGGCATTAAAGGTAACACAAAAATGAAAGACTTGCCGATTACGGCGGAAAAAATTATGATAATCGGAATTCAGCATTGTCGTAAAAAACAAACCGTTTTTCCGTTTAATTACAAAAAAAACTGAAATACCGGTTAATTTGTTAACCCATATTTTAATGACTAGAGAAAAATTTAGCGAGAATTGGCGTCAGTTTTTCAATCTTTAAATTTAGAAAAAAATTTCAGAAAAAATAATTTTTGGACAAAAGAGATACAGGGTACCCCTATGCCCATTTCGGTTCACCCAACCAGCTGATTTAGGAATGATTTGATTCACCTGGCATAGTAGGATCTATGGTTACCTTCACTTTTTTGATTTTTCGGGTATCCACTGCCAATACCAAAAACTCAAAGTTTCGGTAACGTATTTTAGTGCCATTTTTCGGAAAACTCGAATTAATCTCCAGCAATAGCCCTCCAAGTGACTCGCTCTCTCCCTTTACTTCATCGAAAAGCTGAATGTCCAGATCCAACTTTTTGCAAAAATCATTTAAGGAAACCTTCCCTTCAAAGATGTAGGTATTTTCGTCCAGCTTTTTGTAGTTGATCTCCTCCGCATCATCAAATTCATCGTTGATCTCACCGATTATTTCCTCAATCAGATCCTCCAACGTGACAAGGCCCGATGTACCCCCATACTCGTCTACCACTATGGCCATGTGTACCCGTTTGTCTTTGAAATCCTTCAACAACCCATCTACCTTCTTATATTCGGGGACAAACATGGCTTTTCGGATAAGCTTCTGCCATTCGAAGTGCTCATCCATATCTATATAGCCCAGCACATCCTTGATGTAGAGAATGCCTTTGATTTGATCGATAGTCTCCTCGTAAACGGGGATGCGGGAATAGCCGCTTTTGTTGATCTTGTCCATGAGCTCATGAAAATCCATCTCAACATCCACAGCCGTAATGTCTAGCCTAGACCGCATTACTTGCCTGACGGAGAGCGTGCCAAAATTAAAAATGCCTTTCAAGATGCCTTTTTCCCCTTCATTCGAATCATCCGATGTGATCTCCAAGGCTTGATGCAACTCATTGACGGAAAGGGTATATCCTTTTACTTGAATACGCTTCTCAATCACATCACTCATAGCCATAAGAAATTTGGAAAAGGGATACAGGAGACTCGAAAAAAAACGGATATACCCGGCCATCGCTTTCGAAAACACCATGCGGGCATTGTTGGCGTAGACTTTTGGAACTATTTCACCAACAAACACGATCAAAAAAGTTACCCCGACGGTCTGAAACACGATAACGAAAATCCCTTTTGCATCCGATCCAAAAAGGCTCCACGAAAAAAAAGTAGTTAGCGTGACGATGCTGATATTGATAAGGTTATTCAAAATCAATATGGTACTAAGCAGTAGCTGGGGCTCGCGGATAAGGTGTAGTACCTTGTTGGCTCCCGGTGACCCCTCTTCTTCCAGCTCTCTCAGATCCTTGTGATCCAACGAAAAATAAGCAACCTCAGAGCCTGAAACCAAGGCAGAACAAACCAAAAGCAAAAGGAACAGCATTAGGTTGCTGACCATGTAGCCGACGGATAGCGGCTGTAACTCCACCAGGGATAACAAACTCGGGTAGGGGTCGTCCATTAGGGGGTAATTTGATACAAATCTACGAAATTTATAAACGAAAAAGAGGCAGTAAAGGCTTACCTATTCCGAAATTGAACTGCCTCTACTGTCTCTTCTAACCAAAATGAAGTACGGATTTACGCATTTTGCGGCTCTTCGCACCATTAAAATGGCAAATCATCCATTTCATCATCCATACCCGTATCGGGTACGGCCGGCATCGCCCGCTTTTCCATTGCTGGAGCCGAAGCACCGCCGGAATCGCCATCAGAGGAGCCCTGCCTCGTTCCTAGCATGGTGAAGCTGATCACCCTGATCTTTGTCTTTTTGCGGTTGTTGCCCTGCTCATCCTGCCAGGTGTCTGTTTTGATTTTACCCTCTACGTAGATTTGGCTTCCTTTTCTGAGGTATTGCTCTGCTACTTTGGCCTGTGCATCCCAGAGCTCCAAATCATGCCACTCGGTGTTATCCACCCGGTTACCACTTCGGTCTTTGTAACTCTCAGTAGTGGCCAACGTCAAGTTTGCTACCACACTGCCGCTTTCCAAATGTCTCACCTCGGGATCCTTTCCCAAGTTCCCAACTAAAATAACTTTGTTTACTCCTGCCATAGTTTTCTTGGTTTAACGGTTTACGAAAAATTTAAATTATCAATAAAATGGAACGATTAATAGCTGTTTCTGTACGGTCATTTAGAAAACCCATATGCCCTTCCTACGGAAGAACCATTCCCATGCGCATTTCATCTTTAAATTTATTAAATTATTTCTGTTCATTCAAATACCCGAGGATCAGTTTTGGTTTTCCCAATTCACCCAAGGTTCGATGATCTATCATCTGATACCCTTTCCCTTCGCACCACAGGGAAAGTTCGGATGCGAAACGCGGCGGAACCACAACCTCCACAAAATCAGCCATTATACGCTGATGACTGAGGATATGCTTTCTGGGCGGCTCCTGAGGCAGTAGAACAATAGGGTCAAGCCTGCCCAGCTCTTTTAGCAGAGGACTTTGATCCACGTCAGGCCGTTCATCCAGCTCGCTCTCTTCAAGCGGAAAGTCAACGAGCCCTCGCCAAATATCGTTCCCGCGCCGCTGATTGATCACCACCTCGTCGCCACAGGTAACATAAAAATAGTGGAAATACCTATCCCTTACTTTGGTACGGCCCAGCTTCACCGGCAGCTCGCCAACCGCCTTATTAGCAAAGGCAAAACAGGTGGATACCAGGGGACAACTGCCGCAGTCCGGCTGCTGCGGCGTACACTGCAATGAACCAAACTCCATGATCGCCTGATTGTAAATATCAGGCTGCTCCTTGGACAAAACCTCAGCGGCCAGCTTTTCAAAATCACGCTTTCCCTGTCCACTGCCGATATCCGAATAGACTCCAAAATACCGGGACAACACCCGATACACATTTCCGTCCAAGACCGCCTTGGGTTCCAGAAAGGCAAATGAGGCGATGGCAGCAGCCGTGTAGGGTCCTACCCCTTTAAGTTTCAACAGCCCTTCGTAGGATTGGGGGAACTTTCCATTCCTTTCACGCACGATCTCCTTTGCACAGGCATGAAGGTTACGGGCCCGGCTATAATACCCAAGTCCCTGCCAACAACGAAGTACCTCTCCCTCCGCCGCCGCTGCGAGATCGAAGATGGTTGGAAAGCGCTGAAGGAACAGCTCGAAATAGGGCAACCCCTGAACCACGCGAGTCTGCTGTAGGATAATTTCAGAAAGCCAAATGATGTAGGGATCTCTGGTATACCGCCACGGAAGATCCCGCTTATGATCCGGATACCAGGCAAGCAGTTGATTTGTAAAGCGACTGATAATCAATTTTTTGGGGTTTTAGTTGAAGGCGAAATCTTCTACAAAACAAACTAATTTTAACCAATATATTTTTTAATTAGGTTGGAAGGTGTAAATTTGCACTCCCAAAAATAGTTGGTTAATAGGCAATTAAGCCTTGTTTAAGCAAACATAAATTTTAACACAGTGACTAAAGCAGAGGTAATCACAAAGATTTCGGAGAAGACCGGCATTCAGAAGGACGACGTTACTCAAACCGTTGAAGCATTCTTCAAAGTAGTAAAGGACTCCATGGCAGAGGGAGAAAACATTTATGTCAGAGGATTTGGCAGCTTTATCAATAAGAAGAGAGCAAAGAAAATCGCCAGAAATATCTCCAAAAACACTGCTATCGTTATTGATGAACATTATGTTCCCGCTTTTAAGCCTTCAAAAACGTTTATTGACAAGATCAAAAACAGCAAGAAGGTAAAAGAACTTGCTCCCCAAGATTAATCTGAGGACTTTTCTTTTTTGAGACCATGAAAAAATCCCAGATCATCTTCCTGCTATTCGGTATCGTGCTTATCGTGGTGTTGTACTCGCTGCCTATGGTAGTTGTAGACAATCAGGGTGAGGGCGCCATCGAAGAGGAAGCTGATCTGGGAAATTCATTTAATCCCGACAACCAACACAATGCTTCCCTCACCCCAGAAGCCCAATCGTTGATCGATAAGCTGAAGGGCGAAATGGAAATAGAAGAGGATAAGGAAAAATTCGCTATCTTTGCGGATTCGACAGGAGCAATCTATGCAGAACGGGGCAAACTGGACAGTGCGGCTTATTTTTATGGGCTTGCGGCGGACAATTCGCCAACGCTGGAAAAGATAGAGAAAGCAGGTAGCGCATTTTACGAAGCGTTTACCTACTCAATGGATGAAGCCAAAACAGCGGCTTTGGCCGGGAAAACGAGGGCATACTTAAATAAGGTGTTGGAGTCCAAACCCGAACGGTTGGATTTGAAAACCAAGGTCGCCATGACCTATGTTTCCACTTCCAATCCGATGCAGGGGATCACCATGTTACGTGATATATTGGAGCAAGATCCCACTAACGAGTCAGCCCTTTTTAACATGGGGATCTTATCGATGCAATCCGGGCAGTATAAACGGGCGGCAGAGCGATTTGAAGACTTGGTCAGGCACCATCCCGGAAATGTTCAGGGTCAGTTTTACCTTGGTGTGAGTTATTTTGAATCAGATCAAAAAAACAAAGCCAAAAAACAGCTGGAAGCCCTAAAGGAATTGACCGACGACGATCAGATTCTTGCAGCCGTCGCCAATTACCTCGAGCGAATGTAATTAAACGTATTGTAAACCAATAAACAGTTAGACTATGCCTTGCGGTAAGAAAAGAAAAAGACATAAGATCGCTACGCACAAGCGGAAGAAGAGACTCAGAAAAAACAGACACAAGAAGAAGTAATCGCTTCTTCTTTTTGAATTACACACAAATAAGTTCTTTAACATTTTAAACAAAGGAGACACGATTTGAGCACGGAATTAGTAATTGATTCTTCTCAAAACGGTAGTCGCATAGCCCTTTTAAAAAACAAAAACTTGGTGGAACTCCACGTGGAATCGGAGGACAGCAAGTTTAAGGTTGGAGATATCTATTTAGGATCTGTCAAAAAAATCGTCAACGGGCTCAACGCAGCCTTTATTGACGTTGGCTACGAGAAGGACGCCTTCCTGCATTATCAGGATCTAGGCCCAAATATCAACAGCCTAAACAAACTTATCAAACAGGTCAAAAACAATGGCTACTCCGGCCAAAATCTAAAAGGGTTTGAAAAAGCACCTGAAATTGACAAACTGGGAAAGATCTCGCAGGTATTGTCGAAAAACAACCAAGTGTTGGTTCAGGTGGTAAAAGAGCCTATTTCTACGAAAGGCCCCCGACTATCCTGTGAGCTCTCCTTTGCCGGAAGATTTCTGGTATTGGTACCTTTTACCGACTCAGTGAGTGTTTCGAAAAAGATTCGAAGTGCCGAAGAGCGTAAGAGGCTTTCCCGTCTCATCACTTCCATCAAGCCCGCCAATTTCGGTGTAATCATCCGAACCGTAGCAGAAGGGCAATCGGTCACCGAGCTGGACAAAGATCTAAGAAGCTTGGTACAGACCTGGGAAGATGGAATGAAGAAACTGGCCAAAGCCAAAACCAGAGACAAGGTAATAGGAGAAATGGGTATGGCGTCCTCGATCATCCGGGACCTACTCAACGAATCATTTGATGCAATCACCGTAGAAGAAGAAGAGGTATACGACCAAATTAAAGGCTATATCCGATCCATTGCCCCAGAGAAAGAAAAAATTGTAAAGCTTTACAACGGAAAAGCTAAGCTCTTTGAAAGTTTTGGTATTGAAAAACAAATTAAAAGCCTGTTTGGACAGGCTGTAAGTCTACCGCAGGGTGGGTATCTCATTATCGAGCATACAGAGGCCCTACACGTAGTAGATGTAAACAGTGGCAATAAATCCAATCAGGAAAGTGACCAGGAAAACACCGCATTGAAAACCAATTTGGTGGCCGCGAAGGAAATCGCACGACAATTACGCCTACGTGATATGGGTGGCATCATCGTGATCGACTTCATTGACATGAAGAAAGCCGACAACAAGCGGGCGATCTACGAGGCCATGAAAGAGGAGATGAAAAGTGACCGGTCTAAGAATACCGTACTGCCACTTAGCAAGTTTGGTCTGATGCAGATCACAAGGCAGCGGGTACGACCGGAAATGAACATTATCACCAAAGAAACCTGTCCATCATGTAATGGAACAGGCAAAATCCAAGCTTCCATTTTAGTAGCGGATAAATTGGAAAAAGACCTGGATCACATCGCTGTAAACCAAAACACGTCAAGAATCAAAATTGGGCTGCATCCTTATTTGCATGCCTACTTTACCCAAGGAATCATATCCCGAAGGGTGAAATGGTTTTTTAAATACTTCAAATGGGTTCAATTGATCAGAGACTCTTCCCTACCAGTGACGGAGTATCGTTTCCTGAATGACGCGGGAGATACCATTGAAATCTCAGTAATAAATGAAAACAGCGAGTCTGAATAGACTCGCTGTTTTTTTATTTTTTGATAATCCGCAGAATTTGCGAGGATGTAGCAGTAGTCAACTGTAAGAAATAAAGCCCAGCCGGGTAGCCCGCCATGTTTATCGTCGGCATTTGCGGATCTAAATCTAGTTCAACCAGTAATTGGCCATTCGGCGTGATCAGTTTTCCAGATGTACCTCGTAAAACTCCTTCCAAATATAATTTACCTTCTACTGGATTCGGATATGCGTAAATCTTTTCTACTGGCTCCAATGGAATGGAAGACACAAGAAAATCCAATTGTTCTAATTTCATAGATTTAAACCACAAACTGGTTTCTTTTTGCCCCAAATCCAATACCATACGGGCATTAACATCATCCGCCGATAGCATTTTAAAAATATACGCAAATTCCCTTTCTGTTTCCGAAACTTGAAAACCCTGATATCCGGAGTATGCACGATACGGAGATAAGCTCTCACCCATATAGTGGGTGAGGGTGGTAGGTGCCTGTGCTTGTGCGGTAAAGGATACACGGTATAGTTTTCCCTGCTTTAGATCAAAACCGTGTCGGCTAAGCTGCGAATGCCAATTTTCGTTTCCTCCTTGAGTGATCCGAACCCTTAGGCCATTTGATTCAGTCAACAATGTGCCAGCCGCACCCTGTTGATTAATCAAATTCCAGCCATCGCTTCCCGTAGCAAAATTACTCAAATATAGGGTGGAAGGATAGGCATTCCGCGGTTCATCCAAGGGATCATGTAAAAGCGCGCTGACCAACCGATCCTTAAATGTATCAGTAGATGGATCATAGATTCCAAATCCTGCACTCCACTCCCAATATGCCCAACTGTACCCTACGCTATCGAAATACCTGGACAGGAAATTGGTCCAACGAACTCGTGATTCCATATCTGCCTTCCCGTACGCGCCGAATTCTCCCATGTGAATCGGAATATTTTCTCTTTTAGAAAAGTCGGCAACAGATTCTAATTCCTGAACCAGCGCCTCGCGTTCATATACTAAATCGTGCCAGGCGGTTCCAAGCCATTCATCCGTATGTTCTCCCACCCACTCTGCTCCCTGATGGGTAAAGGTAAAAGGACTATAAAAATGAACGGTAACGATAATATTGGAATCCTTTGGAGGATCGAGATGGGCTATTCCACTAACTCCTCCAAATTCGGAGGTACCCATAAGCACCCCGCGGGTCGGGTTCGTCTGCCTAATAACGGTCAGGGCGTCTGCAAAAAAAACATTCCAAAGCCTGGGAGTCAAGGCAGCATGGGGTTCGTTTAAAACTTCAAAAAGGAGGGTTTCAGGATACGACTCAAAGTGAGCGGCAATCTGAGCCCATTGGGCGAGAAACTTCTCCTTCTCGTCAACAGGTGACACAAACAGCGCATCATGGTGGTGCATGTTTATGATAACCATCAACCCATTCGCAAGAGCCATATCCACTACTTCTTGGATACGGTTCAAAAACGTGGGATTTATCATATAAGGAGCCGCCTGTCCGGTTCGTGAAGGCGTATCCCAGCGGATGGGGATCCTTACATGGTCAAATCCCAAGCCGGCAATTTTAGAAAAGTAGTCATCCCGGAAAGAATTGCCCCAAGCACCTTCCTCTGGTGCTTCGAACATGTTACCGATATTCACCCCTCTCCCCAATCGCTGGTTCAACAGGTGAATTGAAGATTGCTGGGCAAATAGACCCCCAGTATAAAAAAACAAAAGGACTAACAGTTTTTTCACACCATAATGTACGGAATTTAATCAATTAATCCTTTCTGTTTAACCAATGAATGGTGCCCATCCAAAAAATCATGGAACAAGCAGCATATACCTATTCGAAGGTAAAGACAACCTTCACACGGTCCGAAATAGTCTGCTCCTCCACCTGTAGCGTAGGGCCTACCCGATCATCGGCTGCCTTCATCATCATGGCCTCTGCCCTGTACATAATGGGCGGAAACGTGGTTCCAGTGGTATAGTCCACCTGATGCACCCTGAACTCAGTGATACCCATGGTCTCCGCAATAACACGTGCCTGCCGCTTGGCATCCTCCAACGCCAGCTTAAGCAACTCCTCCTCATATCCCTTTCGCTTTACTTCCGAAACGCGAAACTGCAGCTGAAAGCTTAGGTTCTCCGCCTGCTGCACCGCCTCTATCGCCTTTACCAAGTCCGTTCCCGTATCAGAAACCACTACCCTCAACTGCTGTGAGGCAACGTATCCGCTGTCCTTGGCAGTCCCTTTGGTGTAAACCCGATTTACGTTCACATAGTAATTGTCCGCCGTAAAGGTATATGCCTTCGCTCCGGACTTTTTCAATGCATCACTTACCGTTTTGGACTTCCTGTTCAACGCATTCGTCACCTCGGAAGTAGTCATAGCGACCTCTGTAAGCGTAAGCACCAGCACCGCTTCGTCAGGCAATGCCTTCAATTCACTCTTTCCCTCCACCATCAAATGCTGAGCATATCCCATCCCTGAGCATGCCAGCAGAATCAAAACAATCAGGTTTTTCTTCATATATCTAAACGTGTTTTTCAGTGGTCAAATCTAACCCTACCAAGAATGGAATTAGTGGATAGCAAATTATAAGCCAACTATTTCGTTATAGATTCTTTAAGACCACCTCCTCCAATACCAAGCCTTGGGCAGGTGCTTTGGGGCAAAAGGGACTATAAACCGGATCGGTGAGTGCCGCACGAAGCGCATTTATACTGAGCTCCCCCCTGCCTACCATAAGCAGTGCTGCGGCCATCCGACGAACTTGGTGCATCAAAAAACCGTTTCCCTCTACCCTAAACACATAGGTACTGACTACCGGCCAAAGACTCTCCCCCGCAGCACTGCACAGCTCAACGGAGTAGATCTCACGTACGAAGTCTTCTATCTGTTTGGAGTGGGTGCAGAACCTTCTGAAGTCGTGCCTTCCTAAAAAGCAGGCAGATGCCTCCCACATCCGCTCCAAATCTACCTGTGCTCCCCCATAGGCCAAGGACGCACTCTGAAAGGGATGGGGCTTGGGGCCAATGGAAAAATAGTACCCATACCTTTTTTTGACGACATCCTGGATCACGTTAAAGTTTCTGTCTACACGTACCGCTCCCAATAATCGGATATCAGTAGGTAGGTGCTCATTGACTGTTTGAATAAGCAAACTTATCTCGGGTTCTTCTCTTAAGTAGATCACAAAGGCACCGTTAAGGCAGGAAACCCCACTATCTGTACGACTCGATCCCAAAACCGTGAAGTCTTCATGTTCCAGCACGTACCGAAAAACCCTTTCCAATGTCCCCTGAACGGTCTTAACTCCTTTTTGAACCTGCCAGCCGTGGTAGCGGAGGCCCAGATACTGAATACGGATCAGATAAGAGAATGGACGAGTCTGCATGGAGCAAAACTAGGCATTATCAACGGATATGTCCAAACCGCGGAAAATTTCCCTCTGCAGGATGACCGACAACTTTACGGTACAGAATCACTGCCCCTACGAAGACGGCACCAAGTTTGATAGCTTAATGCAAAAAAGTCTCCCATTTCAACGGGTGAGATGGGAGACTTTTGCTAGGTTAAGGCCGAATGATGGTTCCGTCAAATTTTCGGACAGTCCAATTGGAACGTGTATGCATGGGGTATTTGGCAGCCAACTTCTCATCGATGTCTACACCCAATCCGGGCACTTCGTTGACGTACATATACCCATCCTTCATGGTAGGCGAACCCGGAAATATCTCCCTAGCCACATCGGTAATACGTGCAGCCTCCTGAATCCCAAAATTCCAAACGGCAAAATCGATGTGTGCATTGGCAGCATGGCCTACCGGTGACACATCTCCCGGGCCGTGCCACGCCGTTCGTATGCCATAGAACTCTCCCAGTCTGGCCACTTTCATTGCAGGGCTGATTCCACCGATTTGGGAAATATGGATGCGGATATAGTCGAAGAGGCGATTCACCATGGGTTCTTTGAACTCATTGATGTTGTTAAACAACTCACCCATGGAAAGCGGCACGGAGGTGGCATTGCGCAACTCTTTAAACCACTCCATCTGCTCAGGAGAAAAAGGGTCTTCAATAAAGAAAGGATGATAGGGTTCTGTGCTTTTTACCACCCGAATCGCATCGATGGGATCCAGCCGCTCATGGATATCGTGCAACAATTCCACCTCTTCACCGCATTGCTTGCGTACGGTTTCAAATAGTTTGGGTACGGAACGGATGTATCTACCCTGATCCATGTATTGATCCGAATCCCTTCCAAATCCAGCTTTTTTAAAATCCGGCTCTTGGGTGAGACCGGTCCCTCCATATCCACCCTGCTGAATACGGACATAACGATAACCTTCCTCCATAAAACGGGTCACATTATCGGCAACTTCCTCCGGGGTGCTTCCACTCGCGTGGGTGTAGCAGGGGATGGCAAAGCGGCATTTTCCCCCCAGCAATTGGTACACCGGCATATTGGCCCGCTTTCCTTTGATGTCCCAAAGTGCTTGGTCCAATCCACTGATGGCGTTATTCAATACGGGGCCGTTTCTCCAATAGGAACTTACAAAGGCCGCCTGCCACATGTCCTCAATATTGTCCACGTCTTTGCCTACGCAAAAGTCTTGCAGGTACTTTTCGATGGCAGTGATTACCGCAAACGCCCGCTGGGTAAAGGTGGCACAGCCAAGCCCGTACAAGCCCGGCTCGGAGGTCTCAACCTTTACCACAATGAGGTTGGAGCCGCTGGGTGCTGTTCCTATTGCCTTCACGTTGGTAATCTTGAGAGGAGGTAAACCTCGCAGGTAGCTTGGAGTTTCTTTCTCCTCCTTAGCCTGCGCTTCCTGACTGGAGAAGAGCCCTAGCATGCCAGCCATTGACCCCAGACCCAATCCCTTCAATAATTTTCTTCTGTTGTGTTGTTTAGAGGTATTCATTCGTTATGGATTTTTTGGTTTATTGTAATAAAAACATGGGCATGGAAAAGATAACGTAAGTTGACGAAAAGACCAAAGGGTTATTGTCCTCACCAATCTACTACAGACCCGTCAAATGGATGATAGGTTTCCGGGTTTTTCCAATCGTGGCCGATTTTATCCTGTAGGGCGTCCTCATCCAGTTCAACGCCTAACCCTGGGCCCCTTGGGATCAACACACTGCCGTCGGATTGCAGCTTAAAGGGGTTTTTAAGGTATCCTTCACCGAGCGACACCTGCTCCTGGACCAGGAAGTTGGGAATACTCGCCGCAAGGTGAAGCCCACAGGCTAGGGAGATTGGCCCCATGGGGTTGTGGGGAGCGATGGCGGCGTAATAGGCTTCCGCCATACCCGCGATCAAGCGACATTCTGTGAGTCCTCCTGCATGGCAGATATCCGGTTGGAGTATGCTGGCCGCTCCCTTTTCCAAGATCTCCCGAAATCCCCATTTCGTAAAAATTCGCTCCCCAGTGGCAATGGGCAGGTGGGTACCACGGGCTATATCGACCATCACATCGACATTCTGGGCCTGGCAGGGTTCCTCGACGAACATGGGCTGGTACGGCTCCAGTTCCCTGATCAACAGTTTGGCAGTCTGTGGAGAGATGGCTCCATGAAAGTCTATGCCTATATCCATTTCAGGTCCGCCAGCTTCACGTAGCGACGCAAAGTTGTCCACAGCATACCGAATAAACGCCGGGTTCTCTACAATTCCTGCAGGCTGCCGCTTGGCGACACCGGTTTTTATTACGGTGTAACCTTCCGCTTTGCGCTTCTTCATATCTTCCGCGTTGCTGGCACGTCCATAGATACGTACCCGGTCCCGGGTAGGGCCTCCAAAAAGCTCATATACGGGCACACCCAGCAGCTTACCTTTGATGTCCCATAGGGCCTGATCTATTCCACTCAGGGCGGACGTCAGAATGGGGCCACCCCGATAAAACGCATGCCGGTAGATGGCCTGCCAGTGGTGAACTACTTGCCGCGGATCCTTACCGATCAGATACGGCTCTATTTCCTGGATGGCCGTTTGTATCGTCAACGCCCTCCCCTCCAACAGCGGTTCACCAAGGCCTACCACACCTGCGTCCGTGTGGATTTTCAAGAAAATCCAGCGGGGTTTCACTAGAAACGTCTCCAAGCGGGTGATCTTCACCTCCCCATACTTGGTACCTGTAGGAGTCGGGGTCTCTGCATAAGACGAAAGGGGCAATAGCAGGCCGGTACCCGCAAGACCCAAGACAGACTGAATGGCTGCGCGGCGGGAGGACTGAAGGGTGGGTTTTGATTTTTTGGGACTCTGGTCATTCTTTCTCATATAGGATGGGTTTTCGTTTTCTTACCAATTGTGCACAGAACCATCCGGTGCCAACAGAAACGGATGGGGAAATTTGGTGTTTTCCGTAATCTCAAACTGGAAATCGGCCTTGACAGGATCAAACTGTACTCCCAATCCGGGTTCAGGATTTAGGTACAACTTACCTTCCCGAAAAATCATATAATCCGGATTGAAATAGGCTGGGTACTCCGGCTCACCACCGGCAAGTTCCATCATACACCGGGTAGGACTGGATGATCCCAACACATGTACCAACGCTGCAGAAGACAGGGGGCCCGTAAAATGGGGAATGATACCTACATAGTGTGTTTCGGCAATGGCCAGGATCTTTTTCAATTCACCAATGCCTCCCGTATTGGGGAGGGTAACCCGACTGTAGTCTATCAGGTGGTTTTCAATCAGCACATTGGTATCCCACCGATCCCCAAATTGCTCGCCCACCGCGATCGGCACCTTGGTCATGCGTCGTATGGTGCGATACACCTCGGGATTTTCTGACCGTATGATGTCCTCCACAAAGTATGGCTCCAGTTTCTCCAAGGCATCACAAATCTTGATAGCCTCCGGGGTATCAAAACGGGTGTGAAGATCCACCGCCCAATTGCCATTTCCGCCCACTGCGCTATCCAACCGTTGGCACATCTCGATGGTCTTTTTGCTGTGTTCATAAAAGTCGAACCGCTCCTCGCCATTGCCACCCGTAGGACCAATGCGGTAGCAGCGCAGGCCTGCCGCTAGGCAATCCAAGGCTCGACCCTCCATGGTGGTCGCCTTGGAATTTCTGAATCCCGTTGCATAGCACTCTACAAAATCCCTTGTTTTACCGCCAAGCAGATCATAAACCGGAACGCCAAGTGCCTTGCCTTTTAGATCCCACAAGGCCATCTCTATTGCTCCCAACGCGTGGAGCTTTTCCCTGCCTGGCGGATAAAACATGGATCGGTAGCAATGCTGCCAGATATGCTCTATTCGAAATGGATCCTCTCCGATGATCATTTCGGCCACTTGGCGGATCATATCGTTACTTCCTCCCTCACCTATACCGATAAGGCCTGAATCCGTCTCAACTTCCACGATCCCCCGGGCCTGGTTAAACAAGGGCTTGTTGTAACCCGGTGCCGCGTAGTAGCGGATCTTCCGGATTTTGAGGTCGAACGCATCAAAAGCCTTCGCTGAGGATACAACTCCCGACGCTAAAGCAGCCGTACCCATAGCCCCCAATTTAATAAATTTTCTTCTTTGCATAGCTATACGGATTAAAATGAATAATCGAAACCAAATGAATTACACCCTTAATATTCCTTTTTTTAAAGTATAAAACAACTAATATTTTGCCGGCTTATTGCATTAAAAAATGGAATGCATTATCGTCCGTCAATGATGCGTTGCAGACCGAATCGACACTATGGCATCCGTCCATGAAAAAACTTGACCCATGGGATATATAACAAGAAGGAACCGAAGCTTTACGCCGCGGTTCCTTTATTGAAAGTCATCACCACAAAAAATTCAGGGGGTAACCAAACGTTGAGACGCCATTGCCAAAAGGCAATCAATTTGGAATCATTCCATGGGGGTCGATCACAAATTTTTTGGCAGCGCCACCATCGAAGTCCTTGTACCCCTGAACGGATTGCTGCAATGAAATTATCTGCACGTTCACAGCTTTGGCTATTTGTACCTTATCATAAAGAATGGCATTCATCAACTGACGATGGTACTTCATCACAGGGCACTGACCGGTGTGAAAACTGTGGGATTTGGCCCAGCCAAGACCCAAACGAATACTTAGACTACCGATTTTCGCTGCTTCATCCACCGCCCCGGGATCACCGGTGACATAAAGGCCGGGTATCCCTATACTACCGCCGGCTCGAGTGATATCCATCACCGAATTCAATACCGTGGCGGGCATTTCGCGACCTGCATCTGCACCATGCCCCCGAGCTTCAAAACCCACACAGTCCACTGCACAATCTACCTCCGGTACGCCCACGATCTGGGCTATTGCCTCATCCAGCGGAGTTTCCTGCCGAAGGTCAATGGTCTCGCAGCCAAAGCTACGTGCCTGCTCCAAACGCTCGGGTATCATATCACCAACGATCACCACCGCCGCACCCAGCAGGTGACAGGAAGCCGCACAGGCCAGACCTACCGGACCGGCACCTGCCACATAAACTATCGTTCCCGGACCCACTCCGGCAGTCACCGCACCATGAAATCCGGTAGGGAAGATATCGGAGAGTAAGGTAAGGTCGCGGATCTTTTCCATCGCCTGGTCGGCATCCGGGAATCTCAAGAGATTGAAATCCGCATACGGAACCATTACATATTCCGCCTGACCGCCTACCCATCCGCCCATATCGACGTAGCCATAGGCCGCTCCTGGACGAGCTGGGTTCACATTCAGACAGATGCCTGTTTTGCCTTCCTTACAGTTGCGGCAGCGCCCACAGGCGATGTTAAAGGGTACCGATACCAGATCGCCCACTTTGATGAATTCCACATCACGGCCCGCCTCGATGACCAGCCCGGTAATTTCATGACCGAGGATCAGGCCTTCAGGTGCCGTCGTTCTGCCCCTGACCATATGCTGATCACTACCGCAAATATTGGTGGAAACAATTTTGAGGATGACGCCATGGTCACATTTTCGATTGCCTAGGGCGAGTTTGGGATAATCAATCTCCCGTACCTCCACTTCGCCGGGACGTACGTAAGCCACTCCGTGATTTTTACACATTTTTAATTGGGTTTAATGAACTGACATTGGAAAAAACCGATTGATGAAAACAACTGAACCACAACCGGAATTATTTGTAAAAGCTAGAAAAAAAGAGGTGCAACTCCGTGGCAATCAGTTCTAAAATTGAAAAAATGGGAAAAAACGAACAAAAACAAGGATAACTGGTACCGAAATAAAAAAAACCTACCCAACAGCTTCGCTTAATCGGGTAGGTTTTTTTACGAAAATGGCTAACCTAATGCTTCGATTAGGATTCCAACCAAGAGGCAACCTCCTCCTTGGTAGGATTGGGTACCTCCAACTTTAGTTTCTTTCTTCTGCCACAAACGTCGTTAAACAACTTGTTCACATCCTGAGTCCTCAGCTGTTCGATTGTGTGGATATTTAAATCCCTCAGGGCTGGGATCAACGCGGCGCTAACCCCCAATGCCATAAAATCCTCGTCACTGGCTATCTTAACTTTCTTTTCAGGTTTCATCTGCGGGAAGAAAAGTACTTCCTGTATGGTATGCTTGTTGGTCAACAACATACACAGTCTGTCAATACCTATACCTAAACCGGAAGTAGGCGGCATTCCGTATTCCAGGGAACGCAGGAAGTCCTCATCCATCGCCATTGCCTCGTCATCTCCCCTTTCGGCCAGTTTCAGTTGATCCTCAAAGCGCTCCCGCTGATCAATGGGATCATTCAATTCCGTGTAAGCATTCGCTATTTCCTTGCCATTTACGAAAAGCTCAAAACGCTCCACCAATCCTGGCTTTTCACGGTGCTTTTTCGCGAGGGGTGTCATCTCTATGGGATAATCGGTGATATAGGTAGGCTGAATCAAGTGCTGCTCTACCTTTTCGCTAAAAATCTCATCGATGAGCTTGCCTTTGCCCATACTCTCCTCCACTTCTATGCCAAACTGCTGGCAAACTGCCCTTAACCCCATCTCATCCATCTCACTGACATCTACCCCGGCATATTCCAGAATGGATTCAAACATGGTCAGACGCCGATAGGGTCCGCCAAACTCGATCAGATGCTCCCCTACTTGAACCTGTGTGGTACCAAGAACAGATTCGGCTATTTTACCCAGCAAATCCTCCACCATGTCCATCATCCAGTGGTAGTCCTTGTAGGCTACGTAGATCTCCATGGAAGTGAACTCGGGATTATGCGTCCGATCCATCCCCTCATTACGGAACATCTTTCCAATCTCATATACCCCGTCAAAGCCCCCCACAATGAGGCGCTTCAGGTAAAGCTCATTGGCAATACGCAAGAACAGGGGGATATCCAACGCATTATGATGCGTTTCAAACGGCTTGGCGGCAGCACCTCCATGTACCTGCTGTAAAATGGGTGTCTCCACTTCCAACCATCCCCTATCGTCAAAATACCTCCGCATCGACGAAATCACCCGTGAACGGGTAATAAAGGTCTGCTTAACCTCCGGGTTCACCACCAGATCAACATAGCGCTGTCTATACCTGAGTTCGGGATCCGTAAAACCATCGTACACATTTCCCTCATCATCCCGCTTCACGACCGGAAGTGGCTTAATGGACTTGGAAAGCAAGGTAAGCTCCGTTACGTGGAGAGAAATCTCTCCTGTTTGGGTGGTAAAAATATATCCCTTGACACCTACAAAGTCCCCAATTCCCAGCAACTTTTTGAAAACAGTATTGTAAAAGCTCTTATCCTCACCGGGACAAAGGTCATCCCGCCGGAGATAGATCTGCAATCTTCCGGTCGAATCCTGAATTTCTCCAAAAGAAGCTGAACCCATGATACGACGGGTCATCAAACGCCCTGCTATGCTGATATTCTTATAATCATTCTTACGGTTTTCGTAGTTCTGATGAATATCTGCGGCGGTCACGTTTACGGGAAACGAAATAGCAGGATAGGGATCTATTCCCATCTGCATCAGGGCTTCGCGATCCTTACGGCGTTCAATCTCCTGTTCACTCAATAATTGCATATGCTTGTTTTAGTTTTTTCCAATGGCTGGGAATGCCGATTGCTTCCTTTGCTTTCTTCTTACCAGTTCCTTTTTTATTTGGGTGTATTCCCTACTGCTTTGACCCGCAATACCCGAGTTTTCCTCGACCCTTCGGCTGAGATAGGGGAGCACCTCACCCACCGGCCCATAGGGAAGGTATTTAGCCGTATTAAAACCGGCGCTAGCCAAATTAAACGAAATAGCATCGCTCATTCCGTATAACTGGGCTGCATACACCCTGGGATCACTTCGTTTCATTCCGTGCAGATCTACCAGCTCGCTTAGCACTAAGTTACTCAATTCATTATGCGTTCCACTCACGAGAAAGATGCGCTGCTTGTTGTTGATACAAAACTGCAAGGCCCTGTCGTAATCACGGTCAGTAGCCGCCTTGTCAGGTTGGATGGGCGAAGGATAGCCCATCGCTTTGGCTCGTTCCCGCTCCTTTTCCATGTAGGCTCCCCGGACCAACTTGGCCCCCAGAAAATACCCTTTGGCTACTGCATCGTGGTGCGCATCTTTTAAGCGTCTGAGCATATCGTGCCGGTAAAGCTGAAACGTATTGTAGACAATGGCCGTCTCCCGATTGTAGGTAGCCATGGCCGCCTGTACCCACGAATCAATCACGTCCTGGAACCAGCTTTCTTCCCCATCCACCATGATTCTGACTCCCGCAGACGCTGCTGATTCGAAAATCTCGTTGATCCTACGCTGCGCTCGTGCCAATGCTTCCTTTTCCTCCTCATCCAACATCACACCCGCCTGAACTTTTGTCAATACGTCCACATTGGCGATGCCGGAAACTTTAAATACAGCAAAGGGAAGTTTGGGGTTGTTCTTTCCCTCACGAATAGTTAAGATTACCTGTTCCTTGGTTCGTTCAAAACTGGGTATGTCCTTCTTTCCCTCCACTGAGTAATCCAATATGGTACCCACTCCAAATCGGTCAAGCTCCTCAATTTTAGGTCTACAGGAAGGGATATCTTCCCCTCCACAGAACTGCTCAAAAACAGTACTTTTGATCAAGCCATTGATGGGTAGCCTCCACTTTAGGCCCCAGTTGGCAAGTCGGATGCCCGTGTGAAGCAGGAACGGATAGTGCATCATCTTAAACAGAACCCGCATCCGGCGTAAGGCTGAGTCCGACTTATGCGCAAAGGCTACCGCGGTGTTTTCAAAAGAAACGTTGGGTTTAGTCTCCATCCTCAATTTTCAAGCTGCAAATATACCAAAAAAACAGGTATGCACAGGCTTTTGTTTGCTCATTTTAGCTTTGCTACCATCCGCACTAAATTTGCTTTTTTCAGAAATACACCCTAATATTAATAGCCTATAAACGTTGATCTACGCCAATCATTTGCCCTATGCTTCCATTTACCAATAAAACCCAAGCAATCAGCTGTATAAAGCAAATACTCCCTCTGGGGATCCTAGCCGTTGCCCTATTGATTTCCTGCAAATCTGAGGAGCCGTCCGTGTCCGTTGAACAATGGGGTGTCTTTGAACTGGAGCTTGTCGGACCAGATGCTGGAAACCCATACCTAGAGATAGATTTTTATGCCGAGTTTACTTCGGAAGAAGGTCAACGATTGCAGGTTCCTGGGTTTTATGACGGGGAAGGGGTTTACCGCCTTCGGTTTTCGCCCCCGACCCAAGGAATCTGGCACTACAAAACCCAAAGCCAAATAAGTACATTGGACGGGAATATAGGCAGTATACGGGCAATACCACCCACCGGAACCAACCATGGCCCGCTACGTATTGTTAATACCTTCTACCTTCAGTATGCCGATGGCACGCCTTACTACGGCATAGGCACTACTGCCTATCAGTGGACCAGCGTAAAACAATCGATTCAGGAGAAAACATTGGAAACCCTTTCTGATTCGCCCT
This sequence comes from Lunatimonas lonarensis, assembly GCF_000390185.1. GTDB lineage: Bacteria > Bacteroidota > Bacteroidia > Cytophagales > Cyclobacteriaceae > Lunatimonas > Lunatimonas lonarensis. Next base: position 125,947 of record NZ_AQHR01000110.1, on the reverse strand, counting down.
TCAACAAGATCAGAATGTGTTTGTTTCCCAAACATTATCAATACGGCAACGAAACCGAACCTTGGGCCTATCCCTTTCAACGGAATGGAGATGCCAATGACTTTACACAGCCTAACTTTGCCTTTTTTCAGAATCTTGATAAACGGGTTCACCAACTTATGGATATGGGCATTCAAGCGGATGTGATTCTTTTTCACCCCTATGACCGCTGGGGCTATGCCTTCATGGGCAATGAAATGAACGAAAAATATGTTCGCTACCTAATGGCGCGCCTGTCTGCCTACCGAAATGTTTGGTGGTCTCTTGCCAATGAATGGGACATTCCCTCTATCAAGGAGACGATAGACTGGCGAGGAATCGGAGAGATGCTGCAGCGCGAGGATCCCCATCAGCGTTTTCGTGGCATTCACAATTGGTACAGCTCTGAGGATCATTTTTACGATCATACCGAGGACTGGATCACGCACGTGTGTACCCAGACGTATGAGTTTTGGAACGCCATCCGCTGGCGGGATAGGTATCAAAAGCCCCTCCTTTTTGACGAAATGAGGTACGAAGGCAATGTACCAAGCGGTTGGGGCAATCTGAGCGGAGAAGAAATGACGGCCTATTTCTGGATGGCAGGGCTTAGTGGAGGATATCCCACCCACGGCGACACCTTCAGAAATGATTCGGATGAGGAAACCGAAGTAAGGTGGTGGGCAAAGGGAGGCACGCTGATGGGAACCAGTCCAGACCGAATCGCCTTTTTCCGGGAAATCATGGAGGAATTGCCCGTTCATGAGATGTCTCCGGTTTTCATCGCCTCTGAGGATCCCAAAAGCCTCATGAAGAACCAGCACCTGTTTGAAAAGCCGGGAGAGGTATACATGCTTTACACCGGATCGGAGGGGCAGACGCTTTCAGTAAACCTTTCCGGTAGCGGATCCTATCTCCTTCAGGTGATTGATACCTGGGGCATGGAGATAGTAGAGGAGCGAACTGTGACCTCAGGTGAGTTTTCCTTTACCACCCAGAAGCCCTACACGGCGCTATTACTGAAAAGAGCAGATTGAAGGCTTCCCCATTAGGGCCTTTTTTCCTGGTACTTTAAATACCCTATATGTCATGTATTCTGAAAGAAACAGGTTAAATCAAAAACCAACGCATCTTGGTTTTTAAGACTATGGATAGGCCACCGATTAGAATGGTCGTCAAGAATTCCAGGGAAGAGCGAGACACCTAGTACGTCCCTTTTCGGATCCTGCCCTGAAAATAGGCATCCGCTACAAACATAATTGTGAGCAATATGAGTAGCAAGGGAAACAACGCAGCGGGTACAGCAAACAGGCCCAGCAGCAGGTTTAGGGTTAACAGGACAACACAGGTAATCAACAAATAATAGGAGACAGTGAAGATTCGGAAAGCTTTCATAGTAGTCTGCCGAAGAACGTTGCAAAATGGATCAAAGACATATAATAGTGCAAAAATATCAGTCACCACTGAAAAAAAATTTCAGTGGGGGGAAAAGTTTCAAAGATTTTTATTGCCCGATGAGCTTCAATATATTTGTTTCGAACCTTGGGTATTCGACATGAAAACGCTTCATCTTTTGAGAATAGCCTTTGGCGTTATAGCCTTGGTAGCACTATTCCTCGGCATTGTTTGGCAGGACGTTCGCTTACTCCCAAGCTGCTTGTCATTTCTCGCCTGTACCTTTATGGTGCATTAGGGGATTAAAGCCCGACACGGCAAAATCCCTAGCTAAGCTTATGTACTGCGAAAGAAATCGCTTGGGACCCTCTTGGAGGGGGTCACAGAAGGTTCTTTTCAATCTAAATCAACTGCCCTACAAACCATTATACCAGACTGGGACTTATTTCCCATCAGATAATCCTGCAGTGGTTTTTCCGAGATCTCCACCTCCCTGGAGTTAAGGCTCGCATGCATCAGGTGGATACGGCCGCCCTTTTCCAGGGCAAAGCCCACATGTACCACATCCAGATTGGGGATGGTGGTGGTGATGGCAATCATGTCCCCGGATTTGATCTGGCTTTCGTACCGGTGTATGTCGGATTTGGGAATATAGAAATAACTACGCGAACCTATTGCCTGTTCTGCTTTGGCCAGCGCTTCCACGTAGTCCAGCCGGCTTAGCTGGGCGTATAATTTGGGTTTGGAGGACATAAAGGTGGGTTTGTTTTCGTAGGGTTGTCCCCCGATGGACTGGGTGATGTCCTTCACTAGACCCTTTTGCTCGTTCTGGTAGATCCAGTCGGTAAAATAATGCAGACGCGAGGGGTATTCTCCCAGTATTCCATCCCGATAGCGGATACGTTCAAGTTCCTTTTCATAGGACACCATACCCAGGTTGCCCTGTTTAGCCACGCGGGCCAAAGCGAGTACCGTTTCCAGATACGTAGTACAGTCCAGGCCGATCAGGTTCACCACCAAACGTTCCGCGCCGGGCAGTTCCAAGGTTTTTTCCACATAGGGTGTGCCCATAAACCAACTTCCAATCTCCACCAACAGCTCATTCATGCTTTTGTTCGGCATCGTATTTTCATCCAAACGCTCCATTAACAATTCCAGCCGCTCTCGGCTTTCGAGTGTGCACACTGTCTGTGTCTGTGCGGGAACAGCAAATACTAGGAGGAAGAAAATAATCGATAAAACGCGAATTATTTGCATGGTTCTAGTTGCCTCGTTTTAGCATGATGTAGTCGGTCGCCACCGGCTGTAGACCACTTTCCCGAAAGAGGGTGGCGATCTGTCCCCGATGGTAGGTGGAGTGGTTTACGATATGGAAAAGAATATCTGCTATTTGGTTTTCAAACGCTTTCCCACTCGAATTGGTATAGCTCACACTACTTTCGAGGTCCATGGTTTCCAAAAGAGTAATCGTAAAGGCATAATTGTCCCTGTCTTTCTGTGACTCCCCATCCAACTCCCGCCGCGCCCACACGCCAAATGGCTGCTGAACAGGATTTATCCGGGAATTCCAAATTTGATGGGCATTGACGATATGATTAAACAGCCCAAATGCCTTGTCCGGAAGTGCATCCCGATGCGCCAACATGGCGGTTAACACTAGCTGATTGGCTTTGTGCGTGTAATAAAATCGGTCTTTGAACATGGATTCCATTTTAGCCACATTTTTTAGTAGCCGTCTTGTATAGTGCTGTTATCACTACGCCCTGAGTGCGGCACTTCGCGTAATTGAAACCCAATATATTAATCTTTCCTTGTATCTTTAAACCTATCTTCGACTTCATTTTTGCCAGCTTACTGAGATTGAGCCGGCTACCTTGAACCAACAAAATCTATGGCAAAAGTAAAAACGACTTTTTTCTGTCAAAACTGTGGCGCACAAAGTCCCAAATGGCTTGGAAAATGCCCATCCTGTGGGCAGTGGAATACCTACGTGGAGGAAATCGTCCAAAAGGAAGAAACCGGCCGGGGCACCTGGAAGACGGGACAGGCTGCTACCAAAAAGGCCGCAGTGCCCCGGAAGCTACAGGATATTCGGTTTGAGGAACAGCCCCGCCTAGTGACCGGAGATACGGAGCTGGATCGGGTGTTGGGATCGGGCATTGTGCCTGGTTCCCTGATTTTGATCGGCGGGGAGCCAGGTATCGGCAAGTCCACACTGCTGCTGCAGATTGCCCTGATGCTAAATCAAATTAAGGTATTGTATGTTTCGGGCGAGGAAAGCGAGATGCAGATAAAAATGCGTGCAGAGCGAATGGAAGCCCATTCGGACAATTGTTATCTCTTAGCGGAAACCAATACCCAGCAGATCTTCCAGCAGGTGGAGGCGCTAAACCCAGACCTGCTGATCATCGACTCCATACAGACCCTGCACAGCCAGCACGTGGAATCCGCCGCCGGTTCGGTAAGCCAAGTACGGGAATGTACTGCTGAGATCATGAAGTTTGCAAAAGAAACCGGTACGCCTGTATTTCTGATTGGCCATATCACCAAGGACGGCACCATCGCAGGGCCAAAAGTACTAGAACACATGGTGGATACGGTGTTGCAGTTTGAAGGAGACCGGCACCTGAGCTACCGCATACTGCGCACCTCCAAAAACCGCTTTGGTTCCACCAATGAGCTGGGTATCTACGAGATGCATGCGGATGGCCTGCGCACCGTGACCAACCCCTCGGAGATCCTGATGACCCAGCGGGAAGAACAGTCAAACGGTGTGGCCATTGGGGCCATGCTGGAAGGAAACCGTCCCTTGCTTATTGAAATCCAGTCACTCGTCAGTCCGGCCACCTACGGCACCCCCCAACGTAGCTCCACGGGGCACGATGCCAAGCGGCTCAATATGCTGCTGGCCGTATTGGAAAAACGGGGCGGCATGCGCTTGGGCCAACAGGATGTGTTTCTCAACATTGCCGGAGGTCTTCGGGTAGACGACCCCGGCTTGGACCTGGCCGTTTGCGCTTCGTTGATATCCTCCTACGAGGATACTCCCGTAGATCCTTCCATATGCTTTGCAGGTGAGGTAGGGTTGGGGGGAGAGATCCGTGCCATCAACCGGGTAGAAAGCCGCATCGCTGAGGCTGCCAAGCTGGGATTTAAAAAGATCATGGTATCCAAATACGCCATCAAAGGCCTTAGTGCCACCAAATACGATATAGAGGTTATTCCGCTAACGAAACTGGACGAAATGTACGCTAAGCTGTTTTCCTAGATCAGTCGCCAACGATCCAATCAATGACCGTCAACCCAAGATACCATGGATTCGAAACTGCCTTTTGACCGTTCCCGCAGAGCCTTTTTGGGCGCTTCGGCCTTGCTAACCTCAGGTGCCCTACTGCCTGCATTGCCCTTTTCTGTATCCGATCCGTCGGCTGTCGCAAATCCCCCGGTTGCCTTCCCCCACTTTCCCCACCCCATTTTTGCTTTCATATGGAGAAACTGGAACCTGGTGCCGCTGGAAAGAATGAAGGTGGTACTAGGCTGCTCAGAAGCAGACTTGCTGTCCTGCGCCGGAGCGATGGGCCTACCTATGTATAAGCCTGTTTCGCAAGAACAGTGGAATCGCAGCTATATCACAATTATACGTAGAAACTGGCACCTGCTTCCCAAGGAACAATTGACCGAATTACTTGGCTGGACCTCAGATCACTTGGAATTTGCCCTTCAGGAGGATGACTTTTTGTATATCAAACTGGGCAGCCTAAAGCCCGATTGTCCACCGTTGAAGTGGCGGCCTATCAAACCGCAGGAGGTGGAGAGGTTTCAACAAATCCGTACGATTTGCGCGGAGACCTTTGGCGATGTAGAAAACGAGGCGGACGAAAACCTGTTTGAGTTTGTGTCGAAACTCTCCGCCAAGCCATCCACAACCGTGCAACCACTTTCCTCGGGGTTTTCACCCCGATACGGGTATGGATATTTTACGCTGTTTGGGGATCCCCTCGCCGATGGCACGGTAGATCCCTTTCCGGAAGGCTACCTGCAGCGCATGACTGCCTCCGGCTTGGATGGAACATGGCTGCACATCGTGTTGAGTAAGATTACCCCCTTCCCCTGGAACGCTGCCCTTAGCAAAGGCTGGGGACAGCGGTTGGATCACCTGGCCCGCTTGGTTGCCACGTGCAAGCAGCAGGGCATTGGCATGTATCTTTACCTGAACGAGCCGAGGTACCAACCTCTTTCGTTTTATAAAGCCTACCCGTCCTTCAGAGGCGTTACGCGGGGAGATAGTGCTGCGCTGTGCACCAGTGTGCCAGAAGTGCAGGCCTATATTGTGGATTCCATCGCTCGTGTGGTGGAGAAGGTGCCGGATGTCGCCGGTTTTTTTTCCATCACCGCCTCTGAAAACCCTACCCACTGCTGGTCGCATTTTCAGGGCATGGACTGCCCGCGTTGTGGTCCAAGGGGACCGGAAGCGGTCATAGCCGAACTGAATACGCTCTATGCTACCGGTATCCAAAAAGGTCTTGAGGCGCATCGGAAAAAGGTAAATGCCCACTTCCAGGGTTCCGGCCCAAGATTGATTGCTTGGGACTGGGGCTGGCGTGACGGATGGGCTGCGGGCATTGTGCCTCAGTTGCCCGAGCAGACGGCCTTGATGAGTGTGAGCGAATGGGACCTGCCCATAGAGCGGGGAGGGGTACAGACCAGCGTGGGAGAATATTCCATCTCGGCCGTTGGTCCCGGGCCCCGAGCCAAACGCCATTGGGAGATTGCGCAGCAGCATGGTTTGGAGAGTTTTGCCAAGATACAGGCGGGTACAACTTGGGAATGTGGGGGCCTGCCTTACGTTCCGGCCTTGGAAAATGTGGCGCAGCATGCCGTAAATTTACGAGATGCGGGCATCAAAGGGCTGATGACCGGCTGGACCCTCGGTGGCTACCCCGGCTCCCCCAATCTCGAAGTAGTCTCCGTGGTGGGCAGTGATGCAAGCCTCTCAGTTCGCGAGGCCATGCAGCAGGTTGCCGAGAGAAGGTATGGCCCAGCTGCCGAAGCGATGGTGGATGCCTGGTATGGCTTTAGCGCAGCATTTCGGGAGTTTCCCTATCATATTGGTGTCGTATACAATGCACCGGTACACTCCGGGCCGGCCAATCTGCTATGGGCTCAGCCTACGGGTTATTCGGCGACTATGGTGGGCTTAGGGTACGATGATTTAGAAAAATGGCGGGGCATTTATCCGCCGGATGTATTTATTCAACAGCTTTACAAGGTAGCCGAGGGTTTTGAGGAGTCCCTGCGGGAGTTGACGAGCAGGACGGAGGGGATGGCCTTGGATCAAGGGACAGTTGAAGAGCTGAATGCAGAAATGCGGATTGCCGAGGCGGTCGGCATTTTATACCGATCAGTGGCCAATCAGGGCAGGTTTATCCAAAAAAGGGAGGATTGGGAAAAAGATAAAGATCCGCAGGCTAAGCTTTTTCTAAAGGAGCTCCTAGCGGACGAAATTCGTTTGGCAAAACGGCTATATACCCTTCAGCGGCAAGACTCCCGAATCGGCTTCGAGGCCACCAACCATTATTTTTATGTGCCGGGGGATTTGCAGGAAAAGGTGTTGAATTGTAGGTGGTTGATGGAGGAATGGCTGGGCATTACCGTATAGTGTGTGCCAGGTAGGTATACATACGAGGTCGGATTTCTAATTGGATCTGTCCGAATATGCGGATCAATAATATCACCCCTTCGGGGTTTGCCGACATTCCTTTGCCTCTTTGCTATAATCATATCACCCCTACGGGATTAGGAATCGCGATGCGGTCACGTTTCCGGCGTTACAAAAACCGATTGGTTTGGATGTTTTTAGGATACCTCCTGTATCCCAATCCCGAAGGGATGGGCAGTATGATAGAAAACGAGCGATGTACGACCACAAAAACCCCGAAGGGGTGGTATAAAGGCCAAAGGACGGTTTTACGGAATTTAGATTTGGATACCATGATAGCCCACCATTCCCATTTGTTAGACGTTTTTTTGGGATTACCCCCGCGAAAAAAATCCCTGACTGAAATGAAATTTCAGTGAGCCCCTTTTGATTTGTAACTGGAATCAGGATTTGCAGCTCAAATTATCGCAAAAATAAGTTAAATCCCCAAATCAGAAACTCTGGATTGGTGACACATTCTCCACCCTTTTAGGGCTGATTAATTACTGTTTCTAATTTCCAATAAACTGATTTCTCCTTTGGGTTAAAAATTATAAATTATGGTAGGCACGTTTTCACAAATCTATATCCAATACGTCTTTGCAGTGAGGAGACGTGAAAATCTATTAGAGAAGCCCTGGCGTGAGGAGGTGTTCAAATATATCGCAGGGATTATTAAAGGCAAAAATCAAAAACCAATCATTGTAAACGGCGTTTCAGACCACATTCACGTTTTTGTAGGCCTAAAACCATCCATGAACATATGCGATCTGGTGCGGGATATAAAAAACAATTCCTCCAATTATATCAACGAGCAGGGGTATGTAAAGGGTAAATTTTCATGGCAGGAGGGCTATGGTGCTTTTTCCTATGGACACTCTCAGATCGAGCGTGTTTATCAATACATTGCAAACCAAGAGAAACACCATGAAAAGAAAAGCTTCAAAGAAGAATACATTGGTTTTCTTAAAAAATTTGAGATTCAATTCAACGATAAATATTTGTTTGATTGGATAGATCAATAATGTCACCCCTTCGGGGTTTGCTGAAATTTGAATTGTTTTTCTATAATCCTATCATCCCTTCGGGATTGGGAACCTGATTTAGATTGCGATGGGGTTGCTATCCGGCATTGCCAGAATCCGCCGATATTGACACGGATTGAAATCCACACGAAACCCCAATCCCGAAGGGATGGCATTTCTATAGAACATACGGGGTACGTAGATAAAAACCCTGAAAGGGTGGTATTAAGGCCACCGGAATCGGAAAAATCATTTTAACCCACCTAACAAAACATAGCCTTCTGGGAAGAATTGGGAATTGTACCTAAATCCCAGAATACAGACCAAAAACACCTGTTGGAGCCGAGCGGATTCGTTCTGTCTCCCCTTCGGGGTTTGCTGAAATTTGAATTGTTTTTTCTATAATCCTATCATCCCTTCGGGATTGGGAGCGTGATTTGGATTGCGATGGGGTTGCTATCCGGCATTGCCGGAATCCCCCGATATGGACGCCGATTAAAAACCACCCAACAACCCAATCCCGAAGGGATGGCATTTCTATGGAACGTACGGGATACATAGACAAAAACCCTGAAAGGGTGGTATAAAGGCCGGAGGATGGTTTTACGGAATTTAGATTTGGACACCATGATAACCCTCCATCCCCAACTCTTCAGCATTTTTGCGGCATATCCCCCGGGAAAAAAAATCGCTGACTGAAATGAAATTTCAGTGAGTCCGGTTTGATTTGCAATTGATTAGCTTAAACCCCTAAAAAGATGCAAAATAGACAAAGATGGTTGGCATTCTACAGCGTGATGTTGGGATTCTGTTTGTCCATCGTATGTATCCTGTGGCTGGGGAATAGATACCACATCACCTCCGAATCACCGGATTTCATCGTGTTTTCCTCCTTCGCTGCCACCTCCATCAGCTTTCTGATTGGTCTGATCCGGTATTTGCCGGTTAAAAAAAACCAGTCAAATTGATCGGTGATGCCTAGGGGCGGAATAGAGCTCCTAGGCTAGCAGTGTTTTGTGACGGAAAAGGTTCTGCTGTGAATTTAGAGACGGGCCTAACCTATAGCTAGCCGTTCAGATGTAGAATAAATAAAACACCGCCACAGTAAGCACCACAAAGATTAGGGTTAGTCCGCTTCCTGCCTTGATATAGTCTTTATTTTGATAGCCTCCAGCCGATATCATCAGGGCATTTACCTGATGGGTGGGAAGAAGGAAGGAATTGGAAACCCCAACCGCTGCCAATAACACCAAGGGTCTGGGATCTAAACCGGCAATCTCTGCCATTCCGATCACCAATGGTGCCAACACGACTACTGCCCCCACATTGGACATAAACAAAGAGAATACTGTACTCAATATCGTAATCGCTATCAACAGTACCAAGACCGGCTGTCCTTCTACCACCTGCATGATGTATTGGGCCAGAAAATACGCGGCCCCGGATTTTTGCATGGCCATTCCCAAAGGAATCAACCCAGCCAGGAGGAATACTACTTTCCAGTCTATGGCATCGTAGGCCTGCTGAATGGAAATAACCCTCGATAGGATCATGGCCATGGCACCGGTCAGAAACGCCAATGCAATGGGTACCCCCAGAAATGTCAACACGATCCCAAACGCAAAGCTTGCCAACGCAGGCAGTGCCTTTGATTGGTTTTTGGGTTCTACTTCAATGGGGGTTGCCAGAACAAAGTCGGCATTGTTTTTCAGACTTCGTATATTATCCCACAGGCCATATACAATCAGGGTATCGCCTTTTCGAAAGCGATGATCGGAAAAATCACCCTTAATTTCCTCACCGTTATTGAACAAAATCAAGGGCTCCATGGCAAACTTTCGCCGAAAGGCAAAATCCCTTAGCGTCTGCCCGATCAGTTCGGATCCCGTTCCGACAATTACTTCGGCAAATCCCGATTCATCTGGCTTGGTGAGTCTGTTAAAGATACTGGGTTGGATAACTTCCTGTAGGCCATATTGCTCTGCAAGTCGTTTGGCTTCATTCTCCGAGCCTAATAAGGCGATTATCTGTCCCGAAGCAAACAAGGTTTCCCGCCACGGTGCATATACGACGGCTTCTCCATGAGCCAGTGCGATCAGATTTAGCCGAAAGTCCTTCCAGATCCCGGAAGACTCCGTGGTTTTGCCGACTAGCGTACTGCCTTCTCGTATCGAAAAATACCAGAGGTTGTTGGGGAGGCGCAGCATCTCGATCAGTTTTTCCTGAGCCGATTTCTTTTTTGCCCCTTTTCCCTCTTTGGGTAATACATACCTGCCCATTACAAAAAAGTAAACAATGCCAGCGATCAACAAAATACCACCAATGGGGGTAACTGCAAACAAGGCATACGGCTCCAGGGAGGCATTTTTCAGCAGATCATTGATAAGGATTAAATGACCCGACCCAACCATGGTGAGCGATCCGCCCAAGATGGCGGCAAAACCCAAGGGCATGATCAATTGGGTGGCCGGTATTTTTGTCTTTCGGGAAATATCCAACGTGCCGGGCAAAAAAAGGGCCGCCGCTCCGATATTTTGCATAAAAGCAGATAGGGTACCTACGGAAAGCCCGAGGAAACCGATAATCTTGTTTTTATCGTTACCAACCTTCTTCAGCACAGCCTCCGAGAAGCGTTCCATCACCCCTGTAGTTGTGACACCATAACCCAAGATCATCACGGCCAGCATAGAAATCACGGCGTTGGAAGAAAAGCCCTTGAGCATTTCGTCCGGGGTCAAGACACCTGACCAACCCAAGGCTAGCATGGTTATGATTGCAACCACATCGATGCGTAATATCTCAAAAACCATCATGACAACCGTAGCCACCAATATAGCCAATACGATTACGATCTGAATATCCAATTCCATCGCCATAAGTTAGTTAAACAACCCCAAAGGTACCAGATGGCTGCGGATATTGTCCGTATGAAAAGTCACAATGGGAGATTGGTTCAGATCAATGTTGACATCGACTATAAATCACCAAAATGTTGGTAAATCTGGCGCATCCTGAGTTTGTCCGTAAAAGAGATCTAGGTGTAAGGTTTCTCCGCTACATGGTGATCAGACGCTAAGAATGGATAATGTCAGCCAAGCCCTAGATACTTTTAGGTAAACACTGGAGCGCGTACACACAAAAGAGACTTATTGAACGAAAAAACCTAGATAGTCACCGATTCCTCATTAGGCCTTCATAAAAGACTGGTATAGCATAAATTTATCGAAAATCTTGACCACTGAAATTTTTTTTCAGTGAGAAACAGTAAATTTGTGCCTATAAATCTAAAAACCAAATAATCATGAGAGAGTTAAATGTAACCGAAATGGAAAGCATTGTCGGTGGCAACAGATGCTCTAACTATGACAATGCGATTGCTACTACTGGTTTAATTACGGCAGGTATAGGACTTGCCCTCGCAACTGGCGGGACATCACTTGTATTATCGGCGATAGGATTTGGCTTATCCTATGCATCGGTTTTAAGTTGTAACGGAGTGGGTTTCTATAGATAAAACAATTTTAGTTATGAAAGATCTTTCAAAAATTAGAATAGGACTAATTTTGTTTATTCTAATTCTAGTGTTGGCAGGTTGGTTTGGTTATATAAACGGATGGGCCAACTTAAAGACAGTAATGTTTTTGACGTTTGCAATGCTGTTTACATCTATTTCCATCGTTATGGATCTTAGATCAAAAAAATTGCATCAATAATGTTCTCTTTCCCTTAATTGATCCTTTAGTCCTGATCGACCGAATAAGTCAGCGAGCAGGCGATCCTGTCCTGCTCGCTACTTCAGACTTAAATATAACCTACTTGGTCACCGCCAAGCTGGCTTCATCCAAACCTCTCTTCTTCAGCAAGGCATCGATCTTTGGCTCGGCTCCGCGGAAACGTACGTACATCTCCATGGGGTCGTCGGTACCACCCCGCTCCAGGATCTCTTTTCGGAATGCCAGTGCCTTTTCAGGATTGAACAGCTCTGTCTCCTTAAAGGCTTGGAAGGCATCGGTATCCAACACCCCTGACCAGATATAGCTGTAATAACCAGCCGAATAGCCTCCACTGAAAATATGCTGGAAATAGGTGCTTCGATAACGGGGAATGATCTCGGATATCAACCCCATGTTCTCTACCGATTGCTTCTCAAAGGCTGTTGCATTCTCCTTAATAGGTTCCTTTCGTGTATGGTAATCCAAGTCCAGCAAAGACGCTGCTAGGTATTCCGTGGTGCCGAATCCCTGTCCGAAAGTGCCACTGCTGATGAGCTTCTCGATAAGTGTATCTGGAATGACTTCACCCGTTTGATAGTGAAATGCATATTGCTTCATCACCTCCGGTTCCGTGGCCCAGTTTTCCATCACCTGAGAGGGTAGCTCCACAAAATCCCTGGGGACGGAAGTTCCTGCTAGGCTGCTGTACTGCACATTGGAAAGCAACCCATGGAGGGCATGACCAAACTCGTGGAAAAAGGTGGTCACCTCGTCGAAGGTCAATAGTGCCGGAGCGTCTCCGGCAGGTCGGGAGAAATTGCAGACGATGGAGATCACCGGTGCCAGTCGCTCTCCGTCTACCGTCTTTTGGGAGCGGTAGGAAGTCATCCAGGCGCCGCCCCGCTTAGAGGCTCTGGGGTGAAAATCCATGTAGAGAATGCCGACATGGGTACCATCGGCCTCTTTTACCTCATAGGCTTTGGCATCGGGATGGTAAACAGGCACTTCGGGTCGGTACTCAAAGGTGAGCCCAAAGAGCTTTTCCACCACCAAAAACACCCCTTCCTGTACCTTGTCCAGTGCGAAATAGGGCTTTACCTCCTGCTCGTCCAGATCAAACTTTTGCTTCCTCAGCTTCTCCTCGTAGTAGCGCCAGTCCCAAGGCTGTAAAGAAAAATCCTTGCCCTCGGCCTGTATCATGGCCTGCATCTCGTCCCGCTCTACCTTGGCCTTGGCCAGGGCAGGTGTCCAAAGCTGATTCAAGAGTTTGTACACATTATCGGGATTTTTGGCCATGGTCTCTTCCAATGCATAGTCCGCATGGGTATTGTATCCCAGCATCTGTGCCTTTTCCAGCCGCAGATTGGCGATTTCTACTAGGATAGCCTTATTATCATTTTCGTTGCCCTGATCCGCCCGGTTCTTGTAGGCTTCCCAGATTTGCCTGCGCAGGTTGCGGTTATCGGCGTATTGCAGAAAGGGCATAATGCTGGGGTTGTGAAGGGTAAAGACCCACTTGCCTTCGTTACCTGCGGCTTTGGCATCGTCTGCCGCAGCGGCGATCAGTTCGTTGGGCAAGCCGGCCAGGTCGGTCTCATCCTCGATCAGCAACTGAAAGGCGTTGGTTTCTGCCTGCAGATTCTGGCCAAACTGAAGGGTGAGGGTAGAAAGGCGGCTGTTGATCTCCCGAAGCCGGTCTTTGTTTTCCTCGGCTACGTTTGCCCCGCTGCGCACGAAGCTCTTGTAGGTCTTTTCGAGCAGCTTCTGTTGCTCTGGGGTAAGGTCAAGGCTCTCCCTCGCCTCCCATACCGTCCGCACGCGCTGGAATAAGGCTTGGTTGAGGCTGATGTTGTCGCTGTGCTTGGACAGCTCCGGAGCCATCTCCCGGGCTATGCCTTGGATCTCGTCATTGGTATTGGCGGCGTTGATATTGTAAAATACTCGAGACACCTTACTCAGCAGCTCACCGGAATACTCCAGGGCTTCTATGGTATTGGAAAAGGTGGGTGCCTCGGCATTGTTCACGATGGCGGCTACCTCTACTTCCTGCCGCTGTATGCCTTCCCGCAGCGCAGGCGCAAAATGAGCAGGTTCTATTCGGTCGAAGGGAGGCACCCCAAAGGGGGTATCATAGGTCTCAAAGAAAGGATTCATATCGGACTTTTTTTCGGTTTCCGAACTGCACGCCACCGATAAAGTGGTGGCCACTGCGGATACGATCAATAGCTTTTTCATCTGTTTATAATTGGCTTTAGTAAAGATAACCCGAATTGTCTCTTTTTGGTTGCCGACTCATCCGTGCATTCAAATTCTGGCCGAATATTGGGTTAAAGCTTGATTGTGGATTAACTTTATACGCGCTAACCCGGCCCCTACTTCAGCTCGGAAATGCCCTACTTGTAATTCTTCGCCTTATGAAAATCGAGATTTTAGTCCGGCAATTGCCGCTCAAGCATACCTTTACCATCGCCCACCAAAGCCGGGACGTGCAAACTACGCTGATCGTTCGCCTCTGGGACGGAAAGGCCTTTGGCCTCGGGGAATCCACGACCAACCCCTTTTACGGGATTACCGTGGAGAATATGACGGCTTGCTTGGAAGAGGCGCAACAGATACTCGTAAACGAACCCATTCAACATCCACCCCTGCTGTGGGAGAAGACCAAGGCCATTTTTACCGAAAATCCCTTTGCCCAATGTGCGCTGGACATGGCGGCCTGGGACCTGTACACCAAAACGCGGGGGGAAAAGCTCTACGAACACCTTGGGCTCCATCCGAGTACCATTCCTCTGACCAACTTTACGATTGGCATTGCCTCGGTAGAGAAGATGGTAGAAAAGATGCGGGAATTTGCCTGGCCCCTCTACAAGATCAAACTGGGTACCAACCACGACATGGAGATTGTCCGCGAGCTGAGAAAACACACAGAGGCTATCTTCCGCATCGACGCCAACTGTGCCTGGACGGCCGAGCAGGCTATTCACTACTCACAGGAGCTCAAGCAGCTCAACGTGGAATTCATGGAGCAGCCCCTGGCAAAAGATGATCTGGAGGGCATGAAGGAGGTGTATGCGTATAGCGCGCTGCCCGTCATCGCCGATGAGAGCTGCATCGTGGAAGCGGATGTGAAGAAATGTGCCGGTCTCTTCCACGGCATCAATGTTAAACTCACCAAAGCAGGAGGCATTACGCCCGGCCTCCGGATGATCCAAGAGGCAAAACGATTGGGGATGAAGACCATGGTGGGCTGCATGACCGAATCCAGTGTAGGCATATCGGCCATCGCCCATATCGCACCGCAGCTCGACTACGTGGATATGGATGGGGCTATGCTATTGGCACAGGACATCGCTACCGGGGTGAAAATTTCACGGCAAGGGGTTCAATTTCCCGACAGACCGGGTACAGGTGCCTTGCTAATTTAATCCGAGATGCAGATTCGCCTCGTAACCGACCGGGCTCAACCCGTAATTTTTCAGGATGGCAAACGCTATTTGCAGTTTGCGGGAACTTCCTATTTGGGTATGGGCAGTTTGCCGGAGTTCGTTGCATTGGTTAAGGAAGGAATTGACCGTCACGGTATAAACCACGGCTCAAGCAGAGGGAGCAATGTCCAATTGGGTGTATACGGCGCGTTTGAACATTTTTTCAGTAACCAAGCCGGAGCAGAGGATGCTTGTCTGGTTAGCAGTGGATACCTTTCCGGTCAATTGGCCGTGGATGCTATGCTCCCGCACACGGATCTTTGGTGGGTATCGCCGGATGCCCACCCGGCTATCTTGCCTAGAGGAAAATCCGGTGATTCCCGACAATCGTTTGATAGTTGGGCAGCTTCGTGCGTAGATCGGGCAAAAACCCTCCTTGGACAGCGTATAGCTATCGTCGCCAATGCCGTAGATCCGCTTGCACCAAGGGTACATAATTTTGGTTGGCTGGAGCAACTGCCTCCGGTGAACGAATATACGGTGCTTATTGACGATAGTCACGCGTTTGGTATCGTAGGACCGGGCTGCTTTGGCACTTACCGGAGATGGAACAAAGCTCAAATCTCCTTGTTGGTTTGCGGTTCATTGGGCAAGGCACTTGGGTTGCCTGCCGGCATCGTGCTCGCCGATGCTCTCTGGATAAAACGAATGCGGGACAACAGAATCTTCCGTTCATCATCCCCTCCTGCCCCCGCGCCCTTACATGCTTTTTTGCAGGGACAATCTCTATATTATCGACAGCGAACCCGTCTTGAAGAGGTTGTATACAGGGTAGCAAATGAGCTGGAGACCAACCCGTTTTGCTACACCGCTGATGGGTTTCCCGTTGTCACATTTTCGCCACAGCATTGGGTGGAATCGTTGGCCTGCCACCGTATCGTGGTTTCCTCCTTCGCCTATCCGGATCCAACTGACACACCCGTCAATCGGGTGGTCCTTTCTGCAGCACACCTGGATGAGGATGTCGATTACCTTATCTCACGGTTAAACTCTCTCGCGAAAAGTTGATCCAAAAGACGGCTGGCATGAATCTTGGATCTGAAAGGAAAAACCAAGTCGATCGATGGGAACAAACACCGCCTATTCTCATTCCAACCTGCCCATAATTTTTGGGGTAGCACTCGCTTTCCTTGCTCTTACTTTTCCTCATATTGCCCATGCGCAATGGACTATTGATGCCGAAACGGGCGTTCCTTTCACCGGTTACAATGACATACGTATTCCCAATGAAACCGGAACCTTGTTCAGCTTCAAGGAAGACTTTTCCGTAGCTGGTTCCATCGTTCCCATCAGGTTGCGCATAGGATATAGCTGGAACGACCGAAACCATCTCTTTGGCTTGATCGCTCCCTTGTTTATCAATTATGAAGGGACTGCACCTAGGGATATTGCATTCCAACAAACGGTATTTGATCGGGGAGAGGAGCTTGCCGGTTTTTACCAATTTAACAGCTACCGGCTCACCTACAGAAGGGATGTATACGTAGAGGGACCATGGCGGCTGGGAATTGGCTTTACGGCAAAAGTCCGCGACGCCAGTGTACAGTTGGACAACGAGGCGGGAAAAGCCGATCGTAAGGATGACCTAGGTTTTGTTCCGCTGCTGCATCTTTACGGTGAATATGCTTTGGACAATAATGTAAGGTTTTACCTCGAAGGCGACGGATTGGCCGGCGGTCCGGGAAGGGCGGTTGACGTTTTTTTGGGTAGCCGAATTCCAGTCACCCAAAAAACGGAAATCAAGCTGGGGTACCGTATGTTGGAAGGAGGTGCAAATGTAGAGGATGTCTACAACTTTACCTTGGTTCATTTTGCCGTATTAGGCTTATTTCTCACCCTTTAAGTATTTAGGCACACGATTGCGATAGCTGGTTTTCAGATGGCAGGTTCTCAATAATGACGCCATACTGGGTATTTTTTCGCACTTGGACTTCTGGATCGTTTATAAAGAAATCAAGTAGGTTAGCGCAGCGATTGCTGTAAACTCGTATTCTGGATGTTCCTGTTTATCTTGGCAGCATTAACCATTAATAACCATGTTATCAAGTACTATCCTGCATAGCTAGGCCGGTGCGCTTCCACTGCGCGGCTTCAGACCAAACAGTGGTCGGATCAGACTCCAGCGCCTTATTCCAAATTCGTAGATCAACCAGGCGATACCGAAAGTACCTATCGACATAATCGCAAATTTGGACCAAAAGCCAGCCGGTGAATCCATAAGGTAATATCCGATGGCAATGGTGATCGTTTGATGCAGGATATAGAATGGGTAAACGGCTTCATTTGCATAGGAAAGTAATTCGCTTTTTCGGTTTAGATAGGTGGCAGCATAGCCAAAAAGCACCAAAATCCAAGCCCAGAGGTTGATGACCGTAAATGCGGCTTCAATAAAGTGAACGAGTGTGGAGTCAGCAAACAGTTGCCTCAAGGCTACCATCATGCCAAACATGATTACACCTACGTAGAGCAAATTCCTTCTATGTTGTATTGTGGTTTTCCAGAAGGCCTCCTTCACTGAAATAAGCAAGAATCCATACAGAAAAAAAGTGAGGTAGTTGACAAGATTGAACCAATCGCCTATCAGTGCGTGGGTAGACGGGAAAAAGGGTTCGAGAAAACTCTCCCAAAGGTATAAGGGAATCACCAACCCGAACAAACCATAGGGCGTGGAGGCAAGCCGATGCGTAGCCCTTACTATAATTGATTGGGGGTGGCTGCGTAGAAAGAGTAGCAAAGGAATGGAAATGAGGGAGAATAACAAAAGATAGGGCAAAAACCACAGGTGGTGCCAGGAAAGATTACCTTCTGGATAAACTCCTAAGAAGGCATAAGAAGGCCAAAAATCCAAATAAGATCCACTAAACTGACCTCTGGCCAATCGCTCAAAATAAACCTGCGGCGGCACGATGAAGGCCATGCCTATCGCTAATGGTATCAGGAGCCGCTTGATACGTTCCCAAGCAAACTGTCCCCCCGATCGCTTACCCAGCGCAAAATAGGTTCCCATACCGGAGATGACAAAGAGAATGGGTAACCTCCATTGGTTAACAAAGAGCATGGGCCATCGAGCATCGGGATAAATGACGTTATTTTTGATATGCCAGCCCCAAGGCACGAAAAACATACCCACATGGTAAAATATGAGTAGGGCAAAAACCAGCACTCTCAGCCAGTCCAGATCGTGTCGACGCATAGAAGTAGGGTCATTGAAAATCTTGGAAAAATTTTTGACAGAAGAATAATGGGAAATTTACGACATTTTCTGGAATGAAAACCGAATGGCCGGATGAGTGGAGCTTGATTTTTTTCCAATTTCCCTACTCGCTGGCGGGTTTGTTCTTAACCGGAATCCTCTATCTTTGAAACGCAATCAAATCAAAACCCAGATGAACTTTATCAAATCAACCTTCTTCCTTTTTTTGGGGCTTTTTGCCTTCGCCCTTGGGGTGCAGGCGCAGTCCGTAAGCTTAAAAGTCGCCACCTTCAATATCCGGTATGCCAATCCTGGCGATGATCCCGACACCTGGGAAAACCGCCGCCAAGCTGCCGTGGACCTGATACGATTTCATGAGTTCGATATTTTTGGGATACAGGAAGGCCTGCATTCGCAGGTAAAAGACCTTGAACGCATGCTTCCGGGCTTTGCCTACGTGGGTGTGGGAAGGGACGATGGCGCGGAGAAAGGAGAATACTCCTGCATCTTCTACCATGCCGGAAAGTATGACGTGCTGGATGGTGGAACGTTCTGGTTGGCAGAAGACACCACGAAACCCAACAAAGGCTGGGATGCCGCTTTGCCACGAATTGTTACCTGGGCCAAGTTCAAGGACAAAGCAACCGGAGATGTGTTCTTCCATTTCAACACCCACTTCGACCACCGCGGCTGGGAGGCACGGGTGCAGAGTGCCCAACTGATCTTGGAAAAGGTGGCAGAACTCTCGGATCCCGCCAACCCCGTGATCGTGACAGGTGACTTCAACGTAGACCAGGACTCCGATCCCTACAAGGTGATGCGAGACGCACCGGGATTTTCAGATACCCACGATGTAGCCCGGATCCGGTATGCCAATAACGGCACCTTCAACAGTTTTGACAACACCAAAAGCTCCGACAAACGCATCGACCACATCTTTGTAAACGACAAGATCAGCGTAAAGCGCTACGGTATCCTGACCGACACCTACCATAACCGATACCCATCAGATCATTTTCCGGTAATGGCAGAGATCTATTGGTAAAGAAACAAGCTATAAAAGACCAAAATCGCCACTGCATCTACGCCAGTGGCGATTTTTTTTAGATCCAGCCTCACTGCCTTAAAAGGCCTGCCAATCGCAGATCCGGAACTTGCATCGGGAGCTGCACCGATGTACCTTTAACCAAAAAAACATGTAATGCTGCCCTCCAAGAAACGCCTTGCCCACATCGTTTTTGAATCAGACGACAAAGCATCCAAACGCTTTGATGTCTTCTTGTTGGTATTCATCCTATTAAGCGTATTCATCGTGGTGCTGGATTCGGTAAGTGAAATACACCACCAATATGGCCGCTATTTGTATGCCGCTGAATGGTTTTTTACCCTTGTCTTCACGGGAGAATACGTGCTTCGGATATGGCTAAGCTATGACAAGCGAGGCTATGTGTTCGGATTTTACGGTCTGGTGGACCTACTGGCCATTTTGCCCACCTATATCAGTCTGTTCTTTTTTGCCAGTCAGTATCTTACCGTTATCCGGGCTCTTCGATTTCTCCGTATTTTACGTATCTTGAAACTAACGGAATACGTCAAAGAAGCTGTTATTTTGAAAAATGCCTTAAGGCAAAGCCGCTTAAAGATTCAGATCTTTTTGGGCTCTGTACTGACAATCGTATTGGTGATGGGCTCTTTGATGTACATTGTAGAAGGTCCCGACCACGGGTTTACTTCCATCCCCCGCTCTATGTACTGGGCCATTGTCACGCTCACCACTGTGGGATATGGAGACATCGCGCCAGAAACCGAGTTTGGTCAGTTTCTCGCTTCCCTGATCATGCTCACCGGCTACGCAATTATCGCCGTCCCTACAGGTATCGTATCCTCTGAGCTTACCGCTGCCAAGCAGAAAACAATTGCCTCAATGAAAAGGAGGATCTGCCACCACTGCCAGGTACAGGATCATGAACTTGATGCCAACTATTGCAGGTCTTGCGGCAACCCTCTCGATTAATTGGAGCTACGAATCCCTCTCCTCTTCAGAGCCCCTTCGAAACTCCATAACCTCGCGCCTGAAAGCAAGCAAATCCTGCTTCATCAGGTCTACGTAAGAAGCCAGTATATCTAGCATGGCACTTCTCACCTGAAGCTCTTCCGCCGTGTAAATACCACCGTCTGATAGAAAAAGTGAAAGGTTCCCAGAGACCTCGTAGGGCTCGATAGTATTGAGCAGCTTCTCCTGAATGGACCCCTCGTATAACTTGGTTTCTTCTGCATGAAGATAGTACCATACCGATGGAGGAATTATTTGGCTCCACTCATCCGCCTCACCCGCAAAAACCTCCTGGAGAATATTCAATTCGTGATCAAGCCGAATAACAAAGGTTTCCTTTCGGTTGACTAGGTTAAGGGTAATTTGTGTCAGAGAGGCCCCCACACCCAGTAGCTGACGCAAGGTATTGCCATTGGCAGCCCACAACACAATGCCGGCCGAGACTAGGCTAATAGAGGCGTCGGTCAGTATGCCTGCGATTGTCCTCCTGCTTGATGTAGTGCGCTGCAGCCGGTCGAGGTACCATGCCAACTGATCCACCTTATCTTCTTCGCAATGGATAGCCGCTTTCAGCGATGAAACTTCGAGCTCCGCCAAGGAAATCTTATTCACAATTTCCTGGTACCGAATAAACTGTTCCAGTTCTCCCTTGCCCTGATCAGCGGCCTCTACCCATTGTTCCAGTGCCTTGGTTAGGTAAAGCGCATGAGCCATAAGCAGGCTCTTGGCATGAAAGAAATCCCGTACCCCATCCGAGAAATCATCGCTGACAAACTCCCTTGGACGTCTTGCCTCCAATCCATCCATTTGCCGATAGCAGGCCAGCTGAAAGTCCTCTGTGTCTCTCTCCACCGTTCGGGTAGACCGACAGGAGACAAAGGCCACCCATAAAAACAGGAAGCCTATGAAAATACGAATAGAAGAAGGCCGAAGTGTATTAGGCATGGAATGTTCAGATTTATTTGCCAACAAAAAAGCCTTGCTGCAAAACAGGTGGTAGTTTCTACCGCTCCGAAAACCCAGTAAGATTCTTGTTCAGGAAAGCTTTCCGAGGTTCTTTCCCTTTACGCGCATCAATCTGTGGTGCTTGGGCGAGCCTACGATTTGGGAATTATATATCCCCGCGTGACCGCTAAATAGGTAGGCAAGCACACAGGCCAAGCCGACGTATACACCACTTTCAGCGCCAAACAACTCGATCCCCATGAGCGTACAGGCCAGCGGGGTATTGGTGGCACCTGCGAAAACTCCTACAAAACCCATGCCCGCCAATAAGGCTACGGGAAGAGGAATCAAGCCGGAGAGTGCATTGCCCAAGGTAGCACCTGTATAAAAAAGTGGCGTGACCTCCCCACCTTTGAAACCCGCCCCAAGGGTTAGGGAGGTGGTTCCGATCTTCGCAAGGAAATCATACCAAGGTAAATCCTCCGAAAAAGCTTCCACGATCGTGGGAACACCCAATCCTATGTACTTGGTGGTTCCACTCAGAAAAACTACAAGTGCAATCAATATACCCCCCAAAACAGGTCTCAGTGGGGGATAGGACACATGTTTGGAAAAAAGCCTACTCCAAAAATGAGTAGCCTTGGCAAACAACCTGCCGACCAAGCCAAAAGCCATTCCTGCGGGCAAAATCCAAAGGAGGTGTACCATGTTGAGATCCGGTACCAAGGGAATTTCATAGTGGGTATGAGGCACCATCCAAAGCACCGCACAGGCATAGTCAGCAACATACGCCGCCAAAAACGCCGGCAAGATCGATTCGTACCGAATACGCCCCACAATTAACCATTCCAGTGCAAAAACCGCCCCAGCTAGGGGAGTGCCAAATACCGAAGCAAATCCCGCGGCCACCCCCATGGTGATCAATACCTTGCGATCCTCGGCTTTCAGCCGAAACCACTTGGTAAACTGGTCGGCTATCGCGCCGCCCATCTGAACGGCGGTTCCCTCACGCCCGGCGGATCCCCCAAAGAAATGGGTAGCTACCGTTCCGAACAAAACCAGCGGTGCCATTCGCAGCGGAATGATCTTAAGCGGATTGTAAAACTCCTCCAGCAATTGGTTGTTTCCCTTCACTACCGACTCTCCGTAGCGATGGTATACCCAACCGATCAAAAAGCCGCCCAAGGGCAGCAAGGCAATGATCCATAAATTTGCTTCCCGGTAGTCTGTCGCCCATTTCAGGGAAAGTAAGAAAATAGCGGAGGCCGACCCGGCCAATAGGCCCACGCCAGAAGCCACCAATAGCCATTTAACGGTAAAGTAAAATGTGGGCGAGAATTCCCGATAAACAAATTTCCGCAATGATAAAAACAATTTATTCCTCTTCAACATAGTCATTTAGTTAGGTATTTCCAAAGGTCACCCGGATCCCCATCCAGGAAGTTGAAGTAGGAGTCATCAGCATTCTTGCGAAGCGGTTCAAAAAATCAGAAAACTTCGGATAAGTCCCTGATATTTGGGTGGCACCCCATCACCCGATGGGCAAATATAGAAAACGCAGCACATTTTTGTATCCTTTTACTGCCATCAGTCACGAGGTTAAGCGATGAAAAAACTAACTTAGGGGTAGAAACGCACGGTTTTTGAACAAAAATTCCCATGAGGGGGTATAATGAAATCAAACGGTAAAACAGGAGGAGCAGCATGGAAAGAATATTGATCACCGGTGGATCCGGTTTGGTAGGTAAGGAAATCACCCGCCTATTGGAACAGCAGGGCAAAGAAGTGGCCTGGCTCAGTAGGAACCCAAAAAGCAATACACAGAAATCGTTCTATTGGGATATTGAAAAACAGGAGATGGATGCCGAGGCCTTGACTTGGTGCGATGCCGTCATCCACCTGGCCGGTGCAGGGGTAGCAGAAAAGCGCTGGACCAAGGCCCGCAAGCGCGAGATACTTCAGAGCAGGGTTCTCTCCACACTCTTGCTTTACGACCAACTGGCCCTTTTACAAACTAGGCCAAAAGCTTTCGTCTCCGCCAGTGCGATCGGCTACTATGGACTGGATACAGGCGATGCCCTTCTGCGGGAAGATGATAGGCCGGGTGTTGACTTTTTGGCCTCGGTGGTCAAAAAATGGGAAGGCGAAATTGAAAAAATAGCTACCTTGGGTATCCGAACGGTACTTCTTCGCATTGGCATCGTGTTGTCAAACGAAGGCGGTGCGCTCAAGGAAATGCTGAAGCCTCCTGTAGCTGCCCCCTTGGGTGATGGCCGGCAATATATGAGCTGGATACACATCAGTGATCTGGCCCGGATGTTTTTGCACGTACTGGAAAATGCGGACACCTCTGGGGTATACAATGCGGTGGGTCCGCAGCCGGCTTCCAACGAAGCACTAACCAAACACGCCGCCAAAGCCTCCGGAAAGCCCTTCTTGCCTATAGGAGTCCCGGGCATCGCCTTAAAATTGGCACTGGGTGAGATGGCGCAAATGGTGACAGGCGGAAACCGGGTAAGCAGCGAAAAGATCGAATCTACGGGCTTTGCCTTTACGTACGCTGACCTAACGGATGCGCTGACAGCCATTTACAGGACATAGACCACTGAACGGTGGGTTAATTTAAGGCTCAAAGAGTAGCGAGACACAGCAATGCCGGGTAATGGCGTAAAACTCGGAATCGGTTGGAACGAACTAAAAATGACACATACATGAAGAATTTTTGCATTGGCCTGTTCGGCTGTTTGATGTTGGCCTTCTCCGGTTTTTCGCAGGAACAAGGGTTGGAATACTACCTGCCTGCTGGATTCACCCACGACCCCGGCATTCCCTCTCCCAAGTCGATTTTGGGTTTTGAAGTGGGCGAATGGCATGCCAGTCACGATCAAGTGGCCCAGTACTTCCGGGTGTTGGCGCAGACCTCCGACCGGGTGAAGTTGATAGAGTATGGTCGAACCTACGAAAAGCGTCCACTCCTTATGTTAGTGGTTACTTCCCCGCAAAACCTGCGCAGGCTTGATGAAATCAAAGAGCAGCGAAGAGCCCTGCGACATAAACCGGAGGATGCCAATCCGGAAGACACCCCCTTCGTAATGTATTTGGGCCATTCGGTACACGGCAACGAAGCCTCGGCCATTCAGGCCTCCATCGTCACTGCCTACCACTTCGCCTCGGCCGAGGAGGTGGGCGCCGACCTCGAAAACATGGTACTGCTTATTGATCCCGCCCTAAATCCCGACGGTGTAAATCGCTTTGCATCCTGGGTAAACTCCCACAAAAGTTACCACCTAAACGGCGACCGAAACAACCGGGAGCTGAACGAAGCCTGGCCTGGCGGGCGTACCAACCATTATTGGTTTGATCTGAACCGGGATTGGCTGCCTGTTCAACATCCCGAATCGCGGGGAAGGATACGGCAGATCCAGGAGTGGCTGCCAAACTTGGTGTTGGATTTTCACGAAATGGGACCAGATGCGACCTATTTTTTTCAACCCGGAATCCCCAGCCGAAATAACCCCCTTACCCCTCGAAAAAACATTGAGCTGACCGAAAAAATCGCCGAGTACCATGCCCGTTATCTGGATGAAATAGGTTCCCTTTATTACAGCAGAGAGAGCTTTGATGACTATTATTACGGGAAAGGATCGACCTATCCCGATATTCAGGGAGCCGTTGGGATCTTGTTTGAGCAGGCCTCCTCGCGAGGGCATCTACAGGAGAATCAGTTTGGAAAAATCAGTTTCCCCTTTACCATACGGAACCAGGTACGGACGGCACTTTCTTCCTTCGAAGCCGCCAGGAACCTCAGGTTGGAGATGAACCAATACATGATGGAGTTCTATCGCCAAGCGAAAAGCGAGGCAGGATCCGACAGCAACAAAGCCTTTATTTTTGGGGTAAACGACGACAAGGCACGCTCCTACCACTTGGCTGATATCCTCCTGCATCATGACATCCGGCTGTATAGCTTGGAGGAAGACATTGTGGTCAACGGTATGCCTTTTGAAGCAAAAAAATCCTTTATCATACCCCTGGATCAGCCTCAGTACCGGTTGATCAAATCCATGTTTGAGACCAGAACGGAATTCCAGGACAGCCTGTTTTACGATGTGTCCACCTGGAATTTCCCCATGGCCTTTCAGGTAAATTATCAGGCGTTGAGCAGCCGTATCGTTAACCTCACGAATGTGGAGGAAATCACCAGTGAAATTTCCCTACCTGAAGGATCGGTGATGGGAGCGCCGGGCGCCTATGCCTACGCATTTGAGTGGACAGATTTTTATGCACCAAAAGCTGCTTACGCCCTGATGGGCAAGGGGTATTTGCTGCGTGTAGCCCATAAGCCCTTCAAGAGTCAGACCGAGGTGGATTTTGGCCGGGGCACTATCTTGATCAGCAAGGGGAATGCCGATGTAAGTGACCAATCCTTTTTCAACGACCTTGAAACCATCGCCAAAGACGCAGGCATTACGATACATGCGGTTCCCTCCGGATACACCGCAGGAGTGAACCTGGGATCACCCAGCATGAGCGTACTCCGACAGCCGGAAATAGCCATCGTCGTAGATCGCGGCGTTTCGGCCTCAGATGCCGGGGAAATGTGGCATTTGTTTGATCAGCGTATGGATATGCCTGTGACATTGGTTTCGACAGACCGTTTTTCCAGTGCAGATTTGGATAGGTATAACGTCATCATTTTTCCTACTGGCTCCTATGGTATCCTTGGCAAAACCGGAGCGGAAAAGCTGAAGGCTTGGACACAAAAAGGGGGAACCCTGATCGCCCGAGGTGCTGCTTTGAATTGGTTGGTTTCGATGGAGTTGGCCGCCTTTTCTTTTGTGGCCGAAGAACCTGCCCAAAGTAACGCGTTGCAAAGACCCTACGAAAACCTGGCCTCTGACAGAGGGGCAAGGGTTACCGGAGGTGCCATTTTCAAAGCTAAGCTGGACAATACCCATCCTATCGGCTATGGTTACTCAAATCCGGATCTCTTTGTATTCAAAACCGGTAATCAGTTCCTTACCCCGTCTAAAAACCCTTACGCAAACCCCTTGGTGTACACCGATAGCCCACTCGCGAGTGGCTACATTCATCCCTCCAACTTGGAAAAACTAAAGAGCTCCGCCGTCATTCAGGTAGCTGCCCTTGGATCCGGCAGAATTATCGGGATGGTGGACAATCCGAATTTCCGGGCATTTTGGTTTGGTACCAACAAACTGTTTTTGAACGCCGTGTTCTTTGGCCAAACCATCGACGGCAACTCCGCGAGGTAGTGGGGAACCACACTACTCCCTGTCTGATAAATCCATGCTGGTTTTTCAGGCAGGGAATTCTCTTCCACGTATTCTCCAGCTGCCTAGATGGATGGCAAAAAGGGATCAAAAACAGTTTTTTCTATTCAAACAGTGCTCGATCCGGGATAATTTATTTGTTTGTCGCAATCATAGCTATCGATAAATTTTTTTAACTTTTTAATTCATGTTATTTTTGCCTTTGTTTTCATTGGCTTATGATCCAAAAACTATTCCCGTTAGACAAGAACTATATCCTACGGCAGGCCCAAACCAGCGCCGAGGACGAGGGCATAGCGCTAATGGTCGCAGAGCTACGGCATGCCTACACCCTCCTGCACAATCCGCTGCAGTTAATGGATGACACGTATGTACAGATCCTTTCCAACAAGGCATTCCCAAAAGACAGCATAGCCGTTATCTATCGGCAGCTTTCGGGTATTTACCGTTATCGCTTTGGATCCAATCAGTTGGAGATCCTTTTTGATGGGCGATCCCATCTGGAAAAATACCAGGAAGACTGGCTGGAACAGCTGAGGCTGTGGAGCTGTGAACTGGGTATGCAGGAATCCTATGTGAAGACCATGCTGCGTATGAGCCTGCTGTACGACACGGAAAGCCGGGCTGTATTTGCCGAAAACCGGTGCAAATCGTTAATCAACGATTACTTCTCCCTGAAAATAGTCAAACGAAAAGGGGATTTGGTTTTAAAAATGGCCTAGTCAACGGACTCCAGCAGCGAACGGAAAAAAACAAATTCACCCTGAAACCGCTTTTCAAGTGCTTCTTGAACCAAATGGGCCTGTTGATTTTCGAATCCCATCATCTTTTCCATCGTCTCGGCATAAAACTGCGTGGCAAAATTCACCCCCTCGCCTTCCTCCGGATGGTTGAGTAGCCGAAGAAAGCGGTAATCGAAAAAATAACCCGTGTTCAGCACCATTGGAATGTAGGTATCCTTCATCCATCTGATAAATTCCCCTTCGATTTTCCGATCCACGCTGATCGTGATATTGTATACAATCATTCCTTTAGGTTAATTTTATTAGTTTTGTGCCGTCCATCTAGCAGCCCGCAAAGTTAATCCATTTCACTCCGAAACAAAAAGTGCCTCTTTTTGATTGATAGGGGTAGTCATCAAGCCTATGAACAGCAGCAGCCTCCGCATCGGATCATTCACAATTGAGAAAACGCTTGCGTTTCAAATTTGGATCAGCATCTTCCATGTGGTCGGTATCGTAGGCCTGTACTTGGAGGTTAGCCGTCCACTTTTCCAACTGCTCACCCCCTTCCATCTGTTGATGTGCGCGGGCATCCTACTTTATTTCCATACGGATTGGTCACGATCTTTTTGGATGTTTTTGTTGGCCTCCTTTGGCATCGGGATGATTGCTGAGATCGTAGGCGTACAAACCGGACTCTTGTTCGGCGATTATTCCTATGGCCCGGTGTTGGGGCTCAAGTTGGCCGGGGTACCCTTGATCATCGGCATCAACTGGTTTATTCTGGCCTATGCGTCTGGGCAATTGGCGGCCAATTGGATAAAATCTCCGTTGATAGCGGCGGCAGCGGCTTCCCTCCTTATGGTCGTATTGGATTTCGTCATTGAGCCAGTTGCCATCACCTTGGATTTTTGGAACTGGCAGGGCGGGGAAATCCCGCTCGGCAACTATATAGGGTGGTTTTTGGTCGCATTTTTGATCCAGCTTATTTACCAAAATCTTCCGCTTGTTCGTGAAAATCAAATTTCAACGTACCTTTTGCTAAATTTGTTTTTATTCTTCGCAATTTTAATCTTCCTTTTATAAAGAGACAGAACAAAAAGACTGATTTAAAGTTATCCTTAAGATGGTATATGCAGTTGTGTTTACGGTTATAGGCTTTGCATTGATGGAATTTGCCGGTTGGTTTATTCATAAGTACATCATGCACGGCCCCTTGTGGAACATACACAAGACCCATCATCAGCATACGGAGGGACCCTTTGAACGAAACGACCTGTTCTCCATGCTATTTGGTTCCATTGCTGTCTTGCTGATATTCCTCGGTGTTGGCGCACTGGATTACCGATTTTGGATGGGAGTGGGTATCAGCCTTTACGGTGTCAGTTATTTCTTGCTGCACGATATGCTAATCCACCGGCGGATCAAATTGTTCAAACGTCCACAGGGGGGTTACCTCGCCGGAATATTCCGAGCTCATCAAGCCCATCACGCCACCAATCAGAAAGACGGGTCGGTATCTTTTGGCTTGTTCATAGTACCTAAAAAATATTTTAAGAAGCGCGTATGATGGTGAGAAATTATTCTATTAAGGATCTAGAGCAGCTTTCAGGCATCAAAGCCCATACCCTACGGATTTGGGAACAACGGTATAGCCTGTTGACGCCAAAACGCACGGATACCAACATCCGGTATTACGACGATGCGGATCTTCGCCATATCCTAAATGTAGCATTGCTCAACGAGCATGGCTACAAGATCAGCAAAATAGCGAAGATGTCTCCCGATCAAATCGCACAGGAGGTTTTGCGCCTTACCGAGCGTTCTTTCACGTACGAAGATCAGATCCATGCACTCACCATCTGCATGGTGGAGATGGACGAGGCCCGGTTCGATAAGATCATATCTACCAATATCCTTAAGATCGGGTTTGAGATGACCATGATCCACATCATCTACCCTTTTCTATCCAAAATCGGAGTACTTTGGCAGACTGGCTCCATTCATCCCGGACAGGAGCATTTTATCAGCAACTTGATTCGCCAAAAGCTCATTGTGGCGATCGACGGACAGGTGCAGCAGGCAGGTGGCAAGAAATTTCTGCTTTTTTTGCCCGCCGGCGAGCTTCATGAAATCTCCCTGCTCTTTTCCTGTTACATCCTCAAAGCAAACGGGCATAAGGTTATCTATCTTGGACAGAACACACCGGATGCAGACCTAAATGCGGTTTATCAGGTCCATAAGCCGGACTACCTGCTTACGGTCGTAACGACCTCTCCACCGGCGGAGGAACTACAGGACTATATCTTTTCCCTCTCCACTAGATTCCATGAAAGCACCGTCCTGATTTCCGGGTATCAGGTAATCGGTCAAGATCTGAATTATCCAGACAACGTCCGTGTACTACATTACCTGAAGGATATTAAGGAATACCTCGCCAGTCAGATTAACGTGGCCTAGCGAATCCAACCCATTCGTTAGGCCGGTTGATGTACTTTTTACACGTGTTTTTTGAACAGTCTGAACGTGTAGTCGAGTTTCAATCTGACACCCCTCTTTTTTCCACTCAAAAGCTTTTTTCGGTTTCTAGTCACTATTTTAAGAAGAATCTTCGTCCTCTTTGTTATATTTAAAGAACGTTTACGTTTACAATTGCAATAATCACCCTTTCCAGCTTCGATTCTTCTTCAACAAATTGCAGTATATGTATTGGAAACCTTTACAAAAATTTACGTATCGGGCAAACCCAATAGGGTGGCTTTGCTCACTTGGATTATGCATGCTGCTATCATGCGCACCCGATAGCAATCTCCCCCCGGGAGATCCTGATAATGGCGGGCTTTTCCTGCCGGATGGCTTTCAGGCCGTAGTGGTAATAGATAGCGTTGGACGGGCCCGCCATCTCACGGTAGACCAAAAAGGCGATATCTACATGAAGCTTCGGGTACCCAACAGCGAAGGGCAGGGGCTGGTGGCTCTTCGGGATACCAACAACGACGGCAAAGCGGACGTGGTGGAATATTTTGGAGACTATCCCGACACCGGCAATTATGGTACGGCCATGCGTATCTACAACGGTTACCTGTATTTCAGCACCGCGGGAGAAGTATACCGCATGAAAATGGACATGGATAACCTGGTGCCGACAGGAGATGCCGAACTCATCGTCAAAGATGACTACAAGAACGCCGAGCATGGTTACGAACACATCGCCAAGCCAATCGCCTTCGACAATGAAGGGCATATTTACGTTCCCTACGGGTCTCCCGGCGACGTTTGCCAGGAGTTTAACCGTAGACCGGGCGCACCGGGCATGGATCCTTGTCCGCAGCTCGAATGGCACGGCGGCATTTGGCGTTTTGACGCAAACACACTAAACCAAACCCAACAAGAACACGGATACCGCTACGCTACTGGAATTCGTAGCGTGGTGGCCATGGAATGGAACCAAGAAGAAAACGCATTGTACGTGGTGCAGCATGGCCGGGACAATATGAACCGAACCTGGCCCGACATGTATTCCCCTTGGGAAAGTGCCCTACTACCTTCGGAGGAGTTCTTCCGAGTAGATGAAGGCATAGACGGCGGCTGGCCCTATTACTACTACGATCAAATGCAGGGCAAAAAACTGCTTAACCCCGAGTATGGAGGCGACAAGAAAATCGAGGCAGATCCCGCCAAGATCACCTATCCCTTACTGGGTTTTCCCGGACACTTTGCACCCAACGATCTGCTATTTTACCGGGGTAACCAATTTCCCGATCGCTATAAAAGCGGGGCGTTCGTAGCCTTTCATGGATCAACGATCCGGGGTCCCTACCCCCAAGCAGGCTACTTTGTGGGATTTGTTCCCTTTAAGGACGGTAAACCATCAGGCCCCTGGGAGGTGTTTGCGGACGGCTTTGCCCAACTGGACACGATCGTGAACACCGGCGATGCCGCCGCCAGACCAATGGGACTCTCCATGGGTCCAGACGGATCCCTGTATATAACCGAAAGCGTGCAGGGCAAAGTCTGGCGGGTAATGTATACCGGCAAAAAAGGGGACTTCGGACCGGCAGCATTGGCCAAAATGGAAGAGCGTAAAAATACACGTACGAATATCAAGGATCCCCACCCGGAAAAAGACAACCTAGAAGTCGGACTCTTAGAAGCCGGTGCCAAGACCTATAACCTCTACTGCGCTACTTGCCACCAACGGGATGGAAAAGGCGACGGGACGCGGTTCCCCCCCCTCGCAGAAACCGACTGGGTAACAGGAAATAAACGTAGGCTTATCGAAATTGTCCTTAATGGTATGGAGGGGCCGATCACGGTAAACGGGGTGAACTACAACCAAATCATGCCCGCCCACAACTTCCTGAGCGACGAGGACCTGGCATCCGTGCTTACCTACATCCGAAAGAGCTTCGGCAACAATGCCGTAAGTGTATCCCCGCTCGAAGTGAAGCGCGTTAGGGAGGAACTAGCCGCCAAAGAAACAAATTAACCACACGAAACGTGACGTACCATGTTCATCACAAGTAACCCAGGCGTTTGGATGGCAGCCGCGATGGCCCTGACGATGATGACCATACAACCAAACCAAGAAAAAACCATGCAGGAAAATACCTATCGGGTAAAGCCCATCCCAGGACCGATCACCATCGATGCGGACTGGGATAAAGCCATTTGGAAGGAGGTGGAAGCGGTGGAACTTACCCACTACATGGGCGAAAAACCCCTATTCAGTCCCATCACCCATGCCAAACTGATGTACGATTCGGAGTATATCTATGGGATCTTTCGGGTGCAGGACAGGTATGTACAGAGCAAAGTAACCGAAATCAACGGGCCTGTCTCCACGGATTCCTGCGTGGAATTCTTCTTTTCACCCGACACCGACAGCCCCCTGACCTACTTCAACCTGGAAATCAACGCAGGAGGGATACCGCTGCTCCACTATGTGAAACAGCCCCGGAGCAACTACCAAGTATTGGAGGCGGAGCAGATTCGAAAAATAGAAATAGCCCACTCCATGCCCGCTGTGGTGGATCCCGAGATCGTGAAAGACACCGTCTGGACGATCGAGTACAAGGTGCCTTTAGCCATGCTTTCCGAGCATGGCAAGGTGACCACCCCCGCACCGGGCGTAAAGTGGAAAGCCAATTTCTACAAAACGGGCAGTCGAACCGGCAATCCCCATTATTTTACTTGGAATGTGGTGGATAATCCGCGGCCTGATTTTCATCTACCCCAGTATTTTGGTACCTTGATCTTCGAATAACAACCATTCATTTATAAAAAACAAAACACTATGAAACTATCCTTGCTGACCACTATCGCCTGTTTGTTTTTGGGAACCGCATCTATGCTGTATGCGCAGGGCACCTATGATCCGGAAAAGAAACTTGCCGACATGGGAATTACTTTGGTACCGAAAGGGCCGGGAGCCAGCAACATCGTACCAGCTGTCCGTACCGGTAACTTGGTATTTCTCTCCGGTCACGGCCCTATGCAGGCGGATGGCACCAACATGACCGGTAAACTCGGTGCCGACCTGACGGTGGCCCAAGGCAGGGAGGCCGCGCGCCTCACTGGTATACAGCTGCTCAACGCCCTGAAATACGAAATCGGTGACTTGAAGAAAGTGAAGCGCATCGTCAAGGTACTGGGCATGGTAAACAGCACGCCGGACTTTGTGGAATCCCCTGCGGTAATCCACGGATTCACGGACTTTATGGTGGAAGTATTCGGCCCAGAACGTGGCAAGCACGCGCGCTCCGCCGTGGGCATGGTATCCCTACCCGGCGGCATAGCCGTAGAAATTGAAATGATTGTGGAGGTAGAGGACTAAACCTCCCTTCCTTACAGGCACCGAACCTCCGGGCCAAAAAAGACTTCAGAATATGTTATCAAGAAGAAAATTACTGAAAAGACTGTCTGCTCTCCCACTCGTGGGAGGCATGATAGGCACGGGTTTGCCCTTGCAGTCCGCAATGGGATCATCCCTGGAAGAAGCTCCCAAAAGGGACGTGATGAAGGAACTGGGCATTCGCACCTTTGTGAATGCAGCGGGTACCTACACGGCCATGACCGCCTCCCTGATGCCGAAGGAAGTGATGGAAACCATCCAAATCACCGGTACACAATTTGCCATGCTGGATGAGGTGCAGGACAAGGTAGGTGCCAAGATCGCCGAGCTGTGCCATGCCGAGGCGGCCACCGTAACGGCAGGATGCTGGTCCGCCATGGTGCTGGGCCTCGCCGGTGTGCTTACCGGCACCGATCGAAAAAAGATCGCCCAGCTGCCCAACTTGCAGGGAATGAAAAATGAGGTGATCGTACAGAAAAGCCATAACGTAGGTTATGTGCATGCCCTTACCAATACCGGAGTCACCATGGTTCCGGTAGAGACGGTGGAGGAACTGGAAGCAGCCATCAGCGACCGCACCGCCATGATGTGGTTTCTCAACTACCAAGCACCCGAAGGCAAAATCCAGCACGAGGAATTCGTGGCCTTGGGCAAAAAACACGGTATCCCCACCATGATCGATATGGCTGCCGATGTACCCCCGGTGGAAAACCTCTGGAAATACAACGACATGGGTTTTGACCTGGTCTGCGTTTCTGGCGGTAAGGCCATGAAGGGCCCCCAAAGTGCCGGCATACTCATGGGCCGCAAGGACCTGATCGAAGCCGCCCGGCTCAGTGCGCCTCCACGTGGTGGTACCATCGGCAGGGGTATGAAAGTAAACAAGGAGGAGATCCTAGGCATGTATGTAGCCTTGGAAAAGTACATCAACACGGACCACGATAAGGAATGGAAATCCTGGGAAGACAAGGTTTTCCTGATCGCAGAAACCGTTAAGAAGGTAGGCAATATCACCACAGATGTGAGCGTACCCCCTATTGCCAACCATACACCCTACCTCGAAATTTCCTGGGATCCATCCTATTTCCGCTTGACCCGTCCCCAACTGCAGGAGAAACTCCGTGCCGGTAACCCCTCCATAGAGGTGATCGGAGGCAAGGAGCATGCCATCAGCCTAACGGTTTTTATGTTGCGGCCGGGAGAGGAAAAGATCGTCGCCAAGCGCATATCCGAGGAACTGTCGGCGGCAAAAGTATAGCAAGCATTACCCACACGAATACTTACCAGATTTTTCGGAGGGGCGTCCCTCCGAGGCATCTGAATACCAAAGAACCAAATAACATGATGAAGAAAGTTAGACTACTAGTTGCTCTGATGGCTTTTCTTGCCTCGGGAGCCTTACTGGCCCAAGAATACGATATCGTGATCAAGGGCGGACACGTCATTGACGCGAAGAGCGGTACCAACGGGCTGCGAGATGTGGCCATCAAAGACGGCAAAGTAGCCCGCATCGCCGCATCCATACCCGGAGACGGAGCCACTCAGGTGGTGAACGCAAAGGGCATGCTGGTTGTACCCGGCCTGATCGACATACACGGCCACAACTTTGCCGGCACCCGTGAAAACAGCTACCTAAGCGATGGCCTTACCGCCGTGGATCCAGACGGGTATACCTTTCGTGTGGGCGTCACCACCATCGTAGACTGCGGTGGACCGGGATGGAAAAACATCCATATTTTCAAGCAAAACATCATCGATCCCTCCCGTACCCGGGTACTTGCCTTTATGAACATCGTAGGCGAGGGTATGCGTGGCGGTGCCTGGGAACAGGACACCACCGATATGAATGCGGAAATCACCGCACAGGCGGCGCTGAAGTACAAAGAGCACGTCGTAGGCTTCAAAGTGGCACACTATGCTCGGAGGGACTGGACACCCATAGACCGGGCGGTGCAGGCAGGCAACATCGCCAACATGCCCGTGATCATCGACTTTGGGGGATCTATGGCCTTTGCGCCTTTGCGGCTTCGGGAGCTCTTCTTTGAGCGGCTGCGTCCGGGAGATATCTATACCCATACCTTTGCCGAGTTGGGCGGTGCCAGGGAACCCATCGTGGACTACGAGACCCGGCAGTTTAAGCCCTTCGTTCGCGAGGCACAGGAACATGGGATTGTATTTGACGTAGGATATGGAGGAGCTAGCTTTGACTTCCGTCAGGCGATTCCGGCTATCAAGGCAGGCTTCCTGCCCAATACCATCAGTACCGACCTGCACAAGGGCAGCATGAATGCCGCCATGAAAGATATCCTGAATATCATGTCCAAATTCCTCGCCATGGGCGTGGATCTGGACAAGGTGATCGAAATGAGTACCTGGGCACCCGCACAGGTGATCAACCGCGAGATGCTGGGCAACCTTAGCGAGGGAGGAATAGCGGATGTAGCCATCCTGCAGCTTCGTGAGGGAGACTTCGGCTTCTGGGACCGCAACGGCTACAAGATCGAAGGCGACAAACGCTTTGAGTGTCAGATGACCATCCGCGATGGACGCATCGTCTATGACCTCAACGGCATCGCCAACCCCGTGGTCGTAAGCCGACGCTAGGAGAACATTTTCTACAACTACACAACCCCCAAGTCGAATGGATTTCGGCTTGGGGGTTGTTTTTTTGGGGCTCAGGTTTTTAAAGACTGGATCTTTTTCCGAACTTGGAACTGAACGCAAAAACAGAACCCCATGGAAGCGCAGCAGTTTTGTCCGATTTGTAAGGAGGAGGTTTCCTATTCCTCCCGTTACCCCAAGTATCTCTGTAACACGTGCAGTGAACAGACTACGGACGCCGAGTGTCGGCCGGTAGTATTCTACAATACCACCCTATTTGGCCAGGGCTGTCAGGGCGAGTACCGGGACACCGGCGAACCCTTCGACGGAGACACCTGCTACGTACAGGGAATCCGCTGCCGGGCGGAAGAATTCCGATTTGGAGGGATTGTGGTGCAGGCCCTTTAGTTTTCGAAAACAAGACATATGATTTTTATATTTTCTAACCGACCATGAAGCTTGAATTTGAAAATTGGCTAAGAGCAACCAAAGGATATATTACACAGCCGCTAAAGTATTCAAATACGATAAAGACGATCTCCAATCACCTAAAGAAAAGAGATGGTCTCGCCCACGATATTTATTCCATCACGAATGCCGATGAGCTTTTGAAGGTAAAAGAAATCTACTTTAGCTACGATGAATTCTATCAAAAGAACAAACGTGGCAATAACATGTACAGTCGCTCTTTAGACCTGTATCTTGAGTTTCTTGAGTCATTCTCTGGTATTCCACTAAAACCGGTGGATCCTGAAATAGAGGGCATTATTAAGGATCCAACCTTAACCGAATTGGAAAAAGAGAGTATTATTCTGAGCCGAAGAGGGCAAGGTCTATTTCGAAAGAATGTTTTGAAGCTTTGGGGAAAATGTTCCATCTCAGGTTATCCGGACGCTAGATTCCTAATTGCTTCGCATATAAAACCCTGGAAAAAATGTACAAATTCAGAGAAAACAGACAAATACAATGGACTGCTATTGCTTCCAACGTATGATAAACTCTTTGATCTTGGCTACATTGGTTTTGAAGGTGATGGAAAAATCCGAATATCTAACCAACTTTCCAATCCCTCAATGCTGCAGGTTAGTGGAAATCTTAAGATAAGGATTCAAAAAAATCACGCAAAATACCTTGAGTTTCATTTATTACACATATTCAAAATATGAGTCGGTAAAAAATTATCGTCTCTGTATCTTCTCGGCACTTATAACAAAGTAATTTTTAAACAAAGAACTTTTTTCATTTCTAAAAGCCAATACCCTCGTAAAGAGGACCATCGCTTTTGGCTTGAAGGAAAGGTTATTGCAATTGGAAACGGTTTAGATTTGCGGCTAGACAATCCACCACCCGCTTTACGCACATCCCCAGTTCCCTCTTTACCTCAAAATCCCAGAATCGCAGCACGGTCCAGCCTTTGGACTGGTAGTAGTGGTTGATTTCGCGGTCGCGCTGCCTGTTACGCTCGATCTTGGGAATCCAGAAGTCACGGTTGGATTTGATCGTGGACGCAAAACCTTATTATGTCCATTTTATTAAATAAAATGGACATATATCCGGGTAATGTCCACGAATTTTACGTATTTTGCAGACATGTCCAGAAAAGGTATCTTTTCTGGACATATTCAAGCCATGGTTTACGACAGATCAAAACCTTTTAACAGCCTCCCACTTCTACCCCCTACAGGAATAGAAGAAGATGTCGATATCCTGAAAAAACTCGTTAGTTCCTCCAGAGCACTGGCTTCTGTAGATGGCAAAGTCCAAAGGCTACCAAACCCCTCTATGCTTGTCAATACCATATCCCTCCAAGAGGCAAAGGCATCCTCCGAGATTGAGAATATCTTTACTACTGAGGATGAGCTATACAAAGCCGTTTCTGATACAATCCAAGAAGGGCAAGCCAGCCCTTCCACTAAGGAGGTGTTGCGGTACAGGGAATCACTTTGGGAAGGATATCGACGGATTCAAGAAAAAGGAACAATTGACCTGGATGGAATCGTTGCAATTTTCAGCAAGATCAAAAATACCTCTGGAGGGATACGCCCTCCACATTCATTGACAGTAATCAGACGAGGGCAAAGTGAATTTAGGGCCGGAGAAATAATCTACACGCCACCAAGAGGGCCAGGAATCGTTGAACATTTGATGGCAAATCTTCTGGACTATTTGAGTGACAAGGTAGATCCGAATACTGACCCATTGCTAAAAATGTGTATCTCCCATTATCAGTTTGAGGCAATTCACCCTTTTCCTGATGGGAATGGGCGTTCTGGACGGATCTTAAACTTGTTGTATCTAGTAAACAAAGGACTACTCAATCATCCGATACTATATCTTTCCAAATACATCATTGTCCATAAGGACGATTATTACCACCACCTTGCTGGCGTTACCCAAGCGGGTAAATGGAAACCATGGATCCTTTACATACTGGATGCTGTGGAACAAACAGCCAAACTTACCAATCAGCTAATTACAAACATATTGGAACAAATGGAATCCACACTTGAGCATGGAAGGGAAACAATCAAATGGTACACTAAAGAAATTAACGAATTATTGTTCAGTCAACCCTACCTGAAACCAAAGCTGGTGGGTGACCGTCTGAAAATAGCCTCCAGAACAACTTTGAACAAATACTTCAGTGAATTACAAGCAGCAGGGATGTTGGCTCAAATCAAAGACGGTAGGGAGGTGTTTTATATCAATAGGGACTTGGTTAAAATTTTAGAAGGATAGGATCCATCCAAAATTCACCCACTCAATGCATCCACCACCCGCTTTACGCACATCCCCAGTTCCCTCTTTACCTCAAAATCCCAAAACCGCAGCACGGTCCAGCCTTTGGACAGGTAGTAGTGGTTGATTTCGCGGTCGCGCTGCCTGTTACGCTCGATCTTGGGAATCCAGAAGTCACGGTTGGATTTGATCGCGTCCTTTCGGTTTGCCCAATCGTGCCCATGCCAGAAGGACCCGTCCACAAAGATCACCAGCTTGTATTTGATCAGGCTGATATCGGGTTTGCCGGGCAGCTTTCGCCGGTTGCTTCGGTATCGGATGCCCGCATGCCATAGCGCCCTGCGAAGCCGCTTCTCCGGCTGGGTGTTCTTCCCCTTGATCTTGGACATGGTGCTGGAGCGCTGGGGCGTGGTATAAAAGCCCTCCTCCTCGCAAAAGCGGGGCACGGAAATTTTTGGTTCTGGATAGGGCTTAGGGGGATGTGCCACGTCAATCGGGGATTCCTCGGGGTAAAAATCGGGAAAAGAATCGATAAATACCTATCCAAAACATGATTTCCCATACCCAAACTGCTTAGCTGCGGCAAATTTATGTGTTCGTCATGTCCACTCGGAGCAGCTGGCGTAAGAACCTAGGAAGCATTGGCTACCCGCCAAACCTTCTGGACACACCCAGGCCCAGACTCCAGAATTTTCCGGATTCTCCTGGATTGAAAAGGATGCCGGTCTCGGGTCGGAGAACCCAATTTCCCCGATTACGAATGGCAACGACAACATGGAAAGACACCAATTGGGAATCGTCCCTATCGAATGAAATGAGGTAGCTGGAAGCCACGTTTAGATCAACTTGCTGCCCCGTTGGCATGCCATAAATCAAGCCAGGTGCAAAAACCCATGCCGAGTTGAAATCCGAGATCGTTTAAGGTACGGGTATA
Organism: Lunatimonas lonarensis; assembly: GCF_000390185.1. Classification (GTDB taxonomy): domain Bacteria; phylum Bacteroidota; class Bacteroidia; order Cytophagales; family Cyclobacteriaceae; genus Lunatimonas; species Lunatimonas lonarensis. Next base: position 86,281 of record NZ_AQHR01000110.1, on the reverse strand, counting down.
ATCGAAATCACATCCCAGCCAAACCGGGGAATAATTCACGCCCACTTCGCTTTCACCCGGAAAGAGCAAACGGGCACTATGTTATTCGGAAAAGACTTGCGCAGTGACTGGCACAGTGGACAGGTACGCACAGATCAAAATAAGGGGAGTGAAGCATTTCATCGCTAGGGTGTCAGAGTTTTACGTGCTGACGCCGCACGTTTTGGTTCTACGATAAAATTAGCTAACCCCTAGCTGGTTAAAAAATGGCAAATTAATACGGTTTCGGATATTATTTGCGGCAAATACCAAACAGGCAACAGATATTTTCGAAAATTGCAAAGAATGCAGTTGCGAGTCAAAATCACCCATATAGCTGGGAATTTGTCCTTTTCCAGGCAAAGTGGCTTGGCGGTTTTTTCGTTTGCCTGCAATAAAACGCTGGAACTTCTTCGGAAGTCGGCATCAGTCGGTGTGCCCTTTCCCAAAATCCCCGTGGGAAAATGGCTGCCTTTTGCCGACTGTTTGATAGCCCTTTGATAAGTACTTGATTTTTTCATGGTTCTAACCTCCAGATGGCGATATTTCCCTTATCTTAGTTTATCAAATAGCATCGCTTACATAGTCCTAAATGACAACCCCACTACCCAAACTATCCCAACTATTGCCCATTTGCTCCGCCATCTACCTATTGGGTTGGGGCCTGTTGTCCTGCGACCGGAGGACTTCTTCCCCCAAGGAGGAGATACCGCAGGTGATCAGCTACAATTTCCATATCCGTCCCATCCTTTCAGACAACTGCTTTGCCTGCCATGGACCGGATGCCAACAAGCGGGAGGCAGGCCTTAGACTAGACCTGGCGGACGCTGCCTACAGCGCACTCGCAGAAAACCCCGGCAAATATGGCATTGTCCCGGGTAAACCCCGGGAGTCGGAGGTTTGGCACCGCATCGTTTCCTCCGATGAATCGGAAATAATGCCGCCCCCCTCCACCAATTTGGCCCTCAGCGCCCACCAAAAAAAGTTGATCGAGTCCTGGATCAAACAGGGCGCTCCCTATGAAAAACACTGGGCGTTTGTACCTCCTGCGAAACCGGAAATCCCTCAGGTAAAAAACAAAGATTGGCCAAAAAATGCGATTGACTTCTTTGTGCTGAAGAAACAGGAATCCCTGGGCCTTGCCCCAAATCCGGAAGCAAACCGGGAACGGCTCCTGCGCCGGATCAGCTTTGAACTGACCGGGCTGCCTCCCACTCTGCCGCAGATGGATGCCTTCCTGGCGGATGAGCGGGCAGATGCTTACGAACGTTTGGTAGATGAGTTGTTGGACTCCCCTGCCTACGGGGAACGCATGGCCCTACTGTGGATGGACGTGGCCCGCTATGCCGATTCCTACGGCTACCAGTTGGACAACCTACGAACCCAATGGCCTTGGAGGGACTGGGTGATCCATGCGTTCAACCAAAACCTCCCATACGACACCTTTATCCGTTGGCAACTGGCCGGTGACCTGCTCCCTAACCCTACCAAAGAGCAACTCCTGGCAACCGGCTTTAACCGAAACCATAAAATCACCGAGGAAGGGGCCATCGACGAGGAAGAGTACCGTGTGACCTACGTGGCCGACCGCACCAATACACTTGGCAAGGCCCTACTTGGGATTACGCTGGAATGTGCCGCCTGCCACGATCACAAGTACGACCCCATTTCCCAAAAGGAATACTACGAGTTGTTTACCTTTTTCAACAACATCGACGAACGACGAACCACGACTACACCTATAGATCCTCTGGTAGGCACGCCGGCCTCCTATGCGAAGAAGCCCCTGATGGAAATCACAGACGAGGATGTGCGCTCTGTTCTGTCCTTTGTCAACAAGCAGGACACGGCCAAGTTGATCGTGTCGGTAATGGGTGAACTGGACACACTGCGCAAAAACCACATCCGCGAACGGGGTATATTCGATGCGTACGGCGAAGAGGTTTTTCCGGCAACTCCCGAGGCCATACTTTCCTTCCCCGCTTCTAATCCTCCCAACCGGCTTGGCCTGGTGGATTGGTTGTTTGATCCCCAAAACCCCCTCACAGCGCGGGTATTTGTAAACCTGATATGGAAGGATGTTTTTGGCAGGGGAATCGTCAATACCCCCGGTGATTTCGGTATGCAGGGCGAGCTCCCCAGCCATCCGGAACTGCTGGATTGGCTGGCGAGGGATTTTATGGAAAACGGCTGGGATATCAAGCGCCTGATGCGGCAACTGGTCACTTCGGCCACCTTCCGTCAGTCGGTCGTAGCGGATCCGCGGAGAATGGAATCCAACCCGGACAATACCTACTACACGCGGTTCTCCAGGCAGCACTTGAAAGCCGAATTTATTCGGGACATGGTATTGGCATCCAGCGGGCTGTTAGTGCCCAAACTGGGAGGGCCTAGCGTAAAACCCTACCAGCCGCCCGGGTTATGGGAGGGAGCCACCGCCGGGGGATCCACCCTCTCTGAATACAAACAGGATTCGGGTGCCGCTCTGTACAGGCGGGGACTGTATACCTTTGTAAAACGGACCGTTCCTCCTCCTTCCATGTTGATATTTGATGCCAGCAACCGCGACCAATGTGAGGTGGAGCGGGGAAATACCAATACCCCCTTGCAAGCACTGGTGATGATGAACGACCCCACTGTACTGGAAGCAGCCCGGGTGTTTGCTTCGAAGTTGGGCAAGGAACCCACTTCCACAGAGGAAAAAATCAACAGGGCATTTCGGGTGATCGTTTGCCGCCAACCCAAAGAAAAGGAAAAAGCCCTGCTCGTGGACTATTACCAAAGCAGGCTGGTAGCCACATCACTGGATCAAGCCAAAGAGCTGCTGGACGTCGGGGAATACCCGATGGATGAGGACATCGACCCTCTGGCCACTGCAGCCCTCATGCAGGTGATTACTGCACTGTATAATTTAGAAGAAACCATAAACCGATCCTAACCCATGTCCAAGGAACTAACGGAATACCAGCTGAATCAAACGCGACGGAGGTTTCTCTCCAAGATGAGCCTTGGTGTAGGAGGCGTTGCATTGGGTTCCCTGCTGATACCAGATCTTTTTCGGCGTCCGGTGGAGCCCGATCGCTTGGCCCTCCCGGGCATCCCCGATTTCGCATCTAAGGCAAAGCGGGTGATTTATCTCTTCCAAAATGGAGCCCCTTCCCAGTTGGAATCCTTTGATTACAAACCTCTTCTTGAGAAGATGGTCGGTGAAAACCTGCCGGACGAAGTCCGCGGCGGTCAGCGGCTAACTGGATTTACCGCCAACCAACCGGGCGGTCTCCCCTTAGTAGGCTCCTTTACCGGCTTCAAGCAATACGGTGCGTCGGGCACCTGGGTTAGTGATCTCTTTCCCCACACAGCCAGGATTGTAGACGAGCTGTGTATCGTGAAGTCCATGCATACCGAAGCCATCAATCACGATCCTGCCCTTACCTTTTTTCAAACCGGTGCCCAGCAAGGCAACCGCCCCAGCATGGGTTCCTGGCTTAGCTATGGGTTGGGCAGTGAAAACAGCAATTTGCCCGCCTTTACCGTCCTGATATCCCGTGGCAAGGGCAATAGCCAGGGTGTGTATGCCAAGCTCTGGTCAAATGGCTTCTTGGACCCCATCCATCAGGGAGTGCAGTTTGGATCCGGAGAGGATCCAGTGCTTTACCTTAAGGATCCCAAAGGGATGGGACGGGATGAGCGAAGGGAGATGTTGGACAAGCTTGCACAATTAAATCAGTGGTCCTACGAAGAACTGTATGACCCCGAAATTGCCGCGAAAATCCAACAATATGAAATGGCGTACCGGATGCAAACCGCAGTTCCAGAGACCTTGGATATCAGTCAGGAGCCGCAATCGGTTATCGATATGTACGGAGAAGACTGCCTGACCCCCGGTACCTTCGCCGCCAATTGCCTCATGGCAAGGAAACTGTCCGAAGGAGGCGTTCGGTTTGTACAGCTTTACCATCAGGGCTGGGATCAGCACGTAAACCTCCCCAAAGAGATCACCGGGCAAGCCATGGATGTAGACCGAGCCTCGGCCGCGCTGGTAATGGACCTAAAGCAGCGGGGATTGTTGGACGAAACGCTCGTAGTATGGGGAGGGGAATTTGGACGCACCTGTTTTAGCCAAGGGCCGATCACCAAAGGAAATTACGGGCGCGACCACCATCCGCGCTGCTTTAGCATCTGGATGGCAGGTGGAGGCATCAAGCCCGGCCTCGTATACGGGGAAACAGACGACTTCAGCTACAACATCGTCAAGGATCCAGTGCATGTACACGATTTTCATGCCACCATGCTGCATCAGCTTGGTTTGGATCACGAAAAGTTGGTCTATAAGCACCTGGGCAGGCGGTTTCGCCTCACCGATGTGGCCGGGCGGGTTGTGCATGACCTTTTGGCCTAACCGAGGGCCAACACAAACATGGCTTTAAACGCGCGCATTGCGTATCTTCGCGGAAAAAAAAGATGAGCCTACTGGATCAGATCCGCGAAAACCCTGAAAAAATTGCCTTTTCGGAGGTAATTGCCTTTATTGACACTACCTATTTATTTACACCCACGCGATTCACCAACGGGGATACCACGAATGAGGCCGGTCAGAATAACGGCAGTTGTAAGGTGCTGTTTTTTGCCCAGCTACAGGAATTGGACGAGGGTACAACCCTGCATTTATTTGGTGACTATTACCGCTCCGATGTCCTAGGTGACCCGCAGGGCAACAACCACCAAAATATCCGGAATTTTATGCGCCATGGATGGAAGGGCGTTCGCTTTGAGGGAACTCCATTGGTGCCAAAAGGCTAATCGGCACAGAACTGCGGTGGTCTCCTACACCCTTGGCATCCGAAACTGAATAATCAGCGACGAAGCGATGGTGAGAATCCCTATCAGTAGGATAGCTGCCGTCAGGCCAAATGCATCTGCTGTGAGGCCGGAGAGAATCGCACCAAAGGCGTAGCCCAAATCCCGCCAAAGGCGAAAGGTGCCGATGCTCTCTGCCCGCTGCACGGGGTTGGTCAGTTGGGCAATCGTGGTCAAAAACGTCGGGTATACCATCGCAGTTCCCAGACCCAACAGGGCTGCGATCAATGCCAGCAGGTAAAAATCAAGCTGAAAGGGCAGTGCGACGATTGCCAATCCCTGGATAAGCATACCCCAAAAAAGCATACGCTTTTTGTCGAAATGATCGGCCATCTTGCCGGTAACGAGCTGCCCCATACCCCACACGGTAGGGTAAATGGCGGTAATAATTCCGGCCCGCTCATGGTTAAATCCTGCGGATAACAGTAAAATGGGCAATAGTCCCCAAATCATCCCATCGTTCAGGTTGTTGATGAGGCCCGCTTGTGTGACGGAACTGAGTGCTTTGTTCTTTAGGGTAGTTTCCCAAAAAACCTGCTTCAAATAAGGTCCGTTGCTCGCATTGCTTTCGGAATGTACATGGGTACGGGTATCCCGCACCCAGAATAGGGACAAAAGCAACCCAATAGCCGCAACGGCCAATCCGAGGTAAAAGGGATAGGGGGTAATCCCATAGTTTTCCGCGACCACGCCGGTCAGTAGTGCCATCAACCCCACGGCCAGATAGCCTGCGAATTCGTTTAGCCCCATTGCCAAGCCGCGGTTTTTTTCACCGACCAGGTCAATTTTCATCACTACCGTACTACTCCAAGTGAGTCCTTGGCTTAATCCCAATAACATATTGGCAAAAATGACCCAGTTCCACGAAGGGGCATATATCAGCAGCAGGGGAACGGGAAGGGCTATTAACCAACCGATCACAAGGAGGTTTTTACGACCAATCCGATTGGCAAGTCTGCCGGTATAGTAGTTTGCAAACGCCTTGGTTAGGCCAAAGGCAGTGATAAAGGATAAAATGGCAGTCTTGGATGCAACCCCAAACGTAATTTCAGCGAATTGGGGAAAAATAGTACGCTCCATGCCGATCATGGCTCCCACAAAGGCATTTACGATGACAAGCACGGTAAACTGCTTCCAGTTTTCCTTCAATCCCAATTGTACAGATTGTTGCCGATTATTCATTCGGTTCCAAAGGTACGAATGGATGTTGCTGCGTACAGTTACATCGGTCACAAAAGAAAAAAGGCTCTTCCGTAACCGGATGGTTCCGAAAGAGCCCCTAGCATTACCCAGCCTTTGCTAAAACTTGATACTGATGCCACCCATCAGATTGGTACCCGCCATGGGATAATAGAAATTTTCCGTTACCAAGGTCCTGCCGCCTGCCTGTTCTGCCGGAACAAAGTAACTGAAGGTATACCCATTTGGCTCGTAGAGTCGGTTAAAGATGTTGAACACGATCAAGTTAAAATCGATCTGCTTCACAAATCCGGGACGGATCGTGTAGGATAGTTTGGTATCGGAAACCCAAAAGGCATTCAACTTTCGGTCGTCCCGCTGTGTGTTGTCCAGGTACTGATCACCTACGTATTTATTCATCAGGCTAAAGGTCAGGTTTGGTAATGGCGTGTAGTCGACGATTGCCGAGGCTACGACACTGGGAGAAAACGCAATGTCAGTATCGGTGTAGGTGGCCGCCTCCTGTCCGGCCAAGGCACCACTTTCGGTATAGATATCATAGTAGGCCACGAACTCCTGTATTTTGTTACGGCTAAAGGCAATATTGCCCCCCAAGGTCCACTGACTGTTTACCTTATAGGCCCCATCCAACTCAAGTCCGGCCCGATAGCTATTGGCCACATTTTCCCGAATATAGGCCCCAACATCATTGAGCTGACCGGTAAGTACCAGCTGATCCGTATAGCCCATGTAGTAGGCGTTTACATTGTACTGAAAGTCTCCTTTAGCTACCCGAATGCCCGCTTCCAGGTTTCCAAGCCGTTCGGGACGGGGAATTTCAGTAAGGGGAGAGTCGGTAAAATCACGTCGCACGGGTTCCCTATTGGCAATGGCATAGGAGGCATACCAGGTTTTTCCCGGGGCTGTCTCATATGAAAACCCCAGCTTGGGGTTAAAAAACCCATAATCCTGCATCCCGGATATGTTACGCAGATCGTTGTTCGTTCCGTCAAAGCGGTAGTAGACGTTACGGTATTGCAGATCCCCGAACAGATACAGGTTTTCCGACACCTCTTGGGTCAGCTTGGCATAGATATTCCGGTCGTCCTTTACCGCCACATTGTCGTAGTACCGATCTCGTATGTTTGTATTGCCTGCTACGGCCATCCAGATGATCTCGCCAAAATGGTCCCCGTCGTAGCGGTTGGCGCCTCCGCCTATCGTGAGGTCGGTGCGGCCATCGTCGGACACGTAGTTGAGGGAAAATACCCCACCGTAAAAGTCATTGTCCAGCCACCTTCTGCGAATGATATCGGTGCGTTCGATGAGTTGATTGCCGATTTGAATAGGGGAGATGCCGTAATTCCGGAGCAGGCGGTCATTTGGCCTGAACTGCTCGTAGTACCCTCTTCCATAGGTGTAATGCAGGGCACCGTTGGCTTTCCAGTTGGAACCCAGACTGCCGGCGTAGATCAGTTGGTAGTGATCCTGCTGATAATTGTCGGTTTCGTTTTCGTACGTATAGCTGTTGAAGGTCCGGTTTGTGGCAAGCAGGTGTTCTGGCACGCCATTCCATGCCTGGTAGGTTTGCTCGGCACCAGAAAATAGATTGAACTTAAGTACGTGCTTCTCTCCATAATGGCCTGCCGACACGAAATAGGACCTCAGATCGGAAAATGCCCGATCGATATACCCATCGGAAGTAATCTGGGAGAGTCTCGCATCCACGGCCCACTTCCCGTCCAGCATGCCGGTACCTGCCTTGATGGTGTGGCGACGGGTGTTGAAGGAACCATAGCCATTATCGGTTTCGGCATAGGCTTCTTCCCGCTTGGTGTCTGTTTGGATATTCATGGAGGCACCAAAGGTGGCCGCACCGTTGGTAGAGGTACCCACTCCTCGCTGAATCTGAATATTATCCACCGAGGAGGCAAAATCCGGCATATTTACCCAAAATACACCGTGCGATTCCGCATCATTCAGTGGTATTCCATTCACCGTTACATTGATCCTTGTTTGGTCGGAACCACGGATCCGAAGTCCTGTATAGCCCACACCTGCCCCGGCGTCTGAATGGGAAACGACACTGGGGGTGTGGTTCAGCAAAAATGGCAGGTCCTGCCCGAGGTTGTAGCGGTTAAGCTCCTCTTTGGAAACCACCTTAAAGGTAGTAGGAGTGGTTTCGGATGCCCGGGTAGCGGCCACAATAAACTCTTCGGCAGACAGGGTAGCCGGCTGCAAATTCACAAGCACTTCACCAGCGTGCGGTATGGCCAACGTAACCCGCTGGGATTCATACCCTACGTAGGTAATGCGGAGAGAAAGGGACTGTGCCGGCAAACCGGGCAACAGGAAGGATCCGTCAGAGGCAGAGACCGTACCTTTGTTCTGCCCTTCGACCACGATGTTGGCTCCCGGAAGAGGCTCGCCATTCACGCGATCCATAATTTTCCCTGTGAGGCTATGCTGCGCAAACGCATAGCAGGTCAGGAGTCCGCAAAACAGACTCAACAAACACTTTTTCATGATAAACTGATAAATGAATTGGTTAAACATGAAAGAGATAAAGGGGTTATCTCCTCGATACTGTTCACCCAAAAGCCATGTATTGGCTTAAGTCATTTCCCTTCGCCGGCACTACCCGGATCAGGTTCTATGGGTATGATCTCAGCCCGTAATGTTGGGGCACCCCTAATGATCGACGCAAAATTAGACCAAGGAATGGTAAAAACCAAATGGGATTTGGCACTATATTCATTGGCATTCCTGCCGCTTTCCTACAGGTTGAAGAACATAATTGCTAATGCCTTGACCCTAAGTTCCTCAGGTGATTGACGTGCGAAGCGATCGCCAAACGCATCTTTGGATGTTCGAGGTAGGGAACACCAAATTCCGCGCAGGTGGCTTTGATGATTTTACTGATCTCGTAATAATGCACATGCGAGATATTTGGAAAAAGGTGATGCTCTACCTGAAAATTAAGCCCACCAACCAACCAAGAAAGGATCTTGTTGCTGGTAGCAAAATTAGCTGTAGTCCGTAACTGATGCACCGCCCAATCATTTTCAAGTTGATTCGTTCCCTGATCGGGAAGTGGAAAGGTTGTTTCCTCCAGGGAATGGGCCAGCTGAAAAACCAAACTGAGAAATATCCCCGTAGCTATTGAAAACACCAGAAATCCTACGATCCACGTATTGAATCCCAGCGTGTATATGGGCAATACCAAAAACAACAGCGCATGAATAGCCTTGTAGCCCCAAAAGGAAACATGTTCCTTCCACGTCATAGGTTTTATGGCTATGGATCCGACCTTTCGGCTGATATACTTTTTGTAGTCCGTTACAAATACCCAATAGAGGTACAAGATTGCATATACGAAAAGGAAATATATATGCTGATAATTATGTATGGAATACTTTTTCTGCGTAGGGCATAGACGCAAAAGTGGCCGGGCATTCATGTCATCATCGTGGTCGGCCACATTGGTAAAGGAATGGTGGGCAATATTGTGCTTTGTTTTCCACATAAACACATTCGCTCCCAGAAAATTAATGGACAATCCAGCCATTTCGTTAATCCATTCTTTTTTCGAAAAACTACCGTGAGCACCATCATGCATTACATTGAAACCTATTCCAGCGGCGAACGCCGCCAAAATTACCGATTCGAGTAAAGCCGGAGCCCAATGTGGGGTGAAAAATACGAGATGAATGTATACCGAAACGAATCCAATGATAAAGAATAGTGCTTTGAAGTAGAGAGCGCTATTGCCGGTAGGACTGAGCTTGGTTTCTGCAAAATAGGTTTTAATTCGATGCTTCAATTCAATATGAAACAAACTGGCCTGGTTAAATCGGGGCGGACGCATAAGAAAATGGAAACTTGGAAGAAAGAAGAAAGGAGATGAGGTGATTGGGGTGGGTATAGCTAGGTTGATACCAAAGGTAGGTAAAAAAATCTGGTTAAACCAACCCAACGTAAAATCGAAAAAATGATCTGACCGTATCTAACCTATTATGGAGGGCTCCAGCAGATTGGTAGGCGCACAGATCTTATTAAAAAGCGCACCCAAAGTACGCTTTTGAATAAGAATTTGAACAGCCGGACATCTAGGACTGAATCCTGTGCTGCTTAAGTTTATTGAAGAGGGTCTTTCGGTCGATTCCCAATTGCTGCGCTGCCTTGGTCTTGTTGTACTGGTTTTCCTCAAGCACCTTTTTGATCACTTCCGCCTCCGCATTCGCCGCTATATCCTTTAGATTGATCGGCCCGCTTACGTCCAGTTTGCTTTCATCCAAGCGAATGGGGCTGGACTCGTCCGAAAATGCGATGGTAGGCGCATAAATGATCTCTTGGGGAAGAGCGCTGAGCTGGACTTCATCGGATTGGGTCAGCAGCAAGGCCCTGCGGATTACATTCCGCATCTCCCGCAAGTTTCCAGGCCAGTCGTATTTATTGAAAAGATCCGCCACAGGTGCCGAAAACCCTTTCACCGTCTTGTTCAACTCCTGATTTGCTTGGGCCAAAAAATGCCCTGCAAAAGCCATGATATCCTTGCCCCGCTTTCTCAATGGTGGTACGGTAATCGTAAACTCATTGAACCGGTAGTACAGATCCTCCCTAAATTTCCCATTTTTGACCGCTTCCTTTAGGTCTTCGTTGGAGGCTACTATGATTCGGACATCCAGTTCCTTGTCTTTGATTCCTCCGATTCTCCGAAGTTTCTTCTCCTGCACCAACCGAAGCAGTCCCACCTGTATCTCGTAGGATAAATTGGCTATCTCGTCCAAAAAGATCGTTCCTCCGTCGGCTACTTCAAATTGCCCTGGCTTGGCGGTCACCGCACCGGTAAAGCCTCCTTTCTCATGACCCCAAAGCTCACTCCCCGCCAACTCTTTGGTCAACGCACCACAGTCTATCGCTACAAACGGCTTGTCTTTTCGATCACTGAGCTCATGGATGGTTTTGGCAATGTTTTCCTTACCCGAACCACTTTCACCATAGATGATCACGCTGAAATTGGTGGGTGCTACGAGTTCAACTTCTCGCAGCAGGTCGCTCGATGCTCTATCCTCTCCCCAGATATAATCAGGGTTGGGTGTAACCGTTCCTGTTGATTTCTTTGCCCCTTTTTTTATGATGGCGGTGGGGACAGCTTCGGTGGCAACCGATATGGGCGCATCTTTTGCTTTCAGGGCGCGTTCTATCAGACTTAGAATCTCATCGGGGATCAGTGGCTTGACCACATAGTCAAAGGCCCCTTTTTTGATGACCTCCACCGCGATGCGTACATCCGCATATCCCGTGATGATCGCCACTTTCGTTTGAGGACTGATGGATTTCACCTGTTGCAGCACTTCTCTACCTTCCATTTTGCGAAGATTAAAATCGCAAAAAATCAGATCAAAGGCTTTTTCCTTTACCATAATGATCCCTTCTTCTCCACTCAGTGTCGTATCGACCTCGTGCCCTTTCTTGGATAGAAACCGCTGAAGTAACCTGCAAATATCCAGGTTATCATCAATTACTAAAATACTCGCCATATTACCTTTCTAACATTTGATTAATTGACTCCAGGGAAAAGGGTTTGCTGAGAAATCCACTCGCACCTCTTTCTTTGGCGGCAGCCTGAATACCGCTGTCGCTAAACGCACTCATAAGAATGATGCTGAGATTAGGTTTAAGAACCATAAAGTCCGGAACGGCCTGAAGACCGTTGCCATCGGGCAAATTTACATCCAAAAACACGATATCCGGATAAGACGTTTTCACGCATGCCTTACCCTCTGCAATAGTTGCAGCGGTAACCACCTCATACCCCCTTCGTTTCAAAAACCGCGATAACATCGTCAAAATTTCCTTTTCATCATCTACGATCAGAATTACGTTTTTTCCCATTTTTTCGTTGGTCTTGGCTGAGGTCAGAGTCGACTCCATTGGGGAGCAGTTCAAAGGAATGCACCCGTTATTAACCCAAAAAGGATCAAGCAGGGCAGGTCTTGGTATATAAATTGTGTTTTGACCCAAGACGCAGCCCTGTTTGGCACGCATCGAAAGCGGTGCCGGTGTAATCCCTTACAAATGAATATATTCGACTTCTATTCTACCTTCCGGTACGATGAAACCCTAGACCGGTCTTCCGCCGCCTATGATACGAAATAATACGGAGATGACAGCTAAGACCAACAAGATATGTATCAGTCCGCCTACACTGTACACAAAGGCTCCAAAAATCCATCCTATCACAAGGATAACTGCGATCAAATACAATAAGCTTCCCATTTCTTTAAAGTTTATAGTTTAATGACTAGTTTCAGGTGCCATTTATTGGTTTTAGATGGTCACCGCTCATTTCTTTCCTTCTATTCCCAAATGCCGTGCCTATTGGCGAAAAACTGCGTAAAGGTGTCTACAAAGCCATTCACCTAGAGGAAAACGATCAATCACGCCAATAAAACGGGAAAATTATTCCCCAAAAATTGATGGAAAAAATAAAATCATACACACTGATTACCCTTTCGTTGATCCTCCTATGCGGGGGAATATCGCTATATACGGTATACCGGGTCGGCGACCTCACCAGAATGGGACATACACACGATGAAATAATGGCCTTGGCAAACGCCGTAAACGCGCATGTGCAGGAAAATGAAATCACCATGCTCAGTTTTGGAACCACCTACGACTCCCTCTTTCTGGATAGCCTGGCGGTAATTTCCCGAAAAATAGAAGACAACCTTTCTTCACTGGATCATATACTAGTGTCAAACGGGCTGCTTGAAAACCGGCTGGACTCCATTCGCTTCCTTGTACAAGAGCGAATGTCCTATTTTTTGGCGTCCATCAACGAGTATGAAGGCCCCGAAGCCTATCTGGACTATATCATAGAAAACCGCAAAGCAAACTATCTGCGCTTTGGCAAACGCATAAGGAGTTTGACCGATTCGATTGTAGAGGATCAGCATGAACTGCTGGGACAGCAGGAACGGGGAGTTTTCGCAAACCTCACCGCATTGACCATCGTGCTGTTGGTCATTACCGCCATCGGATTGGCCACCGGGTGGTTTAACCTGCTTTCATTGGCTACCTACCAGCGTGCCCAAAAGGAATCTGACCAGCAGATTCAAGCTTATCAGGAGAAACTCAAGCTTCAGATTGATCAGCTCAATCAGACCAACCACGAGCTGGAGCAATTTGCCTACGTGGCCTCGCATGACCTCCAAGAACCCCTGCGAAAGATCACAGCTTTCAATGACCTGCTGCAGGATCAGTATAAGGATACCATTGAAGGAGAAGGCAAACTCTACCTCGATCGTATGGCTCATGCGGCCAAACGGATGAGAAGGTTGATCACCGACCTTTTGGAATATAGCCGGGCAGGCAGACTGACCGCCGATCGGGAACCCTTGGACCTAAATACGCTCCTGGAAGAAGTACTCGACGACCTAAGTCTACAGATCGACGAGCAGTATGCTACGATTCATCGTGATCCGTTGCCGATGATTGACGGCCACTATTCCGATTGGAGGACTGTCTTCCAAAACCTGCTAAGCAATGCGCTAAAATTCCGGAAAAAGGACACTTCTCCCATTATTTCGATCCGATGCGAAAAAGCGGACAGCAGGCTTGCCAAAGAAAGGGTCTATCATTTCGATCCCGACAGGAACTACTACCACCTTCAGGTGACCGACAACGGCATTGGCTTTAACACCGATTACTCCGACAAAATTTTCACCATCTTCCAACGGCTGCACGGCAAAGACGAATACGAGGGAACCGGGATCGGTTTGGCTATCTGTAAAAAAATCGTCGAACGCTACGACGGCGTCATCTACGCCAATTCGGAACCGGGTAAGGGAACCACCTTTCATTTGCTGTTTGCCGGCACCTAAATTACCTGGCTGAAAAGCTCTATTTTTTGTATCTGAAAATAAAATTAAATGCGATTGATTACCAATATTAAAATATTCATTATAGATTTATATCAATTTATACCTTGAATAAACAAACCAACTATACAAACCGACCAATGAAACCAGAAAAAAACATCATTCTGCTCATAGCAGAAGACGACATAGACGATAGGCTCCTTATCACCAAAGCCTTGAAGGAAAGTTTTGCCCAAGCGAAACTGATGTGTGTCGAAAATGGCGAAATCCTGCTTGAATACCTAAACAGACAAGGCAAGTACAGCGACGACGCTAAGTATCCCATGCCCCAAATCATATTGCTGGATCTTAATATGCCCAAGAAAGACGGTAGGGAAGCCCTTAAAGAGATAAAGTCCGATGCTTCTTTAAAAAAGATCCCCGTAATCGTCTTTACCACTTCCAAGCACGAGGATGACATCATGGTAACCTATAATATGGGGTCCAATAGTTATATCTCTAAACCTGGATCCTTCGAAGGCCTTTTAGCCTTGGGAAGGGAACTGGAAAACTACTGGGCAAAAACGGTTCTTCTGCCAAGTTAAGCGAGTTTTGAAGGCTATATGAACCGCGATTTCTTCAAGGTATTGTATGTCGATGACGACCTGGATGACTTCCTGCTGGTAAAATCCCTGCTAAGACAAAGTAGATCCTCCCAGTTTGAGCTGATTCATGCCAATTCCTACGAAGCGGCATTGGCGATGATAGATGAGGGATTTGATGTTTTTTTGGTAGATTATAAGCTAGGTAAAAATACGGGCATTGACGTACTCGAGGCGATTAAGACCCGTCTTCGCCACGCCCCAGTGATCATCCTGACCGGGATGGAAAGTTCCCATGCCGACCAGGCTGCTATGGAATTTGGTGCCTCCGACTACTTGGTAAAAGGCGGTTTCAATGCCCAGATGCTCGAACGCACCATACGGTATGCAATCAGGGACGCGGCACTTCATGAAAGCCTCGAAATAGCCGGTAAAAAGTTTAAAAATATCTTCGAGCGTTCTGCTGACCCGATCGTTCTCGTCAATGCCGACTCCCTGGTGTTGGATGCGAACCCTTCCTTCAGCAAAAAGTTTGACTACGATCCGGGAAAGGACGATTTCTATCCTCTGTACCTTAAAAACCTCATCGTCGAAGAAAAGGATCAGCTACATTTTGGCACCTTGTTGCACAGCAAAAGGGAATTTTCTGATTTTCAGGTAAAGTTGACGATCAGACAGGGACAGACCATCGAAGCCCTGATAAGCATTGCCCGGGATGAATCGGATGAGGAATTGTTCCAGCTAATGATAAAAGACCTAACACTCCTTAAAGTACAGGAGGAGGATCTCTACAATATGAGGAAATTTTCCTCCACGGGCAGGATGGCGAGAATCCTCGCGCACGAAGTCAAAAACCCCCTAACCACTATTTTATTGTCTGCTGAGCAGTTGGGTTTTGAGCTTCCGGATCCCGTACTGAAAGAAAGCGGCGACTTAGTAGATGTAATCAAGAAAAACTGCGCCCGGATCAATCAGCTAATTACCCAACTGCTTGAGTCTACCCGGTTTTCGGACTTGGACCTACAGCATTGGGATATCAATACGCTATTGGAAGAATCACTCGAGTTGGTAAAAGACCGGATCAATTTACAGAAGCTGACCGTGATCAAAGATTACCAAGAAGATATCTGTGCGATTAATGTAGACGCCGACAAAGTGAAGATCGCATTTGTCAACCTGATCGTCAATGCGGTGGAGGCAATGGATGAAAATCCAGGTTCCCTGACCTTGAAAACCCGCTCCAAGGGAGGAAAATGCCTGATAGAAATCACTGATGACGGCAAAGGGATACCCCCAGAGCACATCGATAGGTTGTTTGAGCCCTTTTATACCAGCAAACCTACCGGGTCAGGTCTGGGACTTACCAACACACAAAATATCATCCTAAGCCACGGTGGGTCCATCCGGGTAAAAAGCGACCGAAACGCAGGAACTACCTTTTTTATCTCCTTCGACCATGCCGAAATGGAGCAACCCGAAAATAACTGATCAATTCCCCATAGTGTGGCACAATATTCCTAGTCTGAGGGTAATAGCTCTAATTTAAAAAGAACCACTCAGTTTTTTAATATCTGATTATCAACCACTTAAAATAAAAAACTGCTCCGTCTAGGTATTGGGCATAATGTATGGACTAGTGTAACCGAAATTATTTCCAACACTAAACCAACAATACAATGAGTGCATTAGCAGATAAAATCAAAGGAAACTGGAACATGGTAAAGGGTAAGCTGAAGCAAGAGTATGCGGAACTTACCGACGACGACTTGGTTTTTGCCGAAGGGCAGGAAGACGAATTGGTAGGCCAAATCCAGAAAAAAACGGGTCAGTCCAAAGAAGAGGTGAAGAAATTCATTGACAGTCTGTAACTACGAATTTTCATTGGTTATATAGTAAGTGTGTAAATTAGGTTATTCCAAACCAGTAAAACCATCCAGGCTTCTTGGATGGTTTTTTGCGTTAAAAAATCGTCGGCAACTAGGGAAACACTGGCTTCAACCGCCTTTTGGTTGCCATCACTTTTTCTAAATCCGGCAACCCAAGGGTACTGGTTCTAAAAAAACCGGATACCTACCATAGGTAAAACGGTGCTCACATTATTGGTGAAGATAAGTCCAGCGTTTAGCTGAATATTTCCTCTAACATGGGATCTATAGGCTATTCGAAACGTATCACCCAAAAAAATCGGGCCGGAACTTTGGAGCAAATAGCCAGCTTGAATAGTGCTTGTGGCTCGTTTGTAGGGATTCAAATCAAATTCAAGATTCATGAACGGGTTATGGTGTACGATCACGCCACCTGCTGTCTTTTCCGTAAAGAAGCTTGTGTTCGTAACGGAGGCTCCAAAACCGAACGTTTTCAAGTCAGCCATTATCCGAAAACCCATTTCAGGAGCAAATCTACCACCGACAAAATCTAAACCAACGGGTATTCCCAACGTGTAACCCACTCTATGCACCGCATACTTTTTTTTGATATCATTTCTTACAAAGTCCAATTGGCTTTCCCAAAAGCTTGGGTGTAGGTAGTAATTCCTTACCTCCTGCTCCGGAAAGTTAACCGCATACTTTAGCGAAGCAGCTATTTTTTCCTCAATTTCCTCCGAGTGATAGTCATCAGGATTAAAATAGACCATTACAGCAGATGCATTTGGCAGAATGAATTCCAACGTATCGCTAAAATACAGCGGATTGGATTCTATAAAACGCTTGAATGAGTTTATGTATCTGGGTGTATTGTCTTCGATGATTTGCGCATAGGCCAGTTGAGTGGTACCGCAAACAAGGGCAAGAATCAGAAGTTTTTTCATTGGATATGTCTCTTTTAGGTTGTAATATTCCTGTATGAAGTACCTCGTTAGTTTGAATTACTCCTTTTCATACAGACGGGCAGACAATGAGTTTATTTGGATTCGGAGTTTACCCTTTTTTCTCATCTTAATTTCTTGGATGGCGGCCAGTTCCTTATCAGAAAGTTCAACTTCCAAGCCCTCGATTCTGACCTTACGAATAGGCACTTCCCAAACGACCGCCACGGTCTTCTTTCTTCTCAACATGGGCTGATCAATTTCCATTGTTGCAGGCAGAGGAGGTTCCGTAAGCTCAATGACTTCGATGCGAGTTTTTAGGATTTCAATGTCAAGGGGCATTCCTACCTTTTCGATCATTTCGGCGGAGATGGGCTGGTATTTTTTTCGGTCTTTTTGAGACGGATAGATCTTTGGATCCGGCCCTGGTAATTCAATCTTCAGGGGGATCGGGTCAATCGTGTTGTCATTAGAAACCTGGGTTATCAGAAAATCCGCCGTATCGTATGTCTGCCGGTTAGCTAGCTGGTTGATTCCCCAAAATCCAACCACTAACATGGCAGCGGCCGAAATCCGAAAAAATGCCCTAAACCGGTTTTTTCGCGAAAGTTCCCGTTCTATTCCTGCCCATAGATCCTCCTTCGGGGCATAAATGGGCATTATTCCTTTTAGCCCTGCAACTTGGCTTTCTAGGCAACGACTCGCCATTAGACTCGCCCAGATTTTTTCATCCGGAAAATGCTCTGGCAAGCTTCCTTGCCAACGATTACTCTTGGGATTGTCTTTAGGATTGTTCATTTGGCGTGGTAATTTTTGCTGAGTGTCTTTTGAAGGCTCTTTTTCGCATAATGAAGCTGGGATTTGGAGGTGCCTTCACTTACCTTCAGCATATTGGCAATTTCCTTGTGGGAATAGCCCTCGATTTCATATAAAACAAATACCGTCCTACTTGATTCAGGCAGTTTTCGGATAGCCTTATCCAATGTTTCAGCATCTATCCATTGATCTATCATGAAATCATTAGATTGGATTTGGTCATGGGAATGGTCAAGTCTGCTCTCAGTTCGGATTTCCCTTAGTGCCTTTCGAACCATGATTATTTTGATCCATGCCCCCAGCGTAGACTCTTGACGAAAGTGCTTTATGTTTCTAAATACGTCAATAAAGCCCTCTTGCAAATGATCGTTGGATCGATCATAGTCATTGCATATCCTGTAGATTAAATTAAACATGGCCACCTTGTATTTCTCGAAAAGCGCAAACTGAGCCTGCGGATCCTGCTCCTTGCAAGCTTTAACCAGTTCGTCCTCGTTCAAGTAGTGCTTTACCATATGCGTATTAAAGAGCCTATTTGGTTCACAAAGGTTGGAAGTGGTTTAAAAAAAACGTTGCTAAGAGGTCTCTGTCGATAATTTGTCAATCCAGAGTAGTCCTATCCATGACTTAGACAGTTCATACAATTATATCGTCACAATCAATTAAATGCAAATAATCCGATGTTTGGCAGTTTTGACACTAGTTGGATCGTCCCTATCCAGCCCTGCCCAAGATATCGCAAAGGGCTATATATATCATGACCTAAATGGCAACCGTACCCGTGAACCCAATGAACCCGGAATCTCTGGCGTTTTGATCTCCAATGGAGAATGTATCGCTCGTTCGGATGAAAAAGGATTCTATCAGATTCCGGTACACGCTACAGGCGAGCTGTTCGTCATCAAGCCGAGCGGTTATTCGGTTCCCCATAATTCAGAAAATCTCCCCCAATACTACTTTTGGCATCTGCCCGCAGGATCGCCCCAAACGGAGGTCTCGGGAATACCCGCGATGGGTTCAGTGCCCGAAGAAGTGAACTTCGCCTTGCTTCCTCAGCCAGAAGAGGAAGCATTCGAAGTACTTTTGTTTGGCGACCCGCAGGCGAGGGGACTGAAAGAGGTCAACTACATCAGCCACGATATCGTGGAGGAGTGCATAGGTACCGATGCGGCATTTGGCATCACGCTGGGGGATATTGTAGCAGATGACCCGCCCCTTTTTTCCGAAGTAAGCCAATCCATCGCCCAAATTGGCATTCCATGGTATTACGTATTTGGCAACCACGACCATAACCGGGAGGTGACGAAGGACGAGGATCGGGA
The DNA here is from genome assembly GCF_000390185.1 of Lunatimonas lonarensis. GTDB lineage: Bacteria > Bacteroidota > Bacteroidia > Cytophagales > Cyclobacteriaceae > Lunatimonas > Lunatimonas lonarensis. The sequence continues at coordinate 66,813 of NZ_AQHR01000110.1, read as the reverse complement.
TGGTACCTTCAAGCGCTTTTTTGGCCCTAGCACCTATGCCTTTGAATACGGTAGGGCGGTATTTGTTGTGGTCAGGGATATCCACTACGCGCAGGATGGCAGGTACACCTCCTCTTTTTCCGAACGGCAGTTGGCATTTGTTCGCAACTACCTGGCAGAGGTTCCCAAGGAAAAGCTGATTGTATTGATACAGCATGCACCGCTGATCCGCACTGAGGGCCGGGAAGCAATGTACCGGATCCTGGAGCAGTTCCCGCATTCTCTCTCTATTTCCGGGCATACGCACACGATGAATCACGTGTTTGTGGATGAAGAGATGGGCTGGCAGGGAGAAAACCCCCATCACCATTTTATCAATGCCACTGTCAGCGGAAGTTGGTGGTGTGGCCTAAAGGATGAAACCGGCATCCCCCACGCTACGATGAACGACGGGGCGCCAAATGGATACACCTTCCTGCGCATCGATGGTTCGGATTATGCCCTACGTTTTAAAGCTGCCCGACGATCTGCCGATTATCAAATGAATATCTATGTTGCCGACGACATTCCCGCAGCAGAGTTGGAAGCTACCGATGTAATCGTCAACGTTTTCTCGGGCTCCCAACGCTCTACGGTAGCAATGCGGGTTTCGGGTCGGCAGGATTGGCTTCCGATGGATTTTACCCCCATGCCGGACCCCTATAATCTATGGATGCACAGCCTGAGTCCCTTTTTGGATCTGCGACTGCCGGAGGGCGAGAGGGCCGATGAGGCCTTAGGCTGGAAGATGGATCTGCCCCGCAATTCATTCCATATATGGTCGGCTAAGTTGCCGGATGGGCTGCAACCCGGCACCTACTACTTGGAAATCAAAACCACCGACATGTTTGGGCAGGAATGGTCGGGGAGGCGGATTTTTAGGGTAAGGTGAGATAAGAAAGATATCGTAACTTCAACACAACACATTGTAAATGTAAAGCCTTCCATATAGAAACAGCTGGGATTTCCGGCCAAGGAATTGGTCAGATGTTTGCGGCTCTTTTAAAAAAGTGTATGGCCGAGAGTGTGAACGAAAGCCCTACAAGGCCGAATAGGATCAGGGATATCTCACCAATCACAACCAGCACGAAGGAAAGGGCGAGAAGCATAGCGCAAATGAAAGCTAGCACGATATTCAGTTTTGCCATTATCGAATAGGTTTGAACTTCTTCAATTAGGAGGCTTTAGAGACGAGTTACCCTCGTTGATTATCGGTGGCACCCTGATTGTTTTATGTGCAAACTTATTTATCCTGACTGAAAAAAAATTTCAGTCAGTCTAATTTTTTCCACTTTCAGAAACATGATCTTCGGCCTTTTGCATATTCTTTCTGAGGCCATTCCTTCGCTTGCCTAGCTAAGCGAAATAGGGTTCGACGGTTCCCCGCCGCGCCGGATGATCCAAGTAATGTACCTCTAATAATACCTTCCCATCATCGGGTGATCGACTATCTTCCGCCGTAGGTCAAGTGGATCAATGGTACCGGGGATTCGTTCATATACCTTTCCGCCGGGTTCGATCAGGAGCGTCAGGGGTAGGCTACCGTCCCAGTCATTCTTTACCACCTCGATGATGGCATACTTGTCTTCGTGGTCCACCAAATAGTTTCTTGTGGCGGAATGCTTGTTTTTCAGGAATTTCAATGCCTTTTCATATGCATCGGGATTATCCAGGCTCACCGAGGCAAATTCAAAATCCCGGTCACCATACATACGCTGAATTTCGATAAACTCGGGATACTCGACGATGCAGGGGCCGAACCAGGTGGCCCAGAAGTTGACTAAGAGAAGGTTTCCGCTGGGGTTTTGAAGCAAAGCGCCCAACTTATCCAGATCCAGCTTTTCCAAGGTTACGTCTTTCTTTTTTTCAGTCTTCGTTTACCTTGATGGTCCACTCGTTTTTCCAGGCCCACTTGATGGAACAGCCAAAGGCAGGAGTGACGGCGCGGTCAGCAGCTAGGGCATTTCCGGCCAAAGTTTGTTCGATCGCATAGATCAAGTCCTCGGACTGTCCCGTTCCCGGTTTTTCGGAGGCGTCTATTCGGCCTTGATAGGTGAGTTTGCGGTTTTTGTCAAAAACGAACACATGAGGAGTTGCAGTGGGGCCATATAGGGTAGAAAAATGGTGCTTGTCCCCATCGTATAGGTAGGGAAAGCGGTAGTCCATGTCCTTGGCCCGAATTTTCATTGATTCGAAATCGTCGTTCAGATCGGTGTAGCCAAGCTCTTCGGGCAGTACAGCAATTGGGCTATTGGGGGAAATGGCCAGAAAGTCTACGCCTTTATCGCCATAGTCTGCCACGAGCTTGTTGAACCGCTCCTCATAGGCCTGTGCCGTGGGGCAATGGTTGCAGGTGAAATTGATGACGAGCACATCCCCATCAAAATCGGATAGGGAATAGTTCCTGCCATCAACGCCCGGCAGCTCAAAATCGGGTGCAGCGTCACCGGGCTTTAGAACAGCGATCGGCTTTTCGGCTACCACGATGGGGTTGGGGATGAATCCACTGCTACGGTCGTTGTGGTCAGTCCTTTCCGTGCTAGAGTTGCATCCCGAAAAAATCAGGGAAGCAGATAGCATTGTGCAGCAAAAGCGATGGTACGGATAATTAATCTTCATTTCTTCCTATGGTTAGCCCGTTTAATGGAGGAAGTTAACAATTATTTCCGACTCCTAAAACCAACGGGCACAATCTAGACCTACATATAAGCAGGGGTACAGCCGTAGTTGGTTCAGATTTCCTCCACCTGAAACTGCTTCACTGTAAAGAAGATAAGGGCGTCCCGCTCAAAAATCGTATGGGCGTTTGCCCTGACCTTGATGGTCTTGCCTTCTTCGTCTTGGATCTTGAGCAGTTGGTGGTCGCCAAAATAGGTGCTCTTAAGTAGCTTTCCGCACATGGATTGCTGGTCGGTTTTTTCTACCCGCACATTTTCGGGTCGAAAACAAAGTCGCACCTGGCTATAAAAGAGCCTGGACCGCTCGTCTGGAATAAATCCAAAGCCGGAATAAAAACCCTCCTTGGTAGGCGTAGCCAACAACTCATTCCGTCTCCCAAAAAAATTGGCGACATAGCCGTTGACGGGAAACTCATAGAGGTTTCTGGGAGTATCGATCTGCTGCAGATAGCCTTTGTGCAATATGGCGATACGGTCTGAGGTAGAAAGCGCATCCCTGGTATCGTGGGTTACAAATATGGCCGTCACACCGGTGTTTTTGATGATCTGGCGAATCTCTTCCCGAACTTGGTCTTTCAGGATGGTGTCCAAATTGCTAAAGGGCTCATCCATTAGCAGGATGGACGGACTCGGGGCAATAGCTCTCGCCAACGCTACCCGTTGCTGTTGCCCGCCTGAAAGCTGATGGGGGTATTTGCTGAAATTCTCGGAAAGTCCTACCAGAGATAGGGTGTCTTTCGCCAATTTATCGGGGTCGGAAACTTTGCCCTTGAGACCGAATTTCACGTTGTCCAGCAAGGTTAGGTGGGGAAAAAGGGCGTAGTCTTGAAAAACCATGCCCACGTTTCGCTTGTTTGCGGGAACTGACTTTTTCCCCTCCACAATCTTTTGGCCGGCGAGGGAGATGTACCCGCTGTCGGGGTGTTCCAATCCGGCTATAAGCCGAAGCAGGGTAGTCTTGCCGGAACCACTCTCACCCACGAGGGACAGGATCTCGCCCTTATCCACCTGGAACGACACATCGTTGACGGCAAACTGATCGGTTTGTAAATATTTTTTATGTACGCGATGAAGCTCTAATATGGTCATTCAGCATTACCCTCGTTTCCTTATACATACTTGCTTCTGATCAGCCTGTTTAGGAAGATGATGGGCACTATGCCCGTCAAAATAATGATCAAGGAAGCATTTGCCGACTCGGCTATCATCTCGTTGGTAGCCATATCAAAGGCTTTCGTGGCCAGCGTATGATAGTTAAACGGACGAAGGATCAAAGTTAAGGGTAATTCTTTTAAAACATCCACAAAGACCAGTAATATGCCACTTACCAGACTTGTTTTGATCAGCGGCAAATCGACCTTCCACAGCGTTTTTGCGGTCCCTTTTCCCAGTAGCCTGCTGGCTTCATTCACATGAATCCCGATCTTTTGGAAGCCCGAGTCGATGGGGTTGTACCCTACTGCCATGAATCGGACCACATAGGCAAAGACCAAGGCAAGCAGGGTTCCGGAAATGACCAAACTGGTACGGGTAAACGAAGGGCTATCGATAATCCAGTGATCTATCGCCAGCAGGGGAACCATGATTCCCACCGCAATCACGGCACCGGGAATGGCGTATCCCAAGATAGAAATCCGCGTGATGTTTTTGAGCCATTTGAACGGGCTTAGGCGAAGGCTGTATAAGAGCACAACAGACAAAACGGCGATAATCACGCCTGCACCGGCAGCCAAACTAAAACTACGGAACACCAACAAAAGGAAATTCCAATCCATAACCTTTGCATATGTCAGGTATACCCAGTAAAGAATCTGAAAAAAGGGAACCAAAAAACTAACGAGAAACACGCCTGAACAGATGGATATAAACACCCACTTTTGGGCGGTACTAGCCTGAAGTCGTACCAAGGGCTTACTCATGCCATTTCCGTGTGTAAACCGTCGGTTGCCACGTTGCAGGCTTTCCAGGTACAGGATTACAAAGACCATAACCATCAGGATCGCCGCCAAGTAGATTGCGGTTGATGCATCCCCCATCGAAAACCAGGCCCTGAATATCCCGGTCGTAAAGGTGTTTACCCCGAAGTATTTTACCGTTCCGTAGTCGTTTAGTACTTCCATGGACGCCAGTGCTATGCCTCCTACAATCGCAGGCCGGGCCATAGGAAGCGCAACTTTGACGAAGGTGTGAAAATTGCCTTTCCCAAGCAGGTAGGAGGCCTCCTGAAGTGTTTTGGACTGTTGCAAAAAGGAAGCCCTCGTGAGCAGAAACACATACGGAAACAGCGTGATGGAAAGAATAAAGATTGCCCCGGGGATGTTCATCAAATCGACCAAACTGCCGGTGACCTGTATGCCGAGCACGTTGCGGAGGAAAGTCTGAATAGGCCCCGCATAATCGAGTAAGCCCACGTACGTATAGGCCATAATGTAACCCGGAAAGCCAAGGGGTAAAATCAGTAACCACTCAAAATACCTTCTGCCCGGAAACTGATAGTTGGTAAGTATCCAGGCGCAGGTAACACCGAGCAAGAAGGTACAACAGGCCACACCCAGCAGAATCAGCAGCGTATTCGAGAAATATCCTACCAGTAGGTTTTCCGCTAAGTGCGACCAGGTACTCCCAGGCGGCTCAAATATCTTGAAAAAGATGGTGAGTAGCGGTGTGGCTATCAAAAGCAGGATCAAGATGGATCCGAGAATCCAATAATTCCACCAATAATAGGTTTGTCGGTACGTCTGCAAAATTTATAGCGTTTAAAAGGGGAATACTGAGAGGGGCCTGCCCCTCTCAGTATTCCCTAGATCGTTCAGTTCGGTTTATTTCCAGCCTACCTGGTCGAATATCATGACGGCACTACGGTTGTTTTTACCCAATAAGGTAAGATTAATATCATCCGATTTGAAATCCCCCCAGGTCTTGAGAAGAGGGGCGATTTCCACCTTTTCATTGACAGGGTATTCATAGTTGATGTTTGCGAGAAAGCGCTGGGACTCCTCCGCACTCAAAAACTCAATTAGATTAATTGCATTTTCTTTATTGGGAGCATAACGCGTCACGCCGGCACCCGAAATATTGATGTGGGTTCCCCTATCCTGTTGGTTCGGGAAGAAAATACCAACCTGATCGGCCGCTTTTACCTCTTCCGGATTCGAATCATTCAGCATAATGCCGATGTAATAGGTATTAACGATAGCCACATCTCCTTCTCCAGCTGCCACTGCCTTTACCTGATCCCTATCTGATCCCTTGGGACTTCGGGCCATATTGGCCAGTAATCCGGCAGCCCATTCTCGGGCACCGGCCTCGCCGTGGGCAGCAATAATGGAAGCCAATAGCGACTGATTGTAGATATTCTCGGAAGAACGGGTCAATACCCTGCCTTTCCACTTTTCGTCGGTCAGGCTTTCGTAGCTGTCCAGTTCGGACGGATCTACCCTTTCTTTGTGGTAGGCAAAAATTCGGGCCCGATAGGTCAATCCAAACCAATAGCCTTCGGCCTCCCGAAACTTGGCAGGAATGTTGGCGGCAAGGGTAGCTGAAGAAACCGGCTGAAGAAGCTCTTTTTCCTGTGCCCGGTGCAACCTTCCGGCATCCACCGTAATCAATACATCTGCGGGAGATCCCTTCCCTTCCAATTCCAACTTTTGGATGAGTTCATCAGCGCTTGCGCTGACCACATTCACTTTGATACCAGTCTGTTCGGAGAACTTGTCGAACAGCTGTTGATCCGCCTCATAATGGCGGTGTGTATACACATTGACCACCTCCTCGCTGCTTGTTGTGCAGGAAACGAACGTTAACAATAACCCGGTTAGTACTACCGTCTGGATTCGATTTAACATGTCAGGAATGAATTAGTCCTCAAAATTAATGATTATTTAAATCAAATCTAAATAAAAAGAAAAAACATTTTTACCTTTACCGAGGTAATGAGATTGGAAATTTTGAAACGAAGAAATCCAGCCAGGCCATGACAATTCAGCAACTGGAGTACATCATTGCAGTGGATAGATACCGGCATTTTGGACAGGCGGCAGACGCTTGTTTTGTGACCCAACCTACGCTCAGTGCGCAGGTGAGCAAATTGGAAAAGGAACTGGGGGTTATATTCTTTGACCGCTCCAAGATGCCTGTTATACCCACGGAAATGGGCGAGGTGTTGATTGCCCAAGCCCGTAAAGTAGTGGCTGAAAGCAAGGCCATCTACGAAACCGTTGCCCAGTTAAAGGGAGAAGTGGGAGGTATTCTTAAGCTAGGCATCATCCCTACCTTGGCGCCTTACCTGCTTCCTATGTTCATCAAGGGCTTTATCCGAAAATACCCAAACGTAAAGCTGCAGGTACAGGAACTGGTCACGGAAGACATTCTAAAGCGACTGAAAACCGACGAGTTGGATTTGGGCATCGTGGTCACACCACTTGGCGAATCAGGCATCCTTGAGAAGCCTATTTTTTACGAAAAATTCTATGCCTACCTTTCCGTAAACCATCCCCAACTACGTAAGGAGCGGGTGCGTATCGTCGATATTTTAGGCGAAGATCTCTGGGTGCTACAGCAGGGGCATTGCTTCCGTGACCAGGTACTGGCACTTTGCGATCCCTCTAAGTTCCAGCGTATGAACTTCCAGTACGAAAGTGGATCCTTGGAGGGGCTGAAGAATCTGGTCAACCGATACGAAGGGATCACCCTTTTGCCCGAATTGGCGACGTTAGGCCTCTCGGAAGAGGAGAAATCGCGGGTACGTCCGTTTGAAGGCGAGCAGCCTGTACGGGAGGTAAGCTTGGTACTTACAAGGAACTACCTGAAGAAGAAACAGGTGGAGCTGTTATACAAGGAAATCGCCGAGGCGATTCCCCGGCATATGACCTCTTCCAGCCATGGTAAAGTGGTTAAATTCAGATAAGTCGTTGCTTTTGCTCAAAATGCCGTATTTTTGGGTCTAAAACAACATCCAAGGTTATGTCTGTAAACAGCTATATTGCTTCCCATAAAGAACGGTTTTTAAACGAGCTTCTCGAGCTGCTCCGCATCCCTTCTGTGAGTGCGGATCCAAAATTTAAAGACGAAGTATTCCAGGCAGCCGAATTCGTGAAGTCCAGCCTTGAAAGTGCAGGGGTAGACCGAGCTGAAATCTGCGCTACGACCGGCTATCCGATCGTATACGGGGAAAAAATCATTGATCCCTCCGCGCCCACGGTATTGGTGTACGGCCATTACGACGTACAGCCTGCCGATCCTTATGAACTTTGGGATTCACCGCCCTTTGAACCGATAATCAAACCCACCGAAGAGCACCCAGAGGGAGCGATATTTGCGAGGGGATCCGCAGATGATAAGGGACAGTTTTACATGCATGTGAAAGCCTTTGAAGCGATGTTGGCGGCGGGTGAATTGGCCTGCAACGTGAAATTTATGATCGAGGGAGAGGAGGAAGTAGGTTCAGAAAACCTAGATCTATTTGTAAAAGGCAACGTCGACAAACTGAAGGCAGACGTAGTGTTGATTTCGGATACCAGCATGATTTCCATGGAAACGCCTTCGGTCACGGTAGGCCTCAGAGGTCTTGCCTACATGCAGGTCGAAGTAACGGGGCCCAACCGCGACCTCCACAGTGGCACCTACGGCGGCGCGGTAGCCAATCCCATCAACGCACTTGCCAAGATGATCGCCTCCTTACACGACGAGAACAACCGCATCACCATTCCGGGCTTTTACGATCGGGTAGAGGAATACAGTGCAGATTACCGGGAGCAGTTGAACAAAGCCCCTTTTGACGAAGAAGACTACAAAAGAAAACTGGCCATCAAGGAGGTTTGGGGAGAAAAGGGGTATACGACCATTGAACGGGTCGGTATTCGGCCTACGTTGGATGTAAACGGGGTCTGGGGCGGCTATACCGGGGAGGGTGCGAAAACCGTGCTGCCCTCCAAGGCCTTTGCCAAGATATCCATGCGATTGGTGCCAAATCAAGACCACAAGGAGATTGCCCGTTTGTTTGAGGAGCACCTGAAGGCCATCGCTCCCCCATCGGTCACGGTGAAAGTGGTCCCCCACCATGGTGGGCAGGCCGCCGTCGTTCCCACCGACTCTCTGGGATATCACGCGGCCGAGGCAGCCATACAGGAGGCCTTTGGCAAGCAGGCCATCCCTACGAGGGAAGGAGGCTCTATTCCGATCACCAGTCTTTTTCAGCAGGCCTTGGGACTGGATCCTATTTTAATGGGCTTTGGCTTGGATACGGATGCGATTCACTCCCCAAATGAACATTATGGGGTGAAAAACTATTTTATGGGAATAGAAACCATTGCGCTGTTTTTCAAGCATTTTTCCAAACTGCACAAAAACAGCTAAAGTGACATAGGTCACATAATGGTCCGAATCTGGAGGTGGAGGGAACTATTGGCGTTCCGCTGCTCCTTATATCTACTTAATCAGTACTTGCATGGATCAGCGGAGGGAAGGGTTATGCATAATATACAGCGCACGACCTACCGGCCACCCACAGCAATGCCTGTAAATTTTGCAACTTGCCTGCCAATGGCAGGCATCCCCTTAACTACGGAAGCCCTATGTGCGGGCTTTCCGATACACTGAAGGCAAATTCAGACCATTGAAAAGCAATTATAGACATAATCATGAAGACCCGGAGTCCATACCCATATAGTTTACTTCTGTTTTTTTTCTTCATAATCGCTGCGAACGCCCAAGTGATCTCCCCACCAAAGTGGGATATCTCCCTAGCGGACCCATTAGAAGAAGGTCAAGAAGAAGCTGAGCTGGTATTAAAGCTCTCGATACCTGCGGGATGGTACGTGTATACCAATGATTTTGACCCGGATCTGGGGCCCTTGCTGACAGTGCTCAAGCTGGATCAGGATGAAAACCTGAAACCCAAAGGTGATTTGTTGGCCGTCAACCACAAAACCAAATATGACGAGATCTGGGAAGGGGATGTCAACTATTTTGAAAAGGAGGGAGAATTTCGCCAGGCCTTGCAGGTAAGTGGCCCCGTAGCCCGCATCAGAGGAACCGTAGAATACCAAATGTGCTCTGACGTGACCAACCAATGTATCAGCTACGACGAAGATTTTGAGATTATCTTGAGTTCCGGACCGGAACCGTTCGTATCTGTCCAAGAAGAGGATCAGCGGAGTTCACTTTTGCCGGAGGACGAGGAGGAGAAGCAGTCTTTGCTGGGCTTCATGCTGGTCGCTTTTTTGGCGGGATTGGCTGCGTTGCTGACGCCCTGTGTGTTTCCCATGATTCCCATGACGGTAACCTTTTTTACCGGAAGGGGAAAATCGAAAATAGCCAGTATCCGCAACGCATTTATATACGGACTTTCCATTATTGGCATCTATACCATTGCCGGAACAGCCGTTGCGGCTGTTCAGGGGCCTGAATTCGCTAATTGGCTGAGTACCCATTGGATTCCAAACGTGTTCTTTACCTTGGTTTTTGTCTTTTTCGCATTCGCGTTTTTGGGAATGTTTGAGATTAACCTGCCTACCGGATTTGTAAATAAAATTGATGCAAAAGCAGACAAAGGTGGCATGATGGGTATCTTTTTTATGGCATTCACCTTGGTATTGGTTTCCTTTAGTTGTACGGGGCCGATCGTTGGATCCATTCTGATAAGCTCTGCGGGCGGCGAATTGGTCAAGCCCATAGCGGGCATGTTTGCTTTCTCGCTCGCATTTGCCCTCCCATTTACCCTGTTCGCCATCTTTCCGGAATGGCTGAATTCCCTGCCCAAATCCGGTGGATGGCTGAACTCTGTCAAGGTGGTTCTTGGCTTTTTGGAGCTTGCGCTTGCCATTAAGTTCCTGAGCATTGCCGATCAGGTCTACCATTGGGGTATATTGGACAGGGAAATTTACCTCGCCATCTGGATCGTGATTTTTACGCTCATGGGCTTGTACCTCCTTGGAAAACTGCGCCTGAAGCACGACACCCCCTTGGAGTACTTGGGGGTGCCACGTCTGATGCTCGCCATCGCCACCTTTGTGTTTGTAGTTTACCTGATTCCCGGGATGTGGGGTGCCCCGCTCAAAGCCTTAAGCGGCTACCTCCCCCCGATGTCTTCGCACGATTTTGATCTGGTGAGCTATGCCAGAGAGGGGGGAAAATCCGAAGCGAACACGCTGGACGAGGTGCCAAAATACGCGGATTTTCTACATTTCCCACATGGTATCCAAGGGTATTTTGATTATGATCAGGCCTTGGCAGCGGCCAAGCGGCAAAACAAACCGCTGTTTATCGACTTTACAGGGCATGGATGCGTAAACTGCCGGGAAATGGAGGCCAGGGTATGGTCTGATCCAGCGGTATTGAGGCGATTGAAAGAAGATTTTGTGGTGGTGGCCCTGTACATCGACGAACGGTATGAGCTACCGGAGTCCCAATGGTATACCTCCGGATATGATGGCAAAGTGAAAAAGACGATCGGCAAACAAAATGCCGACTTTCAGATCACCCGATTCAACAACAATGCCCAGCCCTACTACGTAATCCTCGGGCATGACGAAGCCCCTTTGGTCAAACCGAGGGCCTATGACACGTCAATTGCCCGCTTTATAGCCTTTCTGGATGAGGCGAAAGAGGCTTTTCTGAGCCGGTAAGAAATTCATGGCAGTTCCCTTCAAAACGGTGGCATTTTTTTTTGCCGCTAACGTTCCTTATGCCTATCATTGTAGGGTATGCGTATCGAATTGCCCTATTTACACGTCTCGGAAACAGGCCGGCATTTGGTCACCGCGGAACAACAGCCTTTTTTTTGGCTGGGAGATACCGCTTGGGAGCTTTTTCACCGACTGACCAAAGAGGAAATCATCCATTACCTGGAAGACCGGTCGACCAAGGGCTTCAACGTTATCCAAGCGGTAATCCTCGCCGAACTAGAGGGCCTGACCATAGCGAATGCCCATGGCGATCTGCCCCTGCATGAACTGGATCCGACCAAACCCAATGAACGCTACTTCGAGCTGGTCGATTTTGTATTGACTGAGGCTGCCCGGCGCCATATCTACATCGGCCTCCTTCCTACGTGGGGCGATAAATACAACAAAGCCTGGGGGGTAGGGCCGGAAATCTTCACAACGGAAAACGCCTTTCAGTATGGATCGTTTCTGGGCACCCGGTATAAAAGTGTTTCCAACATCGTATGGATTATGGGCGGAGACCGGCTTCCGGCCGATGCCGAGGACTACCAAATAGTATGCCGTATGGCTGAAGGCATCCGGGCGGGAGGCGCCGGGCAGTTGATGACCATGCATCCCAAGGGAGGGCATATCGCCAGCTTGGTGTACGGGCGAGAAAACTGGCTGCAAGTGGACATGTTCCAATCGCTGCACATGAAGGGATGCAAGGAGTACAGGTACGTACGAAAAGCCCAAAAATCCACTCCCATACGGCCCATCCTAAACGGCGAACCCGGATATGAGAACATTCCCAACTTTCTAAATAAGTGGCAAAAACAGCGCCTGAATGATTTTGACGTAAGACGGGCGGCCTACTGGAGTATGCTCAGCGGGGCCGCAGGGCATACCTATGGATGCAACGAAATCTGGCAAATGCACGCGGCCGGTCGCGAACCCCAGCATAAGGCAGACTGCTCTTGGGCAGAAGCCCTGCACCTTCCTGGGTCTACACAGATGGGCTACATGAGGCGGTTTTTCGAGAGAATTCCTTGGCAACGGTTACTTCCCGCCCAATCATTCATTGGTGGGATGAACTGGCCTACGGGAGGGTACAGGGTTGCCATGGTGGATCAGAAAGGACAGTTTGCCGTTGTTTATTCACCCGAAGGAAAACCCATCCGTGCAAGGCTTGATCGATTGAAATCCGAAAAACCCATAGCTTATTGGTTTGATCCGGCAGCGGGCACGTATCATTCCGCGGATACCATAAAGAGCAAGCGTAGCCAAACGTTTAGCCCTTCTTGGTCAAACGCCGAAAACAGGGACCGGATTTTACTGATCATGGACGAGAAACTGGCCGTGGACTGCGGCTTCTAAGGCACTTGGCGGATTGCGCTAATCAACTAGCGAAATAGGTGGAAAAGATGTGGATAACTCCCAAAAATGTCGTTTATGAATGCGGAATGAGAACCTTTTGCCTGCTCAGGTTGTGCCGAAGGCAGACAAAACCAACCGACGGGAACCACCGTGGTCCCTAAACTCCCCCAAGTAGATCCCCTGCCAGGTGCCCAGATTGAGCCGCCCTCCGGTAATGGGTAGTTGGACCGAACAGCCAAAAATACTGCTCTTTATATGCGCAGGCATGTCGTCAGGCCCTTCATAGGTGTGAATAAAGCGCGGATAGTCTTCCGGTACCAGGTCATCCGAAAAGCGGTTAAAGTCGCTGCGCACCGTTGGATCTGCGTTTTCGTTGACGGTCAGGCCCGCAGAGGTATGCTGCATGAATACCTGAAGCATCCCTTGGCGCAATTTTTTGATTTCCGGAAAGTTGTCCACAATCAGGCTCGTTATCAGGTGGAAACCTCTCGGATAAGCAGGTAGCCGAAGTTCACGTTGGTAAAATTCCATTGGCATGCGATGGTTTGAATTGCTGCGTGAAAGAATGCATTATCACAAAAATAAGTATCTTTAACGGTACGAACATGTTAAATCAAACGCAAAAACCCATGATCAGAAAAACGATGATTCTCGCATGCCTGTTGGTCCTTGGCTGGATCGCGCACCTTAGTCCGGTTCAGGCACAGGCAGTAGCCCCATTGACCTTGGCAGAGGCACAGAAGATTTCAGAGGCCGCAGAAGCCAGGGCCCGGCAGGACAATTGGAATGTTGTTATTGCGGTATTGGATGCGGGTGGTCATTTGATAGCCCTGCGAAGGATGGATGGTACCCAGATCGGCAGCGTTGACGTAGCCCAGAAAAAGGCTGAAACAGCGGTGAAATTCAAACGATCTACCAAGGTTTTTGAAGAGTCGGTAAAATCAGGAAACCTACATATCCTGGCATTGGGCGTCACCCCTGTAGAAGGCGGGCTGCCAATTCTTCGCGATGGACAGGTAATAGGGTCTATTGGTATCAGCGGTGTAACCTCCGTGCAGGACGGCATCATTGCCGCCGCAGGCATAGAAGCACTGTAGTTGACCCCTCCTGTATAGGGTACCGGGAAATGTCCCTTTCTCCCGGTACCCATTGGCAGACAAAAAAAGGCTGCCTTTCTTTCCACCCTTCCCGAAAGGTATGGCATGGGGGCCGGCACCCTATGCCACCGATCTATGATAAAAAATGGCTGAAATCACACATCTACCCTCCAAACTACCCTATGCAGGCACCACGATCTTTACCGTGATGTCCAAGCTGGCAACCGATGAAAACGCCTACAACCTTTCCCAAGGTTTTCCCAGCTTCAACTGCGCCCCTGAGCTTACCAATCTGGTGGCAGATTACATGCGCAGAGGTTTCAATCAGTATGCGCCGATGAGCGGTGTGCCAGCCCTAAAGGAACAGTTGGCCGAAAAGACGGCTAGCGTATATGGGGTGGATTACCATCCAGAAGATGAAGTGACGATCGTTTCCGGGGCTACCGAAGCCATCTTCTGTGCCGTGACCGCAGTGGTGCAGAGGGGAGACGAAGTCATTGTATTTGAACCCGCCTACGATAGCTACCGACCGGCCATTGACCTTAACGGAGGTATACCGGTGTATGTACGCCTGAGCGCGCCGGATTTTCGGATAGACTGGGAACAGGTGCGCGGAAAAATTACAGACAAAACCAAGGCGATTATGGTCAACACGCCCCATAATCCCGTTGGAACCGTATTTAGCAAGCAGGATCTGGGGCAATTGGCCAACCTGATACGGAATAGGGATATTTATGTTATCAGCGACGAAGTGTACGAACACATCGTTTTTGACGGGGAGAAACACCACTCCATGATGACCCATCCGGTATTGAAAGAGCGAAGCTTTGTTTGTGGCTCATTTGGCAAGACCTACCATGTCACCGGCTGGAAAATCGGATACTGCCTAGCACCCAAGCCCCTTACCGATGAATTCCGGCGGATACACCAGTTTATTACGTTCAGTACGCCCACACCGCTGCAGTATGCGCTGGCAGATTTTTTGAAAATTCCCGAGCACTACGAAACGCTGTCGGCCTTTTACCAGCGTAAAAGAGACCGGTTCAATGCAGCGATCGCAGCCTCCCGTTTCACCTTTACCCCTTCAAATGGAAGTTTTTTCCAGATCGTGTCTTACGAAAAAATCACCGATGAGCACGACTATGACCTAGCTGTACGCTTGACCAAGGAAATAAAAGTAGCTTCCATTCCGGTTTCGGTATTTTATCAGGACCGACAGGACGACAAACTGTTGCGCTTCTGCTTTGCAAAAGACGACGAAATCTTGGACAGGGCGGGCGAAATTCTTTGCAAGCTGTGAGTTTTGCGCTAAATTTAGGCTTCAAACATACAAACTTTAGGGGTGCCCAACTGCTGGGCTGAGATCATACCCTTTGAACCTGATGCGGGTCATACCGACGAAGGAAAAAGTGTTCCATACCCAAGCATGGGTAGCTCCTAAAGTTTTTTAACCTAACCAAAAGGAGCAAATGGAACAAGCACTCGAAAAACTAAGGCAAACCGCACCACTCGTGCAAAGCATCACGAATTACGTCGTGATGAATAATACCGCCAATGCGCTACTTGCAGTTGGCGCATCTCCGATTATGGCACACGCCCACAAGGAAGTGAGGGATATGGTGTCCATTGTACATGCCTTGGTCGTGAACATTGGTACGCTGGATGACTATTGGGTAGAAAGTATGGCGTTGGCAGCCCAACATGCCCTGGAACTGGGCAAACCCTGGGTACTGGATCCCGTGGGTGCCGGTGCCACCCCGTACAGAAACGAAGTACTAGGGCAGCTCATCGCCTTTAAACCAACCGTGATACGCGGAAACGCTTCTGAAATTCTATCCCTGGCCAACGTGGCCGTAGCGTCTAGGGGTGTAGACAGTGCGAACCGCTCAGAGGAAGCGGTGGATGCAGGCCGGCAATTGGCCACCCAGTTCGACACCGTGGTATGCATTTCGGGAGCGTCCGATTTTGTCATCGACCGCCACCGCACAGTCCGGATCGAAAACGGACACGAATGGATGCCAAGGGTAACCGGCATGGGCTGTACAGCATCGGTGATGATAGGAGCATTTTTGGGTGCCGAGGAAGATCCCTTTGAGGCTACTGTGAATGCTATGACCGTAATGGGTGTTGCCGGAGAACTTGCCGCCGAAAAATCCACTGGCCCCGGTTCCCTACAGTTGCATTTTTACGATGCCTTGTTTTCCCTGACTGACAAGCAATTGTTGGATAGGGCTAAGCTTACCCGCAATGAACCAACCTGAGTTTCCCTATCGGTTGTATCTAGTCACAGACCAAGAAGCATGTATGGGAAGAGACTTTTTCTGGGTACTGGAGGAAGCGCTTAAAGGAGGAGTACAACTGGTCCAACTGCGCGAGAAGTACCTAAGCAAAGATCTCTTTGTGGAAAAAGCCCTACGCGCCAAGGAGCTGTGCGAAACCTATGGCGTCCCATTAATTATCAACGATGCCGTCGATGTCGCGCACGCAGTAGGAGCTTTTGGACTGCATGTTGGCCAGCAGGACCTGCCCCTGTTGTTGGCAAAGGAGCAATTGGGACGATCAACCCCAATCGGACTCTCCCTGGATCATCGTGGTAACCTAAGCGATCCATCAGCGGCGGAGGCATGGTACTTTGGCGTAAGCCCCATCTTCCCTACCCCTACCAAACCCGACACCTACGGATCTTGGGGTTTGGATGGATTGCGATGGTTACGTGAGAAAACAGATAAACCATTGGTAGCCATTGGCAACATCAACACCGGCAATGCCTCGGATGTTATCGCCCAAGGAGCCGATTGCCTGGCCATCGTATCGGCTATATGTGGGGCGGCGAATCCTGGTATAACCGCCGAACGGTTTCTAAGGGAAATAGAAAACGGCTTAACATGCAGGTAGATTCACACAGTGTATGTAAGATTCTCCCGATTGTCGTGACAAGATGTGATCATTTAAAAATAGTGTTAAAGAAATGAAGAAAAAGTATAAATCCGTTCTGACCATCGCAGGATCTGACAGCGGAGGAGGTGCCGGTATACAGGCCGACCTAAAAACCATCTCTGCGCTGGGTTGTTATGCCACCTCGGTGATTACCGCCGTAACCGCTCAAAACACCCGGGGGGTTCGGGCCATTCATCCCATTCCACCGGTAATTGTGCAGGCCCAATTGGAAGCAGTGATGGAGGATATCGGGCCGGATGCCATTAAGATCGGGATGCTGGATCGTCCAGAGGTCGTTCGCGTCGTGGCCGACTGCCTACATGCCTACCCCAACATTCCAGTGGTATTGGATCCGGTGATGGTCGCAACTAGTGGTGACCGATTGATCGCCGAAGAAACGGTGTCAGCGCTTATCGAAATGCTTTTCCCCCGCGCCCAACTGATTACGCCAAACCTATACGAAGCGGAAATGCTGGTTCAGCGGCCTATTACCGAAAAGAACCAACTGCTGGATGCGGCCCTGGATATATTCGATCTGGGAGCCCAGGCCGTCCTGGTAAAAGGAGGACATCTACGGGGCGAGCTAGTGGCAGATCTGCTGCTTTGGGGCTACAAGGCCTATCGGATACTGGAAAAACCGTATATAAACACCCAGAACGGCCACGGTACCGGGTGTACACTCTCATCGGCTATTGCCGTAGAACTCGCAAAAGGCGCAGCCCTTGTAGATGCAGTCGCATCCGCTTCCGCCTATGTATGGGAGGCCTTGGACACCGGTAAGGATGTAGTCACCGGCAAGGGCAGTGGCCCACTCAACCATTTTCATTCACCCAAAAAATTGGAGATCTATGAACTGGACAACTAAAGTATGGGAAGAAGCCAGGCCGCTTTATGATAAAATCATTGCCATGCCCTTCAATCAAGAGTTGATGCATGGCACCCTGCCCTTACAAAAATTCACCTTTTACATGGCACAGGATGCGCTCTACTTGAAAGACTTCGGAAGAGCACTGGCCATTATTGGTGGGCGGCTCACCGATAGCGACCACATGCTGGCCTTCAGTGAATTTGCCACCGGTGCCATCGTGGTGGAGCGGGCATTGCATACCGGTTACTTCAAGCTGTTCGGTGTGAACGAGCAGGCAGTTACGCCCTCACCAACTTGTTTGCTGTACACCCACTTTCTATTGACCAAAGCGGCTGTAGCCAATGTGGAGGAGGCCGTGGCCGCGGTACTCCCCTGCTTCTGGATCTATCAGAAGGTTGGAGAGCATATTTACGCGCAGCAGCGAGCCGATCGGGAAAACCCTTACAAGGAATGGATTGATACCTATGCCGGAGAGGCCTTCTCCAAATCGGTCAATAGAGCCCTAGCCATTGCGGATAAACTGGCCGAGCATGCCGACCTTAAGACCGAACAAGCCATGACAGAGGCATTTATAACAGCCACCCGATTGGAGTGGATGTTTTGGGATGCTGCCTACCGACAGGAAAGTTGGCCAATCTAGCCTTTTGCATCCACCAAAGCCACTAAAAAACAAACCGCGAAACTGGGAGGTAGAGTAGATTTGATTAATTTTAGCTACACGAAAATTAACCAAATAGAAAATCATGTTGAAACTAGGATTTGTGAGTGCCATCATGCCGGACAGTTCGTTTGAAGAAGTGATGGCTTTTGCGTCTGAGCAGCAGTTCGGATGTGTGGAAATCATGTGTTGGCCAAAGGGAAAAGCAGAGAGGCGCTATGCGGGTGTTACCCATATCAACGTTGATGCGCTTGACCGGGAAGCCATCGCCCACATCCATGCAGTTCAACGTGACAAAAAGGTGTTTATTTCCGGATTGGGCTTTTACCCAAATCCGATGGATCCCGATGAAGAGAAAGCAGCGCAGGCAATCGACCATATAAAAAAGGTAATCAGTGCGGCCGCCTTATTGGGTATTCCGGTGGTGAACACCTTTGTAGGCAGAAACCCCTCCCGTAATATTCCCGATAACCTGGCACTCTTTGCAGAGCGTTTTCCTGATATAGTGGCGCATGCCGGCTCCTTGGGGATAAAAGTGGCAATCGAAAACTGCCCCATGCTCTTCACCAATGACGAGTGGCCCGGAGGAAAAAACCTGGCCATATCCCCCGCTGTATGGGACCAGATGTTTACCATCATTCCTGATGCCCATTTTGGTTTGAATTACGACCCTTCTCATTTGGTCTGGATGCAGATGGATCCCATCCGACCGATCTATGATTACAAGGACCGCCTACATCACATCCACCTAAAAGACGTAAAAGTATACAAGGAAAAATTGGATCGGGTAGGTATTTTGGCCAATCCCCTGGAGTACCATTCTCCAAAAATACCCGGACTGGGCGATGTAAACTGGGGTCGCTTCATCGCTGCACTGACCGATGTGGGCTATCGGGGCCCGTGCTGCATCGAGGTAGAAGACAAAGCTTTCGAAAAATCCTCCGAGGACATCCGTACAGCTATTTTGACCGCAAGAAACCATCTAAGCCAGTACATCCCATTAGGGTAGCTGCTTGAGGCTACATGCGTTCTAATGGGTACTCTGTTTGGCTGTCGATTAGGTACCGCTGCCTACCATCCCCAATCCAAAAAAAAGGGACTGCCGCTCAGGACAGTCCCTTTTGAATTTCTACGCTTTCGCTATTAGTTGAAAATATACCTGATACCCAGCTGACCTACCCATCGTGAACCGCCGATCGCGTCGTCAGAGATAGTCCACGGACTGTTGTCCCGTACCGGATCGAACGTAAACACAGGCTGTTCATTTTGAAGGTTCGCTTGGTTTGTAAGCCTCAGCACCTGGAAGGAGTTGTCAAAGTAACCTGAACTCCAGCTATACTGTCGTCCCCAGTTTTTGTTGATAAGATTCCCTACGTTGAAAACGTCAAAAGTAAGCTGCAGTACGTTCTCCTTTCCTCCGATATTAGTGAATATATCCTGAATGATTTTCACATCAAACTGATGGGTAAAGGGGTGTCTCGAACCGTTTCTTTCGGCGTATTGCCCCCTTCTCTCCCTTAGGTATTTCTGTGAATTGATGAAATCCTCAAACTCCTGAGCCTGCTGCGCTGCCGAAATTACCTGTCCTCCACGGTTATAGCCATCCAAGAAGCGGATTTCGCTGGCATCCAACGCATTTCTGGGGATGTAGATCAGGTCATTGTTTTGTCCACCGGAAACGTCCTCCCGATTTAGGTCACCGTTGTGCACGTAAGAAAACAATGCGCCCGACTGACCATTATAGAACATGGATACGGTGGTGGCAAACTTGCCGAGGTACTCCTTGCGGTAGGATGCTGAGCCCACTATCCTACTTCCTGTGTTGAAGGGTGAGTTGGCAACTTCCGCCTGATTGATTCCGTTGACGGTAGGCAGTGGCCTCCAGTTGCTGTGGTTTTGCGAGGAAGTGCCTGGAAACAAGTCCCTGGAATTGGTGAAGGTGTAGGCAAGGGATCCGTAAAAACCATTCTCAAAGGGTTTCTGAATCTGGAAAGTCCCTGACATCGCATGACCTGCATTAGTGTTGCTGATGTAGATTACCTCATCATAATTCCTCAAAATCTTCTTATCGTTGTTTGGATTAGGCCAAATGGCCCGGTTATCACCCGATCCGATCAGGTTCCCAGTGGATTCGATCTGGTTGATCTGGGTAAACTGGAACGTATGTAGATTCTTGGAATACATCAGGTCAACGGTCGCAATTAATCCCCACCAAGGCAATTTTTGATCTACCCCAAAGTTGGTCCGCCAGATCTGAGGAAGTTTGAAATTCCTATCTACCACCGTCATCCTTCCCCCTGGGCCTTGTCCACTTGGATTTGGCGTTTGGCTGAAGGGATCTGGATTGAAGGTGACAGTTGGAGGATCTGCGTTGTTTTGACCAATCTGATGGATATTTAACAGCACACCACTCTGTGTAAATGCACCGCTCATCCAAACAAACGGGAACCTACTGGTAAACACACCCGTTCCGCCTCGCAGCTGGGTTTCGCTTTTCCCATCCACATTATAGTTAAAACCGACCCTTGGACTGAACATGAAAGCTGGTTTGGGCAACCGGTCATTTTGTACACCAAATTGAGAGGCCAGAATACTGTTGTTAAAGTCGCTGTTTGTACGGGGATTATCCAAATAGACCGGTACATCCAATCTAACACCCGCAGTTAGGGAGAAATTCTCGTTTACCTGGATCTGATCCTGCCCATAAACTCCAAACTGCATGGCACCAAATTCAGCTCCTTCCCGAGGGTTGTCGGTGATGGAATACTGGTAAGAAAAACGGCTGGCACGTCCCTGCTCAAAAAAGTCCAAATTGGCAAACTGGTAGGTACCAAAGTTTTCACCTATGAAGGCGTTGTAGATATTATAGTACTCGTTGTGCGTACCCAAGGTAATGGTGTGTTTGCCTCGGTACAGCTCAAGGTTGTCGGTGATGGTGAGCACATCCTGGTTAAGCTGGTTGACGGTAGAGAATGCCTCTGTTCCGAAATTGATCGTCCTGGCAGACCCTATGTTGATCGTTCCCCTAGGGAATGGCTCTCCGGGTGCTGTACGCGGCTCGCGGATGTTTGTATAGCCGATAAGCAATTTATTGGATGCATTGTTAGATAGCCTGCTGCTAAGCTCCAATACCGACGAATGGGTTGGGCTGGATCGAAGGATGGCACCATTGGAGAAGGTAAGCACCCGCTGCCCACGGTTTAACTGCACCGCTTCTCCTTTGTTATAACTATGCCGGAGTGTCAGCTTGTTTCTATCGTCAATGTTGTAATCAAAACGGACAAACAACTTCTCGGAAGAGGAAGTAGAGAACTGATCTTCCCAAGAACCTGGATCATAGCCGTACTGATTTCTCAGAATACTAGCGACCCGCATGGCCTCAGCAGCGGTGATTTCCGAATCAGGCGTGCCAGGCATAAATCCCAATGGCGTCGTGTTATCGGTAATCTCACCGTTCAGGAAGAAGAATAGCTTATCCTTTATAATCGGGCCACCAATTCGAAAGCCGGTCTGACGATCGGAGAAATTGTTGAAACGGGTTCGCTCCTGGTTTGGATCATCCGTAGGCGTCAACCCGGCGAGATTTTGGTTTCTGAAATAATGGAACACAGAACCGGAAAATTCATTGGTTCCGGAACGGGTAACTGCGGAAACACCTCCGCCCGCAAAACCTCCCAAAGTCACGTCATAAGGCGCGATCTGTACTTGGAATGTCTCGATAGCGTCCAAAGAGATCGGAGAGGTTCCGGTTTGCCCACCATTGGTTCCGGAGGCTGCCAGTCCGAATACGTCGTTGCTCACCGCTCCGTCTATGGTCACCTGATTGAAGCGGTTGTTCATACCACCGATCGAAATGGCATCGCCCTTGATATCTGCCTGGGGGGTCATCCGCGTAAAATCGTTAAACCCTCGGCTTATCGTTGGCATGGTTTGAATTTGCTGATTGGAGATCGACGTCTCTGCCCCGGTACGGGTACCATCGATGATTTCTCCTCTCGCGGCACTGACTACAAACTCCTCCAGATCCGCTGCATCCGACAGCATCGCGATGTTCAAATTCAGCGTTTGGCCCAATGCCAGCGTAATGCCTTCGCGAACACTCGGCTCAAACCCGATAAAGGATACGGTCAGCGTATAAGGACCGCCTACCCGGACATTCGGAATCTGAAAGCGTCCATCCAAATTGGTTACCGCTCCGTACCTGGTTCCAGAGGGCGTGTGAACCGCCAACACATTGGCGCCCGGCAAGGTCTCTCCATCGGCGTCCACCACCCTTCCCGAGATACCGGAAGTGGTCACACCCTGCGCCATCAACTGTTCGGTGAAGACCACCAACAGTAGCAACGCAACTACATACTTCAGTAAATTTTGCTTCATTATGGTAATTGGTTTAAAACAGGAATTAATAACTGCAAACTCGCAACAAGGTTTTTTGGGCAGTACAAAGGTAGGGATCGAGGCGGGCAAATGTATTTTGAAATCATTACCATTTGCTCCCGCAGGGCAAAAGTAGTTAACATTCAGGTAAAACAGACTTGCAAAGGAAATATTTTTGTTGATGCCATTTTACGATCCAAACAAATGAATCATTGGATTTTTCTGAAAAAACTATTAAAAAAGCAACACCCTTAAATCAGCCTTTAGGATCTATTTTTGGTAAATTATCTTTTACGGCTAGAATATTGCCCGATGCCCCTTGTGCGGGGATTTTTATTTTTATCTTTAACGCCCACCAAGAACTGTAACCTGTATGTACCGAAAAGGAATCGCTTGGCTTTACTTGTTTCTTTTGGCCGCTGTCGCAGACATGGCATTTCTGACCCAGGGCGAATCGCAGTTGCGGTATTTTAGCAAGCCGCTGATCGTAACCGGCCTGTTGTTCTATTTTTTGACCAGTACCAAAAGTATAAAAGGAAGCATCCTTCGAAAAAGCGTGGCTGCCGGATTGGTCTTTTCAATAGCCGGAGATTCTCTTTTACTTTTTTCCAACCTGTTCCTTTACGGCTTGGGCGCCTTTCTGATGACGCATATTTGCTACATCATAGCGTTTAAACTAACCCAAAACCATGGATTTAATCCTCTAAAGGTGAATTTCGTACAAACCTTTCTGTTTAACCTGCCCATCTACATCGCCGCAGCCTTCGTATATTTTCTCATTCGGAAAAATCTACAGGATCTCCAAGTACCTGTGGTAATTTATATCATGGCGATCGTGATGATGACGACCATGGCGAGGGAGCGGTTCGGAAGAACAAACGCAGCCAGTTTTTGGCAGGTGTTTCTGGGCGCGGTGCTTTTTTTGGTCTCAGATTCCATCTTGGCGCTCAACCGGTTTTACCAGCCGATCGAAGATGCAGGTGTCTTGATCATGGGTACCTATACCATGGCGCAACTCCTGATAGTTATGGGAGTACGGAGCCACTTGATAGACCCTAAAAAAATAACCCCCGAAAAAACCGGGGGTTGACAAGCTGTTTTTTATCTGGAACCCTTCTTGAATGGCATGCATACAATGCGAACCCCGAGATCGGTTCCCTTCGAGGGTAACTCGCATCGGTATAGTCGGTCAAACAACCCAGTAGACAGGCACTCCTCTTAGGATTTTTTCAACGCCAGGGCAATGTTCAGTTCCTCCAATTGAGCAACCGCGATGGGGCTTGGCGAATCAATCATCACATCCCTGCCGGAATTGTTTTTGGGGAAGGCGATGTAATCCCGGATCGAATCACTACCTCCAAATATCGCGCAAAGTCTATCAAATCCGAAGGCAATCCCACCGTGGGGAGGTGCTCCGTATTCAAAGGCTTCCATCAAAAACCCAAACTGGGCCTTGGCCTCCTCCTCCGAAAAACCCAGGTGCCTAAACATCGTTTGCTGCACGGTGCGGTCGTGGATCCGAATGGAGCCGCCGCCAATTTCAACTCCATTGATTACCAAGTCATAGGCATTGGCTCGTACCGCTCCCGGATCGGTATCCAATAGGGCAAAATCCTCCTTCTTTGGGGAAGTAAATGGATGGTGCATGGCATGGAACCGCTTGGTCTCCTCATCCCATTCCAATAGGGGAAAATCCAGCACCCATAGCGGCTTGAATACCGTTCTATCTCGGAGGCCCAATTCCTCGCCCATTTTGAGACGCAATTCAGAGAGCTGCTTTCGGGTAGAAGGAGCCTCACCGGAAAGGATCAAAAGCAGATCACCTCCTTTGGCTCCCATACGGTCTGCCCAGACCTTTAGATCCTCCTGTCCATAAAATTTATCAACAGAAGACTTGAAGGTGCCATCTGCATTGCACTTTACATATACCAAGCCCTTAGCACCAATCTGTGGGCGTTTTACCCAATCGGTAAGCGCATCGATTTGCTTTCTCGTATACTCACCTGCACCCTGCGCACAAAAGCCAACGATCAGCTCCGCCTGATCAAAGATCGGGAAGCCTTTTCCTTGCGCCAAGTCGTTCAACTCGGCAAACTTCATATCAAACCGAAGATCCGGTTTGTCATTGCCATAAAATCTCATGGCATCGGCATAGGTCATTCGCGCCACTTCACCAAGCTCTAATCCTTTGACGCTGGCAAAGAGATGCTTAATCAGGCCCTCAAAAGTATTGAGAATATCTTCCTGCTCTACAAAAGCCATCTCACAGTCGATCTGCGTGAATTCCGGCTGCCTGTCGGCCCGAAGATCCTCGTCTCGAAAACACTTTACAATCTGGAAATACCGGTCAAAGCCACTCACCATCAGCAATTGCTTAAAGGTTTGTGGAGACTGGGGAAGTGCATAAAATTCACCCGGATTGATCCTGCTGGGCACCACGAAGTCCCTGGCACCCTCGGGAGTGGATTTGATAAGAACCGGAGTTTCCACTTCGATGAAGTGCTGGGCATCCATAAACTTACGGGTCTCCTGCATCATGCGGTGCCGGAGTTGCAGCTTTTCACGGACCACATTTCTGCGCAAATCGAGGTACCTGTATTTCATCCGAAGATCGTCCCCGCCGTCTGTTTCATCCTCAATGATAAAGGGAGGCACCTTGGCCGGATTTAGGACGTTCAGCTCACTGGGTCTCACCTCAATTTCACCGGTTGGGATTTTATCGTTTTTGGAGGCACGCTCGATTACGGTTCCCTTTGCCTGCACTACAAATTCCCTACCCAAGGATGCAGCTTTCTCCAGTAAGGCGGTATGCCCCGATCCCTCTTCAAAGATCAACTGGGTAATGCCATATCGGTCTCGAAGATCCACCCAGATCAGGCCTCCTTTGTTTCGTACCCGCTGCACCCAGCCAGCTAAAACAACTTCTCTGTTGATGTCTGAAATCCGTAATTCTCCGCAAGTATGTGTCCTTAACATTTCCGATTGGCTTTTGATCGATTTGAATCGCCAAAGATAGCAATTCGACAGGTAGTTTGCTATACAGCCTTGCAAAGATTGCAAGGACTATATTGTCAAATTATTCCCAAATTGTTGCATTTTTTACAAAAAAAAGCCTTCTTTTGTGTTAAGTTCATCACCATCGAAACACGCCCTTCTGCATGAAATACATTTGGATAACCCTGGGATCTTTTTTGTTGCTTTCTGCTGGTTTTGCCTTCTACCAATTTTGGTACACTCCGGTGGAGGATGAAAACCTATCGCATGTACCCGAGGAGATAATTGATAAACAGGAAAAAATCCTTTTCGGTATCAATATCGAAAACTTTGAGGTAATCGAGGGCACCGTGGAGCGCAATCAGACACTGTCTACCATTCTCAGTCCTTTCAATGTGTCCTATCAGGTTATCGATGAGATTGCGAAAAAATCCAAAGACATCTTCGATGTGAAAAGGATTGCCTTCAACAAGAGATTTACCGTGTTGACGCCCAAAGACACCCTTTTGGCGCAATACTTCATCTATGAGCCCAATCAAACAGAGTTTGTGGTCTTTAAATTGGACGATGCCAATGTGTATAAAGAAAGCAAACCCGTAGAGCTTGTAAAGCGGGAAATCGGTGGCACGATCAGCCGTTCGCTTTATGTAAACATGGTGGAATTGGGGCTTACGCCCGACCTGATTGACCAGTTTGCCGATCTGTATGGCTGGGTCGTTGACTTCCAACGATTGCAAAAAGGGGATAAGTTTAAGGTCGTTTTTACCGAAAAACAAATAGACGGCAACGTGGTTGGAATAGAGGATATCGAAGCAGCTTACTTCGAGCACATGGGTGAACCGTATCATGCGATCCCTTTCTTACAAAACGGAGAATTATCGTATTTTGACCAAAAGGGAGAAAGCCTTAAAAAGGCTTTCCTACGCGATCCCTTAAAATTTACGCGCATAAGCTCTAGGTATAACTTAAATCGCTTTCATCCGGTACAAAAAACATACAAACCCCATTTAGGAACCGATTACGCCGCGCCTACCGGCACCGAGATACGGTCCGTGGGGGATGGCACCGTGGTTGAGGCCGGATACAGCAGTGGTAATGGCAATTACATAAAGATAAAACACAACGCTACCTACACCACCCAGTACCTGCACATGTCAAAATTTGCCAGCGGGATGAAATCCGGTACCCGGGTAAGGCAGGGGCAGGTTATTGGCTTCGTTGGCAGTACGGGATTGGCCACCGGGCCGCACCTTTGTTTTCGCTTTTGGAAGAACGGCAAACAGGTGGATTGGCTAAAAGAGAAGATCCCACCGGCAGAACCTATCGCTGAGGAGAATAAATTGGCCTTTGAGGATACGAAACGAACCATAATTCGAACGCTCGCATCCATTCCCTATAGTGAGCCGGCACAGCTTTTGACGCTAAAGGAATAGGATAAATAGCAGGATTCAACCCCTAAAAGCCATCAAAAAAAGGGAGTGTCCATATTGGATCTCCCTTTTTTCCGTCTTGGAACTGTAAGGTGTTGGCCGGTCATCTGCCGCTGTCCATTAGCCCAATTTCAGGTTCGCTTTGGAACAAGGCAGCGTGTAAAGGCAGTTGGCGCTTTTCCCAGCTTACTTGATATTCAGCAGAGCCTCGTTGTTTCGGTATCCGGACTTGTCCATGTACCAGTCCTCATACATCTGACCGTTTGACTTTACCCAGTCTGCAAACTTAAGGTATCCCTTTAGGAAAGTAGCACCTTCCTGCATGTATGGAATATTCTCATTTACATGCAAAGCCCAGGGCAGGTAGCTGTTTTTGCTGCGGTACATGGATCGCTCATCAGAAGAGGAACCATCGTCTTTTGTTCCGAACAGACTCTTATCTGCCAGTGCAGTGGGTTGTTTTCCAGGTAAGTGCACCTCTATTCCCCTATTTTGGTTTGCGATCAGGAAAGGGTTAAAGTTGTCCGGTCCCAGTGATCTCAAGCTCACGGCACCTGCCGATCCGGGTTTGCCATCCTGCTTAAAGGTGACCACCAGCTTTTGTATATTTACCTGCTGAAAGGGACCCCCCGGGGTGGTATTTACCCCTGTGCCCTGGCCTGGGTGAGGCAACACGTTGTATACATTGTCATAAGGAATGATCGTCAGAAATTTTGTTCCTGCTTCTGTACCGTTGTTTTCAAAGGAGTGAACCGATCCGGATATCTTGGCACCTTCTACGGAGAGTACCGATGCAGGATCTATTCCCGTAAATTCGATCCCAAATCCATTGCGGTATCCCGCACCCGCAGCCCGGGTTCTAAGCTCAATGAGCAGCTCCACAATCTCACCCTTTGCATCCGTCACCCGATTGATACGGTAGTCAACCACAAGGTCATTGAAGTCGTAGTCACCTAGCGCGGGCCATAAATCCTCAAACATCAAGGTACTGTAGCCCTTAGCCGGAAAGGGGTTGTCAAATGCCCTAAAGGGATCTTCTGGGTAGGCATCGTCGGTATCCGCGACACCATCACCATCGGTATCCTTTACCGTGCTCGCCAAACCGCAACCGCGTGAGGGATCTGAGAAGTATTCGCCAGGGATGACCAAATCGTCCAAACCAACACGGGCAGTACCCCCTGTTCCCACAAAGCTGATAAAAATCTTATGGGGCTTTCCAATTATCTCTCTTGGCATACGGGCGGTTACCTGCCTCTTCGTAGTCTGATTGGTTATCGGATTGGGAAAATCATATTGATAAAACAATACCTCTTTACCCTCTCCATTGGGCTGACTGGCATCAAAGGGGATAAACTGGATCAAAATGTTTCGGTTTCCTCCTTGGGTACCATCTAGTCTCGTGTCAAAGCTTATTTCTCCCTCCAATGGCATAATCCAAGGTGTTTTGATCCAAGTGGCTGTATTGGATTCGTTGGTGACCTGGTTGCTTCTGAAACTAAAGCTTCCGGAAATCAACGTGCTTGCATTATTGCTAACCGTCACGGCTCCAAATGCCCAGCATTGGGCGGCATATACGTCCCTGCTGCCAGCCTCTGCATCGTTTTTGATAGTTTGCGCTTGGGCAATCTGAAACCCAAAGATCAAACCGACTAGAATATAAGTTATATTTTTCATGGTAAATTCGTTTTAAGGGTACTACTCGTCTAAATCGGCATTGTCCAGTGCTGTGAAGTATTGAAATACGACCTTTGATGACTGGATTTCCCCTTCTTTTACAATATCTCCAAACGTCATCTTGATGCCTGTCACATGGTTGGGAAGTGTAAACTGCATGTTGAAGTCTTCCGACATAGACTGAAGACCCGCGAAGAACACGTCTCCATCCATCGTACTGAGCGTCATCCTACGTTCCACTGTGGCCGGAAGAGGTAGAGCTTTGACAGAAACCTCCACCTGTCTGAAGGTAGACCAGGTAAAGGAAGAACTGGCAGCCAATCCTGCCAACGGTGTATCCAAATTATCCTTCGGACCCTCCTCGAGCGGATCCGGCATACAGGAGGTAGCCGCAAGCAGGAACGCCGCGAGTAAAAATCCTCCCCATCGATTGTTAATTGCCCATTTCATATGATTCGTTGTTTTAGCTGTTTCTGTTTGTTACTTCAAATATCGTAATTTAGGGAAGCACGGTTGGGATAATTCGACTAACTGGCATAGGTTATAGGTGAAACAAGTTAAATCCGGGTTAAAATAATCTGACAGCTGGCTAGGTTTTTTCAAAATTCGGTAATACGATTACTTTTTTCAGTGCCAAAGGCCTAGTTAACCTCCGCGAGCAAAAGTAACTACTCCCTTCGATTGAATTGAATATACTAATTTATACGCAAAAATCGAAATAAAATTTCATTTTATTAGCAAAAATAATATTTTTCGTGTTAAAGCACAGTTTACCTAATTTGAATTTCAAAATAGTATATGCAAAGGGATCATTCCCCGAAAGTCAATCGGCGCACTTCCATGATCAAATTCTATTGTGTAGGCAAAAGCATTCAACAGGGGGGCAAAAAAACAATGCACACAGGAAGGAGTTTAGAATAATATCGTTGAATGCGATAGAATTAGCTATCTTTGCGAGCTTGAAATAGGTTCCTGACCGAACGAGTACTCGTGTCAAACCGGCATCACTAAGTCTGCTTGATCATGAATCTCACATTTTACAGCCGGATGATCATCTTCCAGGAGGTTGACAACAAGTGACAGGAGAGGGTTCAGACCATTGAAAAACAATTATAATCATATGAAACTACATTACACATTGTATGTGCTCCTACCGGGGCTGATTGCTTTCAGTTCCTGCGATGACAAAACTCCCGAAGCGATCCTAGAAATCGATCCCTATGCAGTCAGCACCGAGCAACACCTCATCAAAGTAGACACCCTCTACACCGACTTGGAAAACCCTTGGGGCATAGCTTGGCTTCCGGACGGCAGAATGCTGGTAACGGAACGAAAAGGCGAAATCCTCGTGTTCGAAAACGATGCGTATACCGGCCAGAAACTGGAGGGCGTGCCTGCGGTGCATGAAGTGAATCAAGCAGGCCTCTTGGATATCCAACTCCATCCTGACTACGCGCAAAATGGCTGGATCTACCTAGCCTACGCCAAGCCGGTAGAAGGGGGCGGAGCCACCGCTATCATGCGGGCCAAAATCGATGGAAACCGACTCGTAGAGCAGGAGGACCTAATAATCACTACCCCAGCCGTAGAAGGTGGCAGGCATTTCGGTTGCCGGATCATATTTGATAAGCAAAACTACCTGTTCTTCAGCAATGGAGACAGGGGTGCGAATCCCGAAAACGCCCAAACCCTGAAAAATTCCCATGGCAAAATCCACCGCATCCACGACGACGGCAGGATCCCAACCGACAATCCATTTGTCAATGAGCCTGACGCCATTCCTTCTATTTGGACCTACGGCAACCGAAACCCTCAAGGGCTGGTGTATGACGCTGCCAATGACCGTGTATGGGGTATTGAACATGGCCCAAAAGGCGGCGATGAAATCAACCTGATCCAAAAAGGTAAAAACTATGGCTGGCCTGAAATCACCTACGGCATCAATTACGATGATACCATCATCACAGAAGACACCGTACGCTCCGGCATGGAGCAGCCGATCCATTTCTGGAGACCTTCGATTGCCCCCTGCGGTGCGGCTTTCGTGACATCCGACAAATATCCATCCTGGAAAGGCAACCTACTGGTAGGGGCACTTGCCAAACAGCATATCAACCGGGTGGAACTCCAGGGTACCGAGTTCGTTCGGGAAGAGCGGATCCTGCAGGACATAGGTCGGGTACGCCACGTGGCGCAAAGCCCCGATGGGTATATCTACGCAGTCACCGAAGCCACCGGGCTACTGATCAAATTGGTGCCACAAGGGTAGGAAATAGCCCACCTAAAAAAAACGCCGGAGAGCTAAAGAGTTCTCCGGCGTTTTTCGTTTTATCGTATTTACTCAGGAACCAATTGCGCTAAAAGGCAAAGCGTATGGACAATGCCACTTCATCTCCCCAGAAACCGGCGTTATTGGTGATATTGAATGCCGGCTTATAATCAAGGGAAAGATTAATAGGAGCACCCGTAAAAATATAATCCAGTCCTATTATCCCGTCGATCCCAAACACCGTGGCCCCTCCAAATCCCGAGTCAGCCCAGGGAGGATTTCGGTTTCCATTCCAAGAGCCGATGTGAGCTCCTCCTCCATAAAACCACCGTAATCCCCGCACCTCTGAGATATCCACGTGCTTCTCGATCAAGCCGGTAATCACTAGGCCACGCCACCTGCTGTGAAGGATTCCCTCGATGGCCAGATCGGTTTCGATAAAATGCTTTACGGTCAATCCATTACTCACACCCGACCTCAGTCCAATACCGGTGGCGTAGGACTGCGCCTTTACCTCGGATGTCAGCAACATCACCAACACCCCAAAAACAAACAACCCAATTTTCCGCTTCATAAAAACAACGTTAAGTTTAGTAATACTATTGAAAATACATCCATTTATTGGGCATGACACAGGCATGCAAAGGCACGTCGTGAGGTTCGCGGGGAAGTAATCTTTCTGGCTCAAAGTAGGAAAGGCCTACCCGCCATACCGACTGCGGTATCCTGGAAAAAAAACGATCGTAGTACCCCATGCCATACCCAATACGGTATCCCTCCAAATCAAATGCCAAAAGTGGCACAAACACCAAATCGATCAGATGCTCGTCTTCCTCGTATACAAGTGGGTCGGGTATGGAAATACCCTGTTGGTCCTTTTTCCACTTCATGTCAGGGGCCAATAAAACGGTCTGCATAGTTTGCCGGTCAAAATCCGTAACCGACGTGTAGAGCTTCTTCCCCTCCAGAAAAAGGCGGTTTATCAACAGGCCCGTGTCAATTTCCAATAATCGCTCAATAGGCAAAAATACATGAATGTGCTGTATCTCTTGCCTCCCCGACAAAAAAGCCACCGCCTGATCCGACAAATCCGCGCACAGCTGCTTTCTTTGCTCCTGTCCGAGCATCGCACGCTTTTGTTTATACTCCCGCCGTATTCGCTTCTTCTCTTCAACCATCCAAATCCATCACCACGACGCGAAAATCCAACGGATCAAAGGTGGCCAAAAATTCCGATAGAATTTCCGGTCTGTCTAGGTAAAACCCCAAAAAATTTTCCTTCCGTTCTTGAGGCGAGCCACCGGGAAACAAAGCGGCCTTAACTTCTCCGATCCGACGGATCGCCACCTGATGCTTCTTTTCTTCTGCCTTCCGCAGTTTGACCGCAAGCTGACCCAACATTTTCCTGCCACGGGTCTCAGCGGCCAGCACGGCAGCTTCCAGGGTCGGATCTGCACCCCCCAGGCGATGCCTGATTTTTTCGTACAGTTTGCCAAGTTCTTCCTGCTCCTCGGTCAGCAAAAGATCTGATTCTGCATGGGACAGGGTATAGGCAATACGCAGCTCATCATAGGTCTTGAACAGCTCGGTCACGTCCAAGCCCAGGGCCTGCACCTTTCGGGACACAGCCTTTGGGATCACCAGCCCAAAATTCCGCGGCATAACAGCGGGATAATCCACTTGATAATGGTCAAAAATACCCTTCAACTGAAACCAATAGGCAACTTCGGCCGGCCCACCCAGGTAAGCGACATTTGGTAAAATCACTTCCTGATAAAGCGGCCTCATCACCACATTGGGACTAAAACGCTCGGGGTGGATGTTCAACTCTTCCAAAAGCTCCGCCTCACTCCAACGCAACGTATCTGTGCCTACTACCTCATACCCGGCGTCCGTTCGGACTATCCGATCCCGCATTCCCTCGGGCATATAAAAGAAATTGATCTCTCTGGGGTAGATCTGGGTCTTATATCCCATCCGTTCCAATCGGTCATTTTGCTCCTTTACGAGGCCGTTGGCACGCTGGGTGAGCAGGTCGTCCTCGATCACTGGCGCAAACAGTCGCTTTAGGGGTGCACGGTTGGCATCCAAAACCACCAATCCCTCTGCCCCAAAGAGGCTATGAACATATTTCCTGACCGCTTCTGCCAAGTCCTCGGATTCCAAGTAGGCCTGCCGGAAAAAATCCGGCAAAAACCGCAACTGAGCGATAAGATCCTTGATGGACTTATCCATTTTAAATGCACCTACGGGACCAGTCTGCTCGCTTTCCCAGGTATACTTGGTGCCGTCCATGACAAAATGATTGATTTCCTCAAAATCGTGGTCCTCGGAAGCCATCCAATACACAGGCACAAAGTGAAAGTCGGGGTAGCTATCGTTTAGGCGCTTGGCCAAATTAATCGTAGAAACAATTTTAAAGATAAAATACAGCGGACCCGTCATAAGATTTAGCTGGTGACCGGTGGTGACGGTAAAAGTCCGTTCCTCCAGCAATTGCTCCAACTGCTTCTCCACCACGTCCCGGTCTCCAATGCCCTCATATTGCTGACGCAACTCCTGTACCAGTACTTCCCTGTTTAGCTTCGGAAACCGTCGGTTTCGGACCGCATCACCAAAGTTCTCGATCGTTGGAAAAAACGAATAAAAAGGCTTCAGACCTTCTTTTTGATCGATGTAATCCAAAAACAGGGGCGAAAACTGGTGGGTACACGCGGGGTCGACGGCAGATTGCTTCATGTAACGGCTTAATATAGGTCATTGAGATATGGTTCAAAACTCCAAGGCATGTTTTATAGTTCAAGCAGGGCCTAGCGGTAAAGTTACCAATTTTTTCGGGCAAGGCCTGTATCCTTTTCTTTGTAGCCTCTTGGAATTTCCTGAATGGCAGCATCCCGTTATAAACAATTCCAAAAATTCTATGAAAACGGTGCCTTCCTTACCCATAAATTTGTGACAGCATCCAATCAAATGACCCCTATGAGCGAGGAAATCGAATTGCCCGTTACCGGCATGAGCTGTGCGGCCTGCGCTGGCAGCGTAGAATCCATGCTGTCACAAGCAGCCGGGGTGGTATCCGCCCGGGTAAATTACGCGAACCACTCAGCGGTAGTACAGCTAGACCCGAACCAGCCCGCCAACCTAGGCGAATTGCGTACACTGGTAAAGTCCATTGGGTATGACCTGCTGATCGAAGCGCAGGAGAAAAAAGACCTTGAACGCATCCAACGGGCCGCTTTTAAAAAGCTTAAAAGGAACACCCTTGCAGCGGGCCTGTTTGCCTTACCTGTTTTCTCCATAGGTATGTTTTGGATGCATATGCCCTATGGAAACCTCATCTCCTGGATACTCACCACACCCGTATTGTTCTACTTTGGCCGGAGTTTTTTCATCAATGCCGTAAAACAGACCCGCAACAAAAAAGCCAACATGGACTCCCTGGTTGCCCTGAGCACCGGGATTGCTTATGGGTACAGTACCTTCAACACCTTTTTCCCTCAGGTACTTCTAAACCAAGGACTGGAACCCCATGTGTACTTCGAAACGGCCGCTGTAATCGTATTCTTCATCCTCCTCGGAAAAACCTTGGAATCGGGTGCTCAGGCCGGAACAGGAGAGGCCCTAAAAAAGCTGATGAGTCTTCAACCGCTCCGCGTTTGGGTGTTGGATACGACTGGGGAAGTCGAAAAGGGGGTGGAGGAAGTGGCCCAAGGAGAGCGGATCCTCATCCGGCCCGGACAGAAAGTCCCCTTGGACGGCACGGTATGCGCAGGGGACTCCTATGTAGACGAAAGTATGCTTACCGGAGAACCCGTTCCGGTACACAAATTTACCGGAACCAGCGTCTATGCCGGCACAATCAACCAAACCGGCCGGCTGGAAGTGTTGGTAACTGAGATCGCGGAGCATACCTTGCTTGCAGACATCATCAAGCGCGTGAAAGCTGCCCAAAGCTCGAAGGCACCTATCCAGCGAACCGTCGATAAGGTGACCGCCATATTCGTACCTACCGTATTGGTACTGGCCCTGATTACCTTTGTAGTTTGGTTGCTATTTGGAAACGGCCTGCTAGGTATGCTTTCCATGATCACTGTACTGGTGATCGCATGCCCCTGTGCGCTTGGCTTGGCCACCCCTACGGCCATTATGGTGGGAATCGGAAAAGCCGCTTCCTTGGGTATTTTGGTAAAAGATGCGGAAACATTGGAGCAGGGAAGAAAAATCGATGTGCTGGTACTGGATAAAACCGGCACCATCACAGAAGGAAAGCCAAAAGTCAAAGAGGTGCATTGGAAGGAACCTGAAAATACTTCCCAACTCGGTTCCATCTTTGCAGCTTTGGAATCCCAAAGCGAACATCCATTGGCGAGGGCTATCGTGGATTTTTTTCCCATCGAAGCTGAAAAGCGGCCCATTTTAGATGATTTCCAATCCATCACTGGCAAAGGAGTCAGCGCAAAACATAGGGGAGAAACCTACAGGTCCGGCAATTTGGCTTGGCTCAACAGTATGGGACTTTCCCTGCCTATCAAGCTGGAAAAACCGGCTCAGGACATGCTGGCAAAAGGCATGGTGGTTATTTATCTGGCGGATTCCAACGAGGTAGTGGCAGCCGTAGGTATAGCGGATCCAGTCAAAACAGATTCAAAAACAGCCATATCCCAGCTGAAAAAAATGGGGGTGGATGTGCACATGCTGACCGGCGACAACGAGAAAACAGCGGCTTACATTGCGCAGCAGGTCGGAATCGATACCTTTCGAAGCCAAGCGCTGCCCGGCGATAAAGCCGCCTATATCCAATCATTGAAGGCAGCAGGAAAGCGGGTGGCCATGGCGGGCGACGGCATCAACGATAGCGAGGCCCTGGCACTGGCAGACCTGAGTATCGCCATGGGGAAGGGTACCGATATCGCCATGGATGTGGCGAAAACGACCCTTATGCACGCAAACCTATCCGACATCCCCAAATTGCTAAAACTATCACAAAACACGGTACGTACCATCCATCAGAACCTATTTTGGGCCTTTATTTACAATATTATCGGCATTCCGATCGCGGCTGGACTGCTGTTCCCTGCGTTTGGCTTTCTGCTAAATCCAATGATTGCCGGAGCAGCCATGGCCCTGAGCTCTGTTTCGGTGGTAAGCAACAGCCTCCGGCTAAAATTTTCAACCTAAACAAAACGATTATGATCAAGTTAAAAACTAATGTAAAGTGCGGTGCCTGTGTGGCCAGCATTACCCCTGAGATGGACAAAATAGCGCCAGGGCGCTGGAGGGTAGACCTCACGCATCCCGACCGGATATTGGAAGTAGAGGCTCCGATTAGTGAAGAGGCCGTCAAATCCGCGTTACAACAGGCCGGCTACCTAGGGGAATCTATTTGAACTCCCGAATGGGAAAGCGGAAAAAAACGCTAATTTTGCTTTCCAAACTATGATGGACTACCAGAAATTTGTATTGGACAATGGGCTGCAGGTCTATGTCCACGAGGATCCAAACACCGAAATGGCTGTCCTAAATCTGCTCTACAAGGTGGGCTCAAGAAACGAGGTGCCCGGAAAAACAGGGCTGGCCCACTATTTTGAGCACTTGATGTTTGGTGGTTCGGAGCATGTGCCCTCCTTTGATACCGCAATAGAGCGTGTGGGCGGAGAGTGCAATGCATTTACCTCCACCGACATCACCAATTACTATATCAGCCTCCCAGCCATCAATATCGAAACCGCCTTCTGGCTGGAATCCGACCGTATGTTTGCACTTTCACTGCAGGAACGGGTGATCGAAACCCAACGGAACGTAGTGATAGAGGAATACAAACAACGCTACTTAAACCAACCCTATGGCGATGCCATGCACCACCTCAGGGCACTGGCATTCCGGCAACACCCCTACCGCTGGCCAACCATCGGATTTGAAATAGCCGACATTGAAAACTTTACGGAACAGGATGTCCGCAATTTCTACCAGACCCATTACCGCCCGGATAACGCCATCCTGGTGGTGGCGGGCGATGTATCCCTATCTCAAGTGGAAAAACTGTCGCAAAAGTGGTTTGGTGATATTCCGTCCGGTAAACTCCCCATCCTAGAACCAGCGCTTGAACCTGCCCAAACAAGCATTCGGCATAAAACAGTCTACGCCGATGTGCCCACTGATTCGCTTTACAAAGCCTATCACATGGCCGGACGTTTGGATCCCGGCTACCTGGAAGCCGATCTGGTCACCGACGTACTTGGTTTCGGCCGATCCTCCGTCCTAGAACAAAGATTGGTGAAAAATACGGATGTATTCGCCAATTGCCGCGCCTACGTGCTGGGCAACGTTGACCCAAGCCTGCTCATCATCAGTGGCCGCATGGAAAAGGGGTACACTGCAGAGCAAGCCGAGGAATTGTTGGATAAAGAACTGGAAACCTTCAAAGCATCAAGCATCTCTCCCAAAGTACTGCAAAAAGTCAAAAATCAAAGTGAGGCTATGCGCAGTTACGAAGCGGTACAGTTGCTAAACCGGGCGATGAGAATCGCCTATTATGCCCACCTGGGAACCCCTGATCTGTACGAGACAGAATATAGGCGTAAGCTCAAGATAAA
Source organism: Lunatimonas lonarensis (assembly GCF_000390185.1). Classification (GTDB taxonomy): domain Bacteria; phylum Bacteroidota; class Bacteroidia; order Cytophagales; family Cyclobacteriaceae; genus Lunatimonas; species Lunatimonas lonarensis. The sequence continues at coordinate 29,201 of NZ_AQHR01000110.1, read as the reverse complement.
AGGAACGGATATCATAGCCTGTGCCAATGATATCCTTGTGCCGGAAAAGGCTTCGGTTTTATATTACAAAAAAGGGTCGGCAAGCGAAAACGAAGAAGAGCTGACAATAAAGGAAATCAAAAAAGGAGTCGCCTAAGCTTCCACAATTATGAACGGATTTAGAGTAGGATTCGGATACGATGTGCACCAATTGGCCGAGGGGCACGATTTTTGGCTGGGAGGTATTCAGATACCCCATGAAAAAGGCGCTTTAGGCCATTCCGATGCAGATGTCTTGGTACATGTGATCTGCGATGCACTGCTCGGTGCGGCCAATTTGCGGGACATTGGATACCATTTCTCCGACCGGGATCCACAGTACAAAGGTATTGACAGCAAAATCCTGCTCAGACGGGTCATAACCCTCTTGGACGAAGCCGGATATGCTATAGGCAACATCGATTCTACAATCTGCCTGCAAGTACCAAAAATAAATCCCCATATCCCCGCCATGAAGTCCTGCCTTGCTGAGGTGATGGGTATCACTGAGGACCAACTCTCCATCAAAGCAACCACTACGGAGAAACTGGGTTTTGTGGGAAGAGAAGAGGGCGTATCTGCCTATTCTGTAGTATTGATTTATAAAAAAGGGTAATATGCGTAGGGAGGCTAAAATCATCACCACGGAAGACGGATCCCACTCCGTCTATCTACCGGAGATAAACGAAAGCTACCACAGCTCCCACGGTGCCTACCGCGAGTCCGTTCACGTGTTTATCCTGTATGGGCTGGAAGCTTGGTTTGCAAGAAACCGGGAAAAGTTTCCCATACGAGTCTTTGAAGTGGGCTTTGGAACCGGGCTGAATGCCTGGCTTAGCCTCATCTGGGCAGAGCAAAGCCAGGTTCCTATAGCCTATCACACCATCGAACCCTTCCCGCTGGAAAAAGAAATCTACTCCGAACTGAACTACACCACCGTCGATGAATCGTTTACCATCCACTATACCGCCTATTTCAACCGTCTTCACGCGTTGGACTGGGACTTGGGTAAGCCGATGACAGAATTTTTTAATATCAAGAAGGACAAAACTACACTTCAGGAAGCTATTCTTTATCCTATAGACGTCGTGTTCTTCGATGCCTTTTCTCCCAAAAAACAACCCGAACTGTGGCACATCGATCAGCTAAGGGACGTAGTAGATGCCATGAACCCCAACGGTGTTTTCGTGACCTACTGTGCCGCTGCCCAACTGAAGAGGGACTTGCAGTCACTTGGGCTCGTTTTGGATCAGGTTCCCGGCCCCCCCGGTAAAAAGGAAATGACCCGCGCATGGAAGCCCGGCTAACAGCAGGAATCACCTGGATTGTCCCGCTGTGTGTCCTGATGGCTGTTGCCGGCTGCTCGCAAAAAACCGACAGGGAAAACGACTCCACCCAATTTGTTGGAGATACGGTTTCAGTAAAGGAAACGAAGAATCGCGGCATTAGGGGTTTCGAACGCAAACCTGACCCGGCAATCCTTCAACCCGACTCCATTTCCTGGTTGACGCCCGCTATCGTAGATAACTTTTTGTACGAAGACAAGTATTACCTGAAGCTGCGGTTTGCAGAGGCTTTACCAGGCGAAGTGTCCATAAGCCTAATGGAAAACAATCATTTTAGCACCACCGCCTTGGATTCCCTCACCTATCAACTCATCGTATACGACGCCTTGGATTTGGCGTTTGCAACGTTGGAGATAGTGTACACGCCGGGAACCGAAGACATGCGGGATGCTGCCCGAAACATTCTCTCCCATCGAACCAACTTCTACGCTGGCAATTGAAAAGCCTGTTCAAAGCTCCCCCTTAAGGAATTAGCCGCGCCAAAATCTCCTTAGCTTCGTGCCATTTCAACCGGGGACCGAATTGACTCACCACCTTGGAAGAAGCCATGCTGGCTAGCTTACCACTGGACGCATAGGAATGCCCATTGGTAATGCCATATAGGAACGCCCCTGCAAACATGTCACCGGCACCATTGCTATCCACCGCTTTGGTTGCGTAGGGTTCGATATCGATAAAAGTTTCCCCGTCGTAGATCATTGCCCCGTTTTTTCCCTGCGTAATAACGAAATGCTTGGCAGCTTTCTTGAGCTCCTCCCTCGCTTCCATCAGGTTGCTTTTCTTGGTAAACAACATGGCTTCCTCTTCGTTGGCAAATAGCAGGTCCACGCTGGCACCGATCACCTCATCAAAAGCCGGTGAAAAATACTTCACCATGGCCGGGTCTGAAAAAGTCAGTGCTACTTTCGAGGCATTGTCTTCAGCCACTTTTTTTGCGTAGCGCATGGCTTCCTTTCCGTTTTCCGAGGTGACCAGATAGCCTTCGATGTACACGTATTTGGAATCCTTGAGTGCGTATTCGTTAATGTCCTGAATGGAAAAATCCTGTGTGATGCCCAGAAACGTATTCATGGTACGCTCTGCGTCGTCAGTGACCATTACCAGGCATTTTCCCGTGATGCCCGACTCCAGCCGGTCGGCGTGCAGGTTGTGATGCACCCCGGATTCCTTCAGGTCATCCACAAAAAACCGACCCAGCTCGTCATTTCCTACCTTGCAACAATAATACGCGTTGCCACCAAACTGGCTCAGCGCAATCACCGTGTTGGCGGCCGATCCTCCACATTGCATCTTAGCGGTTTTTCGGTTGATTTCCTGCATCAGTTTGGTCTGACGCTCCTCGTCCACCAGCGTCATTTGCCCCTTTTCCACACCATTTGCTGCCAAAAACTCATCCGTTACGGTAAATTCTATATCTACCAATGCGTTGCCAATACCGGCAACGTCGTATTTCTTGATCATGCTTGTTGTTTTTTAATCGATTCTATCCGACCCAGCCAATACGCCAAGCCGGTAACCGCTGATAATATCAGCAACCCAAAAAACTCCCGATTGATTTCCATCGCGTCGGTTTTCATCGCCAGGTTCTTTTGTTCCCACTCCTGGGAGATCCAGCCACCAATCTCCTGGGGCCAAAAAAACAGGGAGGCGGTCAGGTATACCAAGGTCATAATTACCAAAAATTTGAGGTAAAATCGACCTGAAGCCGCCATTGCCGCTATGAACGCTCCAAGCAGGTAGGCCGGAACCCACCATTCCGGATCCGGATCGTTCAACTGCCAGTACGCAAAGAGCAAAAAAAGCCCTGCCCAAGTACCAAAGAAAATCTTCCAGCCTCTTTTCATATTTTTAAAATTGCCAATTGCCAAAATGGTCTGGTTACGTACTCTTTCGCCGTTTTTTGGACAACGTTTAAGCCCATACTCTAACCATTTGATTATGAATAGGAAAAGAACGAAATTATAAAAAAACCCCGGATAAAATGCCTTACCCCAAAATAATTTCTCCAAAAGTAAAAACGCCGGGATGTTTCGATAAATTCCGTTATCATTTCCCCCTTACATGGGATAAAATCACGTCATAAACCGAAAGGGGGCTAATTTCTCCTTCTGGCACCAAGTCAGCTCTTTTTCCGATCAGCACAGGCCAATCCAAGCTGTCCTCGGGAATACGTCCATGAGAACCCTTCACCAGTTCGGCTTTTAGGGGTATCACATCCATTAGGTACCTGAAGCCGAGTTTCTTCTGTATCAGCTTCCAACCTATCTTGGCTTTGATCAGCGGAATATCCGGATTGGCAAACATCTCCACGGGATCATAGCCCGGCTTGCGGTGGATATCCACAGTACGGGCATAATCGGGTGCTTTGGCATCGTCCAGCCAGTAATAGTAGGTAAACCAAGAATCCCTGTCGGCGATGGCAACCAGGTCACCGGCACGATCGTGCCCAAGATGATACGCATTTTTCCCTTCCTCATCCAACACGCGCTCTACCCCGGGCATGGCTTCTATCAGCGACTTGACCTTAGCCCGGTCGGCGGCCTCCGGTACGTAGATATGTGCCAGCTGATGGTCTGCGACCGCAAAGGCCCTGCAGCTACCCGCATCCAGGGTTTCGAGGCCAAGCTCATTCTTTACCTGTATGTACCCCTCCTTCCTCAACATGCGATTGATGTGAATAGGGCGGCTAACCGTGGTGATGCCGTATTCAGATAATAACACCACGTCGGCACCTTTCCCCTCGTAGTAGGTCACCAACTCCCTCAACACCTCGTCTATTTCCCGAAGATCCTTGCCAATTTTGTCAAAATCAATCCCAAATTTCTGTAGACCGTAGTCCAAATGGGGCAGGTAGATCAAGGTTAAGGTAGGATCAAACCACTGATCCACTTTGATAGACGCCTTGGCTATCCATTGGGTAGACTCAATATTGGCATTTGGCCCCCAAAACGAGAAAAGCGGGAATTGACCAAGTTCCTGCTGAAGCCTATCCCGTAAATCCATGGGCTGGGAATGCACGTCCGGCAATTTACGCCCATCGGAGGGGTAAAGAGGTCTGGGAGTAACCGCATAGTCTACGCTGCTATACATGTTGTACCACCAAAACATATTGGCAGAGGTGAATCCGGGGTTTTCACGTTTTAGTTCCTCCCAAACCTTGGGAGACTGGACCAACCGATTGGACTGCCGCCAAAACTTGACTTCACACTCGTCTTTGAAAAACCAGCCATTTCCGACTATGCCGTTCTCTTCCGGCCACTTCCCCGTAAGATACACACTCTGAGAAGAACAGGTTACGGCGGGAACCACCGGCTTGATGCGAGCTTGGACAGCCTCTTTTATCCACTGGGACAAAAAAGGCGTATGCGCCCCGATCACCCTGGAGGACAGGGCTACTACATCGATAATGACCGTTTTGTTCATGAGTTAAGCTTTTCGATCGTCCACAATAGCTCCCGGGAAATGGACTCTCCGAGACTGAGGTGAATGCTTTCCGGAAGTACCTCCCAGGTATAGGTTTCTATTTCAAGATGGTTGGTGAGATTACGCTCCTTGGCGAGCGAAAGCACCTCGATGATGTCTCCTTGGGTGGATTCGAGCTTGCCATAGGTTCCCAGAAAAATCGGGACATGAAAATGAATTCGCCATTCCGTCAACTTGGTTTCCGCCAGGGTAATCAGCGCGTCAGGTAGATCACGATAGGATTTCAAGGCTCCGTTTTCCTTTTTACCGACCACCTGGTGCAGGTAGGTGGATTCCACAAAGGGATGCAGCACCTTTTCCACCTTCTTCCTTTCACTGATTTCCACGGGAATGGGCACTTTCAATGCCGCGCTGATCTGGATCTTCCCTACTTTGATCCCCTCCTTTTCCAGCTGGGCAACGACCTCTCGGTGATTCTCAAACCCTACGGCAAAATGGCAAACATCGTAACAAACCCGAATGTGTTCCTTCAGTGCCTGCTTGGCCTTCTCTTCGGTAATTCCAAATTTCTTTACAAAAATCGGTACCCCCAGGGGAATCAGCCAGTTGTTAAAAAAGGAAATAAGCTCAGTACTGTTTTCAATCAGCCCATCGGGTTCAGGTTCTATGTCCAAGTGCAGCAGCTTTCCATCGCGCCGGTAAATTTCATATAGGCGTTCCGCCACTTCCACGATCTGTTCAGTGCTCCGTTGCATGGCAAAGTCCATATCGGTCGGCTTAGGATGCCAAAAGCGGTAAGAAAGCGGGGAGGTAGATATTCCACCGTCCATACCCTCCGCCAACAAGAAGGCCAAAATATCAAACAGGCGGAGGGTGTAGGCCTTCCGTTCCGGTGTAGTCCAGTCAGGGGTATGCACTTCGTCTTTCACCACCTGCCGGTGGAAACCACCATAGGGAAAGCCATTGAACGTAAAGACATAGAAGCCATTTTCATCTAGCCAACGCTTAAAAGCCGGCAGCTGATCCTTCTCCAAAATCTCCAAGCTGGCCTCGTTGGATAGCCGCAAACCAATGGCGAGCGGTTGGTTGCCCACAACCTTGGACTTGATTTCCGGAAGGTACTTTTCCAAATTGGCCTTTGTCGCCGACCAGCTTTCGCCAGGATGTATATTCGAGCAATAGGTAAGATGGTGTTGGTCTATTTTCATGAATGTCTTCTTATAACCAGTGTTTGGAGAGATTTCGGTCAGGAAGAAACGTTCTGTCCCTCCATCTGAAAGGTTTTCAGGCGGGTAGCAGCCTCTTGGATCAATTCGGTATCCATGGCATGCACCTCCACGCCCAGTCCTATTTTTTCCAATAACATGATGGTAAGCCGGCCACCTAAATGCTCCCTAAACTCCTGTAGTCCCTGCAACAATACCTCTCCGGATAGCTCCGGAACATATAGCTCAAAACCCAGATCGCGGATTACCTGAATGATCTGCTGCAATTCCGCGGCAGTCAACATGCCTTTTAGGTACGAGTAGGTAGAATCCAGCGCGATGCCTATGGCCACGGCCTCTCCATGCCTAACCCGGTAATCCGTCAGGTGCTCCAGCTTATGGGCGGCCCAATGGCCAAAATCCAAGGGACGGGATGAACCTGTTTCGAAAGGATCCTTGCCGGCTATGTGCTCCATGTGCATCTCCGCACAGCGTACCACCAAATCGGTCATCACAGCCATGTCACGCGCTGCCAGTGCCTTCGCGTTGGCCACGATCCATTGGAAAAAGGAGGCGTCTTTGATAAGTGCCACTTTGATTGCTTCGGAAATACCCGAACGCCAATCCCTGTCCTCTAGGGTTTCCAAAAAAGTCAGATCATTGATTACCGCAGACGGAGGAGCAAAGGTTCCCAGGTAGTTCTTTTTGCCGTAGGCATTGATCCCGTTTTTTACACCTACACCCGAATCGTTTTGGGAAAGAACGGTGGTGGGTATGCGAATGTGGCGGATACCCCTGTGCGCAATGGCAGCCGCAAAGCCTACCATGTCCAGCAAGGCACCTCCTCCGATCGCAATGATGTATGAATGACGGTCTATGCCATAATCATTCGTTGCATCGAGTACCTGTTGAAAAGATGCCTGATCGTTTTTACACTGCTCACCGCTGGGCACGACCAACGGATCTGCTGCTAGCACAAATGCGCCTTGATGGGCAGCAGCATACCGGTGTATGGCACCAATCAGACGCGGATGCGCTTCACTGACACCCTGGTCTATCACAAAAAAGGCTTTGGGAATTTTTTCCCCGCGCATTACATCCGCCAACAGGGGGTTTTGGGTGTCAAATAGGCGTGTGGTGAAACAAACCGGGTACCGAAAAGGCACGCTAAACGTCTGCTCAATAACTTTATTCATCGTCGTATTTTTGTCTTTTTGAAGCCAGACCTTTTCTCCAATCGATGCCAACGAACAGGTTGCCCTCCTGGCATTCCAATCTACTTACCAATTATGGATTGCGCCTGACTAGGCCACCGAATCCATCATCGGCAACTGTGCCAAGCAACTTGGTCTTCTATATTAATAACCCGGATAAAGCGCTTTAGGTTACGGCAAACCGCTTTGCCAGCCACAATGATAGCGGAAGCAGTGCCATTACCATCAAGGCCGCCCACCAGCCGGCATACGCCGCCGTAAGACAGGCATTCATGACGATCAGCGACAATACGCCTGCCTTGACGGCCATTCCGATGCGCTTGGGCTCCTGCGTGGCAATTGCTTTCCACAGCGGGGGCACAATCAGGTAGGCAAACAAACCAATAAAGGGAAGCACCTGCCAACTGCCTGCCCCTTTTTGATGCAGGGCGATCGCTATCAGCGCGGCAAATATGGCAAAATAAATCCACAATCCACCCACCAGTGCCTTCCGGTTTTTACCGTGTACTTCGCCGCGGCTGATCATGGTAATGGCTGAAATATAGGCAATAGGGATGAGGGCCACGAACCAATTGGGTCCGATCTGCTCCGGGATGATACTGATGCCCAACAGCAGGTTCGCTCCGCGGCACATCCCCATGTTGATGGGGCCAAAAAGGGGCTGATGTTTGCCCCAAGCGTCGTAAAGTACGGCAAATACGGCAATGAAGACCGCAAGCTCCCCACTCCATACATTGACCTTAAAGGCAGCGATGATCCCAAAAAGCAGTAGAGCGGCAGCCATCATCGCCGCACTGCCCACTGAGGCCTGTCCGCTGGGAATGGGACGCTCCGGGCGCTCCACCCTGTCCAGTTCGGCATCAAATACGTCGTTGAAAGCCACACCACCGGCGTATAGTCCTATCGTGGCTAGGGTAAGCCAAATCGCCTCCCTTACATAGGGATTAAAGTCCCCTGCAAAAAGTCCCGCAGCTAGGCCGGCAATGGCCAAACCTGCCCAAATATCTGCAATGGCTGTAACCACGTTGGCCGGCCTGGTCAGCCGTATATGTGCCAATACCTTTCCCATCCGGGTTTAGTTGCCGTTGCTTTTTAGGGATGCGGCATCCTCCACTAGGGGCGTCTGACCTCTTAGGACGGAGTTGCCATCGTGGAGCTCGGTTTGATTGATAGGTGCCCGGCTTAGCCAGTCGCTTTCTTTGATCTGTCCGCTTTTGCCGTATATGTCCAAGGCATTCCGATAGCAGGTCATGCGGATATGCTCCTCGGATATGCCCCGGTCACGCATGATCTGGGCGGTTTTGGGCACTGCTAGGGGATCACTTACCCCCCAATCGGCGGAGCTGTCAACGATGATCCGTTCCGGACCGTACTGCTCCACCACCACGGCCATACGGGTGCTGTCCATTTTGGAGTGCGGATAGATGGTAAACCCGGCCCAATAGCCCCGGTCCAGCACATCCTTTACGGTCTCCTCGTTGTTGTGGTCCACCACCACCATGGTGGGATCCATGCCGTGCTCTTCGCATACGGCCATGCTGCGCAGGGTACCCTTTCGCTTGTCCCGATGGGGCGTATGGATCATTACCGGCAGGTTCATTTCCTTGGCCAGCTCCAGTTGGGCCCGGAAGAATCGATCTTCTGCCTCGGTCTGATCGTCGTAGCCAATCTCTCCGATGGCAACCACGCCTTCCTTCCCGGCATAGAGTGGAAGCAGCTCCATGACCTCCTCGGCCAGGGCCACGTTGTTGGCCTCCTTGCTGTTCAGGCCGATGGTGCAGTAGTGCTTGATGCCAAATTGCTTGGCGCGAAAACGTTCCCAGCCCACCAGGGTACTGAAATAATCCTGAAAACTGCCCACCGTCGTGCGGGGCTGCCCCAGCCAAAACGCGGGTTCGATCACGGCCACGATGCCCGCTTTTTTCATCGCTTCGTAGTCGTTGGTGGTCCTGGAGACCATATGAATATGTGGATCTAAGTACATCATTGCATAGGGATATTTATGCTAACCTAACTAATTTCGTCCTATTTTTCAAGGCTTCTGCCTGTTGCCGCTGTCTCCTATAGACGGCTGCTCAGGAAAAGGGAATGTATTGCCTGCCCACGGTGTCCCAGGTTATCTCCCCCGCTTCGACCTGTCGGCTTATCTCCGGATGCCTTTCCATCAGCTTCCGCACAGGCGTGTAGTTGCTCGCTTTCAGTGCCAACATCCCGGCTTGAAATTCAAGTTCACTCCCTTGGGCAAAGAGTTTTTCGATAAGGTAGAAGTTGCTGTCATCAATAAACGGGCCTACGAAGCGCCACAATTCCGGCATCACACTACGGTTTGCCGACCACCGTTCGCGAACGGCGTCGAGCAGCGTATCGGCCAGGTTGGCATTGTTGCGGCTATCGGAGCCGATGATTTGGTACAGGGGGCGTTGGAGGAAAATGGCTTTCAGCACCAGTTGGTTCCAGGCCATTTCGTTGAGCTGCTCGGCAGGAAAGGGATTGTTCAGTGCCACGGCATCGAAGACCGTACTGATATTGGATCGCAGGCCTTCGGAAGCCCGCTGTGCCAGCCTGTCTTGGTGGGGCAGGATGCAGAGGGCGGCATAGAGTGCCTCTAGCTCGTACATATCGCCCGTCTCAAATAGGCGGCTGACCTGTGCCATCCACCGGTCGGCATCGGACGCATTCAGGTGCAAAACCAAATATGCCCGTGCCGCTTTGAGCTGATCCCAGGTTTCCGGCCTCCAATCCTTCCGTAGCTCTTTGGCACTTGCCGCTGCCTCGGTGGTGAGGGCAAATGCCTCTTTGGGAAAGTACCTGGAAGCTTGGCCAAAGGCAATAAAGAGCGGGGAGGCCTTATCTGCGCCTGCGATCTTTACGGCTTGCGCCTGCATCCATTCCGTGGCCCCGGCGGGGGTCTGCTGCTGCAGGTTTTCCAGTAAATAGGCGGTTATCCGGGAATGGTCCAATGGGGTATTCATGGCTAGAGGTGTAATAGCTACAATTCCGTAAAGTTAGCATTATTTTGACGGAGGAAGGCGAAAAGGCTGCGGTTTTTGACGAGTGGGCAGGACAAAAACCAGATGCAAAAGGTTGGGGATTAACGGTGGATGGAAGCAAAACTTGTCCAGCCTGTTGAACATGGGCATCACTATGAAATCCTTGCAGCACTTCTACAGCTGCCTTTTTTTGTTTTCAGCCTGGAAATCCTCATGGCTTCCGACGAATGGACTGACGAGCATTTCCTTTCCCAGAAAAGGAGGAGATGGCCCGGGAACGTGGATACGATACCTTGCCCAGCTACCAACGTGAGATAGGTCAGATCCGCTGTTCTGCGATCCCAATTTTTAGACCCGTAGGGGCAGAGTAGAAGTTTTGTAGTAGTACAAAGAAATAATTGATGTAATGGTTTTTTTTCATTTACCGTGCATTGGCCTGATCTTCAAGCTCTCATTTGATTGCTTCGTAGTCACTTATAAAAATACAGCGAAAATCAATCTAAAGTCGCTCAATCGATCAGTAAACTCAAATTCATTACCCGTTGAAAATAATCAAAGCCCCGCATGTAAGCCAAATTCATCTTGACGGTGAAGTGTATTACAAAATATCCAACATCGATGGAATGCGGCCATTTTTTATGACTATCATCAGCAACTCCAATCATTGGCTGTTTATCGGCAGCAACGGTGGTTTGAGTGCAGGAAGAAAAGACCCTGAAAATGCCCTATTCCCTTATTACACGGATGATAAAATCATCGAATCCAATGAGGTGACGGGCTCAAAGACCATCCTGCGTGTTAAAAAAGAGGGAAGGTCTCATGTATGGGAACCTTACTCCATCCATTATGCAGACCACTTTAACCTCACGCGCAACCTATACAAAAACGCCTTCGGCAACAAAATTCTTTTTGAAGAAATCAACCACGATCTAGGCCTCACCTTCCAATATCAATGGTGTACCAGCGATCGCTATGGCTTTGTAAAGACCAGCAGGCTGATCAACGAAGAACCCACCGAAACCTTCGTTTCACTCATTGACGGAATCCAAAACATAATGCCCTATGGCGTGGGCAGTGCCTTGCAAAACCAGCGAAGCAACCTGGTGGACGCCTATAAAAGAAGCGAGCTTGAGACGGAGAGCGGTGTGGGCATCTTTGCCTTAAGCGCCATTATCGTGGACAAAGCGGAACCCAGTGAGGCGTTAAAGGCCACGGTGGCCTGGTCCTTGGGGCTGGAAAATGCGCAGCGTCTCCTTTCCTCCAATCAACTGAAGGCTTTCAGAAACGGCGAAAATATTATCCCTGAATACGATATCAAAGCGGAAAAGGGGGCCTACTTTGTCCATACGGAACTGAACCTCGCGGCCAAAGAGACGAAAGAATGGGTGTTGGCCGCAGACATCAACCAAAATGCCTCCCAGATCATCGCCCTGGCCAAATCCATCCTTCATGATCCTCATTTGATGGGCAAGGTCAAACAGGATATTGAGACCGGGACACAACAGCTTTTGAGATTGAATGCGGCATCGGACGGCATACAATTGACTTCCGATCCGCTGAAGGATACCCGCCATTTTGCCAACACCCTCTTCAACATCATGCGGGGTGGAATTTTTGACAACAACTACCAAATCGAAAAAGCCGACCTTTCAAATTACCTTGCCAAGGCGAACCTCCAACTCTTTGAGCGGCACAAAGAAACCGTTCAGGGTTTGCCCCAGCAATTGTCTCTCACGAAACTAAAAACACTGGCGCAGCAACTCGAGGACAAAGACCTAAAGCGGCTGTTGGTTGAGTACCTTCCACTCAAATTTAGCCGTAGGCATGGCGACCCTAGCCGCCCATGGAACCAATTCTCGATCAATACCCGCAACGAAGACGATGGCACAAAGGTGCTGGATTATGCAGGCAACTGGCGGGATATTTTCCAGAACTGGGAAGCCTTGGCTTATGCCTACCCGGAATTTATCGACGGCATGGTTTTAAAGTTTCTAAATGCCTCCACCTTTGATGGGTATAACCCCTACAGGATCACAAAACACGGGATCGATTGGGAAAGGATAGAAGCGGACGACCCCTGGTCCTACATCGGGTACTGGGGAGACCATCAGATCATTTATCTATTGAAATTTCTGGAGTTTTCGGAAAACTACGCTCCGGGAAGACTGGGCACATTCTTTCACGAGGATACCTTCGTCTACGCCAATGTCCCCTATCGGGTCAGGCCTTACGGGGATATACTGAAAAACCCAAAGGATACCATAGATTTTGACCACCACCTAGATCAGGAAATCCAAGACCGCTGGGCTTCCCTGGGTTCTGACGCCGCCCTGCTTCAAAACCGGGAAGGAGCGATCCATCGAATAAATTTTATCGAAAAAATCCTGGCCACGATCCTGTCCAAGCTGTCCAATTTCATTCCCGAGGGTGGTATTTGGATGAATACGCAAAGACCGGAATGGAACGATGCCAACAATGCCCTGGTAGGCAATGGCGTCTCCATGGTCACGCTCTATTATTTGCGAAGGTTTATGACCTTTTTGAACGAAATCCTTGAAAGCAGTGAACATAGGGAGTTTAGCGTATCCGAAGAATTAGCTGCCTTTTTTGAAAACGTCAAAACAACCCTGATCCAGTACCAAGGGCACCTTAAGGGGCCGATCTCCGACCTGGACAGAAAAGGGATATTGGACGGCTTGGGACAGGCTGGCAGCCAATACCGGCAGCAGATTTACGAGCGATCCTTTACCGGATCAAAAAGGCCTTTGGCCAAACAAGATTTGACCGGGTTTTCCACCCTTTGTCTCAGGTACCTAGACCATACCATCCGGGCAAACAAAAGAACAGACGGATTGTACCACGCATACAACTTGATGACGGTAGAAAATGAAGCCGAGGTCTCCCTTTCCTATCTAAGCGAAATGCTGGAAGGACAGGTGGCTGTGTTGAGTTCTGGTTACTTGTCATCCGAGGAGGCAGTGGCGACACTGGACAGTCTTAAGGCCAGTCAGCTTTTCAGGGAAGATCAGTACAGTTATCTACTCTATCCCGACAAGCAACTCCCCGGCTTCCTTCAAAAAAACAACATTCCGCACGCAGAGGTATCCAACTCCACGCTTTTGACAAAGCTGCTCCAATCGGGCAATAACCGCATCATCGAAATGGACGCCAACGGAGACTACCATTTCAATGGCAACTTCAAAAATGCCAATGATCTGTGCAAAGCACTGGAAGCATTGGATGAGGCGGAGCATCAGGTGGACGGAGAGGACAAGCAAGTGGTGCTGCGGGTTTTCGAAAAAGTCTTTAACCACAAAGCCTTTACGGGAAGATCCGGAACTTTCTATGGATACGAAGGTTTGGGGTCGATCTACTGGCACATGGTTTCCAAACTGCAGTTGGCAGTGCAGGAATGTTGCCTAAAAGCCATCCAAGGCAGGGAAAACGAAACACTGGTTGGCAGACTCCTGGAGCATTACTACGAAATCAGCGAAGGCATTGGGGTTCATAAGTCCCCCACCCTCTATGGGGCATTTCCGACAGACCCCTACTCCCACACGCCGGCCAACAAAGGAGCCCAACAGCCCGGAATGACCGGGCAGGTAAAGGAGGATATTATCTCCCGATTGGGCGAATTGGGGGTTTTTATCCGAAACGGCCTGCTAAGCTTCAACCCATGCATGCTGAGAAAATCGGAATTTCTAGGGAATGACGCGATTTTCAGCTACGTCGATGTGCACGGGAGACCGCAGAAAATCGCCGTGAAAGGAAAATCCCTGGTATTTACCTATTGCCAGGTTCCGGTGGTTTATCAACTCAGCGATGAAAATCGCCTGGAAGTGCTCTTGAAAGAGGGCACAAAAACAAGGATCGAAGACTTAAATCTGGATAAAAGGACGAGCGATGAAGTCTTTATGCGAACAGGGAATGTGGTACAGCTGGTGGTCTATTTGGATAAAAAAATCCTACGGTAGTATAGTGATAAACTATTGAAAATGTTTGATTTAGTATGACAAAAATGGGCAAACCCGCCAAAAGGAACCCCTTAACCGATGAAAAAGTCGAGGCTCTTTTAGAGCAGATGACCCTGGATGAAAAAATTGGTCAGATGACGCAGGTGCGCCATTTTGACGATATCAGCCTTGGGGACATTCGGGAAAGGTTCATTGGTTCGGTGATACATACCCAGGGTCCGCTGCCAGGAAACGATGCGCTGGAGTGGCAGGCCAAATTCGCGGCATTTCAGAAGGAGGCATTGTCCACGCGGTTAGGTATACCCCTGTTTTTTGGGGTGGATGCGGTGCATGGACAGAATACATTTGAAGGGGCGACCATCTTTCCCCATAACATCGGTCTGGGCGCCGCAGGCAACGCTGAATTGGTCGAGAAAGCAGCGGCCATTACGGCCATTGAGGCAAAGGCCACGGGATTTCAATGGGTGTTTTCTCCCTGCGTGGCCATCCCGTTCAATGAAAAATGGGGACGGGTCTATGAGGCATTTTCAGAAAGCACCGAATTGACAGCCAAACTTAGTAGCGCATCGGTGCTAGGTCATCAGGGCAGCGAGGAAAAGCCGGGCGTGATGGCCACGGCCAAGCATTTTATTGGAGATGGGGCCACGGATTTTGGCGTGGAAGGAGGCCATACTTCGCTCAATTACGAGGAGGTCCTGGCATTTTTGCTCCCTCCCTATCAGGCTGCGATCGACGAGGGAGTAGGTTCCATAATGGCCTCTTTCAACACGCTGGGAAATCTCTCCATGCATGCCCACAAGGCCATGCTCACCGATCTTTTGAAAGAAAGGCTGGCGTTTGACGGTATTTTGGTTTCGGACTGGAAGGCCTATTCCCGGTTTGGTGAAAATGACATCATCCTTGCGGGCATCGACATGGTGATGGCGGTGGATGGGGACCTAGACCTATTTCAGGAGGGGGTGAGGAAAGGCGTCCAAAGCGGCGATATTCCGCTTGAACGGATCAATGATGCGGTTCGCAGGATCCTGCGCCAGAAATTCAGGTTTGGGCTTTTTGATCGGCCCTATCCGGACAAGGATTTGATAGATAGGATCGGAATCCCGGCACATCGGGCAGTTGCAAGACAGGCGGTGAGGGAATCCTTGGTACTCCTCAAAAATGAAAACCAGGCCTTACCGCTTAGAAAAGACCAGAAGATTGTCGTCGTGGGTGAGTTTGCCGATAACTCCGGGCTCCAATCCGGAGGCTGGACGGTGAACTGGCAGGGTACTACCGAAAACTACCAAGGCGCCACCACGCTACTGGAGGGAATCAAAAAGTTTTCCGAAAATATGGTCTACTACGACCCGGACGGGAGTGCCGCCTATCCGGATGCGGAAGTCGCCCTTATTGTGGTTGGCGAAACTCCCTACGCAGAATTCTTCGGTGACATCGGTGGTGAAATGGACATGTTTCAGCATACGCTCAGCGATGCCCATCGGGGCTATCTACGAAGGTATGCAGAAAGGGGCATTCGGACCGTGGTAGTTTTGATTTCGGGCAGGCCCCTGGTAGTTACCGATCAGATCAACCAATGCGATGCCTTTGTTGCGGCTTGGTTGCCGGGATCTGAAGGAGATGGCCTTGCCGAAGTGCTATATGGGCAGTATGATTTCAAAGGAAAACTCCCCCACTCCTGGCCCAAATCAGAAGCAGATTATTCCGGGAAATACGGCCCGAACGCCTGGGATCCTTCTGCCGACCCGCTCTTTCCGTTTGGCTTCGGGCTATCCTATCAGAAATAACGAACTATGTGTCCAGATCTTAAACCTGCCTAGATATGAAAAAGAGACTCATTAAACCGCTCTGCCTTGGAATGGCGTTGGCAGCCGCTTTTACCTGCTGCAACCCAAAAACCGAGGAATCATCTGAAAAACCAACAAAACAAATGGAATTGACAGCGAAAGATATTTTGGGAAACCCCGATTACCAGGCAATCTCGTACGAAGGCTACCGTGAAAAATCAAGAGAAATCCAGCCTACCGTAGGTCAGTTGAAAGAAGATGTAAAAATCCTTGCAGCCATGGGGATCAAAATCCTGCGTACTTACAACGTGCAGTTTCCCCATGCGGCCAATTTGCTCCGGGCCATCAAGGAACTCCAAGCGGACGATCCTGACTTTGAGATGTATGTGATGTTGGGTGCATGGATAGATTGCAAAAATGCCTGGACAGATTTGGAGCCCGATCATTACTCGGAAAGCGAACAAAATGCAGGGGAAATCGAGCGCGCGGTCGCCTTGGCCAACCAATATCCCGACATCGTCAAAATAGTGGCGGTTGGAAACGAGGCCATGGTCAAATGGGCCACAAGCTACCATGTACAACCTTGGGTGATCCTCAAATGGGTAGACCACCTTCAGTCCCTCAAAGCTTCTGGCGAGCTTCCCAAAGACCTTTGGATCACCAGTTCGGACGATTTTTCGTCATGGGGCGGTGGCGATCCACTCTACCACACCGAAGACCTGAATAAACTGGCCCATGCGGTGGACTATATTTCCATTCATACCTACCCGTATCACAATACCCACTACAATCCGGATTTCTGGAAAGTACCCGCAGAGGAAATGCAGCTCGATGAAATCGAAAAAGTGGATGCCGCCATGCTTCGGGCAAGGGACTTCGCAAAATGGCAATATGATTCGGTGGCCAATTATATGAAGCTGATCGGGGTAGACAAGCCCATTCACATAGGCGAAACCGGCTGGGCCAGTGTCTCCGATGGCTTTTATGGACCGGAAGGCTCCCGGGCTACCGATGAATATAAACAAGCACTTTACTATCGGCACATGCGCGAGTGGACCAATGCCGCGGGCATTTCCTGTTTTTATTTCGAGGCTTTTAATGAACCCTGGAAAGATGAGAAGAACCCGATCGGCCCGGAAAATCATTTTGGGATTTTCACAGAATCAGGGCAGGCCAAGTACGCGATTTGGGACTTGGTGGACGAGGGTGTATTTGAAAACCTGAGTAGGGACGGGAATCCGATTGTAAAAACCTATGCCGGAGACGAAGCGAAGTTGCTGCAAGAAGTACTTACCCCACCTGCTAAATAGATCCTAAAAAAGCCTTTATAACCCAATGACCATGTCAACAATTACCAATAAAGTTCCGATGGGCCAAAAGATTGCTTTTGGAATCGGCATGCTCGCCAATCAGATGTTCCCGGCTGTGTTGGGAATATTTATGGTGGTTCTCGTGCAGGACCTAGGATTTCCCGGTTGGATGTGGGGGATCCTCTTCTTTCTCCCCCGCGTATTTGATTCCATCACGGATCCCATCATGGGATTTATATCGGATAACACCAAGTCCAAATGGGGGCGACGAAGGCAGTATGTGTTTGTCGGTGCCATTCTCTTGGGGATTTCCTTCGTGGTGATGTGGCAATTGTACCGGGAGAATGGCGTGGAGTTCAATTTCCTGTACTTCCTGTTTTGGTCTTTTGTCTTCTATCTCGGGCTGACCATCTTCAGTGTTCCCTACGTGGCCATGGGCTATGAGATGAGCAACGACTTTCACGAGCGCACAGACATCATGGCAGTAGCGCAGTGGATTGGACAATGGGCCTGGGTGATCGCGCCATGGTTTTGGGTGATCATGTATGACCCCACCTGGTTTGAATCAGCGGATGTTGCCACCCGGCAGCTGGCCTTTGGTGTGGGGTTTGTCTGTATGATCTTTGCCCTGGTTCCCGCCATTTTTATCAAAAGTGAATCCACGTTGCATGAAAATTACTCGCCACTGACGGTCAAAGCCATCGGATCCAGTCTCAAGGAAATCCTGCAGGGGTTTAAAGAGGCCTTTACTTCCATCCCGTTTCGGAAGCTTTGTATAGCCACCTTTCTTATCTTCAACGCCTTCAATACCATCGCGGCGTTTTCCTTCTTCATCGTGGTCTATTACCTGTTCAATGGAGATGCCGGGGCAGCGGGGGTCTGGCCTACCCTGTTTGGGAGTGTGGGCGCATTGGTGACCACCTTTATCGTGATTCCCATTGTCGCCAAGATTTCCAAAAAGATGGGGAAAAAACGTGCCTTTATCCTATCGCAGGGCATTTCAGTCTTTGGATATATCCTGCTGTGGTTCCTGTTCATTCCCGGCAAGCCGTATATGTTCCTCTTTGCCCTGCCTTTCTTTTCGTTTGGCATAGGCAGTTTGTTTACCCTGATGATGTCCATGACCGCAGATGTGATTGATTTGGACGAGTTGAGTTCGGGAAAACGGCGGGAAGGAGTATTCGGTGCCATTTATTGGTGGATGGTCAAGTTCGGATTTGCCATTGCCGGTCTGCTAAGCGGGGCCATCTTGACGGTGGTCGGCTTTGATGCTACCTTGGAAACCCAAAGCGAGGGGGCGGTTTTAGGCTTACGGGCATTCTATTCCGGCCTGCCCATACTCGGCACGCTCGTGGCCATGTATGTGATGCGCGACTATGACCTGACAGAGGAACGGGCCAATGAGATCAGGGCGATACTGGATGCCCGCAAGGATTCGGTTCCCACAGAAGCTACTCCTATCTATCTGAAGAACGAGGCAGTGCTCCCTTTCAGCCAAAAGACCTTGGACACCGACTTTGTATTTCCCGAGTATAACGAAAAAGAGATAAAAGTCCAATTCGGCAAAATGCTCCATGCAGGCCTTCACGGGATTTGCTTTAGCCCTTATCTGGAAGGGCAAACCATTGGGGAAACATTGTCCGAAGCACAAATCCAAAAAAGAATGGAGATTGTGGCACCCCATACGCAGTGGATCCGGTCCTTTTCCTGTACGCTGGGACATGAGTTTATTCCAAAAACCGCCAAAGCCAACGGATTAAAGACCCTGGTAGGGGCCTGGATCGATCGTGACACCGAACAGAATGAAAAGGAAATCCAAGCCTTGATCCATTTGGCCAATCAGGGGCTCGTCGACATGGCTGCGGTAGGCAATGAAGTACTCCTGCGAAATGAACTGACGGAGACGGAACTATTGGCCTACCTGGCCAGGGTAAAAGAGGCATTGCCCGGAATTCCGGTTGGCTATGTGGATGCCTATTACCAATTCAAAGAATACCCCGCGTTGGTGGACGCCTGTGATGTGGTATTGGTCAATTGCTACCCCTTCTGGGAAGGCAGCCCCATTGACCACGCGGCAGCCCATTTGAAGGATATGTACTCCCTGGCAAAAGAGGTGTCCAAGGGTAAAAAGGTGATCATCACGGAAACTGGCTGGCCAAACAATGGAACCGGTAACCACCAGGCACTCCCCTCTTTGGAAAATGCCATGCGTTACTTTATAAACATCCAGAATTGGTCTAGAGAGGAACAGGTCGAACTGTTTTACTTTTCCTCTTTTGATGAATCGTGGAAGGTTGGGCAGGAAGGAGATGTGGGGCAGTCCTGGGGAATATGGGATAAAAATGACGAATTAAAATACAGATAACTATGTCGTTTAAAGCTGACAAAATTTTGACCCTCGCCGGAAAGGAATGGCAGGGCTTATCCTCCAACGAACTCGCGGAAAACTTCCGACATACATTGAGTCTGGGAATGCACGGGCTTTGTTTCAGCCCCTATATAGATGGGCAACAACCCGGTGACCTGCTTTCCGAAGATCAGGTTCGGAGGCGTTTGGAAATCATCCGGCCCTACACCCAGTGGATCCGTTCCTTTTCCTGCACGGAGGGGAACGAACTGATCCCAAAAATCGCCAAAGCCTATGGTATGAAAACCCTTGTGGGTGCCTGGTTGGGTAAGGACGACAGAATCAACCAAGAAGAGATCCGAAGCCTGATCAAGCTGGCCAAAGAAGGCTATGTGGACATTGCCGCGGTAGGGAATGAGGTGCTGTACCGAAAAGACCTGACGGAGGATCAGTTGCTTGAATGTATGCTCAGGGTAAAGGAAGAACTGCCAAGCGTTCCGGTAGGTTATGTGGATGCCTATTATGAATTTGAGCACAAACCCCGCATCACCGACGCCTGTGACATCCTACTGGCCAACTGCTATCCCTACTGGGAAGGTTGCGCCCTCGATTATTCCCTACTATACATCAAGGATATGTATGCCAGGGCCGTAAGGGCCGGAAAAGGGAAGAAAGTAATCGTCACAGAGACCGGGTGGCCCAGCCAAGGTACGCCGCTTTATGGGGCGGTGCCATCGGATGAAAATTTTATGAAGTATTTTATAAACATCCAAAACTGGTCACGTCAGGAGTCTATCGAACTATTCTATTTCTCCTCCTTCGATGAGTCGTGGAAAGTGGGCACCGAAGGAGATGTCGGTGCGTACTGGGGGTTGTGGGATAAAGAGGAACAGGTCAAATTTTAGGTTGGAAAAATTGGCAGGTAATCCCTAGCCTATACTCCCTTGCGGTGCACCTACCAGCGGTACAGTAGCTGATAATGGGCAACTTGGCCTAACAACCGTCCTAGTCCCGCAAAAAGATGTCAGGGCTAACCCGCCTGAAATCAGCCCCTTTGCGATCTTTGCGTCACCTTTGCGGTCTTTGCGGTAAAAAAACTTCCAGACTGAAATGAAATTTCAGTGGGTCGATTTTAGATTTGGGCATGAAGTCAAAAATCGAACGAGCCTTTACCATTACGCTGGCGTTGAACGCATTGCTCTTGGTGAATTTTATCTTCCAATTGGTTGATATCCATATTCTATTCGTCTTATTGATGTTGGCAATTTGCCTAGGCACCTTCTTGGCTAGGGCCTATTTCTACCGAAAAACCTGAAAATAATCGCTCCATCATTCGAGTTTATGCGGAGTGTGAGATCCTGTGGACGATTCGTGACACACCCAAATTCCTTTTACCAACTAGCAGTCTAGCACACTATTGGCTATGAAAACAATCCTAAAAATAGTTTACAGCATTCCGTTCGATATTTTCTTGGCATCCGTGCTGAGTATGTGGCTGATGCCCTACGGAACGTTCGACTATACGGAGCTTGGGTTTTATATTTCAATCGCCAACGGGGTTATATTGGCTTTGTCTACCCATTATTTGCTAAAAAGATATCAAAAGGATTATATGGGTAAGATAAAATAAAGAGCGGAACATTTGGCAGAATGGATTTCACGGAACGGAAGCTACGAATGGGACGAACAAAACCCGATTCTACCTTGCGGTATGCCTACCAATGATTTAGGAGCTGCGATTGGGTGGATTTGGTCCAATATCAACTTATTCCCGCAAAAAGATGCCAGGGCTGACACCCCTTAGCACCCCATGTTATCATTTTTTCTACTAAGATTGTAGGGCTAGGCCTCTGAACTAAACCCCCTTGCGGTCTCTGCATTGCCTTCGCGGTCTTTGCGTGAAACCTCACAAATGCAAAAAATTCGGATGCTAGCAAAAAGACTTCAGGTCTGATCCCTGAACTCGACCCCTTTGCGGTCTTTGCGGTAAAAAAAATCCTGACTGAAATGAAATTTCAGTGGGTCGATTTTAGATTTGGTGTTCAGATACAAATCCGTAATTTCAGTGCTGTGCTCAATCGATCAGCTCATGACAAAGTTCCAAAGAATCCTGCTTCACGAATGGTTCGATAGTACGATCGCTTCCATAGGTTTGATGTGGCTGAGCCCTTGGGGTTCTTTCGACGTGACAAGCGTTGGGTTTTATGTTTGCATTGCCGTTTCTATCCTTAGTGTGAAAACAACTCGGTATTTTTTAAAGAGGTACCAAAACAACTGAAGGGAACTGCTGTGCAACAATAAAAACCGCCAAGCTGGAAAAAGTCTTCTTCCTGTACGCAATGAGCAGGCCTCAAGCTCAAGGAAGAGGGATGGATTCAATCTGTCACCAGTGCGAGGCGATGCTTAGGTAGCCTGGGTGACCCCAATGGGTGGATTTGGCACTAAACATAGCTTATTCCTGCAAAAAGACTTCAGGTCTGATCCCTGAACTCAACCCTTTTGCGGTCTTTGCGTCACCTTTGCGGTCTTTGCGGTAAAAAAAACTTCCAGACTGAAATGAAATTTCAGTGAGTAGGGGGTATTTTTATGTTTCGGCGAATTCCCTCCAGAAAGTGGGGTTATTCTGGAGCATTTTCCCCTATCTAAAAACCATACGCACAGTCTGAGAAGTGCTGGTTGAAGTGCTGTGTTTCTTTGTACTAAACGAAGGCATTATGGATCGATTTAGGAAAAGACTTAAGCTTGTCAGTGTTGTCTTTGTGCTTGTTTTGATGACGTTTGGTTCCCATGGTTCGTTTAATCCGGTGGAAGTCGGGTTCTATACGTCCATAGGGGCCGGGATACTTTTCTATTTTCTCACTTTGTACGGTTTTCGAGCATTGATTGAAAAAAGAATCAAGAAATGAGAAGGATCATATTGAAACCAGCAGTAGGAATTGCATCCTTGAGCTTGATGTTCATGTGGCTAATGCCCTTTGGTATTTTTGACTTTACAGAACTTGGATTTTATATCTGTGTCGTCTTGGCAGTCTCGTTGGAGTTTAGCATTCGGGCCACGTTGAAAAAATACCAGAAGGACTTTTTAGGTAAATTAAAATAGATTCGCCGTGAATTGGGACAAAATAATTCTCTTGATTGGAAGCCTCATCTTTACGTTGGTTTTGATGTCGTTTGAGTCCAATGGGTCCTTTAATCCCAAGGAAATCGGCTTTTATAGTTCCCTAGCAGCCGGGATCCTTCATTATTTTTTGCTTCGTTGGTGGTTATTTCGCCCAATGGGCCAAAAAGACCAAGGGAAGAAGGACTGACCAGGGCTGGTTTTATTTTAAGGGTAAAAAGATAAAAAAAGGAAAACCGACCGGTGCCTCGTAATCATAGCAGAAAAGGGTTCACGCCACGGGCGAAAGGAAGAGGGATGGATACGATCTGTCACCAGTGCGAGGCGATGCTTCGGTAGCCTGGGTGACGCCAATGGGTGGATTTGGCCCAATATCAACTTATTCCCGCAAAAAGATACCAGGGCTGGCGCCCCTTACCACACCATATTATCACTTTTTCTACTAAGATTGCAGGGCTACACCCCTGAACTCAACCCCTTTGCGGTCTCTGCGTTGCCTTCGCGGTCTTTGCGGTAAAAAAAACTTCCAGACTGAAATGAAATTTCAGTGGGTCGATTTTAGATTTGGCCATTCAGCTAAATTATTTCCAACCAAAAAATCTAATTCGTTATGAGACAGACCCTAATTAAAAATTGGAAAAGTGTAGGAGTAGGAAACCTGAATAGCAATGGATTCCCGGTCCTATCAAAACAGCGGTTGCTTATCCTAGCCGCAGTACTATTAATGTTTGCATCCTGCGATTCGCTTGATGCCGGCGATGAGCAAATACAACCTTCAAACTTTTCCACGGAGATCGAGGAATTGACCAAAATCTACTCCAATGGAATAGATATCGCATTAAGCGCGGTCGAAAACTATACACCAAACCCAAAATCCATTGACCTCCAAGCGAACGGAGATAAGCTATTTGCCGAAATTGCGCATGCGATGGCACAGGAAATGATCGGCCTGGAGGGTCACGATAAAGATGAATTCCTAGCGGGGTTTCACGGTCTTTGGGGCGGGGGATCCAACCCTAATGCGCGAACGCGTGTGGATGCCTTTAATTCAGGGGATTATTTTACTCCCAACCAAACAGCGATGCTGGATCCTTTTATCAGAAATGTGGAACTTTCTGATGATCCATTTGTTACTAAAAGCACAGCGCAAGCCTTCCAAACCCAAATAATAAACTCAAATTCGTTGAATTATGAGGAGAAATTGGGGCTGTTGAGCGTAAGTACGGGAACATTGGTATATGCAGATTTCGTTCTTGAAGGCGGAATTGACCGTTTTAGGAGGGTTCTCCTTCCAGAATCAGGTGGGGAATTCCAAACCTCTGGTTGTTCGGTAAATACCCGAAGTGTATTAGCAGATGGTGTGGTTGGCTTAGTAGCGTACGCTACTGCCGCATGTTATTCTGGGGCCACGGTGGGTACAGTTACTTTTCCAATTGTTGGTACAGTTACAGGATGCGTTAGTGCAGCTGTTGTTGGAGGGGCTGGAGGATTTATCACCGGCGTTACCTATGGCATTGCATCCCAATTGTTAACATCCTGTTTCCGATAAAAAAAATTATGGATCGTTTTAAAA
Source organism: Lunatimonas lonarensis (assembly GCF_000390185.1). Taxonomy (GTDB): domain Bacteria; phylum Bacteroidota; class Bacteroidia; order Cytophagales; family Cyclobacteriaceae; genus Lunatimonas; species Lunatimonas lonarensis. The sequence goes on along the minus strand of NZ_AQHR01000110.1, from coordinate 4,899 downwards.
AAAGACTTGCAATAGGCAGTTTCTTCTTCATTTTAATTATGATGGCGTTTGGCTCACATGGTTCGTTTAATCCTAAAGAAATCGGTTTTTATACATCAATAGGAGCTGGTTTTCTTTCTTATTTTCTTACTTATTATGGTTTTAAAGCCATTAAAACGAAAGGCACCAAATAAAAGAAACTAACATTTGGTAGAATAAGCGTAGCTGCAAAGTACATACGCTCTTACTTGATAGAAAGAAAAACATTTTCAACTATATAGGGCCAGTGTCGATTGCTACATGGATTTATTCAGGTATTTCTAAAGCTCCGTCACTGGCCATATATGCAGTATTTACCTAGTACACAAAACTAACCATATACTTAACACCTGAAAATACCGTTTAAAATTGATTGTAAAACACTTCATTTATACCCGGTCTGATGTTTCCTGCTTGCATGGCCATAGATCTCCAATTAAAAACAATACCCGTCGTAAGCTGATAAAATCAACTCCAGAGAAGCCGTTGAGTAAAAGGCTCTGCCCTTAGAGATCATTGAACCCACGAGGCAGGGATTGCTGAACTCTCTGCAGCCGCTCATACGGTTCAAAACGCAAAAAGATGTCAGGGCTAACCCGCCTGAACTAAACCCCTTTGCGATCTCTGCGTTGCCTTCGCGGTCTTTGGGTGAAACCTCACAAATGCAAAAGATTCGGATGCTAGCAAAAAGATTTCAGGTCTGATCCCTGAACTAAACCCCTTTGCGGCCTTTGTGGTAAAAAAAATTCCAGACTGAAATGAAATTTCAGTGGGTCGATTTTAGATTTGGGCATTCAGCTAAATTATTTCCAACCAAATAGCGATACTGGATCCTTTTGTCAACAATGTGGAACACTCTGATGAACCATTTATAACTAAAAACACCGTTTAGAAGGAGCTCCACTAGAAATAGTTGGTTGTTTGTTGTGCACTTGCTGGAGACCTTAATAGAATGAAGTTTAAAAACTGGAAAGAGCATTTAGTCTCACTAATATTTGGGTTGCTGTGTGCATTTACCCTGATGGTATTAAATCCATTGGGCTCGACAAATCCGAAAAGTTTTGGATTTTATTGGTCTTTATTTACCGGATTGTTCGGATCGTTCTCCACTGCTTGGACAGTTAAAAAATTCCAAAAAAAACCGGAAAAATAATATGAATTCGATAAGAAAATCGACTATCACCTCACTGGTAGTTGGTCTTTAAGATTAAAGAGCGGATAGCAAACAGCAGTAACTTCCCACTCTTGAGCGTAAGGGACCTAAGGATATTGATGGTCGTATTGCTCGTGGTGCAAGTGTATAATGACTTTAAAATTTGTCAAATTCGCTTCGGCTAGCGGGTGGGTAGGTGGTGCAGTAATAGCATGCGATTTAAGTTTTATTCAAAGAGTTGGAGCATGGGTAACCGATCAATTATTGGCAAGTTAGTTTACATAGTTTAAACAAGTCAAAAAATGAGAAGAACCTTTTTGAAACCAATAGTAGGAATTGCATCCATGAGCGTTATGTTTATGTGGCTTATGCCCTCTGGTACTTTTGACTTAACAGAACTTGGATTCTATATCTGTATCGGCCTCGCAATTTCGTTAGAGTTTAGCATTCGGGCCACGTTGAAAAAATACCAGAAGGATTATTTGGATAAAGTAAAATAGCCCTGCCATGGATTGGAATAAAACTATTCTCTTGATTGGAAGCCTCATCTTTACGTTGGTTTTAATGTCGATTGGGTCTAATGGATCCTTTAATCCCAAGGAAATCGGCTTTTATAGTTCCCTAGCAGCCGGGATCCTTCATTATTTTTTGCTTCGTTGGTGGTTATTTCGCCCAATGGGCCAAAAAGACCAAGGAAAACAGCAGTGAGTCTGCCATATTAATTTTGCGTAATGGACCACCCTCAGCCGGTTTGAAGATGACAGGGCTACGCCTCTTTTACCAATCCCTTTGCGATCGTTGCGTCCATGTCAGGGCCGTTGTTTTTGCGACCGGTCAGACGATTCACAACCGTCTGACCGGTTTTTTCCTTCTTACTGTAAATAACCATTCAACCTACCAAGCGCATCCGACCAAAAATGGTGACTAGCTCTAAAATGGAAGGATTCATATAGCGTGAAAATACACTTGTTATTCATGCCAATATCCTTTTTAAAGTGCCAAAAAATAGGTATATTGATACTTGATTCAAGCTGAAAAAGAATGGATATAAATGAGCTAAAAAGAAGGGATGGTGACCCAATGATGAAGTAAGGCTATAAAATAAATAAACCTCAATTGTAAACTATATGTGGATAGCAACCGAAAATGGATTTTATTCAATTGTCAAAAACAATTTTTCCGATCAAAAAGAAAATGAATTAATCGTACGGGCCAGAAAAAAAGAAGACTTGGCCAACGTATTTGAGGCTACAAGGATTGAAACCTCCACTCAGAAAGATTATGCCTACCGGGTTTTTGCCTCTAGAAAGGAAGTGGAAGCCTTACTGGTCACCACAATTACCCATCTTGATTACGGCAATTTCAAAGACCACATCAAAAGCCTGCCCTCCCAAAAGGACAAGGTTCCGTTTTATAGCGAAATTTGGTCTATCATGAATGAATATCAAGGCCGGTTTATTAAAGGACTCTATAATTTCACCAGAAAGTAGTTGAAAATGCAAAACAAGAAAATAAATATCACGGATGAAGAGTTGGACAGGGACATAAGGAATCTTTACCTGGATGCAGATAAAGACGGTCATATCCCATTAGTAGGCGATGAGTATTTTTATAAAATCTACGGAAAAGAAAATTATGAAAGAATGAAGGCCGCCCGCGCGGAAAAATTTAAAGAAGAAAAGCGGAGATTGGGATTGATCTGATACCGACCGGAAAAAAGAATATAGGAGCCTTATAGACCGTTGAGGTTTTTTGAACCTCGACGGTCTTTGGCTATAATACTTAGTTTAGTGCCTTTTTCATTCCTGTAGATTCTAGGCGGGCGAGAAATTTCATACGTAGAAGATAAGAGCCACTTACTGGCTTTTGCCCAATATCCCCATAATCCCGCTAAATCCATCCAAAGCAGCCTCCACGTCGTCGATGATTTCTTCGGCCAATTCATCCGGATCGGGAAGGTTGTCGAGGTCAGCCAAGCTTTTGTCCTTTAGCCAGAAGATATCCAGGTTGGTTTTGTCTCGGGCGATGAGCTCCTCGTAGGTGAGTTTTCGCCAACGTCCCTCTGGATTTGACTCCGAATACGTTTCAGTTGGCACAGTTTGAACCGAAACAGGCGGCACAGTTACACCGAAATGGGTGGCACAAATCGAACCGTATTATCCAAAAGTCACAAAAGCGCAACGGTAGGATAAAAGTGAATCGGAATCTATTTGGGTATTTTTTTAGTTCGGTTCGATTTAATCGCATAAGATAGGACTTTTCCGGGATGATTCGGGCTTGTTCTCCGAAAAACAACCTAAGATTTAGGTGAATATCTACAATTTAGAAACCGAATAAATACCTACTTTCGGCCAATTATCCATTTTTACCTACCTTTACCTTACGCCACAAACCCGTCAAACCCATGACCCAGCTCCTTAGCTCCCTACTCCTGCTGCTTACGCTTGGCACTGCCTTTGCCCAAGAACGCCAAAAGGTGAAATTGGCCGTGGTGGGGCTCACCCACTCGCATGTGCACTGGATACTGGGCAGGGCCGATAAGGGGGATGTGGAGATCGTGGCCATCGTGGAGCCTAACCGCGACCTGGCCTCCCGGCTGATGGGCAGTTACAAGCTGCCCATGTCCCTGCACGTTAATAGCATGGAGGAGATGTTCGATAAGGTAACGCCGGAGGGTGTCACGGCATTTGGCTCCATCTACGAACACCTGGAGGTAGTGCAGGCCTGCGCGCCCCGGGGAGTGCACGTGATGGTGGAGAAACCCCTGGCAGTGAGTACCGCCCATGCCAACGAAATGGCCCGCTTGGCCAAAGCGCATGACATCCTGCTGATTACCAACTACGAGACCACCTGGTATGCGTCCAACCAAGAGGTGTACCGGCAGGTGCACGAAGAAAAGGCCATCGGCGAACTCCGTCGCGTGATCATCAACGATGGCCACGAGGGACCCAAAGAGATCGGCGTGAATCCGGAGTTTTTGGACTGGCTGGCCGACCCGGTGCAGAATGGGGGCGGAGCGGTGATCGACTTTGGCTGCTACGGCGCCAACCTGCTTACCTGGCTGATGCAGGGCGAGCGGCCCATCTCCGTCACGGCGGAGCTCAAGCAAATCAAAACGGATACCTACCCCAAGGTGGACGACGACGCCACCATCTTGGTGCAGTATCCCCGCACCAAAGGGGTGATACAGGCCTCGTGGAACTGGCCCTTTAGCCGCAAGGACCTGGAAGCCTATGGGGAGACGGGCTACCTGATCGCCCGCGACGGCACGCGCCTAAGTAGCCGGTTGCCGGGACAAAGGCAGGAAAGCGACACCAAGCTGGCTCCCCGGCCCTATCCGTACGATGATCCCTTTTCGTTTTTTGCCGGACTGATCCGCAAGGAAATCAGCATGCAGCCCTACGACCTATCTTCCCTGGAAAACAACCTGATCGTGGTCGAAATCCTGGAAGCGGCCATTCAAAGTGACCGGGAGGGAAGAAGGGTCTTGGTCGAAAAATAGTCCACTAATCGCAAACATCCAGCTGGCATAATTTCCCGTCCATATATCCCTATATATTCGGGTTCGAGGTACTCAAACTGGAAATTCAAAGCACTCTAGCCGAGAAAAGAAAAGACAAATTCTGGGAAAAGGCCCCATAAATAAAAACAAAACTATCAGATTAATTTTCCCAGATTAAGCTTTTTAACCCACATTGCAGCTAACCGCTCAGAAGTAGTTGTTTTTT
>NZ_AQHR01000109.1 GCF_000390185.1 Lunatimonas lonarensis | reverse complement strand
ACCATTTGACCGAAAACGCTGGCATGGTCCGACCGAAATATCCAGACTTCTTTAACAAGACCAAGCCGGACCGAGTTCGAACTAGCTGACGCAGGTTTTTGCCATTTGTCAAAAATAGTTGGGCTCCTTTGCGGTATAGTTGGCGGGGTTTTGTTTTTTTGTCCTAGACAAGCTGTTTTTCAACGACTATGCGACAAGAACTCATCCTGACCTACCTATTTGTTTACATCCTTTCGTTTTCATTCGCCCAGGAAGCCCTCCCGCTTTACGAACCTACGAAGGTCAAGGCCTCGGGGGATTGGCTGCTTTATCAGGCCAACCAACCTGCTGCGCTTTACTCGACTCAGGACGGACACCTGGTTCTAGGCAACGGCCTGGTTAGCCGCTCGTTTTCTATTGCTCCCAATGGGGCCACCATCGGTGTGGATCACCTACAGACCGGAGAATCGTTTTTGCGATCGGTGCGGCCCGAAGCAGAAGTGCAGATTGACGGCATCGTATTCGAAGTAGGCGGCTTGGTCGGACAGCCCATTCATAATTACCTGCTTCCGGAGTGGTTGGAATCCATGGAGGCAGATCCCGGATCCTTTAAATTGCAAGGGTATCGAATGGCGGAAACCAAAGAGCGCTTTCCGTGGAAAAAGCGCGAGGATTGGATGCCCAAAGACATGCCTTGGCCGGTACCTGGAAAAGAGCTGGTGTTTTCGTATAAGCTGGATGAGGCTGCTTTGGAGGAGCTTGGAAAGCGTCTGAACTCTGATGACGGGCGTGAGCGGTTGGTGAATGATACCTTTGAATCCCTACGCAACGAATGGAAACGCGTTGAATCCGATGCAGATGAACGTAGTTCTTTTATCAACGAAGGAAAAGCGGGCGAAATCATGGCCTTGGCCAATACGGCGGTATATGCCGAGCAATCGGTGTTGCCGCAAGCATCGGTTTTCATCGCTCGCATCAATCCGGGGACGGATAAGAGCAGCTCCTGGGGGCCGGGTATTGGGCTTGTTTTTTCCGACCAGGTCGTGAAGCTTAACCTACGTCCGGGAGATGAGGCGATTGGATTCTTTGATGGGTATAAAGAGTTGATTGTAAATGGTTTATCACCGGGAGTTTCGGTATGGCTACGGTTGGAACTGCGCGACAACAAGCTGCTGGCCTCCTGGTCTTACGATAACAACGTGTGGACACAGGCAGGAGAGGTTGCGTATACGCAGTCTCCCGTATCCGTCCGGGTAGGAAAGATGGATCCAACCGGAAAAAACAGTGACCATCCTACCGCCAAAGGCCAATTGGAGCGAAGTAGAATAGAGGCGTTTTACATGCTCGGCGAGAGCGATGGCGACGTTTCGCCATTGGAAGCATACCGCTATTTGAAAGACATTACGGTAAATGTTCACTACGAACTCTATGATGGTTTGCCGGTGTTTGGCAAGTGGATCACGGTAGAGAACCATTCCGGAAAAACGATTACCCTAAACACCTTCAAAAGTGAAATTCTGGCCGTAACCGAGCCGGAAAGTCACGTGGATCCGACGGAAAAATGGCTTTACCCCAATATCACCGTAGAGACGGACTATAATTTTGGAGGTATGACTGCCGAAAACATCTTTCGCTCCAGTATTGCTTGGAAGACCGATCCGCTGTACCTGACACAGGTGAATTATGAGCGCACCACACCGGTTCTTTTGGAGGTCGCGCCGAAATACGGCCCCGAGCAGGAAATCCTACCCGGAAGTACATTTGCTTCTTATCGCGCCTGGGAGCTCATTCACGATTCGTGGGAGCGGGAGAGAAAAGGATTGGAACACCGGAGAATGATTCGGGCGATGGCTCCTTGGGTAACCGAAAACCCCATACTGATGCATGTGCGGAGTGCCGAGACCGAGGCCGTAAAGAAGGCCATCGACCAAAGTGCCGAAGTAGGTTTTGAGATGGTCATCATGACCTTTGGAAGCGGGTTTAATGCCGAAGATGACAGCGAGGAAAACATCAACCGAATCAAAAGCCTGGTTGAGTATGCCCACAGCAAAGGAGTGGCCTTGGGAGGTTATTCGTTGTTGGCCAGCCGCCGCATCGGCGGCGGACACGATGTGGTGATGCCGGAGGGCATGACGCCCCGATTTGGGAACTCCCCCTGTCTGGAAAGTGAATGGGGGCACGCCTATTTTCGCAAGCTGTACAATCTCTACCAAAAAACCGGTATGGATGTGTTCGAACACGATGGGTCCTATCCGGGGGACGTCTGTGCGGCGGAGCACCATCCGGGGCACCGGGGATTGGCCGACTCCCAATGGAATCAGTACAGCCGTATTGCTGATTTTTACCAGTGGAGTCGTTCGGAAGGCATTTATCTCAATATTCCCGATTATTATTTCATGGCCGGCAGCAACAAGACGGCCATGGGATACCGGGAGACTAATTGGTCCCTGCCACGGGAGCAGCAGGAAATCATCGAACGGCAGAACATCTTTGACGGTACCTGGACCAAAACCCCCAGTATGGGCTGGATGTTCGTGCCGTTGGTAGAATACCATGGAGGGGGAAAAGCCGCTACCATCGAACCCCTGAGAGACCACTTACCGCATTATGGACAACGCATGGCCAATCTCTTTGGGGCAGGGGTGCAGGCCACCTACCGTGGGCCGCAGCTGTACGACGCACCGGAAACCAAAGAGCTGGTGGAGCATTGGGTTGGATTTTACAAAAAACACCGGGAAGTGCTCGATGCCGATATTGTTCACCTCCGCCGACCTGATGGACGGGACTGGGATGGGATTCTACACGTAAATCCCTCCGGGCAGGAAAAGGGATTGCTGATGCTGTATAATCCGCTGGATCAGGATATCCGACGGACCATTCAAGTACCGGTATATTACACCGGTCTGCATGATAGGGTGCTGGTAGAGGACCAATGGGGCCAAACAACCTCTGTAGAAGTAAGCCGCGATTACTACCTGCCTCTTGAGGTCAGCCTGCCCAAGAAGGGATACGCCTATTTTAGTTTCAAATAGGGGTTATTGTTTGGGAATCCTTTTTCTTGGAAGTTTTACATTAGTTGCTATCGCTTGATACTATGAATCTACTCGCGCTGATTTTGTATGTTTTTGTATTTTGGGCCACAGCATTGTCCCAACCAATCACCCTATACCTTGCGCCGGGCGGGGCGGATACCAATCCTGGTACCCAGGAAGCCCCGCTTTTATCCTTGACGGGAGCCCGGGATTTGATCCGGAAGCTGCAAACCTCCGATACGGTCTATGTGAAGATAGCCCCTGGGGATTACCAGTTGACGAGGCCCTTGGAGCTCACATCCGCCGATGCGACACCGATCGTGTTTGAGGGGATGAACGATCGGGTTACCTTTTATGGAGGGGTTTCCATTTCCGGTTGGGAAAAGGTTAGCGACAGATTGTGGAGGGCACCGGTCCCTTTGCCCTATCACGGCAGAGCTGGCTTTGAGCAGCTTTTTGTAAATGGTGAGCGGCCCACCCGTGCCAGAATGCCCAATTCGGGGTTTTTCCAGGTAAAGGCTGTAGAAGAGACGATAGTCGACAGGGGGCAGGATCGTTTGCCGGAATTTGCCGTTCAAAAAATCCTCCTAGACCCCGAAGATGCAGCCTTTCTGCAAGGGGAGAGTCCTGTTGACATCAAAGATGCGGTGATCACGTTCTACCATAAATGGGATGTCACGCGCAAGTACATAGACCATTATGATTCCGATTCGTCTGCGGTGTACATCCGGGGAAAGGGAATGCAGCCCTGGAACCTGCTCGATGGCATTACCAAGTACAGGATCGAAAACATAGCGGCAGCCTTGGATGCACCCGGGGAGTGGTTGGTTAAGGAAGACGGCTACGTGTATTACATTCCCAGAGAAGGGGAGGAGCTTGCGTCTCTGTCGGCTTTTGTGCCCATCACGGACAAATTCATTATCATTAGTGGTGAAAATGCAAGCCCGGTCAAGAACAAACTATTCAAGAACATCCGCTTTAAAGTAGCGGGATACCAACTGCCCAAGCAGGGCGATGATCCGTTGCAGGCAGCCGCGCCCCTGGAGGCCAGCATCATGGTGGATTATGCGGATCACATCGTATTTGAAAACTGTGAGATTGCACACACGGGCTTGTATGGTGTTTGGTTTAGGAAACAAGTCACCAATAGCAAAATCAATAGATCGTATTTGCACGACTTGGGGGCGGGCGGGGTGAAGATCGGTGATTTCCTCTATCATGAGGAGGATAAAGAGGTATCGGCCAACAATTTGGTTCATAACAGTATCATCCGTGACGGCGGCCATTTGTTTCCCAGTGCGGTGGGCGTGATCGTTTTCCATGCCCGCGACAACGAAATCTCCCACAACGAGATTGCAGATTTCAGGTATTCCGGCATTTCGGTGGGATGGATGTGGGGCTATGAAGCCACGAAGGTGGTCACCAACGTACCAGATAGACATGGCCTACCGAAATGGCGGGAGGATCACCTAAAAAGTCCCGCTACGGGCAACGTTATCGCTTACAACCATATCCATCACCTGGGATGGGGAGAGCTTTCCGATATGGGTGGAGTCTACATTTTATCCGAAGCATTTGGTACCCATGTGCACCATAATGTTATCCACCACGTTTACTCGGCTACCTATGGTGGCTGGGGCCTGTACACCGACGAGGGTGCCACCCACGTTACCATGGAGAACAACCTGGTATATGACTGCAAGAACGCTGGCTTTCATCAGCACTACGGAAAGCAAAACACGATACGGAACAATATTTTTGCCTTTAATCTCAAGGGACAATTGCAGTTTACCCGGGTAGAAGGGCATCGTTCTTTTGACTTTGTCCAAAACATCGTATATGCAAGCAGCGGGGTTATGCTATTGGGCAACGTAAAGGATGCCGACATTATGATGGAGAACAACTGCTATTGGGACACCCGTACGAGGGATCCGTTGTTTCAAAAGATGCCCTTCAAGCAGTGGAAAAAGCACAAGGATAAAAACTCCATCCTGGCGGATCCTGGATTTGTGGACGCAGAAAACCGAGATTTCCGGTTGAAATCCCTCTCTGTAGCCCGTAAGATTGGTTTCAAGCCGTTTGATTATTCCCAAGCCGGCGTGTATGGGTCGGAGGAGTGGAAACAGCTCGCCGAGCTGGATGCCGTAAAATCGGCAGCCTTTGACGCGATCGTGCGGGAGATGGAAAAACAAGGTAATTAGCAGTTGGTAGAGTTAGAAGCTTCTGCCCAGCGATCTCAATTATCGGTTTCCCGGAGAATCCCCTTAAGTTGCTGTTCACGCACCTGCCGGGCTCCTTATGGTGTGGAATCATAAGCCCTAAACTAGGTAGCATTAATTAAATAAATCCGATGGGACAATTCAACAAAAAGTATATTTTCACCATTTCCATGGTATCTGCCATGGGGGGCCTTCTGTTTGGGTACGATTGGGTGGTGATAGGAGGGGCGAAGCCGTTTTACGAGCCCTTTTTTGAAATCAGCCAGTCGCCTGCCCTGCAAGGCTGGGCCATGAGCAGTGCCCTTACGGGGTGTTTGCTCGGCGCTATGGTATCCGGGGTATTCAGTGATGGACTGGGGCGAAAGCGATTGTTGATCTTTTCTGCTTTTCTGTTTACGGTTTCTGCCATCGGAACTGGGGCCACGTCTGATTTCACGGTGTTTATCCTATTCCGAATCGTGGGTGGAGTGGGCATTGGACTGGCCTCCAATCTTTCGCCTATGTACATCGCGGAGGTTTCACCGGCTGCCATGCGCGGTAGGTTTGTTTCATTAAACCAACTGACGATTGTGATCGGTATTTTGCTGGCACAGGTCGTGAACTGGCAACTCGCGGATCCCGTAGCCCCGGAGGCTACGGAAGCGCAGATTCTCATATCCTGGAACGGGCAAATGGGTTGGAGGTGGATGTTTTGGGCGGAGGTAATCCCGGCCGGTGTATTTCTTCTTTCTATGTTTTTTGTTCCGGAAAGCCCGAGGTGGTTGGCAAAAGCAGGCAATGAAAGCGGAGCCATGCAGACCTTATCAAAAATCGGTGGACAGCAATTTGCCAAGTTGGAATATGAACGCATTCGCGTGAGTTTGGCAGCTGATGGAGGAAAGAGTGGTGTTGGTCTTTTTAAGGTGCGGGGGATGCGAAAAATCCTGTTAATAGGAGTAGTATTGGCGGCGTTTCAGCAATGGTGCGGCATCAATGTGATATTTAACTACGCACAGGAAGTATTTGCAGCGGCTGGGTACGGAGTCTCAGACATACTCTTCAACATCGTAGTAACCGGAAGTGTAAACCTTGTTTTTACGTTTGTTGCCATTTATACCGTTGATAAGCTGGGGCGAAGGGCATTGATGATAGCTGGATCGGCCGGGCTGGCAGGTATCTATCTATTGATGGGTGCAGGATACTATTTTCAGGTTACCGGGTGGCCTTTATTGCTTTTGGTCATTGCCGGAATCGCGTGTTATGCCATGTCATTGGCACCAGTCACTTGGGTACTGCTAGCGGAAATCTTCCCCAACAGGATCCGGGGTGCGGCCATGTCCCTGGCCACGGCTACGCTTTGGGTGGCCAGTTTTCTACTTACCTATACCTTTCCATGGCTCAATGCGACCTTTGGAACCTCCGGTACTTTCTGGTTGTACGGGGCCATCTGTGTGGCTGGCTTGTTGTTCATCTACCGAAAACTACCCGAAACCAAAGGAAAGTCGCTGGAACAACTGGAACTGGAAATCGTGAAATGAAGAGTCTGAATTTGCTCAATTGCATACTATAAAAATCGAAATGAAGGAAGTATTCGCGTCAATAGGGTCGCAGTCAATCCCTACCTATGGACTGGGGAAACCGGAGGTTAATCCTGTTTTTTTTGAAAAAAGAGTCTACCAAGGCTCTTCCGGAAAGGTGTATCCGGTACCGTTTATCGATAAGGTGTTCGATGAAAAGGAAAAGATGGATTACGTGGTGGCCAGTCTGGAAAATGAATTTGTAAAACTGGAAATGCTTCCGGAGATAGGTGGAAGGATATTCAGGGCTCAGGATAAGGCAAACAACAGCTATGATTTTTTTTATCCCCAGGAGGTAATCAAGCCGGCCTTGGTCGGGTTGGCGGGGCCTTGGATCAGCGGAGGGGTGGAGTTTAACTGGCCACAGCACCACCGCCCGGGTACCTATCTGCCCACCGATGTTTACATAGAAAATGAACCTGACGGTGCAAAAACGGTCTGGATGTCGGAATACGATCCCATGAACCGTATGAAAGGCATGCACGGGATCCGTCTGCGACCGGGAAGTGCATTGATTGAACTTCGTGCCCGTTTATATAACCGTACTCCTTTGGTTCAGACATTTTTATGGTGGGTCAACGTGGCGGTACAGGTACATGAAGACTACGAGAGCTTTTTCCCTACGGACGTCCATTACGTAGCCGATCACGCAGTGCGGGCCATGAGCAGTTTTCCATATGCGGAGAACTACTACTATGGGATACCTTACCACGAACGAATAGGGCGTAATGATTTACGGCGATACCAGAACATTCCCGTTCCCACGAGTTACATGGTTTGTGAAACCGCCTTTGATTTTTTTGGTGGATACGACCACCAAGCCGGCGGAGGGTTTATTCATGTGGCCGACCGCCATATTGCGCCTGGGAAAAAACAGTGGACATGGGGGAATGCGGAGTTTGGGCAGGCTTGGGATCGAGAGCTGACTGATCGGGGTGGCCCCTATTTTGAGCTCATGGCCGGGGTTTATACCGATAATCAGCCGGATTTTTCGTACTTGGTTCCCTATGAAACCAAAACATTTTCCCAGTACTGGTGGCCTTATCAAAAGTTGGGTCCGGTGCAACAAGCCAACCAAGACCTAGCCATTCGGTTGGAACTACTAGCCGGCAACCGACTGGATGTGGGGGTAGCTTCCTCCAGAAATAGGAGTGGATTACGCCTGATTTTGAAGCGGGGACAAGAAGATACTGTTTTTGATCAGGTGGATGTTTCTCCGAGTGCACCTTGGAGACGCACCGATTTGATGATTGAAGCGGGGCAAGAAAACGAAGTCTCTTTACGTATTGCAGATGCGAGCGGCAGGGAATTGCTGTCATACCACAGAAAGGAAAATACGGCGGTTAGAACGCGCTCGGTTGCCAAAGAGCCGTCCCTCCCTAGCGAAACGAAAAATTCATCGGAGTTGAATCTGATCGGAGAGCATTTGGAACAGTATCGCCATCCCACTCGATATCCGGAAATTTACTGGCAGGAAGCGATCCGCCGTAATCCCCGAGATTACCATGCACTCATCGCATTGGGAAAGGAATCACTGAAGCGCGGATTGTTGGGTGAAGCAACCGGAAAATTTAGGGAGGCGGTTCAAATCCTAACCAGTTACCATCCCAATCCCGAAACAGGAGAGGCCCATTACTTTTTGGGACTTTGCTGTTTGTTTCAGGAAGGAACGGACGAAGCCTATGGTTACCTTTACAAGGCTACCTGGAACTACGCATGGCGATCCGCCGCACACTATCTACTTGCTGCGATAGACTGTCGTAGAGGGGGGGTTGAACAGGCACTGGTTCACCTTGAGGCTTCTTTGGATACCAACCGGCAAAATAATAGGGCCTTTATTTTGAAGGCAATTTTGAAAAGATATCAACATAGAACCTCGGAAGCCTTGCAGGAGTTGGATTCCTTGCTGAAGATTGATCCACTGGATCAATGGGCGCGTTTTGAGCGAAGTATCCTGACAGGAGACTTCGAGGAATTTTTTGTTGGCACCCGAAACGATGCACAGACGCTGATTGATATAGCCTTTGATTACGCGGAGGCCGGATTTTTCAACGACGCAATAGCAGCCATCGAATTGCACCACCGATCGGAAGTGGGGGAGAGTGCCGTGTCCAATCCCCTAAAAACCAGTGCCATGACCCAGTACCTGCTGGCTTGGCTATACGCGAAAACCGGTCAACAGGAGAGTTCAATAGAAGCCTTGGGGGTAGCTTCCTCGTCAAATCCTGATTATTTCTTTCCCTCGAGAATTCGCGAGCAACTGGTGTTGGAATGGGTACTTTCCTTAGGTGGTGATTTCTCAGTGGCCGCTTACGGGTTGGGAAATTACTATTACGATAAAAAGAGACAGGAAGAGGCGATTGATGTGTGGGAAAGGGCCGCGGAAAAGATGGCTTACGGCACCCTGTTTCGTAACCTTGGAATTGCCTACTGGAACCAACGAAATGATGGGGTGAAGGCCCGGTCGGCCTTTGAAATGGCCATTCATTTGGCACCTACGGATGTACGCATCTTGTTTGAATACGACCAATTGCGAAAAAAAATGAATGATTCGCCCTTGGAGCGGTTAAGTTATCTGGAGCCATTTCAGGATGCCATTCGGAAACGCGATGACTTCAGTGTGGAATTGGCCGCTCTTTACAATTTTACCGGGCAGTATGAGAAGGTATTGAAACTTTTGGAAAGCAAGCGTTTTCATCCGTGGGAGGGCGGTGAAGGTCAAGTGCTGCGTCAGTATTCGTATGCCTGTTTGAAGCTGGCTGAAATAGCCCTTGGAAATGGCAACGCCGAGGAGGCACTTAGGTACGTTGAGATGGCAGATGATACGCCAGACAACCTTGGGGAAAAATACCACCCACTTCAAGCAAAAGCGCAAATCCATTATTGGATGGGGTTGGTGTATAAGGCACTGGGTAGATCCGAAGAGGCTGAGGTGCTTTTTAAGCGTAGTGCTGCCGAACAGGGCGATTTTGTAGACATGGCGGTAAGTGCACATTCCGAGATGACTTACTACGTAGCGATGTCCTTGAGGGAATTAGGGCTTGTAGATCAAGCGGAGTTGGTTTTGAGGGAGTTGAAAGAATACGGAATTAGAAAGCTCAATGAGGAGGTGAAAATTGATTATTTCGCTACCTCGCTACCGTTGCTGTTGGTTTTTGATGAGGATCTGAATGCAAGAAACAAGTCGGAATCAAACTATCTGATTGCCCTGGCAGAAGCGGGATTGGGGAATACGGAGGCAGCCAAGCACATCGCAGGGGAAATTCTGAAACAAAACGCCATGCATGTAGGGGCCAATATTCTGAAGAACGGATAGTGGGTTGGCGAAAGACTGGGTTTGCAAATCGACGATCTTTTCATCCATGATTTCCAAAGGGAAAAAGGGTGGTCAGAAATTGTAAATAGCTGGGATTAGTCTTAGATTTCGAATGAAAAAAACAAATAAACCAA
This sequence comes from Lunatimonas lonarensis, assembly GCF_000390185.1. Lineage (GTDB taxonomy): Bacteria > Bacteroidota > Bacteroidia > Cytophagales > Cyclobacteriaceae > Lunatimonas > Lunatimonas lonarensis. The sequence goes on along the minus strand of NZ_AQHR01000109.1, from coordinate 36,167 downwards.
TCGCCCAAATCCTCTGCTAGCCACTGGTTGGTAGGCCCATTTTCCTTATGTTAAAGATCAATCACCTATTTCCCGCTATTTTCCTAATTATAGCGGCGGCCTGTTCTGCCCCCTCTACAAACAATGACCTAGCGTCAAGCTACCCGAATTTCAGTGGTATTTATCCTCATTTGGCCTACTACAACGAAGAGTCTGAGTGTGGTACGGGGGCTGTTGTGCCATGGGCTGACAGGCTGTGGGTGATTACCTATGGGGCGCATTTGCCTTACGGATCTTCGGATAAACTGTATGAGATCACCCCTGACCTACAGCAGATTGTTCGACCGGAGAGTATTGGCGGCACCCCGGCCAACCGAATGATCCACACCGAAAGCCGGCAGTTGTTTATAGGCCCTTATGCCATCTCCCAATCCCGCGACGTGCGGGTCATTCCCTACGAACAAATGCCGGGTAGGCATACCGGAAACGCCCGCCACCTTACCGATCCCAGCGGAAAGATCTATTATGGTACCATGGAGGAAGGCTTTTACGAAGTGGACGTGACTACCTTGGAAGTCAACACGCTCTATGTAGACGGCAATGTGACCCGTCCGCCCGGGGAACCATTGGATACCAAATTATTGCTCGGAGCCCATGGCAAGGGCCTTTATTCCGGGCAGGGGGTCATGGTTTATTCCAACAACGGTGAATCCGGTCAGCGCGCCCGCGATGAATTTGACATCGAAGCCGGATCGCTTTATGAGTGGGACGGGAACGAATGGAAACTGGTGCGACGAAACCAGTTTGTGGAGGTGAGCGGGCCGGGCGGGATTCATGGCAATAAAAACCCCGAAACCGACCCGATTTGGGCGACGGGATGGGATCATAAATCGGTTTTGCTGGGTGTACGGGATGCGGATGCGGGCTGGGAATTTTTCCGGCTTCCCAAAGCCAGCCACAGCTACGATGGTGCTCATGGATGGAATACTGAATGGCCTCGAATCCGTGATGTGGGTACGGAGCAAAATCCGGACTACCTAATGACCATGCACGGGATGTTTTGGCGTTTTCCGGCTGGATTTACGCGGACAAGCACCTCCGGAATCCGTCCCCGGTCGGCCTATCTGAAAGTAATCGGGGATTTTGCCCGTTGGCAGGATTGGGTGGTATTCGGTGCCGACGACTCGGCGAACAAGGAATTCCTGAACAAACGCCGCGCAAAGGGCAGCCTGGAAGGCCCCGGGCAATCCAATTCCAATTTATGGTTTGTAGCGCAGGACATGCTCGACCGGTTCGGACCCGCTACCGCCAACGCTGCGGTATGGCTAAACGAAGAAGTAGGCGCAGGGATATCTTCCGAACCTGTGCTTTTCACCGGTTGGGATCACATTACCCTATGGATTCAGAATCAGGGTTCCAAATCAGCCCAGTTTACCTTGCAAATTGACCCCTCGGGAAAAGGTGAATGGCAGGACTACCGCAGTCTGGATATCCGTCCGGGTGCGTCAGAGGCCATTACGTTTGGTGCGGACGAACAGGCAGAGTGGATGCGGATCATCCCCAAATCAGCCACCAAAGCCACCGCCCACCTCGCCTATGTGACCCAAGATAATCGTGGAACCCAACGGGATGGCCTCTTCGCAGGGGTCAACAAAGTGGGCGACCAACCGGCAACCGGGGCCTTGTTATATGGATTGGGAGACAATCGACGCAAACTTGGCCTTGCCGCCAAGCGCATGGAGGATGGGAAGTACGTGGAGGCAGGCTATTACGAATTGGATGCATCGATGGTGCTGGAACGGGTGGAGGATCCGGAAATGGAGACTTTCATCACCACGAAGTTTGCCATTCCGGAGCAGGTGGTCACCGTCGAGGAAGGATCTGTGTTGGTGGTGGACGACCGTAACCGACGCTGGCGATTACCTCTGGGGGACAGGAAGTTTGACAGTTGGTCTATGAATGGTCAGATGCGCATCTGCCGGGAAGTGGCAACGGAGCGTGACCTGTTTAACTGCCACGGTACATTCTACGAGCTTCCGGCCGAGAATGCCGATGGCTACGCGAAGATTCGTCCGGTGGCCTCTCATGATTTGCTGGTTACCGATTATGCGTCGTACAGGGGTATGTTGGTGATCTCCGGGGTGGATCCCGACATGGCCGATTCGAATCCGCATGTGATCCGGTCCAAAGATAAGCAGCTCGCGGTATGGGCAGGGGTCATAGACGACCTATGGAAGCTCGGCAAGCCCACCGGCAATGGCGGGCCTTGGGTCAATTCCCGGGTGGCCAAGGGAGTTCCTTCCGATCCGTATCTTTTTGGCTTTTACGATAAGAAAAGGGTGGAACTAAAGCACTCAGCTGCCAAGGCGGTTACCTTCAGTATCCTGTTTGAACCCGTGGGCCACGGGCCATGGCTCACATGGAAAGAGATTACGGTACAACCGGGAGAGACAGCGCATCTTGAGTTTCCGAAGGGCTTGGAGGCGCGCTGGGTAAGGCTTGTAGCAGACAGCGATTGCGAGGCAACAAGCTGGTTTACCTACGATTGACAATAATAAATATCCTAGCTGTAGGGATTACCGCTGCATCCTATATGGGACAGGTTGTGATCCTTGAAAAAACCACCGCCTTATGACATTCAAATGCATTACCATTTCAATTTTCGCACTTCTTTTGGTTGCTTGTTCATCGGAAAGGCAACCACCCATAAGTCCGCCAAATATCATTTACATATTGGCCGATGACTTGGGCTATGGAGATCTGGGGTGCTATGGGCAGGATAAAATAGAAACACCCCACCTTGATGCGTTAGCGGCAGGCGGTATGTTGTTTACCCAACACTATTCCGGCTCTCCGGTATGTGCTCCGGCAAGGGCTGTGTTGCTTACGGGGCAGCATACCGGCAGGGTGCAGGTCCGAGGCAACGACGAATGGGCCGAGCGGGGAGATGTGTGGAATTACTTGGCCATGCTTGCTGACTCTACCCTGGAGGGCCAGCGTCCGATTGCAGAGGGAACCGTCACGCTGGGAACCTTGCTTCAGGGAATCGGTTATACGACTGCTATTGTCGGAAAGTGGGGTCTGGGAGCACCTCACACCGTAGGTGTCCCCAATATGCAGGGATTCGATTACTTTTTTGGTTACAATTGCCAACGACAAGCGCATACATTATATCCGCTTCATCTTTGGGAAAACGACCGTCGGGTTTACCTAAGAAACGATACCATCGCTCCAAATAAAAGATTGCCCGATGGGGCTGATCCCTATGCGGTGGAAAGCTATTCTGATTATTTTTTGTCTGATTACGCTCCGGATATAATGTTTGACCGCATCACGGATTTTGTCAGCAAGCGGCAGAAGGAACCTTTTTTCCTTTATTGGGCCACCCCCATCCCCCACGTACCCCTACAGGCTCCGAGCAAGTGGATAGACTACTATGTAGAGAAATTTGGCGACGAAGAGCCCTACTTGGGCAACGATTCCTACTTTCCTGCCCGCTACCCGAGAGCGACCTATGCGGCCATGGTCAGTTACCTGGATGAGCAGGTAGGCCGCTTGGTGCAGCAGCTAAAAGATCAGGGGATTTACGACAATACCCTTATTATTTTTACTTCGGACAATGGCCCCACCTTCAATGGGGGCACCGATTCCCCGTGGTTCAATAGTGCCGGTCCTTTTAGAGAGGAGCGTGGGTTTGGTAAAGGATACTTATACGAGGGAGGGATCAGAGTGCCGATGATCGCTTCCTGGCCAGCCATGATCCAAGCTGGCTCGAGGAGTGACCATATTTCGGCTTTTTATGACGTCATGCCTACCCTGGCCGAGATAGCGGGTGTAGAACAGGGTTTTGATACCGATGGGATCAGTTTTCTTCCAGCACTTCGAGAGCAAAAGCAACCTAAGCACGACTATTTGTATTGGGAATTCCCATCCTATGGGGGACAAATGGCCGTGAGGATGGGAAAATGGAAAGCACTTCGATTAAATATGGATAACGACGGGTCCGAGTGGGCTCTTTTTAACCTAGAAAGTGATCCGATGGAGCAGGTGGACTTGGCGCGGGAATATCCCGAGTTAATCGCCAAGGTTACGGAAATTGTCGCCGAGGCCCACGTACCGGCGGCCAATCCCAGGTGGCGTTTTTCCGCATTGGGGGAATAGTTCCAACCATCAGAGGTACTAAATGGTGGCTACCCAATAGGTAGTGAAAAAAATATCGCCTACTGAATTATTTTTCACTCCAATTCCCGTATTTTCAATGTCTTGAAGATCAGATGTGAAATACAGTTTACGGCAGGTATTCACGTACTGACGATGTAGACCAGGAGGATATTATGTAACAGGATAGAGCATGAACAACCGTCAATTTATATTAACGATACTTGTGCTTCTAGGCGCATTGCTGGGCATTTGTTTGGCACATTTTGGTAGGAGCGGATTCAATTGGGAGCGTGACCATTTGCTGGTTTTTTCCGTCACTGCTTCGGCCTTGGGGCTTTTAGTAGGCGGTGCAACTGTGCTGGCCTTTCGTCGGAGTAACCGACACGAATAATCGAATTTGAAAAAGATAGTCAATAAAACTTCTAAGGCCATCGATCAGGTACCGTATGGGTGCCCAGGATTCGCTTCGCTTCGTGCTGTACACTTTCCATTTTTTGGGCCTTCCAGATATGATCTCGGGCGAATTTTCCAGAGGCATCCAGATCTACGATTGGAAAAGGGTAGTCTTTGCCCAGCTGAAATCCGTACAATGACGACTCGATTCCCGTGATTTTCCAAGGTTCGTGAAGGAGGTGAAGCGGCAATGCAGCCAGTTCGGGAACCCACTTCTTGATGAATGTCCCGTCGGCGTCATGTTCTAAAGATTGCTTGACAGGATTGTAGATCCTGACAATGTTGATACCGGTAACTCCGGCCTGCATCTGCAATTGGGGATAATGGATTCCGGGTTCAAAATCAAGAAACATCCGGGCCAGATGGTCTGCACCCGTACGCCAATCCTGAAAAAGGTGATGGGTCAAAAAGGACACCAGCATGGCCCGCATCCGAAAGTTCAGGTATCCGGTCTCCCGCAGGCAGCGCATGCAGGCATCTACCAGGGGGTATCCGGTTTTCCCCTCTTCCCATGCGGTGATTTTCCCCGTATCCCTTGGCTTTAAAAAACCATCAAAACCCCTGTTGACATGCTCGTACTCCATCCGACATTCCATTTCGAACTTCTGGATGAAGTGGCAATGCCACCGCAGCCGGGATTGAAAATTCGTCAGGTTTTTGGCCTGGAAACCATCCTTCTTTTTTTTCTCCGCGGCCTGGTATACCTGTCGAATGGATAGGTTGCCCCAGGCCAGGTAGGGTGATAGCCGACTACACCCTGTTCGGCTGAGCAAGGGTTTGGATATGTGTCGGTTGTAGTTTTTGATTCGTTCTTTGAAAAAGGAATCCGCGTATTTCTTCGCGGTAGATTCCCCACCATTTTGCATGCCGGGTTGGGATGTTTTCCATTCCTCGGGTATTCGCTGAGAGGGTAAGCTTTCCAGGAACCTATTGGAGAGAGCGTAAAAATCCCCTTTCCGTAAATCCGGGTTTTCCTGTGGTGAGGCCATCAGGGCATACCAGTCCTGCGACCAGTTTTTTCGGTCTTTTCTGCCGCGTTTTACGCCCTGTTGGGGAAACTCCCGCCAGAGAATTCCATTGGCCTTGAAAAACGCCGCTACCCGCTTATCCCGTTGGTAGGTAAGTTGGATTCCCGTTTCCTGGTGGGAAAACACGGTTTTTATCCGGTAGGATTGGGATAATTTTTGAAAAAGCAGCACAGGATCCACGTATAAAATATGGAGTTTGGCTTGGAAGGGTTCCAATTGAGCGGTTAGGTCCATCAAGCTTTGCCATACAAACCGCCAATGCCTTAGGTCGTGTTTCGGAGACGCTATGAGCTCAGGTTCAACGCAATAGACCAAAATGACCGGCAATCCGTCTTCTATGGCCACTTTGAGCGGCGCATGGTCGCCCAGCCTCAAATCACGCTTGAACCAAACAATATTGACCTGTTCCATTTTGGTAGGAACTAGGGATGGGGGTAAAAGTTTTTTTATAAAATGGAAAGAGTTAGTTTTAGGAAGTAGAAAAACTTGGGCGTTTGGAAAATGGTTTGGGCCACACCTTTTAGGAAAGGTCATTTAACATTCTTCCGGGAATACATGGCAGCTAAACTCCATCGGGCGTGGTTGCTAGCAGGTAATTGTTATTTGGACTTATAGGAAATCAATGAGCAAGAAAAAGAATGGACAGGCTGAGTTTGTTAAATGGTTTGGGCCTGTGCTTGATGCATTAAGAGATTTGGGAGGTTCTGCCAAACCCAGAGAAATAGCAGAGAAGATTGGTGAAAATCTTAGTATTCCTGACGAAATATTAAATTTTAGATATGAGAAATCAGGCCAGTTGAAATTTCCTAATCAGATAGCCTGGGCAAGACAATATCTCGTTTGGGAAGAATTATTGGATTCGTCAAAACATGGAGTATGGGCATTGACAACGAAAGGTTGGTCAACTAAATTAAATGACAAGCAGTCTAGAGAAATATTTCTTAAATGGGTTAGGATTTTTCAGGATCTGAGGGAAAATAAGCATTCAACAGAAGGTGAAGCGGAAAAAGTTGTAAGTGCTTTGGAATCTACGGAGCCAGAAGAAGGACAGGCTTTAGTTAAACCTTCATTAATTGAAGTTTTGCAAAGTATTTCTCCAACAGGATTCGAGCATCTTTGTGGTAGATTATTGAAGGAATATAATTTTGAGAATGTGGAGATTACCCAAAGATCAAATGATGGTGGAATTGATGGATACGCGACATTAAAACTTAACCCGTTTGTGAGTCTAAGTGTGTTTTTTCAATGTAAAAGGTACCAAGGAACAGTACCAACCGAGAAAGTACAGGCTTTTATTGGCGTGATGGAAACCAACCGAAGAAGCGTAGAAAAAGGTTTGATGATTACAACAGGTTCGTTTGCAAAAAATTCGCATGAAATTGAAAAAGCTAATATTAAACTTGAGTTAATTGATGGTGAGAAACTAGTTGAAATGTTTGAAAAGGTAGAACTAGGGGTCATTCCAAAAACCATTTATGAACCGAATATGACATTTTTTGAACAATATCGAGAGATGAAATAGCGCGATGCGAAGGCAGATAAGAACGACGAAACCGAGAGTGACTCTCACTTCTTGCAAGTTGTATTTGGAGGTTTCATTTTCCATTCATTAGCTTTTTTTGTTATCTTTCCAGCACTTCAAAAGACATGAACCTTAACCGTTTTACCATCTGCCTTCTGGGCATTGTTCTTGTTTCGTGCACAACGGAACCGGAGAAGTTTGTTTCTGATAAACCCGAGGAGACCAGGTTCACCAAAGTCACCCTCGTGGAGCGATTGGATGAACCGATGGAACTGGAGGTTTTACGGGATGGCAAAATACTGTTTATCGAGCGGAAGGGCAAAATCAGGATGTTTGAGCCTACAACGGGGCTGGTCAAGGAAGTAGGCTTTCTTCCGGTTTATTTTGAGGCCGAGGACGGCTTGCTTGGTCTGGCCAAGGATCCCGGTTTTTACGACAACCAATGGATCTACTTGTATTACTCTCCCGCCGGGGATGAAAGCATCAACAGGCTATCCAGGTTTACGCTGGTGTCAGACATCATGGATCCGGAGTCAGAGGTCGTTTTGCTGGAAATCCCCCATTTCAGGGGCTGTTGCCATAGTGGAGGATCCATCGAATTTGATGGTCAGGGCAACCTTTTTCTATCCCTGGGAGATGATACCACGCCCTTCGAATCGGACAATTATAATCCCATAGACGAGCGGCCCGGACGACCTGAAAACGTGGACGCCCAGCGAAGTTCCTCCAATTCAAATGATCTCAGGGGCGCGATCCTTCGGATTACCCCACAGCAGGACGGCACTTATACCATTCCGGCGGGTAATCTTTTTCCGGTAGGCACACCCAATACCCGACCAGAGATTTACGTGATGGGCAACCGAAACCCCTTTCGGATTTCCGTGGATCCCCAAAATGGGTTTCTGTATTGGGGAGAGGTGGGGCCGGATGCGCATTCTGATAGCCTGGGCAGGGGTCCCAGAGGGCACGATGAGGTCAACCAGGCAAAGAAGGCCGGATTTTTTGGCTGGCCCTATTTTGTGGGCGATAACAAGCCGTATTGGTATTATGATTTTGAGAGCCAGGAAAGCTCCTTTGCCTATGATCCGAGTGCTCCGGTCAATAATTCCCCCAACAATACAGGGATAAATGTGTTGCCACCCGCGCAGAAGGCTATGATCTGGTATCCATATGCAGATTCAGAGGAGTTTCCAGCACTTGGTTCCGGCGGTAGGAATGCCATGGCTGGTCCAGTGTACTATCACAACCTCTTCCCGGATTCTGATGTCAAGTTCCCCAAATACTACCACGGGAAGCTTTTTATCTATGACTGGATGAGAAACTGGGTATTTACCGTAAAATTCGGAGAGGACGGAGATTTTGCGGGCTTGGAGGAGTTTATGCCAAACACCAAATTTGACAAGCCCATCGATATGCAGTTTGGAGCCGATGGGGCCCTTTATGTACTGGAATATGGCACCTATTGGGGTTCCCAAAACGATGACTCCGGAATCTACCGCATCGAATTTAACCCCGGAAACAGAAGGCCTATTGCCCGGTCCACTGCCAGCGTCCGGCAGGGCGCGGCACCCCTTCGGGTTCTGTTCAGCAGTGCAGGAAGCGAGGACTTGGATGGAGATAGACTTACCTACGAATGGGATTTTTACGGGGATGGGACCAGTCTGTCGAATCAGGCCGATCCGGCATTTGTTTTCGAACGGGTAGGTGAATTCAATACCGTGCTGACGGTAAGGGACAATCAGGGCCTAGAAAGCCGATCGGTTATTCCTATAGCCGTGGGGAACGAGCCTCCGGTAATCCATCTTCGTTGGGAAGGAAACAGGAGCTTCTATTGGGGTAGGCCCTCCGTTGCCTATAAAGCCGATGTGGATGATAAGGAAGACGGAAGCCTTGAGGCGGGGGACATTTCAGAAAGCGATGTGGTGGTTACTTGGGATTTTTTGGAAGAAGGGTTTGATAAGGCCATTTCAGAGATGGGCCACCAACAGACGGAAAACAGTGCCCAGCTTTTGGGGCAGAACCTCTTGGTGAAAAGTGGCTGCAATGCATGTCACGGCATGGAAAACGCCTCCGTAGGCCCTAGCTATCAGGCCATTGCTGAGCGATACGTCACCGATACCGAGGCTTCCGGGGCTTTGATCCAAAAAGTGATACATGGGGGTGGGGGAGTATGGGGTGAAAGGCTAATGCCCTCCCATGCACACCTAAAATCCACCGACATCGCCCAAATGGTAGATTATATCCTTTCGCTGAACCCTAATTCACTATCCAGCCGGAAAAACCGGCTACCCTCTTCCGGTAATGTCCTTTTGGATCGGCATACGAACAGAGGGACCTATCTGCTTACCATCAGCTACAAAGACAGGGGTGCAAATGGGATTGCTCCGATAGTGCGGAGAGAGCAGTTGGTTCTTAGACATCCATTGGTTCTTGCCGCTGATGCGGATTTTTTTCGGGGTACAGCCAAAGCGAATTTGGCAAATTCCAGGATGGTTAAATTCACGGAAAACAGTTCCTATGTGGGTTTTGAAGCAATTGATCTGAACCAAATCGGAAAGATTCGTTTGTCCATTGATCCAAACAGGAGAACCGGCCGGTTTGAAATCAGAAAGGACAGTCCCGAAGGGCCACTTATAGGTAAAAGTGAAGTTCTTAGTGATAAACTCAGACCAGAAAGTGAGGCTGGTAAATGGTTTGAGATTTCCATTCCCATAGATGACGCTCAAGATGTGACGGATCTGTACTTGGTTTTTCAGACAGATACAGGAGTCGATATTTGGGGTTCGTTCCTGTTGAATACGTTCTACTTTGACAAAGGGAGGTAGGTTTTGTCTTGGTTTGGTTTAATAGAATATTTCTTTAATCATTAATATGGTATAATGGTGTAAATTAGCGCTGTGTGAGATTGTTTTCTAGCTAAAGTGTGGTTATTTTTAGTAGAAAGTTTGCATCATTTATACTAACATTATGAAAAAGCAGTACAAACCCAAAAAAGGTGTATTAGTCTATTTGATGTTGTCGGGCTTTTTAGCATATTTTTTCGTTCGGTGGCATTTTTCCGATCATGATTTTCCACATATTCTGGGATCATCCTCTTTTTTGTTGTTTCCCTGTGCCTATCTTGTATTTTATATACTAAACACCACGTATTGGATTCAGGACCGGACATTTTTCTACCGATCAGGTTTTATGAAGGGGGAAGTGGACGTTGATTCAATCAAATCAATTGATGTTGGAATAACCCGTTGGGTAGGTGAGCGGGCTGCGCTTGCCACCCGGGGCATACTTATCAAATACAACCGGTATGACGATTTGTTCGTAGCTCCTATGAATACCGAAGAGCTTGTCCGTGACCTACTTGCACTGAATCCCGGCATTCATGTAAATCAGGCAGCCCGGGCTTAAACCGCTTGGTGAAGGAAGTACATTGACGATGTCCAAGCGGCTATTGCCAAGCTTCCCATAACAACCGGGATACCGTTCGCTTGAGCACATAGGATTCGTTGTCCTCTTCCCAGCGTTGGTCTTCGTTGTCTTTGGTGGCGATGTAAAACACGTAATCGCCGCCAGGGGCGTTCACCATCACCAGTTCGGATCGGGAGGCATTGACCATGCCCTGCTTTGAGGCGGTCTGGATGTAAGGTGGAATGGCAGAAAGTGCGTTTTCATCATAATAGATATTGGTCATCAACCGGTACATGCGTTCGGATGCCTTGGGGCTTACTACTTCACCCTTTCGGATTTTTACCAGCAGCTGGGCCATTTCCCTCGGGGTGGTCTGTCCCCATCCAAACTGCTCCCGATTGGCTTCCCGTCCAGGTGTTCGAGAGTTTACCCGGGTATGCACCAATCCTAGGTTTTCCATGAGGGCATTGATGGCGACTCCTCCACCTGCGAGTGCCTGGCACCATAGGGACGTGGTGTTGTCGGAATAGGTGATCATTAGGGAAACCAATACGCTCAGGTCTGTTTCGGTGGAGTCCTGAAAAAACTGCATAAGTCCCGACCCACCGTATTTTAAGGAATCGCGGTACATGAGCGGTTGGTTGTAGGTCAGCTCCCCCTGCTCGATCTTATCGAACACGCCCACTAAGATAGGGACTTTGATGATGCTGGCGGTGGGAAACAGCGTGTCGGCGTTTATAGCGATTTCTTCTCCGGTTTGGAGGTTCAGCGCATAAAGCCCTGCTGTGCCCTTAAAGCCAGCGAGCTCCCTTTTGAGGGTTTCTATGAGCGTTTGGCCCTGCGAGAAGCTTGGGAAAAGGAACAGCGCACAAAGCAGCAAAAGTGAATGGCGGGATAAGTACATGGCCTTAATCGAGATGATTAGTCGGAAAGGTAATAAGGGAGGGGCTTTCAAGCAAGATGGTTGTGGCAATTTGGCCGTCATTTTTTCGTGTTCCGGCCATTTGTGTCTGCCATTTTTTTGGCTCAGAAATGCTGTTGTTACAGATAACTACCGTTGGTAAAACCTACGATTACCGTTTGGGCATAGGAATTCAACAAAAAAATCACCAACTTACGCTAAGCAGCAGTGCGATCCTGCCCAGCTAAAAACCTACATCTCATGGAACTTCCTCTCGTTACCGTCGATGCATTCTCCGATAAGCCATTTAGTGGCAACCCCGCCGGCATTTGTTTACTTCCGGGTTCCCTTTCGCCGGAATGGATGCAGCGTATCGCGGCCGAAGTAAATCTGAGCGAAACGGCTTTTCTGGAGACCATCGACGAGCAGAATTATCACATCCGTTGGTTCACGCCGGAGAAGGAGGTGGACTTATGCGGCCATGCTACGCTGGCGTCGGCCTTTTTGCTGTATACCGCAGAGCTTGCAGACAAGGGAAAGGAAATTGTTTTTTCCTCGAAAAGTGGCACCTTAAAGGCCTCCTGGCAGGAAGGAGAATATGCGATCGCCTTGGATTTTCCGCTAATTCCAACCCAGGAGGCGGTACACCCCTACTTTTCGGATATGTTTTTTGGACAGCAGGTGATTGGATCGGCCAAATTGGCCCGTAACTGGCTGTTGGAATTGGCAAACCCCAAGGCTGTCGAATATGTGACGCCCGTATGGTCAGAGCTTACCCACCACAGCGAGGAGGGGCTAATCGTCACGGCGGCTTCCGCAGGGGGGTATGATATGGTTTCTCGGTACTTTGCACCTAACCTCGGGATCCCGGAAGATCCGGTAACCGGTTTTGCACACTGTGCCTTGGTAGATTATTGGCACCGGAAAACTGGGCGGGAGCATTTTACGGCCTTCCAGGCAAGTAGCCGGGGTGGGGTACTTGGGCTTTCCAAAATGGACGACCGGGTGCTCCTAAAGGGGAACGCTGTAAAGATGTTCGAAGGCTTTTTTACATTGGAACCGTAGAAGGGAATAGCCTGAATTGCCTCTGTTTGGGTGGTAGGTAGACCAGATACTGTATGGGAGGCCGACTATATAAAAATAAAATACGATGGGAGTTACAAGGAGATCATTTTTAAAGGCCTCCGGGCTGGGGTATCTGGCCTTGGAAGCCGGTAGTGCCGTCGCTTGGGCCGGTTCGACGATATCCACCAATGACCGGATTCGGGTCGGCGTAATTGGCTGCCGCAACAAGGGGTACAACGTGCTGCGGGAGATCCTGCGGACGGGTAGGGCAGTGTGTCTTGGCATGTGTGATGTGGACGATGAGGTCCTGCAACGCCGTGCTGCCGAATTAAAGAAGGACACGGGCCAATCACCCAAACTGTACGTTGATTTCCGAAAAATGCTGGAAAACCCGGAAATCGATGCGGTGATTGTGGGCAGTCCCGATCACTGGCACTGCCTGCATGCCGTCTATGCGATGGAGGCTGGCAAGGACGTGTACGTGGAAAAACCCCTGGCCAATTCAATCCACGAATGTAACCTGATAGCCGCTGCCGCAGCGCGTTACGGCCGGGTTGTTCAGGTGGGCCAACAGCAGCGAAGTGGAGATGTTTGGAATGGGTTGATGGATTACCTAAAATCGGGCGCGCTGGGAGGCCTTCGCAGGGTCAATTGCTGGGCGAATTTTGCCTATGGAGCAGGAGCACCGAAGGTTCCCGACTCAGCCGTGCCGGAGGGGGTGGATTTTAGGCTTTGGCTGGGCCCCGCGCCCGACCGGACCTTCAATGCGTCTCGTTTTCACGGCAACTGGCGGCATTTTTGGGATTATGGCGGGGGCCTGATGACCGACTGGGGGGTGCATCTCTTGGACATGGCTCTGTGGGCCAAGGAGGTCACCCACGAACCAACCAAGGTGACCGGTTTTGGCATGAACCTCAGCGGACTGGACCGCGCCCGTGAGACCTACGATACCCAATCGGTTTTGTACCAAATGGATGACTTCCTTATCCAATGGCAGCAGAATGGAGGGATCGAGCGGGGTCCCTATGGGAAATCCTATGGCGTGGAATATGTTTGTGACAAGGGAACCGTCGTCGCGGACCGGGAGGATTGGACGCTGTATGTAGAGGGGAAAGAAGGAGAAACCGAGCAGGCCTATGCCTTTAAACGGCGAAGCGGCCGCAGTGATATGGAGCTCCATGCCAATAATTTCATAGACTGTGTGCTTAGCAGAGATAAGCCGAACTGTTCGGTGGGGCTAGGCAGGAACGTAGCGCTTTACGCCCATTTTGGGAACCTATTGGCCCGAACAGCATCCGGCTCGCTCGAATGGAATGCCTCCCGGCAACAATTTTTGTCCAACGCAGCCGCAAACAGCTTGATCGTGCCGGAGTACCACCGTGGGTGGAAACTGCCGGTAGTGTAGCTTATGGTTTGCCCGGGCATACGTAAGTGGTGAGTGTCCGAGAAATCAACCAACTTTTGGTGTTAATGAGGGGCAGCAGGCTGGGGAAAAGCCAGTTACCGCTCCCCGATTGATTTATGCCGTTTCGGATGCGGCATACCAGTTTACGTTTCTGGTAAGCACCATCGTGATGATAAGCGCAATGGTTAGTCCCAAACTTCCGATCAGCAGGGCATAGTCCTGGGATTGCAGCGTAACGAAGACAAATCCGTAGCTTAACGCCAGTACGGTTCCCAATACGACTGAGAGCAGGCGGTTTTTGAATAACGTAAGGGAGTAAAACGTAATGGTTAGTATGACCGACAGGGCCGAAATAAGGTAGGCAGTATTGAAGGCGGTATGCTCTGATAGGGATACCAAGAGTAGGTAGAATAGGCAAATGGCAAAGCCTACCATACCATATTGGATGGGGTGAATGGGTTTGCCTCCGACGGTCTCCACCAAAAAGAGCATGAGAAAGGTCAGGCCAATGGTGAGTATGGCGTACTTGGCAGACCGGATTGCCTTGCGGTAGTGATCGATGGGGCTGAGGAAATCCACCCCAAACTCCGTATCGGTGGGGTTTAGTTGGAGGTCGCCACTGATCCAGGATTTGGGTAGATTTCGGTTTAGTTCTGCGATATGCCAGGTGGCCTGAAATCCCTTTTCATCTACGTGTCGTTTCAGGGGCAAGAAAGCACCCGTAAACTTGGGGTCTTGCCAGGGTGATTGGATAGACGCTTCGGTGGTGGCTCCCAGCGGAAGGATCCTGACACGATCACTGCCTCGGAGACGAAAGGAAATGGTAAAGGGGATTTCCGTCGTCTGAGAGATATCCAATTGGGTCAAAGGTACATGAAATCCGCTTTCATGTACTTCGGGCACCATGGATCCCGGTTCTACCTCGTAGGAAATGCCATCCACCTGAATGGCCACGTTGCCTTCAATACCTCTTAGGTCACTGATACCGAAGGAAAGCATGGAAGGAGTGTCCGGTACAAAGGACCGTCCACCTCCGGCGATGTCTGGTTTGGGGATAACCCCCGTCAGCACCCACTGGGAGCTGTACACGGCGGTTTCATAAATCCCTCTTTTTAGGGTTTGGGGTTCCACGGTTCCTTGGATGCTTAGGGTCTTGGGAGCTAGGTTCAGGTACTTTTTTGTAATAGGTTTTGCAGTGGCTAGTTCCGAATCGGTGGCCGAAACAGGCACAGACCATACCGGGCCGGCGAGGATTTGACGGTTGGCCCACTGACGTTGGATTTCCTGCACCACCTCTTGGCTGTAGCTTTGCCGTTCGTGGATGATTTCCTGGACAAAAGCCGTGGGAATGAGCAGCGCCAGCCCGAGAATGCCGATAACGATTAGCTTGATCATTACCGAGTTGGTTTTGGGTTGTTTAGCTGGGAATTGGTTATCAAAATGGGTAAATTTGATACATGGAAAGGAAAGAAGAGGATACCGTTCAAGAACCGGATCTGGCCTACGGCCAGTATTCTTATGCCGACTACCTCACTTGGCAGATGGACGAAGTGGTCGAGCTGATCAAGGGGAGAATTTTTAAAAAGGCTGCGGCAGCACCCAGAAGGATTCACCAAAAGGTTTCTATCGAATTGTCCCTTAGAATAGCTGGCTTTCTGAAGGGCATGACCTGTGAGGTATATAACGCGCCATTTGATGTCCGATTTCCAAAAACATCCACGGAAGACAAGCAAATAGTTGACGTGGTGCAGCCGGATATCTGCGTGATATGCGATCCCGCAAAGCTGGATGACCGGGGTTGCCTGGGGGCACCGGACCTGATCGTAGAGATCCTTTCGCCCGGAAACAGTAAAACAGAACTGAAGCACAAGTACGAGCTTTACGAGTCGCACGGGGTTCGGGAATATTGGATCATTCACGCCGAAACCCATGACCTGCTGATCTACACGCTGGAAAATGGCCGCTATGTCCCTTCTAGGCTGCTTACTTCCGGGGATGTGGTGGAGTCACGTGTCCTTCCCGGGCTTAAACTGGATTTGGAAGAGTTTTTTTCGCATATCAACTAACATACGTCTGTTGGAAATAAAGGCATTTGTCTTTATCTAGACCCTTTACCGTTTTCTGACCAATAGTTGGTGTAAACGGGATGCTTTTTGGGGAAACGTAGCTATCAGGACAGGGATGCCATTGAGCGGGATGTTTAGTCTGTGGCTGAATCTGAGTAGTATAGCCTGTTCTTTTGACTTTTTTAACGGAAACAAAATGAGTATATTTACCTTATGGATGATCCGAAGCCCGAAATCGTCAAAGAACCCGATATGGCGTACGGCCAGTATTCTTATGCCGACTACCTTACTTGGAATATGGACGAAGTCGTAGAACTGATAAAGGGGAAGGTATTCAAGAAAGCGGCCGCTGCCCCGAGACGTATCCATCAGCAGATTTCAATTAAATTGGCCGCCAAACTCTATAATTTTCTGGAAGGATCGCTCTGTCAGGTGTACGATGCCCCGTTCGATGTCCGGTTTCCAAAAACATCCAGGGAAGACAAGCAAATAGTTGACGTGGTGCAGCCGGATATCTGCGTGATATGCGATCCCGCAAAGCTGGATGACCGGGGTTGCCTGGGGGTACCGGACCTGATCGTAGAGATCCTTTCTCCGGGTAACAGTAAAACAGAACTGAAGCACAAGTACGAGCTTTACGAGTCGCACGGGGTTCGGGAATATTGGATCATTCATGCCGAAACCCATGACCTGCTGATCTACACGCTGGAAAATGGCCGCTATGTCCCTTCTAGGCTGCTTACTTCCGGGGATGTGGTGGAGTCACGTGTCCTTCCCGGGTTTAAGTTGGATCTCGAGGAGTTTTTTAGTGATATTAAATAATACTGGCATCTTTGAAATAAAAAAATGAAAACGCGCTCCTTTATTGTATTGGTACTGGTTTCTCTGGGGTTGGGTGGCTGCCCAGGCACCCAATCCGACCGTCAGAATAACCTTCGCACAGCCGACTCAAACGATGGTTCTTTGCCTACGCGTACGCCCCAATTGAAGGCGTTGATCGTGGATGGCCAAAACAACCACGAGGTTTGGCCCAAATCTACCATTATGATGAAGCAGTACCTGGAAGAAACCGGTCTTTTTGAGGTGGACATCCATAGAACCAAGTATACTTGGAACGCTAAAAGGGAAGCGGACTACCTGCCGTTGGCGGGGGGCGGCGAAACAACCGACCTGCAGGATCCGCAACATGATCCGGATTTTTCGCCTATTTTTGGTAATTACGATGTGGTGATTTCCAATTTTGGCTGGAAGGCAGCTGCTTGGCCGGAGAGTACACAGCAAGCATTTGAAGCATACATTGCTTCTGGCGGAGGCTTTGTGTCCGTGCATGCGGCTGACAATTCCTTTCCCGATTGGCTGGCATACAACAAGATGATTGGCCTGGGTGGCTGGGGTGACCGCACCGAAAAGGACGGGCCTTATGTCTACTATACCAACGAAGGGGAACTGGTACGGGATCACTCTCCCGGAAAAAGTGGTGCGCATGGACCCAGCCATATTTTTCCCGTTACCGTGCGTGAAAACGATCACCCCATCACCACCGGAATGCCGGAAGTGTGGTTGACCACCAAGGATGAATGCTATGCCAAATTGCGGGGGCCGGCGGAAAATATGACCATTTTGGCTACGGGAAAGGATATTTCGGGCAATGCGCCTACCGATCGGCATGAACCCGTGTTGATGGTGATAGACTACGGTGAGGGGAGGATTTTTCATACCACCCTCGGGCACGATGACTATTCCATCGAAAGCGTGGGATTTATCGTTTCTTTTGTAAGGGGTGCTGAATGGGCCGCGACCGGGGAAGTTACCATTCCCATACCTGCTGATTTCCCTAGTGCCGAAAAATCTACCAGTAGGGATTTTAAGCTGGATTAGACTGGATTTGGGAGAGATAGTTTGGGGTGCCCCCGTTTCTGTGTACGAAAGATTAGGATGTTTTAAACCATTGGTTTTAAGAAGAATACGTGCCTTCAAGAACAAAGCAAGAGTCTTCATGCTTTTTTGATTTTGGCACCTTCAAGGCTTTCCGTTTGAAAAATGGTTGAATTATTTAGCGGCAAGCCAACAGCGGCGGTGGTTTGGAGTCCATTGATTAAATTAGCCAAAAAATACAGTCTGGAGAATACAGATAGGGTTAGGCAGCGTGTATGCCTGGTTCTAATTCGTATTTTCTTAATTTTAGGTTTATGTATCAAATCAGTAAATTCCTGTCCTTGCCTTTTGATTTGCTTCAGAATACCCGGGAAAAGGTGCTTTTAATTGGTGCTTGTGCGGCTTTTACCATACTTTTTATTAACCTGTATACCCCATTTAACATCGATCAGTGGGAGCCAGATCAGGGGTTTAGCCAGTTTTTGCGTCTGTCTGGTTTTGGGGTAATCGGAGGTGTTTTTCTGGCATTCTCACAGTTACTTGTTAAACCGTTGCTGGTAAAAGGCAATACTAGAATTATCCATTTTGTGTATTGGGTGCTTTGCGAGGTGACCTTGTTGGCACTCCTTTTCCATGTGCTATATGGTAGCGGTGATTCTGGTTTTTTCCGGGAGTATTTTATAAGTTTTAAATATACTTTTCTGGGATTGCTGATTCCTTACACGTTGGCCTTATGTTTTATTTGGATTTTCAGAAAGAAAGAAGAGGAAAAAAACGAACCAAAATCTCCGGTTTTCTCCAGTAGTCTAATACATTTTAAGGATGAGTATGGAAACAATAGGTTGGCATTGAAGCTCTCCAGTATTTTGTTTATCGAAGCGGCGGACAATTATTCCACGATATACTATGCAGACGACGGTACCGTCAAAAAGGAAATATTGCGAAATTCCTTAAAAGGACTCTCAGAGCAATTGAAGGATTTGCCGATAAAACGGTGCCACAGATCTTACCTGGTTAACACACAAAATGTCAAGATGGTGAAAAAGACGTCGGGAAAGGTAAGCCTAATTCTGGAGTGTACCACCACCGTTGTCCCGGTATCACGTAAGTTTATCCCTGAGTTTGACCACCTATTCGCCTAGCCGCGGTTATTCGGCCCTATTTAAGGAAATTCACCCCTTTTTTTACCATGTTTGGTTTTTAGGCTATACTTTCGAAATATCATGTTTAACCTAAAAACGTAATGTTATGAAAAAATTAAGCTTAGTTTTGTTCCTTTTATTTATTGTCCCACTATATACCATTCCCGCAATTGCGGTTGATTTTGCTTCGGAATTTGATGGAAGTTGGACGTATGAATGCTATGATGCTCCCTATCCATACCACGAGGGAGCGGTACTTATCGTTAGCAAGGAAAAGGAGACGCTAGTAACAATAACGCTTAAAAATGGGCAGTCGGTTTCGGGAAAAAATGTAGCCATTAAGGATGGGAATTTATCGTTTGATGTCTATGTGGAGGGAAGTGTGGTCAAAACCGTCTTGGAAAAAAAGGGTGCCCAGCTGACCGGAAAGGTTAATACCCCCGAGGGTATTATGACCTTGGTGATTAAGAAAAAAGATAACGCGTAACGCTAATCAATTATCAGTTCTTTGTATAATCTAAACAAGCCCTAGGTATACGCTTTGGGCTTGTTCAGTTTATAGCGATGCCTGAGGCACATAGGATTCATTTGATGTCAGCAAAAAAGGTAGCTAAGTCCAGTTCGAAGGCTACTACTGCCGTCGACTTAGCCGTATCTCCGCAAGTCATCAATCGGGAACTTTGATACCGCCCTCCAACCAGCGTGTAAATCAAGAGGGTCTGTCCCAGCGCATCCATCAGCCAATACTCTTTCACGCCGGATTCCTCATATACTTCGTATTTGTGTTGCAGTTCCAGCTGCTTATTTCCGGGGGAAAGTACTTCTATCACCAGATCAGGAGCACCGATGCAACCCCTGTCGTCAAGCTTTCCGAGGTCGCAAACGACACAGATGTCGGGTTGTACGACCGTATGTATTTTTTCGTTTTTGGTGGACTTGACTGGCAGCCGCACATCAAAAGGAGCTATATAAGCTTGGCACTGTTTACCTTTTAGGAACAGATTTAGTTCGGTGTATAGATCCCCTGCCAGCCTTTGATGGATGCGACTTGGAGCGGCTGCGGCACGTTTGAATATCTTACCTTTTATCAACTCCACCACTTCTTCCATTTCCCAAGCTAGGTAGTCGGCGTAGGAATAATGCCCATAACTCAGATCGGGTTCCTTTACTATGGCTTTGGTTTTTTCTTTTTCCACAGTTAAATCTAATCAATCCTTGGTAAAATTTTCCGGACGTAAGAGGTTTTTTTCCTTCAAATAAGGCTAAAAAGATCCCTGGCCATTACCTATGGCCGGGAAGGAGCTGCTTGGTCTATGGCAGCAGCCTACTTTTGATCACCATAAGCTTTTCTCTCGTCATCTCATGCATGGAGTAGGGGATGCCTCCCAAGCCTTCACCGGATGCATCTCGGCCACCAAAGGGCATCCAGTCCACCCGAAAGGCCGTATGGTCGTTGACCATGACAGCCGTAGCGTTCAGTTTTCTCACGGTATCCAAGGCAATATCCAGGTTTTTGGTAAATACAGCCGCCTGAAAATGGTAATCCAGGCTGTTGGCCAAGCGGATGGCTTCCTCGCGATCCTTGTAGGAGTAGATGCATACCACAGGTCCAAATATTTCCTCTGTGGACACCTTGGCGTCGTGGGGCGGGTTGAAAAGGACAGTAGGTTCGTAGCAAGTGTCTCTTATTTTTTTGCCCCCACAAAGCAATTCGGCTCCTTTGGACACCGCTTCTTTAACCCATTCATGTACACGGTCTACTTCGGAAGTCTTGATCAGAGGTCCCACTTCCGTGTCCTTCTCCAGGGGATCGCCTACCTTCAGCTTTTGGGCTTGTTCCGCCATTTTCTCCACCAAGCTCTTCGCGAGGGATTCCTGAACAAACACTTTCTGAACAGACACGCAGACTTGACCTGCATGATAGAAAGCACCCTTTACCAGCGACGGGACAATGATATCCAGTGCCACATCGCTTTCTACTATGACGGGGGCCGCACCACCATGCTCCAGTGCGCAGCGCGTGCCCGGGGCCAGTTTTGATTTCAGGTACCAGCCTACTTTTGCGGATCCTATAAAGGAAAGGTAGTTGATACGCGTATCAGTGGCCAGTTTTTCGGCAAGCTCATTATCGCAAATGATGGATTGGACCCAGCCTTCCGGAATGCCGGCTTCGTCGAGGATTTCCATTAGGGCTAGGCAGGAAAGAGGGGTAGTTCCCGCGGGTTTGACGATCACCGGACATCCTGCCGCAAATGCCGTGATAGTCTGATGGACGATCAGGTTAAGGGGGTGGTTGAATGCGGAAATGGATGCCACCACGCCGATGGGTTCCCGGATGGTAAAGGCGATACGATTTGAAGATGCCTCCGTAAGGCCCATAAGGATTTGTTTGCCAGCCAGTTGGGCGATTTCTTCGGTGGCTATCTTCACCCCATTGATGGCCCGCAGGACTTCCACTTTGGAATCCTGATAGGGCTTGCCGCCTTCCTCAGCTGCTAACATGGTGAGTTCTTCCACGCGTGATTCCATGATGTTGCGGACTTTTTCAAGTAGGGCTATCCGCCTGTGGGCGGGAATCCAAGAGGAGCTATCTGTAAATAAGGTATAGGCGGTTCGAATGGTAGCTTCCAACTCCCGGCCATCGATCATCGGGAGTTCCCGGATGAGGTGATGGTCATAGGGGGAGGTGACTTTTAGCATATTGCTCATAGTTCTGAGGTTTTTTGTTTCAATTTTACGTTCAAAATGGGGTGGTTTAGCGAATAGTCCACCGGTAAATCTATCACGTGGACGCCATCGCTGTGAAGGGTTTGGTTCAGGATTTTTATGAAATCGGCATCGTTTTCGGGCCTGTATCCCTGTGCGCCGTAGCTTTGGGCATATTTCACAAAATCCGGGTTATTATAGTCTAGGCCAAAATCCCTGAAGCCCATATCTTCCTGTTTCCATTTGATCATGCCGTAGGCCGAATCATTAAGGATAACGACAGTCAGATTAAGTTTTAGCCTTACGGCTGTCTCCAGTTCCTGGGAGTTCATCATAAAGCCCCCATCCCCACAGACAGCCACCACTTTTCGGTCGGGATAGAGCAGGTTTACGGCCATCGCCGAGGGCAGTCCGGCCCCCATGGAGGCCAATGCATTGTCCAGCAAGAGGGTATTGGGTTGGTAGCACGTATAGTTGCGGGCAAACCAGATTTTATAGATGCCATTATCCAGCGTGATTACATCCTTGTCGCCCAGATTTTCCCGTAAAATATGTACCAATCGCTGCGGAAGCATGGGGAAGCGCTCATCTTTAAAGTAGGTGCTAAGGTGGCCACGTACCTCTTCGCGCACTTTGGCATAAAAGGAAAAATCCCAATGCGGCTGGGGTTTAAGCTCATCGGCCAGTAGGTTGACCGAACTGGTAATATCTCCCACTACATTTAGCTGGGGGAAATATACCGGATCCACCTCGGCTGGCGCAAAATTTACGTGGATGACCTTTTTTCCACCTTTGTTCATGAAAAAGGGCGGTTTCTCGATTACGTCGTGGCCCACATTGATGATCAGGTCTGCCTCGTCAATGGCGGCATGCACAAAGTCGTTGCTGGAAAGCGCGGCAGTGCCGAGGTACCTCTCGTGGCGTTCGTCGATGACGCCCTTGCCCATTTGCGTGGTAAAAAAGTAGATGCCGGTCTCGTCCACGAAGCGGGCCAAGGCCTGGCAGGTAATTTTGCGGTTGGCACCTGCCCCGATCAGTAGGAGGGGGTTTTTGGCCTCCTCGATCATCTTCACCGCTGCATCGATGGCTTTGCTATCTGCTTTGGGCATGATATAATCTACCACATCGAAGAGCTCTTCCGAGCAATCTTCTTGGGCGATATCCTCCGGAAATTCCAAATGGACCGCTCCCGGGCGTTCCTCCGTGGCGAGGCGAAATGCCTCCCTGATTTGCGATGCGATGACGTTGCTGTTGACAATCTGCTTGGTGTACTTGGTCAGTGGGCGCATCATGTCTACCACGTCTATGATCTGAAAGCGGGCCTGTTTACTTTTTTTGATGGGCTTCTGCCCTGTTATCATCATCATGGGCATGGCCCCTAATTGGGCGTAGGCAGCGGGGGTGACCAAATTGGTGGCTCCGGGGCCGAGGGTGGAGAGGCATACGCCGGGTTTGCCGGTGAGGCGTCCATAGGTGGCTGCCATAAACCCAGCCCCTTGCTCGTGGCGGGTGACGATCAACTCGATGGTTGAATTACTCAGCGACTCCAGAAAGTCAAGATTTTCTTCTCCCGGTACACCAAATATGTATTCCACGCCCTCGTTTTCCAGGGCTTTGATAAATAGGTCGGATGCTTTCATGTGTCTATAATTGATTTTTAGAGGTTCATCGGCCTGACGGTTTGGAACCGTCTGGCAGGTTTTATATCGCTAGGACGGTGCATTTTTATTCAAAAAAGGCAATGGTAGATTTGTC
This sequence comes from Lunatimonas lonarensis, assembly GCF_000390185.1. Lineage (GTDB taxonomy): Bacteria > Bacteroidota > Bacteroidia > Cytophagales > Cyclobacteriaceae > Lunatimonas > Lunatimonas lonarensis. Next base: position 12,704 of record NZ_AQHR01000109.1, on the reverse strand, counting down.
CTTCTCTTAAAAGTAACAAAATGTATACTAATCTCTCCCTCGTCAAGGGTAAACATAACCAATTTGGCCTGTGTTTCAGGATTGGCAAAGGCCAGAGGCCTGTGGAACGGAGGAGTGGGCCCGATTTATCCGCTGGTCCGTGCCAAAAAAATGGGAGCATTATTAACCCTACCAACTAAGATCCAACCCGCCTCGGAATTTTGGGCAGTTACTTCCACATCCTGATGCAAAATAGCCTCGGCCAGGAAATTGATCTCCAGTCGGCTAAATGCCAACCCAAACGCATGGCTGTAGTCTTCTATCCACCGGATATAGGTCACGTTATTGACGTGGTTGTTCATATCCAAGTCGGATGGCTGTACCGTGAAGAGCTTGGTATGGGAGGTTTCCGTCGGTACAGGCAGTTTGGCAGGCAGAAGGGTTCCCTTGGCGACTTCGGGAAATAAATCCCCCGGGAGAAACTGATTGGGTCGCTTTGGCCGCTTGCTTTTGCTGTCCAGCAAGAGCCATGAGGACATCCCGCGCGCCAACACTTCAGCAGATAGGCTTGTCATTTCGAATTCTCGAAGGGCAAACAGGCTATCAATGCCACGGGCCGCTGTTTTCATCCGAATGACTTCTCCCCAATGTGGAAGTTTCTGAACTTCAATATGGAACCGGGACAGTACCCAATGAAAGCCCAGATCGAACAGGTTTTGCCCAAAATTCCCGCTGTCAGCATGTTGCCAGGCGATTTCCTGAAAGAGATTTCCCAGAGCACTCCACCGGAGTTTCCCCTCTGGGTCTACCTGAAAGGAGAGAATCTCAAAGTTTTTTTCGAAATGAAACAACTTGGGTGCGGGCATGGTTTTTTTTGCAAAAATAGGCAACCCTGGGTCCCCATGCGTGTTTGTTCCTGGTTTTTTCAAACAGAGGCTTATTTTTTGTGGTTAGCGTGGTATGTTGTCTAAGCAGATTTTCTCGCCTGTAAACCTACTGCCCCACGAAGGGGAAGCCCTTTATGTCCCCTCGTTTTTGTCTTCCGAGGAAAGCAGTCGTTTTTTTTCAAAATTTTCGTCGGGTATACGCTGGAACCAAGAGACTATTTGGATGTTTGGTAAACGGGTTATGCAGCCTAGGTTAACCGCACTTTATGGCGACCCGGCGATCCCCTATGGGTATTCGGGCATTTCCATGCAGCCTTACCCCTTTACCCCCGAGCTCCTGGAATTGAAGCAACGGCTGGATGTTTTCGCCGGTGTTTCGTTTTCACACGTCTTGTTGAATTTTTATCGGAACGGAGGGGATAGCATGGGCTGGCATCGGGACAATGAAAAGTCACTGGGAAATAATCCCGTCATAGCTTCGATAAGTTTGGGAGCGGAGCGTAGGTTTCAGTTTCGCCATTACATGAATAAAGCTCCCAAGATAGACCTTATGCTGGCATCAGGAAGTCTCCTGCTGATGAAAGGCGAAAGCCAGCAGGCCTGGGAACACCAACTTCCGAAGGTATCTGCCAGCACAGCTCCGCGCATCAACCTAACCTTCCGGGTAATTCAGTCTGCCAAGGCCTGATCGGTCGTTGGCTCAGTTTGGATAAAATCCCGGTAAAACAAGTCTATTTCAGCCGTTTGTAGGCCTTGATGTACCAGCAGTTGGTTTCTGAAGTGGAGGTAAGGTTCTTTCTCGGACAGCGTAATAGGCTCGCGCCCAGGGAAAGCCATGTTTTGCATGCTGTTTTTCCGGCGCAGTATCCACCCTTGGTAAGAGGGTAGCCGGTCTGGTTCACCCAGTATCACGACACCGGGATCTTCCGGGCCCTGTTGGGTAATGTTCATCCAAGGGCCTCCTGCTACGGGTAGCTCCTGCGGGGTAACTGGTCCATTTTGGTCGAAGAAGCCTGTCGTTTCGGTGAGACGTATACGCGGCGAAAAACCGCCATACCCCTTCGGATCTTCCGACCCTCCGATTTGCACCTTTTTCGCCAGCGGTTTTAACCATACTTCTACAGTAAGTCGGTACAACTCCGGATCCACCCGCTCGTAATGAAGCCGAAGGGATTCCTCTACTACCGGTTCACCGTCCACCACCCAGTTGATTTGAGCATCCAGTGCCGCCATCTCTTCCGATAGTACCGAGGTTTCCACCCGTGTTACTTCCCAAACGATCCCATCGCTGATCCAAGGATCCGCCACCCGTTTTCCGTCCACCAGGAGTTGATGCCAGGTCCAAAAAATCCCCCGGTGATGGAGATGGTCTTCCGGAAAATCCTCGGTTATCACATCTCCATTTAGGTCGTAAAGGGGGTGTATGTAATTGGCGCGGGGGTATTGGCCGTCTTTATCTTTGGTGGCACGCTGGTAAAAAAGGCGGGTTTCTCCATTTTCCGTCAATTCGTAACCTTGATCATCGGCTGTCCAGCTTAACTGTTGGGCTATCAGGCAAGGGGAATTGAGGCAATATAAAATTCCAATTAACAGGGATGCAAGGAGGTCTTTGTGACGGAATGTCGGTTCAATCATCGGTGTAGGTTACAGGTTGGATAGTAGGACAGGTGGCGAAATGTCGTGGCAATCATTCGCCTACCAGTGGGATTGGTTGGTTGCTTTTTTTTACAAACCCTTCTAATTAACATAAAATTTTCCGAAAAATTGTCAGCACAGGAAAAAAAACATAAAAAAACCCCTGAACTGTTTACAGTCCAAGGGTTTTTAATCACGTGGTTTATGCTTATTTTCGGGCAATGGCCTTTTTGGCGGCCTTCACAATGTTGGCGGCATTCAGGCCGTATTTTTCCAATAACTGGGTAGGGGTGCCGGATTCTCCGAAAGAGTCATCTACACCGATAAATTCCATTGGAGCAGGGTGGAAACGGCTGAGGGTCTGGGCTATGCTGTCGCCTAAGCCACCATTGTACTGGTGCTCCTCTGCGGATACGGCACAGCCGGTTTTCGCTAGGGATTCCAACACAGCTTCGGTATCTAGCGGCTTGATCGTGTGGATGTTGATCACTTCGGCGGATATGCCTTCTTCTCTTAGCATGGCTTCAGCCACTACCGCCTCCCACACGAGGTGTCCGGTAGCGAAGATGGTGACGTCTTTTCCGTCGATCATTTTCCATGCCTTTCCGATTTCAAACTTTTGGTCGGCCGGTGTGAAAATGGGCCAGTTGGGCCGCCCAAAACGGAGATATACAGGCCCTTGATGGTCTGCAATGGCAATGGTCGCGGCTTTGGTCTGATTGTAATCGCAGGGATTGATTACGGTCATGTGGGGCAGCATTTTCATCATGCCCACGTCCTCCAATATTTGGTGGGTAGCTCCATCTTCACCTAAGGTAAGGCCTGCATGCGAGGCGCAGATCTTCACGTTTTTATCCGAGTAGGCGATGGATTGCCGTATCTGGTCATACACCCTTCCGGTAGAGAAGTTGGCAAAGGTGCCGGTGTAGGGGATTTTGCCTCCGATGGTCATTCCCGCGGCTATTCCCATCATATTGGCCTCTGCGATGCCCACCTGAAAAAATCTGTCCGGGAACTCTTTTTGAAATGCGCCCATCTTTAACGAGCCGATTAGGTCGGCACAAAGCCCGACGACGTTCGGGTTTTTACGCCCTACTTCCAAAAAACCGTCTCCAAAACCGGATCGGGTGTCTTTCTTTTCAGTATATGTGAATTTTAAATCCAATGTCTTTTCCATGATCTGTTTCTTTTTGTCAGCCCTCCAAGCGGGTGGCGCATCTGCTTAATAATCTCCCAGGGTTTCTTCCAGTTGGCCCAGTGCCGACGCCAACTGCTCGTCGTTGGGAGCTACGCCGTGCCACTTGTGGGTGCCTACCATAAAGTCCACGCCATATCCCATTTCGGTATGCAGCAGGTTGAGGACTGGTTTGCCGTTGCCAAGTAGACTTTTCGCTTTTTCCAGTCCCGCAATTACAGCAGCCATGTCGTTTCCGTCTTTGGTTTCGATGACCTGCCAGCCGAACGCCTCCCATTTGGCTTTCAGATCCAGTAGGTTCATGATTTTCTCCGTAGGGCCGTCTATTTGCTGACGGTTCAGGTCAATGGTGGCGATGAGGTTATCCACTTTATGGTGGGGGGCAGCCATGGCTGCTTCCCAGATTTGCCCTTCCTGTTGCTCTCCATCTCCCATGAGAACATAGACGGTGTGGTCGTCACCGTTGATTTTTTTCGCCAAAGCCGCTCCAATAGCTACCGAAAGCCCCTGTCCCAATGAACCCGAGGCAATGCGGATGCCGGGCAGCTTTTCGTGGGTAGCCGGATGGCCCTGCAAACGGCTGTTTATCTTACGAAATGTGGCCAGTTCTTCGGTAGAAAAGTAACCGGATCGTGCCAACACACTGTACCATACCGGTGAGATGTGGCCGTTGGAAAGAAAAAAGAGGTCCTCGCCTACGCCATCCATCTGAAATGCGTTGTTATGCGCCATCTGATGGAAGTACAGGGCTACGAAAAATTCCGTACAGCCCAGTGAAGCTCCGGGATGCCCGGAATTGACCCCGTGAACCATCCGGAGGATGTCACGGCGTACCTGTGAACAGATGTTTTGCAGTTGTTCCGTTGAAAGCTTTTCCATGAATAGGAATTAGTTGATAATTTGGTTGGTGTGTTCTTTTGTTTTTACCTTATCGATAATCTGACTGATTTTACCCGTTTCGTCAATGATAAAGGTGGTTCTGGCCGTGCCCATATACGAGCGTCCATACATGGATTTTTCTACCCAGGTGCCGTATTTTTCGTGCACCGACTTGTCTTCATCGGCCAGGAGGGAAAAGGGCAGCTCGTATTTTTGGATGAACTTCTGATGGGACTTTTCCGAATCGGAACTTACGCCTAGCACCACATAGCCGGCTTTTTGAAGTGCCTCGTAGTTATTCCGAAGGTCACAGGCCTGTGCGGTACAGCCGGGGGTATTGTCTTTGGGGTAAAAATAAAGGACAACCTTTTTTCCTTTAAAGTCACTGAGCCGGACGGTATTGCCGTTTTGGTCTTTTGTTTCGAAATCAGGTGCTTCTTGACCTACTTCTATTGCCATAATGTCAAATGGTTTGGTTCTTTGTTTCGGTTAGGGCCATAAATATCGCAATAAATTAAATTTTTCCCCTATAAATGGCCTCGTTATTTGCCATGTCCCGGACTTTCAGAAGAACTTCCCCCCGAAGCGGCCTGCCCACTGCTTTTTCAGACCATATCATGGACTGCTTGTGTTCGTACCGCATCAGGATCCATTCCCCGTCCACATAGGCTTCAAAATCCCGAATACCCGACAAGTCATCGCGGATCGAAAAGCGCAGTTCGGAGCTGTTTACCCGCATGGGCTGTATGCGAGGGGGCACAGAGTCGGTGGCCAGCACAAAGGTGCCCAGGCTGCGGGTGTTGAATCGGATACGGCTGCCGTCCCATGTCCCGCCCTGAAAGCTTCGGAAGCCATTTTCATGCCGTAGGTACACGTGTGTTCGTGCCCTGTCTCCCGAAAACGAACCCGCTTCAAAAGCTATCCGAATCGGTTCCCGTAGGTATTCCGTGGGATCGTTTACCACAATGCCCGGGATCGTATCGTCCCGCAGAGGATTGACCCGCAGGTATAGGTTGTCCAGCAGGGAGTTTTTTTCAAACAGGATTTCCGCGTGGGCATCTGCGTACAGCGTTTCCTGCCCTTTGATGATCAGGGCATTTACCTGTGGATACATCGTATGGGAGCACAGCCGCACCGAGTCAGGAAGTCCAAAACGCATATCCCAGAGGTACGTACGTCTGTTCGAGCCTTTGTAGGCGTAGGGCATTTCCATTTGGTACCCGTTCACAAAAAAGGTTGCCAAATCACCTTCGCCACTGCCTGTATCGTGCAGCAGGAGAACATGGCCCTCGTAGGCCATCGAGGTATTCCCGGAGGTGGTATTCACCCCGGACAGGCGCTCGGATGCGATCTCTCCCGTCAGCGTGAGGTGCAGCGAGCGCACGTTGTCGTAGGTGTCACGGAGCTGAACTCGAAGTGTCCGCTCTTCTTCAGGAGCCAGTCGCAGGGCACCGGCCCACGCGGTGTCCGGTTCGTAAAAATCAAAGCGGTTGTTGGGCAGTTTGTATAGGCGGGTGAACCGGTTTCGGTAGGTGTGGGACAGGATATAGCGGCCAATGGAAAAATCAATGGGGTTCACTGTGCTGCGGAAAATCCGCGTATCGCCCTCAAAAATTTCGTAGGTGGGAAAGCCGTTGCGGTTGTACATATCGTCCAGCTGATCGTAAGCCAGTACTTCAACGCCCACTTTGCCACTTACGGGGATGGGCGTAATCACGTGGTAGGCCTCTCCCGCGTAGACCAGGGGATACTCCCGCCGCGCATAGATGCCCTGCACGCGGCTTTCCATGTCGAGAGGTGTTACGGCTACCCGCTGCGCAAAGGGGGGGGTGCGGTCGATGATTTCCGAAAAGCCAAAATGAAGGGGATCCAGTGCCCTGTCCAGCGAATCGCGGATTTCAAAATGTAGATGTGGCCCCATCGAAGAACCCGTATTCCCCGAATAAGCGATGATTTCGCCTTTTTTTACGGGCAACTCTTCTGGTGAGGGGGAGTATTCCAGTTCGTTTTTTTTGGAGGCATACATCTTGGTGCGCATGTAATCACCAATCGGGGCTGCAAACTCCCGAAGGTGCGCATATACCGTATAGTTACCGCTGGGGTGCTTGATATAGAGTACGTTCCCATAGCCAAACGAGGAGATTTTCATTCGGTGCACATAGCCATCTGCCGCGGCATATACGGGCAGCCCCTCCCTTCCGTCTGTTTTGATATCTACCCCGCTGTGGAAGTGGTTGGGTCGGATTTCCCCCATGGTGCCCGCCAAAAAATTTCGTTCCCCGGGCTTGATGGGAAAGAGGAAATAGCCCGGATTCACTTGGGCGAGCAGGGATAGCTGTGTCAAAAGGCCAAGGAGCAAGACCCAGAGAACCTTTTTACTTAACTTCAACATCCAACATCTTTTTCCCTTCAATGTATCCCTCGAGGTGATCCCCAATGGCTACCCTTCCTACGCCTGCGGGTGTGCCTGTAAAGATAAGGTCGCCTGTCTTGAGGGTAAAGAACTGGGATACGTATTCGATGATGACCCCAAAGTCAAAGAGCAGGAGGGAGGTGTTGCCTTTTTGGCGGGTTTCCCCGTTGATATCTAGGTGAAAATTGATATTCGCCTGGTCTGGAAACTCGCTCACCGGCAGGAAGTCTCCAATGGGTGCGGAGCCGTTGAAGGCCTTGGCGATCTCCCACGGCAGGCCCTTTTGCTTGCATTTTTGCTGCAGGTCGCGGGCCGTAAAGTCTATGCCGAGACCTATTTCATCGTAATACTTGTGGGCAAACTCCTTTTTGATATACTTTCCTTCCCGGTTGATTTTCAGTACCAGTTCGACCTCGTGGTGGATGTCCTCGGAAAACTCCGGATGGTAAAACGGTGCGCCGTTTTTGAGCAGGGCGGTATCCGGTTTCATAAACACAACCGGCTCGGACGGGCGTTCGTTGTTAAGTTCTTCGATGTGGGCGGCGTAGTTTCTGCCTATGGCGATAATCTTCATGGAAACGGGTTGTTTGGCTGCAAATAAACCGAATAGGCCGGGATTTAAAAAGGGATTTTACATTTATGGATAAAGTCTGTATCTTGGGTATACCGATTACGATAAACCAAAAAGATGACCATGGAAAAAGCAGCGCAACTGGGAGTATGGGTAGATTACGGGCAGGCCATTCTGATTGGCTATGCAGGGGGTGAGGCCTGGGAGTTGGAACGCATCACGTCGCCCTTGGGGAAGGGCCGGCGGGAAGAGGGAGAGGGTAACGACAGCACCCGCTTTACACCCAACCATGAGCACACCTCCAACAATGAGTACCGCAAACACCAAACCGAGCAGCAGGAGACGACAGAATACCTGAAGCAGTTGGAGCAGGAGCTGGTACGGTACCGCGAGGTGCTTATTTTTGGTCCGGGCAAGGCCAAGGAGCAGTTAAGAAACCGGCTGAAGGAAAACAAGGCTTTCCGGTCTGCCTGGGTTGCCGTGGAAAACAGCGACAAGATGACCCCAAATCAGCTTTTGGCCTTTGTGCGGGAATTTTTCCGAAAAAACGAGCCGGTGTAGGGGAGGGCAGGGTTTTTGGGTCGCCAAAATTCCTGCTGATGTACAGAAGCTTATCGTTGAGGGTAAAGAAAGGCGGTTCTGTTCCCAAAATTTATTGGATGGCGGTTTTGTTTAAGTGCGGATTATTGGTTTATATTTGCAACGCTTAAGCGCAAATCCGCCTGTGGATACAGAGAGTTGGGTGAGTGGCTTAAACCAGCAGTTTGCTAAACTGTCGTACGTGTCAAAGCGTACCGGGGGTTCGAATCCCCCACTCTCTACTAATACGTTATTAAAGCCCTGTAAATCAAACTTTTACAGGGCTTTTTCTTTAGGGTAGTCACAAATGAGTCACAAAATCTAATCTGGTTTTGTGCCTTAATTTTCAATAAAATTTTTTATTTCATTTACTTGATTTACCAGCCACTTTCCAAATGGTAGAAAATGTTCATCCGTAAAATGGACATCCATTGTGTGTTTTCCTATGAATTGATAAATCTCATCAATAGTCCAAGATTCAAAAACCTTAATGGCCAAAGTGGATTTACTTTCATGGATCAAAACCAAAACATGTTTTTCTTTGAAAAATATCAGTTTGATATTTGACTTATCATTGTTGTTTGTTTTTTCAAATGGGTATTTCGAAAAATAATATTTGTTAGAATCACCTTCTAGTATATCAAAATCCCACATTTCTAAGTTTATGTCACTTTTGGTAAGTTCCCAATTGTAATTTTCTATACCATTTTTTATTTGGTATATTAACCTGTCAATAAATTCATCAATTTCAGTTTTGCTTTTTTTCATAATTTTGGTTTGGTTAGTTAGAATTAAAGTTACTTAAAATTCTTCAGATTTCCTATTTGGCTTTGTTTCACACCTCCAAGATATTGTCAATGTCCGGTTTCAGATAGGTAATTCCACCACAGCGTTCAAGGTCTACACAAAAGCTTCTTACGTTGGTAATGTTGTAGTTTATGGTAATCCCTTCCTTGAAAGTGTGTTTGCGTTCAGGTTGTGGCCTTGTCAGCAGTTGGGTTTCCCTTACAGTCAGGGTTGCATAACTGTTGATGAAGGTTGAAAATTGTTTGCTATCAGAACTTTCATAGACCAGTTCAACAGGGGTATTTCCTTGCCCTGTAAGCTCTATTGGGCTTCCTTCAAAGCCTTTCCCAATATTTCAATCTTAGTGGTATAGTTGCCTTTGGAAGTGTATTCCAGCCTGTATTCTACGTTGTGTTTCATATAGATAATTAAAAAATTGTCAATGCATCCAAAAAAAAGGGAAAGTAAAAACCCACCCCAGTCTTTGATTCCATACTTTTATTTCAATCTGTCAATAGCTGACTTTCATTCGAAATGATTTAATTTGCTGATAAGATTCGTAGTCATCCCATTCAAAATATCCATTCTTTTCAATACCTATAGGCTTATTTGTACGGTCAATTATCATGCTCCAATCATAAACATAAATTTCCGCAATATTAAATCCATCTTTATCAAATAATTCAATGGTGATTTCATCAAAGGTAGATGGATCGGAAAGAAATTTACCGATTAAAATGTATTGTAAATTTTCATTTTCAAGCTTCATTTTTAGGGTAAACTCAACATCATGGATTATGCTTTTTCCTAAACTTATTGGTTCTTCTAAAGCAGCCTTTATAAAATTAATTTCTCTTTTCTTTACATTATCCTTCCATTCAAAAACCAAAGCCATCATTATTGAAATTACAATTACTACGGCACCCGCAGCAAAGTTCTTTGAAAGTTCTCTACTGATAGAATAATCACTTCCTAATTTTGTCATAATTATATATGAAAAAAATAAAAATATTAATAATTGGATAATTATAAACCAAATTAATTTGATTATTTCGTTAAATAGCATGAAAAATATACAAAACTCAGATAAAAATAATATTATCAAACAAATAAATGCGATATATTTAATTAAATTTTTCATGCTTGTATTAACAATCTTGAAATAGTTAAAAATATCTAGTTTGAATTTGGTGTTTTGAAATGTGAAACAGCTTGAAATATAAGAATAAATCAGTCACTTTTTGAGCCAAAATGTGTCAATTTTCAAAATCTTTGTCTGAATCTGCTATTGGTCTGCAATACACCAACCAAGGTGCCACCCTTGATTTTAAATTCCACTTCCTGTGGCTGTTGCCCAACATTTCTGTTAACCCCTCTAATCCGTCTTTCAATAAAGGAATCGGAATAGTTTCCTGCACCACTTCCCCCACCTGAATAAGTACCGCTGGTTGAACCGTTCATATATGAACCCACATTTGAACTAAGTGCTGACATGGCACCACCTATGGCATCTAATGCAGCAGAAGCAGCCAAACTGGTAACAGGATTAAAGCTTAATAACTGCTTTTGGAATACAGCATAGGCAATACCCATTTTTCCCATTTGGGATAAGAACTTGCTAAAGCCTCCCAATATGTTGGAAGAAAATTCCTTTAGTCCACTGCTTCAGGTTATTGCCAGTTTGATCCTCTAGGTGTAGTTCAGGCTTCCGGCGGAAGCTTGGATGTAGTTTGAAACTACACCCTTTATTCTAACCATCCCGATAGCGTGGATGGATTTGAATATATCCTAAATTCACAAATAATCCCCACTCGGTGTTGTATATACTTTCGGCAGCTGGGTGTAGTTTGCAACTACACCCTTCTATTAATTCCAATTTGTAATTGGAAATGGACGGAATTACCAATAATACACGGCTATCAGACCACCTAATCCCGCATAATTTCTCGCGCTCGAACACATGTTGTCTCCCATAGCTGAAAATAGGGTATCCGCGTAGCATTCCCGAATTAGTTAAAAAGACTGTAATTTGTTAACGGACGTTTGGTTAGCCTGCCTTTTCATTTTTAATCCAGACTGATCTCAAAAAATGGTTTTATTTTTACTAAGATGTTCTTTAGTAAGCCATTGCAAATGGCATAAAAGGGACTACGACTGCAGGGGAGGGTAGGAATAGGAGGGGTTAGCCGAGTCTACACCTGTCGGGGGCACTAATTTCCGTTGCCTGAATTTTTCAGCCAAATGGTCAGAAATTGCACCCCTTCGTCCACGATAGTCTCGTGCGCTCCCTCGTGAAGGATCAAATCAATCCTTTCAGGCATCCGCAAGCGCTGGTAGTGAAGGGCCGCTTTTTCGTATGCGTCCACTACCTGCGGCCAGTGGGCGATGTTGTCCTTTTTTCCATGCTGTATCATCAACGGTCGGGGCAGGATCAGGGAAACAAGGTCTTCGTCGGCAAATTCGGTCAACCACCCGTTGAAGAAAGCGTGGTCTTCCCGGGGAGAAAAACTTGAATACCGCTCATCCGGCACAGCCATTTTGTTTCTTCGCTCATTAAACCAAGCGGAAACCACACCCGCTTTGATGCGGGGCTCCAAGGGCATCCAAAACATGGTAGCCATCCCGCCCAGCGAGATGCCCCACATGCCTACCTGTTCCGCGTGCACACGTGGGTCTGCAAGTACAACGTCCAGCAAATGCTGTACCCGTACCAGTTCAATTCCGGGCAGGGAAGTACCTGCCAACCGGGCATACCGTTCCACGTTATTGCGCCGCTCCACAGAGCGAAGGTTCATGGGCAGCAGCACCGCAAACCCGGCATCCAATAATCCCTTGGCGTATTCGTGGTAGGCACCTGTTGAGAACGGGGTTTCCGGTGTACTGGCGATGCCGTGCTGTACAATGATCAGCGGGACCGGATGTTGTTCGCTAGCCCCTTGTGGAAATGCGAGTACCGCTTCCGCAGTGAGCATGCCCAAGGGCAGTGTAACCCATTCGGCCTGTATATTCCCGAGGGGGTGGGGCCTGCGTTCGAGTTGGCCTGTCTTGTGAAGTGCCGGAGGGCTAAGCACAGCTGCCCAACGCATGCGATTGGGGATCACACTGCGCTCAAGGGCGGCAGGGCTACTGTAGTCCCGATTCCACTGATCCGCGGTGCGGTCTTCGTATGCTTCTACCAGGTAATGGCGGAGGTAGTTTTCCAGTTGTTGTTCATAGGCATCGGTACGGGCCGTTTCCACTTCCGGATCTATTAGCGGGGCCTGCTGGCCGATTACAGGCATGGAACTGGTCAGCAACGTGAAAACCAGCAGGAATATTCGGCAGTGATACATCTTGTCAATCATGAATTTAAGGTACTAAATTCATGGGTTCCATAAAATTACTTTTCTGAAAAAAAATCCCAACTTAGTTTAAATCGGTTCGAGATGCATCAAAATTTCAATGGAAGCGCTGGATATTATGGATTTCCAAAGCGGAAAGGTGTTCGGGTGATGTCTTAAGCTGTTGATTCCGCGCCTTTGGCGCTTGGGTGGCGTATCCGCATGCTTCCTTGGGCGTTGCCCAAGGCTAATGATTTTGCACCTTTGGTGCTGATAAGTAAATAGGCACCAAGGGTGCGGTCATCATTAGAGCATGGTCTGTTGGGGGTTGGCAGACATCAAATCCACCTGATAACCTACTCCTTGGTCAGCCTCGGCTATTTGTTGAATTTTCTAAACGCTGCAATGAATTGATAGATTAGTTCTACTTTACTAAGTTAAACTAGCCATCGTTTTGGTA
>NZ_AQHR01000108.1 GCF_000390185.1 Lunatimonas lonarensis | reverse complement strand
TGTTTTGGCCCCTAAATTAATCGGACGTAAAATAGTTTAAAAACTGTAAATTTACGTCGATGAAAAAGAGGACATTTTCCAAAGAAGAGAAGCTGAAAGTGCTTGAGGAAGCCAAGTCAAACGGGGTCCAGGCCACCTTGGACAAGTATGGTGTCTATCCCGCCACCTACTACAGCTGGAAAAAGAAGTACGAGACCATGGGTGAAAAAGGGTTCCGGCACGGCATGACCCCCGCCCATCTCAAGGAGATCAGGCGGCTTGAAAAAGAAAACGAGTTGCTCAAGAAGCTGCTGGCCGAAAAGGAGATAGAAGCCCACCTCAAGGATGACCTGCTAAAAAAGAAGTATCCCTGGGCGAGCGGAAAGAGCTAGCGGCGGTTTATATCGGCCAGGGACTTAAAAGGGACAGGGTGCTGCAGCTGCTGGGCATCACCCGCCACCAGTATTATTACAGGCCAAAAACAGGGCGGCGGGGCCGCCGAAGGACCGGCACGGTGTTCAGGCACACGGCGGTAGGCGGAGGGGAGTGCCCCAACGATGTTGTCGTTGAAGCGGTAAAGGAAATACAGGCCGACCCCGATACCGACTATGGCTACCGCAAGATGACCTTTCAGCTCCTTATCCTCGGATTCATCATCAACCACAAGAAAGTCTACCGGCTCATGGAAGCCGCACAGTTGCTCAAACCCAGGCACAAACGCTCGGAGCGGAAGTACGTGCGTTTCAGGACAGTGATGCCGAAGGCACCGCTGGAGGTACTGGAGATGGACATCAAGCAGGTCTGGATCACAAGGGACAGGCGCCATGCCTATATCCTTACCGTCATCGATACCTTCACCCGGGCGGTGCTGCACTGGCAGCTGGGTTTCCATATGAAAAAAGAACAGGTAAAATGGGCATGGGAGAGTATAATAGCCGAACATCTGCAGCCTGCAGACCTGCTGGCCAGGGGAATACACGTGGAACTGAGGAACGACAACGGCTCCCAGTTCGGGGCGGGCCTGATCCGGGAGTTTTTCCGGGAAAACTACATCAACCAGGTGTTCACGCACCCCTATACGCCCCAGGAAAACGGCCACGTGGAAAGCTTCCACAACATCTTGAACCAGGCACTCAAGCATCAGGTCTTCTGGTCCATAGACGAGTTGGAGGGCAGACTGGCCACCTTCTACGACAGTTACAACAACAGGCGTGTACACGCCTCCATCGCATACCTGTGGCCGATGAAGTTCTGGGAGCTTTGGGATCAGGAAAAAATCGATAGGATGGAAAAAGGGAAAAATAAGGTTAAATTCAAGCTCAAGATCCCTTACCAAACCATATCGGGTAATGGGAGCCTGAGGGAAGTTTCCTGCTCAAATTTGAACCCCCTCAACGGGGGTGAAAATTTGCCCGATAAAGAAGTGAGTGGGCCCGATCTGCCTGATGGGCCCAACACTCCAAATCATACGACATCGGTGCAAAGGTCACCTTCGGTCGTTTCCTGCTAATGCCAAATATCGAACCTTATGCACTTAGAACGCAATATCAAAAAAAATAAAGTCCGATTAATAGGGGGCTAGACCA
>NZ_AQHR01000107.1 GCF_000390185.1 Lunatimonas lonarensis | reverse complement strand
GACCTTCGGGGTTCTAAAAACCCCAAAGGTCAGATCGAGAAAAAAGACCCCGAAGGCGGTCGAACATCAATAACCCCGGGTGCCAGCCCGGGGGTCAGGAACCATGACCCTTCCCTGTTTTGGCCAGCGGTAGAGACAATTCTTCAAACCCCGTACCGCCAAAACCCATGGATGCCGGGTGGAAGCGGTTCCGAGGCGCGCCATCGGTTTGTCGACTCGTTTTTTGTTGAACCGTTGGATCGAGAGAAAATCACATCTAACTTCTCACATCTAACTTCTCATATCTCCTTAGTACTGTCGAATCGTCGAACTGTTGAACCGTAGCGTATTCGATTGGAAAATCCCTTCTTACGTCTTGCGTCTTAAATCTTACGTCTACAAAAAAGATTGCTTCGGCTTTTGTCCGATATCTAACGTCTTAAATCTCTCTCCAAGCCTCGCAATGACGGAGCGAAATTAGTATCGCCCCGAAAAGCCACCGATTCGTCGGTTCGACGATCAAACGATTAGACAAAAGACACCCACCCTTCTTACGTCTTGCGTCTTAAATCTTACGTCTACAAAAGAGATTGCTTCGGCTTTTGTCCGATATCTAACGTCTTAAATCTCTCTCCAAGCCTCGCAATGACGGAGCGAGATTAGTTTCGCTCCGAAAAGCCAACGATCCCACGATTCGACGGTCAAACGATTTGACAATAACAACGATTCGACAGTCAAACGATGCGACAAAAAAAACGATCCGACAGTTCGACGATCTTCCCTACACCTTCATGATCTCCTCTTCCTTTTTGGCGAAGAGCTCATCGATCTTGACCGAATAGTTATCGGTGAATTTTTGCACGGAATCCTCGGCGCGCTTTACCTCGTCCTCGGGTGCGCCGTCTTTTTGGAGCTTACGAAGGCTCTCATTGGTGTCTTTACGAATGGATCGAATGCTGATTTTCCCGTTTTCGCACTCGTTTTTTACCTGCTTTACCAAGGCTTTACGCCGCTCCTCGGTAAGAGGGGGGATGGTCAGGATCACCATCTCGCCGTTGTTTTGCGGGTTTAGACCCAAGTCTGAATTGATGATGGCCCTTTCTATTTCACCGATGAGGGTTCGCTCCCAGGGCTTGATGGCAAGGGTACGGGCGTCGGGGGTAGTGATCGAGGAGACCTGTTGCAGGGGGGTGGGGGAACCATAGTAGGACACCATGATGCCGTCCAAAAAATTCGGCATGGCCTTTCCCGCACGGATTTTTACCAACTCCGCAGCGGTATGGTCCACAGCTTTTTTCATTAAACTCTGTGCTTCCTCCAAGAATAACTGAATCTCTTCCATGTTTGTAGCGCTTAGTTTGAGGTTATTAAGGTTCCAACGTCTTTACCCTCTACGAGGTTTATCAGGTTTTGGGACTTGTTCATGTCAAATACGATGATGGGCAGGTTGTTTTCCTGACATAACGTAAAGGCCGTCATATCCATGACGTTCAGGTTTTTTTCGTAGACCTCCTGAAAGGAAATCGTCGTGTACCGCGTGGCCGTCTTGTCTTTCTCCGGATCTGCGGTATATACGCCGTCTACCCGGGTGCCCTTTAATACCACTTCTGCTTCGATCTCGATGGCCCGTAAGCTCGCGGTAGAGTCGGTGGTGAAGTACGGGTTACCGATCCCGGCCCCAAAAATCACGATGCGGCCCTTTTCCAAATGACGGATGGCCCTGCGGCGTATAAAGGGTTCGCAAACGCTCTCCACTTTGATACCTGACATCAGGCGGGTAAACATGCCGTTTTGTTCCAGGGCACTCTGTAGCGCCATGGCGTTTATGAGCGTGGCGAGCATGCCCATGTAATCACCCTGCACGCGGTCTATACCGACGTTTCCAGCCTGTACGCCCCTAAAAATGTTTCCCCCTCCGATTACGATGGCGATTTCAACCCCTTTGTCATGAACGGCTTTGATTTCCGTTGCATATTGTTGGAGTCGTTGCGGATCTATCCCATAGGACTGTCCACCCATTAAGGCTTCGCCACTAAGTTTCAGGAGTATTCGTTTGTATTTCATTCTTTTTTGCTTTGTAAATTCGTTCCAAAGATAGCTCCAAAAAGGATCCCCAAGCCGTATGCCGCCAAAACCGAAATGAGTGGTAAAAGTCGTAGCCCTTGGGGGCTGCATTTTTTAAATCGGACAAAGATAATTTCTTGTGGCAAGAAAACTAAATGTATCCCCTAAAATTGAACGAGCAATTGGTTTTTTTCCACGCTTTGTCCTTGGCTTACGGTGATTGCTTTTATGGTTCCGTCTTGAGGTGATTTGATGACGTTTTCCATTTTCATGGCTTCAAGTACCAGAAGGGTGTCCCCTTTGGCAACCGACTGGCCAATGGTTACCGGTATTTTCAAGATGAGCCCAGGCATGGGTGCCTTGATGTCTGAGTGTAACGAGGAGCGGGTGTCGCGAATGCCCAGTTTTTCCAGCAAGAGATCCCGGGGATCTTTGATCTCCAATTCGGCCATGCGCCCGTTCAATTTGACACGCAGTATTTTTTGCGGTTCATCCCATCCGATTACCTCTAGGTTGAGCGATCTGTTCTTGTATAGGATATGGAAATGGTTTTCTTTTATCCGACGGATATCCCATTCCAGCGGTGACCCTTCAACGGTGTATTGGTTCCCGGTCGATTCCACGGAAACCGTCTGTTTACCCAAAGTTACTTTGTACATTTTTTGATTTTTCGGAACGGTGGAAACCAATTAGCATGTAAATTTGTCTTGCTTACGCGAAAGAAAATCAAAATTAACCAATTTGGCACATAGGAGCGTATAAAATGTGCCATTTTATGAGGTTTACCCAAAACCGACTATGCAACGATCGATCTATACCGGCTTGGCAGCCGCACTTATTTTTGGTTTATTTTTATCCTGTAAAACCAACCAAACCACTGTCTCCAAAGGAAGTCCGGCACCGCAGGTGTCCCAAGCGGATTTGGGCAGCGCACCTCTCGTGCACGCTTCTCCGGCGCCCAGTTTCCTCTTGGACAGCTTGGAGCGAAGGCTGAGCGAGTACCGTGAAAGTAGGGAAAGGACTTTTGACCTGCTGCATACCAGTTTGGATTTATCCTTTGACTATGCCGCTCGACAGGTCAACGGGACGGCGTCCCTTCGTTTGAAGCCCTATTTTTTTGAGCAAAAGGAGTTGGTATTGGATGCAAAGGACTTTGACCTACACGATATTTGGTTGGAGGAGGGAACTGCGCAAAGACCCCTCAATTTCAAATACGATGGCAAGCAGGTGACGGTATTCCTACCACGCGCCTACACCCAGACCGACACCCTGCTACTAGGTGTACGGTATACCGCAAAACCTGAAGAGACGCAGCAGGTAGGGGGAAAAGCGGTGACGGATACCAAAGGGCTTTATTTTATCAATCCAACCGGATCTGAGGATAAGCCTAGGCAGGTGTGGACACAGGGGGAAACCTCCTTTAGTTCCAAGTGGTTTCCGACGATCGACAGTCCAAATGAGCGTCAAACCCATGACATCCGTTTTAGAGTGGATAGTTCCGATATTACCATAAGCAATGGACGCCTGGTAGAACAGGTGCAGCACGGAGATGGCACCCGGACGGATCATTGGGTCATGGATATGCCCCATGCCCCCTATCTGACGGCGGTAGCAGTGGGGGATTTTGCCAAGATTTCTGATCGTTGGCGGGACATTGAGGTGAATTACTACGTCGAAAAAGGATTTGAGCGTGGGGCGGCCAAGGTGTTTGCGCATACCCCGGAGATGTTGACGTTCTTTTCCGATCTTTTGGGCGTGGCGTATCCGTGGCAAAAATATGACCAGGTGGTGGTTCGGGACTTTGTGTCCGGAGCGATGGAAAACACCACGGTGTCCATTTTTATGGAGGGGCTGAACCTCGATGAGCGGGAAGCCTTGGATAGCGAATGGGATTATATCATCGCGCATGAGCTCTTTCATCAGTGGTTTGGCAACTTGGTAACTACCGAGTCCTGGTCCAATCTACCGTTGAACGAATCCTTTGCCGATTATTCCGAGTACCTGTGGTTTGAATACAAGGAAGGGAAAGACAAAGCAGACATGCACCACCTTGCGGCCATGGAGCAATACATGTACGAGGCGGAGGAAAAGCAGGAGGATCTGATCCGGTTTCATTACCATGACGAGGACGACATGTTTGATAGCCACAGCTACGCAAAGGGTGGGAGGATCTTACACATGCTCCGGCGCCATTTGGGGGATGAGGCATTTTTTACCTCCTTAAAGCATTATCTTGAAAAGCACGCGTTTTCGAGCGTAGAGATCCATGATCTGCGGTTGGCTTTTGAGGAAGTCACCGGCAGGGACATGAATTGGTTTTTTAACCAATGGTTTTTGGCTTCCGGCCATCCGGTCCTAGACATTCAGATGGATACGTCCAATCCGGAAAGCTACTTGCTTACGGTGGCTCAGCGACAGGATTTGGGCACCACTCCACTTTACCGCATCCCGTTTAAAGTAAGCATCTACAAGGATGGGGAGGTAATAGACCGCGAGTTGGTATTGGATCGGGGTGTGCAGCAGTTTGCCCTAGAGAATGGTGCCGGCACAGAAGCCGTAATCGTGGACGAGGATATGGTTTTGTTGGCCGAAAAGCGGACCGCTCGCGGTGCAGATGTGCTCAGCAGGCAATTCGCCAGGGCCCGGTCCGGAGTCGCCCGCTTGGAAGCGCTGGACAGCCTCACGTCGGATTATCTGGATAGGGGGGATCGAACGGCACTTATTGTCGAGGCATTGGCGGATGGTTTTTCGGAGGTGAGGGGACTGGCACTGACGCGTTTGCCCCAGGTGATGTCGAAGGAACGGGTAAGTGCGACATTGGAGGCAGCCATTGTGCGGATTGCCAATGAAGATCCCAGCCACGAGGTACGGGCATCCGCTATTGCCCTACTTGCCGAGCTCAATGCTGAGAAATATGCCGGATTGTTTCAGCAGTTGGTACAGGAGCCTTCCTACGTGGTATCAGGTGCTGCCCTAACCGCTATAATGGATATGCCGGGGGAGCTGGATCAGAAGTTGGCGTTATTCGGGAAGTTGAGGGACGATCGTAGTATCCGGATCGCAGTTCCTTTAGCGGATTTTTTGACTTCCGAGGGTCTATCCGGTTACGATGATTGGTTCAATGCCAAGCTGGATCAGCTTGGGGGAGAATCCTTGTATTATTTTGTTGGCTATTATGGAGATTATTTCGCGAGTGTTCCCGATACAGACCGGGAGGCAGGGTTGGAAAGGCTGCTTGCGTTAGCCGGGGAGCATCCTGCCAATTACATCCGGCTTACTGCATTTCAGTCGCTTTTTGGTTTCATAGACGAGGAAGGGGTATTGGCACGCGTGGTAAAAATCCATGCCGAGGAGACAGATGAATTGGTTCGGAATTATCAACAGTTTTTCCTCGAACCGTACCTGGAAGAAAATTAATGGGCTGATTATGATACCACTACTTATTGCGTGTGTATAAACGGTACATTTTTTTTTGGATTGTTTTGAATGTTTAGGAAAAGGCTATAATTTTGCCATCCGTTAAGACAATTAACTGTTGTCCAAGCGAAAAAAGTTGGGGGAATACCAAAGCGGCCAACTGGGACGGACTGTAAATCCGTTGACTTATGTCTTCACAGGTTCGAATCCTGTTTCCCCCACGATCCAAAGAAAAATGCTGTTTTTTTCTTCAGTCTATCTAGATTAATCTGAGAAAAAAAGTGTAAATTTACGGGCTGATTGAAAAAGAGGGATTTAGAGACTTGGATTTCAATCAAAAAATTAAAAGCGGGAGTAGCTCAGTTGGTAGAGCGGCAGCCTTCCAAGCTGCAGGTCGCGGGTTCGAGCCTCGTCTCCCGCTCTATGCTTTTATAGGCATAATAATGTTACCAGCCGACGTAGCTCAGGGGTAGAGTGCTTCCTTGGTAAGGAAGAGGTCACGGGTTCAAATCCCGTCGTTGGCTCGATACATTGATACAAACAAAGAAAATTTTATCAACAACTAAACAAAGGATTTTCACGCATGGCAAAAGCAACCTTTGACCGTTCCAAACCACACGTTAATATAGGTACGATTGGTCACGTCGATCATGGCAAGACTACTTTGACTGCTGCCATTACTACCGTATTGGCTAGAAAGGGTCTTTCTGAATTAAGAGATTTCGCTTCTATCGACAACGCTCCTGAGGAGAAAGAAAGAGGTATCACTATCAACACCTCTCACGTTGAGTATCAAACTGAGATCAGACACTACGCACACGTAGACTGTCCAGGTCACGCTGACTATGTGAAGAACATGGTTACGGGTGCTGCGCAGATGGACGGTGCTATTCTAGTCGTAGCCGCTACAGACGGTCCTATGCCCCAAACAAGGGAGCACATCCTTTTGGCGCGTCAGGTAGGTGTACCTGCGTTGGTTGTGTTTATGAACAAAGTGGATTTGGTAGACGATCCCGAACTGTTGGAATTGGTTGAAATGGAAGTGAGAGAATTGCTTTCGTTCTATGAATTCGACGGAGACAATATCCCTGTAATTGCTGGTTCTGCCCTCGGTGCATTGAACGGTGAAGAAAAGTGGGAAGCTACTGTAATGGAATTGATGGATGCGGTGGACAACCATATTCCTCTTCCTGAGCGTGCGATCGACAAGGAATTCTTGATGCCGGTTGAGGACGTGTTCTCTATCACAGGTCGTGGTACGGTTGCTACCGGAAGAATAGAGCGAGGAGTCATCAACTCTGGTGAGCCAGTTGATATTATCGGTATGGGTGCAGAAGGCTTGAAGTCTACTGTTACCGGTGTGGAAATGTTCCGTAAGATTCTTGACCGTGGTGAAGCTGGTGACAACGTAGGTTTGTTGCTTAGAGGTATTGAAAAATCTCAGATCAGAAGAGGTATGATTATCTGTAAGCCTGGATCCGTCAAGCCTCATGCCCACTTCAAGGCGGAAGTTTATGTACTTTCCAAGGAGGAAGGTGGCCGTCACACACCATTCTTCAACAAATACCGTCCTCAGTTCTACCTAAGAACTACTGACGTAACCGGTGAAATCAAACTTCCAGACAACGTGGAAATGGTTATGCCGGGTGATAACATCACCATCGAGGTTAACCTTTTGAATGCGGTTGCACTTGAGAAGGGACTTCGATTCGCTATCCGCGAGGGTGGTAGAACCGTAGGTGCCGGTCAGGTGACTGAAATCTTGGATTAATACATTCGTTTTATACGATAAAAAGCAGGTGCGATTCTGAATTTTTTCGGAATCGCATTTGTTTCTTAGGACATTTATGCCTACTTTTGCGTTCCGTAATTGGAGGGATTGTCTACGGGCATAGTTCAATGGCAGAATAGCGGTCTCCAAAACCGTTGATGGGAGTTCGAATCTCTCTGCCCGTGCTAAAGAACCATAAAGCACTTTCAAAGACAGGTTGATTCAGGTTGGATGCCTGTCGCACAGAGAAGGCGGGGTCTATTAAAATCAAGTTACATGAACGTCAAGAATTTTGTAGTTGAATCCATCGACGAGATGAAGAACAAGGTCACCTGGCCTAAGTACGCTTCATTGCAAAACAGTGCTGTCTTGGTGCTGGTAGCGTCGTTGATTTTCGCCTTGGTAATAGGGCTCATCGATCTTTCATTCGAGAGCGTTATGAAGTGGTTTTATGATTTATTCTAATAGAATCAAAATTACATAATGGCTGAGCAGAAATGGTATGTCCTCAGGGTAGTAGCCGGGCAAGAGAAGAAAGCTAAAACGTATTTAGACAACGAAATTGCCAGGCAAAAACTTGAGGAATATATTCCGGAGGTATTGATACCTTCCGAAAAGGTGTATGAGATGCGCAATGGCAAGAAGCGGGTTAGGGAGAGGAATTTCTTCCCCGGCTACGTGTTGGTCCATGCAGATCTCAGCCACGGCGAAGCCAACCATGTGATTACGAGTATCCCAGGAGTGATCGGTTTTCTAGGGTCAAACCAGGGGGGAGCTTCCAAAACCCCCGAGCCATTACGCCAATCAGAAGTCAACAGGATTTTGGGTCGTGTTGAGGAGATTGATGAGTTTGCAGAGAAAATGGATACACCATTTATAGTTGGAGAGACCGTAAAGGTAATGGACGGTCCTTTCAGTGGTTTCTCGGGGATGATAGAGGAAGTGTTCGAAGACAAGAAGAAGCTTAATGTTATGGTTAAGATTTTCGGTCGGAACACTCCGGTAGAATTAAACTTTATACAAGTAGAAAAACAAGACTAGGAAATGGCAAAAGAAATCACTGGTTATGTGAAATTACAGGTGAAAGGTGGCCAAGCTAACCCGTCTCCTCCAGTTGGTCCTGCTCTTGGTTCCAAGGGCTTGAACATCATGGAGTTCTGTAAGCAATTCAATGCCAGAACGCAGGACAAGATGGGGCAGGTTCTGCCTGTTCTTATCACGGTTTTCTCGGATAAGTCCTTTGAATTTGTCGTAAAAACTCCTCCCGCTGCGAATATGCTGTTGGATGCGGCAAAATTGAAGGGAGGTTCTGCGGAGCCAAACAGGAAAAAGGTGGGTTCTGTTACCTGGGATCAGGTGAAGACCATTGCAGAGGTAAAAATGCCCGATTTGAATGCGTTTGAAATCGAAGCGGCCATGCGAATGGTGGCGGGAACTGCAAGAAGCATGGGTATTACGGTTTCAGGGAAAGCTCCTTGGGAGGATTAAATAGAGAAATATGGCTAAGTTAACAAAAAAGCAAAAAGAAGCTCTTTCTAAATATGATCCTAGCCAAGCCTACTCACTGGCTGAGGCCTCTAGCATCGTGAAAGAAATCACCAACACGAAATTTGACGCGTCGGTGGATATAGACATCCGACTGGGTGTAGATCCACGTAAGGCCGATCAGATGGTGCGTGGTGTTGTGGCGTTGCCACACGGTACAGGAAAGGACGTGAAAGTACTCGTACTATGTACTCCCGATAAAGTCGACGAGGCAAAAGATGCGGGTGCAGATTACGTTGGCCTGGATGACTATATTGCCAAAATTGAAGGCGGATGGACTGATGTGGATGTCATCATCACCATGCCGAACGTTATGGCGAAGGTCGGTAGATTGGGACGTGTATTAGGCCCTCGGGGATTGATGCCAAATCCAAAATCCGGTACGGTAACCCTGGACGTAGGAAAGGCTGTACGGGAAGTGAAAGCTGGTAAGATTGATTTCAAGGTGGATAAGTTTGGAATCCTGCATGCTAGTGTTGGTAAAGTTTCTTTCACTCCTGAGAAGATACAGGAAAATGCAATGGAGTTGATCCAGACCGTTTCGAAATTGAAGCCTTCCGCTGCAAAGGGTACCTACTTCCGTAGTATCCATTTGTCCAGTACGATGTCCCCTGGTATCATCATCGATAAATCTAGTATTCAAGGTATATAATCATGACAAGAGAAGAGAAAAAATCCATCATTGATGAGCTTACCGAGAAGTTTAAGGAGAACCCGCATTTTTATGTAACCGATGCGTCTGGTTTTTCTGTAGCTCAGGTAAACGCGTTCAGGAGGATGTGCTTCGAGAAAGGGCTGGAATACAAGGTGTATAAAAACACGTTGGTAAAAAAGGCACTTGAAAGCTTGGATGCGGATTTTTCCAAATTGAACGACGCAGCTCTGAAGGGGTTCTCAGGTATCCTTTTTACGAAGGAAGCCGGAAATCTTCCTGCCAAGGCACTATTGGAATTCAGAAAGAAGCTGGGCAAGAAGGAAACCCGTCCTAAATTCAAGGGAGCATCAATCGATGGAGATATATTTCTGGGCGAGAACAACCTGGAGATTCTATCCAACCTAAAATCCAAAGACGAACTCCTCGGAGAAATCATCGGTCTGTTGCAGTCGCCTGCGAAAAATGTTCTTTCCGCACTTCAAAGCGGTCAGCACATCCTTGCGGGGGTTGTCAAAACCCTGTCCGAGAAAGAGTCTTAAGTTATTTATTCAAATCAGTTAAAAAACAAACAATTAAATATCCTATACAATGGCAGATCTTAAAGCATTCGCTGAGCAGTTAGTTAACTTGACTGTAAAAGAGGTTAATGAGTTAGCCGCAATTTTGAAAGAAGAGTACGGAATCGAGCCTGCTGCGGCTGCTGCTACTGTAGTAGCTGGTGGTGCTGCCGGTGGCGGTGAAGCTGCTGCTGAAGAAGAAAAAACTTCTTTTGACGTTATCTTGAAAGCTGCTGGCGGACAGAAATTGGCCGTGGTTAAACTTGTAAAAGAATTGACCGGTCTTGGACTGAAAGAAGCGAAAGAAGTAGTAGACGGTGCTCCTAAAGCAATCAAAGAAGGTGTTAGCAAAGACGAAGCTGACGCACTTAAGAAACAACTTGAAGAGGCTGGGGCTGAAGTTGAATTGAAGTAATTTGAAAAACCATTCCTGGTTGGGATTGGTTGTCAAAATTAGACCTGACTGTTTAGTCAGGTCTTTTCCTGTTTATGGACAATAAATAAATTGCACTTTTTATAGTGTTATTTGTCCTTAATTCATATTTATTATCACTATAAACGTATACTGCCTTGGCTATCAAGAATCAAACCGCAAGGAAAAGTTTCTCATCTATAAAGGTAGTCAAAGACTATCCTGATTTTCTTGACATTCAGCTGCAATCATTCAAGGATTTTTTCCAGCTGGATACCCCTGCCGAAAAAAGAAGACAGGATGGTCTCTTCAAGGTGTTTTCCGAAAATTTCCCGATTTCCGATTCCCGGGAGAATTTTACCCTTGAATTCATCGACTATGCCGTTGATCCTCCGAAGTACAACGTGTCCGAGTGTATAGACCGAGGACTTACCTACTCCGTTCCCCTGAAGGCAAAACTTCGCTTGTTATGTTCAGACGAAGACAACGAGGACTTCGAGACCATCGAACAAGAAGTTTTCCTAGGAAACCTTCCGTATATGACCGAGAAGGGTTCATTTGTCATTAACGGAGCCGAGCGAGTGATTGTTTCCCAATTGCACCGCTCTCCGGGTGTGTTTTTTGCGCAGAGCAAACATACCAATGGTACCAAGCTTTATTCGGCCAGGATTATTCCATTTAAAGGTTCTTGGATCGAGTTTGCGACGGACATCAACAACGTGATGTACGCTTACATAGACCGGAAGAAGAAATTTCCCGTTACCACACTGCTTCGTGCAATCGGATATGGCTCGGATAAGGAAATTTTGGATCTGTTCGGCTTGTCAGAAGAGGTGGATGCCAATAAGTCTACGCTTAAAAAGGTAATCGGAAGGAAGCTGGCAGCCCGTGTTCTTCGTACCTGGGTGGAGGATTTCGTAGATGAAGATACCGGGGAGGTAGTATCCATCGACAGGAATGAGGTGTTGTTGGAGCGTGACTCTGTCCTCACTGAAGAGGATGTTGAACTGATCTTGGATTCCTCTACAAAGAGCATCATCCTGCATAGGGAAGATGTGAACGTGGCCGATTATTCCATTATCTACAACACGCTTCAGAAAGACAACTCCAACTCTGAAAAAGAGGCGGTAGAGGTAATTTACCGGCAGCTTCGTAATACAGAAGCACCCGATGAAGCGACCGCAAGGGAGGTAATCCATGGGTTGTTTTTCTCGGATAAGCGGTACGACCTTGGAGAAGTGGGCCGTTACCGTATCAACAAGAAACTTGGGCTGGACATCGATCCTGAGAAGATTGTATTGACCACCGAGGATATCATCTCGATTGTAAAATACCTGATCGGACTGATCAATTCCAAAGCGGTGGTCGATGATATTGACCACTTGAGCAACAGAAGGGTTAGAACCGTAGGGGAGCAGTTATATAGTCAGTTTGGGGTTGGACTCGCCAGAATGGCAAGGACCATTCGTGAACGAATGAACGTAAGGGATAACGAGGACTTCAAGCCGGTGGATTTGATCAACGCCAGAACCTTGTCTTCTGTGATCAATTCGTTCTTTGGCACGAATCAGTTGTCCCAGTTTATGGATCAGACCAACCCGCTGGCAGAGCTTACGCACAAGCGTCGTCTTTCAGCGCTTGGGCCCGGGGGGCTTTCGCGAGAACGGGCAGGCTTTGAGGTTCGGGACGTTCACTATACCCACTATGGTAGGTTGTGTACCATCGAGACACCTGAAGGGCCGAATATCGGCCTTATCTCCTCGCTTTGCGTACATGCCAAAGTGAATTCCATGGGCTTTTTGGAGACTCCGTACCGAAAGGTGAAGGAGGGTAAAGTGAGCATGGATCCCAGTGACATTGTATTCCTTACCGCAGAGGAGGAGGATGACAATAATATTGCCCAAGCAAATGCGCCTTTGGACGACGTAGGGAATTTCGTTAACGATCGGGTGAAAGCTCGTTTCGAAGGGGATTTCCCGGTACTTGAGCCAACAGAAATCAACTATATGGATGTGGCGCCCAATCAGATTGTATCGGTTGCGGCTTCGCTTATTCCGTTCCTCGAGCACGATGATGCAAACAGGGCCCTGATGGGTTCCAACATGCAGCGTCAGGCCGTGCCGTTGCTAAAAGCCGAGGCGCCCTACGTGGGTACCGGGTTGGAAGGTAAAGCTGCTATCGATTCCCGGGCGTTGGTTTTGGCCGAGGCTAATGGAGTGATCGATTACGTGGATGCCAAAAAGATCGTTATCAAATACGACCTAAGCGACGATGAGTTGTTGGTGAATTTCAGTGATGAGTACAAGACGTATGAGTTGACGAAGTTCCGTCGTACCAATCAGGACACTACCATCAATTTGTCACCCATCGTGCTTAAAGGGCAGCGTGTGACCAAAGGACAGGTCTTGGTGGAAGGTTACTCGACCAATCAGGGAGAGTTGGCACTAGGCAAAAACCTTTTGGTGGCTTACATGCCATGGCAGGGATATAACTTTGAGGATGCGATCGTAATTTCCGAGCGGGTAGTTCGCGAGGACATATTTACTTCCATCCATATCGAGGAGTTTCAGCTTGAAGTACGGGATACCAAACGAGGAGAGGAAGAGCTGACTTCAGAGATTCCCAACGTATCTGAGGATGCAGTGAAAAACCTCGATGAAAATGGCATCATCCGAGTTGGAGCAGAGCTTAAGGAAGGCGATATTATCATCGGTAAGATCACGCCTAAAGGAGAGACTGATCCTACCCCTGAAGAAAAACTACTCCGTGCGATTTTCGGTGACAAAGCCGGAGACGTGAAGGATGCTTCTCTAAAAGCATCCCCTTCCCTGAACGGAGTAGTGATAGAAACCAAGCTGTTTTCCCGACCTAAAAAGGACAAGGATCTACGTGCCAAGTCAAAGGCTGAGGTAGAGAAGTTGAAGCAAAAGTACAGCAAGGACCTATTGGCCATCCGCGCGCGGATGATCCAAAAGCTTGTGACGGTGCTCGATGGCAAGGTTTCCAATGGTGTTAGGCACAAGTTTGGGGACGAGATCATCAGCAAGGGCATGAAGTTTAACTATCAGAATATAGATAACAACCTCTTCCCTGCCAAGAACCCCTACAGAGACGAAAGCAACTATAACGTGCCAGAGGAGGCTAATTTGATCTCGGATATTATCCTGGACGATTGGACTGACGATGCGCACACCAATTCGCTGGTACAGCAACTGGTGAAAAACTACACCAATGCAAGGAATGAGATTTCCGGCATCTTTAAGCGGGACAAGTTCACGCTGGAAGTGGGAGATGAATTGCCTGCGGGCATCGTTCAGCTTGCCAAGGTGTATGTAGCTAAGAAGCGTAAGTTGAAGGTAGGGGATAAGATGGCTGGCCGTCACGGTAACAAGGGTATTGTCGCCCGTATTGTACGTGACGAAGATATGCCGTTCTTGGAAGACGGAACACCAATGGACATTGTGTTGAACCCCTTGGGCGTGCCTTCCCGAATGAACATCGGCCAGATATTCGAGACCGTTCTAGCCTGGGCCGGCATGAGGCTTGGCAAGAAATATGCAACGCCGATCTTTGATGGGGCAACTACCGAGGAGGTAGCGGCCGAACTTACCGAGGCAGGACTTCCGTCTTTTGGAAGAACCTACCTGTTTGACGGACTTACCGGCAAGCAGTTTGATCAGCCTGTTACTGTTGGCGTGGCTTACATGCTGAAATTAGGACACTTGGTGGATGATAAGATGCATGCCAGGTCTATTGGCCCGTACTCGCTGATTACCCAGCAGCCGTTGGGTGGTAAGGCGCAGTTTGGTGGCCAGCGTTTTGGAGAGATGGAAGTGTGGGCGTTGGAAGCGTTTGGTGCGTCCCATGTCCTTCAGGAAATCTTGACCGTGAAGTCGGATGACGTCATTGGCCGTGCCAAGGCTTATGAGGCCATTGTTAAAGGGGAGAATCTTCCCAAGCCGAATATTCCGGAATCCTTTAACGTATTGGTACACGAGCTTAGAGGCCTTGCCTTGGAGATTACGCTCGACTAAAAAAGACTATTACGGGCTGAGAGGCCCTCAAAACTACTCACACAAATTACTATGGCGTTCAGAAAAAACAAGAAACTAAACAACGACTTCTCCCGGGTCACTATTAGTTTGGCTTCACCAGAGTCCATTTTGGACAGCTCGCATGGTGAAGTAACCCAGCCGGAAACCATCAACTACAGAACGTACAAGCCTGAAATGGGCGGGCTCTTCTGTGAGCGGATTTTCGGTCCCGTAAAGGATTGGGAGTGTCATTGTGGTAAATACAAGCGCATTAGATACAAAGGCATTATTTGTGACCGGTGTGGCGTAGAAGTAACCGAGAAGAAAGTACGTAGAGAGCGTATGGGACACATCGAGTTGGTGGTTCCGGTGGCGCATATCTGGTATTTTAAGTCCTTGCCCAACAAGATCGGCTACCTTCTGGGGCTTCCCACCAAAAAGCTGGATCAGATCGTCTATTATGAGCGATATGTCGTCGTGCAACCCGGCGTGAAGGGAGACGATGGATTGCAATACCTGGATTTCCTTACCGAGGATGAATACTTGGACATCATGGACAAGTTGCCCAAGGAAAACCACATGCTGGATGACGAAGATCCCCAGAAATTCATAGCCAAGATGGGTGCCGAGGCGTTGGAAATGCTTCTTGCTCGGTTGGACTTGGACGACCTTTCGTACAGCCTGAGACACCAGGCTGCTACCGATACCTCACAGCAGCGTAAAGCAGAGGCACTAAAACGCCTTAAAGTAGTGGAAGCATTCCGCGATGCGCGGACACGTATTGAAAACCGGCCTGAGTGGATGGTGGTGCGCATGGTTCCGGTGATTCCGCCCGAGCTTCGCCCCTTGGTTCCCTTGGACGGTGGCAGATTTGCTACTTCCGACCTTAACGATCTTTACAGAAGGGTAATCATCCGAAACAACCGTCTGAAACGATTGATCGATATCAAGGCACCTGAGGTAATCCTCCGAAACGAGAAGCGGATGCTTCAGGAGGCGGTGGATTCCCTTTTCGATAACTCCAGAAAGGTAAATGCCGTCAGATCTGACGGAAACAGGGCGTTGAAGTCTCTTTCCGATATGTTGAAAGGGAAGCAGGGGCGTTTCCGACAGAACCTACTCGGAAAGCGGGTAGACTATTCAGGCCGTTCCGTTATCGTCGTTGGCCCTGAGCTGAAGCTGCATGAGTGTGGGCTTCCCAAAAATATGGCGGCTGAGCTATTTAAGCCGTTCATCATCCGGAAGCTAATCGAAAGAGGTATTGTAAAGACCGTAAAATCTGCCAAGAAAATCGTTGATAGAAAGGATCCCGTAGTATGGGATATCCTGGAAAACGTATTGAAAGGACATCCCGTGTTGCTTAACAGGGCCCCTACATTGCACCGATTGGGAATTCAGGCTTTCCAGCCCAAGTTGATAGAGGGAAAGGCTATCCAGCTTCACCCCTTGGTCTGTACCGCTTTCAACGCCGACTTTGACGGTGACCAGATGGCCGTACACGTGCCGTTGGGCCATGAGGCGATTTTGGAAGCGAGTACATTGATGCTTTCTTCCCATAACATCCTTAACCCGGCCAATGGGGCACCTATCACCGTACCGTCCCAGGACATGGTGTTGGGACTGTACTATGTGACCAAAGGCAAGAAATCCACCGATTCCGAGCCGGTACCCGGCGAGGGCATGGTATTTTATGGCGAGGAGGAAGTGATCATCGCTATGAATGAAGGACGTATTTCCAAGCACGCACATATCAAGTGTAAGGTGACTGTCCGAAAGGAGACTGGAGAACTTGCGAGCGAAATTATCGATACAGTAGCAGGGCGGTTGATCTTCAACCAGTTTGTACCTACCGAAGTGGGCTTTGTAAACGAGTTGCTTACCAAGAAGAAGCTTCAGCAAATTATCGCTGAGGTGGTCAAAATCTGTGGTATAGCCCGTACTGCCCAATTCTTGGACGATATCAAACATCTTGGATTCCAAATGGCCTATCAGGGTGGACTTTCCATGGGATTGGATGACGTAATCATCCCAGAGGAGAAAGATCCGCTGATCGAAAAGGCAAAATCCGAAGTAGACCAGGTATGGAACAACTACCTCATGGGGCTTATCACCGACAACGAGCGATATAACCAGGTAATTGATATTTGGACGCGAACCAACTCCAACCTTACCAATATCCTAATGAGGCAAATGGAAGAGGATAATCAGGGGTTCAACGCGATCTTTATGATGATGCACTCCGGAGCTAGGGGTTCCAGAGAGCAAATCCGACAGCTGGGAGGCATGAGGGGTTTGATGGCCAAGCCACAGAAAAACCTTCAGGGTTCTGTGGGCGAAATCATCGAAAACCCAATCCTTTCCAACTTTAAAGAAGGGTTGGACGTATTGGAGTACTTTATCTCTACGCACGGTGCCCGAAAGGGTCTTGCAGATACTGCCTTGAAAACGGCAGATGCCGGTTACCTGACCAGAAGGTTGGTGGACGTGGCGCAGGATATGATCATCTCGGAAGAGGATTGCGGCACCCTAAGAGGTCTGGTGGTTCAGGCACTCAAAGACAACGACGAGATTGTAGAGCCACTGTCCGAGAGGGTAGTGGGCCGTATTGCGGTTCACGATGTGATTGATCCGATATCCGATGAGCTCATCGTGGCGTCGGGAGAGGAAATTACGGATAGCATTGCCAAGCGGATCGACGAATCTGCGTTGGAAGAGGTAGAGATCAGATCCGTGTTGACCTGCGAAACCCGCAGAGGCGTTTGTGCGAAGTGTTACGGAAGAAATCTATCTACCGGAAGTATCGTGCAGGTAGGCGAATCGGTCGGTGTAATCGCCGCCCAGTCTATCGGTGAACCAGGTACACAGCTTACACTCCGAACTTTCCACGTAGGTGGTACAGCGTCTAACATCTCAGTAGAGGCCAGCATCAATGCGAAGTTTGAAGGTATCGTTGAGTTTGAGGAAGAGCTTCGTTGGATCGAAACGATCAACAAGGATGGTGAGGCCGTGTCCATCGTAATGGGAAGATCCGGAGAGATCAAGATTAACGATCAGAAGTCAGGCAAAACCCTGGTTTCCAACCACGTTCCTTATGGAGCGGTGTTGAACGTTAAAGATGGACAGAAAATCGGAAAAGGTGAGTCCCTATGTACATGGGATCCATACAACGCCGTGATCCTGTCCGAATTTGACGGAGAGGTCGAGTTTGATTCGATTATCGAAAGCATAACCTACAAGGAGGTAGCGGATGATCAGACCGGTTACCGTGAAAAGGTAATTATCGAAACAAAAGATAAAACCAAAAACCCGGCTGTTATCGTGAATTACGGAGATGAGTCGAAATCCTATAACATACCGGTGGGTGCGCACCTTTCTGTAGAGGAGGGCGATAAGGTCCGTGCAGGTCAGATTCTGGTCAAGATTCCAAGATCCGTTGGTAAAACAAGGGATATCACAGGTGGTCTTCCAAGGGTAACTGAGTTGTTTGAGGCCCGTAACCCATCCAATCCGGCGGTGGTTTCCGAGATTGACGGTGTGGTAAGCTATGGAGGTATCAAGCGGGGTAACCGGGAAATCTTCATCGAGTCCAAAGACGGTGTGAAGAAGCGGTACATGGTTTCGCTTTCCAAGCATATTCTGGTGCAGGAAAACGACTTTATCCGTGCAGGGGAGCCCTTGTCCGATGGAGCGATCACGCCGAATGACATTTTGGCCATCAAAGGGCCAACAGCTGTTCAGGAATACTTGGTGAACGAGATCCAGGAAGTGTACCGTCTTCAGGGTGTGAAGATCAACGATAAGCACATCGAGGTGATCGTAAGCCAGATGATGCAAAAAGTTGAGATATTGGATGCCGGAGATACGGGATTCCTTCAAAACCAAATCGTTAACAAATGGGCATTCCGAGAGGAAAACGATGCCATTTTGGATAAAAAGGTGGTGATGGATGCGGGGGATTCTTCTACGTTGAAGCCGGGAATGATCATCAGTGCGCGAAGGCTTCGGGATGAAAATTCAAGCTTGAAGCGAAAGGATTTGAAGCTGGTACAGGTTCGGGATGCGCAAGCGGCCGTTTCACAGCCGACCCTACAGGGAATTACCGCATCGTCTTTGGGTACCGAGAGCTTTATCTCGGCGGCGTCCTTCCAGGAAACCACCAAAGTACTGAGCGAGGCTGCGATCAGAGGTAAGCGTGACGAATTGTTGGGTCTTAAAGAGAACGTGATCGTTGGTCACCTCATCCCGGCAGGAACGGGTCAGCGAAACCTGGAGCGTGTCATCGTAGGTTCCAAGGAAGAATACGAGCGCTTGGTAGGTGAGCGTGACAAGCAATCAACTAAGAAGGCACGGGAAACCGTCAAATAATTTACGTTAGATAACCTAAAAAAAGGTCTGTCGCAATGCAGACCTTTTTTTCTTTAACTACATTGGACATGGAAGAACAAGATAAAAATCAGCCGGCAGGACAACAGATTAATGTAGAGTTGACGGACGAGATCGCAGAAGGGGTATACAGTAACCTTGCCATGATAGCCCATTCGCAGTCGGAGTTTGTGATCGATTTTATCCGTTTGATGCCAGGCGTGCCGAAGGCAAAGGTGAAGTCTAGGATCATTATCACCCCTGATCACGCGAAGCGGCTGTTGGCGGCCTTGAAAGATAATATCGATCGGTATGAGATGTCTTTTGGCAAGATTAAAAGCGGTGCCGGCGCCCCAGAATTTCCCCTGAATTTTGGGGGAGCTTTAGGGGAGGCATAACGAAAATATAACTGCTTAATTTTGTTTGTTTTATTGATTTGTTTACCTTTGCAGTCCAAAAAATAAAAGTTTAAAAGCAGTAAATTAACTTCATCTATTAATGCCTACTATACAACAGTTAGTAAGAAAAGGTAGAAATACCCTCGAGACGAAGTCCAAGTCACGGGCTTTGGACGCTTGTCCGCAGCGTAGAGGGGTGTGTACCAGGGTGTACACCACTACCCCCAAGAAGCCTAACTCAGCGATGAGGAAAGTGGCCCGTGTAAGGTTGACCAACGGAAAAGAGGTTAACGCCTACATTCCCGGTGAGGGACATAACCTTCAGGAGCACTCCATCGTGCTTATCCGCGGCGGTAGGGTAAAAGATCTTCCAGGTGTTCGGTACCACATTATCCGTGGAGCCTTGGATACTGCCGGTGTGAAGGACAGAAAGCAGGGCAGGTCCAAATATGGTGCCAAGCGTCCAAAAGCGGGTAAGGGAGCGCCAGCTGCACCAGCCAAAAAGAAATAATCGGTATAAAGTATAAGTTAACATGAGAAAAGCGAAACCTAAAAAGAGGTATATTCTTCCTGATCCAAAGTTCAACGATATTTTGGTGACCAAATTCGTGAACTGCTTGATGGTTGATGGTAAGAAAAGTATTGCTTACAAGATCTTTTACGATGCGATCGCAAAGGTAGAAGACAAAGTAGGCGAGAATGGTCTTGAGGTTTGGAAAAAAGCGCTTAACAATATTACTCCATCCGTAGAGGTGAAGAGTCGTAGGGTTGGTGGGGCTACTTTCCAGGTGCCAATGGAAGTGAGACCTGAGCGAAAGCAATCCCTGGGAATCAAGTGGATGATAACCTACGCCCGTAAAAGGGGAGAGAAGACGATGATGGATAGGCTGGCAGGCGAGGTAATCGCTGCTGCTAAAGGCGAAGGTGCCGCTGTGAAGAAGAAGGATGATACACATCGTATGGCCGAAGCAAACAAAGCATTCTCGCACTTTAGATTTTAATAGATAATGGCAAGAGATTTAAGATATACCAGAAACATCGGTATCGCCGCGCACATTGACGCCGGTAAAACAACCACGACAGAGCGGATTCTTTTCTATTCCGGCGTTAGCCATAAAATTGGAGAGGTTCACGATGGTGCGGCTACCATGGACTGGATGGCACAAGAGCAAGAAAGAGGTATTACCATTACATCTGCTGCTACTACTGTTTTTTGGAACTACAGAGATAACAAATACCAGATTAATATCATCGATACGCCAGGTCACGTGGATTTCACCGTGGAGGTGAACCGTTCCCTACGGATTTTGGACGGCCTGGTTTTCCTGTTCAGTGCTGTTGACGGTGTTGAACCGCAATCAGAAACCAACTGGAGACTGGCAGATAACTATAAGGTAGCCCGTATAGGATTTGTCAACAAAATGGACCGTGCGGGGGCCAATTTTTTGGATGTCTGCAAGCAGGTGAAGGAAATGCTGGGCAGCTACGCAGTGCCTTTGCAATTGCCTATCGGTGCTGAAGAGAAGTTTAGGGGAGTGGTTGACCTTATAAACAACCGGGGCATCATCTGGAATGAGGATGATTTGGGCATGACCTATGAGGTTGTTCCCATTCCGGAGGACATGGTGGAGGAAGCTGCCGAGTGGAGAGAACACCTATTGGAGGCTGTTGCTGATTACGACGAGTCATTGATGGAAAAGTTTTTTGAGGATCCGGATTCGATCACCGAAGCGGAAATCCTTAACGCGCTACGTCGTGCCACCATTGATATGAAGATCGTTCCCATGGTTTGTGGATCTTCCTTTAAAAACAAGGGAGTTCAGACCATGTTGGATTTGGTGATGGAACTGTTGCCTTCGCCATTGGACAAGGACGATATCTTTGGACATGCGCCTGACTCGGAAGACGAGATTCGAATTTCTCCTGACGAGACTGAGCCGTTTACCGGATTGGCATTTAAGATTGCAACCGACCCCTTTGTTGGTAGGCTTTGCTTTGTACGTGCCTATTCGGGAACACTGGAGTCCGGTTCCTATATATATAATACCCGTTCCGGAAATAAGGAGCGTATATCAAGGGTATTTCAAATGCACGCCAATAAGCAGAATCAGATCGACGCACTTCGTGCGGGAGATATTGGTGCGGTTGTTGGATTCAAGGACATCAAGACTGGCGATACCCTTTGTGACGAAAAGCGTAAGGTAGTATTGGAGTCCATGGTGTTCCCAGAGCCCGTAATCGGATATGCCATCGAGCCTAAGAAGCAGGCTGATGTGGATAAGCTCGGTATGGCGATTTCAAAATTGGTAGAAGAGGATCCTACCCTTCAGGTGAATACAGACCATGAAACGGGTCAGACTATCCTGCGCGGTATGGGTGAGCTTCACCTCGACATTATCATAGACCGTCTGAAAAGGGAGTTTAAGGTAGAAATCAACCAGGGAGCTCCTCAAGTGGCCTACAAAGAAGCGTTGTTTGGTTCCGTTGAGCACAAAGAGGTGTACAAGAAGCAGACAGGTGGTAAAGGTAAGTTTGCCGACATCGTGTTTGAACTTGGGCCCAAAGATCCCGATCCGGAGACTGGTGAGATTAAGCCAGGATTGGATTTCGTAAATGGCATCGTTGGTGGTGTTATTCCAAAGGAATTCATTCCACCCGTACAAAAGGGCTTTGCCGAGGCCATGAAGAATGGACCCTTGGCAGGCTATCCGATAGAGGCCATGAAGGTTCGTTTGTTCCATGGTTCCTTCCACGATGTCGATTCTGACGCGCTTTCTTTTGAATTGGCGGCAAGGATCGGTTTCAAAGAAGCAGCTAAGAAATGTAAGCCACAGTTGCTTGAGCCAATCATGTCTGTTGACGTAGTGACTCCTGATGAATACACCGGACCAATTACCGGTGACCTGAACAGAAGGCGTGGCTTAATGAAGGGGATGGATACGAAAGGTACTTCTACAGTTATTAGAGCTGTGGTTCCTTTGTCAGAACTCTTCGGTTATGTAACCGATCTGAGAACGATTTCTTCCGGAAGAGCGACCGCTTCTTTAACATTCTCCCACTACGAGCCTGTTCCAACAAACATCGCCGAGGGAGTCATTGCCAAGGTAAAAGGTGAGAAAGCCTAAATATTGACAGAACATGAATCAGAAAATCAGAATAAAACTAAAGTCCTACGATCACAGCTTGGTGGACAAGTCCTCAGAGAAGATCGTGAAAGCGGTAAAGTCAACGGGTGCGGTCGTAGTAGGCCCCATCCCACTTCCGACCAAGAAGGAAAAATTTACGGTATTGCGCTCTCCACACGTGAACAAGAAGTCGAGGGAGCAGTTTCAGCTTTGCACCTACAAGCGTCTGGTGGATATCTATTCCAACAGCTCCAAAACGGTGGATGCGCTCATGAAGATTGAGCTCCCCAGTGGTGTGGATGTTGAAATCAAAGTATGACCCTGTGTCATTTGGAAGCCTACACTTCGGTGTAGGCTTTTTTTTTTGATAGCTTTTTAACATCTCTTTTGCCGTTTGTGGTGCCAATAGTTCCCTCACTCCCCTGTTTTTAGCTAATTAATTGAAAATATTAAAGTTGGGATTTGTAAGGAGAATATTAATTGCTAACTTTGCAGTCCTTTAAAAAAGCACAGGTGTGTCCATACTTGTGTTTCTTGGTTTATTATATAACAGAAGATGTCTGGAATAATAGGAAAAAAAGTAGGAATGACTAGCATTTTCAGTGCCGATGGGCGTAATGTCGCATGCACGCTAATAGAAGCTGGTCCTTGCGTAGTGACGCAAGTAAAAAACGTTGATACAGACGGGTACAACGCTGTTCAATTGGCGTACGGTGAGCGTAAGGAGAAGAATACGCCCAAGCCGTTGGTTGGCCATTTCAAAAAGGCCGGCACTACGCCAAAGCACAAAGTTGTTGAGTTTCGGGACTTTAGGGTTGAATTCGAAGGTCAGGTTGACCTTGGGAAAACCGTAAAGGCTGCTGAGGTTTTTGTTGAGGGAGACTTTGTCGATGCGATAGGTACCTCAAAAGGTAAGGGTTTTCAGGGCGTTGTGAAGCGTCACGGTTTTGGTGGTGTGGGTGGTCAAACCCACGGTCAGCACAACCGTCAGCGCCATCCTGGTTCTATTGGTGCCTGTTCTTGGCCTTCAAGGGTATTCAAAGGCATGCGTATGGCTGGTAGAACTGGTGGTGATCGGGTGAAGGTGGTAAACCTACGGGTGTTAAAAATCTATCCTGAGCAGAACTTGTTGCTGGTAAGCGGTTCTGTACCCGGAGCGAAAAACTCTTATGTAATTCTAGAGAAGTAAGAAGATGGAATTAGCAGTATTAAAACAAAGCGGTGAGGATACCGGTAGGACGGTAAACCTTCCCGAGGATATATTCGGAATTGAGCCGAACGATCACGCTATCTATTTGGATGTTAAGCAATTTTTGGCGAACAGACGTCAGGGTACGCACAAATCCAAAGAGCGAAATGAGGTAGCCGGATCTACCAAGAAGATCAAGAAGCAAAAAGGAACTGGCGGCGCCAGAGCAGGGTCGTTGAAGTCGCCCCTCTTCAGAGGTGGGGGCCGAGTTTTTGGTCCCAAGCCTAGGGACTATTCCTTTAAGCTCAACAAAAAGTTGAAGCAATTGGCTAGAAAATCAGCCTTTACTTATAAAGCCAAAGACAATAGCGTAGTGGTGTTGGAGGACTTCAATTTTGAAGCACCCAAGACCAAAAGCTACCTAGAGCTATTGTCCAATTTGTCGCTTGCGGACAAGAAGACGCTCTTGCTTCTTCCTGAAAACAATAAAAACGTTGTTTTGTCAAGCAGGAATTTGCCAAAGGCCAGGGTAATGGTGGTTAATGATGTCAATACCTATGAGCTTCTAAACGCAGACAGCTTGGTGCTGTGTGAGGGCTCCGTAAGTAAGTTGGAAACCCTATTATCGAAGTAAGATGAAGAATGTATTAAAGAAACCTTTGATTACAGAGAAGATCTCTGCTCAAAATGATCGCGGGGTTTACGGTTTTGTGGTCGAGAAGACCGCGAAGAAGCCTCAGATCAAAAAGGCAGTGGAAGATATGTACGGTGTAAAAGTAGTGGATGTGCGTACCATGCGTTATGCGGGTAAGAAGAAATCCAGGTACACGAAAGCAAAAATTGTCAGCGGCTATACCAATGCGTTCAAGAAGGCCATTATTCAGGTAGCTGACGGAGAGATAATCGATTTTTACGGAGAAATATAATAGAAGAAGAATCATGGCAGTTAAGAAACTTAAGCCGGTAACTCCCGGAACCAGATTCAGAGTCGCTCCGGCGTTTGATGAGATTACTGCATCCAAACCCGAGAAGAGTTTGTTGGCACCTTTGAAAAAGACTGGTGGCCGGAACAATTCCGGTAAGATGACCAATCGCTACATAGGTGGAGGACACAAAAGAAGACTTCGTATCATCGATTTCAAAAGAAATAAAGATGGGGTTCCTGCTGTAGTGAATTCCATTGAATACGATCCAAACCGTACGGCGCGTATTGCTCTTTTGTTCTATGTGGATGGAACAAAGACGTATATCATTGCGCCAGAGGGGCTAGAGGTTGGTCAGACGATCATTTCTGGCGAGCAGGTTGCGCCCGAAGTAGGCAACAGCATGCTTATAGCCAACATACCTCTTGGTACGATCGTTCATGCGATCGAATTGAAGCCTGGGAAAGGTGCTGCGATGGCGAGAAGTGCTGGAAGTTATGCGCAGATCGTAGCGAGAGAAGGTAAATACGTAACGGTCAAGTTGCCTTCAGGTGAGATGAGAATGGTGTTGGGTACTTGCAGGGCCACTGTAGGTACTGTTTCCAACGGAGACCACATGAATGTGGTGCTCGGCAAGGCAGGTAGGAACCGTTGGTTGGGCAGGCGTCCAAGAACAAGAGGTGTTGCAATGAACCCTGTAGATCACCCAATGGGTGGTGGTGAGGGCCGATCTTCCGGAGGGCATCCCCGTTCCAGAAAGGGCTTACTCGCCAAGGGTAAGAAAACCCGATCAACCAAGAAGTATTCCAACAAACTTATCATCAGTAGAAGATCTAAATAACTATGGCACGTTCATTAAAAAAAGGTCCGTATATCGAACACCATTTGGTAAAAAAAGTGGATGCGATGAACGAATCCGGGAAGAAATCTGTGATCAAGACCTGGTCAAGAAGGTCGATGATCTCTCCGGATTTCGTAGGCCATACCTTTGCTGTGCATAACGGAAACAAGTTTATCCCTGTGTTTGTCACAGACAATATGGTAGGACATAAATTGGGCGAGTTTGCCCCAACCCGTAATTTTAGAGGCCACATTGCCAAAAAAGATAAAGGAAAGAGATAATCATGGAAGCAATAGCAAGATTAAACGATGTTCCTACCTCTACGAGAAAAATGAGACTCGTAGCTGATCTGATCAGAGGCAAGCGCGTGGGACATGCACTTAGCGTTCTTAGGTATACACCTAACCACGGGGCAATCAAGTTGGAAAAACTGTTGTTGTCCGCTGTAGCCAATTGGCAGGCAAAGAATCCCGATGAGAAATTGGAAGATGCGGATCTGTATGTCAAAACCATTATGGTTGACGGTGGCCGTATGTTGAAGCGTCTAAGGCCTGCTCCCCAGGGAAGGGCTCATAGAATACGAAAAAGATCAAATCATGTAACCCTTATCGTTGATTCAGTCGGCGGGGGTGTTACCGCTGATGTTGTAGAATCAACCGAAAATGTAAACTAACATATGGGACAGAAAGTAAACCCGATTGGTTTAAGACTTGGTATCATAAAGGGCTGGGATTCAAACTGGTATGGTGGCCGGGATTTTGCCGACAAGCTTTATGAAGATCAGAAGATCCGAAATTACGTGTATGCAAGGATACCCAAAGGAGGTATTTCCAAAGTAATCATCGAGCGTACCCTTAAGAGGATTACGCTTACCATTCAGACCGCCCGTCCGGGAGTAGTGATCGGTAAAGGTGGATCTGAGGTAGATAAATTGAAAGAAGAGCTTAAAAAGCTTACCAATAAGGACGTTCAAATCAATATTTTTGAGATCAAACGACCTGAGTTGGATGCCAAATTGGTGGGCGAGTCTATCGGTCAGCAGTTAGAGGCTAGAATATCATTCAGAAGAGCCATGAAGCAAGCGATCGCAGCCACTATGCGAGTAGGTGCTGAGGGCATCAAGGTGAAACTTTCCGGTCGACTTGGCGGTGCTGAGATGGCGCGTTCTGAAATGTACAAGGAAGGACGTATCCCATTGCACACCCTACGTGCGGACGTGGATTATGCGATTTCGGAAGCGCAGACGGTGTATGGTATCATCGGTATCAAAGTTTGGATTTTCAAAGGTGAAGTTTA
This sequence comes from Lunatimonas lonarensis, assembly GCF_000390185.1. Taxonomy (GTDB): domain Bacteria; phylum Bacteroidota; class Bacteroidia; order Cytophagales; family Cyclobacteriaceae; genus Lunatimonas; species Lunatimonas lonarensis. The sequence continues at coordinate 128,958 of NZ_AQHR01000107.1, read as the reverse complement.
TGGCAAGCGGGATCTATCTCCCAACGTCGTAGCTGCTGGCGACAGCAAAGGCAATGCGGCTCCTGCGGCTGGCAACAGACGTAGACGAGATAATGGCGGTGGACCAAAACGAAGAAAACGAAGCAATTAATTTCACCCTAATTGACGAATCATGTTACAGCCAAGAAGAACGAAATTTAGAAAGATGCACAAAGGCAGAGTCAAAGGTATTGCCCAGCGGGGACATACCTTGTCTTTCGGCAACTTTGGCATCAAGTCTTTGGAGCCGGGATGGATTACATCCCGTCAAATAGAAGCAGCCCGTATCGCAATGACCCGGGCAATGAAGCGGGAAGGACAGGTTTGGATCAGGATTTTTCCTGACAAGCCTATCACCAAAAAGCCTGCTGAGGTACGAATGGGTAAAGGTAAGGGTGCGCCCGAGTATTGGGTTGCGGTAATCAAGCCCGGAACAATCCTTTTTGAAGCAACAGGAGTAAGTTTGGAAGTGGCTCAGGAGGCGTTGAGATTAGCTCAGCAGAAACTTCCGGTCAGTACAAAATTTGTGGTACGTAGAGAATACGTAGGATAATTTACGAAGATGAAGAATTCCGAAATAAACGCGCTCACTGAGGGTGAACTTAATGATCGCATCGTAGCTGAGCAGGAGAATTTGACTAAGTTGAGATTCGCTCATGCCATTTCTCCCATAGAGAATCCAAATAAGATTGGTCAGGCAAAGAAATTGGTCGCAAGATTGAAGACGGCTTTGCGGGCAAAACAACTAGCTAAATAATGAATACAATGGCTACTACAGAAAGAAACCTGCGTAAAGAAAGAATAGGAAAGGTAGTTAGCAACGCGATGGACAAGTCTATCACTGTTGCTGTGGAGCGAAGGGTAAAACACCCTATCTACGGTAAATTCGTTGCCAAAACTACCAAATTTATGGCCCATGACGAGAACAACGACTGTAACCCAGGAGATCTGGTGCGAATCAGTGAGACTCGTCCGCTGAGCAAAAGAAAGCGTTGGAGATTAGTAGAAATCGTCGAAAGAGCTAAGTAATCATGATACAACAAGAATCAAGACTGAGTGTTGCGGATAATTCAGGTGCCAAGGAAGTGCTTGTCATCCGCGTGCTGGGTGGAACGGGAAGGCGTTATGCCTCTATCGGCGACAAAGTAGTTGTCACGGTGAAATCAGCTCTTTCCTCCAGCAATATGAAAAAAGGTACCGTTTCGAAAGCGGTAATCGTTCGAACCAAAAAAGAAGTAAGAAGGAAAGATGGGTCATATATACGCTTTGAGGATAATGCCGCTGTTCTTCTCAATAACAACGACGAGCCTAGAGGCACACGTATTTTTGGCCCCGTTGCCAGGGAGTTGCGTGAAAAACAGTTTATGAAGATTGTATCTCTAGCTCCTGAAGTTCTGTAATCATGGAAAAGAAAGTGATAAAGCATCCCAAGATGCACATCAAAACCGGTGACACTGTGAAGGTGATTTCCGGGGACGATAAAGGCAAGCAAGGAAAAGTGCTTTCCGTGGACATCGCCAAGCGAAGGGCCATCGTAGAGGGCTTGAATATCGTAACGAAGCACAGAAAGCCAACCGCCAACTCTCCACAGGGATCGATCGATAAGATTGAAGCTCCAATTCATGCGAGTAACCTCATGTTGGTAGACCCAAAAACAGGTGAGGCTACGCGTATAGGTAGAAAGATAGGAGAAAAAGGAAAGTTAGTAAGGTATTCAAAGAAAACCGGGGAGGTGATCAATGGCTAAACCTAGATTAAAAGAAAAGTTTGCAGCTGAAATCTCCGCTGAATTGAAGGAGAAATTTCAGTATAAGTCGGTGATGCAGGTTCCCAAGTTGACCAAAATCGTGATCAACAAAGGTATTGGAGCCGCTGTTGCTGACAAGAAGTTGGTAGATCAGGGCGTGGAAGAGCTTACTATCATCGCAGGTCAGAGAGCCGTGGCGACGAAAGCTAAGAACTCCATCTCTAACTTTAAGTTGAGAGAAGGAATGCCTATCGGTGCTAAGGTTACGCTTCGTGGTGACAGGATGTATGAGTTTTTGGATCGATTGGTCAGCGTAGCATTACCTAGGGTGCGTGACTTCAAAGGTATTTCGGACAAGGGTTTCGATGGACGAGGTAACTACACACTTGGAGTGACTGAACAGATTATTTTCCCTGAAATCAGCATAGAGAAAGTGAACCGAATCTCCGGTATGGACATTACCTTGGTAACTACTGCCGAAACAGATGAGGAAGCCTTCGCTTTGTTGAAAGCGTTGGGAATGCCTTTTGTAAACAAAAATAAAGAAAACTGATCATGGCAAGAGAGTCGATAAAAGCCCGTGAGCGTAAAAGAGAGCGTCTTGTAGCCAAATATGCAAAAAAGAGAGCAGAGTTGAAGGCTGCCGGTGATTACGAAGCACTGGATAAACTGCCCAAAAACGCTTCTCCCGTAAGGCTTCACAACCGTTGCAAGCTGACCGGACGCCCAAAAGGGTATATGCGTAAATTTGGCATCAACCGGGTAACTTTCAGAGAGATGGCGTCCGCTGGGAAAATACCTGGTATCACCAAGTCCAGCTGGTAAAAATCAGACAAAAGTTTTTATTCTTAGAATCATTGTGTAACTTTGCCCGCCCATTGGGGGCGTGCAGTTAGACTATTTACAAATATGACTGATCCAATAGCTGATTATCTGACCAGGTTGAGAAACGCGATCAAAGCTTCTCACCGGATAGTGGAGATTCCTGCTTCGAACATAAAGAAGGAAATCACCAAGGTTCTTTTTGAAAAGGGATATATACAGAACTACAAGTTTGATGGCAATGGTCCTCAGGGAACCATCAAAATTGCGTTGAAATACAATCCTTCGACCAAAGAGAATGCCATCGTTAACCTTACGAGGGTAAGCAAGCCTGGCTTGCGTAAGTATGTGGGTAAGGAAACCCTTCCCCGAGTAATCAATGGTTTGGGTGTAGCGATCATCTCTACCTCCAAAGGAATCATGACTGACAAGGAAGCCCGTACAGAAGGTATCGGTGGCGAAGTACTTTGTTATGTTTATTAATATCGGAATACGATGTCTAGAATAGGTAAAAAACCAATAAATATACCCGCGGGTGTTACTGTAGACGTGTCCAAGTATAACGAGGTCACTGTTAAAGGTCCCAAAGGTACGCTGAAGCAGGAAGTTAATCCTGACATTACCATATCTGTAGAGGGCAGTCAATTGTCTGTGGCTCGTCCTACGGACTCCAAGCGCCACAAATCGCTCCACGGTCTTTACAGGTCTTTGTTGAACAACATGGTGATAGGGGTGAGTGAAGGCTACAAGAAGGATCTGGAGCTTGTTGGGGTAGGTTATAAGGCTACCAATCAAGGGCAAGTGTTGGAGTTATCCCTTGGATATTCCCACAATATCTTTTTTGCAATCCCATCAGAGATTTCCCTAAAAACCGAAACGCCCAAAGGTAAGAATCCTTTGATCACGTTGGAGGGTATCGACAAAGAGTTGATCGGTCAGATTGCTGCAAAAATCAAGTCATTCAGGAAGGTTGAGCCGTTCAAAGGTAAGGGTGTTCGTTTCGTTGGTGAAGTGGTTAGACGTAAAGCTGGTAAAACTTCTGCTAAAAAATAATTGAGACATGGCTTTTAATAAAAACGAACGTAGACGTAGGATTAAAAAAAGTATTCGGAGGAAGATCTCCGGTACCGATTCTAGGCCACGCTTGGCGGTATTCAAGAGTAATACCGGTATATATGCCCAGATTGTGAACGACCTTAAGGGTCATACACTTGCAAGTGCTTCATCCAAGGAATTGGGATCCATTTCAAATACCAACCTATCGGTTTCTAAAGAAGTCGGTAAGAAAATCGCCGAAAAGGCGCTAGCGGGTGGAGTAAGTGAAGTGGTATTCGATCGAAGCGGGTACCTTTATCATGGTAATGTTAAAGCTCTGGCAGACGGTGCCAGGGAAGCTGGCCTTAAATTTTAATAGATATTATGTCCCAAATACGAAAAAAACCAATTAGGGCTACTGATACTGAGCTGAAGGAAAAAGTAGTAGCTATAAACCGGGTTGCCAAAGTGGTAAAAGGCGGTAGGCGTTTCTCCTTTTCAGCAATTGTAGTAGTGGGTGATGGAAACGGAATCGTTGGTTATGGATTAGGAAAGGCCAACGAGGTGACTGATGCTATTACTAAGGGCATAGAGGATGCCAAGAAGAATCTAATTCAGGTTCCTCTTTACAAAGGTACTGTGCCCCATGATCAACAAGGTAAATATGGAGGAGGTCTCGTATTGATCAAGCCGGCAGCTCCTGGTACGGGTGTTCTTGCAGGTGGTGCGATGAGAGCTGTATTGGAGAGCGCTGGGTATACCGATATTTTGGCAAAATCCAAAGGATCGTCAAACCCGCACAACGTGGTAAAAGCGACCATCGATGCATTGGAAAATATGCGGGATGCGATTGCCGTTTCCCAGCAGCGGAGAGTTAAATTGTCTAAGGTTTTTAACGGTTAATACGATGGCTAAGGTTAGAGTTACACAGATTCGAAGCACAATTAAACGACCAAAAGACCAGAAGGCAACCATCGTTGCATTGGGTTTGGGAAAGATAAACCGAACTGTTGAGGTGGAAGCTACCCCGCAGGTTCTGGGGATGATCAACAAAGTAAGCCACCTGGTAAAGACTGAGGAGGCTTGATCGGTCGGCGGTGGGATGTCGTTTGCATTTTAATCCGCCGCCCTCTTGTTCACAACAGGTTAAATCGATTACAACAGCAATCCAATTTCTGAATCGCTTTTCATTGGATATTTCAAGCCAAGGTAAAGGCAACACATCGGATACGAATGCTGCTAAAAATAGTATAAACAGATGAAATCGAGCATGACGTAGCCGTCACAAACCGGGATGCCCCGATAGCTATTCGGGGCAACCATGCGAGATTCCATGTGACCCCTTAAAAATAATTATAGACACATGAAACTACATACATTAAAGCCTGCCGCTGGGTCTGTCAAATCAGAGAAGCGTATAGGACGTGGTCCTGGGTCTGGCAGAGGAGGGACTTCCACCAGAGGACATAAGGGGGCTAAATCCCGGTCAGGTTATAAGAAGAAGATCGGCTTTGAAGGTGGTCAAATGCCCCTTCAGCGTAGGGTGCCCAAGTTCGGTTTCAAAAATGTAAACCGGGTGGCTTATAAGCCTGTAAATCTTGTTGACCTACAGACGCTGGCTGACAAGCTAAGCATAGACACGATTTCATTCGATACGTTGGTTGAAAATGGCTTGGTGTCAAAGAAAGATCTTGTAAAAGTCCTAGGAACAGGCGAACTTACAGCGAAATTGAATGTAAGTGCGCACAAGTTCTCAGCGTCCGCCGAGGAAGCTATCCAAACCATTGGCGGAACTGTCCATAAGCTTTAAACAATGAAAAAATTCATCACAACGGTTAAGAACATCTTTTCGATAGAAGATTTGAGAATCCGTATCCTGAATACCATAGGTTTCCTGGTGGTTTTTAGGATTGGTTCTTTTATCGTGTTGCCAGGTGTAGATCCCAATCTGCTCGGAGAGTCCGCAGGAGGTATATTTGGTTTGATAGATACATTCCTGGGAGGCTCTTTTAGTAGGGCTTCCATATTTGGACTTGGTATCATGCCGTATATATCTGCATCTATCGTGCTGCAGTTGTTAACTGTTGGTGTGCCTTATTTTCAAAAGCTGCAGAAGGAAGGTGAATCTGGACGTAAGCGGATCAATCAGATCACGAGGGTATTGACGATCCTCATCACGATCGCGCAAGGAATTGGTTACATAACCGCCACTATCCCCAATGAGGCCATCATGATAAACAAGTCCTTGTTTATGGTAAGCTCTTTGGTGTTACTTACTTCGGGAACGATGTTTTGTATGTGGTTGGGAGAGAAGATCACTGAAAAGGGAATCGGAAACGGTATCTCAATGTTGATCATGATTGGAATCATATCTGCACTACCCGGAGCTATTATTGCGGAGTCGTTGTCCAAGGGGTCGGGAGGTATTCTTTTGTTGATCATTGAGGCGGTGGTTCTTTTCTTTGTGGTAGTGGGTACAGTAGCACTTACCGAAGCCACGAGGAGAATACCGGTGCAGTACGCTAAGCAAGTGGTGGGAGGTAAAGTGTATGGCGGACAGCGGCAGTATATCCCGATTAAGGTGAATGCGTCAGGTGTAATGCCGATAATTTTTGCCCAGTCGTTGATGTTCCTTCCCGCGCTGATTGCGCAGATTTGGGCTGATTCGAGTGATATCGCTGCGTACATCGGAACTACCTTTAGTGACTTCACCAGCTGGCAATACAATTTGGTGTTTGCAATCATGATCATTTTGTTCACCTTCTTCTACACTGCGATTACCGTAAATCCGGAGCAGATTGCGGAAGATATGAAACGAAATGGTGGATTTATTCCGGGAATCAAACCCGGTGCGCCAACTGCGGATTTTATTGACAACATCATTTCGAGGATCACGCTTCCAGGATCGTTTCTACTTTCTGTCGTTGCCATATTACCGGCTTTTGCCATCGTGGCAGGTGTCAGTGGTGAATTTGCCCAGTTTTATGGCGGTACTTCGTTGCTTATTATGGTGGGCGTAATCCTTGATACCCTTCGTCAGATTGAAAGCTACTTGTTGATGCGCCATTACGAGGGCCTTATGAAAAGCGGTAACATGAAGAACGATCCTTCTAGTTATGCAGTAGCGTAGTATGATACGGTATAAGACCAGGGAAGAGGTAGAGTTAATAAAACAAAGTGCCCAGATCTTAGGAAAAGCACACGGCGAGATAGCCAAATATGTAAAGGAAGGGGTAAAGACCTCTTACCTCGATAAAATTGCAGAGGAGTACATCAGAGATCATAGGGGGATTCCGTCTTTCAAAGGATATAACGGGTTTCCTGCTTCTCTCTGTATTTCGGTAAATGAGGTGGTCGTTCATGGGTTTCCGAGCGGCTACGAATTGAAGGATGGGGATATAATCTCAATAGATTGTGGAGTCTTTCACCAAGGTTTTCATAGCGATTCTGCTTATACTTACCCTGTCGGTGAAGTTTCCCCCTCTATTTTGAGGTTGCTAGATGTGACCAAAGAATCTTTGGCTCTTGGTATCGAACAGGCGGTTTTTAACAACCGTATCGGAGATATAGGGCACGCTATCCAGAAATTTGTAGAGTCCAATGGATTCACCATCGTTCGTGAACTTGTAGGGCATGGTTTGGGCAAGAGCCTTCATGAGGCACCGGAGGTACCGAACTATGGAAAACGTGGAAGTGGCCCTGTTCTAAAGGACGGGTTGGTCATTGCGATAGAACCCATGGTAAACCTCGGGACAAGAAACGTGGTACAGGAACGGGATGGCTGGACTATCCGAACCGCTGACCGGAAAGTTTCGGCTCATTTTGAGCATACGGTTGCGATTTTTGAGGATAAGACAGAGGTTTTGACCACGCATGAGTACATAGAAGAAAATTTCATATATGGCTAAACAAGCGTCAATAGAGCAGGACGGCACCATCGTGGAGGCCCTGTCCAATGCAATGTTTAAAGTGGAACTGGAAAATGGGCATCAGCTGATAGCACATATTTCCGGTAAAATGCGGATGAATTATATTAAAATCCTACCAGGCGATAAGGTTAAGTTGGAGCTGTCTCCTTATGATCTTTCGAAGGGGAGGATTGTTTATCGGTATAAGTAAGCAAATAATAAGTTTAGAGGATATATTCTTTTTGGATCTATTTTCAGAAAGAGGTATGGACATTGAAAGAAAAATTGTAATCCTATGAAAGTTAAGGCATCTATTAAGAAGCGAAGCGCTGATTGCAAAGTGATCCGACGGAAAGGAAAGCTTTATGTGATCAATAAAAAGAATCCAAAGTTTAAACAAAGACAAGGTTAATTACTATGGCAAGAATTGCAGGTGTTGACATCCCGGATAACAAGCGGGGAGAAATCGGTCTTACCTATATCTTCGGTATAGGAAGGAGCTCGGCCAGAGCGATCCTCAGCAAGGCGGGAATTTCATTTGATAAAAAGGCTGGCGAGTGGGACGACGATGAGTCTACTGCTATCAGGAACATCATAGCTGAAGAGTTCAAAACAGAGGGTGTACTTAAGTCGGAGATACAGCTCAGTATCAAGCGGCTGATGGATATTGGATGTTACAGAGGTTTGAGACACCGTAAGGGATTGCCAGTAAGGGGGCAAAAGACCAAGAATAACGCCAGAACGAGAAAAGGTAAGAGAAAGACTGTTGCTAACAAAAAGAAGGCGACTAAATAAATCTTGATTTAGATCATGGCTCAGAAAAGAAACGAAAAAGCGAAAGCTAAGAAAAGAGTTGTAAAAGTAGAGGCGGTGGGCCAAGCCCATATCAAGGCTTCCTTCAACAACATCATCATATCTATTACCAATAATTCAGGTCAGGTTATTTCTTGGGCGTCTGCTGGTAAGATGGGGTTCAGGGGTTCTAAAAAGAACACCCCCTACGCAGCGCAAATGGCCGCTCAGAACTGCGGTCAGGTTGCTTATGACCTAGGATTGAGAAAGGTGGAGGTATTTGTCAAGGGTCCTGGAGCAGGAAGGGAATCAGCGATCAGAACCTTGCAGAATGTAGGACTGGACGTTACGACCATTACAGACGTGACCCCGCTACCGCACAACGGTTGTCGTCCTCCCAAACGCAGAAGAGTATAATTTTAAAGAAGAGTTAGCATGGCTAGATATAGAGGTCCAAAAGCGAAAATTGCCCGAAAGTTCGGCGAACCTATCGAAGGGCAAAGTAAAGTGCTTCAAAAAAAGAACTATCCTCCCGGTCAACATGGAAGGGGTAGAAGGAAAAAGCAGTCTGAGTATGCGATCCAGTTGATGGAAAAGCAAAAGGCTAAATACATCTATGGCATCCTAGAGCGTCAGTTTGCGAGGATGTTTGATATTGCTTCTAGGAAAAAGGGTGTTACAGGTGAAAACTTGCTCCAGTTGTTGGAGTCAAGGCTTGACAATACCGTGTATCGCCTCGGTATAGCGCCTACCCGTAGGTCTGCCCGACAGCTTGTTTCCCATAAGCATATCCTTGTAAACGGAGAGTTGGTAAACATTCCTTCCTACACCCTAAAGCCAGGTGATGTTGTTTCTGTACGGGAGCGTTCGAAGTCTCTGGAGGCGATCACAGGAAGTTTAACAGGAAGACCTTCCAACCGATTCCCTTGGTTGGAGTGGGAAGCTTCCTCTATGAGCGGGAAATTTGTCAGTATCCCTGTAAGGGAAGACATCCCTGAGAATATCAAAGAACAGCTCATCGTTGAACTTTACTCTAAATAATTAATTAATTCCCGACCTTAAAAAAACGATCGATATGTCCATATTAGCATTTCAAATGCCGGAAAAGGTGGTGATGGAAAAAGCAGATGATTTTCATGGTCTGTTTACGTTCAAGCCTCTGGAAAAAGGTTACGGGGTTACTATTGGTAATGCATTAAGGAGAATCCTTCTTTCTTCCTTGGAAGGCTATGCCATCACCGCAGTGAAGCTGCCGGGTGTAGTGCACGAGTTTTCCAGTATTGAGGGAGTAGTGGAAGATGTTACTGATATTATCCTAAATCTGAAACAAGTAAGATTTAAAAAACTGCATGAATCCATAGATGGCAAGATAACTGTTGAGGTAAAAGGCAAGGATGTTTTTACCGCAGGTGACATTGCCAAGTATACTTCTTCCTTTGAGGTTTTGAATCCTGACCTGATAATCTGTCATTTGGATGACTCTATTAGTTTGGAAATCGAACTGACAGTTGAAAAAGGTAGAGGGTACCTGCCGGCCGAGGAGTCCAAGCCTAAAGAGCAGATTTATGGGGTCATTCCCATTGACGCGATCTTTACGCCTATCAAAAATGTAAAATACAGGGTAGAGAATACCCGGGTTGAGCAAAAGACAGACTACGAGCAGTTGGTGATGGAAGTTACCACGGATGGATCCATCCACCCGGAAAAGGCCCTGCAGGAATCTGCCAAGATTTTGATCCAACACTTCATGTTATTCTCGGATCAGACGATGGTGATCGATGCCCCAGGAAGTGGTGCCATCGAGCCGATTGACGAGGAATACCTGCACATGAGGAAGCTTTTGAAGACGTCCCTCAGTGATTTGGACCTTTCTGTCAGAGCATACAACTGCTTGAAGGCTGCTGATGTAAAGACGCTGGGCGATCTAGCCAGGCTGGAGATTTCCGATATGATGAAGTTCCGCAATTTTGGGAAAAAATCCCTGGCTGAATTGGAGCAGTTGATCCAGGAGAAGGGGCTCACCTTCGGCATGGATTTGTCAAAGTATAAACTTGAAGAAGAATAAAATAAAATGAGACACGGCAAGAAATTTAACCACCTTGGAAGAACCGCCTCGCACAGAAAGGCGATGCTGTCCAATATGGCTAGTTCGCTGTTCCTACATAAGCGGATTTCTACTACGCTGGCAAAGGCCAAGGAACTGAGAAAATACGTAGAGCCATTCATCACCAGGGCGAAGGAAGATACCACCCATAACAGACGGGTTGTTTTCTCTTACCTCCAAAACAAAGAGGCCATCAAGGAGCTTTTTGGTACCGTAGCAGATAAAGTTGCCAGCAGACCAGGGGGGTATACCCGGATCATCAAAACCGGACTTCGTCTGGGAGATAATGCAGAAATGTGTATTATCGAGTTGGTGGACTTTAACGAGCTGATGCTTCAAGATGCCAAGCCGGCGAAGAAGTCCACTCGCAGAAGGAGTCGCCGTAGCAGCGGTAAGGCTGAGGATTCAGCACCCGCAGCAGCAGTGGATGCCCCTGCTGCGGAAGGCGAAGGCAGCGAAGAGAAAAAATCGGAATAGCGACCTACTAGTGTGTCGGGATAATGGTATAGATAAAGGGATTGGGCGATGGTTCAATCCCTTTTTTGTATCCTTTCCGCATTTATACTCCCACTTACTGATAAAATCCTTAAATTTGCCCATTCAAATTTGATTATGACAAGAAAAAAAGCAACACTTCTATTAGCAGATGGAATGGTCTTTCACGGAACGCTTGTAGGGAAGGAAGGGACCAGCGGCGGAGAGATTTGTTTTAATACCGGTATGACGGGGTACCAGGAGATTTACACAGATCCCTCCTACACCGGTCAGATTATCGTCAATACTACACCGCATATCGGTAATTATGGTGTAGTGGATGATGAAGCTGAGTCAGCTCGACCGTTAATTGCCGGCATCGTGGTGAATGATTTTTCGAATGTTTACAGCCGTCTTGATGCCAAACAATCTCTTCAGGAATACCTTGCGGAGCATGGCATTACCGGCATTGCCGATATCGATACGCGGTTGTTGGTAAGGCATATCCGCTCCAAAGGAGCCATGAATGCCATTATCAGTTCAGAGATCTCTGATTTGGATGCGTTGCGCGCCGAACTCAAAAAAGTCCCTGACATGAATGGCCTGGAGCTTTCTTCCCAAGTCTGCACCAAGGAGCCCTATTTTTTTGGCGAAGAGGGTTCGTCCATTAAAGTCGCCTGTGTGGATTACGGAATAAAGCGAAACATCCTGCGCTGTCTTTCCGAGCGAGGTGCTTATTGCAAAGTATTTCCTGCCAAAACCAGTCTAGAGGAAATGGAAGCGTGGGGGCCCGATGCCTATTTCCTTTCCAATGGCCCAGGTGATCCTGCGGTGATGGATTATGCGGTAGAAACCGCCAAACAAATACTTGCACTTGGAAAGCCTCTTTTTGGAATTTGCCTTGGACACCAGATTTTGGCAAGGGCCTGTGGTATATCCACTTACAAAATGCACCATGGTCATAGAGGTCTCAACCACCCGATCAAAAATCTGTTGACAGGGAAAAGCGAAATTACCTCCCAAAATCACGGGTTTGTCGTTACCAAAGAAGACATAGCAAAGAACCCGGATGTTGAAATTACCCATGTGCACCTGAACGATGGTTCCGTCGCTGGTATTCGCCTAAAGAGTCGCCCGGCATTTTCCGTTCAGTACCACCCCGAATCCAGTCCAGGACCGCACGATTCCCGGTACCTGTTTGATGAATTTATTTCCCTAACCAAAAAGTAACAAACATAAACCATTCATAGTATGTCATTGATTCAATCTATTCACGCGAGACAAATTTTAGATTCAAGGGGTAACCCCACGGTAGAAGTGGATGTTTTCACCGATTCAGGAGCCTTCGGAAGAGCAGCTGTTCCCAGTGGTGCATCCACCGGTGTTCACGAAGCGGTGGAATTGAGAGATGAAGACAAAAGTGTCTACATGGGTAAGGGGGTATTGAAAGCCGTTGCCAATGTAAATGACGTCATCGCCCCCGAGCTGGTAGGCTTTGACGTGTTTGAGCAGAACCACATCGATCACCTGATGATCAGCCTGGATGGAACCAAAAACAAAAGCAAGTTAGGAGCTAATGCGATTTTAGGCGTATCCCTTGCCGTGGCCAAAGCTGCTGCCATGGAGGCAGGTCAGCCTTTGTTTCGCTATGTTGGGGGTGTAAATGCCAATACCCTGCCCGTTCCGATGATGAACATTCTTAACGGCGGTTCACATGCCGATAATGCAATCGATTTTCAGGAGTTTATGGTAATGCCCACCGGTGCTCAGACCTTTTCCGAGTCTTTGAGAATGGGCACTCAGATTTTCCATCACCTCAAGTCCGTATTGAAGGCCAAAGGTCTCTCTACCAATGTGGGGGATGAAGGTGGCTTTGCTCCAAACCTGCGTTCTAATGTAGAGGCAGTTGAAGTGGTGCTTCAGGCCATAGAGAAGGCTGGATTCCGTCCCGGTGAGGATGTATTCATCGCGATGGACGCCGCTTCTTCTGAGTTTTACGATGAGGAACGTGGACTTTACGTGTTCAAGAAATCAACTGGCGATGAATTGACTTCGCAGCAGATGTCTGATTATTGGAAGGACTGGGTGAGCAAATACCCCATTATCTCCATCGAAGACGGTATGCACGAAGACGACTGGAACGGTTGGAAACTGATGACTGAGGCAGTAGGAGATAAGATTCAGATTGTAGGTGACGATTTGTTCGTTACTAACGTAGAAAGGTTGCAGACCGGCATTGACCAGCAGATTGCCAATGCACTGCTGGTGAAAGTAAACCAAATCGGTTCGCTAACAGAGACCATCAACGCGGTGGATCTTTGCCATAGAAATAAGTACAAGTCGGTCATGTCTCACCGCTCTGGGGAGACAGAGGACTCTACGATCGCGGATCTTGCAGTCGCATTGAATACCGGCCAGATTAAGACAGGTTCTGCTTCCAGGTCTGACCGTATGGCCAAATACAATCAGCTTTTGAGAATCGAGGAACAGCTCGGTGATTCGGCTTATTTCCCCGGAAAAAAGTTTTAACTAGCTAACAAATATTTTATTCAATAAAAGCTCCGGTTATCCGGAGCTTTTTTTATGCATTGTTTTAAATTATTAAAAAATTAGGTAAATTAATCGTCTATATCTAACCCATTGCTTCTATGCGCTTTTTGTCTATTTTCCCTTGCCTTTCTATGTTTATGATCCTTTTGGTATCCTGTGAGTCTTCTCCGGATTCTTCCCCCGTTGATCGCATTGTGTTGATGGAGGTGATCGAGGATACGTTTTCATGGGAGATTAAGGAATTGATCCCCTTGGAAACCCACTCAGACAATTTGCTCAGCACTCAAGTTGAGGTAAGGTTTTGGAACGATGGATACTTGATTTGGGAGAGTCAGCGACGAGGAGATGTGCATTATTTTTTGAGTGATGGGGCTTATGTGGGGAAGTTATTGGAGGTAGGGGAAGGTCCCGATAAGGTAGCCGGTATTTCCCATTTGCTACGGCCCGGCGAGGGGCTTGAAATCCTCGCTGGACAAGGTATGCATACCGAGCTTATTCGGTTTCCAATGCCAAAGGGCACACCGGAATCTACCTCATTGGGTGTTTTGGGCTTTTCAGCGGAATGGAGTCCAACGGGTCGCTTAGCTGTGTACGCCGGACATAATTTACCGGTCTCGGACCATCGACTTTATTTGTTGGATGAGGAAGGGGTGATAGTCGGCCGGTTTTTGGAGAACGATTATTCCAACGATATGATGCCGATCACAGGTGTTAACCTGTATGCGTTCCCTGATCGGTTGTTTTTTCACGATTCCTTTGACGATGTGATCTACGAGGTGGTGGGTGATAGCATTACTCCCCACGTATCCTTTGATTTTGGGCGCATGGCTGTCCCAGCCGAGTTTTGGGAGGAAGATTTGATGGAGGGATTTATGAAGCTAAATGAGCGGGGATTTGCCGATGTGTATAGGATGCACGACAGTGAATCGTACAGTTTATTTGAAATTTACGTTCAATCCATAAAAGGGGTAGAAAACCATCAGGTCTTGCTAGACAAGTCAAGCAAGCTAGACAAGTCAAGCAAGCTAGACAAGTCAAGCAACCGCATAAAGAAGCAAGTTTTGCAACAGCACGAATCAGCGGTTTTTTACCAGCCAGTGGGATTTCGTTCGGATCGGGAGTTGGTTTTCTTGGTAGAAATGAAGACGCTGAAGTCGGGTGTGGGGCAAATGCAATTGGCTCCAGGGCTGCGTGACCAGCTAGAGGGTTGGGCAGACGACGACAACCCGGTATTGATCGTTGCGGCTTTGCGATAGGATAACTCTTGCACTCGGTTCTACATCATCAACAATTATTCCTTATTAAGGGGTATACGTTTGACCCTACGTTTATGCCGAAAGTGCATTTCAAACAGGGAGGATCTAACAGTTTAGCGGACAAACTACAACCTTCAATTTAACCCTCCGTAAAGCAGAAAGGGATATGATAGACTCCCTTTTTCAATCAGGCCATGTCTAAACATTTAGTAGCAGTATTATTTGCTGTTTTTCTATTGATTGGCAGCAACTTAGGGATTGCCCAGCAGGTATCCATTACCGGACGTATAGTTGATGGCACGACCAATGAGCCCCTCCCTTTTGCCTCCGTATTCATCAACAATTCCATGCAAGGATCCATAGCGGATCAAAATGGTCAATTTGAACTGAAGGTGAATAAAGGTGTCTACGAAATTATTGTTTCCATGATGGGGTATGACAGACTGGTTTACCAAGCTGATTTTACCTCCGGCCCTCTGACATATTTGTTTGAGCTTGCTCCACTTGTTGTTGAATTGAAAGAATTGGAAGTAAAGGCGGAAAGAAGCAGCGAGTGGTATGAGAACTTGAAAACATTTCAATTTTTTTTCCTTGGGAGTAGCGAGAATGGGATGCGAAGTGAAATTCTTAACCCGGAAGTGCTGGTCATAGACAGGCAAGAAAGTTCGCTAAAAGTTAGAAGTGTGGATTTTTTGGAAATAGAAAATCACGGATTGGGATTTCATATCAGGTACTTGTTGTCATCTTTTGAATACTATATTGAAGAGGGAATTTTCCGCTATATGGGATATCCCAGCTATATGGAATTCGATGGAGGTAGTAGGCTAAAGCTTAATAGATGGGCAAAGGCAAGGAAAAGAGCGTATTTGGGTTCTTGGATGCATTTTAAAAGAGCCCTCAGGGACGGCATAGTTAGTGAAGAAGGGTTTGAAGTTAGACATATGGAATTAATTCCAAATCCGGACAGGCCTGATGATCAGACCATAGAAGATGCGAAAAAACGCATGCAGGAGATAAATCAGCTTCCGTATAGTTTGTTTAAAGACTCCCTGAACGCATTGATTGAGAAGGAGAAGCTACCAAAAACAATCGAGAAAGTGGAAGAGGAGCTGTTGGCTTCAAATTCCTATAGCCGTAATGTGGAGGGGACCATTGAATTGGATTTTGAAAACTATCTTCAAATAACCTATAAACATGCCAAACTCCCAAAAGAATATGTGAGAAGCTTCCATAGTGGCTACCGCCCGGTTTCTGAAAACCCGGTTTCCAGCATTCGCTTGATAGCTCCCCTCACCATCTACCCATCAGGTCAGGAATCGAATCCGTTGCACCTTCATTTATACGGATATTGGGCATGGCAAAAAATGGCGGATTCACTCCCTATGGACTTTTCATTGGAGGATTAATCGTATATCCATATCGGCCGCTTCGCCGGAGGTGTCTTGAGGCTGATGATTTTATTCTCTCCTTTTAACTTTTGGAATACCTTCATTGACTATATTTGTGTAAACATATAAGAAGGCGATGGGCAAATACCTGAAATACACCAAGAACTTCTACTTTATTTTTACTGTTTTATTTGTTGCGTGGATGGTCTTTATAGATACCAATGATATCGTAAGCCATATCAAGCTACGCGCAAAACTTCGCGATTTGGAACGGCAGAAGGAATTTTACCTGGAGAGAAAAGAAAAGGTGCAGGCTGACAGGGAGGAATTGATGAGCAATTACGAACTTTTAGAGAAGTTTGCCCGTGAAAGGTATTTGATGAAACGAAAAGCCGAAGATCTATATGTTATTGTGGAAGAATAGTTCCCTTATTGTAAAATGCATTGCCCTAACCCTTTGGATTTCCGGGATTATCCTTTTTGAATCGAAAGCGCAGCGAGAGATTTACCCGGAAGACAATCCCCCACTAAGTGAACGGATGTATTTTGGAGGTAATCTGAGCCTACAGTTTGGTACGATTACCTTTATCGATGTTTCTCCGCTTGCGGGGGTTATGGTCACTGAAAAGTACTCCGCAGGTGTGGGTGCTACCTACCAGTATTTTAACGACCGCTTTTTTAATTTTAGTTCCAATATCTATGGTGGGAGGATTTTCAATCGATACAATGTATTGCCACGCATCTTTGCCCACGCAGAGTACGAAACGCTCAACGTGGAGGTAGCGAATCGGGTTCCCAATACCAACGATGTGGTGTTTACGCGGGACTGGGTTCCCGGCTTTCTGGTAGGGGCGGGGTATTTTTCCCCCTTCGGGAATCGGGGGGGAATGAATTTTATGGTTCTTTATAATCTGTTGCACGACAATATCAGATCCCCCTATAATGAACCTTATGTAATTCGGGTTGGTTTTGTATTCTAGCATACATCCCCAGTTGATTAGCCTATGTCTACTTTTATTGATCGCCTGCACCAGTCCCATAACCTTTGCCCTGGATGCCCATCCCCTAAGGTGATCAATCGGTTTTTTCAGGATATCCTCGGACTGATGTTTCCTGAGCATGCCAATGAACTGCTGAAGGAAAGGGGAAACCTGGAAATGAAGTATTTTGACCTTCAGGTTCAGTTGAAAAAGATTCTTACGCGAAACAGTCAGCTGCATTCCGGTGATGGGGAGGAGCTGGCTATAAAGTTTTTTGACTCGATGGAGCATGTGTATGACCTCTTGTTGGAAGACCTTGAGGCGATTTACGCCGGAGATCCCGCCGCTAAGTCAAAGACGGAGATCATTCGCTGCTACCCTGGTTTTTATGCGGTAGCGGCTTACCGCGTTGCCCATTTGTTGCACAGCTTGGGGGTTTTTCTGATCCCCCGAATGATTGCAGAGTATGCCCATAGCCGAACGGGTGTAGAGATCCATCCCGGGGCCCGGATAGGCAGGCATTTTTGTATTGACCATGGCACGGGAATCGTGATTGGTGAGACCAGTGTGGTCGGGGATCACGTAAAGATCTACCAGGGGGTAACCCTAGGGGCACTTAGTGTAAACAAAGAAGACGCCGACAAAAAACGTCACCCCACCATAGAGGATCAGGTGGTGATCTATGCAGGTGCCACCATTTTGGGAGGGGATACGGTAATAGGCAGAGAGAGCATCGTAGGGGGCAATGTATGGCTGACCAAAAGTATTCCTCCAAGAAGTAAAATTTATTACCAGACCAAACTTTACGATGCCTCCTCCAATCTGACCGATCTGTATGTGCTCAAAAGGGATGATTGATCAGATAACTTGTAGAGAAAAACAAATCATTCGATGAAGTTAGTAAGGCTTATAGGCAATACTCCGTTGGTTGCCTTGGAGAATATTCCCGTGAACCCAAAGGTCACGATTTTTTGCAAGTTGGAAGGCCAAAACCCTGGGGGTTCTGTAAAGGATAGAGCTGCCTATCATATGATCAGCCAAGCTATGCAGCGGGGAGAAATAACCAAAGGATCCCGGCTGGTGGAGGCTACCAGTGGCAATACGGGGATAGCCTTAGCTATGGTAGCTAATCTGCTAGGAGTGGAGATGACACTGATTATGCCGGATAATTCTACCAAGGAGCGCGTACTGTCCATGGAAGCCTATGGAGCGAAGGTCATTCTTACGCCTGCCGAGAAGACGATTGAATATTCCAGAACGCTTGCCGAGGACATGGCGGCGAACCAAGGTTACCACATGCTCAACCAGTTTGCCAATCCGGATAATTATTGGGCCCATTACCAGACCACCGGGCCGGAAATTTACCGTGACACGGATGGAAAAGTGACCCATTTTGTCTCAGCGATGGGTACCACGGGCACCATTATGGGAGTATCCCGTTTTTTGAAGGAGAAGAACCCTGCTATTCAGATAGTAGGTACACAGCCAACGGATGGTTCCAGTATTCCGGGAATACGAAGGTGGTCTCCGGAATTTCTGCCCAAGATTTTCGAAGCGGATCGGGTAGACCGGGTGGTGGATGTCAGTCAAGAACAGGCTACGGCGATGACACGCCGCATGGCCAAGGAAGAGGGAATATTAGCCGGTATGAGTAGCGGCGGTGCGCTGCACGCAGCATTGAGGGTGGCAGAAGGGTTGGAGGAAGGTGTGATTGTATGCATCACCTGTGATAGGGGTGACCGTTACCTGAGTTCGGATCTGTTTGGGTAGATGAGGTTACGAACTAGAGGGCCATTTTATTCTGGTTGACCATGGCTCTTTTTCTTCTACAAAAAGCACACTGGCTGCCGCCAATAAAAATAGTACGCCCGCCCCTACCAATGCGTAAATGGCCTCTCCTTCATAGAAGTTTTTGACGATATATCCTCCGATTAAGCCGTTGACAATTTGCGGAGCTGTGATAAAGAAATTGAAGATGCCCATGTACACGCCCATTTTGGCAGGGGGGATGGAGCCGGCGAGCATCGCGTAAGGCATCGCCAAGATGCTTGCCCAAGCGATGCCAACACCCACCATGCAAATGTTCAGCAGCCATCGGTGATTGGGATCGGTAATTAGCAGCATGGAGATCAGCCCTATGCCGCCTAAACTGAGACAGAGTGCATGGGTGCGTTTTCTTCCGATGCGGTTGGCGATAGTGGGAAGCAGGAAGGCAAAAACTGCCGCTACAAAATTATAGACACCAAAGATGATCCCGACATAGTTGCCGGCTTCGTTAAACGCAGCGGAACTGGTGTCCGCAGGATCCAATCCCCAACTATGTTGTGCCAACGCAGGAGTGGTGAACACCCACATGGAAAACAACCCAAACCATGAAAAGAACTGTACCAATCCCAACTGACGCATGGTGTTGGGCATATGGCAAAAGTCGCGGAATATGGAGGTAAATCCATTTGTTTTGGGAGCTATTGACTGAGGGGGCGGGCTTGGAGGGTGTTCTTTGGTGGTGAACACTGTCCAAAGGATCGTTCCCAACAAGACGGCTGCCCCCACAAAGAAGGATACTACCACATTCGTGGGGATGATTCCGGGATCTGCCGTGCTGGAAATCCCCAGCCATTCCCCCAGTACATAGGGAAGCCAAGATCCCAGTACAGCGCCAATTCCGATAAGTCCGGTCTGAATGGAAAATCCAAGCGTCCGCTGACTGTTTGGCAGCAAATCCCCCACCAACGCCCTGAAAGGCTCCATGGCGATGTTAAAGGAAGCATCCATCAGCATCAGGAAACCGGCACCTATCCAAAGTGCGGGAAGGAACGCTACGAAGAGAGATGCGTTGGGCAGCAAAATCAGGCCAGTAGCTGCAAGTAATCCGCCAACCAAAAAGTAGGGACGCCTCCGTCCCAGCCTGGTCCATGTACGGTCGCTATAGTGTCCAATAATGGGCTGCACGATCATACCTGTTACAGGGGCCACCAGCCAGAAGAGCGAAAGGTGCTCTACATCTGCCCCAAAGGTTTGCAGGATTCTGCTAGCATTGGCATTTTGTAGGGCAAATCCCATCTGAATGCCCAAAAAACCGAAGCTCATATTCCAGATTTGCCCGAGTGGGAGTCTCTTTCTAGGCGTCTGTTCGGTCATCGGCAGTAGGGTATTCCCGTTATTGGTTTAATGTAGTGTGATGGTCAGCTTGGCAGGTGGATGCGGAATAGTCAGCGTTCGGGTATCCTCGCATTGATGGTACGGGTGCCGATTGTCTGGAAATGGATCAAAATCGCTGATCCGATCCAAGAATGAGACATCCTCTTTTTCTAACTTCTTCATAACCTCCCCCACGCTAGCTTGGTTTTCCCCAAATCCATGGAAATAAATTTTTACCGTATGGAACTTAGATTTGTAGTTGCCGCGGGACTCTTCAAAAATAAGCACTTTGTGTGAATGGTCAAATAACAAATTTCTTTTGAAATAGGCATTATTTCTATAGTCCAACGTGCTTCCATCATCCTCGTAGTGGAGATGATTGCTCGTGCCTGATCCATGATATACATGCAAATGGAGAATTCCGTCGTGGGCTTCTCCTGTATGGTTTACAGGTTCCTGCAGAGCCACGATACTCCCGGCTTTCACGAATACGGGGAGGTAGCTCAGTGGACATTCCCAATAACAGACCTGATTGCCGTCTACGGGTTGGGAGTTGAACAAATAGTACCATTTCCCTTCGGGCAGAAAGACCTTGGTGACGGGCCGAAAACTTTCGACCGGAACCACCAAAAATTTATCACAAAACAGGTATTGATTATCGAAGGGCCCTTGGAAAACCCGATCATCAAAGGCGTAGTCAATGGCGAGGCTTTTAGCTACAGGAAGCCCGCTGGAGCAACTTTTGTAGAAAGCGGCATAAATGGTCGGAAGAAGCTTGTATCGCAATCGGATGTAGTTTTTCGCGATTTCTTCGACTTCCTCTCCAAATGACCACGGCTCGGAATCGTTGCTGTTGATCATAGAATGCGCTCTGAATAGCGGCGAAAAGGCACCAAGACTGATCCATCTGGCAAATAGCTTTGGGTTGGTGTTCCCCGCAAAACCGCCTACGTCAAAACCGGAAAAAGAAACACCGCTCAATCCCAGGCTGTTTACCAGTCGGATCCCCGCCAGCATGTGCTCGTCGGAGGCCACATTGTCTCCGGTCCATACGGCTGCATCCCGTTGGATACCGGCATATCCGGATCGTGAGAGAACAAAAGGTCTTTTATTATCCGCATGTTGCAGTGATCCTTCCCGAGTACTTCGGGCCATCTGCATGCCGTATATGTTTCGTGCCTTGCGGTGACTGCACTGTTCTCCCTCAAAGTGAAACTCAATGATGTTTGGCATGTGCTGGCCCCAAGTGGCAGGTTCGTTCATGTCTGTCCAGAAGCCGTCTACTCCCAAGGAGCTGTAAAAGGAGAGTTTGTTCGCCCACCACGCCCTCGCAGCCGGGTTGGTGAAATCAGGAAAGGCACACCAGCCCGGCCAGACGTGTCCTTCGTACGGCACTTGATCCGGATAACGTATAAAAAGCCCTTGCTCAATCCCTTCCAAATAGGGAGCGTAATTTGGATCATTTTTAATGCCGGGATCCAGTATTACCACCACCTTAAATCCACGTTCCTTCAGACTTTTGATCATAGCAGCCGGATCAGGAAAGGTTTTGCCGTCAAAGGTAAACACCTTGTATTTTTCCATGTGATGGATGTCCAAATAGATCACGTCAGCAGGAATTTCTTTTTCGCGGAAAGTTTCTGCCAATCGTAGCACCTCGCGATCCGGGTAATAGGAATAACGGCATTGTTGGTATCCCAATGACCATAGGGGTGGCATCTCCATTCTGCCAGTAAGCTGGGTATAGGCCTGAATGATGGATGCCACGGAGTCTTCGTGGAAAAAATAATAGTCCAAGTCGCCATCCTCTGCGCTGAAATAGCTGAACCGGTTGTTACTGGCTCCAAAATTGAAGACCGATTTATGGGGGTTGTCGAAGAATATGCCGTAGGCTTTTCCTCCGTTTAGTCCGATATAGAAAGGGACTGAGAGGTATAAGGGGTCAGCATCAATGCCGTACCCGAAGCTGTCCGTATTCCAGTTGGTGTAGGCTTTTCCCCAGCGGTTCAGCCCTCCGGTCTTTTCACCTAACCCAATAAATTTTTCCCAAGGCTGCAGCTTTTTATAGCAGCTCACTTCTGTTCCCAACCAGTTGATACCGATGGCTGGATCGTCCTCACAGAGTACTTTACCCTGAGGGGTTGCAAAGGACAGCGAAAAGCATTCTCGGGAAATGGTTACGGTCATCTTCTTGGTAGATAACCACAGGATGTCAGGCGAGGAGCGAAACTCAAACAAGCCAGATACAGGTTTGGCGATGACGGCATAGGGATTGGGAGAAAAGGCCTCGTGGCGACTCACTTGCACGCGTATAGTGTGATCTGCATAGACCTGAATCGCAAAAATGGCATCTTCCGTGTGACCGGTTATTCCATAGGGTGTTACTTCCCAATTTCTGATAGGCCCCGGGGAGATGATGGTGTGTTGCTGCGTTACCGGTATCATAGGCAATGAATGGGTTTACATTGTTTAAATGCGATTTAGATGCGATGATTTGGTGTTGTAATTCGTACTAGTTGGCCCCAAGTTAGCGAGTTAAATGAAAGTAAAAAATTCGCCCACACTGCCGTAGAGGGTGATTAATAGCGTTTTCTGGTGGTTTTAAGTAAAAAGACTTGAACGCGGTGCATTTCAATCGTTTGCATAAAAACCGGCAAAAAAATCAACATTTTTTTGGGTGGGAACTTCGTCGAGGTATCAATTCAGTCTTTAAAACCGTCGTTCCCGCTTCATAGCTTTCCGTTTCTATGAAGTTGAGCAGCTTTTTGGTGGCGGCTTCTCCCATCAAAAACCCTGGCTGCATTACCGAGGACATAGGCGGTTCTATCATACTGCTAAACTGCCAATTGCTGAATCCGACTACACCGACCTCTCCCGGAACTTGTATGCCAAGTTCCTTCAGGGCCTGTATTCCTCCCGCAGCGGCAACGTCATTGGATGCGAAAATACCATCTGGGCGATCTGGTTGGGAAAACACCTCCAGGCAAATGGCCACGCTTTCTTCGACAGTGCCACTTGGACACTCAATTACCCGGGCATCTGGGTGGTGGATACCGGCGTCCTTCATAGCCTGTTGATACCCTGCCCGACGGTTTTGGCTGATTGCCAGGTTTAGGGGCCCTGCCAAATGGAGAATGTCTCTATATCCCTGCGAAATCAGGTGTTTCGTTGCGTCATGGGCACCTTGAAAATCGTCCACGATTACGTTGGCCGTCGTTGCTAATTTGGGAATCCTATCAAAAAAAACGATCGGGAAATGGTTGTCCAGAAGCGTTTGAAAATGGTTAAAATCTTCGGTGTTTCTGGAGTGGCTTACCAGTAATCCATCGATTTGGTTGGAGACCATCGTTTCCACCATCTTTACCTCTCGGCTATAATCTTCGTTGGTTTGGCAAAGGATGACATTATACCCGTTTGCAATGGCTGCTTCTTCTATTCCACTTATTACCGTAGAGAAGAAAAAGTGGACCACCTCCGGTATGATAACCCCTAGTGTATAGGAGCGTCTTTTGCGCAGGCTCAATGCAACGGCGTTGGGGCGGTAATTCAGTGCTTCAGCGAGTTGCTTCACCTTGGCTTTGGTTTCCTCACTGATCCCGGGGTAGTCTTTCAGTGCCCGTGATACCGTGGACGGTGAAACCTTCAGCGCCTTGGCAATGTCTTTGATGGTGCTTTGCCCTGTTTTCATGTGTTTATAATTGTTTTTCAATGGTCAGGTCCTGTCCCAGTTTATAGGGAAGGAATCCCTGCCTTCCGGAAGTAAGGATCGATTTCATATGTAGTATTTTATCAAGATTTACCTGATTTCTGATGGTTGTGTTTGGCCTACCCAAGATAGGTAAGTTTTTGATTCAGTTGGGGGAGACAGAGCCATTTGTTGGCCAATTTTTAGAAAATTTTTGAGTTTACGCAAACGTTTGCGGTTTCGTTTGCATAAAAATTCTCGGTCCTAGCGTCTGAAATAATCTGATTTTGTCACTTGCATTCGTCAAAAAAATGGTAAACTCATTTATAGAATCTCAGATCCGGAGTCTACTGATACAGTACTATTGTAATAATAGCTGTAAAAAATAGTGATATTTCGATTGAGTTTTCTTGTTAATTAATGAAGTAAATCCAACCATAACTTACATGAGAAAAGTAAACACCCCCATACCTATTCTGGTATGCTTTCTGGGAATATTTTTAAGCTTACAGGCCTATTCCCAAAACAGAACCGTCACGGGGCAGGTAACTGATGCTGATTCAGGAGAAGAACTCCCCTTTGTCAATGTGCTGATCAAAGGTTCCTCTACGGGTACCACCACCGATATAGATGGAACCTATTCGATCGAAGTGCCCTCGTCAGAAGCCACCTTATTGTTTTCATTTATAGGCTTTCAACCACAGGAGGTGGTAGTGGGTAACCGGTCCATTGTCGATGTGTCCCTACAGGGGGCATTAAAGCAATTGGACGAAGTGGTGGTAGTGGGCTATGGTACCCAACGGAAAGCGGATATCACCGGTTCGGTAGGATCTGTGACAAGAGAAGACTTTAACGTGGGACAGGTCACCAACGCCGAGCAGTTGATCACCGGTAAAGTGGCCGGTGTACAAATCACTCCAAACGGGGGACGACCTGGATCTGGAGGACGTATTCGAATTCGCGGGGGATCTTCCCTCAATGCCACCAATGACCCCTTGATCGTAATTGATGGTGTGCCATTGGACAACTCCGGCGTGTCGGGAACCTCCAACCCGCTGAACTTCTTGAACCCAAACGATATCGAGGCCATGGACATCCTCAAAGATGCGTCGGCAACGGCGATCTATGGTTCCAGGGCTTCCAATGGAGTTATACTAATCACCACCAAGAAAGGGAAAAAGGGCCAGCCTACCCGTGTCAGTGTGAGTACGTTGGCCTCAGTTTCGCAGCCAACCCGACTGATCAACGTGTTGGATGCGGAGCAGTTCCGCGAGGCAGCAATGACGCATACCACGCCACAACAGCAGGCCCTGATGGGAGACGCCAACACCGATTGGCAACGTGAGATTTATCAAAACGCGCTTGCATTCGATAACAATGTAAGTGTATCCGGTGCGATTAGGGATATGCCGTTTCGCGTAAGCGCTGGTTACCTGCACCAGGATGGGATACTTAAGACTGATAACATCGAGCGAACTACAGCGGGTCTTTCACTATCGCCCTCGTTATTTGGTGACCAGCTTAAAGTAAACTTGAATTTGAAAGGTGTGCACACCAAAAGCCGGTTTGCGGATCAGGGAGCCATTGGAGCGGCTGTGGTGTTTGATCCTACCCAGCCGGTGTATGACCCGGAAGGGATCGGTGGGTATTGGGAGTGGCGAAACGCCAATGGGACGCCCCAAACCTTGGCACCCAGAAATCCGCTGGGACTTTTGGAACAGCGAGACGACCTAGGCGAGGTACAGCGAAGTATCGGAAACCTTCAACTGGACTACGCTATCCCGTTTGTAACTGGTCTGAAGGCCAACCTAAACCTAGGTTACGATATCAGTCAAAGTAGTGGAAGAACCTATATTCCCTCTACCGCAGCGGCTGGTATCAATGAAGGAGGTTCCATAGCCGTTTATGAACAGTATAAACAAAACCTTCTTTCAGACTTTTATTTTAGCTATGCCGGAAACTTCGAGCGCTATGGTAGACTGGATGCTACGCTGGGTTATTCCTTTCAGGATTTTTTGGTAAAGAACCCCACGTTTGACAGGCTTAACGAAGCCGGTGATGTGCTGACGCCCGCTGGCGTTGAGACCAGGCCTCAAAATAGGCTGATCTCCTATTTTGGTAGAGTAAATTACAGCCTTTCAGATAAATACCTCTTAACTGCCACGGTTAGGTACGACGGTTCTTCCCGGTTTAGCCCAGAGACAAGGTGGGGGGTATTCCCGTCCCTTGCGGCTGCGTGGAGAATCAGCGAAGAGGACATCCTGAAAGACAATACAACCCTTACGGACCTTAAGTTGCGACTGGGGTATGGAGTAACCGGGCAGCAGGACATAGGTTCCTTTTTTCCGTTTCTTCCCAGGTATACCCTCAGCGACGATGCTGCAAGGTACCGATTTGGTGAAACCTATTATACTATGCTTCGTCCCGAGGGATACGATAGGAACATCAAATGGGAGGAAACAGTAACCTATAATGCAGGATTGGATTTTGAATTGTTTGACGGCAGGGGATACGGAAGTTTGGACTACTATTTCAAGCGCACCAATGACTTGCTTGCAGTTATCCCGGTTCCCGCAGGCACCAACCTGACCAATCTGCTTTTTACCAATGTGGGAAACATCGAGAACCGGGGGCTTGAGGCTTCTTTTACCTATAACATTGTCCGAACTCCGTCCTTTTCTTGGAACTTGGGGGCTAATTTTACCTACAACCGAAATACCATTATTAGCCTAAGTAATGTGGAGGAGGATGCCGTAGGTATCTTGGTGGGAGGAATCTCAGGTGGTACCGGCAATACCGTGCAGGTTCATACCGTGGGCTTTCAGCCCTCCTCCTTTTTTGTATGGCAGCAAGTGTACGACCAAACTGGGGCTCCGGTCGAAAACCTGTATGTGGACCGAAACGGCGACGGGATAATCAATGAGCAAGATCTCTTTCGGGATGGTTTTCCAGACGCCCGTTATTTTTTCGGAATCAACTCCAAGATGAAATACAAGCAGTGGGATTTGGGATTTGTACTGAGGGGCAATCTGGGGGCAAAGGCCTACAACAACGTCGCCTCAGCAAACGGAGCATACCAAAACCTCCGATTTCCGGATTACCTAGCGAACATGCATGCAAGCGTATTGAACACCAATTTTCAAACCCAGCGCTTGCGTTCCAACTATTACCTGGAGGATGCTTCTTTTCTGCGAATGGAGAACATCAGCCTCGGTTACAATTTTGGCAGCCTGAACCAGAAAGGGTATACGCTGCAAGTAAATGCGACGGTCCAAAATGCATTTGTGATCACCAATTATCAAGGTGTGGATCCAGAGATACCCGGAGGAATCGACAACAACTTTTATCCACTTCCACGCATTGTGTCGCTGGGTTTAAATCTGGGCTTTTAACATAAACCTGAAACTACTATGAAACTATCAATCGTATATAAATGGATTGGAATCGGGGCCATTGTCGCCTCGCTAGGTGCCTGTAATGACTTAGACCTAGAACCCTACAATGAAGTGACTTCTCTGCAAGTGTATGAGGATTTTTCCAATTACAAGTCCGTGCTTGCCAAGATCTATGGCGGCCTGGCCCTTAGCGGTCAGCAGGGTCCGGCAGGTAGAGGAGATATTGGTGGTCAAGACGAGGGTGCTTCCACCTACCTGCGCGCGCTATGGAAGCTACAGCAGCTTCCCACAGACGAGGCAATCATTGGCTGGAACGACGAAGGACTGCCCACGCTGAATACAATGACCTGGTCATCGGACAATGGCTTTATTGCCGCTATGTACTACCGGATTTTTTACCAGATTACGCTGGCAAATGAGTATATACGGGAACTCAGCGACGAAAACCTCACAGCGAGGGGGATTGCTGGTGGAGACAGGGATCAAGCGGTGCTTTTCCGAAATGAGGCCAGGTTTCTACGGGCATTGAGCTATTACCACGCCCTGGATCTTTACGGCAACGTCCCTTTCGTGACCGAGGAAAATCCAGTTGGATCATTTTTCCCCTCCCAGATAGAGAGAGGAGATTTGTTTTCCTATATTGAAGGAGAGTTGTTGGAGATTATTCCCCAACTGGTGGCACCGAGGCAGAATGAATATGCGCGGGCAGACCAAGCAGCCGCCATGATGTTGTTGGCTAAGCTATACCTAAATGCGGAGGTATATGCGGGAGAAAACCGCTATACGGATGCAATCACCTATTTGGGCCAGGTCATCGATGCGGGTTTTTCCCTCGAACCTAACTACGAGCATTTGTTTTTTGCCGACAATGACCTCTCCGGAGAGATTATTTTCCCCATTGCTTTTGATTTGGTGAATACGACTTCCTTTGGAGGAACTACGTTTTTGGTCAATGCAGCGGTGGGAGGCAGTATGAATCGGGAGGATTTTGGTATACCAGGAGGATGGCAGGGCCTTCGGGCGAGACCACAGCTCGTGGACCTTTTCCCAACGACAGATGGAGCAACCGATAGCCGAGGCCGCTTCCATACCGATGGCCAGCAGAAAGAGATTGAGAACATCGGTCAGTTTACGGATGGATACGGCGTGATAAAATTCCGAAATGTAACCCGGCAGGGCGTTCGACCTCCGGGCCCGGTAAATGACCAAGTGTCGGTAGATTTTCCGATGTTTCGACTGGCAGATGCCTTCCTGATGTATGCCGAAGCAGTTTTACGGGGCGGTTCGGGAGGATCTCAGCAAGCTGCTTTGGCCTACATCAACCAGCTGAGAGAGCGGGCTTATGGAGACGCATCCGGGAATATTTCCCAAGCAGAGCTCACGTTGGATTTTATTCTGGACGAGCGTGCCAGGGAACTGAAGTGGGAAGCCCAGCGTCGAACAGACCTGATTCGCTTTGGACGGTTTTCCGGCGGGGCCTATTTATGGCAATGGAAAGGTGGTGATGTCAGCGGAGCTTCCACGCCCGCCTACAGAGACCTGTACCCATTGCCCGCGGCGGATCTTACCGCCAACCCCACACTTACACAAAACCAAGGCTACTAACCTATTGATGCCATGCATGAATACACTTTCTGAGGGAGAAATTCCCGGAACATGTACAAGATTCTCCCCATCATGGCATAAAACAAACTGACCGTTTAAAAACAATTATAAACACATGAAATATCAATTCCATAATTTTCTGTCATTGCTGCTACTGCTGGGCTTACTGGCGTCCTGTGCAGAGGAAGAGCTTGTGATGCTTAGCGCCGAAGCAGCACCACCTACGATCTTAAATCCCGTTGCTGGCAGCACCATCGCGCTCCAGCAGGAGGCCGAATCCGAGAGGATAGCGTTTGAGTTCACACCTGCTGATTTTGGTTTTCAAGCGGCCGTTACTTACGTCCTGCAGGCGGATATTGCAGGCAATAATTTTACGGAGGCCGTAGATATGGGGAGCGGGACAGCCTCACCCATTGAGT
Source organism: Lunatimonas lonarensis (assembly GCF_000390185.1). Classification (GTDB taxonomy): domain Bacteria; phylum Bacteroidota; class Bacteroidia; order Cytophagales; family Cyclobacteriaceae; genus Lunatimonas; species Lunatimonas lonarensis. The sequence goes on along the minus strand of NZ_AQHR01000107.1, from coordinate 99,639 downwards.
TGACTGTGAGGGAATTCAATCAGCGATTGATTCAGCGTGGCTTGACTCCCGAACAAGCGGAAGAAATGGAGTTTAGGGTGGTGGCATCCATAAACCCACTGGTGGAAGCCCGGGCGTCTGAGGCTGTTCTACTGGAAGTGGTAGCCTTTGCGGTTCAATTGCAGTTTCCGCGCCTTTACCTCCCCGGAGATCATCAGGGTTGGGATCCCGCCAACGAGCAGACCGTGATCTATTCAGTAAACTCCGACGGGATCTTCGAGGGGTATGTACATATCCTGACCGGTAACGGGCAGTTTAAGATCAATGAAACGCCAAGCTGGGATGTGAATTTTGGAGACAACGAAGGGAACGGTTCGCTGGATGCCGGAGGGGAAAACCTATCGGTAGCGGGAAGACTGGGCACCTTTTTGCTCAGCGTAAACATGAATGAGCTTACCTATGAAATCGGTCCCAATAGAGTTTGGGGTTTGGTGGGAGATGCCACTCCTGGAGGATGGGATACGGATACGCCGCTGGCGTTTGACGCAGCGCAAAATATCCTTACCTTAACGCTGGATCTGAATGCGGGGAACCTGAAATTCCGGGCTAACAACAGCTGGGATTTCAACTTCGGAGACAACGGGCTGAATGGCCAATTGGACAGTGGCGGAGCGGATATCCCGGTGGAGGAGGCCGGTAATTATACTGTAACGATGGACTGGCGCACACCTGGAGAGGTGACCTATACGCTTAAGAAAAATCCCTAATCCTTATTCCCTGCGGAAGTACACGAAATACGACTGAGATGAAACGACTTCGGCATATCATTACCTTATTCACGTTACCGTTGCTACGTCTTTCGGTCGTGCTTGTGTTTTCCAACTCGTGGTTTTTCGGTTGTTCGCCGCAGGAGCAGGTTAGAACCAAGGAGCAACTGGCCGATCATTGGCCCCGTGCGGGGATTACCTATGAAATTTTTATTCGCTCATTTTATGATTCGGATGGGGATGGTATCGGCGATTTTAACGGAGTCATAGAAAAACTGGACTATGTCAATGAGCTCGGAGCCAACGCAATCTGGTTTATGCCCATCATGCCTTCTCCCAGTTACCACAAATACGACGTGACGGATTACAGGGCGGTGCACCCTGATTACGGTACACTGGATGAGTTCAAGGCCCTGATTCAAGCTGCCCACGACCGGAATATTCGGGTGGTGATCGATTTGATTATCAACCACACCAGTTCAGAGCATCCCTGGTTTTTGGAAGCCAAAAAAGGAAGGGACAACCCTTACCGGGACTACTATGTATGGGCGAGAAATGACACCCTTGCGGCGTATATTGACAAAAAGGAAATCACACTGGATTCAGACAACATTCAGCAGTGGCATGATCCGGGGATGGGGGAGGACTACTACTACGGGTTCTTTTATGGGGGTATGCCCGACTTGAATTTCGATAATCCGCGGGTAAGGGAGGAAGTCTACGATATCGGTCGCTTTTGGCTAGAGGAGGTAGGGGTTGATGGATTTAGGTTGGATGCGGCGAAACATATCTTTCCCGACGAGCGGGCTCCGGACAACCATGCATTTTGGCAGGAATTTCGGCAAAAGATGGAGGAAGTGAAGCCCGACCTGTATTTGGTAGGAGAGGTATACGATAAGAAGGAGATCGTGGCTCCCTATTTGCCCGGGCTACCGGCACTGTTTAATTTTGATTTTCACTATGGGCTGCTGGAGGCGCTTCTTACCCAAGACGGTTCCAGCTTGCCCATAAAGCAGGCGGAAGTGCTTACCTATTACGAAGGTATCACCGATGAATTTATTGACGCTACCATTTCATCCAACCACGATCAACCACGAATTTTGACTTCTTTGGGAGGGGATGTGGAAATGGCCAAGTTGGCAGCAGTGATCTTGCTGAGTATGCCAGGAGCCCCCTACCTGTATTACGGCGAAGAGATTGGTATGCTGGGGGATAAGCCAGACCCGAATATCCGAGAACCTTTTCTGTGGGATGTGGCGGGGAAGGATGCTGGGAGGACTTCCTGGATTGACCCAGTATTCAGTACCGATGAGACCGTCACACCCCTTGCGATTCAACGGGAGGATGCGGAAAGTATGTTCTCCCATTACAAAGACATCATACGGCTTAGAAACAGCGATAAGGTACTGGCATTGGGTTCGCTAAAGCCGAGCGGGGACGGCTTGCCAACCCAAGTGATGGCTTATGAGAGGGAGTTTGAGGGGGAGATCCGATGGGTCTTTCATAATTTGGGAGGCGAGCCGGTAGAAATCGCAAAGCCAAAGGAAGCTACGGGCCCGGTCTACACCTTTAATAGGGCTCAACTTAATGGGTCCCAAATTCAGTTGCCCTCACGGTCATCTTTGATTTTAAAATAAAAGGAACTAGAAGTATTCTAAAAGAGGAATGTTTCAGCACCGATTAAGTAGGTATTCCGATTACTATTGATCCACAAAGTTTAGAATTCTTCTTTTGTAGTCAGCTTTGTTAGGACATCTCCAGATTTTTTCCCGTCCTGAGAATAAACAACGTTGGTCATGAGAAATTTTCTACTTGCTGGCGTAGTCCTCATGCTCTTTTCGTGTGGCGAAGATCAAGCCGATCCGTATGTGGGCTTTTTACGGTGCCGGGCCGGTCAACGGCTTTGGCGGAGCGTATCAGGTAGGTGAGAAGGAGGGTGAAATCCGATCAAACGGCCGGATTGGCCAGACATTCGTCGGCTCCACAAAAGCAATGATGGATTTTGAAAGTAACTATTTTTCGGCCCTCCGTTCGATGTATCGGTTTTCGATTGATAGAAACCTCCTCACCATCGGTTTTGGTGATGGTAGCAAAGAAATGGTGTTTGCGCTAATCGATCTGCCTCAAAACCAGCTATTTTCCGTACAACCGGAAGGATCGAACATGCAGGAAGTGCCGAAGTGATGCGAGGCGACTTGGATTATATTTGCGATTCATCCCATTTTACCCCTAATCGTTCACCCAATTCCCTGAGGTCGTCGACTACGGCGGGGAGCAGCGGAATACCTTCCCTTCTTCGAACTTCTTCCAATTCCCGCTCGGGATCTCCGGGAATGACCACTTTTTCTTGGCCTTCCACCGGTTTGGCCTCCCGAAAGCGCCCGATCCAGGTATCCATATGCGATTTGAATTCATCGGCGGGTCGGAAGGCGTCTACCCGCATGGCACCGAAGAAATGTCCCAGTCCTTCACCCACGGGATGGGGATGTGGTTCCAAAAAGGCCACAAACGGCGGCACCCAAGGGCCGTAGTTTGCCCCGGAGAGCACGGCCGAGAAAATATCGACCACGGCTCCGAGGCCATACCCTTTGTGGGAGCCGTGTTCCCGGTCTCCGCCCAAGGGTAGGAGCGCTCCCCCGTCCTTCACCCCGTTGGGGCTGGTAGTTGGGTTGCCGTCTTTGTCCTGGATCCACCCGTAGGGAGCTTCTTGCTGTTTACGTTGTAGGATTTCCAATTTGCCGTTGGCCGCAGTAGTAGTGGCCATATCCAGCACAAATGGAGGCTGGGTTGCGGCGGGAATGGCCACGGATATCGGGTTGGTTCCCAATAGCCGCTCCTTGGAAAAAGTGGGGCTTACCAGTGGGCTGGCATTGGTAAGGGATATACCGATCATGTCGTGGGTTAGGGCCTGCATGGCATGGAAGCCTGCAATACCGTAATGGTTGGAGTTCCTTACGGAAACCCAGCCTGTGCCTGCTGTTTTGGCCTTTTCGATGGCCACCTGCATGGCATAAGGGGCGACGACCAGGCCTAATCCTCCGTCACCGTCCACCACTGCCGTGCTGGGGGTTTCGTGCACGATGCTAACGTTCGGCTGTGCGTTTATGCGGTTTTTTTCCCAGAGCCGCACGTATCCCGAAAGGCGGGCAACCCCATGGGAATCAACCCCCCTAAGATCGGCAGACAGCAGAACCTCTGTCGCGGTGTGTGCATCCGCTGGAGAGCAACCCATACGTAAAAGAACCTCACAGGTGAATTGTTCCAAAAAGGGAAGGGGATATTGTTTCATTTTACTGCATCAAAGGTTTCGGATTTGGGTCGTAAAGTTGCAGAAAAAAATAAAACAACGGTGAAAAAAGCAGTATTCTTATGACCCACGGTAGCTCGAGCCAATCTAGGCAGGCCTTGCGAATTGGGGGGGATTGCTTTGCGCGGCTAGTTGCAAAAGTTCAGCAATAGCTCCTTCCTTCAGTGAATACGTGGAACAATATAGGAAGTCGGTTTCCACCATCTTCAGGACGTGGCGAATCAGGCAAGAGGCCACTACGATCATATCTACCCGCATCGGAATCATTCCCTTGATTTGGAGCCTCGCCATTTTGTTGAGGCTGACCAGTTGCGAGGCAATGTCCTGAAAACTGGTAACGGGTATGGAATAGGTGCTTTGTCGCGTGAATTTATAATCCGTTTGCCTAGCTAGATAAATGTCCGTTAGGGTATCAAAGGTGCCCGAAGCACCCACAAGCCTTTGAGGCTTATGGTTTGCTATTGCCTGTGTTAGGGGGGTCAATTTTTCCTGTAAAAATCCGTAGAGCCTTGCCATTTCCCCTGGAGCAATCGGGTCATGGGCATGGAATTGATCCAGCATGCGCTGCCCTCCAATCTCAAAGCTCTGCTTCCAAAAGACCCTATCTTCGTTGCCAATGATAAACTCCACCGATCCTCCGCCAATGTCCATCATTAGGGTCGTTTCTTTAGTTAAGCTACCACTGAGTCGGATTCCTTTGTAGATCAGCTCAGCCTCCCGGTTTCCGTCGATCACGTCCACGTCTATGCCCAGCTTGTCCCAAACTTCTTGGACAAAGGAAGCGCCATTGGTGGCATTCCGAACTGCACTGGTAGCAAAAGCAGCCACGTGGCGGATATTTTCACCGCTGATCAAATTCGAAAAATGGGTTAGGGTATGGAAGGCCCTCCGCTTTGCTTCTGGAAGTATCACTTGATGTGAGATACCTCCTTCCCCCAGTTTTACGGGAATCTTTTCTTTGTACACCGTACGGAATCCATCACCATCCAATTCTACCATCAGTAGATGAAAGGTGTTTGTTCCCATATCGATGACTGCAGCCTTTTGTCCCATGTCCCATTTTTAATGGTGCGAATATAGAAAGTTTATTTAATTACCCTATATCGATCTCCTCTTTCTAGTTTCAAAAATGAACTATACCCTATAGTACGCCATCATTCATCGGAAAGTTATTATCAAACATCGGTTTGGTTATATTGTTGACGAAGGTTTTCGGTAGTCTCCAACTGCCGTTTTTTTGTCGTAAAACGCTGGGGCTGCGAAAAATGTTAATGGACGGGTTTATTTGTTTTGCTGGCATTTTTCTAGCTGATAGGGGCTGCCTATATTTGGTCAACCAACCAGGCATAGGCCGGGGATCTAGCAAAGAAGGGGTATTGGGGGCCATGGGAAAGAATAGTAAGTTTGAAGAACAAATTATAAACACATGAAATCGAGCATGACGTAGCCGTCACACACCGGGATGCCCCGATAGCTATCGGGGAATTCAGGCGAAATTCCATCCCGATAAACCGGGACTAAGTTGTGACCTCTAAAAAACAATTATAGACAGATGAAACAGGCAGAAGGATCCTCAAAGCAAAACCCACTCGAAATGTTGCGCGAAAAAAATGAGCAGGCACTTAAGGGCGGAGGAGTAGAACGGATTGCCGCGCAACACGCAAAGGGAAAGCTGACAGCGCGTGAGCGGATATCTTTGCTCTTGGATGAGGGTTCTTTTCAGGAACTGGATCGATTTGTCGTCCATAGGGGCACCGATTTTGGAATAGACCGCGAGAAATACCTGGGTGACGGAGTCGTGACTGGTTTTGGCAAGGTTTTGGGCAGACTGGTCTACGTTTTTTCCCAAGATTTTACGGTTTTTGGCGGGTCGCTGTCAGAAGCCCATGCCGAGAAAATCGTCAAAATCATGGATTTGGCGATGAAAAACGGAGCTCCTGTAATCGGATTGAACGATTCGGGCGGTGCCCGTATTCAGGAGGGAGTGAGCTCCCTCGGGGGATATGCTGACATCTTTTACAGAAACACCCTTGCATCCGGTGTCATCCCTCAGATCTCTGCTATCATGGGGCCCTGCGCAGGAGGTGCCGTGTACTCGCCCGCCATCACCGATTTTATTCTCATGGTGGAGCAAACCTCCTACATGTTTGTGACCGGGCCCAATGTGGTGAAGACCGTGACGCAGGAACAGGTAAGTGCCGAAGAGCTAGGCGGAGCCATGACCCATGCGAGCAAAAGTGGCGTTACCCACTTTGCCTGCGCCAATGAGGTAGCATGCATCGATCAAATCAAGCACTTGCTTTCTTACCTGCCACAAAATTGCGAAGAGGAAGCTCCAAGTCTGCCTTATGAAACGAAGGGGGACGAGCTAAGGCCTGCATTGGATACGTTGGTGCCAGAAAATCCCAACCATCCTTACGATATGCGTGAGGTGACAGCGGAAATAGCAGATGGGGATAGTTTTTTGGAAGTCCATAAGGATTTTGCCGAAAACATCGTGGTGGGATTCGCACGGATTGCCGGAAGAAGCGTAGGCGTGGTGGGCAATCAGCCGGCGGTTCTTGCCGGGGTATTGGACATACATGCGTCTATAAAGGCTGCCCGTTTTGTGCGGTTTTGCGATTGCTTCAATATTCCGTTGCTGGTTTTGGTGGATGTGCCGGGGTTTTTGCCAGGTACCGATCAGGAGTGGAATGGGATCATCAGCAATGGAGCCAAACTCCTCTATGCCTTTTCGGAAGCGACGGTTCCTCGGATTACCGTCATTACCCGCAAAGCCTACGGCGGAGCCTATGACGTTATGAACTCAAAGCACATCGGTGCCGACCTGAATTTTGCCTGGCCCAGTGCTGAAATCGCCGTAATGGGAGCCAAAGGAGCCGCGGAAATCATCTTCAAGCGGGAAATCGCCCGGTCTGACAATCCCGAGGCCAAACTCAGGGAGAAAATCGATGAATTTACCGATCGATTTGCCAATCCATATACAGCTGCGGAAAGAGGGTATGTGGACGAAGTGATCCTGCCAAGCGAAACCAGGCAGCGCCTGATCCGTGCATTCGACATGCTGGAGAATAAAGTGGATACCCTGCCCCGAAAAAAACACGGCAACATTCCCCTATAACCAGCGCGGAGCGCCCTGTTGGTGAAGGCCGTACCCACATGATTGGCTTTTTAGATTGAGCAGACAACCCCATTTTACAAACTTGGACGATTAAAACTGAAATGAATAGATATGACAGCTAGTGAACAGTTTCTTTACCGCTACCTAAACAACGCCTCGCCTACCGGATTCGAAGCCTCCGGTCAGCAGATTTGGTTGGACTACGTCAAGCCCCTGGTAGATGACTACTTTACCGACGCTTACGGTACTGCCGTAGGCGTAATCAACCCAGGCTCTTCGTATAAGGTAGTAATAGAGGCCCACGCCGATGAGATCAGTTGGTTTGTAAATTACATTACTCCGGAAGGCTATCTGTACGTAGTGCGCAACGGTGGGTCGGACCATATGATTGCACCTTCCATGCGTGTCAACATCCATACCGACAGCAAGGTGATCGACGGGGTATTCGGTTGGCCTGCTATCCATGTGCGGGATAAGGCAAAAGAAGAGGCACCAAAGGTAGAGAATATATTCATTGACGTAGGTGCCCGCTCCAAAGACGAAGTGCTGGAGATGGGGATCTACGTGGGCTGCGTGGTCACTTTTAAGGATGAGCTTACCGAATTGAACGGACGGTTTTACACTGGCCGGGCATTGGATAACCGGGTGGGTGGTTTCATGATCGCAGAGGTGGCTCGATTGCTGAAGGAAAAAGAGGTTAAACTTCCCTTCGGTCTTTATGTGGTAAATGCAGTTCAGGAGGAAATAGGACTTCGAGGAGCGGAAATGATCGCTGCAAGCATCAAACCAAACGCGGCTTTGATTACGGACGTATGTCACGACACCACCGCCCCCATGTACAATAAGGTAGTCAGTGGAGATTACACAGCGGGTAATGGCCCTGTTCTGACCGTTGGTCCGGCAGTGCACCGAAAATTATTGGATCTGGTCATTGCATCGGCAGCCAAACGGGACATACCCTATCAGCGATCCGCTTCGTCCCGTAGCACAGGTACGGATACGGACGCTTTTGCCTATTCCAACGGAGGAGTACCTTCCGCGTTGATCTCCCTTCCCCTTAAATACATGCATACTACCGTGGAGACTGCTTCCAAGTCGGACATACAACAGGTAATTGCTCTTATGGCAGGGTTTTTGGAAGATTTCGATCCGTCGTTTGATTTTAGGTATGTAAAATAAGGAACATGAAGGTATTTATCAATAAAGTGATACCCGCGTATGGGCTCCGCTTACTAAAGGAAGCTGGGGTGGAGGTAACCATGTGGGAAGATTCGGCGATACTATCCAGGGAGGAAGCCATTGCCTTTTGCAAACAGCACGATGCATTCTTGAGCGCAGGCCAGGCGGGCCTCGATGAGGGCTTTTTTCGGCAATGCAGCCACCTGAAAGTGGTGGCCCTCCATTCGGTAGGATTTGATGGGGTGGATATTGCGGCAGCTACCCAACAGGGTATACCCATCGGCAACACTCCGAATGTCCTGAACAAAGCAACCGCCGAGACTGCTCTTTTATTGATGCTTACGGTGGCACGGCGGGCGTTATTTCTTCACCGGAAGATTAAGCGAGGTGAATGGGGTGTCAGTCAGCCGACCCAGGACTTGGGATTTGACCTGGCAGGTAAGACTCTTGGCATCGTAGGTCTGGGCAGGATCGGGTCTGAACTGGCCCGTATGTGCAGACAGTCTTGGGGTATGAAGATTGTGTATCATAATAGAAGCCGAAACTACGAGGCGGAGGATGAATTTGGGGCGACGTGGATGCCCTTTGAGGAGCTCTTGGCAAGTAGTGATTGCATATCCGTGCACACCGCTTTGACGCAAGAAACCCGAGGACTGTTTGGTTATGAGCAGTTTAAACAGATGAAGCCTGGAGCAATCTTCGTCAACACGGCAAGGGGAGGGGTACACTGCGAGCCGGATCTCATCCGTGCTCTACGTGAAGGGGTAATCTATGGTGCCGGTCTGGATGTGACGGATCCAGAACCCATGGCCCCTGATAATCCCCTATTGGATATGGACAATGCGGTGGTGTTTCCACACATAGGATCTTCAACCGTAGAGACCCGCAATGAGATGTCTCGCTGTGCGGCGGAGAATATATTGGCCGGACTAAGGGGCGAACGTCTTCCTTATCCGGTTAATCCGGAGGTTTATGGATAAAAAAAGCCTGAAGTCCATTTTGGTGGGCTTCAGGTTTGGTGGGCTAAAGTGATTTTTTGGCGAGGTAGAAATCTACCATCTCGTAGTCACTGGCTTCCCGGTCGAGCATTTCGGCTACCGTTTTTGGGGGAGATACGATCACTTGGTCGCCTTCTCTCCAATCCAATGGCATAGAGACCTTGTGCTCATCTGCAGTTTGCAGGGCTACGAGCGCCCGTTTGATTTCGACCATGTTTCTACCCACATTCAGCGGATAGTACATGATCAGGCGTATCTTCCCTTTAGGGTCTATGAAAAATACAGCCCTAACGGCGGCGGTTTCACTTTCTCCAGGCTGCAGCATTCCGTATTTTTTGGAAACGCTCATGTCGATGTCTGCAATGATGGGGAACTCAAACAAAATCCCCGTATTCTTTTTCACGTTGTTGACCCAGGCAATATGGGCATGAATCGAGTCAATGCTAAGCCCTACCAATTTGGTTTGGCGCTGTTCAAAGAAGTCTTTTTCGAGTGCAAAACCACTCATCTCAGTAGTGCATACCGGCGTAAAGTCGGCCGGATGGGAAAACAGGATGGTCCAGCTATCTTTGATATACTCAGAAAAACGGATTTTTCCGGTGGTGGTCATTGATTCAAAGTCAGGAGCGATATCACCGATTCGGGGCATATGATAAATTTGATCTTCCATTGCTTATAGTGTTTTTGTTTTTTTGATAATTCAAAATTAAAAGGTAGGAGGCCTATGCAGGGTGACAACTATCACTAAGAACCCGGTCTGCCAATAGTAATATTCTATGCGCCAGTGACAAAGTCTATGGAAAGCACCTATGCAATGCAATTTCTTGTGAAACATGGGTATATTTACGTTTGGCTGAATTGGATCAGCCGTCAGTCTAGGACATCTATAAAGGAATCAGTTATTATGCAACGAAGAAGTTTTTTTTGGTTACTCTTTTTGGGAATTGCATTGACCATTTATTCGTGTAAGGAAAAGGCCACAGAAGTGCAGCGGGTGCGCTTTGGATTGATTTCGGATGTTCATCTACCAACGATGCATGACTCTGAGCACCGTATTCAGACGTTTATAGACAGCATGCGGCTGGCCAAGCCGGATTTTTTGATCGAGTTGGGGGATCTGGTTACTCCCGCACCCCAGTATCAGCCCCTGTTTGAAATTTGGGAAAACTATCCCGGAGAAAGGTACTCAGTTATAGGAAATCATGAGATGGATGGGGGCTATGGTCTTGAACAAGTACTGGAGCACCGCAAGCTGCAGCAATCCTATTATCATTTTGAGAAAAACGGTTTTCATTTTATCGTATTGGACGGTAACGACAAGCGAACCCCGGAGGAGACAGGCTATCGTGAATACATAGGCCCCGTACAACAGGAGTGGCTAAAGAGCAAGCTTGAGGCGCTCGAAGGGCCGATTGTTATTTTTTCGCACCAATCCATCGGCCCGATAGGATCCATGCACAACGGTGCGGAAATCAGGCAGCTATTGGAAGCCCACAACAAGGACAACGAAAGAAGTCGGATCGTAGCTTGTTTCAATGGACACCTACACTACGACGATGCCCGGCAGGTCAATGGAATTTGGTATATTCATGTCAATAGCGCGGCTTATTTTTGGATGGGAGAGGAATACGCCCACATCCGATATTCCGAGGAGGTAGACCGGGATTTTCGATGGATCAAATACACAGCTCCTTACCGGGATCCCCTGTTTGCCGTAGTGGAGATATCCTCCGATGGAGAAATAAGTATTCATGGCAAACAATCGGAATACGTAGGCCCCTCCCCTTGGGAACTGGGGTATCCGGAAAGAAACAGGGAGTCCATCCGTCCGGCGATTTCTGATCGGAAGCTTCGGTTTGACCCTCTGTAAGCCTGCAGATACAAAACCCGGAAATTAAGGACTACGTTTTAACAGGTAACCTATTAAAATCAAAACTATGAGGGCTTTGGTAATCTCAGGAGGAGGAAGTAAGGGTGCCTTTGCGGGAGGTGTCGCTGAGTTTCTCATTCGTGAATGCAGGCACGACTACCGTCTGTTTTTGGGAACCTCCACCGGAAGCCTTTTGGTGCCACTTTTGTCCATAGGTGAGATCGAGAAGATCAAGGGCATCTATACGTCGGTCACACAAAACCAGATTTTTGATATCTCGCCCTTTTACATTGTCCAGGAAAATGGCGAACCCCGCATCCGAATCAACCACATAAACACCGTCCGCATGTTTATCAAGGGAAGAAAGACCTTTGGTGAGAGCCTGGCTCTGTTGGAGTTGATCAAGAAGATCATGACTCCAGAGGACTTTGCGAGGATGCAGGCAAACGAAGCGAATGTGTATGTGACGGTTTCCAATCTCACAACCAATCGTGTTGAGTATAAATCACTAAAAGAGTGCAGCTACCTGGACTTTTGCGAGTGGATATGGGCGTCTTCCAACTTGGTGCCGTTTATGAGTCTTCTGGAGAAAAACGGATGCCAGTATGCCGACGGAGGGTTTGCGGATATCGTTCCCATATCTGAGGCAATTTATCGGGGTGCCAAGGAAATTGACGTGATCGTGCTGAAATCCAATCAGCCGAGAGGTAAAAAGGACAACGTGAAAAATGCGTTGGAGCTTATGACACGAACCTTCGATTTTATGCTGGATCAGATTTCGGCCGATGACATCAAAATTGGCAAACTGGAAGGTGGAAGAAGAAAGGTGGATTTGAATTTCTATTACCCGCCTACGGTTCTGACAGAAAATTCCCTCATATTCGACCCAAAACAGATGAAGAGATGGTGGCAGGAGGGCTATGATTTTGCCAAAGCACACAATCCGGTTTGTAAATGCCTGGAGGTAGGCTGACAGCAATTCGGGTTGATAATTTGGTTTGTTTTAAATATAATCCCCATGTATCGTTATACCCTTTGGCATTATCTCGTTTCAGTTTCCCTGCTTTTTTTTGGTTGTAATACAAGCAATGATCCCACCAAGGGGAATGACACTCGACGAAAGATTGAGCCCGTAAATTTGAATGAACTTCCCGTCCAAGAAGGAACCATTGCCCTCACGCAGGGTCAGATAGTGGATGTAAAAAACGGAACCATCCTTTCAAACCATACGCTGTTGATACAGGAAGGCCGGATTCAATCCATTTTTCCGGATGGAACGAAAGGTCTGCCTGCTGGGACGAATGTTTTCGATTGCGAAGGCAGTTATGTGATGCCCGGATTAATAGATGTTCATTTTCATTTGGATCAGTTGAGGGGTTTGCCAAACCTCTTTTTGAAGAAAGGCATAACGGCTCTTCGGGATCCGGGAGCATGGATAGAGGCATACGGGAATGAGAGAAGACGGGGATTGCCTATACCGCGGCTATATCTTACCGGGCCTCACTTGGATATGTTTCCTCCCGCCCATCCCAAGGATGCGCTGATTGTGCGGGATGAGGCGGAAGCCCGTCAGCAGGTCAGGAATTTGGTAGCTCGTGGAGCCAGTGCCATCAAGATTTACTATCGCCTTTCCCTTGGACTGATAGAAGCTGTGGCGGATGAATCCCAGAAGCTTGGCGTCCCTACGACTGCCCACCTCGAGATCAGCGATGCCGCGGATGTTTTGCGTGCAGGCGTAAACGGCATTGAACACGTGACTTCCGTCGGCTTGGCATTGGTTCCTACGTTTGAGGCCGAGGCCTATCGGCAAAAAGTTCTTGCGGACAATAATGCCCGCAGGGAGGGTAGGTACGAGATGTGGAGTGGGTTGGATTTTACCGTGAACCAAGAAAGAGTGGATACCATTTTTCAGCTAATGAACCAAGGCGGTGTGTTTTTCTGTCCAACCTTGGCAGTATTTGAAGTTGGGGAAGACGCGGAGGATCCGGTTCGTAGGCAGGGCTTTGAAAAGATGATGGAATTTACCCGCTTAGCCTATTCGGAGGGAGTCACCCTTGCCGTTGGTTCCCATTCGTATGTGCCCTATTCGTCCTATGGATCAGCCTATCAACGAGAGTTGGAACTCATGAATGCCTGCGGGATGTCGCTCCCCGATTTGATCCGTGCGGCCACTTGGGAAAACGCACGTTTCTTGGGCGCAGAGGTGGACATTGGGAGTCTGGAGGCGGGGAAGCGGGCGGATTTGATCTTGCTGCGGTCAAATCCGTTTGAAAACGTCAAGAACATGGAAGGTGTCCGGCGGGTTATGTTGAACGGTGTTTGGGTGGATTGATCTTTTTTTGAGGATACTTACGAATAACACATAGTTTTTGGCCGCTTTTTGTTGCGGATGAGCGTTTTATTCTACACTTTTGTGGGACAAATGCGCACGTGGCGAAATTGGTAGACGCACTGTCTTCAGGCGGCAGCGCCTTCGGGTGTGAAGGTTCGAATCCTTTCGTGCGCACTTTTTATTTCTTCTTTAGCCTACGGGAGAGGAGTTTTACAAAATTTTCCCTCCGCTCGTTTACCGGAAAATCGTCCCCGAGCAAATAGCCATAAGCCTCCAGTCCGGGAATTCTATCCAACGTGATCTTTAATATACCTACCAACGGTATAGATAAGACCATCCCAGAAACTCCCCAGATTGCGCCGCCTATCAGTATAGCGAGTATTACAGCTAGGACGTTCACCTTCACTTTCCCCCCTACCACGACCGGTGTAATCAGGTTGTTTTCCAAAAGTTGAATACCCCAAAGTACGGCCAAGGTTAGCAGGGGATAGAACAAGGTATCGGTAGTCAGGAATACATAGAAAATCACCAAGGCCGAACTCACGATTACCCCAATGTAGGGAATCAGGTTCATGACGGCGATGAAAAGGGCAAACAACAGGTAGAATTTTATGCCAATGAAATAGAAATACACCCCTGCCAACACCGAAACGATCAAGGTTACCTTGGCCATTCCCACGAGGTATTGATGGATTATCCTACCTGAGTCCTCCGCCCATAGGAGGATCCGTTCGTTGCTTTTTTCCGATATTTTCATCAGAAAGGAAACGAAGAAATCCTTGTAATACATCAGTAGGAAAATATACAGCGGGACAATTCCGATCAGGGTGATGGACTTTCCCGTGTTGAAGAGTGTTTCGTTGAAGTTGTCAGGGTTAATAAACAGACTTGTCATGTCGGTTTCTGCCCACACCTCCATGTTCAGTCCACTGATGGCAGCGATGTTTTCCAGGTATCCGGCAAGTTTGGACTGGAAATTGGCACCAATGTGCGGAATGTCTCGAATCAAAGAAACCATTTGATTAAAAACAACAACTACAATACCCAAAAAAACGAGCGTAAACGAAGCCAACGACAACACAATCGCAACGCCTCTTGGAAGTCGTTTGTTTTCCAGCCAGTTAGCTACCGGATATAGAGCAAATGAAAAAAAAATGCCCCAAACCAGCGGAACAAAAATAAAGCTTGCATAGGTCAGTGCCAGTGTGCCAAGTGTAGCTATTACCAATCCATAGGCAGTTTTTTGGATCAGATTTGTTTCTATTGGCATGGTGAAATCGGTTCTTTGATCATCGGATAGAAATCGGAGATAAGATAGGGATTTTGCGGCCTTTTTAATCAAGTTCGCGTTCTTTTTTGCCATTAAGGGGGATCGCATTGGTATCGTTATCCAAAATAGCTATATTCACCTTCCATTTTTGAACGACCCAAATGACAACAATGAGACGTACCATTCTGCTGTTCCTGATTCTTGCCGGTATTTCGTTGCATACCTTAGAAGCACAGGAAGGCCTACTAAAAATCATCATGATTGGTGCCCACCCGGATGATTGTGAAATCAAGGGAGGGGGTACGGCTGCCTTATTTATTGAAATGGGACACCAGGTCAAATTTGTTTCCGTGACCAACGGCGACGCGGGTCACATGGAAATGGGCGGCGGTATGTTGGCAAAACGTAGAAGGGCCGAAACCGAGGAGGTATCCCGCAGGTTAGGGGTGGCCTACGATGTGCTGGACAACCACGATGGGGAACTCCTCGCAACCCTTCCCGTGCGGCTTGATATCATACGGCTGATCCGGGAGTGGGAGGCGGATGTGGTGATTTCTCATCGACCCAACGATTACCATCCTGACCACCGATATACGGCGATTTTGGTACAGGATGCGGCGTATATGGTCGGCGTACCCAATGTGGCCCCTGATGTGCCTCCACTTAAAAAGAATCCCGTCTTCCTTTACTTTCAGGACAATTTCCAAAAACCAAACCCCTTTACAGCCGATATAGCAGTGGACATTTCTTCGGTTATCGACAAGAAAATCGATGCCATGGATGCCCACGTTTCCCAGTTTTACGAGTGGCTGCCCTGGATAGGTGGCTATGCCAACGAGGTGCCGGCAGGATCCGAGGAGCGAAAGCAGTGGTTACGTACCAAACGCTGGGGCAGCGTGAGTCAAACGCTGCTTCCTGCACTGGAAAAATGGTACGGAAAAAGCAGGGCAGCCCAGGCATCATACGTGGAGGCTTTTGAGGTGTGCGAATATGGCAGCAGACCAAGCGAGGAAGACCTCAGGCGATTGTTTCCTATGCTAGGTAAGTGATACCGGATTGACTCTGGCTAGGTGTCTCGAATCAAGTGCATTTACAGTGATAAAAAAAATCATCCATACAATTAATTGCAACTATTCATGAGTAAACGAAATGTGCTGGTAACAGGAGGTGCCAGTGGAATCGGTCTTGCCATATCGAGGCGGTTTGCCGAAGCAGGTGATACGGTCTACGTGCTTGACTTCAACAGGGAAAATGGTGAAAAAGTAGCTGCTTGGATGCAGGATCAAGGATATTCTACCCATTTTTTGGAAACCGATGTGTCTTCTCAGGAGCAGGTTAGACAGGTTTTCGATTCCATCGAAGGGGAGATTCACGTACTGGTCAACAACGCCGGGGTATCTCATGTGGGCAACTTGGAACAAACGGTGGAGAGTGAGTTGGACAGGCTTTACAGGGTAAATATCAAAGGGGTTTACAATTGTTCGCTGGCTGCCATTGGCCGCATGAAAGCGCAGGGTGGTGGTGTGATCATCAACATGGCGTCGGTAGCAGCCACCGTGGGCATTGCAGATAGGTTTGCCTACTCTATGACCAAGGGAGCCGTGCGTACCATGACTCTTTCGATGGCGAGGGATTACGTGGCGTATAACATACGGGTGAATGCCATTTCCCCGGCGCGGGTGCATACGCCCTTCGTAGATGGTTACCTTGCCAAAAACTATCCCGGACGGGAGAAGGAAGTGTTTGACCAACTGGCGGCTACACAGCCCATCGGTCGTATGGGTAGCCCCGAAGAGGTAGCCCAAATGGCGTTTTACCTCGCTTCCGCTGAGGCTTCCTTTCTTACAGGGGCCGATTACCTTGTGGATGGCGGCTTTTCGCATTTAAAAATGTAAACTATCAAACAACCTACATATATCATGAAATTAATTCGATTTGGGAACGTCGGTGAGGAAAAACCGGGTATTGTAACAGAAGATGGCCGGCAATTGGATGTGAGTGCCTTTGGGATAGATTGGAACGAGGAGTTTTTGGGCGATGAATCCGGATTTCAGAAGCTCGCGGAGTGGCTGGAAGCCCATCAACAGGATTGCCCAGAGGTGCCGGCAGGCACAAGGCTTGGCTCGCCCATCGTCCGCCCTTCCAAAATTATTTGCGTAGGACTGAATTATTCCCTGCATGCCAAAGAGAGTGGAATGGAAGTGCCGGCTCAGCCAGTACTTTTCATGAAGGCGACATCTTCCTTGTCCGGACCATTTGATGATATTGTGATTCCAAAAAATTCCCAGGCAACGGACTGGGAGGTAGAACTGGCCATTATCATCGGTAAAAAGGCCTCTTATGTCAGCAAAGAGGATGCTTACGATCACATAGCAGGCTATGCCGTTCATAACGACGTGAGTGAGCGGGATTTTCAGCTACGACATGGGGGGCAATGGGTTAAAGGCAAAAGTGCGGATACGTTTGCGCCCTTGGGACCTTGGTTGGTTACCAAAGAGGCAGTTGCCAATCCCAACAACCTGCACCTATGGCTGAAGCTAAACGGTACAACCGTTCAGGATAGCTCTACTTCTGATTTGGTTTTTGACGTTCCCACGTTGGTAAGCTATATCAGCCAGTATATGACATTACTGCCTGGCGACGTGATCAGCACCGGTACTCCTTCGGGCGTAGGTA
This sequence comes from Lunatimonas lonarensis, assembly GCF_000390185.1. GTDB lineage: Bacteria > Bacteroidota > Bacteroidia > Cytophagales > Cyclobacteriaceae > Lunatimonas > Lunatimonas lonarensis. Next base: position 82,140 of record NZ_AQHR01000107.1, on the reverse strand, counting down.
TGGGTTTTAATCCGCCCGTTTACCTAAAAGAGGGAGACGTGGTAGAGTTAGGTGTGGAAGGCCTGGGAACTTCGAAGCAACAAGTGGTCGCCTATAAAGGCTAACCATAGTACAAGTGAACCCATAAAGCCGATGGCCTGATCTATGGATTGATCGGGCCATTGCTTTTTTCGGTATTGGCCGAGTTTTCAATTCGCAGCCTGGAAGTAAGTCGTTCTACCGACCTAACGTAAAAGAAAGTGACCTCACTATCGATTTTAATTCGGAAAGCCTTTTTTTCAAGCCGTAAGGGCTGTCTTTGGACACCCATATTGCTGCTTGTATTGGTCTTTTCAAATCCTTTTTTGGGGTTTTCCCAGGAGTTGCATTGGCAGGTGCTGCCATCACTTCCCGATGGGGAGGGCTTTGCCGGTATGTACGCGGGGGTAAGTAATGGTGTGCTGTTGGCCGCCGGAGGGGCGAACTTCCCGAAGGGCAGACCCTGGGAGGGGGGACAAAAGGTTTGGTACGACCGGATTTTTTATTTGGCGTCTCCAGGCAATTCTTGGGTTGAGACTGACCAGAAATTGCCTGCCCCTTTGGGGTATGGCCTATCGGTTTCCTTTGACGACTATGTTCTCCTAGTAGGGGGCAGCCATGCAGCAGGTCATACCGATGCCGTTTACGGGCTAGTCTTTGAGGGGGGAGCTGTGCGGGTGGACGAAGCATTTCCTTCTTTGCCCTATCCCTTGGCGAATATGGCTGGGGCGTTGCTGGATGGAGTCCTTATGTTGGTCGGTGGGCAGGTAAAGCCTGATGGTCTGGCCGATAGCCGGTTTTTGTATTTGGATTTAAATCTCCCCCGGGAACGCCTCCAGTGGAGGGAAGGTCCGATTTTTCCAGGAAGCTCCCGCATTCAAGCCGTCGCCGGCGTGGTGGATAAGTCGTTTTTTATACTGAGTGGCTTTCACCTTACCGAAAAGGGCGAAGGTTGGGATAGACACCTCTTGAGGGATGCCTATCGATTTTCGTTTGTGGATCAGGTTGGGGAGGGTGTTTGGGAAAAGTTGCCGGACTTGCCTAGGGGAGTGGCGGCGGCCCCGTCTCCTGCTTTTTCGATAGGTCGGTCGCACTTGCTGATAGCAGGCGGGATTGACACCGACGAACGGGCGGCTCTCGGAGCTATCGACCATCCCGGATTTAGCGAGCAGTTACTGGCTTTTCACGTGCCCAGTCAACAGTGGGTTGATATGGGTTCGTTGCCGGCGGGCGGGTCCCGGGTTACCGCTCCGAGTGTGTTATGGGAAAAGCAGTGGGTGGTTCCCAGTGGGGAGAGGTTTCCAGGCGTACGCTCTCCGTCCGTTTCCGGACTGGCGCAGCGCCCGGTTTTTGGGTGGTTAAACTGGACAAGCCTGGGTGTTTACTTGGGCCTCATGTTGGCCATTGGTTTTTATTTCTCCAAGCAGGAAAAAACCACGGAGAATTACTTTTTGGCCGGAAGAAAGATCCCCTGGTGGGCTGCTGGATTAAGTATTTATGGCACCCAACTAAGTGCGATCACGTTTATGGCCATACCGGTAGTTGTGTTCGCTTCAGACTGGCGACTGATTATGGGTGCCTGTATGATTTTGTTGATCGTGCCGATTGTGGTTCGGTTTTACCTGCCTTTTTTTCGTCGGGTAAATATTCTCACGGCTTATCAGTACCTGGAGCGTCGCTTTGACAGGAACGTCCGTAGCCTAGGTAGTATTACCTTTATTTTGATGCAATTGGCCCGTATGGGCGTTGTGCTTTATTTGCCCGCCATCGCCATCTCCTCTGTGACAGGAATGCCTATTTTACTTTGTGTGGGCATCATGGGGGTGTTTAGCACGCTGTATACTGTATTGGGTGGTATGGAGGCGGTGATTTGGACCGACGTAATCCAAGTGCTGGTATTGTTGGGAGGAGCTGTCGCCGCTTTGGTCATTGCGATCTGGCAAATAGACGGAGGCTTGCCAAAGGTTTGGCAGATCGGGATTGCAGAGGGGAAATTTAGGGTTTTGGAATGGGGCTGGGATTACCGTGAACTCGTTTTCTGGGTGGCAATAATCGGTTTTTTCTTCCTAAATGTCATTTCTTATACCTCCGACCAAGTAGTCATTCAGCGGTACCTAACCGTACGGACAGAGAAGGAGGCGGCCAAGAGCCTGTGGACAAACGGCCTGATTTCGGTACCGGGAATTTTTGTGTTTTTGGGTCTTGGCACGGTGCTGTATGTGCTGTACCAAACCAATCCCCACAAGATAGGAAGTTCAAATCCGGAGGAGTTGCTGCCTTATTATATCGTGTCGGAAATGCCGGCTGGCGTTGCAGGGATGGTGATTGCAGGTATATTTGCCGCCAGTATGTCCTCGTTGGATAGCTCCATGAACAGCATTTCCACGGCCTACATCTCCGATCTCCATCGGTTCATCCGACCCGGATGGGAAGATCGCAGGAACCTGAGATTGGCCAAGTGGCTGACCGTTTGGATCGGTTTTTTTGGTACACTCAGCGCGGTTTGGATCGCCCTGGCCAATGTGGGTTTTATCTTCGATCTCTTTCAAAAGCTCCTGGGTATGATCGGTGGAGCACTTGCCGGGGTGTTTATTTTGGGTATCTTCACCCGTCGAGCCAATGCAAAAGGTGCGGTCGTCGGTATTTTGGGAGGAAGTACCGTTACCTTTTTGGCAAGTCGTTTTACGGAGACCAATGGGTATCTTTTCGGAGCAATTGGTGTGGTGTCCTGTGTGCTGCTGGGGTATTTGGCAAGCCTTTTTTTTCCTGCTGAACCAACGAAGGCCGAGGGGAATACCTACAACAGCTTGATTGGCCGTAAAAGGGTAATCTAACCGGATGCTGATGGCGGATTCTCTGGTGGGTTTGCCATTCCGGTTCCCGAGGCAAGTGTAAGATTGCCTGTTTTGATGTGCAAGTCGCGCTGGGGAAATGGGATTTCAATCCCGGCTTCCTTGAATGACTCGTAGATGTCTGTGAGCACTTTATTGCGGGTGTCTACCCAGATGTCAAAATTGTTTACCCAAAACAACATTCGGAATTCGATGGCACTGTCCGCAAAATTATGCAGCAATACCTTTGGTACGGGAACCGACATGATGTCCTTGTTTTTTAAAACCTCCTCCAGTACTTCCTGCACTTTTTTAAGATCGGAGCCATAAGATACCCCAATGATGATTTCGATACGTCTTCGTCTATCAGAAAGCGTCCAATTGATGAGGTGCTGGGACAAAAGGTCGCCGTTTGGGATGATCACCTCTGAGCCATCGTAAGCCTGGATGGTACTGGACCGGATGCCAACTTCTTTGACAACCCCTGACCTCCCGCCCACTTCTATGGCGTCGCCGATTTGTATAGGTCGTTCAAAGGCGAGAATGATTCCCGAGGCTAGGTTGTTCACAATAGTCTGAAGCCCAAAGGCAATACCCACACTCAGGCCGCCCAAGATGATCGTAAGGTTGTCCAAGGAGATGCCCGAAAATGCCAGGGCCATGAAAAATCCCAGAATCAACACAGCCAGGCGGATCAGAAGCACTGATGATCCCAACCGTTTGTCTCGGCCATCTGCCTTATGACTGTCCCGTATAGATACGAAGTAGGCGATGTTTTTGGCCAAAACAGAGGACGTCCAAATCACCAAGATAAAAATGAGTATACTCCCAAAGGTGAAGGAAGAATTTCCGACGGCACGGGTCTGCGATAGAAATCCGCTCAGCCAATCGATGATGAAATCGTCTATGGAAAGGTTTAGTGCCAGAAAATAAGCCCACATTATCACTCCCAGGAAGATGAAAAAGTTACTTAGTTTTTTGTATATGGCTTTGTAATCCAGGTAGTTTGTGTACTCTTTGTCGTTGCCTTGGAGCAATTCCACTTGCAGGTAAAGGGCTTCCATGATCACTGTGACAAAAAGATACAAACTTATGCCTTGGGTTACACTTAGCGTGGAACCTACGCCCAGTACCTTTGCGAGGCTAAACCTGCCAAAGACGTGGAAAAGCATCGATAGTCCCTGCATGACCAAATAAAGGTAGATCAGACTGATCAGGTGTTTTGGGTACTGTTCGGACTTTTTCCGGATCAGCGACAAACTTTGAAATCCCACATAGAGACCAAAAATAGATGCTAAGGTCAAATACCACCGTTCTTGATTGGCATGCTCCACCACGAGGTTACTGGTTCCAAACACCAATAGGCTAATGACAACAAAAACCCACAGGCGAAACACCTTTTTGATCAGGACTTGTTTTATCAACAAGGTAGAGCAAACGGTCATTCCAATCAGTGTTGCAAAGATAAGGCCGTTCGGAGGAAAAGGGAGGATATACGGTGCTAGGGTAAGTATGCTGAGGATAGCACAGATGAGCGGGGATTTGGTCAGGTATTTATTACGATCCAGGATTAGCTGGGAGAATTTCTTTTCCGTTCGGATTTTATTCACCAAATACACAAACCAAAAATAAATCAGGCTTCCCAACACTAGGATCCACACAAAGGAGCCAAGGTTTCGTTTCAGGTAGGTACGAAGGATAATATGGTTCAATAAAACCGACTCCTCCAAGATGGGATAGAGCTCGGGAAGCTCCTTCAATGAGCGCAGTTGCCAAATAAAGGGAGAGTCTTTTTGGAAATAATCCGATCGAATGGCGCGCTGCTGTTCTTTGATCTCGTCTTTGGCGTCGTTTATCCCCACGCTAAGTGCGGAAAGCTTGGATTGGAGCTCTAGGTTTTCGATGTTTTGTAGGGTAAAGAGGCTATCTGCCCGCGTGAGGCGGTTTAACAGCGAGGTCCATTGTTCATTGAGGGCAGGCAGTGCACTTGAATCTACCATCGAAGTGGCGGATTGGTAGGTGTCTTTGATTACCTGTATGGTTTGGCCGATCTGTGAGAAGGATTCGGTGCGTTCGTCCAGGTCGGCCCGCCAGCGGGCCACAAGTAGGTTATAGCCTGAAAGGAGGTTATCCAGTTCGTTCAGGTATTGAAGATTGAATTCGATTTCACCGGTGTAAAAGTTCTCCATGATTCTTTCCACCACACCTTCGATTATGGGGATGTCTTCATTGATGGTTTCCCAGTTTGGGTCACGCTGGAGACGGATAATGGCAGTCTGTAGGGACTGGAAGTATTCTTCGTTGTTTCGAATGAGTTGGTTGATCGTCAGGGGCTTTTTGGAGGAGGTAGCTGCCAAACTGTCAGTGTTGTCCGCGTTTTCGGTAGCGGTTGCTTTGGTCTGTTGGGCAGCGATTGGGTACAGTGGCCCCATTATGAAAATGCCCCAAACAAGCATGGCCTGAACGATGGAAGTTCCGATTATGGCAGAAAGCCAATGTACACGTTTCCTTGGGTTTGGATAAATAGGGTGCATTTTTTTACATCGACCGTCCAAATGTATGCGTTTTAATTAGTAAATTTAAAGAAATGGTTGGTCGCAGTTATGCGTAGAAGCAATTAAATTTGAAAAAGTTGAAACATGGTATTTTGATTGTGGTTAATCTAAATGTCCGCTAGGTATTAAATCGTTAAATTAACCGATGAAATTTTCACAGGCTCAGTTAAAACCTGTTAAAATATTCTACCGGAAAGTTTTTGGCATCCTTTTGGGACAACCAGAAGCACAGATTATCGTGAATACAGTATCAATTAACAGAAAGAAAGGTATAAAATGAGCAAAAAGCAGTTTTTCTTAGGAATCGTTTTGGCATCACTGATTGGAGGGTTGGTAGCTCTCTTGGGGGTGAGTGTCCTTCAGGAAAAGAACGGAAACTCGTCCTCCTATACCCAACAGCAGAGCGCCAGCTTTGTGAACTGGCTGAATGACGATCGGTTTGTCATTCCGGACGGCATTAATTTCGTGGCGGCCGCCCAAGTGGTAACCCCCGCAGTAGTCCATGTGAGAAGCAGCGTCTCCGTGGCAGGTAGATCTGGAGGTGTAGATCCCTTGGAGGAGTTTTTTGGTTTTCGGTCCCCGTCTCCCCGTGGGGAACAGCCACCCCGAGAGGGAAGAAGTTCTGGCTCCGGTGTGATTGTATCAGCTGACGGCTATATAGTGACCAATAACCACGTAATCGAAAATGCCAGTAAGGTTGACATAACGTTGGAGGATAACCGTCGCTACGTTGCCAAAGTAGTCGGGACTGATCCCACGACCGATTTGGCACTGCTAAAAATCGAGGAGAAAGGCCTGCCGCATATTCCCTTTGGCGATTCCGATGAGGCGAAAGTCGGTGAGTGGGTTTTGGCAGTGGGGAATCCCTATGAGTTGAATTCTACCGTGACAGCAGGTATTATCAGCGCCAAGGCCAGAAATATACGAATATTACGTGATGAAAATCACCTACAGATTGAGTCCTTCATCCAGACGGATGCAGCCGTCAATCCGGGAAATTCTGGCGGCCCCCTCGTAAATCTTTCAGGGGAGATCATCGGAATCAACACAGCCATTGCCTCCCGAACGGGGGGGTTCAGCGGCTACTCCTTTGCCGTGCCCAGTGCCATCGTGAAAAAAGTGACCGAAGACCTGATGGAGTATGGTACGGTGCAGCGTGGTTTGATAGGTGTTTCTATCCAAGACGTAAGTCCTGAACTGGAAGAACGTGAAGGCATCAAGATAAAAGCAAGCAGAGGTGTCTACGTGGCAGGTGTGAACGAGGGAAGTGGCGGTGAAGAGGCCGGATTGAAAAAGGGTGATGTGATCATTGGGATTGATGGAGCGAATACCTTTACCACCTCCGCACTTCAAGAGCGGGTAGCCAGAAAGCGCCCCGGCGATAAGGTAGAGATCAAGTTCCTCCGCGACGGAAAAGAGATGACTACTACCGCTACCCTTCGTAACGTTTCCGGGGACACCAAAGTCGTTATCAGGGAGGTGCCCAAGCGGGAGGAATTCGAAGGCGTAGTGTTTGAGGATGTAGCGGCTGCCGTCAAGAATCGACTGGAAATTGATGGAGGTGCCTCAATCTCCATTGTGGAAAACAAGGCTTGGAAGGATGCCGGTTTCCGTGAAGGATTTATCATCACCAAAATCGGAAGAACCAGAATCAACTCGGCCAAAGACGTGGTAGAGGCCCTGAGAAAATACAAGGGAGAGGAAGTAAGTATTTTGGGTGTGTATCCCAACGGTCAACGTTCTTACTACGATATCCAGTTGTAACGGATAATTAGAAAGACCCAAATCGGAGCCGTTGCCAAGCGCGACGGCTCTTTTTTTCATAATGGGGTAATTTTTTTTGATGATAGTCAGTGGATTGACAACTTAGTGTCAAAAAAAATGTAGCGTTTGTTTGACATAATCGATAATGGGGCTACATTTGCAAACCAATTCAGGAAAACGAGGCCGAAAAAACCAAGTTTAGAATCGGGAGTTTAGCTCAGCTGGTTCAGAGCATCTGCCTTACAAGCAGAGGGTCGGGGGTTCGAATCCCTCAACTCCCACATTATTAAAGTCCTGCTTATCGTAAAAGATGGGCAGGATTTTTTTTGGTTTCTGGCCATTATGTTGTTTGGTACGGCTGGTTCAGAGCATCCTGACGTCCAGTCAGGAGGGTCGGGGGTTCGAATCCCTCAACTCCCACGATACAAAGAGCCCTGCCTATCTCAACAGATGGACAGGGTTTTTTTTATGGTGCCTATTCTTTTCCGTTTGGAGTTTGGCCCGGCCGGTACAGTGCATCCTGACGTCCAGTCAGGAGGGTCGGGGGTTCGAATCCCTCAACTCCCACGATCAGAAAGCCCTGCCTATCTCAACAGATGAGCAGTGCTTTTTTTATGCTGCCAATTCTTTTCCGTTGGGAGTTTGGCCCGGCCGGTACAGTGCATCCTGACGTACAGTCAGGAGGGTCGGGGGTTCGAATCCCTCAACTCCCACGATCAGAAAGCCCTGCCTATCTCAACAGATGAGCAGGGCTTTCTTTATGCTGCCAATTCTTTTCCGTTGGGAGTTTGGCCCAGCCGGTACAGTGCATCCTGACGTACAGTCAGGAGGGTCGGGGGTTCGAATCCCTCAACTCCCACGATACAGAGAGCCCTGCCTATCTCAACAGATGAGCAGTGCTTTTTTTATGCTGCCAATTCTTTTCCGTTGGGAGTTTGGCCCAGCCGGTACAGTGCATCCTGACGTACAGTCAGGAGGGTCGGGGGTTCGAATCCCTCAACTCCCACGATACAGAGAGCACTGCCTATCTCAACAGATGAGCAGGGCTTTTTTTATGCTGCCAATTCTTTTCCGTTGGGAGTTTGGCCCAGCCGGTACAGTGCATCCTGACGTACAGTCAGGAGGGTCGGGGGTTCGAATCCCTCAACTCCCACATTATTAAAGTCCTGCTTATCGTAAAAGATGGGCAGGATTTTTTTTGGTTTCTGGCCATTATGTTGTTTGGTACGGCTGGTTCAGAGCATCCTGACGTCCAGTCAGGAGGGTCGGGGGTTCGAATCCCTCAACTCCCACGATACAAAGAGCCCTGCCTATCTCAACAGATGGACAGGGCTTTTTTTATGGTGCCTATTCTTTTCCGTTTGGAGTTTGGCCCGGCCGGTACAGTGCATCCTGACGTCCAGTCAGCAATATTGAGTGCAAAGAGTGATCTTTGCTCAGGACTTATTTTCCTCCAGTAATCGTTTTTAGCAGTTCGAAGAAGCCCTTTTTTCGTGAAGAACGGATTCCCCAGTCCACCGGCACGCTTTGGTAGCCTTCTTCAAACCCTTCATCCTTCATTCGGAAATCGAAATATCCCCAAGAGGCATACGCCGACGTGGCGGCTATGAAGTTGTTCCAGTCTTTGTCAAAGTCAAAATGGTCATCCTCGTTAAAGACGATGGGTTTGGGCGTATAGCCTTTTACTGCCCGGGTTTCCGCTACCATGGAAGCGATCCGGTTCGGATCTGAAACACCGTTGCCATGAAGCAACAAGTAGTCTGCGGATTCCACTACGTTTGGAAGAGGAATAAAGCCACCTCCATAGCTGGTGCTTACGTAGTAGCGGTAACCGTCCTTTTCGATGGATTGAGCCAGTTGGATAAGCTCGTGGACTCGGGCGGGTTGGAGGATCTCATGGTCGTAGCGTACATTGGATTCATTGTTTATTTCGATAAGCACATTGCGATAGCCTTTGGCATGCAGCCATTCGGTGGCGTTTCTTACGGCGCGTATGACGGCGGTTTCGTCTTCCAAGCGTTCATCCTGGCCAAAATAAAAGAATCCGACCATTGGCACCATCCCCAGTTCGTCTGCTCTGTCGAGGATACGTTCCAGCCGTTTCATGTAGGCGGGGATAAGCTCTCCGTGCCGGTTGAAAGCCGAATTATGCCAGGGCTGCTGCCTTGAGTACCCTTCCGGGCTTCCGCCCTGTAGATTGATCGTGAAGGAAAGCAGTCCATGGTTTCGCCAAGTCTCCATATGCGTGATGAATTCATCTGTATTCCGGTCCGCATCCCAACGCCCGGTATCGGGGTATTTCCAGCGGCTTACGGTAAGGCTGTTCATGTCGTCAAAGATGCCCTGCACCATTCGGGAGTTCATCAGCAGGCCTTCGATCCGGTACTTTTTCCATTTACGTTTTTCGTACGTGGGTTTGCCGTTAATAAAAAACTGCTCCCCTCGTATCTCTACGGTGGTATGGCGGGTCTGTTGGGCCTGACTGGAAGGCAGTACAAAATAAAGTAGCAAAAGCCCAAGAAGGGATCGTATCATGGTTCAAATTGGGTTTACGGGAAGAAGTATGGCCGATTGGCCACCGGCCGATCTCGCGCATGGGACGGTGGCCATTTTTTAGACGGTTTTTGGATCAGGGTGTTGATAGGGAGCTCTATAGGGTCGGCGAAGCCTTTTGGTTGCCTCTTCGTCGCCTACTACCACCATCGCCTTCGGATCATAGACTAGCGGACGACCTAGTTCCATAGACAGGTTGGCAAGTATACAACTGGAAGAGGATATATGTCCCTGCTCTACATCGGCGACGGGGAGGCCTCCTTTTTCGATGGCATTCAGGAAGTCTATCATTTGCCGTCGTGTAGCAGGTGCCGCATGAAGTTCCATGCCCTCCTCGGTTAGGTCTTCGGGGTACTCTTCACGTTCATACAGAGCGGTTCCGGTGATGGTTTCTCCCTGCCCGTGGGGAACAAACTCGTACTTCATCACCGATGCTTTGAGTGTCCCCTTTTCGCCGTAGATTTTGTAGGCCCAGGGGTATTCGGGATCTTGGGGGGTGCCCCAGGAGCGGTGGTTCCATACGCAGTCCAGTTCGTCGTAGGAGAAGGTGGCCGTTTGGGTGTCCGGCGTGGTGGATATGCCGCCTTTCTGCACATAGATGCCTCCCGTGGCATAGATCTGCTTGGGCCAGCCAAGATCCAGCATCCACCGCACAGCGTCGAACATATGTACACACATATCTCCCGGGATGCCATTAGAGTATTCCATCATGGTACGCCACCAGCGGCGGTGGGGCAGGCCGCGATAGGGAAGCTTAGGGGCTGGTCCTGCCCAGCGTTCATAGTCAAAGAAATCCGGTACAGGTTCTACCTCAGGGTTGCCGTTTGCGCGCATATGGTAGTAGCAGCACATCTCGGCATAGGATACTTTTCCCAGCATGCCGGTGTCGATGATATTTTTCTTTGCTTCTACTAGGTGCGGTGTGCTTCTACGTTGGGTGCCTATCTGAACGACCTTTCGGTACTTACGTGCAGCCGCCAGAATGGCCTCTCCCTCGATCACATCCACCGATATCGGTTTTTGCAGATAGACATGGGCACCGGCCTTGATGGCATCGATGGCATGCAGGGCGTGCCAGTGGTCGGGACTTCCCACCAGCACGATGTCCAGCTTGTGTTCCCGTAACAGCTGCTGATGGTCGTTGTAGGTTTGGGGTTGTTTTCCGGATTTTTGTCGGGCGGCGATCAGGGCGGCCGCTTGCTCCCGCATGTTCTTGTCTGGGTCTGCGATGGCTACCACTTCCACGGGTGCCACCTGGATCAAGCGGAACAAGTCACTTTTGCCATACCAGCCCGAACCGATCAGGGCAACCCGGTACGGATCTTTTCGTTTTTTGAAATCCATTGCCTGGGCCCCCAGCGTCGTCAAGGCCACCAGTGCACCACTGCCTTTGATAAAATTTCTTCGGTTTATGGGTTGTTTACTCATTGAATTGTATCGGTATGTAATGGATAAATGTGCTCAAATAAGGTAGTGAATATAGGTAAAAATCCAGGCAGAACTTACCGGAAGGCGGATATCCGTTCAAATTTTCCCGATTTGATGTCATTTGATGGTATGAATGGCCTGGGAGAAGGTGATACATATACTTGATTTCTTGATTAAATGGGGTAGTTTTGGTCAGATTTATTCGTTCTATACACCTAATTGATCCTATGAACCGCCACCAATTTTTGAAGCATACGCTTGGCCTGGGAGCCGGTATGTTGATTTCGCCCCTTTTTGGGTATTCCCTTGATGGTATTTGGTCGATACGTTCCCGCGATGTGCCTTTTTGGGATGCCATGGTAGCCGCCAATGACCGGCATGTGGCGGCCTTGATGGCAGAAGGAGACCGTGCAAACCGACATGGAGGTAGAAGTTATGGGTACAATTTTGCAATCGTAGCGGCTTCCTTTGCTTGTCCGGATTCCCAATTTTTCAGGGACGGGCGACTTTTGCCCTTATTTGAGCATTCGGTCGCCCAATTGAAACGTAATCAACGTCCCGATGGTACCATCAATGCGGGCAATTTGGAGTCGCCACCGGATACAGCATTTATTATGGAACCCTTATGTGCCGGAATTTACATCCTTATGGGCTTAGCGGATGGTCGTCTTGCGGCTATTCTGGCAGAGGCAAAGCCCTTTGTCCTAAAAGCAGGGGACGCGATGCTTACTGGAGGGGTGCATACTCCCAATCACCGCTGGGTGGTCTGTCATGCCTTGGCAAGAATTAACCAACTCTATCCTGATCCGGCTTATGTTCGCCGAATAGACGAGTGGCTTGCAGAAGGGATCTTCCTGGACGAAGACGGGCACTATCCAGAGCGAAGTATGAATTATTCGGACGTGGAAAACAATGCGTTTATTACTTTAGGGAGGTTGTTGGAAAGACCGTCGCTTTTTGCTGCTCCACGTAAGAGCCTTGAAATGACCTACTATTATATGGAACCAAACGGAGATTTGGTTACCTTTGACTCCCGGCGGCAGGATCAGTATGGAAGCAGAAGTGTAGTGGTTCAGTACCTTCACTATCGGTTTTTGGCGGTTGTGGGCGGAGACGGCAAATTCGCTGCCATTGCCAGGCAAATTGAGGGCTTTCAGGGGTTCGACCGGATTATTCTGGGCGAAGCCCTTTTTTATTTTATGGAAAACCCACAACTTCGTAAACCTTTGCCTCCCGATGAGCCGGTTTCTACTGATTTCGAGCGGATATTCGCTTCGAGTTCATTGGTGAGGATCCGAAGAGGAGACACGACTGTTACCTTATTTGGTGGGGTAGATTGGCCGCTGATCATTGCATCTGGTCGGTCGGTAAGTCCAAACTTTTTCAGCTACCGCAAGGGAAAGGCCATACTTAGGTACATGCGTTTGTCTCCCGCCTTTTTCAGCATGGGCTATTTTCGGAGTGAGGGACTGTGGGTGGAAGGAAACACATACGTCCTATACCAAAAATTGGAGGCTCCCTATTACCAGCCTCTGCCCGATAGTCTAAAAAACACCGCTGGAGATTATGAGTTGACCCCGAGTGTGGATGGACGTTTTTGGAGTAAAATGGCCTTTCCGGCACGTCCGGTCAGCAATGTTAAGACCTTGGAAACGACGATTTCTTTACGGGAGGATCAAGGAGAGGTGCGGCTGGAGTTTGAGGTCAGCGGCCTTGAGGGTGTAGCAGTGACCATTGAAATGAACTTTGACGAACGAGGTACAATCACCGGTTTGGAGCCGGCAGATAGAGAAGGGGAGAATTATTTTCTTGCGGAGGGAGAGGCTGTTTACGAGCTTGGGGGCGATAGGATTACCTTTGGGCCGGGCTTAAAAGAGCATGAGCGAATTAGGAGCCTTGACGGGGAGCAATATAGCGTGCATTTTGGAAGTCTGCGTACAGAGGGTACTCACGTATACATTACCGGGGTGTGTCCTTTTCACCATGTGTTGATGTTCTCTTGATTAATTGGCTGTCCATGGAAATAATCAAATTTTTCTGAATAGGCCGTTTGTGTGTGCCGAAAAAAATGTGCAAATTTCCTGAACTAACCAAAAAACATGCAAAATGAAGAAACTATTCTTATTACCAGCCTTGGCTCTATTGGGCCTTCTTTTCTTTCAAGGTACTACCAAAACCTCCAATGGGTATGAGGTAAGCCCTCTTGAAATTATGCCGGATATGCCCGCCAATGTCAAGGCAGTGGTCGACCAGAAATGCTATGGTTGCCACAATGCAGAATCCAAAAACGACAAAGGAAAGGCGAAACTGGATTGGGATGCATTTGAAGCTTCCAAGAAATCTAAGCAAGTGGCTGTAATGAAGAAAATCAATGAAGTGGTGGTCAACGGGGATATGCCTCCTAAGAAATACCTGGAAAACAGACCCGAAGGTAAATTGAGCGAGGCAGACATCGCTACGCTGACATCTTGGAGCTCTGGCAAAAAGAAATAGAACCGATGAAAGTTGGTCGAATCCTTATTGTAGGTTTGGTTTTGGTCGGTTTGGGGATTCAATTGGTGCCGAACGAATTACCGGCCGTTGAGACCGACAACCCAGAAGATCTCATCCACGGTGGATTGGCAAATGGTGGTATTGCCCAAGTAATCCGAACTGCTTGTTACGATTGCCATAGCAACGAGACGGTGTATCCTTGGTACTCCTACGTGGCCCCCTCTTCCTGGTTGGTCGCCAAAGATGTGCGGGAAGGGCGTGAAGCCCTGAATTTCTCGCATTGGGAAGGTCTTGATATGCTCGATAAACTTGCTTTGTTGGACGATATGGCCATTGAAGTAAAGGAAGAAACCATGCCCATGCCCATCTATACATGGCTGCATGCCAGTGCCAAGCTTAGCGAGGAGCAGCGGATTGCAATCGTTGAGTGGGCAGAGGAAGCCATGGATTTGATCTTGGATGAGGAAGAAGCATGGGAGGAAGAAGAGGAAGATTAATAAGGCCGGTCTCCGGCTAGCCTTTTGGGCAGATTTCCCGGCCCGCTAACTTAGCTAGTTGACCACTGGATTAGTCCTAAAAAGGCCCGACCTACAGGTTCGGGTTTTTTTGTGACCTATTCCCGCAATGGGCTCTGTGGGTGGTTATTATCGGCCAAAACGTTTACCTTTGGAATAAACCCAATAGGAACCATGATGAAAGTTGATTTTTGGTTGTTCGTTCTGACCGTATTTCCCCTACGTATTTTTGCCCAGGAAGCAACCCCATTTAATCCTGTCCCCTGGAAAATGCATGTGATCGACAATACCTCTATGGGGGCCGACGGAGCCAAGCTTGCCGATGTAAATGGGGATGGTTTTCTGGATTTGGTGTGCGGTTGGGAAGAGGGAGGCGTAAGCCGTCTTTACATAAATCCCGGTGATGGTACCGGGCAATGGCCATACATCGAGGTCCCCTCTCCTGATGTGGAGGATGCCTTTGCAGTAGATTTGGATGGAGACGGATTCATGGATCTGGTGACCTTATCAGAAGGCAACCATCAGCGGGTGACGATTCACTGGGCACCGGCGGACTGGGATGCCTATTACGACAGTGAAAAATGGATCAGCCAAGATATTCCTGTTAGCATTGGAATGACTCGGTGGATGTTTGGTCGTGCCATCGATGTGGACGGCCAATTTGGCCTGGATCTTATTGTCGGCTCCAAGGATCCCAATGGCCGACTTGGCTGGTTGGAGGCACCGGAGGATCCAAGAAATATGGGGCAATGGAAATACCATGCAATAAGCGATGCGGGATGGATTATGTCTATAGAGACCTTGGATATGGATGGAGACGGACTTTTGGATATACTGATTACGGATCGTTATGGAGATCAACGGGGATTGCGATGGCTTAAAAACCCCGGAATTGGCGGTTGGTTGCGGAGTCCCTGGGAAAACCAGTTCATAGGTCTGCGCGATGGAGAACCCATGTTTTTGGGATTGGCTCCTGTGCAGGAATGGGTCGAAGACGGTGTTCCGGGAATTATTGTTCCTGATTTGACCCATGCATGGTTGCTATTTTTTCGAAAAGCGGGTACATGGTACTCGGAGACAATCCCGTACCCTCGGTTTGGTGGAAGGCGGGGCAAGTCGGTGGCCATTGCGGATATGGATGAAAATGGGACTTGGGATCTGGTGGGATCTTTTGAGGGGGCAGAAGACCGATCTGGCGTGGTGGCCATCAATGGATTTTTGGAAGAGAATCCTTACTATCTGGATATTAGTGGAAAAGAGGGGATTAAGTACGATTTTGTTGTTCTGGTAGATATGGATGGAGATGGTGACTTGGACGTACTTACCTGTGAAGAAACTGCGGGAGATGGCAGCAAGCACGGACTAGGGCTTATCTGGTACGAAAACCCGTTGCGATGAGCACCCTCTGCAACAAAAATTCACAGGGGAATGGGGGTACATTTCGAAGGAAGCAGCGTATTACTACCTATACAGAAATCGATCAAACTAGGTAACCAATTATACAATGAGTGACACAAAAGACATCTACTTGGTAGCGAGTGGAGATTTGAGGCTGGCGGCCAATCAGACCTGTTGGCAGGCCCAAGCGGACATGGAGGCCAACTTGGGCAAGGTGTTGGATACGATGGGATATAGGGTCGTTAGAGGTCATGCCTTTGACGAGTCGAAGGGGCACGGTTTTATCGATTCACAGCGTATGGGGATCGAAGTTTTCAAGAAATTGGATCCTACAAAGCCTTTGATTGTTGCCGAAAGTGTATGGCAATATTCTCATCATGTGTTGCCAGGACTCACTACCCACAAGGGACCCATTCTTACGCTGGCCAATTGGAGCGGTCAGTGGCCAGGTCTCGTAGGTATGTTGAATTTGAACGGTTCGCTTACCAAGGCGGGTGTAAGCTATTCCACGCTTTGGAGTAGGGACTTTGATGATAAATTTTTCTTGGACAAGCTGGGAGAATGGCTGGAAACCGGCAGAATCACGCACGACATCAGCCACGTGAGAGCCTTTGATGTCTCTGGTATTTCCGCGGAATTGGTCGAAAAGGGAAGGGATTTTGCCCGACGTTTTCGACAGGAAAAGGCGATTATGGGGGTGTTTGATGAGGGTTGTATGGGTATGTTTAATGCCATCATTCCCGATCATTTATTGCACCCCACAGGGGTATTCAAGGAGCGGTTAAGCCAATCCACTTTGTTTGCTGCGATGCGGGAGGTTGCTGACGATGAGGCGGAGCGAGTACTCGACTGGCTTCTTGACCAAGGCATGGTATTCCGCTGGGGAGAGGGTGATGTGGAGTTTACCAAAGATCAAACCATCGCACAGTGCAAAATGTACATAGCAGCCCTTCGTTTGGCCGACGAGTTTGGCTGCGATACCATAGGTATCCAATACCAGCAGGGTCTTAAGGACCTGGTTCCAGCCTCCGATTTAACCGAAGGTCTACTCAACAACACACACCGTCCGCCCGCTTACAGCTCGGATGGCAGAGAGCTTTTTCCGGGAAAGGCGTTGCCTCATTTCAATGAGGTAGATGAATGTGCCGGTCTGGACAGTCTGATCACCTATAAACTTTGGAGCGAGTTGGGCATGGTTGGAGACAATACCCTCCACGATCTACGTTGGGGCGAGCATTTCTCAGGGAATGGCATCGATGATTTTATTTGGGTTTTTTTGATATCCGGTGCTGCTCCCCCGTCCCATTTTGCGGGGGGATACACAGGGGCTTCCAGCGAAAGGCAGCCGGCGATGTATTTTAGATTGGGAGGCGGTAGTCTCAAAGGAGTGAGTAGACCCGGGCACATCGTCTGGAGCAGGGTATACGTAATGAATGATGCTCTTTATGCAGACTTAGGTGTGGGAGAGGTGGTCGCACTGCCCGAAGAGGAAACTCAACGACGCTGGCAATTGACTACCCCGCAATGGCCTATCATGCACGCCCGCTTGGAGGGAGTTTCCCAAAACCAGATGATGGCCCAACATAAAGCCAATCATATCCACGTGGTATATGCGGACAGTAAGGAAAAAGCGAAAGAGGCATGTCAGGTCAAGGCAGCGGCACTTCAGGAACTAGGCATCCACGTTTCATTTTGTGGGATATAGCCTGTGAAGTCGATTCTGCCCAAAGCTAAGTAGTAGATGCTTTGCACACGGGAATGGCCCAGCCGCTGTGTTCTTTCGAATACAGGTACATCATTTCCCAATCCGATGCAATGAATACGTTTTGAGCAATTGAAGAAAAATAACCAAACATGAACAATTCCTTCGTTAGTGGACTCGTGGCAATTGCCCTAGCGCTTCAGTTCTCCTGCGCTTCAGAAAGACAGGCAGGATCAGAAAGCACCGTTGATAGGGAACCCAATGATATTACCGGCAGGTATTTCCTGCCTCCATTGGTAACACCTGGGGAACAGGGTTACTTACATGGCGCATTGATCTACGGAATGGACAATAAGCCCACGCCGCAGGTGCATGCTTCCACCATTGTGGAGACTCCGTCTGGGTTGGTAACGGCCTTCTTTGCAGGAACCCACGAAAAACATCCCGATGTAGGGATCCGGGTTTCCAGATTGGTAGATGGCCAGTGGACTTGGCCAGAGGAAGTTGCCAATGGTGTGGAAAATGACACGCTTCGATATCCTTGTTGGAACCCCGTCCTTTTTCTGCCCAAAGAGGGGCCGCTGATGTTATTTTACAAGGTGGGGCCAAGCCCCATGGACTGGTGGGGCATGCTAATGACTTCCGAAGATGATGGTAAGACCTGGTCAAGCCCGGTAAAGTTGGGAGAAGATCCCGCGGTCGGACATTTGTTGGGACCCATCAAAAATAAGCCGGTTCAACTAGCGGACGGAGTCATAATCAATCCATCCAGTGTGGAGGTGGTGAACGGTGAGGATATCAAATGGACCACCCATTTCGAAATCAGCCGTGATAACGGGCGTAGCTGGGAAGTGATAGGGCCGATCAATGATGGAGAGGAATTTGACGCTATTCAGGCAAGTATCTTGACCCACCAAGATGGCACGCTTCAGATCCTTTGCCGTACCCGACAGGGGGTGATCTCCACCAGCTATTCAAAAGATAATGGTATTACGTGGTCCAGGATGACAGCTACCTCCCTGCCAAACCCCAGTTCTGGCACGGATGCCGTTACGCTCTCAGATGGCCGGCATTTACTCATCTATAACCATAGCACCCGGGAGGGAGAGGAGCCAAAGGCAAGAAACATCCTCAATCTTGCCCTGTCTTCGGATGGAGAGGAATGGGTTCCTGTGATGACGCTCGAAAACGAGCCCATAAGGGCAGGTTACGCTTATCCGGCCATCATACAATCCAGCGACGGCTTGGTGCATATCACCTATACCTATAATAGAGAAGGAATCAAATACGTCGTTATCGATCCGACCAAACTGTAACTCACAGACAACCGCTGGAGCAGCATTTTAATCATAAACTACCTATCTTAGATTTTACTTAATACATGTCAGAAAATTCATTTTCCATGCCTTTGGAGGGAATCGTTCCCCCATTGGTTACTCCATTGATCGACGATCAGACCCTTGACCTAGAAGCATTGAAAGAGCTCGTGGACCGTATGTTGGAGGCGGGCGTTCACGGCCTATTTGTATTAGGGACCACAGGAGAATGTACCAGCTTATCCTATTCCCTGCGAAG
This sequence comes from Lunatimonas lonarensis, assembly GCF_000390185.1. GTDB lineage: Bacteria > Bacteroidota > Bacteroidia > Cytophagales > Cyclobacteriaceae > Lunatimonas > Lunatimonas lonarensis. The sequence continues at coordinate 63,308 of NZ_AQHR01000107.1, read as the reverse complement.
GCAGCTTATAGAAGAGGTTTGTGGTATGGTGCAGGGAAGGGTGCCTGTATTGGTCGGGATAACGGACACCGCACCCGACGAAAGCGTCGCCCTGACCGATTTTGCCAAAAGGGTGGGTGCAGCCGCCGTAGTTGCAGCACCGCCGTATTATTTTGGCCTTTCACAACCCGAATTGGTGACCTATTTTGAGCGACTTGCGGATAGGCTTTCCTTGCCCTTGTTCCTCTACAACATGCCCTCCCACACAAAAACCATGATCTCTGTGGAGACCGTGGTGGCATTGTCCAGGCATCCCAATATCGTGGGGTTCAAGGACAGTTCTGCCAATGGGGGATACCTGCACGCGCTGATTTATGCGTTTCGCGATCGTCCGGAATTCTCGATTTTTGTCGGCCCAGAGGAGATGATGGCGTCCTCCGTGTTGATGGGAGCGCATGGCGGTGTGAGTGGGGGCGCTAATATTTTCCCAAAGCTGTATGTTGATCTCTACCATGCGGCAAAAGCCAATGATAAAGAATCGATAGTGACCCTACAGGCCAAGGTTATGGAGATTTCCGCAAAAATCTATGCCTTGGGTACCTATGGATCCAGCTACCTGAAGGGGCTGAAAGGAGCCATGTCCTTACTGGGACTATGCCAAAATGTATTGGCCGCTCCGCATACAGCATTTGGGGAGGCAGATATGGAGAAGCTGAAGCGAAATTTAGAAAGCATCGAGGGAGTTTAGTGTTAAAAATAACAGGGAAAAAAGGGAATGGATTTACCACTGATTGACTTAGCCGTTTTTTTGGTATACATGCTGGCGATTGTCCTCTTTGGCGCATCGTTTTATTACAAGAAGCGTTCCGCCAATGACTTTATAACCGGAGGTGGAAAGCTGCCTTCCTGGGCGATTGGCATGTCTATCTTTGCTACCTTTGTGAGCAGTATCAGTTTTCTGGCCCTACCGGGAAACGCATACCTTAACAATTGGAACGGCTTTGTGTTCAGTTTATCCATTCCGTTTGCTGCTTGGTTGGCGGTTAAGTTTTTCGTTCCATTGTACAGGGGCATCAAAAGTCCCTCTGCCTACTTCTTTTTGGAGACCAAGTTTGGCCCTTGGGCCCGAATTTACGCATCGATCTGTTACTTGCTCACTCAATTGGCCCGAATGGGGGCCATCATGTATTTGTTGGCCTTGCCTATGAATGCGCTCTTTGGATGGAGCATTCCGGTTATTATCGTGGTGACGGGAGTAAGCGTACTTATCTATTCCATTATGGGCGGCTTTGAGGCAGTAATTTGGACCGATGCCATTCAGGGCATTATTCTTATCACTGGAGCGCTTGCCTGTGCGGGCATTCTGCTTTTTTCCATGCCTGAGGGGCCTGGACAGATGTTTGCGATCGCCTCTGAGCAGCAAAAATTCAGCTTGGGAAGCTTTAAGCTCAGCTTTTCCGAATCTACCTTTTGGCTTATTCTTGTATACGGGTTGTTTATCAATGTACAGAATTTTGGTGTGGACCAAAACTACGTACAGCGGTACCTGAGTGCCAAAAATGAAGGAGAGGCAGTCAAGTCTACATTGATGGGCAGTCTGCTCTACGTGCCGGTTTCTTTGCTGTTTTTCTTTATTGGAACGGCTTTGTTTTCTTATTACCAAGCCATGCCTGAAATGCTCCCCTCAGAACTTTCATCGTCTGAAAATGCCGATAAGATATTCCCCTATTTTATCGTAAACGGACTGCCTAAGGGCATGACGGGACTGTTGATCGCATCCATTTTTGCCGCTGGGATGAGCACGGTATCTACCAGTGTCAATAGTTCTGCTACGGTGATTTTGACCGATCACGTCAAGAAATACCTCAATCCCCACATCACGGAAGGAGGGGAGGTGAAAACACTCGTTATCGCCTCGTTGGTAATGGGTCTCCTGAGTATAGTGGTTGCTTTGGCATTTAATGGAGTTACGAGTGCCCTAGATGCTTGGTGGGCACTTTCGGCTATCTTCAGCGGCGGTATCCTAGGTCTGTTTTTGTTGGCCTATGTGGGAAGAAACATTCGTCAGAAATATGCGGCCATCGGTGTGGCCTTGGGAGTACTTACGATTGGTTGGATGAGCCTATCGCCATTGATCCCTTCTGAAAGCGGCTGGGTAACCTTCCGAAGTCCTTTTCATGCCAACCTTACGATCGTCTTTGGTACGGTGGTCATCTTTCTTGTGGGATTCTTGTTTTCAGCACTGTATCATCGAAAGGCTTCCAATTAAGGATTTACTTGGGATTTCTGCTTGATGGATTTGGAGGTAAACACCAGAATTACGATCAGGATAAACAGAATAAAGAGAACTGCATATTCGAAGGTTAGCCAGATATCCGAGCGGGCTTTGATCTCGTAGGATCGTACAGTCAATTTTGCTCCTTCCTCCAGTTGGATGTTTGAAAGCTCACGGAGGTCGGTCAAAACACGCTCAAAATCCGCATTGAACCTGTCCACTGTCATTTCAAAATCCAGATTCTCACTTTTATCGGTATCAAAATAGGTTTGTATTTCCAGTTTGTTGGTGATTAAATCCTTGAATTCCTCCAAGTACTCGGCTTCCTTTGGCGTCAGCTTGGTCATTTCAAAATCCCCAATAACTGCCAATATCTGATTATGGTACTCAATCACTTCGTCTTTTACATCCAAGTATTCTTCCATGGAGGCACATTCCGAGACCAAAAGGCGCATGCGAAAGACCATTTCAGTTATCGAAAAGATGTGTTCCTGAACCACCAGTCGATCGTCATATACCGAGATAAACGCCTCTTCTAGTTCTTCTACATTTTGCTTGTCTATGATGCTTTTGATAAAGATTAAAAACAGGACGGCGCTTAGGGCAATCGCCATTTTGATCTTAAATCGGATAAACTTACTCTCTTTCATCGTTGTCTATAATTGCTTTTCAATGGATACATCTTATCCTGTACTGTCTGCCCATTTTCATTAGGATCCCTCATGGCAATACCAATTAAAGGAGCGTTAGCGGCTGATAAAGTCCTGAATCGCTTGGTGCGAAACGACAGGAATCAGCTGCAAATACACTACCTAAAGGAAACTGTCGTAAAAGGGAAATTTTTTAACTAGGCGGTGCTGAAACACCCCTGACCAGTTTCATGATTCGGCATACTGATTGTTCATTTTTGGCTAATATATAAAAAGATTCCGTTGGAACTCAAAAAAATCAAACGAAGAATCTACTAGTTGGTTTCAGGCAAGGTAAAACTAAAGCGGCTACCAACCCCAAGCTCGCTTTCAACGGTAAGTTCTCCTCCGTTCTTCTCCACAAAATCCTTGACTAGAATCAAGCCAAGTCCGGTTCCTTTTTCTCCAGCAGTCCCATATCGTTTGTTATTGAAATCCGCTTTGAAAAGTTTATTTACGGTGTGTTCGTCCATGCCAATTCCAGAATCCTGAACGGTAAACTTCCATGTTGCAGGAAGAATTTTCTCTGCAATTAAGCTAATCTCTCCTCCTTGGTGGGTAAATTTTAGCGCGTTGTTTACAAGGTTTCGAAAAATCAGGTTCACCTGTTCACGGTCTGCCCAACAAGAAATGCTAGGGTCAATTGTATTGTGGATTTTGATTTCCTTGCTTTGTGCAACGGGACGGTACAGATCTAGCGTTTCCCCGACAAGCTCCTCGATCGAGATATGGGTTGGGTCTGTCGTGATCCCCCTCATCTGGGTTTTTGCCCATTGCAATAAATTAAGTAAGGTGAAATGGACATGTTCCACCTCATTCTTTAGTTTGTGCGAAATCTCTGTAAACTCTTCCTGCGATAGGTTTTCGTCCAAGGTATATTGCATCAAACTATTCAGTGAATTGATCGGGCTACGCAGGTCATGGCTTACAATTGAAAACAACCGGTCTTTGGTTCGGTTTACGTCTTCAAGATTTCTGGCGATGCTTTCGATTTTTTCTTTTTGTTGCGTAGTCTCCAGGTATAATCTTTCCAGTTCGTCTTTTTGCTTGGTCGCTTGCTGCCTTGCCTGTCGGTGTATTTTCACAGACCTAACCGAAATGATCAGTGCCAAGCTCATGATCAGGAGAAGCACGATTATCCCATTCCGGAGGATTTGGGCTGTTTCCTGGTCTTTCTCCTGTTCGCGATCCTTGAGCAACTGCCGGTATGCAGCCTCCTCTCTTTCCAGCTTATACCTTTCTTCAAAGTCTTTTCTGCGACTCGCAGAGTCGAGATTGAAAATGTGGTCGTGAATTTCTTTAAATTTCTTGTGGTACGTAAGTGCCAATGCCCATTCTTGACGTTTCTCGTAAATCTCGCTGATAAGTTCATGGATTTCCGCATGTAAAATGCGGGCATCGGTGTCCACTGATAGTTTCAGTGCTTCCTGTAGGTAACCGTAGGCGATCTGTGAATTTGAAAGTGCTAAATGGCTTCGAGCTAAAGCAATCAAATCTTTTGTGACACCGTAGAGCTCATCCATCGATTGATCCAATTTCAACGCGCTTTCCAGTAGTTCAATGCTTTCGGTGTAATTGCCTTGGCCATAAGCAATAAGCCCTAAGTTGTGCTGCACGATCGAAAGGAGGTAGGTATCGTCAGATTCCTCTGCTGCTTTTTTGGATTCTTGCAGCAACTGTAGCGCTTCATCGATTCGGTTTTGCTCCTTATAAACCAACGCAATATTGGTCAGCAACGATTCTATATTTTGAGTCAATCCCAACTCCTCCCGTATTTGCCTTGCCCGCAGGAAATAGCTGAGCGATTTTTCATATTCATTGGTGCGGTAGGCCAAAAGGCCAAGGTTGTTGAGTGTACTGGGGAGTTCCTTTATCAGTCCGTTTTCCTCCTTTATTTTAAGGGCCCGGAGATAATATTCAAAGGAAGAAGTTAGATAGCCTTTGTCTTCCAACGTACGAGCTTTGGTAGAAAGTAAATTGGCCCTACCTCTGGGGTAATCTAATTCTTTTACGGCTTCGAGGCCGAGATCTAAAAAGTAAAGGGCACTGTCGTAGTTGGATATTCGATTATAGTACCCGCCCAGATTACGGAGGGCATCTATTTTCCCATTTGGGTAGTCCAGTTTTTCACTTAGGTCCAATGCGATAGAAGCATAGAAGAAAGTGGAATCCGGATCGTAGTTGTACAATTGTTCGGCGAGTGAATTAAGTAAGTCGATGCGGGTTTCTGAAATCGACTCGGTACTCAAAGTAATTTCTTTTCTTGTCTGGTCTATTTGATCTGTCTGGCCATAACCTTGACTGGCAAAGAAAAATGAAAGCAATGATAAGCCTAGACCATAATAAAAATAGGGGAGCCCCCCATGGGTAGTATTTTGGTGGCGTAAAAATAAATCTTTATCGTCTAGTTGCATTTTATACTCAAAATATGGGAAAACTAAACCCCAGCACCTATCTCCCTTAGTAAACAGATGCAAGTTAATGAGTTTTGAACTTTCATTTGTTTTTTTTTACAGAATTATAAATAACCCATGACCAATGCCTTGTCGCTTCTTGGGGTGTACCACCAAATCTTTAGGATTACCAGTAAGTACTGGTATGTGAAGATTTATTTGTAGGATAATTTTGTTAATTTACCAAAAAAAATTCAATAATCTATGTAGTATATTTTGGATGGATTTTTCATTTTCTCAGTAGCAGACATTAAACGATTACAGGCCTGTTGAGGTTCCGGTAACATTGGAGTATGGTTTGAAGGAATGTTTTGCTGGATTCAAAAAGGCTTGTCTGCGACGGTCCGTTTGCAGGTAGGCCTGTTGTCTTTTTCAGAAGGTAATTTAGCAAGTGCGACCTGATCTCCGGTTTTTTTTCGAACAAAAGGAGGGTCGCCCAATCGGACAATCCTCTCTTAACTCTGTGATCCCGCTGGGGCCTCCCGATATCGTTCTGCCGCGCGTTGTTCATCGGGATAAACTTCTCGCCCTTTTAGCTTTTCCGGGCAACAAAAAGAGGATCGCCCAATCGGACAATCCTCTCTTAACTCTGTGATCCCGCTGGGGCTTCCCGATATCGTTCTGCCGCATGTTGTTCATCGGGATAAACTTCTCGCCCTTTTAGCTTTTCCGGGCAACAAAAAGAGGATCGCCCCAATCGGACGATCCTCTCTTAACTCTGTGATCCCGCTGGGGCTCGAACCCAGGACCCTAACATTAAAAGTGTTATGCTCTACCAGCTGAGCTACGGAATCATAATAAAAAGAAAAACCAATCTGATCAGTTTATAGATGGGTGATTCAGACTATTTTACTTGTGATCCTGTCAGGACTCGAACCTGAAACCTACTGCTTAGAAGGCAGTTGCTCTATCCAGTTGAGCTACAGGACCAAATTACTTTATATTCGTATTTTGCTGCCAAAAAGCCACAGTGGTCTGTTGTTTTTGGCAAGGCAAAAAGTATCCCAAACGAAGGTTGGGGAGGCTTTTTCAAAAGCTGATGCAAAAGTAGAATAAGATTTTATCAATACCAATACTTGGGTCTAAAAAACGCATCTTAAGTTGGTTTTTGAAGCCCAAGTTTCTAATTTCCCTTTTTATTAGAATGGTATGAAGAGTCGAAGCAGCACTGGAATAGATGATTTTTTTTCCAAAAAAATCAGTGAGTTGCCTATGCGGGAAATACGGGTTTTCTTGCCCAGTGAGCCGGTATTTAAAGTGGCGCAGCAAATGGCGTCGGAAAAATACAGTTGCGTCTTCATCGGAGATTCAACGCGGGGTTTGTCGGGATTTGTTACCGATATTACGCTTAGGGATAGGGTGCTGGCACAAAACATTTCCCTTTCCACTCCAGTGGGAGAAGTGATGGACCAACGTATCGTATCGATAGATCCTGGGGCTTTTGTTTATGAGGCGTTGCTTTTGATGTTCCAAACAAAGACCCGCTACCTGATTGTCAAAGACTCCGACGGAAAGCTGGGACTGATCAGTCGTAACAAGATTCTAACCGAATCATCCAAGTCTCCATTCCTGTTTATTCAGTCTGTCAAGCAGGCGATCCATAGAGAAGAGCTCAAGAGGAAATGGGCAAAGGTACCAAGGATTGTGTACAAGCTGGTACAGCGAGGAGTGAAGGCGGAAATTGTCAATCAGATCATCTCTACGGTAGCTGACACGGTAATAGTTCGTGTCATTGAAAATGTAGTGAAGGAAAAAGGGCCTCCTCCCGCGAAGTTTGTCTTTTTTACTATGGGGAGTGAAGGTCGGATGGAGCAGACACTGAAGACGGATCAGGATAATGCAATCATTTACGAGGACAAAGCCAATGAGCAACGGGAACTGGTACGCTCGTATTTCCTAGGTTTTGCGGGGGAAGTATCCCGTCGCTTGGATTTCATCGGATTTGATTACTGCACCGGAGGATTCATGGCACAGAACCCAAAATGGACCCATTCGCTTTCCCATTGGAAGGCGAACTATCAACGCTGGTTTTTGGAATCCTCGCCGGAGACCGTCATGCAGTATGGGTTGTTTTTTGACTGCCGTCCACTCTATGGTGATTTCCAGTTGCTTTCAGACCTAAAGGCTTTTATGGGAGAGCAGTTGAAGCATCCATTGGAACGTTTTTTTTACAATATGGCACAGAACGCGCTCCAGTTTAATCCACAACTTACCTGGTTCAACAATATCAAGACTTTTAAGGTGGATGATATGGCGGTGTTTGACATTAAACGAGCCATGAGTCCCATGGTAGAGGCTATTCGTATTTATGCGCTCAGTCAAGGGATATTTGAGACCAATACCGGACGAAGGTTAAAGTTTTTACTGGAAGAAGCGGTCATAGATTCCAAAACCTATTCCGAATGGTATAATGCGTACTACTACCTTATGGCCCTTAGGCTGGAGACCCAGGCGGCGCGGATTGTTAAGGAGGGAAAGGAGCCCCGTAATTATATACAGGTAAACGACTTGACAAAAGTGCAACAGGTGACGATCAAAGAAATCTTTAAAGTGATCAGCGATGTCCAGTTGAGGATCAAAATTGAATTTACCAAGTCCTTTTAAACCGTTTGAACGACTTTCTTTTTTGGCATCTAATTTATTTCTTAGTTTAGTGGATCGGGATAGTGCCGAAGGTATTCGGGTACCGTAGTCTATGAAGGAAAACAACTCAGCATTTGGCACAGGCCCCATAGGCTCCCTACTGTTTCAACAGGCAGTGCCTGCCGCAGTGGGGATTTTGGTGCTTTCCATCTATGGTATCGTAGACACCATTTTTGTAGGGCGGTTTGTGGGGTCTATGGGGATAGCGGCCATTACCGTAGTGTTGCCGATTTCTTTTCTGATTTCCAGCGTAGGAATGGCTATCGGGGTTGGGGGTGCCTCGATTATCTCGCGGGCATTTGGGGATAAGAATCCCCTGAAAGCGTATGCCACCTTTGGGAACCAATTGGGTATGACCCTTACGCTGGGATTGCTGGTGGTAGCATTTGGGATGTATTTTAGTGAATCGATCGTCAAACTTTTCGGTGGCAAAGGGGATGTGTTGGCCGAGGCTAAGGAATTTTTCACCATCATTCTTTTCGGTGTTCCGTTTTTGGCTTGGGCGATGATGAGCAATAATGTAATTAGGGCAGAAGGGCACCCTAAAGTGGCGATGTTTACCCTGATTGTACCAGCCGTGTTCAATATCGTCCTTGACCCGGTCTTTATTGTGTTTCTCAACATGGGACTTGCAGGGGCTGCATGGGCCACCACGATTTCGTACGTGGCAAGTGCCGGGTATACCCTTTGGTTTTTTTTGTATGGAAAGTCATCCATGCAGCTATCATTCAGATGGATGAAGCCAGATCTGGGCATTGTCCGAGAGATCACCTCATTGGGATTGGTCACATTGGCCCGGCAGGGTACTGTTAGCGTGTTGGCAATCGTGCTGAACAATGTCTTGTTTGCATATGGCGGCGACATGGGTCTGGCAGTATATGGAATAGTGAACAGGGTGATGATGTTTGCCAATTTCCCGGTGCTCGGCATCACCCAAGGCTTTGTACCTATCGTTGGGTATAATTTTGGAGCCAGGAACAAGGAGCGGGTTCATTTGACCATTCAGCTGGCACTTCGCTACGCCAGCCTTATTGCGTTGGGTATTTTTTTACTAATTATCGCATTTACAGACCCTCTAATTGGTGTGTTTACGAACGATCAGGACTTGGTCAACGAAACAGTGCCCGCAATGCGAAAGGTGTTTTTAGCAACGCCTTTATTGGCATTTAGCCTAATAGGAAGTGCCTATTTCCAGGCGGTAGGGAAACCAAGGCCTGCTTTGCTGCTGGCACTTAGCAAGCAGGGCCTATTCCTCATTCCCTTGGTTTTCTTTATGCCCATGGTTTTTGGGTTGGAGGGGATTTGGTATGCATTTCCGCTTGCAGATACCGGTGCTGCCGCGATTTCCTATTTTTTCCTAAAAAAGGGGGAGGGGGCTTTGTGAAAGTTACCATCCATACTTATCGGGATTCCAGTCCTTTTTCACCAAATCCTGCTTGAGCAAAAGCATCTTGTTGGATTCCAGGTCATCGTAGAGGACTACACCAGGGCCCAATACGCTGGAGGAACCCATTTTTACGCCGGGCAGTAAAACGGCGTTTACACCTGTCCGGCACTGATCTCCAATGTAGCAGGCATTTGCGAGCCCAGTGTCTTGGAGTGTTTCTGCCCGGCCTTTTATACGTTGGATCGTACCGGCGTCGTCAAACCGGAGGGATCCGCATACCGTTCCTGCACCCAGGTCGGTATTTTCCCCCACCACTCCGGCAATTTCCATGTAATGATACAGGTAAACGTTGGGGAAAAGCAGGCCGCTCAACTCTGCCCCGTGCAAAACCTTACAGCGGTCGCCGACTACACTCCCTGATTCAATATAGCAACCATAGCCAATCTCACAATGATCCCCAAAGACAACGTTTCCCCGTATGAACGCACCGGCATCGATCTGTGTATTGTCTCCTACCCAAATGTTTCCTTCTACGATTACGTTTCTTCCTATGCTAGAGCCCTTACCCAGTCGTACTTTTCCATGAATTTTAGACGAGGGGTCGATGCTTGCTCCTTCAAGAAGTTGGTTATCCCTAAGTTCACTGCACTGCTGCAAGGCAAGTTGGGTATTTACTTCCAGTAGGTGCCAGGGCTTGTCTATGTCAAGGGCAAACCCCTTGGTCTCAATCGCTTTAATAGGTATGCCGGCATCCATCAGGCCAAGCAGTCCCGCCTCCAAAAAGGTTTCTTCCGGCACCATCATGCCTACATCTACCTTGGGGAATCTCGGAGGTGCGTCGGCGAAATAGGAAAGGTGCTGGGGAAGCAGCGTAAACGCCAGAAAATGATGGGTGGTTTTGTCGCGGGAATGACCCAAAATGGCGGTTAGCTTACCGTCCATCTGGGTACAGCCGATGTAATTTCTGGAGGTTTCTCTATGAGGCGTGATAAGCGCACCTGGGGAAGCAAGTCCCTTCAGGCGTCGTAAATCCGCTGTGTCAACCCAACAGTCTCCATAAAGCACCCATACGGGTTCGTGGCAGTTTTCAGGGAACACACGTACCAGCGTATCAGCGGTGCCTCTACTATCTTTTGTTGGTATGACCTCCACGTTTCTGTCTCCGGCAAATAGACGGGCAATTTGGGGATGCTCTGTCGGAGCAGCAATGATGATACGCGTTGCACCACATTGCTTGAGCCGATCTACCTGATGTTTGACAAGGGGTATATTCACTATTGGAAGTAGGCATTTTGGTCTAAAGGAGTTGTAAGGCCATATTTTGGTTCCTTTTCCGGCGGCAAGAATAACAGCGGTATACATAGAAGCGTAGGCAAACGGTGTAAAAGGTAGACTCTACTCAGGGATGAATGCGCCGAATATAGCGATATCTAGTAATTCGACTTCAATTTAGGGAATAAAAAAAGCCCCGGCCAATGGACCGGAGCCTTTCCTCTACAAACCTAACCAACTTTAATTACCAACTTTGCCGCACGATTTAGATCCCCTGGGGTTCCGCTTCGATTGGCACTTGTATGTTTATGCCCTTAATCGGGTGCCTTGTCTTTTGGTGCTCATTATATTATACGACAAATATACAAGTGAAGATGAGTAGGATATTGTGATAAAAGTCATAAACGGGTGTGATTTTTTTCGTAAAAAGGCCTAGCGGGTGTCTTTTTGGCAGATTCTCTGATTTTTAAAAAGTAAGACCTTGATACACAATAAGTTTTTGGAGACAGGTGATGTTTTGCTAATCAGAATTCCTGTATTTACACCTGATTCGAAGCCGTTTAAAAGGGATTATTTTCCTTAAACTAAGAATATATTATAATAATATGCGTCTAGGGGATGTATATTCTCTTTATTTTTTATATATTTGATTCCGTTATGCGTGGTTTGGAAATATTACTTGTTGAAGACAATGAAGGGGATATTTATCTGATCCAAGAGGCAATGGAGGGTCTGTCTGTACCTGTTAAGTTGGCTATCAAAAAGGATGGTCAACAGGCGATGGATTATTTGCTGGAATCGGTAGAGCGAGACCCTAAGAGTCTTCCAGACTTGATCCTCTTGGATATCAATCTGCCCAAGAAGAATGGGCACGAGGTGCTTCAGTTTATCAAGCAGAACGATAAGCTGAGACATTTGCCTGTCATCATGCTTACTACTTCTTCCTCGCCGGAAGACGTACTGACGGCCTATCAGCATTATGCCAGTAGTTATGTAACAAAGTCTAGCCATGAGCAGGATTTGTCCGGGGTGATGGCTCTGTTAGAGGATTTTTGGGTTAACCTAGCCAAGCTACCTTCCCGCCGCTAGGACAACATTTTCCCCATCACAAAATCATCCATGTAGTAGCCGTTTCCTATGGGGATGATTTCCTCCCGTACTTTCTGAAATCCCAATTTTTGATAAAACGCTATGGCGTTTTGATTGTATTTGTTCACATTAAGGGTGAGGGACTTATCCCCTCGGTCGGACGCATAGCCGCTTATTTCTTTGATCAGAAGCTTTCCAATCCCTTTGCCCTGCACACTCGGCAATAAGTACAATTTATGGATTTTGGTAGCATCTAGTTCCTTGTACGAAAATTCTATTGCCGAAAACCCCACTGGCGAACGTTTTTCATCTTCCGCTATCAATACCAGTTGGTTTTTACCATTCAAAACGGCGGCCAAGGCTTCCTGCCCATACATCATGTGTAGCATGTACTCAATCTGCTGAGGAGACAGGATGCCTCCAAAGGTTACTGGCCAAGCGGTAAATGCGATTGATTGGATAGTGGGAATGTCTGCTTCATAAGCGATGCGAACGGATGCCATGGTCAGTCAGTTTCAGTTGCTGCAAAAATACATATAGTGGGTAGTATTGAAAGCGCAATGATCGAGTTTTTGATCAGTTGGCGATAAAGCCGAACCTGCCAAAGAAAGACAGGTACGAGGTATACGTCACAAACTGGGATACATGTTACCGATGCGGCCTGCTTGGTAGAGGCAGGGCTTCCCTATCCTAGTGGAGCCATAGGTGTGGGCATTCCAAAAAACCGGGACAAGGTCTAGTGTTTAAAATTTAGATTTTAATCGGCTGGTAGTATCCTATATTTTTTTACATTTAACCATGCAAAAACCAACACAGCCCGAAGAGCAACCCAACAACCCGTTGCACGGAGTGACCTTGAAGCAAGTCATGGAGTACTTGGTTGACCGGTACGGGTGGGAGGCACTTGGGCGAAGAATCCCTATCCGTTGCTTTCTTTACGATCCCTCCGTCCAGTCTAGCCTTACGTTTTTACGAAAAACCGATTGGGCGAGGAAAAAGGTGGAGGAATTATACATTCATGCTGTAAAAAGGAAACCAACGCCCAGGCCTTAATAGAGGTAGATGGGATTGGTATATAGCCAGGGGACAGACTTTCCGTTTAGACGTATCCGGCACACAATCCGGTAGTTTCCGTGCTCGGTGATTTGGTAGTCAAAGGTGTAGCTCTTCTCTGCAATGTCGATTAATTTGCCGTTTTTTATCAGTTCAAAATCAACAGGATAGGGAGAAATAGCGCGGATCTGTGCGACATCAGCTACGGAAATGGAGTCTCCCATAATGCCCGACAGCGTTCCGTCCTTCGCCAATCCAAAGAATTGAAAGCCCTTTGCTTCCAGTAGGTTTTCAAAGGATACAAATGCCCTGCCCTTTTCAAGCCCTTCCTTGATGGAACGGCTGCTCAATTCATCTGTGAAAATATGGGTCTGTACGTATTTAAAGGAATGGAAATACGTGTCAAGCTCCCATTTGAAAGCCCAGCCTGCCATGTCCGGTTCCCCTAACAAGAGTTTTTCTTTCCATCCCGGCTCTACGATTCCTATGGTTTTGGCGTTAGAGCCTACCCATTCCACCGTTCCATCTTCCAAGTACCTGGCGCGTATGCTTTGGTTGTTATGAACGTCCGGAGCGCCGTATCCCACAATCTTTCTGTGATGGTTTAATGAGTCCCAAAGGGCAAGAATGTCGGTTTGCTCATCAAAGATCTCCCGATAGGTCCAGTGTTTGAATTTTTTTCCGTTTACGATGCTGTTTAGCAAGAAAGGGAGGATGCCCTTTTCATCTAATAGGTCGGTGTGGATATTGTATATCTCCATACCTTGGTAATGGGGGTTTGACCAGTCGTGGTCCATTTCTGTATGTAGGTATAGAACCAGTCCGCCATTTTCCACTACCTCCCGAATCAACGTGTCCTGGGGTTTGTTCCAGTCCAAAACGGTTTCCCGTAAGGGGCTTATCATCAACAGGTTCGATTCTGTTCCTGGTTCAAATAGTATGCCTTCGTGTATCCCTCGGATAGACCTTGGAAAGGAATCCAGTGCATGACGTTTGTGATCAGAGAAAAAAACGAAATTAAGTTTCGCTTCTTTGGCAGCAGGCAGGATTTCTTCCAAAACACCCCTGCTATCATGGGACCAATAGGTATGGGCATGGAGGGCACCTTGGAAACTTGGCAGTGGGATGATAGCCTCCGGTGTACGGTATTGCTCAGAGAGCTGCTTAAGCTCCCGCTCAATCCTGGGATAGATTATCCATTTGTTCCAGAAGGGCTTTGCCAAGAAAAATGCAAGGAAACAAATAGCAATCAGGAAAAGCCATTTTAGAAATGTCGTTAAAATACGGGCCAAGGTATATTTTCTGGGCATAAGCAACGTGGTACCAAACGAATATACGGAGAATACTGGGAACAGGCTACCCGACTGGTGATCTTGTGTTTTTGTTTTTGACGGAGTAGGCTGCGATCAAGCAATCTCTTCGCTAAATAAATCAATCGAAACTACCGGTGAGAAAGTCCCTGAATTCCTTCGTGTCGAAGTTGCTCATGCCTTCTTGGTAAAAGACGATTTTTCCTTCGGGGCTTACCACCAGCGTGGTCGGGATTGCCTGACTGTGTAATGAGGGGTTAAGTCCATAGGCTGCATGGACGATGGGGAATGGGAATTTCTTGTCCTGCACAAACTTTTTGCTTTTTTCAAAGTCATCGTCCAGGGCAATCATCAGGAATACCAAGTCGTTGTTGGCAGTCTTTTTGTAAAGCTCGGCGATATGGGGCATTTCCGCTCTGCAAGGCGGGCACCAGGTAGCCCAGAGGTTGATAAAGAGGGTTTTGCCACGGTACTGCGACAAACCCACCCGGTCACCCTGTTCGTCCAAAAATTGACCACTGAAGTCAAACGCTTCCGCAGTTTTGTTTTCGAGCGTAATTTTTGGCTTGATCAGTCCTGTATGCAGCAGCAATGACTGCAGGCCTCCCATCAGCGGCGTTATCAGTCCAGTAAAATATAGGAATGCAAAAACGCCCAAAAGGATTCCCCAACTTTTAATTTCCTTCTTCCAGTCCATACAATTTTGTTTCTGTAAGCTACCATTGCCTACGCCAAATCCCTGCAATAATACAGGTATTTTTCGACCCTTGGGGTGACTTTAGGTACAGAATTCATGCATGGCCAATTTACCGAAAGCCATAATAGACCCTCACTTCCTCATAATTGTTGAAGTCAATATCAGGAAGTGCTGCTCGGCCTCCGGCATTTTGTACCAGAGGAACCGTTATTACCCTGATCTGTCCATAGGTTTCTCCAGGGCCCGAGTAGCGGTTGATGCGAACGCTAGCAGAGGTCGATACTCGGAGCCACCATACCCTGTACAGGCTCTGCCCCCCGCCCCCCGGGCCGGGCAGCGGATAAAACAAGTTGGAGTTGGTGTCTACCAGGTATACAAAAAACATCAGATTACTTACCTGCGGCCCGATGTTGGGGATGTCAAGAACCCGCGTGGCAAGGGAAGAAAAATCATGGGAGGGGAAGGTATATAAAGTGGCGTTAAATGACCCAGGTTCCCCTTGAGGGCCTTGTGGTCCGGTTGCTCCCTGAGGGCCGGCTGGTCCTTGCGGCCCTGCTTCGCCCGGGGCACCCTGTTCGCCTTGAGGTCCCTGCGGCCCTGCCGGCCCCTGTTCACCTTGTGGTCCCCGTTCTCCCTGGGAGCCTTCTGGCCCTTCAAATAAAGTGCAGGCTCCGCAAACTATCAAAATAAGAAATGCAGCAATGAATCCGTTTCGTTGAGTTTTCATCCTGTGGTCCGAAATAATGTGTTGTCAACTTCGAAGTAAAATAAAGATACCTTTAAGGTTCTTTTTACCGGTTTTGAATTAAAAATTACCGTACCGTAAACACCGTCTAAAAGGTCTAAAAAATATCGGACAAAAGCAAAAACGATTGTTGTTTTATTTGGTTTTTTCAGCAGTTTACCATGTGATTTGCAGCTTTCACGAAGTAGGCCAACAATGATTCCTTGGTTTCCGGCTGCATTGGCACTGAATCAATCGCCGTGAGCATACAGTTTAGCCATTTGGTTCGCATGTCCCCGTCAATAGGCCATTGAAAGTGGCGTCTTCGTAACATGGGATGGCCCCTTTGCTCAAGATAGGGAGACGGGCCTCCAAAAACATGTAATAGGAACCAATATAGACGTGTTTGCGCGGGTTCCAATTCTTCGGGATAAAGGGCTCTTAGAGTGGGTGTTTTTTCCACCTCTAGGTAAAAGCGTGTGGAAATTTGCTTGATTTTATCGTTTCCGAGCTGCTGGTACAATGATTCTTGTGAGTCCATTCTGTAAAGCTACCATTTCATTTCTAAAAAGGTGTAGTTTTGTGCTGTCCTGAATAAAGTTCTTTTTCGGCTTAATAATTAGCTTAAAATTGACGAAATTTGAATGATACAGTTGGAATTCGAACCTAACTCATACGTACATGGATGCCCTGCTTCGTCTATTCCTTGTGTTTTTTTTGCTTGGTGGTGGTTTTGTTCAGGCGCAAAAGCTGAAGAGTGGCCCGCAGGTGCTCACGTTTCATAGTGTAGCAGATGATACCGAGCAGCCTTATGCCATTTACCTGCCATCCAATTTTGATGAGACCCAATCATACCCGTTAGTGGTGATGCTACACGGCGCGGGTTCCAACCACCGTCTGGCGCTGAAGCGAGTGTTTGGCAAAAGTAACCTAGAGGGAGAGACGGATGTGGAGGCAAGCCGGTATTTTCCTCATTTGGGCGAAGTGGATTATATCGTGGCCGCTCCTTATGCCAGGGGTACAGCAGGCTATCAAGGAATTGTGGAGCAGGATGTATATGCCGTATTGGCTGACGTTAAAGACCGGTTTAAAATAGATGCCGATCGGATTTACCTTACAGGACTGTCTATGGGAGGTGGGGGATCACTTTGGATTGGCCTAACCCGTCCCGATGTTTGGGCCGCGATCGCACCCGTTTGCCCAGCTCCTCCCCAGGGTACACTTGATTTGTTGGGCAATGCCATCAATTTGCCTGTCCATTTTTTTCATGGAGATGCTGATCCGGTGGTGCCTATTGAGGGTACTAGACTTATGGTGGATAAAATGCAGGATAGGGGAATCGCCGTTTACTTGGAGGAATATGAGGGCGTAAGGCACGACAGCTGGGTAAACGCCTATGCAAATGGACGTATTTTTGAATGGTTTTCCCAGTTTAAACGGAATGGTTATCCGAACCGGGTGTCCTTCACCACCCATTCGCTGAAACATCCGACAGCGTATTGGGTGGAACTCAGGCAGCTTGTACCTGGTGCGCTTGCCACTATTGATGCGGTCATCGAAGAAGGCCAACGAATAAGTGTTGCCTCCGATTCGGTGTTGGAGTTTACCTTGCACCTCGCCAACCATCCATCGATAACCTTGGACAGGGCCATCGACGTCACCCTTGATGGCAAATCTCTGAAGATCCAGCCAAGTGCTGAGTTGTCGTTTTATAAAGATGGTAATACTTGGCGGATAGGTAGCCTGTCACAGGCCGGCGGTATGATTAAGAGGCATGGGATCTCGGGGCCTGTTTTCGACGCATTTTCTGACCGGCACATTTATGTCTATGGCACTGCCGATAGTCCTTCGGCAGCTGAGCTGGAGCGACGTAGAAACGAAGCAGTTACCGCTGCCAATTGGTCGGCCTATCGAGGTGAGTTTTTGGGGCGGATGCTTTTTTTTCCAAGAGTATTGGCAGATAAGGAGTTGCGCGCCAGTGATTTGGAGTCCAGTCACCTTATCCTGTTCGGCCACAAGGAGACCAACTCCGCTATCCGACAGTTGGAGGATATACTTCCGATGCATTTGGATCCTGCTTTTTCAGACTATGGATTGCTGTACATTTATCCACATAATGAGCGATACGTAGTCATACAGTCGGGCATGCCTTGGTGGGGAGGAGGTCGTACTACGGGGTATGCTTTCATGGGGCAAGCCCATCAGAAACTAACCGGCTTCAAGGATTTTGCGTTCTTCAAGAGTAATCCTGATGAAATGATTTTGGAGGGCTATTTCGATAGCCGCTGGGAGCTTTCCGATCAAGACCGGAGAATGCTTCAGGATATGGAGGCCATCATTTTAAAATAGTTAAGATGCCAGACAGTGATTCCAGGTACGCCGCGATAAAGTGGTACAGACGACTACGTCTGAATTGGATATTCAATACCTCTACCTTTTTAGGGAACGTAGTCATTGCGTTGATAGTTACCTCCTTTTTTAGCCAGTTGGACTATGGAACGGAGGTGAATTACGTTTTTTTGATAACCGTACTTGCCATCGGCCTCTGGGTTACGGAAGCGATCCCGCCCTTTGCCGTGGGTATTTTTATCATAGCCATGATGTTGATAGGGTTCAGTACAGACTATGTATTCGAAAAATCTGCCTCCCCGGAGCTGTTTTTGGATACGTGGACTTCCAATGTGATTTGGCTTCTTCTTGGAGGGTTTTTTCTGGCTGAGGGTATGAGTATGGTTGAGCTGGATCGACAGCTTTTCCGGTTTACCGTAAAAAAATTCGGAAGTAAGCCTGAGCGGTTGCTATTGGGATTCATGATGATGACCGCTCTCGCCAGTATGGTAATGTCAAATACTGCCACTACGGCGATGATGATTTCTTCCATTATTCCGCTGGTGCATTTATTAGGGAAATCATCTCCTTACTCCAAGGCTTTGTTGACGGCTATTCCAGCTGCTGCTTCGGTGGGTGGCATCGGTACGATCATCGGAAGTACACCCAATGCCATCGCCGTGGGAGCGTTGCAGGAAAAGGGCATCTCGCTGACTTTTATCGAATGGATGGCGGTTGGTTTTCCGACCGGGTTGTTTTTGGTATGGCTTTTCTGGAAATACCTTTGCAAGCGCTATGATTTTTCAGAGGTTGTACTGGATCTGGAGCGACTGCCCAAAAAGGAAGGCAAGGTAGAGCCAGCCAAGCGCTACGCCGTGATTTTCACACTGCTGATTACGGTGGGTATGTGGTTGACGGAGCCTTTTCATGGTATTCCGGTAGCGGCTACCTCGGCGATACCCATAGTTCTGCTGACCATGACCCAGGTAATCCACGCCGATCAGGTTCGTACGTTGCCTTGGGACACCCTGATGTTGGTGGCAGGTGGGCTGGCTCTGGGGATTGGGCTTGTTGATGTTGGGCTGGCTGATATTGTTATGACAAAGGTCAACGATCTGCCCATACATGTCATCGGGGTAACCATGGTGTTTTGTGTCATTGCTGTTTTGGTTTCCAATGTCATGAGCAATACCGCAGCGGCATCCATATTGGTGCCTCTGGGTGCTTCGTTGCCCGGGTCATACGGCATTGCGGTGCCGGTTATGGTTGCCATCAGCTGTTCTTGTGCGCTGTTATTGCCCGTGTCCACTCCTTCCAATGCCATTTCTTACAGCACAGGGTTGTTGGATCAAAAGGATTTCAGGCAGGGTGGACTGTTTTTTATCGTGTTAGGTCCGATTTTGGCCTTCCTTACCGTGATGGTTTGGGTATTGTTTTATATTTAGCGCGCTGTACCGGTATTATTTTTATCTTTAGCCGTAAATTGCGCTTCTGATTATGAAATCCAAAATACCGACTCTTTTATCTATTGGCCGCTTATTGCTGCTCCTTAGCTGTTGTTTTTATTTTATTCAGGCAAATGCCCAGCAGGTCGGCAGAGTTACCTGGGAAGGATACGGTATATCTTTCCATGTTCCAAATGGATGGATAGGTCACGAGCTACCTGAAGGGTATGTGTTGATAGCTGAAAACAGCCCGGGATTTATGTCCCTTTCCCTAAATTCCTTTGATTCTCCTACCCAGTTAAAAGCGGAGATGGTTCGTGGGATTACAGAGGGTGACGAGGTGAACCTTAACCCTATCGGGGATATCCTGGAGATTGATTCAGGGGTATACGGTGCCCATTTCGCCGGCACTATCGAGTCAGATTCAGCCATTGCCTACGGGCTGGCAATATTGAACGCAGAGGGGTTTGGTGTTAATGTGTTGGCGGCGACCAATGTGGTGTCTTTTGGAGATATCTTAAAGGAAGATGCGATTCTGCTCGCAAAAAGCCTTGTATTTGATTCCATAAAAACCATCGATGTTGGACTGGTAGGTTTATGGCAGGAAAGGCTTAGTCAAATGACCCTAAACCTTTTGCCGGACTGTTCGGGCAATCAGTGGGAGGAGGGAACTCTTCCCGCGCGGATTGATCTTGGTGCCGACGGCCAATTTCGTTTTTCCGATCCGCCCACACAATACCAGAAGGATACCCGGGTTAATGCTATGCCGAGAAGCCCCGAACCTATAGTTAAAGGTACTTGGGAGATCCAGGCTACGGATCAGGGAGGAGCAAAACTGCTGTTGCATTTGGAAGATGGCGGTACCGTTGAATTTCACTTGGATACCGCCCCCCAAGGACATGTCTACCTGGATGGAACCTGCTATGCCCCAGTAGCCATGACTCGTTGATTAAACCCTATTTTTAAGCTTGACTGGCTTTCCTACCCCTGCTTAGCCGATTTCACTCACAAGTGCTTTCATTTTGGCGAGACCTGTTTTGGCTACTTCCAGCGGATCCTGCTCCCAATAGGTGGGGTTAAACAACTCGAGGGAAAGAACCTTTTCACCTCCCATGTTGCTGAGATCCGTCAAGATCTGACGCATAGGTGCCGCACCATCCCCCGGATAAACGCGGTCCTTATCTTCCTGCTGTTCCCTTGGGATAGTGTCCACGTAGTCGTTCATGTGAAAGATCTCGATTGATTGCCCACTCAGCAACTTAAGCCCGTCGTATCCAGATCCTCCGCGGAAAAGATGGTAAACATCGGCCAGAATCCTCGCATCGGGATGGTTGGCGGCAGCAGCAACGGCAAGTGTTTGCCCTAAGTGGTGAAAGGGCTTGAATGCTCCCCAGAATTCCAATTGGGGTCTTACCCCTGTCTTTTGCCCAAGCTCTAAAAGGCGTCTGTATTTTTCGCCGGCGGCCAGCAGGTCAATAGGGCCGTCGTTTCCGATAGCAGGGGCGGCAATGCGATGACACCCGATGGACGCCAACATCGTCATTTCTTCTTCCATTTGACGAAAACCGGCTTCACTTCGGGATTCGTCCATGGCCATCCACGGGGCAAAGCCAATGGCGTTTTCGGGCTTTAACTTGTTGGATTCAAGATGTCTTCTAAGGGCTGGAGCACCCTGTTCGTCCACGAATTTTTTGATGTCCTCCACCCAAAGTTCTATCCCATCGTATCCGGCCTTGGCCGCGATTTCAATGTATCTTACGATACCGGGGTTTTGTCCCCGAATGGTGCTGGTGTTAAGGCAGAAGCGAAACTTGCTTTTTCCTTTGGGTGTGGCATGTGCTGTTTCGGACAAAAAGGGCATAATGGGAAGTAATGATAGGCCTTTTAGGATAGTGCGTCGTTGGTCCATGGGCAGTGTATCAGATTCGGAAATGGTTTGCAATCTCTAAAGATAGATGTTAGGTAGAGTTAAGTGAAGTTAATTGTACTAAAAATTGAGGATTGTGTCGCTCTAAATCAGTTTTTTTTAATCCTTTTTACGTTGGTACCAACTTTGAGTATGTAGATTCCCGGAGAAAGGGTACTCAGATCAAGTTCAAAAGATAGGGAATTTTTAGGATGTACAATCACTTGGCCACTTACGTCGAATCCTTGACCAGATATGATGGCAAAATCGCTCATGGAACTGTGTGTACCGGTAACGGTTACGAAGCCAGCCGTTGGATTAGGGTACACTTCCAATATGATAGGTCTATTGATGGGAGGGGCAACCCTTCGAACCTCTGAGTAAATCCTGCGATCCGGTTCCGTTACGACACATATTCGATAAAAAGTAGGCTTTGTGGGGTTTGGAAACGGATCAATATAGCTTAAGTCAGCTTGGAGTGAGGGTACTTTTTGTGGGTCCTCGTGAATGGAAATCCAATTTCCTCCGTCTGATGACCTTTCAACAATGGTACGGCGTCTTTCTGGAGAGGATCTTAATTTCCAACTAAGTGAAACCTCTCCCTTTGGTAGCCAAGTTGCATTGAAGTGAATGAATTCCGAAGACAAAGCTCCGGCAGCTACGTCAATAAAAACAGTTGCCTCATCACATTGAAGTTCACTTGAGCCACATATTTCGTAGATGAAAAAATCCAGTCCTGAAAATCCATCGTTGGGAGTATAGGTAATAACCCCAGTTTGGTTGTTTATTTGGGTTGCTCCATTCGCAGCGGAGCTGATTATCCTCAAAAAAGCGGGATTCAGTATTTCTTGCGGGAGGTCGTTTGCCAATACATTAATTTGTACGGGTAGTTTTGGAAGGGTTTCTGCATGGTCATCATTCGCTGCTATAATGTCAAAAACCCCTACTTTGAAAGCGGCGAATGCAGGATCGCTTGACCCGTTAAGAGTGTATCGCATACTTCTTACGAGATGATAATTATCCAAGGTTATTCCAAACGCACTAAGTTCGGCTACCCAAAGCCGTAAGTCCCTAGTGCCTTTGATAAAGGCTGCGCTAGTTCCGTTCAGTCGATAAAAATCAGCCGACCACTTCCCCAATGAAGGGATCGTCAGATGGTTGATACTTAGTGCATTGCCTATCATGTTGCCATCTGCATCTGTCATAAAGATTGCATCGAGGTTTCCGTTTGGGTCTGCCATTTGTGTCACCAAGATATCCGGTATGCCATCTCCGATTTGTGTTTCGTCAATTATACCCGTGAAATCAAATATAATGCTTCCCGCCGCAATGTTTGCTACCCCAGAACCGAAATCCAAGCCTTGTAGTCCTCGGGTTAGAAAGGAAGATAGGTTTGGTGGAATAGAAAACGGTGGTGGCGAGGATATACCGTTATCGATCCCATCATAAAGCTGACCAAGTCCTATGTAAGTGACATTTGTAGACTGTATATTGCGTACGGGAAATGCCTGGTAAATTTGGGGTGAAAAGTTCACTGAATTGGCTGCTAGATTTTCGTCGTCAACTCCAGTGGAGAAGACCTGTCCGTTCCAAGAGAATGCCAATAAATGATGGGTGTTATCTGGCATTATCGGATTTATCGCATTGATGGATGAGTTCCAAAAACCATTGTAATCAGTAATGATTCCCGATGCGCCTCCAAACGCTTGGCCCGACAACTTCGTTGAACCTGACAGTAAAAAGGCACCGCTGATGAGGAAGATATAGAAAAATCTTATCGAAAATCCCTTCAAGGTCGATCCAAACCAAAAAGTCAGGCGTTCTATTCTAAAAGGTTTTTTGAAAAACATAAATCTTATAATTGACTTCTTTTTTATGTATATCAAAATATACGACTGAAATATGTATAAAAATAGAATATAATTCTTGAAAGTTAAAGACAATTGAGTTGAAATATGATACAAAACAAATCAACACCTGCTACCCTAGAAGTTTGGCAACGTGGGCCGATTGAGGGAGTGCCAAGCCTATTGCAACCTGTTGCCCATGCGCTATTACAAACAGTGGATGATGTGGCCCGTTTTCTGCATGGTTTCGAAGTGGAAAAATTGTGGATACGTCCGGCAGGGATGGCTTCCGTGGGATTTCACCTCCAGCATATGGCAGGGGTGGTAGACCGCCTTTTCACCTATGCTGACGGGCAACCGCTCAATGGGGATCAACTTGCATTTTTAAAACAAGAAGGCATTCCTCGTCCCGGTTTGGAGACGGTGGAAGACCATATACGTTATTTGGAACGACAGATCGGATATGCTATAGATAGACTGCGAACGACAGACCATACTACGTTGACAGAAACCCGGCTTCTGGGTCGCCAAAAAATTCCCACCACCCAACTAGGGTTGCTTTTTCACGCAGCCGAGCATTTGCAGCGCCATGTAGGGCAGCTGCTTGTGACCGTCAAATGGGTGCAGCTGGTAAATTAATTGGCAGCACACTGAATAGAATGCAATGGTTGGAGCCTCATTACCTCAATAGGTACATCTTGCCGTAACCTCGCTTAAAGGCCTTATCTCCGGCGGTAGCCCGGTGTTCCATAAACTGCCCGTTTTTCCTTACGAGCACCCGGTAGATATATACCCCATTGGCCAATTGGTCTCCGTATTCATCCTTGCCATCCCATGCAAATTCCGAAATATTGTTTCCTATCCGAATCGGCCCGAGCTCGTCCTGGAAGATCTCACGGACGATTTTGCCGGTGACGGTCATGATCTGGATTTTGATTTCATCAGGAACCTCCGATCCGGTCACCGTAAATACAAAGCGGACACTGCTGCTGAATGGATTCGGATAGGGGTAGAAATTGGTGATCTGACTTTCGTTTACCACCTCAAAGTTGATCTCGTATGGTTTTTCTCCTGCCATATTTCCTGCCACATCGCTGGCATTGACACGCAGTACATACAAGCCATCTTCCAACGGGCCCGGCTGAAATTCGATCTTAAATTCACTGTTTTCCGTCGCTTCAAACCACCGAACCTGTGGATTGCTAAAGCTGATTCGTTGGAAATCACATCCCTCACAGGGCTTTTTAAGCATCAATTCGATGCCTACCGTATCTTTTTTGAGGGAGAAGCGGTTTTCGTCTTTCACCACAGTGGAAATCAGGACTGTAGGGGAAACGATATCCCCATCCATGATATAGATCCCGTCAAAATGAACATCTAGGATGGGATTGAGGTCGTCCCCGGCAACGATAAAATAATCCGGTAGATCCATCAGGTTGTTTCGGAACCGTTGCTCCATAAAAATACGGGGGTTGACGGAGACATTGACGGCATTTTTGCCGGCCTTTCCCCTCGAATCAAACGGTAGGGAGAAAGCGTGGCTTTGGCCTCCCTTTACAGCAGGTATTTTCATCGTAAACCGCTCGGTTCTGCGCTGGTCGACATTGTAAAAACTGTATTCGACCGTCAGCGAATCCGGAAAATCAAATTTGGAAATGTTGACAAACTCAAAGGCTACCTCCGATTCCTGTCCTTCGAAGAGGTTTATTTGGTCCTGCCGGGTTTTTAGAATCAGCACACCCTCGGGAACCCCTGTGTAGTTTACCTGCCACTTGTCCAAGTGCTCCGGTACCAAGGCGTCAGGGTCTTCCATGGCATACTTCAGCCGAAGGTAGGGGTAGTCGGTTGGATTAATGCTGTTCAGATCTAGCTGCGTGGTTTGTAAATGGGGATAAAGCGTTACCTCTCCGCCTTCGGGCGTGATACCCACCAAGTCAAAGTGGGATAGGGAGGTATTGAAATAATCGCGCTCCAACACACGGTTGAAGAAGGAAACCCAATGAGAAGAGGGGCCGATCAAAGGAGAAGTAATGCTGGCAAAGGGAGAGAAGCCTTTTAATACGGTTTCAAACCGTAGGGACTGGGCACTGGCCGGTTCTTCCTTTTCATCGTTGGGAACCAGTTCGATCGCATCTCCAGGACGCATACCTTTCCGGCCGAAAAGGACGTAGGGGTCTCCCGTCCGTAGGTTTCGGATCGTAGCCTCATTGGCACCTACCTCCTTCATCTTCATGATCACTTCGTCAGACCAGTCTGAAAAGGTCACATTGCCTATGGAGAATATCACGACATAGTCATCGGGAGCCAAGTTATTTATATAGTCTAAGAGCATGGTTTGTCCGGCACCCGTGATCCATTGGTTTCGGATGTTTTGTATGATTTGGGGGGATCTGCCGCAGGCTTTTGGATCCAAAATCTCGGCAGTGGTCAACGGGATGGGCAGGTAGGGATTGAGCGTTTTGTCCTGAAATGCCAACAATCCAAGCGATCCGGGAAAACAAAGCCTTCCTGCCTGATCCAGTATGTAGGAAACACCGTTAATCAGCAGTTGGATATTGGTCGGGTCCATTCCCTCCATTTCTGGGCCAAATGTGAAGAGGTCAATCGCCAGCTGTTTGTCTTCGAATCTCCAAGAACTGCTTTGCCGATCGATCTGTATATTTTGGAGGCGAGATCCTTCAAACTGGGGTAGTTCCCGTTGGGTCCATCCCTCCGGTCCATTGCGGATATAGGAAAAGCTGGTGGGTGTCCACGCCGCGTTTTCACCGGGCTTAGGTTCTAAAAAGCGGGTTCTCCAATAATAAGTGAGCGAATCCCGTTGCGGAATTTGTTGGAACAGATCGACTTGCCACCTGGCGAGGTTTGAGGTGGTAATACGGGTTTCTCTACGCCAGGCACTTGAAAAGTTGGCGGCCGTGTCAAGCTGTACCACGATGGTACGTTCCTCAACCGACTTGCCCGGAATCTGGGCGATGATTTCTACATTTCTGCTATTTACGATGGCAAAGTCTATGGGGAACAGGTTTAGCGTACCGCTCATTGGTATGTACTTACTTACCATGACGGTATTGTTGGCAAAGGTAAGCTCTTGGATGGGTCTACGTTTGTTGACCTCTATGGTGAAGTGATTATCCCCAAATGCATTGACGCCTGTGTTGCTTATGCTAAGCGAAAGGGTGTCTTTTCGGAATATCGGTTCAAATTGCCTTGTATCGTATGCGACGGTGGTACCATCCGGGAGTTGCCTGCTCACATTGATCTCTATCGAGTCTAGGTTTACAATTCCCAGGTTCCTAACCACGACGGATAACTTGACGGAATCCAACAGCGAGCTGAGCGGGTCGCCGTTGAACCCTTCGAGCCATACTTCCTCAGCGTTTAACGAGTAGTCTGCTTTGTTGGCGGGAAAGATCCTGGCGGCAGGATCTCCCAGCATGATCATCTGGTTGGCATGGCTCTGATTTACTTCAGATGTGCCGTATCGCTCGTATAGAAGCTTGTCCGACTCTATTTTTACCTTTCCCACACTCTGGTATATAAGTGAGGAGTCGGAAAAGGCCTTGGCGTAAAAGGATTCACTGTATCGCCTTAGGTATACGTCGATTCCCACATCCGAATGGGCCAGAAAGTTCGAAGCTCCCCGATCCGGGGTATTGATCCAGTCTTCTCCAAACGTATAGGCTGCTCCGAAGGCATTTCCGGCATCGCAACCATTCAATAACAGTACCGGATATTTTCCTTTATTGCGGTATCCCATTTCGTCGATACCCGCAAAACCGATGTCAATGTCCGTACTGGAGGGAGCAGCATGTCCGAAAAAGGTGACCAAGGAAACGCCTGCATTTACCTGTTCGGAAATATTGATAAGTTCTACGGTTGCATTGGATCGCTTCCGAAAGGTAAACACACTGCCCCCCAAGTAAATATCTTCGGCGGTAGCTCTGAATCCGGACAGGAAATTATAAAATCGCTCCAGCTCAAAGGCAGATCTTCCTCCGCTCAGGTGGATCAGGTTTTTTTGCCAAGGCTCCTGCACACCCAAAGCATCCTTTTCTTTGATCTTTTCTAGGTAATTTGCTACGTCCTCTGGTGTACGGGCGGGTAATCGCCCCACTGCGATGTCTTGCCGCAGTGGAAATGCGGGATCCAATCCCAGCGCATACTGGTTGTCGGAGTACGGATAGCCGAAGACGGGTACCAGGTCCTGGATGGGAAAAATAGCCGGGTTGTTTCGGTAAAAATAGCTGACCCCTCCCGATCGCTGCGTGTTGTAGATGCCAAAGGCACGTCCAATCAACAGCAGGTGGTCGGGCTGATGGATGGGGAAGTAGGTTTTCAAAAATTCACGGATGGCAAGGGGGGATTTTTCGCCATAGGAAAATTGGTTGTACAGCTGTTCCATGGTAACGGTCAGGGTATCGTAACCGCCTCCCGCAGGCCCGGCTCGGTGGGCTGCGTAGGCTTCCACCGGGTTGCCATAGGTGCTCGATGGTTGGGTTAATTTTCTGTGGGAGATAATCAGGTAGTCGGCATTTTGAGCCAGCAAATTCCTAAATCGGACCCGTTCCAGCACGTTTGGTTCTATCACCGTGGAGGTTTGTTGCAGGTGAAGGGTGGCCGGTCGCCCGGGATCCCCTGCGATGGTTTCCAGCAGGTTGCCGGTTCTGCGTACCTCGTGGCGCACCACATGGTAGCTGTCAGAAACATCGTAGACCAGGTAGTTTTGCGATGTGTTCTGTATGGAGAGGCGGGAAATGCCTGAGGGAAACTGCATCCGTCGCTGGTTCACGTCTCCGGCGGGAATTACCACACCTAGCGTTACTTTTATGTAGTTGATGGAAATGTTATCAATCGCACCATCTACGCCCATAGAAGCCACCCGAACCACAAGATTGCCATCTGAGCTGAAATCGGTTGCTTGCAATGGTTCGGAAAGGACGTTAACTTCAAAATTTTGGTAGTCATAGGTGCCCAGTCCACGCAGCGCAGAAAGCGAGGGGCCTACCTGAATTGCTGTACGATGCGGGGTTTCTGATCTGCCCAATAGGCTGATTTCCAAGCTGGGCACCACCAAAGGGCTCAGGGAGCCAAGATTGTTCAGGTTGATAACCCGGTTGGCACCTCTGGCTAGGTTGGTACCGGTCCATCCTTGACCTTGGTCGTATTTGGAAAGACGGACTCCCGGAAAGTAAGACCTGCCCAAAAAGTACTGTTCTGAGAAATCCACTAATTCTTCCCGTATGTAGCTTGAAGTTAAGGGAACCTGATTGGTGGGTGCCTCTTTCACCTGCATGCGCTTTCCCCTTACCCCCGGAGTCACTGTCAAAAAGAAGGCAGTGGTGTCGTTATGGGTATTGTAGTAGGGATTGGGCAGGTGATTTGGGTCGGAATATAACGCTAAGTCTAGGGAGGCATCGTTCTTTTTTCCCATAAATTGGATGAAATCACCCGTGTCAAACCGACCATCCTGCTGTCCGTCGAGCTGAATGGCTACCTCTTGTCCTCTGTGATAGATCCTGATATCCCGGGGATCGAGGGTGTTCATATTGATGCCCGAAGCAGCCAATGTCGTGTAGCTAAGTCGGTAAATGCTGTTTGCTGCGGTAGGGATTTTGTAATAGTCTTGGCTATAGTTGATCCATTGATTGTTTTGACCGAAAACGGCCCCTATCCACCACGTTAGTATAGCTGTAAAGAATACCTTTTTCATTTTTCCTCCACGGTATCCCAACCTTTGTTTAATCTGAAATTAGACTTAAGCGGGTTTAGGCTCACTTTTACGCTAAACACATGGGAAAACGGTGTTTCCGACACGCTACCAATATCTGTCAATGCATAATCAATCTGCACCTTGCTGTTTACCAAAAAGCCCAGGCCGAAACTTGGTTGAAACGAGGTGTAGGTGGACTGATCAAAATCTCGAACCCGCTGTATGTTCCCTGCCCCGAGGCGCAGGGAGGCTGTCTTTTTATAATTCACTTCCAATCCCGCCCTTGGGTCTACGCTGAACAAGTCGGTGGCCAACACGGCATTTCGCTTGCCATCAAAGGTCATGTCCAGATCAACTGCAAACACAGCATCAATCAAGTCGTTTATTTCCAGGTGCTTTCCCACGCTGAAAATCGCCCGGGGAAGCGTCAGTTCAATGCTGTTGATGGGGACTTCGTTGTTGGTCTGATTGTAAATGTCCCGTACCATATCTGCATTGTGAAACCATGCGTTGAAGGTAGTCGTCACATCCCTGAGCATTAGTCCAAATCGCCATGAATCGTGGAGGTATATCCCGCCCACATCCAGCCCAAATCCCCATGCGTTGGCAAATTTCCCCACATTTCTGTGAATCAGTTTCGTATTTACCCCGAGCTTAAAGTGGTCACTGATGTCGCGGGCATAGGATAAAACCAGCGCATAATCTGCAGCATTGAAAAATTGGATATTGTTGTAGTTCAAAGCTCCGTTGGCATCGTACAAAAAGCGTGTGTCGGGAATATCGTCCACCCCAAACCGGATGATTGAAATGGCGACTTGGTTGTCTTCCTGGATATTGGTGGTGAAGGCACCGTAATCATATTTCGCAATGCCGGCAAAGTACTCCGCGTGCATCAGCGCAAATTCTTGTTCGTGCTGTACGCCAATAAGTCCCGCAGGATTCCAATACGCAGCGGTAACATCCCGGACGATGGACGCCTGTGCACCCCCCATGCCCAGCGCCCGCGCTCCGACCCCTATCGATAAAAATTCGTTGGAGTACTTGGGAGCAATACCTTGGCCTACTGACTGAAAAACTACCCCAGCAAACAATACAACATAAAAATACCCCCTGATAATCATTTGATTGATTCACATCCCAGATGCAAAATAACAGGAATTTGGATTCGTATAAATAATCCGTTGCAATTAATTTCCTTTTTTTCTGAATGGGTGGCCGATTTCGGACAAGTGAGTGTTCAGTGCCAATACAATCCTTGCTTGTTTTTTGGGGATTGCAGTCAGTTTATTCGTTTCCTTGGAAATTTATTTAGGGTGGTAAAGGGATAAAAACGGCCCGAAAACCGCATTGGGGGCGTGTTTTTGGATTATGGGTGGTCAAGCACGCTTCCCTATTTGGTATTGCCCAGTACCTTTGGTAAACTTGGTACTGTTTTTTTAGAAGGAAACCAATAAATGGCCATTTTCAAACGCCCAAGTGAAAGGGCATGGCCTGAAAAGGAAAATGACGGAAATCATGAATGTGTCAAACACAAAGGTTCAAATGCGCAAAGGAATATTGGAATGCTGCATTCTCCATATCATCGCCAGGGGAGAAGTATATGCCAGCGATCTGATGGAGGAGCTGAAAGGGGCGAATCTCATCATCGTGGAGGGAACACTCTATCCCCTCCTTAACCGCCTCAAAACTGCCGGATTGGTAAGTTACCGATGGGTAGAGTCCGAGTCAGGGCCGCCCAGAAAGTACTATGTCATCACAGACGAAGGGTTGGTTTTCTTAGGGGAATTGGCCGAGACGTGGACTACGCTCCATGTTTCCGTTAATTCCATACTATCCAAAACAGAAGTGCCGAATCAAACTCCCGATAAGTAACCCCAGCAACAATAAATCGAAGTCAAATGAAGAAGACGATCAGTATAAACATCAGCGGAATCCTTTTTCACATCGAGGAGGAGGGATACGCCTCGCTCAAGAAATATTTGGATGCCATCAATGCCCATTTTTCCCATTACCAAGACAATCATGAGATCATCACTGACATTGAAAGCAGGATTGCCGAGATATTTCTGAGCAATTTGAAAAACAACAAGCAGGTCATTACAGCTGAGGATGTAAAAAACCTGATTGAAAAAATGGGGACGATTGCCGATTTCGAATCGGTGGAGAGCCAAGAAAGTGAGGAGGATGCCCCTCAGGAAAACGATTTTTACAAATACGTCACTCCCAATGATCAACAGGCCAGTACAGCCTATAAGAAGCTGAAGCGTTTTCAACATGGGAAGGTGTTGGGTGGGGTTTGTGCGGGTTTTGCCCATTACTTTTCCATAGATCCCCTTTGGACCCGTCTCATTGCTATTTTACTTTTGTTTAGTGGAGGTTTGCGCTTTGCGAAAATGCCCTTTGAGTTTTTTGGAGATGCCTTCAATCTTCGACTGTCACTGGGGTGGTGGTCGGTGGTTGCTTATCTGTTGCTTTGGGCCATCTTGCCCGTCACCGACGAAAAGCCAGAGGATAAAAACATCAAAAAACTGTACCGAAATCCCGATGACCGGGTGCTTGGAGGGGTGGGTAGCGGCTTGGCAGCGTACTTCAAAATTGATGTTATATGGCTGCGTTTGGCCTTTGTGGCCATGGTGTTTGCTGGTGGAGCGGGTATTGTCCTTTATCTGATTTTATGGATCATTACCCCCATGGCAAAATCCATCACGGAGCGAATCGAGATGAAGGGAGGGGCCATCACGCTCACCAACATCGAAAATACCCTCCAGCAAAATATCAAGCCGGAGTCGCCAAAGGAGGAATCGTCGGTAAAGCGCCTGCTCCTTTTTCCGTTTCGGATCCTTGGAGAGATACTTAATGGACTTGGAAGGGCATTGGGGCCGTTCGGGCGATTTATTGTCGACTTTGTCCGGGTAATATTTGGCCTTTTAATTTTTGTATTAGGGATGTTGATCGTCGTTGCTCCGCTTATCTTTCTGGGGATTTACGCAGAGGTGTTGACGGACAATGATTGGGGGTATTTCCTTGATGGGGTACCGGTAGAGGCTTTTGTGGAGACATTCCCGTTTTGGTTGGCTATTTCGGCTGCTGTGGTGGCGATTATTCCGGGCATCGTAATTACCCTTCTGGGTATAAGTGTACTCGTGAAAAGAAGCTTGATAGACTCAAGATTTGGCTTGGTACTTTTTGGTGTATGGATTCTCAGCATCGTGTTCACTGCCTTTCAGTTCCCTAGATTGATTTCCCAGTTTAAGGAGCAGGCCAGTGTGGATTTCGATCATAGAGTTCCGTTGCCAAGCCAGACACTATTTATCAAATCGGGCGGACTTTCCCCGTCGGATCATGAAATAGGGAGTGTGTCACTCACGATCAAAGGCCATCCGGGAAATGCGGCCTTGCTGGAACAGACCTTTACCTCCAAAGGCAGAACTGAAATAGAAGCGATGGAAAATGCCGAATTCGTTACCTACGAATACGTGTTGGAAGACAGTATTCTGACCTTTGGCAGCAAGCTGGGCTTTCCCGACCTTTCCAAGTATCGTGGGCAAAACCTACGGCAGACCCTATTGTTGCCATATAATTATCCATTTGTCCTGGATCGGACGCTTTTGCCCATCCTTCGAGGTACAGTAAGTGCGGGCGGGTATAAAAACCGGGACGTAAATGGAAGAAATCATTGGGTGTTCAATGAGGAAGGATTGCTCTGTTTGACCTGTACCCCAGATCGTCCACAGTCGGAGATTGATAGTCTAACAAGGGTCAAATTCCGGGACAAATATTTTATGAATCCCTAAGCTCTGGGTTAATACCTGTATATTTGGGGGGAGCTGTTCGAAAATGGATTGGGCCAATAGCATAGCAGCGTCAAGGACAGGTGTCCTGTTAATAGGTCTAGCGGTCGCCAATCCTGCTTTTGAGCAGCCTACCCCAATCTCCTGATGAACGAGGGGCTGTAGAAGCTGATCGAAGATGGACTTTTGATGACGTCGTGTGTTGAGTACTCCATAAATTAGTTGGGTAACTGTCAGCCATGCGGCCCACCGCGGGAGAAGGTTGGAAGTTATGACAGTTGAATGATAAGTAGAGACACATGAACGTAAGGGTTAAGTTTTTAGGAGGTGCCGGTACGGTAACCGGTTCAAGGTTTTTGTTGGAAATTGGATACGTCAGGGTCTTGGTGGACTGTGGGTTGTTTCAGGGAATGAAGGATTACCGTCTCAGAAATTGGGAGCCTTTTCCTGTAGATCCTGCCGGGATAGACATGGTTTTGTTGACACATGCCCATATCGACCATTCCGGCTATTTGCCCAAATTGGTGAAGGAGGGCTTTTCGGGTCCGATTTATTGCACGGAGCCGACGTTGGAGCTGGTAAAAATCTTGCTCTTGGATGCCGGCAAACTCCAGGAGGAGGAGGCGGAGTATGCGCAGAAGAAAGGGTACTCAAAGCATGAAAAGCCGGAACCCCTATTTAATATCAAAGATGCCGAGCGCGTCTTCCCCTTGTTGGAGCCATTACGGTTTGAAGAGGAATATGTCCTAAATGATGTTTTAAGGGTCACGGCCTATAATGCAGGCCATATATTGGGTGCCGCTATTTTAAAATTGAAGGTAAAAGGAGACAATCAAGAAAAGAAAATTGTGTTTTCGGGGGATTTAGGACGCTACAGGGACCCCATTTTAAACCCGCCGGCAGATATTCCCTTTGGCGATGTGGTATTTATGGAGTCTACCTACGGGAATCGGGTAAATGAAAACACCATGGTAGCGGGACAACTGGCTAAGATTATCAAAGACACCTATATGAGGGGAGGCGTGTCAGTGATCCCTTCATTTGCCGTAGGTCGTACGCAGCTGATTTTATACATGCTGCACCGCATGCAGAAATTGGGGGCGATTCCAGACATACCCATTTACGTAGATAGTCCCATGGCTATTGATGTGACTCAGTTATACAAGACTTTTGGGCATTACCATCACTTGGGGCCGTTTTTGGATGAATCCGATGCAAACCCATTTTTGCACAAGAACCTTCACTATTACAAAACGCAGGATGCATCCATGACCTTGAATCACCTGAGGGGAGATGCGATCATTATTTCTGCCAGTGGCATGGCCACAGGAGGCAGGATCCTCCATCATCTGTACAACCGATTACCCAACGAAGACGATAGTGTGATTTTTGTCGGTTTCCAACCAGAAGGTACCAGAGGCCGCAAGCTGTTGGATGGAGACAAGGTATGCCGCATTTATGGGGTAGATGTTGCAGTCAAGGCATCGGTTCACTTTGTGGAGGGACTATCGGCCCATGCAGATCAGCGGGAATTGGTGGAGTGGAGCGATGGGTTTATTCATAAGCCCAAAATGGCGTTTATGGTTCATGGTGAAAAAGAGGCGTCTCAAGCCCTTGCCGGCTTACTGAAGGAACGCCATGGTTGGAATACTCTATTGCCTGATTATATGGAATCTTTTGAGTTGTTTTCCGGGATCTAGCCCTAGTGATATGAAGGTGCGGGGGCTTTGGTTGGGTATACTGTTCGTTGCTGCGTTTAGCGCGTGTAGACCTACAAAACCTGTCTCACAAGGCCTTAAGGGACAGGTTTTTTGGTTGGAAGGCAATTTGATGCCCCAAGCGGGCGGAACTGTTTCGGCGCCCCAAGAGAAGGATCTCCGATCCCCCGTGGCCCGTAGGGTGGTAATACACACCTTAACAACACTTGACCAGTTGAATGTTGGGGACTTTTTGATAGGTTCTATTCAGACACCAAGGATCGCAGAGCTCGAAACTGACGAAAACGGTCGGTTTGAGATTGAGTTGCCTATTGGCGCTTACTCCGTTTTTACGGTAGAGGAGGAAGGGTATTTTGCCAACGTTTTTGACCAGTACAACCACGTCAATCCCATCCAGGTAAAGGAGGGAGAATGGACTTTTTTGGAAATAGTCGTTAATTATCTTGCTGTTTATTAGTTAGTTATATTTATAGTGTTAAATTTCCCAAAATATCCATCGGGTTGGAGGCAACCTACAGGGATGTTATTGTATCTAGTCTAGTAGAATCGTCGTTCGAATGTTTGTCCGGAAAATTTACCAAGAAGAAGAGCTGATCAAAAAGTGTCTTGCGGGAGAGCGAAAAGCCCAACGCGCGCTTTACGAGATTTATGCCGGTAAATTTTTGGCGGTTTGCAGGCGGTATGTAAAAGATCCCGAATTGGCGGAGGATGTTATGATTGAGGGTTTTGCTAAGATATTTGAGAATCTACCTCGCTTTCAGGCCAAGGGAAGTTTTGAGGGATGGATGCGAAGGATTATGGTCACGCAGTCATTACTGTACATTCGGAATAACAAGGACCTACAAATGGAGGTACAGCTAGATGGTATAGAGGGGGTATTTCATGCAGCATCGGAATATGACAGGCTGGAGACTGATGACATACTCAGACTAATAGATGAGTTGCCGACAGGGTACAGAACGGTGTTTAACCTATACGCAATAGAGGGGTATTCGCATAAGGAAATCCATGAGTTGCTGGGAATATCGGAAAATACGTCAAAATCTCAATTGAGCCGTGCCCGGGCTTTGTTAAGGGAGCGAATAGAGGCAGAAGATGTAAAGGAAAGGAATCATGGACGATAAACAAGTGGATAGACTGTTTAGAGAGAAATTATCGGGTTTCGAAATGAAGCCTAAGCCGGACTCCTGGAGCCGGTTGGAGGGTAGGCTTTCGATCCCCAAAAAGCCACACCGATACCATCGGATCTGGCAAGCTGCCGCGGTTGTTGTACTGGGGATGCTTGGTTTCTTGGCCTGGGAATTGGTTCCCTTTCGGGACGAACCCACCGCTGATCATCTTGCTACCAGTATTTCAGAAGACTTCTCTATGCCGCTGGAAATTGCCATCCCTGCCCCAGAGTTGGTTGAAAAACGCCAGCGTCCGAGGGAACCCAGCAAAATCACTCCATCACCGAGAAAAGCTGTGGCCGTTGTTGGGACTCCGGAATTGCCTCCCAAGAAGGAAGAAGAGGTGTCTTCAGACATTTCTGGTAGCGAAGGGTGGAAGCTTGATGATTTGGCCTTGGAAGCTGGATTTATCTCTGAAATAGAGGTTGGTATTGAACCGGAGGCAGCTGATATTGGCGAAGGCCTCGTTGCTGATGAGCCTCTGCTGGTGAGGGTACGCTTGGTGTCAAAGGGGTATGCGTTCGCACCGGATAAGCCGGATCTTATCGAAGGAATCGAGGATGGGATCGAGAAATTGAGCGGCCTCATGGCCAAGGTGGACAAAGGCTTTGCCGATCTACAGGATGTGAAAAACAACTTTTTTTCTTCGGTTGGATCGCAGATGAGAAACAGAAAGGAACTCCGATGAATATAATCTAAAATCTAGTTTTCCAAAGGCAGGCAGTATGGCCAAAGTACCACAAAATGTAGTGAATTTGCACCAAATCAATATCTCCGAGTAGTTGGAATCGGCTTTATCCTCCTTTGGGTTTTGGAAATGTTTTGACCGTTAAAAATATAATTTTAAACAGATGAAGAAGTACCTAATTGCAGTCATTTTCATGGCTCTATACCAACAGTTGTTTGCTTTTCAGGGCGATGTAGTGGAAAAAACCGGGCGAGACAGTATCATTGTAGAGTTTGGTAAATCCGGAAAGCTGGTTTTTGCTATCGACAATCCCCGTGATTTTGAGCGGCTCAAGCAGATGGACGTAAATCAAATCATCCGTGAATTGGAGCTGAACATACCCGATATGGAAGGGGAGCAAACCGTGGTAGAAATCAAATACCGAGATGGAAAAAAGGAAATCGTTCGGGTATATGAAGACGGGACCGAAACGGAAGTTTCCGTAGGGAGGTACAAGCTGATTGTTGACGAGTCCGGAGCAAAGACTACGGTCAAGCTGGAGTCCGAGCCCAAGACCAAGAAGGATCCTGATTTTCGTACCTATTTTAGCATGGATTTGGGGATCAATACCTATTTTGAGGACGGTTCCATTCCCAGTCCCGCGGAGCCCTATTCGGTAAAAGGTTGGGGCAGCTGGAACGTCAACCTAAACTGGATGGCGAGTCAGAAAATATCCCAAGGGGCCTACTGGGATTTTGGGCTGGGTGTTCATTGGTATAATTTTAAGTTTAACAATACAGGATATCAGCCGCGCACTACGGATATGGGAGTAGATTTTTTGCCCCGTCCAGACGTAAACGGATTTAAGAGTAAGATATCGGCTTCGTATCTGACAGCGATGACTTTATTCAAGTATGACTTTGGCAAAAGGTATGAAAAAGGGAGGGATGGCATACGGGTCGGTATCGGTCCCTATGCGGGCTATCGCTTGGGAGGGCGAAGCAAGTTCGTGTACCGGGAATTGGAAGGGTCTGGCAGGAGAAAAATCAAGGAGGGTGCGGGAGGCTACCTAAACAACTTTCGGGTAGGCCTTCGTGGAGAGTTTGGATTTCGTAGCGTGACATTCTTTTCTACCTACGACTTTAACTCGCTGTTTCATCCGGATTTGGGACCCTCCGTTAGCCCCATGTCCTTTGGCATTGTATTTTGAACAAGCTTAACTGATAGGATCTATGGATTTTCATAAAACTACGTTTCTTCTGGGAATACTTCTCCTCTTTTCGGGGTCTTTGCTTGGGCAGGAGTTAATTGAGAAGAGTTTTGGCCAAATTGAGGTATTGGAAATGGACATTGGCGGTGTCGATGTGGCATATGTCGGTATCCCAGGCAAAGAGGATATTAGCCTTAGTGCCATGTTCGGAAAGACTGAAGATGGGGCACGCAATTTTTTCATGGTGACGGTAGGAACCACACTGAAGCTGTCCTACAAAACACCTTCGAAGCCAATTCCTCCATTGGAAAAGCGATTTATTCGTTTGGAGGGGCCGGAACAAATCCGTATCGTCGCCAAGAATTCTACGGGACTCCTTTCAATAAGGAACGTTACCTCTGCAGAGACCAGGTTATCCGTAAACTCGGGAAGTATCAGAAGTCAGCAGATTCGTGGAGACCTCGTCCTTAGGGCAAATTCGGGTAGGATAGAAGTGCAGCAAGTAACCGGAGATGTGGTGTGTTCGGTGGCCTCCGGCGAAGCGGATCTTACGGATGTAACCGGGCGCGTGACACTCACCGCAAGCAGCGGTTCCCTAAAGGGCAAAAACCTTCTTGGTTTGGTGCAGGTAACGCTTTCTTCGGGCAATGCCAGGCTCGATCAATTGGGAGAGTTGGGGAGTGTGACGGTATCGTCAGGAAATGTAAGGATTACCAAGGCCGAATTAGGGCCAGAAACCCAGTTCACCGGCTCCTCCGGCAACATAGATGTTTCTACTTCCTCTGATTTGTCCAACTTTAACTTTCAACTAGTTGCTGGAAGCGGATCGCTGAAGGTAGGCAATATCAGTAACACAAAGGCTCTACAGATTGACAACGGGGCCGAGGTCACCATACGGGGAGCGATGCGTTCCGGATCACTGCGGATCACCAACTGACCTGAAGAAGGTGGCAGTTAGGGATCTCTGCGGTTGATTTCGTAAACCAGGTCTTTTTCTTCACCTTTCAGCCTAAGTCCACGGATGATCCGATCCGGAGTGGGCTTGCCGAGTGAGACGAATACAAGACAGACGGCATAAGTAATGGTAAATCCCGGCATCTCGTAAATCAGCAATCCGGCAGCAGATAGGAACCCCACCGCAAATAGAATGTAAAACCTCTTATGGGATGCAACGGCATAGGCTTTAAATTTTTCCATGATCGGATTGGGTTGCGCATTTATCGCTCGAATCTCCTTCCGGAACTGGATGGTTTGTAACAGCAGTAGGCCAATGGCCGTCCAAAGAAGTAAGGGGGAAAAAATGGGGGGCAGCGACGGAATTGCCAGCTGCATGGTGCCTCCCGTAGTGTATAGGTACGAGAAAGAGAAGAAAGGAAGCGGAACGGCTGTTAGTATCAGTACGTTTCGCTCCAGCTTCCGAAATTCTTTTTTTAGGGGATTCTCAGCGCTCATTGTATTTGCTATTCGATGCTGATTTTTATTTCACCGGACTTTGGTTTGGAGGAACAACAGAGAATATATCCCTGGGCAATTTCGTTTTCGCTCAAACCGGCATCTTCTACCATGGAAACTTCGCCAGATAGCAGCCTTCCACGACAGGCGGTACAAAGTCCACTTTGACAGGAATAGGGCATGTCTATGTTTTCATCCAGCCCTGCTTCAAGGATGGTTTTTCCCGGAGGTACCTGAAACGTGTAGGATTCGCCCTCCAAAACCACACTCACTTCTTTATGGATAGGAGCGGCTTCCAACGATTCAACTTCTTCTTCCATCTCATCGGCTTCTTTATAAAAGCTCTCAGAGTGGATGTATTCTTTTTTCAAACCCTGTGCTAATAACGTTTCCTTCGCCAACTCCATCAATTCATTCGGTCCGCAAAGGAAATAATGGGATTCGCTATTGGTTGGCGTTTTTTGGTTTTCAATAAAACGTTGAATCGTATTCGCTTGAATACGCCCACTGTTTCCTTTCCAGGTATCAGAAGGTTTGCTGAGTTGATGTAGGATTTCCAGTCGCCCGGGGTATTGCTGTTGTAGCTTCTCTAGGTTTTCCTTGAAAATAATTTGGTCTTCTGAGCGACTTCCGTAGAGAAGGTTTATGGTGGAGAGGGGTTCGTTGATCAAAATTGATTTGAGAATACCCATGATAGGCGTAATCCCACTCCCGGCGGCAATCATGCCATAGGAGCGCTCGTGCTTGGAGTGGTATTCATTGGTGAAGTTGCCCAAGGGTTTCATCACGGCGATTTTTTTCCCAGGGAAAATATGATCGTTCAAATAGTTGGATACGATGCCTCCCGACAGTCGTTTTACGGTAATGGCTGGGTGAGGGTCTAAATAGGGCGAGGTACACAAGCTATAGGAACGCCTTTCCTCTTTTCCATTTATTTCGATAATTACCGTCAGAAATTGTCCCGGTTTATATTCAAGGTGAGGCTCAGGCTGTTCAAAAACAATGGTGACTGCATCTGAAGTTTCCCGAATGACTTCCCTCACTTTTAGGGTGAGATAGGAGGAATTGGATTCACTGTTTTTGGGATTTTTTGAAAATAACTTGAAAAGCATCCTGTTTTTATCTTTTGTTTTACACAGCGTATTTTTACACAAGTATTCGTTTTGTTTACATTCAATGCCATTTACCAAGCATTGGAATGGTTTTGTCATCAAGTAAACCATTCAAGACAACCAAAGGTTCTTTTAAAAAATCATATTTTTTTGTGATCGTTGTAGCGTTTTTGCCTGTCTATACGTATTGGCGCTGAAAACTAATAAAAATCCAACAATGAACATTGAGAAAAGAGCCAATTTGTCCCGGGTTTTAAAACGGATAACGGTGGCTGTAATGATTGTGTCGGCAGCGGGGCTTAGCTCCTGTTTGAACGAAACGGAAATGCCCGAGATGGCACCGATTGCCTTTGTGTCGTTTTACCATGGATCGCCGCAAACGGATCAACTGACCATCACGGTGGACAATAGGGTTTATAACTCTAATCCATTCCGCTTCGGAAATTACTTTGACTATGGCAATTTTTATACGGGATCCAGAAATTTCTCATTCCGTAATCCAGGGGCTTCCAGCAGTCTACTGGATACCTTGGTGACCCTGAAGGCCAGTGAAACCTATTCTGTATTTCTGGCAGACCATCAAGAATTGTTTAAGACCATTATCGTAAAGGATAAACTGGAGAACCCGGGGCCTGGAAAAGCGCTGCTGCGGATTGCCCATCTGTCGCCCGATACCCCTGCGGTCAACCTAGTAATTGGTAATGCCGCTCAACCGGTTATTGAGGAGCAATCCTTTGGGGAAATTTCGGATTACAAAGCGATCGATGCAGGACGTTTTAACCTAGCAATACGAGAAGCAGATGGCAGCGGGGCAACCTTGGTAGTCGCCAATGAAACTTCCGTACTAGCTGGACGAATTTATACGTTGGTGATAAGGGGTTATAGCGAACATGGGCAGGGCACAGAAAACCGGCTTAGTCTGCAAATGATACGCAACTACCCTAATTACTGACCGTTTCAAATAACTTGCCACTCAGGTTGGTGCCCTGTGGGGTATGGGAGAGAGAGTAAATTTTTCAGATTACCGGAATCCATTGGAGATGCTAATTTTCTCCAATGGATTTTTTCGTTTCTACCGATCTATTTAACTGGGTAGGTTGGAGCTCTATTGGACGGATCGGGCCAATATTTTCGGAATAAAAGCGTATTTTTGCATTTCTTTAAAAAGACATCGGAACATAGACTACCTCATGGAACTAAATCATTTGACGGCAATTTCATCAATCGATGGACGATACGGAAGTAAAACCATTGAACTACGAGCGTATTTTTCAGAATTTGCCCTCATCAAGTATAGGGTCCACGTGGAAGTTGAGTATTTTATAGCCTTGTGTGAAATGCCTCTTCCCCAATTGAGGGATGTCGATGAAGCCGTTTTTCCATCGCTACGTAAGTTGGTGGAAGACTTTTCTGAGCAGGATGCTAATTACATAAAGGAAATAGAAAAGACCACCAACCACGACGTAAAGGCGGTAGAGTATTTTTTGAAAGCCAAATTTGAGGCCCTTGGACTGGGTGCCTTTTTGGAGTTCATCCATTTTGGACTTACTTCGCAGGATATCAACAATACCGCAGTACCGATGATGCTGCGTGATGGCTGGAATAATTCCACTCGTGGAGAGCTGGAAGCGGTGTTGACCGCTCTACGTATCCGGTCGGAAGAATGGGCAGAGGTGCCCATGTTGGCCAAAACCCACGGACAGCCTGCATCGCCGACCCGGCTGGGCAAGGAAATCGCGGTTTTTGTTAGCCGCTTGGAAAAGCAGATGGCGGATCTGTCCAATATACCCTTTGCCGGTAAATTTGGGGGGGCGACTGGCAACATGAACGCCCACTATGTAGCCTATCCGTCGATTGATTGGCACGGGTTTGCCGATCGTTTCGTCAGGGATTATTTAGGACTCCACCGGAGTTTTCCAACCACACAAATTGAGCATTACGACTATTTGGCTGCATTTTTTGACGGGCTCAAGCGGATCAATACGATCCTTTTGGATCTTTCCAAAGACGTTTGGCAATACGTTGCCATGAATTACTTCAAGCAAAAGATCAAAAAAGGTGAGGTGGGTTCTTCGGCGATGCCACATAAAGTAAATCCCATAGATTTTGAGAATGCAGAAGGCAATCTAGGTATAGCCAATGCCTTATTGGAGCATCTGTCGGCAAAACTGCCCATCAGTAGATTACAACGTGACCTGACCGACAGCACGGTACTACGCGTCATTGGTGTACCGTTGGCGCATATGAGTATTTCCTTTCAGTCATTAATCAAAGGCCTAGGAAAGCTGGAGTTGAATGAGGCGGCGTTGCGCGCTGATTTGGAGGATAACTGGGCAGTGGTGGCTGAGGCCATACAGACCGTGTTGAGGAGGGAAGGCTACCCGAAACCCTACGAGGCACTCAAAGACCTTACCCGTACGAATTCCCATATCACAGAGGAGAGCATACGAGAATTTGTGCAAACCCTAGAAGTGGCAGACCACATCAAAAAAGAGTTGTTGAGGATCAGTCCATTTAACTATACCGGGAAATAATAACCTGGGAAAATCGTAACATTTTTTGTTGAATCAACGTTGGTCTTAGTTTATTTCAAAATTTCAGTTTAACAATGATTTTGATTGTGCTTAACAAACCCGTTTTTTATTTGGTCGGTTGAGTGTAGCTCATTAAATACTTTTAATTTTGGAGAATAGGTGGGTTTCTGATATGGTTTCAACCATTTTTCAGTAGCTGCTAAAATGAATATCAACCGATTAATTTAGTTTCTAATGCCTAATAGAAAAGGGTTGTTTGGCAATCTTGGAGCAGATTTGCCAGCAGGTTTAGTAGTTTTTTTGGTGGCACTCCCACTTTGCTTGGGTATAGCCCTTTCATCGGGTGCGCCTCTGTTTTCCGGCGTTATTGCAGGCGTGGTAGGGGGTATTGTCGTCGGGTTTTTATCCGGTTCGCATACTTCGGTTTCAGGTCCAGCTGCGGGACTGACAGTGATTGTACTCAATGCGATCACCGATCTAGGTGCATTTGACCTTTTTTTGACGGCTGTTTTCCTTGCCGGAGCGATCCAAGTTGGCTTGGGCATGGCGAAGGCAGGTGTCATAGGATACTATTTCCCCACATCGGTAATAAAGGGCATGCTTGCCGGAATCGGAATTATCCTAATTATAAAGCAGATTCCGTATGCCTTTGGTGTAGCTGATACCCGGGATTTGTTGGAATACGCCCCTTTTGTCAATGATTTGGATGCGGTGATGTCCCTAAACCTTCTTGTGACGAGTGTGATCGAATACGGATCCTTAATTGTAGCACTGGTCTCCATTGGTATTATGCTCCTTTGGGAGAAACCGGTTGTCCAAGGGAATAAGATTTTGAAGCTGTTGCCAGGGGCTTTGGTGGCTGTTTTGGTGAGTATTGGCATCAATAAGTTTTTCAAGTTTTTTGTTCAAGACCTCTATATCACTACCGAAGATAAAGTGAAGCTTCCCGAGATTTCGGGTTTCAGCAGTTTAGTGGATCAATTGATGTTCTTGGATCCAAGCGGATTTTTGGATTCGAAAGTATGGGTAGTAGCTATTACTATCGGAATAATCGCGAGCTTGGAAACGCTTTTGAGTCTGGAGGCAGCCGATAAAATTGATCCCTACAAGCGCATTTCTCCGCCCAATAAGGAGCTTTTTGCACAAGGTATAGGTAATATGGTCAATGGACTGATTGGTGGCCTGCCTGTTACAGCGGTAATTGTGCGGAGCTCAGCCAACGTCAGTTCCGGAGCGAAATCAAAGCTATCGGCTATTTTTCATGGTCTTTTGTTGTTACTAAGTGTGCTGATTATTCCCAACCTGTTGAATCTGATCCCCTTGGCCAGTTTAGCCGCGGTGTTGTTGTTGGTAGGGTATAAGCTGGCCAAGATATCTTTGTTCAGAACCATGTACAAACTGGGGTGGGATCAGTTTTTGCCCTTCTTTGCGACAATTTTGGGAATCATCGTTTTTGATCTGTTGAAAGGAATCGGCATAGGCATGGCCATTGGTGTCGTTTATATATTGATGAGGAATTATAAAAATGCCTACTTCTACAAAGAAACTACGGATTCCGATTCAAAACTTCACCATATTGTCCTATCAGAGGAA
This sequence comes from Lunatimonas lonarensis, assembly GCF_000390185.1. GTDB lineage: Bacteria > Bacteroidota > Bacteroidia > Cytophagales > Cyclobacteriaceae > Lunatimonas > Lunatimonas lonarensis. Next base: position 19,255 of record NZ_AQHR01000107.1, on the reverse strand, counting down.
GTAAGCTTTTTAAACAAGGGAGCTCTGATTTCCGCACTCAATAAGATTCCGGTAGATTCCAAGGTCATTATTGACGGATCCAACTCAAAGGTGATCGATTACGATGTATTGGAGGTGATCGAAAACTTCAAAACGAATGCCCTGGAGAGGAATATTGAGGTAGAAACCATCGGCATTCAATCGGTGGTGATCAAATCCCTTCATTGAGGGTCACCCAATGATGATGGAAGCCTATCGTATCGGTAGAGTACCGGTTCGATCTTTAGCCGCTTTTCGCTCAGGGTAAAGTAACTGGATGCGTCTGGTAGGAAGGAAATGGCCTCTCCCTGAGGTTCTGGCTTGTAAGGAAGTAGAATCGGGTCTTTGGCCAAAGCCTGTCCTATGCTCTCCGATGGCACTCTGGGCCAATAGTAAACTACCCAGTAGTTTTTGATCACAATATGTCGACCATCTTTGGATATGTCACCCGCGACAGACATGGTGATGGGCAGTTTTCGGACTTTTTCCAGTTCGAAGCTTCTCTCTCCACTTCGAAGTTTTTCCGCATGCAGTGTATAGAGGGTGTTGCTGGAATCCCGTTTTGAAAGGATAAAGATGTCTCCACTCAGTGGGTCAACCATAAGGGTTTCGGCGTCTTTGGAGCCATCAGGGTACCTGAGCTCTATAACGTCCGGTGTTATTTCCATGTCTTTCGATAGCTCCGTTGGTTCCGGAAACCGAAACAGGCTGATAGAAGGGTACTTCCCCTGATTGTCGCCGATTTCACCGACATAAATATAGGAGCTGCCCGGATTTGGTCCCGGCCCTATGGCGATGTCCTCCCAATCTCTGTTTTTGACACCACTGAGTTTGATCGTGCCGATGTCTTTGCCCTTGTGGTCAATCATAAAAACAAATGGATCGCCTCCACTATCATTGTGGGTATAAAGTAAGTTGGGATGTTGCCAGGAGGCGGCCAATCCGCTTGCTTCATCGATGGCCCTATTATCGATTTTTCCGGCCGTGATGGGTTGGGAATACAGTGTGTCGATGACCTGGGGGTCTATCCTTACATCGTACTTTTCCTGGATCTTTTCGGCAATCAAAAAGGGGAATATCGAAATAGCGAAGAAAAACTTCCAGATTAGCTCTATGTAATACTGCATGTGCCGGTCTTTTCGAGGTGGGACGGGACTAACAAGAAAACGTTGGCCGTCATGATTTATTTCGATACGCAAAAAAGATTACCGCGGTTCGCCCTGCCTGGAATTTTTCATGGGAGTTCGATGTATTGGGCATCCCTTTCTTGGAAATACGGCATTGTCTGTTACGTGCATTTAGGATGGCCTAAAACCAAAAAAGCGGAACCCAAAGGTTCCGCTCCCTGTCCGTATAGATAGATTAATCTGCTTTTTCTTTTCGTGCTACACTGATGGCTAAGGCGTCTCCCTCACCCGCATAGTCCGCCATAATCACATCACCTTCGGAAAGCTCCCCTTTGAGGATCTCTTCGGCGATGGCATCCTCCAAGTATTTTTGGATGGCACGATTGAGTGGTCTTGCACCGTACTGTTTGTCGTACCCCTTATCCGATAGGAAGTCCTTCGCCCTGTCGGTAAGCTTGATTTCATATCCCAGATCGGTGATTCGCTTGAACAACTTTGCCAAGTTGATATCGATGATTTGATGGATATGTTCCTTGCTCAGGCTGTTAAAGATAACCACATCGTCGAGTCTATTGAGAAATTCTGGGCTGAAAGCTTTCTTCAACGCACTCTGTATGGTGGATTTCATCACGTCATCCATATTGTCTTCTTTGGCTTTGGAAGAGAATCCTATGCCTGCACCAAAATCCTTAAGATCCCTCACGCCGATGTTTGAGGTCATGATGATAATGGTGTTTCGGAAGTCAACCCTTCTACCCAGCCCGTCGGTTAGGATACCGTCATCCAGTACTTGGAGAAGAATGTTGAATACATCTGGATGTGCTTTTTCGATTTCGTCCAGCAAGACGACGGAATAGGGTTTTCTCCGCACTTTTTCGGTCAATTGTCCACCCTCTTCGTAGCCTACGTAGCCCGGAGGAGCTCCCACCAATCGGGATACGCTGAATTTCTCCATGTACTCCGACATATCAATCCGTATTAGGGCATCGTCTTTTGCGAATAGGTAGGTCGCCAGCATTTTCGCGAGCTCTGTCTTACCCACTCCCGTTGGACCTAGAAATATAAAGGAACCGATGGGTTTCTTGGGATCTTTGAGACCTACCCGCGTACGCTGAATGGCTTTGGTCAACTTGACAATGGCATCGTCTTGTCCCACCACTTTACTTTTCAGCTCGTTGGCCATATTGAGCAGCTTTACTCCTTCGTTTTGGGCGATCCGTTTGGCGGGTATACCGGTCATCATGGCAATGACCTCCGCTACGTTATCTTCTTCTACGATGTAGCGTTTGGTCTTGCTTTCTTCTTCCCATTTCGCCTTGGCGTTTTCCAGTTGCTCCAACAGTTTCTTTTCACGGTCACGCAACTGGGCTGCCTCTTCGTATTTCTGTGACTTTACAACACGGTTTTTTTCGATCTTAATCTTCTCCACCTCTTCTTCCAGGCTGAGGATATTTTCTGGCACGTGGATATTGTTGATGTGTACCCGTGCACCCGCCTCATCCAGGATATCGATGGCCTTATCCGGCAAAAAGCGGTCGGATATGTATCGGTCGGATAGGTTTACGCAGGCTTGGATGGCTTCGGGAGTGTAGATCACATTGTGGTGATCCTCGTACTTGTCCTTGATGTTTTGCAGAATTTGTACGGTCTCTTCAGGAGAAGTCGCATCTACCATTACCATCTGAAACCGACGTGCCAGTGCACCGTCTTTTTCAATGTATTGTCGGTATTCGTCCAACGTAGTTGCCCCGATGCATTGGATTTCGCCCCTGGCAAGTGCCGGTTTGAACATGTTGGAGGCATCCAGTGAGCCGCTGGCACCACCTGCTCCCACGATCGTATGAAGCTCGTCGATAAACAGAATCACATTCGGAGATTTCTCCAGCTCGTTCATCACGGCTTTCATTCGCTCCTCAAATTGGCCACGGTATTTGGTGCCCGCAACCAGGGAAGCGAGATCCAACGTCACCACGCGCTTGTTGAACAATACACGGGAAACTTTCTTTTGGATAATACGCAGTGCCAAGCCTTCCGCAATGGCAGTTTTACCTACTCCGGGCTCTCCTATCAGAATGGGGTTGTTTTTCTTTCTTCTGGAAAGAATCTGTGCCACCCGCTCGATCTCTTTTTCCCTACCTATGATCGGATCCAACTTGTCCTCTTCGGCCATGCGGGTCAGGTCTCTGCCAAAATTGTCAAGTACAGGTGTACGTGACTTTTCGGCGGTTCCTGATTTGCCCGTGGTGGAAGACCCGCCGGATGACCCAAACAACTTGGATCCGTCGTCGTCCGAATCGTCCGCCTCGGTGCCTGAACGTGGGGATTGGTCTGTCTGAAACTCAAGCATCTCCTTTACGGCATCGTAGTTGGCATCAAATTTTTGAAGGATTTGGGTAGCGATGTTATCTTCATCCCGAAGGATGGACAACAGCAAATGTTCTGTGCCGATTAGTTGGCTTTTGAATATTTTTGCTTCCAAATAGGTGATTTTGAGTACCTTCTCTGATTGTCTGGTCAGTGGGATGTTTGCCAGATTCTTTACGGTGTGGTTAGCGGTGCCTTTAACTGCCCTTTCCACAGCGTTTCTCAATTCATCCAGGTTAACTCCCAGTTTTTTTAGAATGGAAACAGCTACACCTTCTCCCTCACGGATCATTCCCAACAGAAGATGTTCCGTGCCTATGTAATCGTGACCTAGACGCAACGCTTCCTCACGGCTGAGGGAGATTACTTCTTTGACTCTGTTTGAAAATTTTGCTTCCATTTATGTGTAGGTATTTTCAGCTTTTCAATTCCTTCTTTAATACTATCAAATTTGTGTTAAAAACACAAAACATTTATGTATTGTTCAACCTGTTTTTTGCGGATAGGTTTAAAATCGCTTTGGCATCCGGCCCCATACAAAACAACAGATCGACAATGCTAAGGTTTGGTACAAAGTCTAAGCCAAATACTTGGGGGTAACGAACCGGTGTGTAATATTCCCCATCCAACACCTTCGATTTCGCGTCCAAAGCCCCTCTCAGATCCAATAATCCCTCTTTTTGGTTGGGTTTACTTACCCATGCCTTCTTGCCACATAGATTCAGAAATCTAAGACAAATTGTCAGTAAATCCAAGTTAAGTTTCCACAGGAACCTGGGTTGCGAATGAATCACTGCCTCCAAGTCCGGGAATAAATGCTCAAAAAAAGGAGCCTTCCCATACGCACTCTGAAAGCCACGTAGGTGCACATTCACCCATTTTTGCCTATAATCGATTTCCTGGGATTCATAAGGCTTGCCTTTGGTGCCTTCTTTTACCGGGACACTTAATTTTTCTACTTTGTTTGCCAGGCGAATCTCACACCGGTTTCTATAGCTTTGTTTAACGTATCTGTCTTCCAGTTGGATATGAATTTGACTGAAATCTTTTACCATGCAGAAATATTCCAGATTAGGCAGGTAGTACAGATCCGTAATTACACCACTCATCATGTTAATTTGTTGCCCTTGTCGTCTTTATGGGTATCTGGGTTTATTCGTCAGAGATAGTCGTCTATTTCACCCATGCCCTGGCGGATGATGGTAATTTCATCATTGGTACAGTCCACTACGGTCGAGGCCACATTATGGCCATATCCACCGTCGATGATGATATCGACCTGGTCTTTGTATTTTTCGTAAATCAGTTCCGGATCGGTGCTGTATTCGATGACATCGTCTTCATCCCGTATCGAGGTGGTCAGAATGGGTTGGCCCAGTTCTTTCACCAATAGCCTGGGGATGGCGTGATCGGGAACGCGTATACCCACCGTCTTTTTTTTGCTGTTGAGCAGTTTAGGTACTTTGTTGTTTGCTTCCAGGATAAAGGTAAATGGACCCGGGAGTGCCTTTTTCATCAGCTTAAATACGCGGTTTCCCAACGCCCTCGTGTATTCGGATATGTCGCTAAGGTCGTAACAGATAAAGGAAAAGTCATGTTTTTCCGCCTTTACCCCTTTGATCTGCGCAACCCGTTGAATGGCTTTTTGATTAAAAATGGCACACCCCATTCCGTAAATCGTGTCGGTGGGGTAGATGATCACTGCACCAGCTTCGAGCGCATCGACAATCTTTCGGACCCTCCGGGGATCTGGATTCTCGGGATACAGTTTGATAAATTCGGCCGGCATGCGTGGTTGGGATCTCTGGTTTGGACGCAAGTAGCGCAAAAGCACTATACTTTTCGCGAAAAGTAGAATTTTTATTTTTCAAATAAAAGCATCCACCCGCGTTTACCATTGAAAATACAATTTTTGGGTCGCCCTTGTGGGGTGTATCGGGGATTTTTCGCCCCAAACCGGATGGTTGTCCAAGGGTGGTCCGATCGGTCAGTACGTACATCCTACCTGTCGATGAACCCCAATCTTGCATTTTCCTGTTATATTTGCGCGTTGCTTTCAGACCAATGAGCGGTGTTTTCGTATTTGGAGGGAGTGATGACCGGAGAGCAACATCACTAGATTTACCTATGGATTCAGACAAGCGGACAAAATATATCATGGTGGGCATCGTGGCGTTTTCCGTGCTATTTGCTTCCCTGTCCTTTTATTTCTATCAAGCTTTTTTTTCACCCAATACATTGGTTGAGGCCGATTCGCCGGTAAGTTTCTACATTTCGACCGGGGCGGATTTCAACCGGGTTCGGGACGACCTGATCGAGCAGGGCATTGTACAGGATCTGGTGACCTTTAGTTTCGTCGCCAAAGTAATGAACTATCAGGAACGGGTACTTCCGGGGCACTACCGCATCTCGCCCCGCCTCACCAACAGGGAGTTGGTGAGGCTGCTGCGTTCAGGAAACCAGACAGGCGTAAACGTAACCTTCAACAACGTGCGCCTGGATGTGGATTTGGCAGAGAAGATCACCCGCAACCTTGAGATGGATCAAGAGGACTTCCTCCGGCTTCTAAGAGATACCGTGACGATTGCACGATTTGGTTTCGAAAAGGAAACCATTCTTTCCGTTTTTATTCCCAATACCTATCAGGTTTTTTGGAACGTTACCCCTGAGGGCCTGTTTGATAGGATGTACCGGGAGTACGAAAAATTCTGGACGGCGGAACGCAGGGCCAAGGCGGCCGCACTGGGGCTAAGTCAGCAGCAGGTGTCTACGTTGGCCTCCATCGTGCAGGCCGAGACAGCAAAGGTAGATGAGAGGCCTCGGGTGGCCGGCGTTTACATCAACCGCCTCCGCATCAACATGCCCCTACAGGCAGACCCTACCCTGGTGTTTGCGATGGGGGACTTCGAAATCAAACGTGTGCTCAACGTGCATAAGGAGATAGAAAGTCCCTACAATACCTACAAGTACACCGGCCTCCCTCCGGGCCCTATCAACCTGCCGGAGATCTCCGCGTTGGACGCGGTGCTCAATCCCGAGTCGCACAACTACCTGTACTTCTGCGCCAAAGATGATTTCTCGGGCTATCACGCCTTTGCAACCAGTCTGAGTGAACACATGAACAATGCCCGCCGGTACCAGGCAGCTCTCAACCGTTCCAAAATCTTTAAGTAAGCCATACATGTATACATCCGAAACGACGCTGAGGGTCCGCTACGCAGAAACAGATCAAATGGGATATGTGTACTATGGGAACTACGCCATGTATTACGAGGTGGGAAGGGTTGAAGCAATGCGGAACATCGGCTTTTCGTACAGTCAGATGGAAGAGGACGGTATCATGATGCCTGTACTGGAAAACCACTCCCGATTTCTCTGGCCGGGAAGGTACGATGAAATGCTCACCATAAAGACCCACATCAAAGAAATGCCAGGTATGCGCATCCGTTTTCACTACGATGTATTCAATGAAGCGGGGAAGTTGATCAATCAGGGGGAGACATTGCTTACCTTCCTGCGAAAGGAAGATCACAAGCCCTGTAGGCCACCTAAGAATTTGTTGGAGTTGCTTAGGCCCTATTTCGGTTAAAATAACAACTGTGTTTCTTGCGTAAGCCTCTCCACGATATCGCCGTCAAGTTTCACCAACAGGCACTAAAGTTGCGCTCGGTGCATTTTGGGAACCCTGATCAGAATCTCTATGACGTCGGGAAAATTTTCTTGCGCCAGCTTCAAAAGGACGAGATCATCGAGCGGGCAAGTGCCATGGCATTCAATTTTACCATTGCGCTTTTTCCGTTGATCCTATTCCTGCTGAACGTGATTCCCTACGTGCAGTTTTTTATTGCAGAGGTGACTACCGAGAACATCCTTCTCTTTATGCAGGAGATCATGCCCATATCCATTTACCAAGAGGCCGAGGCTACGATTATGGATATTGTTAGCAAGCCCAGGCAGAGCTTGTTGTCCCTGGGCTTTTTTCTGGCGCTTTACCTGGCGACCAATGGGGTCATCTCGTTGATGAACGCATTTAACGCCGTCTATCGGACCAAAGAGAGCCGGGGCTTTTTTCAGACGAGGGCCATCGCGGTGAGTATCATCATGGTGTTGGTGCTAAGCGTGTGCGGGGCCGTATTGGTTATGATCGTGGGCAGTGGGATGTTGTATCGGCTCTCTACGTATGAAATCGTGAACAATACCATCTATTATTATTCGCTTTCTGCGCTCAAATTCCTAGTTCTCCTGTTACTTTTCCTAGTTGCCACCGCCTACATTTTTCGGTTTGCTCCGGTAGTGCATGACAAGTGGCGTTTTTTTTCGACCGGATCGATTATTGCCGCCCTGCTGATCAACCTGGGCTTCTATGCCTTCACCTTTTACCTGAACAACTTTGCCAGCTACAACAAACTCTACGGGTCGATCGGAACCATGATCGCGCTGATGCTTTGGTTGTGGATTACCTCCATCATCACCCTGATAGGCTTTGAAATCAACGTCAGTTTGGACAAGGCGGCCAACCGAAGGAGGCGAAAAAGCCAGGGAGGCTCACTTGCCGAGGCCGGTTAAGGGCGGGGGTTTCGTCAAAAATGGGTACCTTTGTCCCGAACAGGTAGGAGGGGATTGTCTGGAGGAGGGTGAGAATTATCGCGTCATTTGAAAAAGTTCCATGGAAAACAACAAGCGTATTTTTATTGCTACTACCCAGCCCTTTAGTGGGAAATCCGTGATCGCGCTGGGTCTGGTAGACATGCTGCTGGCTAAGGCGCAGCGCGTGGGTTATTTTAAGCCTATTATCAATCATCATCCGGATGTGAAGCGGGATCCCCATATTGACACCCTTATTCAGCATTTTAAGCTCCCGATCGATTACAGCGGTTCGTATGCGTACACCAAAGATGAGGCAAATCTGCTGATTGAGTCGGGCCACCAGGATGAAATCATCGATACCATCATCGAGCGCCAAAAGGCGGTGGAGACCAAGTATGACTTCACCGTCATTGAGGGCAGTGACTTTTTAGGGGAGGGAACAGCGTTTGAATTTGATGCCAACGTTACCATCGCCAAAAACCTGGGCGCTCCTGTGATCATAGTGTTGTCCGGCGAGGACAAAACGGTATCGCAAATCGTCAGCAATGCCCTGGTGACCTTGCGCAACTTTGTGGACCGGAGGGTAAAAGTGGTCGCGTTGGTTGTGAACAAGGTAGATGAAAGGGCCGTCACGGATGTCCGCACTGCCCTTCAGGCGCAGGTTGCCCCTTCTGTAATGCTAGCGGTGATTCCGAAGATTCAGGAGCTTAAAAGCCCGACCATGCAGGAGGTGAAGCGCTACTTGGACGCCCTCCTGCTTTTTGGAGACCGGTTTCTGGACAATCGGGTCGATCACTTTATCTTTGGGGCCATGCAGGTTCCCAACTTTCTCCAGCATATCAAACGCAATGTACTCATCGTCACCCCTGGAGATCGCTCCGATATCGTACTGGCTACACTGCAGGCAAATCTCTCCAAAAACTATCCCAAGATCGGCGGCATCGTGTTGACCGGAGGGTTTGAGCTGCCTGAATCGGTGCTCAAGCTTATCGAAGGTTCCGAGCATACCCTTCCGATCCTCGCCGTAAAGGAACCTTCGTTCTATGCGGCAACCAAGGTGGCCGGTATCCACTCCAAAATTATGCCCGACGACGTGGAAAAAATCCATCAGGCGGTCGGTACCTTCCGGAAATTCATTGATGTGGAAAGGCTGGAATCGGAAATTGCCTCCTTCAAGCCGGTGGGCGTGACCCCTCGTATGTTCCAATACCAACTGGTAAACCGCGCTAAGCAACGAAAGCGTCACATCGTGTTGCCGGAAGGTAAAGATGAGCGGATCCTTCGGGCAGCGGATCGGCTGGTGAAGCAGGACGTGGTCAACGTCACCCTGTTGGGAGATGTGGATGAGATTCTGGCAACGATCAACCGGCTGGGTCTAAGCCTGGACAGGCAAAATTGCCAGCTGATCAATCCGGTGGAGGCCGTTTACTTCGATGAATACGTAAACACGCTCTATGAACTGAGAAAGACAAAAAACATGACCATCAGCCTGGCCCGTGACCTGATGAGTGACGTGGCCTATTACGGCACCATGATGGTGTATAAAGGCCACGCCGACGGGATGGTTTCCGGTGCCATCCATACCACCGCCCATACCATACGGCCGGCACTGCAGATCATCAAGACCAAGCCCGGGATCTCCCTGGTTTCTTCCGTCTTTTTTATGTGCCTGCCAGACCGGGTCACCGTTTTTGGTGATTGTGCCATCAACATCAACCCTACCGCCGAGCAACTGGCTGAAATCGCCATCTCTTCGGTGGAGACCAGCGGGAAATTCGGTATTGAGGCGCGTGTGGCCATGCTGTCGTATTCCTCGGGGGCCTCTGGCACTGGAGATGACGTGGAGACGGTTCGCCGGGCCACCGCACTCGTGAAAGAAAAGCATCCGGAGATCAAAATCGAAGGCCCCATACAGTACGACGCGGCCGTAGACCCCGCTACAGGCCGGCAAAAAATGCCGGATTCTGAAGTGGCGGGCAATGCGTCGGTTCTGATTTTTCCCGACCTGAACACCGGTAACAATACCTATAAGGCAGTACAGCGGGAATCCGGTGCCATGGCCATTGGCCCCATTTTGCAGGGGCTAAATAAGCCGGTCAATGACCTCAGCAGAGGATGTACCGTAGACGACGTGTTCAATACCGTTGTCATCACTGCCATACAGGCGCAGGAATAAGGCCTGACCCTGCAAACCACTACCACTATGAAGATACTTGTGATAAATTCGGGAAGTTCGTCCCTCAAATACCAGCTTTTTGACATGCCGTCCGAGACGCCCCTGTGCGTGGGGCTGGTGGATCGGATCGGCCTGCAGAATTCGGTGCTCACACATAATGTGCAGCGGGATGGGCAGCAACTGGTGTTTCGGGTGGATGTACCCATTCCCGACCACAAAGCGGCCCTGCTGAAGGTCACCGACCTGCTGACCGATTCCGAAGCAGGGGTATTGGATCGATTGGACGAGGTAGCGGCGATCGGCCATCGGGTGGTTCACGGCGGAGAGGAGTTTTCTTCCACCACACTGGTTACCGCGGCCGTTCGGGCGTCTATCGAGGAGCTTATTTCCTTGGCACCTCTCCATAACCCGCCCAACCTGCTCGGCATCGAGGTGGCCCAAGATCTTTTTCCCAATGCCAGGCAAGTAGCTGTGTTTGATACCGCCTATCATCAGACCATGCCTGCAAGGGCTTACCGGTATGCTGTCCCAAGGGAGCTTTATCCCCAACAGGGCATTCGTGCCTACGGTTTTCACGGAACCTCCCATCAATATGTGACACAGCGGGCCATCTCGTATTTGGGCAGGCCCAAATCGAAACTTATCAGCATTCACCTCGGAAACGGTTGTAGCATCACCGCTGTTCAGGACGGGAAATCCGTAGACCACAGCATGGGACTGGGTCCCATGGGAGGGTTGGTCATGGGCACCCGATGCGGCGACATAGATCCTTCGGTGATTTTTCACCTGATACGGGAAAAGGGGTTTTCCGTTAAAGAGGTAAACGACCTGTTCAATAAAAAAAGTGGCCTTCTGGGGCTGTGCGGGTACAGCGATATGCGTGATGTAAAGAACGCCATTGCTGAGGGTAACGAGGAAGCCAAGCTTGCCTATGAGCTGTATGCATACCGGATCAAGAAATACATCGGCTCCTATGCCGCAGTGCTCAATGGCCTGGATGCGCTGATATTTACCGCAGGTGTTGGGGAAAACGACCCCGATATGCGGGAGGCCGTTTGTACATCGATGGACTTCCTCGGGATCCGGTTGGACAACGAAAAGAACCATGCCGCAGGGCAGGGAATCCGGGAAATCCAGGCCGATGCCTCCTCCGTGAAAATTCTGGTAGTCCCCACCAACGAGGAGTTGGAGATCGGGTTGCAGACCTATCACCTTGTGTCATCCGAGCAAGCAGCGGGGTAATAGCTGGATCCTGGGAAAAAAAGACACCCACCTACAGTCAGCTGCCGAGGTGGATGCTTATGTGCTGTCAGCGATCAGAAACCCAGCCCGACTGCCATGGCAGTAGCTTCAATGGCGAAGTCGGCAATTTTGGTTGCGTTTCCGGTAGAAAGGTCAATACCGTATACGCCGGTGCTGTTGTTTACTTTTAGCAGGGCAAAAGCCATGTTGGAGCTTCCGCCAATGTCGAATCCATTATCCGCTTCTATATCTATCCCCAGCTGACCCACCGGCTGCAGTACGCCATCGTTTGGTGGATCTTGGGTGTATAGCATGTTGCTCTCTGAGTCGATTACGTACAAGAGGGTCGAGGCTGTTCCCGGAAAATTGTTGGTATATGCTGCCGCAGTGGCCATGGGGGATCCGGGATTTAGATTGCCGTCAGTGGCAACCACGGTACCCAGAACGGGGTGCAGTCGCAGGTTCTGCCCAGAACCGCTGATAAGTCGTATCCGGTCTACCAGTGGGTTAAAGTCGAAGCCGAGGTAATATCCTTCTACGGTCGGCGAAAGGCCATCTCCAACCTCCATAACGGTTCCATTGGCCGTATTGACTACAAGCAACCGACTTTTGTTCGTGATGGCAAAGAGAGCTCCGTTAGCGGGACGGAAGTCCAGGCCAGCTATCCACTCACCCTCCATCAGGCCCGTAAGGTCTACGGGGTTCATAGTGGGCGCATTAGGGTTAAATCGGTACAGTTTGTTGTCTTTGCTGCTGGCGTAGGCTATCGGATTGGTTTTGAAGGCGATCCCGAGGATGGGAAGCGTGAATCTGCCCACCCATTGCGTTTGCCCAGAGGAGAGGGCGATACTATACAGTCTGGATTCTCCCTCGTGCAGGGTTACTGCCAGGGCGGCGTTGTTGTCGGGTGTAATGTCAAAGTTACCCATACCCATCAGGTCCATGCCCAGCGGGCCCACCTCTTCCAGGCCGCCTTCGTTGGGCGGGTTTTGGATATAGAGGGTGTTGGCTCTGAAATCAATGTCGTACAGGAGGGTCGAGGATGCGCCTGCCATGCTGTTGGTATAGGCGATGGCACCGATCTGGGGATTGTCCCCGCCCCTGATCATCCCGTCCGTTGCTATCACCTGACCGGTTTCGGGATGCAGGCGTAGATTTTGGCCGGAGGCGGTTACCAGTCTGATCCGGTCCACGGTGGGGTTAAAGTCGATGGAGGCATTTTCGCCCATGATAGCCGGGGAAAAGGCACCTTCACCGAGTGGGGTAGCCATGCCATTATTTTCGTTGATCAGGTAGAGGCGGCTACTGCTACCAAGTGCATAGAGCTGACCCGTGGCGGGTCGGTAGTCGATGCTGATGATCATCTCGCCACTGGGCAGTCCGCTAATGCTACGGATATCCATGGGGTCGTTCAGGTTTCGGGCCTGGTAATTGACCAGTCGGTTGTCATTGGTAAGTGCCGTGAACATCACCTCTGGCGCAGTTCCCATAAGTTCATCGGGGTTTTCTACAGGTGGCATCATATCATCGTTGCAGGATGAGAGGCCTATGCCTACCGCAAGGGCAAGCGGCAGCATGCTTTTTGAAAAGTGGAAAGTAATCATGATAGAAGTTTGTTTGGTTTGGGGCATGTACGAGCTGGTTTATGTAGTTGGATTTGGGTGGTGTATTAAAAAGCTGACTTTTTTCTTTCCCAGTAGGGCCCGCTGGTGCATTGTTCCTGAAAATCAATGCGCTGGGATGTGTTGGAAAAAAAGCCGTTGGGGCTAAAAAAAAATTACAGGTGCCGTCATTTGAAAAATCAAAGAATGGGATTACCTTTGCAATCCCAAAAGGATAGAAATGGTCTTTGGGATGTTCGACAGAACTAGAGGAGTGGCAGAGTGGTCGATCGCGGCGGTCTTGAAAACCGTTGAACCGAGAGGTTCCGGGGGTTCGAATCCCTCCTCCTCTGCAAAAGAAAAGCCTTTCCGCATAGCGGAAGGGCTTTTTGCGTTTATGAAGCCAAGCTCGCTTGAGCTTCGTAAAAAGCAAAAAGGGCCTAACGAACGGAGTGAGTAGGCTTTTGTTTTGCAACTCCCCCAAAACGGGATCGACGTAGTCAATCCCTCCTCCTCTGCAAGAGAAAAGCCTTTCCGCATAGCGGAGGGGCTTTTTGCGTTTTTGGCAGTCAGGTTTACTAGCGCAACCTGAAGTACAAAAGGGCCAATTGGAGGTAAGTGGGCAGTTTTTTTCTTTTTGCAATTCCTTCCTCTTCCTATTATCTTCCCAATTCTGTATCATCAATCAAACCTCAATTTTTCGGGACCTGGTCCCGGTAGGAATATTTTATGGCCATTAAAAAATCTGAATTATACAGCAGCCTTTGGGCTGGGGCTGATGCTCTTAGGGGAGGAATGGATGCTTCCCAGTACAAGGATTATGTACTGATTTTGCTTTTTCTGAAGTATGTCAGCGATAAGGCGGAAGCGGATCCTAATGCGCTGATTGAAGTGCCGAAAGGCTGCTCTTTCAAGGAGTTGGCAGAGCTGAAAGGAAACAAAGATATAGGGGAGAGAATCGATATCGCCATCGGTCAAATTGCCAAAGCCAATGACCTGCAAAATGTCATTGATGTGGTTTCCTTCAATGATGAAGAAAAACTGGGGAAGGGCAAGGAAATGGTGGATAGGCTGAGTGACCTGATTGCCATCTTTGAAAACAAGGCGTTGAATTTCAGCAAAAACAAAGCAGGAGGGGATGATATCCTAGGTGATGCTTACGAATACCTGATGCGGCACTTTGCCACGGAATCTGGAAAAGCAAAAGGACAATTTTACACACCTTCCGAGGTCAGTAGGGTGATGGCGATGGTCATAGGCATTAACAAAGATACCCAACGCAGCCAATCCTTCTATGACCCGACATCGGGATCGGGATCGCTGCTTTTGAAGGTGGCAGATGAATGTGAAGGTCCTGCTTCGCTTTTTGGTCAGGAGAAAGATGTGGCAACAGCCGCCTTGGCCAAGATGAACATGATCCTCCACAACAATCCCACAGCAGAAATCAAGAAAGGACAAAGTACCTTGTCCAATCCTTTGTTTCTGAACAATCAGGGCTTTTTGATGACCTTCGATTACGCCGTGGCCAATCCACCCTTTTCTGTCAAAAACTGGATACAGGGATTCAATCCTCAAGAAGATGAATATGGAAGGTTTACTGGATTTGGAATTCCTCCGGAAAAGAACGGGGATTATGCCTTTTTGCTACACATCATTGCTTCGCTGAAAAGCACTGGCAAGGGAGCAGTTATTCTTCCGCATGGGGTCTTGTTCCGGGGCAATGCAGAAGCTGAAATCCGTAAGAACATCATCAAAAAAGGCCTGATCAAAGGCATCATCGGTTTGCCTGCCAACCTGTTTTATGGCACAGGTATTCCCGCTTGCATCATTGTGATTGATAAGGAAGATGCAGAGGATCGCAAAGGAATCTTTATGATCGATGCCAGCAAGGGCTACATGAAAGATGGCAACAAGAACAGGCTGCGTTCACAGGATATCCATAAGATTGTGGATGTGTTCAACAAGCAACTGGAAGTGCCCAAGTACAGCAGGTTTGTCAGCCTAGAAGAGATTTCAGATCCAAAAAACGATTACAACCTGAATATTCCACGATACATTGACAGCCAAGAAGCAGAGGACATACAGGACATAGAAGCACATTTGTTGGGTGGTATTCCTGCCGGGGATGTGGAGGCGCTTGAAGCTTACTGGGAGGCTTATCCTAGTCTGAAAGATGCCTTGTTTGAGGCGGGAGACCGAGCAGGATATTATGAGTCTAAAGTTGTGAAAGAACATATCAAACAGGTGATTTTTGAGCATCCTGATTTCAAGGGATTTTCACAGCGCATGTATGAAGTGTTTGAAGCCTGGGCAACTGATGCCGTCCGTCTGCTGAAGGATCTGGAAAAGGGGTTCAATCCCAAGCAGGTGATTTTCCAGATTTCTGAGGATCTGTTGCAGGCCTATCATGGCAAGCCCTTGATCAGCAAATACGATGTGTACCAAAGCCTGATGGACTATTTCAGCGAAACCATGCAGGATGATCTGTACCTGATTGCAGAAGATGGTTGGATTGCCAAACCTTACCGGATCATCGAGAAAAACAAGAAGACAGGTAAGGAAACAGACAAAGGCTGGACCTGTGATCTGATTCCTCCATCGCTGATGATTGCAGAGTATTTTCAGACTGAAAAGGAAGCCTTGGAGGCCATGGAAGCAGAGAAGGAATCCATTGCAGCACAACTGTTAGAACTGGAAGAAGAACACAGTGGAGAAGATGGTATTTTTGCAGATTTTGACAAGGTAAACAAAGCATCGGTCAGCAAGCGCTTGAAAGAACTTTCCAAGGAGGTTCCTGTAGCTACAAACATGGCTGCTGAACCCCAAGCACTGTATGGAGAGACAGCCATTCTTGACCAATACCTGGAATGGACAGAGCAACAAAGCAGGCTGAATGCACGGATCAAAAAGGCCGCTGAAGAGCTGGACAAAAAAGCCCTTGCCCAATACCAGCGTTTAAATACGGATGATGTCAAAAGGATTGTGGTGGAGGCCAAGTGGATGGCAGCCATGACTACGGCCATTGAGGGGGAGATGGAACGTATCTCCCAGTGCTTGACGGGACGTATCAAAGAACTGATGGAGCGCTATGAAACTCCACTACCGCAAATCGATAAAGAATTGGAAGTGTTGGAAGCAAGGGTACAAGAGCATTTAAAGAAAATGGGGTTTGTATGGACATAGAAAGCAGTCAAAAAAAGCTTTACCTTGACATTTGCAAATTAGTCGAGGATGCAAGGAATTATGTAGCCATAACTTCTAATAAGACATTAACGCTTCTATATTGGCAGATAGGAGAGCGTATTAACTCCAATCTGCTTGAAGGGCAGCGGGCTTCTTACGGTAGAGGAATTGTGTCGGAGCTGGCGACAAAATTGCAAGAACAGTTTGGAAGCCGTGGATTTCAGGAGCGTAATATCAGAAGAATGATGCAATTCGCTGATCTTTTCAAAGAATACTCCTTTGTGTCGGAGGCGGCGACATATTTAAGTTGGTCTCACTTTATTGAGCTCTTGAGTGTTAATGATGCTTTGCAAAGGGAGTTTTATGTGCAAATGGCCATTCAAGATAGATGGAGTACCAAAATGCTCCGGTCAAAAATTGACGGAATGTTGTTCGAGCGGACCGCTATCAGTTCAAAACCCCAAGATTTGATAAAAAATGAATTACTCAATATGAGGTCAGGGAAGCAATTTTCCCCGGATCTGGTATTTAAAAGTCCATATTTTCTCGACTTCACAGGGCTAAAGGGTACTTACAGTGAAAAAAGTTTGGAAGACAATCTTCTAATGTTTCTTGAACAGTTTCTTTTGGAGCTTGGTGGAGGATTCAGTTTTGTGGAGCGCCAAAAGAGAATGATCATCGATAATGAAGATTATTACTTGGATTTGTTGTTCTATCACAGGAAGCTCAAGCGTCTAATCGCCATCGAGTTAAAGTTAGGGAGGTTTAAAGTCGCCCACAAAGCGCAGATGGAATTGTATTTAAGGTGGCTTGAGAAGTATGAAATGCAAGAGGGAGAAAACAGCCCTTTAGGTTTGATTTTATGTGCAGAAGGTGGACATGAAAAAATAGAATTATTGCAACTGGAAAAATCAGGCATCAAGGTGGCAGAGTACCTTACCGAGTTGCCATCCAAAGAGCTTCTGATACAAAAAATCCACAAAGAGTTAGAATTAAGGAAAAATCTAATTGAAAATAAACAACAAGATGATTCTGAACTGTAATTTTAATTTTATGGTGATTTTTGAGTATGAGCCTTGAGGTCGCAAAATGCGACCTTAAAACCTTAAGGTTCCAATTTGGCACCTTAAAACCCTTAACTATTCCAAAGTTCAGAACTTTGGAATAGTTATCTTGAGGTCACAATTTGTGACCTGTTTGGGAGTAAAATGGCGGTTTCTTATTTGGTATGTAGTAATCAGTTATAGAAGACTTTTATGGAGCTGGTAAAAGAAAATATTGAGAATAAAATATTCACTATCAGGGGTGTTCAAGTCATGCTGGACGCTGATTTGGCTGAAATGTATCAAGTGGAAACCAAAGTTTTAAATCAAGCTGTAAAGAGAAACATTGATAGATTTCCCGAGTCATTCAGATTTCAACTGACGAATGAAGAGGCTTGGGAGGTTAAATTAAGTTCAATGGTTTCAAGTTCAAGGTCACAAATTGTGACCTTGAAGACTAAACGAGGTCATAACATAAAATATTTGCCCTATGCCTTCACCGAACAAGGAGTGGCCATGCTTTCTGCCGTGCTGCGCAGTGAGATCGCTGTCAAAGTCAGTATCCAAATCATGCAGGCGTTTGTCGCCATGCGCAAGACCTTGGGTAATCTGCATGGGGTGATCCAACGACTGGAAGGAGTGGAGTTGAGGCAGCTGCAAACAGACAGTAAACTGGAACAGATTTTCCAAGCTTTGGAAAAAGACAGCAAACCTACACAGGGCATTTTCTTTGAAGGACAGTTGTTTGATGCCCATGTTTTTGCCTCAGATTTGGTCAAAAAGGCCAAGAAATCCATTCTCCTTTTGGATAACTATGTAGATGAAACAACCCTGCTATTGCTTAGCAAGCGGAAGAAGGGTGTCAGCTGTATCATATACACACGCATCAAGCCAGTCTTGCAAAAGGACTTGGAGAAGCACAACAAACAATACGACCCCATCACCTTGATAGAAAATAAGGGCAGCCATGATCGCTTTCTGATCCTGGATGATCAGGAACTGTATCATATCGGAGCATCCCTGAAAGACCTTGGACATAAATGTTTCGCTTTTTCGAGAATGGACGATCTTTTGGAAACCATCAAACTCAATTTACTGAATGATTGAGAAAGAAGTTGAAAATTGGAAATCACAAATTGTGATTTTCAGTAAAGACAAACTAAATCATTGATATGGAAACAAAGAACATACAAGGCTACAAGCAGACAGAAGTAGGGCTGATTCCTGAGGAGTGGGAGGTTTTATCTATTGATAAGATTTTTGATTTCTATTCTACTTCAAATTATTCAAAAGCTGAAATGACTTTAGAAGGAGAGATTGGCTGTATTCATTATGGGTTGATTCACGCAATTACAAAGACAAGTTACAATCTGCAAAAAGGAATAAAATTTTTTATAAAGCCAGAGCAAGCCAAGTATGCAGAAATAAAAGATGGAGATGTTGTAATGGTAGATGCCTCAGAAGATATGGAGGGAGTCAATAAGTCCATAGAGGTGTTTGGT
Organism: Lunatimonas lonarensis; assembly: GCF_000390185.1. Lineage (GTDB taxonomy): Bacteria > Bacteroidota > Bacteroidia > Cytophagales > Cyclobacteriaceae > Lunatimonas > Lunatimonas lonarensis. The sequence continues at coordinate 412 of NZ_AQHR01000107.1, read as the reverse complement.
GTAAATGATAAAAGGTTTATTGCTGGTCTTCATACTTACTTGCTAAGAGACACCAATTTAAGACTTGCAAATAATTTTAGAGGTGCAATTCTTAATTCAAGTTTAATAAAAAATCAGTTTAATAGACTAGCAGTTGGAATGAAGGTTTTTGGAGTCTCAAAACCTCAGCTTAAAACTGTTTTAATACCTGTCCCCCCTTTCCCCGAACAAACCGCCATCGCCTCCGCCTTATCGGATATGGATGCCCTGATTGCCCAAACCGAGAAGCTGATCGAAAAAAAGAAAGCCATCAAACAAGGGGTGATGCAGGAGTTGTTGAAGCCTAAAGAGGGGTGGGTGACGAGGAAGTTGGGGGAGGTTTTGAAAATTAGTACTACTTTACGGAGTTAAAAATTTTGGCCAATAAGGCAAA
>NZ_AQHR01000106.1 GCF_000390185.1 Lunatimonas lonarensis | reverse complement strand
TATAATACTCCCCTAAAATGGTACCAGAGGTTAAGTTAAAAAAAACGTTTAAATTTAACCTTATGAGCAAGCAAACAAGACGTAAATTTTCATCTGAATTCAAGGCCAAAGTGGCACTTGAAGCGGTCAAGGGGCAGTATACGTTGGCCGAACTGTCCACTAAATTCGATGTCAGCCCTGTGGTCATTTCCAAGTGGAAAGGGGAATTTTTGGAGAACATGTCCTCGGTATTTGACAAAGGGCAGTCCAGGAAAACGGATGATGATCCGGTGATGGATGGGCTCTATGCGGAGATAGGTAAGCTGAAGGTGGAGAATGACTTTTTAAAAAAAAGTTGCAAGAAACTGGGGATATGAAAGCACGGAGTGGCCTGGTTTCGCCCGATTACAGGTCGCTGTCTGTTAGACGTCAGTGCAAAATACTGGAAGTCCCCCGTAGCAGTCTTTACTACAAACCGAAGGGGGAAGGCGAGCTCAACCTGGAGCTGATGGGCATAATGGACAGACACCTTACCGACCACCCCACAGAAGGGGTTGTATCCATGGTTTACCTGTTGACGGGACTGGGCTTTGCTGTCGGTCCCAAACGCATCCGGAGGCTCTTCAGGCTGATGGGCAGGGAGACCCTTTACCGGAGGAAGAACCTCACCAGATCGGGACTGAGGGAATATATCAGGCCCTATCTGCTCAGAAACCTGGAGATAGAACGTCCCAACCAGGTATGGGTGACCGACATCACCTACATTCCCATGCGGAAAGGTTTCATGTACCTTACGGCAGTCATGGATGTGTACAGCAGGAAGATTCTCTCTTGGGGCATCTCCAATAGCCAGGATGGAAAATGGTGCAGGGAGGTGCTCGAAGAGGCGATAACAGCCCACGGCAAGCCTGAGATAGTCAATTCCGACCAGGGGAGCCAGTACACCTCTGGTCTCTGGATCAATTACCTTGAAGGTCTCGGGGTCAGGGTCTCCATGGACGGCAAAGGAAGGGCGTTGGACAACATATACATCGAGCGGTTCTGGCGTTCCATCAAATATGACTACGTTTACCTGAACCCAAGCGAGGATGGCTTTGAGCTGTGGAAAGGGGTGAAATGGTACATGGATTACTATGACACCAAGATACACCACACCACCCGGGAAACGCCCGGGGAGAGATACGGGAAAATCCGGAAAGCGGCATAACCAATATTTTAGTTGTCCTGTTATTCAAGGGTACCCTTGAATAACAGGACAACTAAAGACTTATTAACAAATAAATATATTAACTTAGTACCTGTAACTTTTGGTCCAACAAATGGGGAGTATTATA
>NZ_AQHR01000105.1 GCF_000390185.1 Lunatimonas lonarensis | reverse complement strand
GGCAGTGTCCGTGAAACCTTTTTCCTCAATCAACTGAGTGCTGTCCATTCGGTGACGGCTCCGAAGTTTGGTGACTTTATGGTCGATGGTGCGTATGTATTTGAGGTAGGCGGCGCTTCCAAGACCACCGATCAGCTCCAAGGAGTCCCCAACGCTTACCTGGCACTTGATATAGAAGGGGGCAATAATCGGAGAGTACCTCTATGGTTATTTGGTATGTTGTATTAGGAGAAAACCACCAGATCCTGGATCTCCTTTTTCAGATTTTAGGGAAGGGAAATTTTGTTAAATTATATTGAATCGTTCATAGCTGCAATTTGACAAATTTATTGAAAAGTCGGTGCTGAGAGAATTTTGTTTCATGCCACGCCCACCACGTACTCCGCCGCTACGGCTGCGTGTTTTTTTTTATTCTTAATTTGAATACAGATTAAAAAGCAAATTTAAAAGCACGCCCTGCTACGAAACGGAATGAAATGACATCTGACTTAACTTTCAAAAGAGAATTCAATACAGTCAATAAACAAAGCGTAAACCTTTAAGAGATAGTTGGCTACGCTGACCGAAATAAGAGAGTCTTTGTTTTTCGACGGAGCACTTTTTTGGTAATTTAGTCGCAGTATTCATGTTCAACAATAAACTTAAAAAAATGGAGAAGAGAAGAAAATTACCAAAAGTAGTGATGGCCGTAAGTGTGGCGGCGATGGGAATGGGCTTGTTTAGTACCCTTCAAAACGAGGCACGGGCTACGGGGGGAGTATCTAAGTGCTACAAAAATATTAACACGAGTACAGGTGGTTTGACGGATTTTTGCTCTAATAGTGTGTGCGTTGAAAAGAATGGGACAGGCAACAGTAAGTCCCGATGCGGCTCATGACTTAAATAGCTAACACCCCTTATCTACCTACAAGATAGGGGGTGTATTATTTGATAAAAGAATTAGATGAAGTTGACCATTATGTATCAATCACACACTTAAATGAATACATTAGGAAAATTCTACTGATAATTTGGGCGGGGTATGTGGAAAATAAAAAATTAATTGCTAATAAATGAAAAAAGTTGCGGACTTGTACATAGTGCTTTTTTTGCTACTGTGCGCTTGCGTAAGCTACAACGAGGAGGAGAGGACTGCAAAAAAGGTATCTTTTAAAGATTTTGGACCAGTAGAAAAAATACTAGGAGAATCCATTATCCAAAATGACTATAATATAAACCGTCAAGTTTACGTAATGGATACACTTCTATTGTTAATGACTCAAAGTGGAAAATATTTTTTTAACGTGTATCACAAAAACACTTTGGAATATCAAGGATCCTTTGGCGTAAGGGGGGAAGGACCGGAGGAGTGGAGGATGATATATTTTACGGGTCAATTCGAAATAGCTACGTCCGGAATAAGTATTTGGATATCTGAATACCATAGAGGGTTCGTTTCAAAGGTTAATATAACTAAAACACTTAAAAACTTATCCCCCTATCCGGTCATAGAGCAAACCATTGATATAAATGGGAAGACATTCCCTTTCCTTGATATGATATATGTTAACGATGAAAAATTAATATCAAAGTGCTGGATTTACGAACAGGGATATGTAAGGATTAAATTACTTGACCCAAAGTCCAATAAGGTAAAGAAGTCAGAGTTGTTTCCAAAAATTAAAAATGTGGAAAGGTTATCAGCAGATATGATCAACAACATCTATACTGCTACGCTATCCAAACACCCCTCGAAAAACCTATTTGTACAGGCCACATATATTTTTGACAGGATTGATATTTTTGATGAGGACTTAGATTTGGTCAGATCCATAGTAGATGGAAATAATTGGAGGGACGATTATTACGATGCTAAAGAGATTGATATCGAATCGGATTTTATATCGGATAAGGTAGAAGGCTATAACAACATAAGTCTAACTGAACGTTTTATCTTTGCCATAGATGCCAAAAACAAAATAAATCAGGTCGATGGGTCAGTTGTGGGAAAAATCATTAAAGTATTTGATTGGGAAGGGAACCCTGTTTGTTTAATGAAGACAACTGATAATATATTTGGCATCTCTGTGGATGAGGAGGAAGGTTTCTTGTATGCTACAGATATGGAAAATGAAAAGGTGTTGCGCTATAATCTAAAAGATCTGATGAAACAATGGAAAAAGTAAGGTTTGTTATATTTCTGACCGGTTTTAGCTTACTGATGGGATATATCGGTTTTTCCGCTACAACCTGGTACAAGGGTAGAACGTATGCCATGCTTAGCTTTGACAAAACGAAGTATGACATGGATACGGTATATAGTCAATCAGATGCTGAGGTACATTTCGTCTTTAAAAATACAGGAAATAATGATCTAAAGATCCACAAAATAGAAACTAGCTGCGGATGTACCATCCCGTCTTGGAATACTGGGCTTTTACCACCGACATCAGTTGATAGCTTCAGAGTAAGCTATAATATTGAAAACAAGGGATATTTTATAAAAGAAATAATGGTATATTCAAATAGTAGAAGTAGTCCGGATCATCTTGTAATTGAAGGATATGTACCGTTTAATGAAACAAAGTAATTTAATAATTAAAAGACGTTTAGACTTTTTCTATTTCTTTCCTAGAGGACGATGTAAACTTGTTTGATTTGAAAGTTAGCAGTTTTTGTTTCCCTTTTAGTGAGTTATATATTTGCTTCTTCCGTCATCAATGAATTACCTGTGCGGGAATTCACTTATATGCACCAAACGTACGGGGTAGGTTTGGTGGGATAGTCGCAACCTATGCTGCATTCAGTACTTCATCAACACAGTCCGCCTGAAAGAGAAGAGCCAAAAAAGCAATCAACGATCAACTATTTGTAATTATGATGTCTGGTTTTCATGTTTCTGTTATTATGCCCTGTTTTAATGCTGAAGCGTTTATCGTTGAGGCCATAAATAGCATTCTAAACCAAAGTCTTCTAAATCTTGAATTGATTATTATAAATGACGGGTCCACCGACGGTACCGAAATGTTGGTTCAGAAATTTACAGATAGTAGAATCCGTTACTTATCCTTTGATGTAAACCGGGGTAATTACGTGGCTAGAAACAAGGGGCTTGATATAGTTCAAGGAAAATATATTGCCATGGCAGATGCGGATGATGTTTCCCACCCCAATCGGTTACAGACGCAATATGACTATTTGGAGGCAAATCCTAGTGTGGCTGCAATCGGCAGCAGAATGGAGATCATTGACCAGGGGGGTAAAAGCATTGGTGTAACAAATGAACCTTTGGAATATGATGAAATCAAGATCGCCTTTTTAAGGGACAACTGTCTAGCCCAGCCCACGTTAATGTTCAGACGGAATCTTTTAAAAAAAGGATACCGATATGACGAAAGCTTTCGGTACTGTGGAGATTATGATTTTGTACAACGTATCATTCAGTCCAATCATGTAGCAAATTTAGAATCAGCTTTGGTCAAATACAGGATTCATCCCACCCAAATTTCGTCATCAAAAAGGGGACACCTAATTCAGCAAGGTAATCGGACTAGAATTAAACAACTAAATGACTGGAATCTTGAATATTCGGAGGTTGAAAAAGAAATACAATTGAAGCTGCTGCTCGGGATCTATTTGGATGATACGGAGCTGAAATTGGCGGAAAATTGGCTCAATAAATTACTGGAGCATAACGAGAACACAAAGCGGTACCACCAAGAATATTTTTACATTTATTGCCAAAAACTTGCCAGTGCAGCCCTACAGAAAAACGCCTTGGGAGGCTGGTCGATAGAAAAAGAAATGCTGAATTATATAATGAAAACATTTCCAACAGCTAAGATTTTATTGGAATTTGGCTCCGGAAATGGAACATTCGCATTTTTGAAGCACTTCAGTGTGACCAGTATAGAGCATGACCCTTACTATTCGATGAAGAGAGCATCGAATCACAATTGCGTAGTTGCTCCCATAGAAAATGGTTGGTACCGAGGTAGTGTGGTAAAAGAGGCATTGGAAACTACCGAATACGATCTGATTTTAGTAGATGGTCCACCAGGGGACTTACGAACGGGAATCTTGGACCATGTGGGTCTTTTTACCCAAATAACTTGTCCCATCATCTTTGACGACATGGATCGGGAAGACGATTGCACCATTATGAAAACGTTTTGCAAGGCTTTGGACAGGCGTTACAGGATTTTTAAAGGAGATAAGAAGTCCTTCGCCTTATGTACGTTAATTCAATAATGAGAACTTATGCTTTTGAATGAGATTTGTCTGTTTTGGGTAGAAGTGTGTCGTCTGATCCGAAAAATAATGAATCTCTCATTTTTTAACAGACTAGATATTCTTTCTGAGCTGATCCATCTCACTTAATAAAGCCTTGCATGGCAAAACTGCTGTTCTACGTAAAGGGTTGTTCTATAGCGAACAATCCTCGCCTTCCATATTTTTTGGTTCAAAAATACATCTTCCGTAAAAGCTTAATCCAAGTCTTTCCTTAAATCCACTCGATAGTCCTCCTTTTTGCCTTCAGAGGTATCCGGAGTAAACCCAAAAAACATGATATTCTAACGGGATCTATTTAACAACAAAGAAATAATTTTATTTTTTATTTATTTTTTATTTATTTTTCATTTATTATTAAAATTATTATTTGGAAATAAAATTTTGGTATATGAAAGCTGAAAGTCATATCGTCTTAACTCAGGGCAATGTTTACAGGAGGTTCTTTTTTAATGACTTAATTTTTGTAAAAGTTACGGGCTATGTGTTGACCTGCTGGCTTGAAGGAGGTGAGAAATATTCCTTATGTCGATCGTTAAAATGTTTTAAAAAGTCGCTGCCTTCAGAGTTTATTCAAATAAATCGCTCTGAAATTATTCACTTTGAAAAAATCCTCAAGTTTAATAAAAAATCTAGGGTAATAACTTTGGCTGATCAGTCAAAGCATAAGGTGTCTGTTAGGCAAATTCCTGTAGTTTTAGAAGCGTTCAGAACCAAATCTTATTTTGCTTGAATTAGCTGGAAGGTCGGAAATCTCTCAGATCTGTTTAAAATCCACGCAAAGGCAGTAAAAGAATACTTGCCTATTCTCAACCATATCTTTACATGCCAGTCTTGGTGAAGTTTGTAATGTCATCTTCTATTTCGTCCTATTGTAAAGGTTTAAACTAACTTGGAGCCATTTGCAATAAGCACGAAGACTATTCCAGCGATATCCTTCCGTAAAGGCAGCACCGATTCCTTTCAGGGTGGTGTCAAGGTATTTTTCCCGTTTGATTCTGTATACCCTCATCAGGCCAACCCTCTCCTAGTGCCCGGTTCCTGGACACGATAAATGGAATTTGTGGCATAACCTCCAGACTCAACAAAAATGCTTTTTGTAAAAACTAATTTTTATATTTGCTTCTTAA
>NZ_AQHR01000104.1 GCF_000390185.1 Lunatimonas lonarensis | reverse complement strand
TTTGCCTTATTGGCCAAAATTTTTAACTCCGTAAAGTAGTACTAGTTAACTCCAATTAAACCAGAAATCCATTACAAATCCCCGATAGTATCCCCATCAATAGAAGATCCTATATTGATAAAAAAATGGTTAATTATAATTTATAACTTTTAACTAATATAAAATTTTGTATTAAATACAATAAAAATAAAAATTTATAAAATAATTTTATGAATAATCAAATATTTAATAAAAACAATAAATCAATATGCTTTGTCGTATTGAATGTATAGATTTATCTAATGCAAACAGAGTTACTTCAATCAAAACGGGGTCAATAGAACTTTGGCCACTTTTTGGATTCTAGGCGTTTCCATTGTATCTAAAGAATTTCTACCATAAATTTCGCTCAGATACAGGCAGCATACCACTTGACAATATTCCAACGAAAAACCAGAATACATGAAAATACTAGTAGAAGAAGTGTTTGTCACAGAAGGAATTCCTCAATTCACCTTTGTTAAACCACCGAACTATAATGAAATATTGCTAGACATACGGAGGAAAGGAAAACCTGTTATTATTGAAGGCCAATCTGGTACCGGAAAAACTACAACAGTTAAGAAAATAATCTCGCAACTTGCAGCTGATATTGAGATAACATATTTGACGGCAAGACAAGCTGTTGATATCGAAGCCATAATGAATATCGCTCAAAATAAGCCCAAAGGGTTTTTCATTATTGATGATTTTCATCGTTTATCTTCCGATTTACAAACTGAATTAGCAGACATCGCTAAACTTGCTGCTGAAACTTCAGATGAAAATTTACCAAAATTAATTCTTGTTGGGATAAATCAAGTTGGTTCTTCTCTAATATTAATGGTTCATGACATAGCAAAACGAACAGGTATCCATAGAATTGCTCCAGGAGATTACAAAACCATCTTAAAATTGATTAAAAGTGGAGAGGAAAAATTAAATGTTAAATTCGCAAATATTGACTCCATTTTTCCGGAAAGCAACGGCGATTACTGGCTAACTCAAGCCATTTGTCAAACTATTTGCGTCAAAAATGATATTTTAGAAAATCAAGAAAATACCGCAGTCTTAAATTTCGATGATTCTCAAGTGAGAACCTCTATGGTTTCCAAACTGTCTCACGCTTATAAAGATCCTGTAAAGGATTTTTGTAGAGGCCGGCGATTCAGACCAAGTAACGACCCATATTTCAAGCTCTTAAGGTTAATTTCTAATCAAGACAGTTCTATAGTTGACTTAAATGAACTTGCGAATGCACATAATGATATGCGAGCTAGCATAAATGGTATAAAAGAGAGACGTTTAAGTACGCTATTAGAATCTAAACCTCTATGTGGTCAATATTTTTTCTACAATCAAAAAAATAAATCATTTGCAATCGAAGATCCTGCATTATTCTATTATATGTGTAATGTCGATTGGGAGGAAATTCGTAGAGATTGTGGTTTCAGAGACAATGTTAAACCAAGAGAATTTGAGATCGCAATTTCCTTTGCGGGAGAAAACAGACAACTCGCTAAATACATTGCAGAACAATTAGATTCTATCGATGTATCTGTATTTCTAGATGAACACTATGAAGCAAACTATCTTGGAAAAGCTTGGAGCAAAGAGTTTGAACGAATTTTTATCGAAGATTCAAATCTTGTTATATGCTTATTAGATCAAAATCATAGAGACAAAATTTGGCCTACTTTTGAGCGAGATTGTTTTAAAAAAAGAATTCCAAATGCGGAGGTTATTCCCGTATTTTTAGATGACACGGTTTTTAACGGAATCCCAGAAGACATAGTTGGAATAAAATTCAAGTGGGATCCATCGGAACTAAATTGGCAAGATAAGGTCGAAAATGAGATCGTTTTCAAAATTTGGGAAAGAATTGAAAATGAGTAATATCGCCTAATGGCAGACTACCTAGTAGGATTTCTCTGAACAGGTATAATTCTTACGTATATCAGCCGCAGGCGTTGACCATTATTGCCAGCCATAGGGAACGAATGACCTCGAATTCCTTCCAGTGGCTAATCCCTTTTTGTAAACCAAACCATTTTTTCAAGTATTTTGCACGATATACTTGACAAAGTACCTCTAATCCCTATTTCTCCACACGTCTGCTCTATAATTATTTTCGATTGAACCTACGCCAACTTTCTTCGAATACGCATCAGATCTATCCACAGAGATTTAAAAAAATATCGGTGACTGAAATTTTTTTTCACCGGTGTGGCAGTATACTTGTCGGATCAGAAAAGGATTTAAAGCATGCACATGAGGCACCTAGTTATTCTCATAGGGCTGATTCTAATGGTGGCGGCAGGCTTGGATCTATTTGAGATTTATCCCATAAAAGGCATTCAACTTATTTTTGGGATTTATTCATCAAGCATGCTGTTGTATGGGTTGCTTCGGGGGAGGAAGTTGAAAAAAGAACCGCAGGAGAATAAGTAGGTATTCGGGATGGTTCGCTAAACTATGTCTAGGTTTAAATGGCAGTTCACCCGAACGCATTCATTTTCCATGTCTTTTCGTTCCGGCTTATCGACAGAAAGGTCTGATTCAACTGTGCTGTTCTGGCACCCTCTTCGGTAACGGAGGCATACACTTGGCTCAGATCCACACATTGGAATTAACGTAAAAAGAGAACGGGTTAAAGATCTGACCCTGTCCTACGAAATAGCCGCTGATGTGGGATTCGATTCTTTCGCCTTTTTGATGACTAGGGAACAAAGGTAGAAAAGATCTCCTACAACAAAATCAAAGGGGCTACAAATTGCAGCCCCTTTGAATTACAGCTAGATCAAAGATATTTTATTTATTTGCCATCAATTTAAATCAATGCTGTACGATTACCCGGGTTCTTCCGATTATGCCCTTGGCATCATAGATACCCAGTACGTACACGCCACTCTTAATGTCAAATGTCGGAACAGTAATGACTCCGGATGCTGTCCAAAGGAAATCAGACGGGTGTATTGATTTCACCAGTTGACCTGCCATATCGTGGATTAGCATATACCCAAGCTCTCTTTGCGAGTTGATCACAACATTCGCATAATCATTTGCGGGATTTGGATAAACGGTGAGGTTTTCAAGCGATTGGTTTACTACTTGTACCGGAATTTCGACCTCGCCCTCGGCTGACCCTTCAACTTCCATCTCTCTGTATCCTCGTAGATTCTGTCCGGCAAGGAGTGTTTTGCCGGTTTCATCTACAATCCCAATGGCCGAAATGATCGCATTATTGGCACTGGCACTAAATCCGAGATCCAGTTTGCCGTCTTTGACGAGAATATCCCTGAACACCAATTTTACCTCCTTATTCCTGAACTCTGCAAACATATCGAAGTTCGATTTTACCTTTACCCCTTCGATAGAGATATCGAATACCCGCTGTCCTTCCTGTTCAATACGTCCATTCAGACCAAAGAAGGTTTCCTTATGGTAGGTCTCAATTGTGTAGACTCCGTTAGGAACGGGAATCTCGTACCGGAACTGCTGGGCAAATCTGCCACTCCTGAAGAGAGGCTCTGTACTCGCGGTAGTATTGCTGCTGACATTTGTTCCCGAAGTTTTCAGGTAGTCTGCAGGAATTCGGACGAACTCATTGCCGCCATAGGTGATATTGCCTTGGTTGCCTGTGCTGAAATATATCCCAACCGGTATAGGTGCAACTGTAGGTTCTGTGATCGGAACGATCATAAATCCTGAGATGATCGCATTGTTTACGGAGGCTCTTAGATCGATATTGAGGAAATTGTCACGAACTTCGAACACACCGTGGTCGAGAACAACCTCCTTGTTGTTGAATTCTACAAACATATCAAGATCCTTTTTCACAATAGCACCCTCGACTGAGATATCAAACACTCGCTGACCCTTTCGTGCGGCTGGGCCGGTTTTGCCAAAGTGCGTTTCGTGATGGTAGGTTTTTACCTGGTATTTTCCGTTCGCTACGGGGATCTCGTATGCGAGGCTTGTCGCAAATCTTCCCGCTTGGAACAGTTCATCCGGACTTGCGCCGGTGTTTGTTGAAACGCCTGTACTGGATGTCTTCAGGTAATTTCCCTGACCGACAAAATCAATATTTTGGTAGGTCACCGGGTTAGCTCGGAATGTGTTGACCGCAATGATGTTTATAGGCTCGACAGCGGGCGGAGTTGTATTCTGCTCATCGCCAGGTTTTGTGATAGGCTGTTGACTTCCAGTCCAGGGTAGGATGGAAATACCGGATATAATCGCATTGTTTACCGAAGCGGCCATTTCGATATGCAGTACATTGTCGGTAACTAGTATTTCGTGAAAGGTGAGAACCGTTTCCTGGTTGGCATTTTCAAGGAATAGGTCAAAATTCTCCTTCACCTTCTTCCCTTGAATGGCAATATCAAATACCCGCCGGTTAGGCCCTCCCAGCCTACCGTTCATGCCAAAGAAGGTTTCGTGATGGTAGGTTTTTACCGTATAGGTTCCGTTGGTAACGGGAATGGCCATCACAAGTGAGGAGCCAAATCTGCCGGTTTGGAACATCGGTTCGATGCTTGCGGCTGGATTATTGCTCACGTTCGTAGCGGAGACAAAGTAATCAAGGCTTTCGCCGGAAAATGAAACCCCTTCGTATTCCACACCATTATCGCTACCGAAATTCATAAACAGTTCAGAAACGGGAACACCTGCAGCCTCCTTCGCAGGAGAGGAAGTCTCCTCCTCAATTTCTTCCGGCTCTTCCACCTCTTCTTCTGCCTTCCCCTCTGTATCAACCACCTCGTTTCCAGTCCTAAACAGGACAACTGAGCCGAAAGGAGGGATCACCACCTGTCCTGAAACGGTATTGTTCTGTGCGTTGATAAAGGTGCCGTTTAGCGCAATAGTCTTAGGGCTGGCTGTATGGTTAAATTCAAAATGGATCTTCTCCTCTGGTAGGACTTGGTGTATTTCTACGGGAACGATTTCAAGGTCGTCGAGTAGATAGGTAATGTTCCCTTCACTGCATGCAATCATCAATGACGCCTTGTCTAGGTCAATTTGAGGAACTAGGATAGTCTGATACTCATTGGTCTCGGATGATAGCTCTACCGTATTCATAGCCGAGATGGTTGCCCATGGCGATCCAGAATGTCGGAAATATAGCCTCAATGGAGCCTTTTTAGTAGCCCTTGACTTGAACCGCACCAAATAATTTCTTTCCTTGTTGACCTGGCCTATATCAATCTTCAAAGTAGCACCACTTGAACTTGTCGCTACTTGAAGGGTTCCTCCATTTATTCCGTCTTTTAGCCATGTCAATGTTGAGTTATTTGAGCTGACTCCAGATACATTTCTATCAAATCCTTGATTAGGAAAGGCATTGCTACCAGTCACCTTTTCAACAACAAATTTCTCAAACTCAACCGTAGTGCTTTTGGAGCCTAGGTCTTTTCCCATTTCGCGTTGCCACCGGTCGAGGTTATAAAAATTCTCCACAAAGGCTCCACTACTATTGGGATTGCGGGTATAAAGGCTGTATTCATCACCAAATGGTCGGAAAAACGTATTGTTTCTTGCAGACACCATCTGGGAAATGTCGTTTTTATGACTACGTAGTGTGTAGGCATTCTGGTCCTCAAATTTTGAGAAAAAGGTATTTCCTTCGATCAACACGTTTCTCGTATCCTTGCCAAGGTTGCTATTACCTATGTTGATCAACATGTTTGAATTATAGATGGTATTGTTGCGAACCTGAACGTTATAGGAATTGGACATTTTTATTCCACTGTTTGAATTGGCAATGGTATTGCCTACAATTTCGATTCCATTGGAATTATCGTCCAAAAATATGCCTTCTGCCTGGGGATTAAACCCACTCTTGGTCATATAGGCTAGCCCACCTTTGCTACCAATACCATTGATAATGATGTTTGCCTCTACCTTTCGATTATGCACATCGGGATTATTATGACCACCATAGGTATAGATCCCGCCTCCATCTCCTTTCGTTAGGCAAAAGGTATCCACAAAATTGTGCCTGACTACTGTGTTGTTCCCGTTGAACTGTATGCCGTTGTACCCCACAGCGGAAACTTGATTCCTTTCGATGAGAATATTATCAGAAACGGCGAAAATCCCGACGCCGCTTCCATCCCCGTTTGCATTTCTGCCCGGTATTGTGGCAACATCAGTGAGGCTGTTGTTTCTTATCACAGCTCCCGGATTACCAAACCTAAGGAACAGCCCGTTATTATAACTACTAGAAACGTTATTTCCATCAATCAACAGATTGGTATGGCTTAGGATATGCATACCGTTTTCACCGGTAAAGGCGATGTCGACACCCCTGATTGTTACGTTGTCACCGTTCGAACCAAAGAAGATCGCATCTTGGTTTGCCCCGCTCAAATGTAGGTTTTCGAGAAGGATATGGTTTGCTCTATTTGCCTTGGTAATTAGATAAGGAAGGGTGGCTACCTCTACGCTAGCTGTCGAAACATGTTGGTTTCCAAAGAACACCCTGATTCTCCTGGTAGAGGGATTGAAGTACCACTCACCATATTGATCTAGTGTCCCCGGGTGGTTTTGTACGAAAAAGCCAAATCCGGGAGAAGGGGGATACGAGGCACCACTGTTATCAAATGTGATGGTACCTCCGGAATGGCCCGTAATTCGATGTGTGTCTATCACCCATTGAACTTTTTTGATGACAACCTCGCCGTTTTGCCAGTTGGCAATGTTCGGAAAAACTCCAGTTACAGCATTTGATCCATTTGTAGATGAAATGGTAATGTACCCTTCGTTATCTGCGTCTGGGTTAGGGAAACGCCCCAACTCCACACGCTTGCCATTTAACAAGACTACCTTGACTTCTGAGGTGGATAGGCCGGCCTTACTTTCAAAAATGGTATTCCCCAGGTTGTTCCAACCGTTTACTTCTACAAATGAAGTAATCATGGGCTTAGTACCAACTCCATAGGCACCAATTCTTATTGGGTTGCCTGGGCTACCAGAACTAGTTATGTGGATGGTGCCATAGTAACGCTCTCCTCTTTTGAAGTAGATGTTATCCCCCCCCGTTAGACTAGGAAAAACCTCATTTAGTTTTGAAATGCTTTTCCAGGGAGTGGCTGGATTTTGTGCCTGCACGCTCGTCCGATTATCATCTCCCGATACACTGGAGAAGTAGTAATCGACAGCAAAAGCTGACTGGCAGAGTATTGCCAACCATGCTAAAATCATCAGTTTAATCGTGTTCGTTTTCATTGCCGTATCCTTTAGATTCCAATTTTTCTATCGAAGGCTGTAGGTGCCATTTTTTACTGTGTGCTTATTTTGTCGGCGGTTTTTCGATTTTCATATTTCAAAATCAGTACTTTGATGTTTGAAATTATATTTTTTGCATTTTGTTATATGCAATATGAAATTCTAATTAAATCGCCTTTAATTATAATAAACAGTATTTAATTTTATTTTGCAACTATTACCTGAATCGGAAAATGGTGTCGGATCAAAAGAAAATGATGGGGTTTTTACTACAAAAAATCTTTTTTGCGTTTCGCAACTTCAAAACTGTGGGATCTACTAATTTACCGAATGAAAAAAAAATTGCTTTTTTTTTGGAAAGTCAAAAAATAAATTCAGCCTGTTGTCCAACCTTCAAAATTCGTAAAGGATTAATTTCGAAAGGCACCGTTCCTGAACTTAAAGGGATGACATTTTAGTCAAAAAGAAATTGGTTTTCACCAATACTGATTTTACGTAACGAATGGTTTGCATCAAAAATAAGGTCAATTGATTCATGAGGGAACGGATTGGGCAGTTGTTCCCAATGAAGCCTGGTTACTTTGACCGTGGGCACCTCAGACAAAAATCGTAGCATTAGTACCGAATTGTCAGCAGGTACTACGTTCGTAAAACTCCATGTCTTTTTATTCAGGCCCGGCTCAAGCAGATGGTGCTTGGTCTCTGAAAGAGTTGCCCAGGGACTTCCGACGTTTCTCAGGTATGCCTGTAGTATTACTTGGGAAGAAACATCAACTTCTATCTCCAGTTTGTAGTAATACCCAATACAAAGCTGTCCGGATTCCAAGCGAACCCCTGTGTCGGAGGTGTCCGACTGAAGAAGAAGGGTCTGACCGTCCTTCCTAATGTTGGCACTGTTGTTAATTGGATTCACCTTTGACATCGAAAGTGACAAAAGATCAATAGACTTCGCAGGCGCAGGGTGATTCAACTTCGGAGAGGAACGCAACCTTTCTATCTGAGGAGCGTTTTCAACTTCCTTCCAGTCAGCTTGAACAAGATGTCTATCACCCACTTGAAAGGGGAACTCATTGCTGTCCACATGGAAGTACTTATTTTCTTTAAAGACAATGCTACCCGAAAAATCACCTCGGCCGACAGCCACTTTGACCAATTTCTGTGACTCTTTTGAAGAAATCAACAGATTTCCCCTCACAATTACACCCTCTATAGCATCTCCGAGATGGTCATCAGAAAAAGAAAGTAGGTTGAGGCAATCAAAAACGATGTTGTCATGTATTGCTATTGTTCGACCATTGTGAACATTTATGCCATTTCTACTCATGAAGCCGATCCGATTGCTTGAGACTTCTACACCTGACGCATTGTCGTCAATGTAAATACCCTCTACTTGGGGCGATCCTCCCGATTTCTGGTAGCGGGTGCCTAAACGGTTGCCTTTTCCGTTTAAAACGGTATTATCTCTTACGACTCGATTTCGAAAAGATTGGTTTCGTTTTCCTTCGTAGGTGTAAATCCCTCCCCCATCATTCTTCGTTAAACAGAATTCGTCGATCCAATTCCCCTCGACAACCGTTTGGTTTCCCCCAAAATAAATCCCTGTATACCCAATATTTCTGAGGGTATTTCCCGACACCTTGCCATTGTCCGACCGAAGATAAATTCCAATGCCTGATTGATCTCCGCCAGCACCCATCCCCGGAAACAGGTTCGTGTTTAAGACCGTATTATTGGCAATTGTGGAACTGGGGGTTCCGTACCTAAGAAATATTCCGTTATTAAACGAATCTTTGATTAGGTTGCCAGTTATGTTCACACGTAAAAAATTCATTATCGTAATGCCGTCTTCTCCAGATCCGGAAATGGTACAATCACTGATCGTAATATTACTGCCCCCATCCAAAAACACTGAAGACTTCGCCGAACCAGAAAAATGAATGCCTTGCACAACCACATTTGAGATCCTTCCCGAATTGACCAGTAAATGATTTAAAAGACTAACTTTAACTTCCGAAGGAGTGGATGCCTTCCCCATATACACATAAAGGATATTTTCTTCGGCATCGTGAAACCATTCCCCGTACTGATCCAATGTATTGATATGGTTTTGAATGAAAAAACCGTAGCCTTCTGTTGGTTGATAGCTGGTATTCTTCTCAAATGAAACACCCTTGGCGTCGACAGACAATATTTTGCCCCTATCAATGATCCACTCATTCAATCGCAAAACAATTTCCGCTCCGTTAAACCCAAGAAGCTCGCTTCCCTCTTCATGAAATATATAGGTCTCTTTAGGAGAAGTGCTATACACCATATATTCAAGGTTTGGATATCTTCCCATTTGTCGCACTTCCCCTCCTACAGATACCATATGTATCTTTTTGGGATCTGCCTGAAAAAGGGAAGAAAGATCATATCGAACTACTCCTTCCGATAGGCGATCCAACCCCTCAACCTCCACCCAGCCTGTGATAATCGGAAGATCCCCCTGCCCATAGTTTGTCAAAACTATGGGAGACCGTAATGTCCCCGAGCTCATCAGCTGTATTTCTCCAAAAAAAACATCATTGCACCTAAAAAAAACCGAATCCCCTGCCTGCAAACTCGCTGAAATGGAATTGAACTTTTCGATACTTGCCCACGGTGTTACTGGATTTGCAGCATCTTTTGCTGTCCTGCTGTCATCTCCGATCGAAGACGAAAAATAATAATTCGCCGCCATACCCCTCACCGAAGCTGCGAACAAAGAAAAAAAAAGCCCTATCTTAATAAAAAACCGTAAGCTATACACCCCAATCCGATTCTGTTGATCTTTTTTCCTCAATAATATTGCGTTAATATACCAAAAAATAAAAAAGCCTGTATTTACTAACACAGGCTTTCCTTATTTTTTGGCACTGATACTATGGATTCACAATTAACTTGTGTCTGAGGACCATTTCTCTCTCGGTCATGACCGTAAGAATATATATCCCCTTGGGAAGGTGTCCTACAGGTATTTCGTAGTTGCCGTCGTTATAGGACATTCCTCTAGCCGGATAAGTCTGAACTATCTGACCACTTGTATTTGAAATCTGAACCGTAAAGTCCAATAGATCCTCTACCAATTTGAGGTAAGCGACATGAGAGGCGGGGTTCGGGAAAACCTTTGAGTCACTTCCTTCTTCAAAGCCCGACAAGAAAGTACCCCCCATATTGGCATCTACCGTGAAAAATTCACGAACTTGCCTTAGGTTACTGGTCCCCATTGAGACGTTTGCACCCTGAGGTATTACCGCTATTCCTGAAATGGTTGCGTTGTTGATACTGGCTATCAAATCGATCTCTAGTAATTCGTCACCCACCAGTATATTCTCGAATGTTAGTACGATAGGCCTATTTTCAGACTCTACGAACAAGTCAAGATCGCGTTGCTTCAAATCTCCCTCGACATAAATGTCGAATACACGCCTCCTGGGCCCTGTTAAGGAGATCCGTTTACCAAAGTACGTTTCGTTGTGGAAAGTAACCACGGTATAGCTTCCATTGGCCACTGGGATTTTGTACCTCAAATCCGGGGCAAACCGATGCGATTGGAATAGGCGCTCACTACTTGCCCCCGAGAAACTGCTTATATTAGAAGCCCCCGAGAAATACGACGGATTGAAATCCGAACTAAAGCTATAGCCTCCATAAGTCACTGGATCACTGCTTCCTGTATTGATAAAGAATGAAGGCCTACTATCTTCTTCCAGGCTTGCCCCATCTTTGGAAACCAGCCCTATGCCCGAGATGATCGCATTGTTTGTAGAGGCCAACAACCTTAAATCAAGTACTCCGTCCCGAACGACTATATCATCAAACACCAATTTCATTTCCCTATTGGAGGTTTCCAGGAACATATCTATGTCCTTTTTAACGACAACTCCCTCCAGCCAGATATCAAAAACCCGTTGACCTTGGCGCGCAGTAATCCCATTTGAACCAAAATGGTTTTCCTTATGATAAGTTGTCACCACATAGGTACCGTTCGGGACTGGAATCGTATATCTCAGATCCGCCGCAAAACGGTGGGTCTGAAACAAAGGAATTGAACTCGACAAGGTGTTTTCATTGGTGTTGGAACTAGAAAAGAACGGTGTAGCAAAGTCACTTATGAACACATTCCCATCGTGGTGTTCATTTGTTCTACCCCCGGCATTGATAAACAGTGAAAAGCCACCCCTGCTTTCTTCCACTCTATTTGGTATTACCTGTATGGCGGCGATGATAGCATTATTAGCACTGGCAGTTAGTTCAACTGTCAGTACGCCATCGGCGACGACAATGTTTTCGAAGGTAAGTGCCGTTTCGGTATTTTTGAATTCCCTGAACAAATCCAGGTCTTTCTTCACTACATTCCCTTCGATTGCTATGTCGAATACCCGCTGGCCTTCTGTGGCTGCCGGGCCGGAAACCCCAAAATACACCTCATGGTGATAGGTAATCACCGTGTAGGAACCATTTTCTACCGGAATATCAAATTTCATGCTTGGAGCAAAAGCCGCTGATTGATAGATACTGATATTACTTGAAGCGGTACGAACAATGTTGTTATAATTGCTGGTTTGTATAGAGGTACCAGCAACCGGTATATACGTTATGCCCTGAAACTCTCCCGGTGAAGTAGTTCCAAAGTTAATAGATACTCCATTGATACCATCCGTCGTCCCGTTCCCTATAGATGTAGTCGGCTGGCGGACAACGACCGTAATCGGCTCCGAAAAGGTTGATTGTCCATTCGCGTCAACGGCCTGCGCCCTTAGTTGGTGTGTACCAAGTGGCGCATTCCATCTGAAGGAATAAGGTGCAGAAGTAGTACTTCCTATTTGTTGTTCTCCACTGAAATAGTTTACCCTCACAATGGAACTCGACTGAGAACTAGCATTTGCTGTAAGATTGACGGCAGTCCCGAAATCAAATTGCTGATTGTTTGACGGTGCAGTAAGCTGAATAGAAGGTGGAGCAACCGGAGAGGTTTCGTTCTTCCCATCTGTACGAATCAAAACCATGGATGTGAACGGATCTAGTTCGATCCTATTACTGTAGGTCCTGTTCCACGCGTCCACGTAGGATCCATTCAATGGAACGGTTTTTTTCGTCTTGGAAGCATTGTATTCAAATAGAAAAACCTCCTCTGGCTTCGTTACATTTACCTCTGCCTCTCTGAACGAAAGATCATCGAGCCAATAGGTCCAATTTCCATCGTCGGAAACCAACATGATAACGGCGTCTTCTACATTGATGGATGAAGTTAGATGAACATTAAACTCATTGGCACGAGTACCCAAGTTTACCACTGAGGTATTGGAAAACTGCTCCCATGGCGAACCCGAAAACCGAAGAAAGACCCTCAGTGATCCAGGTATATTGGAAACACCTCGAAAGGAAAGAATATAATCAGTATTCGCCTTAATAGACCTAACCGATACCCGCGCAACGGAATAACCTGGACTGGATATTTGGAGAGCATACCCTGTCAAAACTCCCAAAACGCGGGAGATTTGACATTGGCTGCAGTTAATACCGTTTGAATTGCTCTCAAAGGATCCGGATGTATACAGCGATGGCCCGGAGAAGCCAACGATGTCAAAAGGTTTCAGTCCGGGAGAGAAAAAGCGCGAGTTTATATCTTTGTTAAAACGGGTTTGCCACCTGCCTAAATCCAAAATTTCCGTCTGCCTCGTTGACCCAGATTGATAAGTCAGGGAAAAATTCCGCTGATGGCCCAGCGGACTGGTGTACCTGTTGTTATCAAAATCAGCCATTTGGGCTATGTCATCTTTGTTGGTTCTAATGGTTACGGCAGCCTGGTCTCCATTCTTTGAAAAGAACGTGTTGTTTGTGATAGTGACATTTCGGGTATCGCCACCATTATTGCTGTTGCCCAGCAGAATATGGCTGTCTGTGTCGTAAAAGGTGTTGTTATGCACCTGAATATCCCTAACGTTAGCCAATTTGATGCCCGTATAGTCCGTATGGGCGATCGTGTTGTTCACCACGCGAACCCCGGTCACGTTGTCATCCAGGAAGATCCCGCTGGCGTGGGGTTTGAAGTTTAAGTCAAACTCCCTTGGAGTGCCTACATTGGATCCAAGGCCATTGACAATGATATTTCCATCAACTTGTCTCCCCCTAAAGACCGTTCCATCTTGCCCTCCGAAAGAATAGATACCCCCTCCATCGTTTTTGTGGATACAATATCCATCTACCAGGTTATTCCTAACGATTGTTCCATTTCCGTTAAAATGGATCCCGTTGTAGCCTGTATTGGTTACGATATTATTTTCAACTAGTATGTTATCCGAGCCTGCAAAGATCCCAACCCCGTTATTACTGCTGCTTTGTGCCCCCCCTTGGAAAAATGAGCTATTTTCTACCCTGTTATTAGTTACTCTGGCTCCAGGGTTTCCAAACCTTAAATAAATACCTGAATTTAAGGAAGTTGATACGACGCAATTGTCTATTTCGAGCTCTAAAACACTTGTAACATAAATACCATTTTCCCCCGCAAACTCTATCAAATTGTTTCTAACCTTGATCCCTGAACCGCCGGAAAGATGTACTGCATCCTTGTTTGATCCCCGAAAATGGAGCCCTTCGACAACAACATTGCTCGAGCCAAAGCTTTTTGTAAGCAGATGGTCCAGCGTCACCAACGATACCCTTCGGGAGGTTGGATTGGTTGAACCAAAGAAAAAATTCAATCGCCTAGAAGTTCTGTTGTAAAACCACTCCCCTTCTAGATCGAGCGTATTTATGTGGTCCTGGATAAAAAAACCATAGTTGATACTGGCCAGATAACCGGTTGATCCGCTATAATTAATGGAATTTCCGCTATGCGAAGTTATTGGATGGCGGTCAATAATCCATTGAACTTTCCTAATGACAGCCTCACCTCCGGTGAAATTCGGGCTTGATGGAAGTTGTGTACTAGAAAGACTATTGTTACCGTTTATTCCGGTGATGGTCAGATATCCCCCATCTTCAACAGCTCTATTCGGAAACCTACCCATCTCCTGAATTTCGCCGTCCATCAAGACCACGCTTACCCCGGATGCCCCAAAGGTGTTAGTACTCTCGAAAATCCCATTTCCCAAATTTCTCCAACCAGTGACCTCGCTGAGGCCAGTAATTACCGGTGCAGACCCAGTCCCATAGGCTCCTATTCTGATCGGATTAGAGGAAGTGCCGGATGCGTTGATATGAATCGAGCCATAGAATACGTCGCCACGCTGGAAATACACCGCATCTCCTGGGCGTAAACTCGAAAAAATGGCATTAAGCTTGCTTATACTACGCCAAGGAGTGCTTGGGTTCTGGGCGGTAGTTGCCGTTCTTGAATCATCTCCGATAGAAGACGAAAAGTAATAATTGGTCGCTTGAACGGGTTTCATGGTCAAGCCAAGAAGAAGGACAGCGAATAACAGGTAGGTTAAACTTGTTTTCATTTACCTTTAGGGTTGATGGTTTTAATTGTAGGCGTTGGTTGTAGAGTTAATTCTATCCGTATTATTTTGGGCAACTAATGGGCAACTAAAGAATGGCTGGTTATATCAACCATTCTCCCAAGGCTATGAAAGCTAACATAGGGTGATTAGCTATCAGGCTGATTGCGTTGGATTCTCCTTTTCACTACCCGGGGTGAAGCTGGGCGTAAAAAAGTTTCAAATCCACAATACCGCTTGTAATATTAATAAAAAAGTATTTCATATACGAAAACTTTTTTTAGAGAATTTGAAATGGTGGTTGCGAGCATACACGATACTGAAAATTTTTTAAATTATGGCAAGAATTTATATTTACATTTTAACCCCAATTAAACTTTATCGGGCATAGGCATTTTTCATTAGCTGAAATTCACTTTCTAACAAAAAGCGTAAAAACAGAAAGAATCATTGCCCCTTTCCAAGCGTTACACTTTCAACTAACCCCCAATCAAATGAAAGGAGAAGTTTCCTACTGATTTACGACTGAAATACCCAGACGGGCAAAGATTGAGATGGCTATTTGCCCTCCGAACCGGGTAATATTCGAAACGACGACGTGGTAGTACGTAGTGAATTATTCTCATAGGGAAAACCATGCCAAAAAAATAAAATTCCACTGCTTTTTCTGCCAATTCGGAAAAAATCCAGTGAAGCCATCTGTCAATTTGGCATAAAACGCGGTGGTGCATCGCTTGGCACACCTGTTGATAATCGGTATCCCAAACGAAGAACTTATAAATTCAAAAAACATACATCATGGGAAAAATCATAGGTATTGACTTGGGGACTACCAACTCATGCGTGGCCGTAATGGAGGGAAGTGAGCCTGTAGTTATCCAAAACAGTGAAGGGAGAAGGACCACGCCATCTATAGTGGCGTTTTTGGATAATGGAAACGGCGAGCGAAAGGTGGGGGATCCTGCCAAGCGTCAGGCCATTACCAATCCGCAAAATACGGTTTCTTCGGTCAAGCGTTTCATGGGAAAGAAATTCTCGGAAATTACCGAGGAGAAAAAACACATCTCCTACAGAATAGACAAGGGATCGAATGATACGGTAGTCGTAAAAATCGGTGACAGAAACTACACGCCACAGGAGATATCAGCAATGATACTTCAAAAAATGAAATCCACCGCAGAAGATTTCTTGGGTCAGGGTATTACCGAGGCGGTTATCACAGTCCCCGCCTACTTTAACGACGCCGAAAGGCAGGCAACAAAGGAGGCTGGTCAGATCGCCGGTTTGGAAGTAAAACGGATTATCAATGAGCCAACGGCGGCTGCTTTGGCGTATGGCTTGGACAAAAAGAACAAGGACATGAAGATTGCCGTCTATGATTTGGGCGGCGGTACCTTTGATATTTCCATCCTTGAGTTAGGTGACGGCGTGTTTGAGGTTAAATCTACCAACGGCGACGTGCATCTCGGGGGAGATGATTTTGACCAGGTTATCATCAACTGGCTGGCGGACGAATTTAAAGCAGAGGAGGATATGGATCTCAGAAAGGATCCCATGGCACTTCAGCGATTAAAGGAGGCAGCTGAAAAGGCAAAGATCGAACTGTCTAGTTCCTCTAGCACTGAGATTAACTTGCCCTATATTACAGCGACCCAGTCCGGTCCAAAACACTTGGTCCGAAGCCTTTCAAGGGCAAAGTTTGAGCAGCTTTCAGAAAGCCTGATCAGAAGGTCGCTTGAACCTGTTAAAAAGGCCATGAGCGATGCAGGTCTTTCTCCATCTGACATCGACGAAGTCATCTTGGTTGGTGGATCAACGCGTATTCCAAAGATTCAGGAAGAAGTCGAAAAATTCTTTGGCAAGAAGCCTTCTAAAGGCGTGAATCCGGATGAGGTGGTAGCGATTGGCGCAGCCATTCAGGGTGGTGTATTGACCGGGGAAGTGAAGGATGTATTGCTATTGGACGTTACGCCGCTTTCATTGGGAATTGAGACCATGGGCGGTGTACTCACCAAATTGATCGAGGCAAATACAACGATCCCAACTAAAAAATCGGAAGTGTTCTCTACGGCCGCAGATAACCAACCTGCGGTGGATATTCATGTCTTGCAAGGAGAGCGCCCGCTTGCCAAAGATAACCGCAGCATCGGAAGGTTCCAATTGGCCGATATCCCACCTGCTCCCAGGGGTGTTCCTCAAATAGAAGTGACATTCGATATCGATGCAAACGGTATTTTGAGTGTGTCCGCGAAAGATAAGGGTACTGGTAAAGAGCAAAAAATCAAGATTGAAGCATCTTCTGGTCTTTCTCAAGATGAGATAGAACGGATGAAACGCGAGGCTGAGGCAAATGCTGCATCTGATAAGGCGGAAAAAGAAAAAATTGACAAATTGAATCAGGCAGATGGTCAGATTTTCCAAACAGAGAAGCAACTGAAGGAATACGGAGATAAGTTGTCAGACGGAAATAAGTCGGCAATCAATTCGGCGCTCGATACCTTAAGAGCGGCCCATAAGTCGCAGGACCTATCGGCCATTGACGCGGGTATCGAATCGCTGAACAATGCATGGGCAGCAGCATCGCAGGAAATTTATAACGCAACTCAGGGAGCCCCCGGCACAGGGGAACAGGCTGGACAGGAAGGTCCATCGAATGCTTCAGGTGATGGCGTGTCCGATGTAGACTATGAGGAGGTGAATGAGGAGGGCAAGAAATAGCACCTGAGTCTTCCAGCGTTTGGTCAATAACGGCGTTCCGGTAGATGGAATGCCGTTATTTATGTTATATTATTCCAATGGCAATTTGGCGGCCCCGGTTATGCCGCACTTTCACCATAAACGATTCATGATGGAGCTTACCGCAGACAATAAATTGAGAAAACTGATCATAGTAGGGGATCGACTGCTGATAAAGTTGAAGAAGGCGGATCAAAAGACCTCCAGCGGACTTTATCTCCCACCTGGGGTACAGGAAAAGGAGAAGATACAGCAGGGATACATCATCAAGGCAGGACCGGGATACCCTATTCCGCTACCGGTAGAGGAAAATGAGCCTTGGAAAGATCAGGGCGAAGGCGTGAAGTACATTCCGCTTCAGGCAAAAGAAGGAGATTTGGCGGTATTTCTACTAAACGGTGCATATGAGGTGGTTTACGAGGGGGAAAAGTACTTTATCGTTCCACAAAATGCCATTCTTATGTTAGAAAGAGAAGAGGACCTTTAATAGCATATCTAAACTATTATTTTGTGCCAAAAAGGGCACCTTGGACTGCTACGTCCCAGGTGCCCTTTTTGTTTTCCTAGCCACTTTTGATTACTTCGGTCAATTTGTTTTAGATTACTTAATATTCGTTAAAAAAATCACATAACAAAATATTATTGCTAAAATAATTTAAAAATAAGCCATTAAGTATTAACTAAAATTAATTTACCTACATATTATCAGTTAAAAAATAAACCTAATAGATGTATTTTAATCAGTAAAAAAAGCAGGTAGGTAAAAATTTTAACTTAAAAACGATCATAATTTGCATATTTGGTAATTTAAGGTTAATATTGAGCTTCTAAAGAACAAATAGTTGAATACGAATAAAATTCCGTTTGTTCGATAGTTTTAAAAACAACCTAAATCAAACAAAAAGATGAAAAAAATCGACATTCCAGCTTTCTCAAAGGTAATTGCAGCCTTGACTCTAATTTTGTTTCTGGGACTCTCTTCCGCGTACTCTCAGTCAGATGACAAGTTCAGCTTTGACGTGACATTGAACTCGGATCAGTTCTTCGGGTTCTATCCATTCTTTGCGGGCTCTTATGAACTCTCAGAATCTTCGGCGTTCACATTTTACGGTATTCTCTGGTCTGGTGGTACTGGCGGAGGCTGGGGTAACTGGACCGAATTTGGTGTGGGTATGAACTTCACCGTAGCAGAGGGGCTAGATGTAAATCCACAGATCGGGGTCTTGGGTGGTAGCCTCTTATCTTCCGGAGCCAGAGGAGAGGCAGTGTTCGGAGACGGTATCGTCCCTAATTTAACGATTGGACTGGATAAGTCATCCGTTGAAGGGGAGTTTTACCTTGGATACTATGCGCCGCTAAGGGATTTGGCACCTTCTAATGGCTCTACATTATCTTATCTTCACTACTGGGCAAACTTCGGCGTAAAGGCGAGTGATTTCTTCTCGATCGGTGCCCACTGGGAGCAACTTTCCAACACAGGAGGCTCAAACGTGACTGCTTCCACCACGGTATATCAGTGGATTGGCCCCTACGTGCAGTTTTCTGCCCCATCGGGTAAGGCATTTGCTAGACTGGCAGCAGGTGGAGACTTGGTTGAAGGAAACGATTCCTTCTTTAAACTGACTACCGGATTCAGTTTCTAAGCAATTTAAAATTGAAAAAAACAGAAAACGCCAGGTAGTCGACTAACTGGCGTTTTTTTTATTGTATCGATAGGTTACTGGCTTTGTTGCTGGAGGTAAGCAAATTCCTTTGCGAAATAACTCAAAATGACACTGGCTCCTGCCCGTTTGATACTTAGCAGACTCTCCAGCATGGCTCTTTCCCCATCTAGCCATCCGTTCGCCGCCGATGCTTTGATCATGGCGTATTCGCCGCTTACATTGTAGGCCGCGATGGGTAGGGTGTGGTTGTCTTTTAGAAGCTTGATGATATCCAAGTACGCAAGGGCAGGCTTTACCATTAGAAAGTCGGCACCTTCCTGGTAGTCCAATTCAGCCTCTATCAATGCCTCCTTTGCATTGGCAGGATCCATTTGATACGTTTTTTTATCTCCCGCTTTCGGGGCAGAGTCCAGGGCATCACGAAAGGGGTTGTAGAATGCACTGGCATACTTGGCGGTATACGACATAATGGAAACATCCTTGTATCCATGCTCATCTAAAACCGTACGGATGTAGCCGACACGGCCATCCATCATATCAGAGGGGCCAAGAATGTCAGCACCTGCCTGTGCTTGGGCTATTGCCATCTTGCCAAGAATTTCCAAGGTTTCGTCGTTTAGGATCTTTCCATCCAAGACAAGTCCGTCGTGTCCGTCCGAACTGTAGGGATCCATCGCAACATCCGTCATAACGCATGCCTCCGGAAAGTACTTTTTGACCGATTCGATGGCTTTTAGGTAAAAGGTATCGGGATTAAAGCTCTCGGTGGCTGTTTTATCCTTCTTGGACTCTGGGTAGGCTGGGAAAATGTCAAACGCCCTGATGCCAAGGTTCATACAGGTTTCTATTTCCTTCAGCAATAAGTCTGTGGAAAATCGGTAGATCCCAGGCATGGAGTTCACTTCTATTTGCTGGTTTTTCCCGTCAAGTAAAAAAAGAGGCAGTATGAAGTCTTTTACAGATAATCGGGTCTCTTCGACCATGTTTCGGATTACTTCTGACTTTCTGTTCCTGCGGGGTCTACGGAGCATTTTCATACAGGGTGGATTTGGTTTTTTGTTTTTTCTGTGCAAAGGTACCAAATATTAGCCGTTACTGTATGGGATCAGAAATTTACCTGTGCCTGTAGCCGTAGCAGGCTTCCCCGCTGCCGATTGGAGGGGTTTAGGGAGTTTTCAAAGGTTCTGTCTGAGACCGTATACATGGCTACCAGCTCAAAATTACGGTTTGGCTGCCATTCTATACCGATTTCCCATTCCCTGACACGATGTTTCGTTGCGTCAAACTCGTGTTTCTTACCCCCGCTATAATAATGGTACCTGGAAAAGGGAATATAGAGGCTTTTACCGGATGTCACATAATAGGAGGCCAGCAGGTATCCGCCTTCCAAAGGTTTGTTGTCGATGTCTCCTGTTGTTGGATTGAATTCAGGGCCTCTTCCCCAATTATATTCTGCTTGTATGCCAAAGGGCTGTGGAAAAACCACCAATGTTGCTCCATATCGGTATTCCCTGAATTCGGTCGGGCTATCGTCTGCCAGCATCTGCCTGTTGATGACGAATTTGCCGGAATACCCCTGTAGGGATCCCTCGATAAACTGACCATTACCTAGCTCAAAAGGGTAGGACACTCTGCCTACGGTATGCAGGGAGTTGTTTTTTTCGGGCTGGTTTGCGGTTTGTCCATTGTAAGCACCGATGGCCAACACGCCGTAATCTCCGGATCCTTTCAGTCCGGACGAAACCAAGTGTCGGAAGCGTTCGCGGATTTTACTGGGTGCATAGTACAGCATAAGTCCAATGTCGCGTTCATTTGCTACGGCACTGTTCAAGCCGTCATTTCGATCTAAGGGAATACGGTTCTGGCTGGACTGTAAGTTCTCATACCCAAAGGGGACTTTGCTCTGGCCAATGCGGAGACGCAGTTCCTGTCTGGCATCCAATGCCAAGTCAAAATAGGCATCCCGAATTTGTGCCATATGGCCACCCCCAGAAGCGAAGTCCGGCTGGATATAGAAATAGATGCGCTCATGGATGTCTCCTGAGAAGATCATTCGTATCCGTCGGAAGAAGAATCCGCCATTTTCACCCCAGGATCGGTCACATTGGTCACACGAGAGCAGGGGATTGGTTTCGAACAATCTATTATACCTCAACTGGGCATATCCCCGAAGTTTGACAACCTCAGACCAGTTTTTTCCGACGACAGGGCGCTCTTCCATTACCGAGTCAACGGGCATGAAAGACGATGCCTTTGATTCTGCCGGCATCATTATCCTTGCCATAATGAGCCAGACGAAAAGGTTTCGCATGAAAAGAAGAAATTTTAGTAATACAGCGCTGCAAAGGAAGATAGGGCACAGGTAAAAAAATAGCTTTCTACTTTATCAATTTGTTAAAAATACAAGCTGTCTATCAAGCTCAGAAGGTAGGCCTTTTCATCATTAAAATAAAAATGTCCCCAAAAATGATTTTTCGGGACATCCTTGTGTTATCAAATTGTTAATTTCACCAATTAATCAACGGTGTAATCCCTCCTAATTGGGAAAGTTCTCAAGTGCTGGGATTCTAACGAAATCTACTACGGCAGTTTCTGTTCCTTTTAAACTCTGATTTATCAATCCGGGAACCTGCATACTGCCTTCACCCAAACAGGTGCCTTAATGACGCTGGATTTATTTCCAGGTAATCATTGATGTAGTAATTGCAAGGAGGCAATTCGTCCTTTTTGTGCGAGGACAATACGCCAACAACCCGCATTCCGGCGTTTAGTGCTGCAGTAACACCGGAGTATGAATCTTCAAAAACCACACATTTCGAGGGTGGAGTATTCAGGTTGTAGGCTGATTTTAGGTAAACTTCTGGATCCGGCTTGTGCTTTGCTACGTGCTCACTGGCCAAGATGGATTCCATTTTAGGTTCAAAGCCAAGTCTGCCCATGATCAGTCCAAGATTAGCGAAGGGGGCGGAGGTGGCTACTCCTGTTTTCAGGCCAATGCGCTTTAACCCGTCCAAAAATTCCATAAATCCGGCGATCGGGGTCACTTGGTTGGCATATATCTCCCGAAACAACCCCTCCTTTTCCTGCTCTAAGGCGGCAAACTCCTCACCAACGACTTCCCTTCCAAGGAAATGCCTGAATATATAGCTATTGCTTTTACCATACATGTGGCTTGCAAATTCAGCTTCTGTTGGGTAGAGCCCCCTTTTGCCGAAAAAAACCCGAAAGGCTTCTGAGTGGAATGGATTTGTGTGGCAAATGACGCCATCCATGTCAAAAATTACTGCATTCATATATCTATAATTCGTTTCTATTCGGTAAGATGGTATGCCCAAAATAATCACAGAACGGTATGAGAACTCTTCCCATGGACATTTAATGCGTTTAGCTGTCAATTTCCCGAGCTTCGGCACCCTTTTAGGAGACCCCAACATTCTTCGATTTTTTCAAGGCAAAAATCCTGAGCAGCGGCTTCGTCAACCCTTGAAATTCAAAATGGTGGTCTCGATGATATCGCAACACTCGTAGAGCTGCTCTTCGGTGATTACAAGGGGAGGCGCCAGGCGTATGATATTTCCGTGTGTGGGCTTGGCAAGTAGCCCATTGTCTCGAAGTGCCAAACAGAGGTTCCAGGCCGTGGAACTGTCACTGGGGGAGTTGATCACGAGTGCATTTAGCAGGCCCTTACCCCGAACCTCCGTTATCCAAGTTGTTTTCTTTGCCAGAATACGCATGCGTTGTCGAAAAATCGCTCCCAGCTTTCGGGCATTCTGGGCCAGCCTTTCCTCCCTCACCACTTCCAGAGCGGCAATGGCTACTCTGCCCGCCAGGGGATTGCCTCCATAGGTCGAACCATGCTGTCCAGGCTGAATGACATCCATTATATGCTTGTCGGCCAAAACCGCAGATACTGGAAGGAATCCGCCCGAAAGGGCTTTACCCAGGATTAATATGTCTGGCCGGGCATAGGTTTCCTGTTGTTCGCATTCGTCTTCGCAAGTACAATGACCACATACAGCCAATAGCGATCCGGTTCTGCCAATACCCGTCTGTATTTCATCCGCGATAAATAGAACATTGTGTTTTTTACATAGGTCGGCAACGGCTCGCATGTAGTCATCTGCGGGCGTATTTACCCCTGCTTCACCTTGGATGGGTTCCACCAAGAAAGCGGCAACTTTAGGGTTATTTGCAAATATTCCTTCCAACGCCGCAACGTCATTGAAGGGTATGTTGATAAATCCGGGTGTATAGGGGCCAAAGTTGTTTTTCGCCTGATCATCGTTGGAGAAGGAAATCACGGTGGTCGTTCTGCCATGAAAATTGTTATCGGCAACGACCAGTATTGCTTCGCTCTCAGGTATGCCTTTTCGCTCATATCCCCACTTCCTTGCCAGCTTGATAGCCGTTTCCACCGCTTCCACACCAGTGTTCATCGGCAGCACCTTTTCAAATCCGAAACGCTGGCTCAGGTACCTTTCGAATTCACCCAACGCATCGTTGTAAAAAGCCCGTGAGGTAAGCGTAAGCTTGGCAGCCTGTTGTTGAAGTGCTTCCAATATCTTGGGGTGGCAGTGGCCTTGGTTTACCGCTGAATAAGCAGAGAGAAAGTCAAAATATCGTTTACCGGAGATATCCCAAACGTAAGCACCCAGACCACGTACAAGAACCACCGGCAATGGGTGGTAGTTATGTGCGCCATATTTGTCTTCTAAGGCAATGGCAGCAATAGCACTGGGCGATAACTCGGACATATTGCGATGGATTTTGAACGTTGGAAAAAGCTAGGGACTTCGGACTTTTCCCTGACAAAGATACGAAATGCGCAGGGAATATCGAATCCAGAGCAAAAAGATGAAATACAAGTGTTTATCGAATAAAATCCACAGTCGCTTTTGGATTTGTACGAAAACTTCCGATATTTGCAGACTCAAAAAGTCAAACGGCTAATTTATAGACACTTTACATAGATCATGGCAAAAGTTTGTGACATCACCGGAAAAAGGCCTCGGGTAGGTAACAATGTATCCCACGCGAACAACAAGACAAAGCGGATGTTTTATCCCAACCTACATAAGAAAAGTTTCTACATCCCAGAGGAAGATGCTTGGATTACGTTGAAGGTTTCATCCAAGGCACTGAGAACAATCAACAAAAAAGGGATCACTGCGGTATTGAAGGATGCGCAGAAAAACGGTTCCATAATTATTAAATAAGTCTTACATCAAATTAAGGATATAAAAGGCGATGGCTAAGAAAGGCAATAGAGTTCAGGTAATTTTGGAATGTACTGAACATAAGACAAGTGGCGTGGCGGGTACATCAAGGTATATCACCACCAAAAACAGAAAGAACACTACCGAAAGGCTGGAGTTGAAGAAATTCAATCCAATCCTGAAGAAAATGACTGTTCATAAAGAGATCAAATAACAAGTGGCCAATACGTTCTTCGGAGGGAGTTGGACACTTAAATCTAAAAAAGCATGGCAAAGAAAGTAGTTGCAACATTGAAAAAAGAGGGGGGTATCACCTACTCTAAAGTGATCAGAGCGGTAAAATCTGAAAAAACGGGTGCCTATACGTTTAAAGAAGAGATGGTTCCCTCGACATTGGTTCAGGAAACACTGAAAAAGTAAACGCCGGGTTTAACACGGGTAAAGGATAAGATCCCTTTCGGTACAGACCGAAAGGGATTTTTACGTATATTCGGCATTCAAAAATCACACGCTATGGGAGTTTTTGGTTTTTTTTCCAAAGAAAAAAAGGAAAGCTTGGATAAAGGTCTGGAAAAATCCAGCCAAAACCTTTTTTCCAAGCTGGGTAAGGCGATTGTCGGCAAGTCCAAGGTAGATGATGAGGTTTTGGATGAATTGGAGGAGATTTTGATTACCTCTGATGTAGGGGTAGAAACAACCATCAAAGTAATCCGCCGGATCGAAGAGCGTGTGTCCAAAGAAAGGTATATCAATACTACCGAATTGGATAAGATTCTTCGCGAGGAAATAGCTAGCCTTTTGGAGGAAAACAATACAAATGACCTAGCTGATTTCGATTTGCCGGAATCGGCGGGTCCTTATGTGATAATGGTGGTAGGGGTAAATGGCGTTGGGAAGACTACAACTATAGGGAAATTGGCTTATCAATTTAAGCAAAAAGGGAAATCCGTGGTTCTTGGGGCAGCGGACACCTTTCGTGCGGCGGCGGTAGATCAGCTAATCCTTTGGGGGGATCGGGTAGAAGTACCGGTTATTTCCCATGGAATGAACACAGACCCCGCTTCGGTGGCCTTTGATACCGTCAAAAAGGCAGTAGAGTTGAAGGCCGATGTGGTCATTGTAGACACGGCGGGACGACTCCACACGAAAGTCAATCTAATGAATGAACTGACAAAGATAAAGCGTGTGATGCAGAAATTTATACCGGAGGCCCCACACGAGGTGTTGCTTGTGCTCGATGGTTCCACCGGCCAAAATGCATTTATACAGGCGAAAGAATTTACCAGGGCCACGGATATCACGTCCCTTGCCATCACCAAGTTGGACGGAACAGCCAAGGGGGGTGTGGTCATCGGAATTTCCGACCAATTCAAAATCCCGGTCAAATACATAGGGGTAGGCGAGAAAATGAACGACCTGCAGGTTTTTAACCGCAAGGAATTTGTGGATTCTCTCTTTAAAAAGTAATAAATCCTCGCTTACCTATATTCCAATCATAATCGAACTTCGATACCTTGGTATGGGGATGATGGGAAAAAATCCGACATAAAACAACGTGTGTGGAGAAATCAGCTGGGATGCTATCGTCTCAACCGAAGCAAATTATCATCAGAATAAAGACACCTTACATGGTGCATAAAGACTAACTCCAATAGAAGAATTAAATTCTAATTTACCAATTTTTTTCAGTACCTGATGTCGTTAATTGGACGTGAAAATTTCACACTAATTCCACCCCTTTATCTAATTTCATTAGGCGAGTAGACATGTAAACCGCCGTGGCCTTCTCAGAGCACTTTAAATTCCACCATGCCACTGTCTCCAATTGCAATCTCTCGAGCTCCTCTTTATCCTGCATCAGTTCTTTGGCCCGCTTAACCCCTTCTCCCCAGTCGCTCACCTGGATGATGGGAGACCCCTTGTAGAAAACAACATCCGGAAGTTTTTCGGAAATAATTACACATCCAGCCCGCATCGCTTCGTATATCCTGAAACATTCTGTGCTATTGAAACCCTTTGGAGAGAGTACGATTTTGCTATCCGCCAAAACATAACCATAGGATTCAGGAGAAAACCCACGCTTGAACCCGTCATTAAATACAAGAATAGAGTCGGGTATCTCACTGCTAAAATCGCGACGAAGCCAAAGCAACAACTTTCTGTAATATTTGTGCCTTAAGAACCTTTGTGCCGGCAACAGTCCAAAAACCCTAAAAAGACTTCTGTAAAAATCAATCCTATTTGTATTCAAATTACCACGAAAAAACACACTGACCTTTCTACGTACAATTGGCTCAATCTTAAATAGAGGGACTCCTTTCACGTAGCCCAGTGGAAATGGAAAGATATTCTCTTTCAATTTACTCTGTCCTATATACGTTTTAAAAATGGCAAAATAGCTACCGCTAAACCTGCTTGGGTCCGTACCATACTCGTCGGAAACAACGATAAGTATTTTCCTTTTTGACACCTTCAGGTCTACTGTGTTAGGAACTCTCCCACCTCCATAGTCCGAAAAAACCACGAAAAGAAAATCATTGAAGCTGTCATTCAAAACCTCCTTAAGCTCGGAAAATACACGTACCAAAAATTCCGCTTCATTCAACTCTTCCCATTTATAGAGGGAATTACTATCGTAAATGACATTATCAAATTCATTCAGATCCATGACTTAGAAAGCGCAATTAGTTAGGTTAACCCTCCGAGAATAATCCGTGACTTGGAACAAGGAAGTTTCTTCATTCTTGGAGTTGGCTTAGAAGAACTTTCTCTAGCTTCAACGCAAAGACTTCAGAATTTACTTTCTTTTCCAAAATTTCCTTTGTCTTTGACTGCATACGCTTAAGGCGATCCCAATCATGAACAAGCCCGTTGATAGCCTCTCGCCAGCCATCTACATCCCTCTTTGCAACCATCAGGCCAATTCCCTCTGTTTCAACATTTAGATTCAAATAGGGATTCTCCGTAATGATGACTGGCTTGTTAAAAGCCAACACGTCCTGCAAACCGGTCATTCCCTGGCACCCTTCCTTCTCCTTTGGATATATTAGAGGAATCAAAATGACCCGAGCATACAGATAATGGTTCAACAATTCAATGTAGGGAATAAAATCGGAATGAATTTCGACATTAGGCGGTAAAGAATCAACCTTTGGCATGGAATTCCTGGTACAAAATATCTTCAGATGGAAGTTGATGCCTCGAAAAGCCTCTATGATAGTCTCATAATCCCTATCTGTATGCCCTGCACTAATCACATAGTTGCACTCTTCAAGAGGAATGTCAGTGTTAAATCTTTTGTAGAATTGACGATCAGGACCCCATTGGGCAGTGGAAAACTGAAAACGATTAGAAGATGAAATCCCCAGCCTCGTAACGGTATCGTTCAACAAGGGCTCACTGAGAAAGACAACCGACTCAAACTGCATCAGAACCTTTTTCGAAATCCAACGAAGAAGGGAGTTTGAAGACCTCGAAAATAGAAAGGGCTGATGCACAACGGCAACTATCGGCTTTCTAAATAGGCGGAAGAATTTCAATAGAACCAACAACTTGGTGTTTGCAAGGGAGTATGGCGCATAAATCACATCAAAATCCCTCATTTTCGCCAAAATACGGATTTGTTGATCCAGGTGTGAAATGCCGAAAAGTTTACCAATCGTATTCAGAAACTTAAACTTTTCATGGGGAAACAATATTATATCCACTTTCCCACGCCTATCAAGCTCGACCTTACCCCAAACATGATGACTTCCGCTGACACCCTTCTCCCACAATAGAAAAGCCTTTTCCATCGAATAATTATTTACCAAAAAGACCCTCATAAACCAAACCTAGACAGCACAAAAACCAAATAAACTACCAAACATAACTATACCAAAGGAATCTATTTTCTAACGAAATAATTCCTGATTGAATGATACACAAACACAGGTATAGTATTGGAATAACGTTTAAAGTATTTACTGGGCTCTCTTATCATCCTATACAGCCACTCCAAACCTATCGACTGAAAAAAGCGAGGTGCCCTTGGCGTTAAGCCGGAAAACACATCGAACGTCCCCCCTAATCCCATAAAAATTGTTGCGTTTAAATTTGTCCGATTCTTATCCAGAAAATCTTCTTGGATAGGAGATCCCATAGCGACAAAAAGTATATCGGGTTTAGCCTCGTTTATCTCATTAATCACACTGTTTTCATCTTTAAAGTAACCGTCAATACATCCGACAACATTCAAATTTGGAAAGCTTTCGTGTATACGACGCTGGGTTTCTTGGATAACAGCTGGTTTAGCTCCTAACAAAAACACTTTCCATTTCCCCGCATCGCCCTTTTCGAGCAACTTCTCGAATAAAGCGACACCGGTGATCCTTTCCTTTACGCGATACCCATACATGGCACAAAGCAAAACGATACTAACACCATCTGCAATCAATAATTCGATTTTTCGTATTTTTTCATAAAAATCAGAAGACTTATATATGTAAGCCATTTTATAAACATTTAGGGCACAAATCTGCCTCTTCTGCTTCGACTCGATACAACTAGTAATTTCCCCTATGATATCTTCGTATGTATCCGTATATATGTCCAATCCACTAATGTCCTTCTTCATATCCTTTTGTTTTTTTCAATTGATCACATGGAATTTATACCCTTACAAAACCTCTCAGGTACCGATCTTCCAAGATACTCCGTTTTTTCCCTCTATTCTTATTAAATTTCTATCGTACTTTCCCAAGGTCAACACTACCTATCTGAACATTCCTGGTTTATTTTCCAAACCTCCTGTAAATAAACGGACATCCCATAAACCATCCAAGCCTGAGACCACCTCATATAGGAAATCCTGGAGGTGAAAAACCTATTTATTTGGTAAAAGAAACGCCCCTCCTTTTTCGACTGCATATGCGCAATCGTCCAAAGCAATACGTTCTTACAAGTTTGACCATACCGTGCGAAATTTCCCGATTTAGCCACCGTAACCATAAGTTGGGATGTAGTGTGAACGTCAATGGGATAGGTTTGGTGGCTGTAATACCTAGGGATACCCTCATCGGAAAAGAAAGTCTCTATATAAAACTCAAAGCCTTTTCGTAGGACGCCATCGAACTCATGCGACCCAGAAAACCGCTGAAAATCAGCGATACATTCCAAATTGTAGCCGGTATGAAAGTTGTCGATCCATTGGTGAAAATCATAAGCCCCATATGGCCAAGAACCATTGGAAAGCTGTCTTTCACAAACAAAGAGTACCGCGCTTCTTGCCTCTTGAATCAACGTGTCCTCATTTGTGTGGCTGTACACACGTGACAATAAACGGGCTCCCAGAAGCGAGGCATTATAAACGACACTTGTGTCAAGAGGAGAATAGGAGAAACAAAAGCCCCTACCACTTTCATCCGGCGTACGATTTAAATCGCACAAAACGAAGTCACAGGCACTCCTAGCTGCATCAAGCAGCCTCCTATCATTTGTAATCTCAAACGCGTCTAACAATGCATTTGCCACGAAAGTCGTAGCAACCACCGTTGGGGTTCCTTTTGGCTGAAAAAAAGCCCTCGCCTGCCAATCGAAATTATATCCCCAACAGCTTCCACTCCATCCCTTAGTCCTCAGATCCAACGCCAAACTAGCCAATTCATTGACTCTCTTCAAATGCTCGGGCTTCTTATCCATTTTATACAGAATGCAATAAGAACTTAAGAATAAGCCAATTGCCTTGGGGTTAAATTCCTTCTCAACCCCTACCAACCTCCTGAAATTTACCGGAGATCGTTTAAAAAACTGGATCCAAGCCAGCTTCACATACCGATTATTTGAAAAAAAAGGTATAGACTTAAAAAGTTTACTGTTCAGGCCATCATAGGGGTCATATCCCTTAAAACCCTCCTTTTCACAATAGCCCAATAGTCTCTCAAACGACTCTTCAATTCGCACATTATCCATACTATTCAT
The DNA here is from genome assembly GCF_000390185.1 of Lunatimonas lonarensis. Lineage (GTDB taxonomy): Bacteria > Bacteroidota > Bacteroidia > Cytophagales > Cyclobacteriaceae > Lunatimonas > Lunatimonas lonarensis. The sequence goes on along the minus strand of NZ_AQHR01000104.1, from coordinate 121,555 downwards.
AAAAAAACGACTCTAATGATTACCAAATTTCATTTTCCCCAAAACCACTCCATAGTCCAAACCAAAGCCATATATCAGCTATGATCCTCCTTTAATAACCCCTAAAATGTTATCAGTAAATACATCCCAGCTATTATCAAGATAAAGTTGCTGTCTCATGTCGAAACTAAGTCCATCACCAAAGCGATATCTGTTTATTATGCCAGGTATTTCAATAAACTGACTATAGGTATGTACATTCGAAAGGTATTGAAAATCCTCGAAAACCGCATGTGAAAGGCCTATAATTTGCGTATCCATCCTCAGCGTGTCCATAAATGCCCCTGAACTTATTACGGTTTCCGATTGATAGGTAAACAAAACAAACTTTGAATTGGAGGCAAATTGCGATATCTCTTGTAAAGAGAGGGTTCCATCAAAGAATTGCACATTCTCAGAAAGGTTCTCCCTTAGCTTTTTTTCGTAAACTTCATCAAAACACTTGCCTATGACAAGGATTTTGAAATTATTGAAGCTAGGTGTTGACTTAACATGGGCTAAAAATAGATCTACGCCCTTATACGGATGCAAGGCTCCCCAAATCAACAAATCGTATTCCTTCTCCTTATGCGAACCATCAGAAAAAGGAGGAAGAATCGGGTGGGTAAATACCCTAACTTTTTCAACTGCAAATGGGTACATTTTCTTCACAAACCGGACACCTTCCTGAGAATGTGTAATGATATGGTCTGAAACGTTCATCATTACCGAAAAAAGCCCTCCATGCTTGTCTTTTTTATCCTTTTTTAAATGCGAGCCTTTGTTATGAAGGATCCAAATAATTTTTTTGCTTGAGAACCGCGTAATGGCACAAAAAATCCTGAACAAAAAAACTTGTAACCAACCGAATTTCTTTTCCTCAACAAACTCTATCCAGTTTAGGATATAAATATCAGTTTTAAAATAAAATAAATATAAATTCAGCACACCTCTATTGGGGGCAGCGGAATTGACAACTATTGCTTTCTGAGTGAGCGATGATTTAAAATTCTCCATATACGGATTTGGAGAACCCTTGGCCTGCTGATTTAACGGATACAAAAAAAACCTCTTCATCTTCTTATTTTTTCCTCTTTTTAAACCCGCTGGATGATCCCAAGGGGACGGTATATCTCGTATGGATTAAGGTCATCGAATAGTGTAATTCATGCGTCATCTTCGATCTTCTCCTTCAGTTATCAGAATTCACCAACCCACCAAGTAAACGCATAAACTCGGTCCTAACCAAAAACCCGTCATGCCTTTCCGCTGCCACTGAAATCGCCTTTGTTCCTATCGACTGCCGAATTTCAGTATCGCCTAAAAGTTCCTTTAACGCATTAATCAGCGAATCAAGACTGTTTTCGGTAACTACCTTAGCCCATCCGTAAACCCTGGCATAGGAAACGATAGCCATTTCCTCCGGGGAAAAGATAAGTATAGGGGTTCCGCAGACCATATATTCGGAAGCCTTCGTTGGCATCGAGTATTTAAAGAACTGTATTGCTTCCTTCGCAAATTCGTACGGCAAAAACAAGATGTCTGCCGTTCCAAATCTACTTGGCAACTCGCTATACTCTACGAACGATCGATGCTGTACCACTTCATATTCATCCATCCAATGTTCTTTATCGCCACTTTGAATAACGAATCGAATACGAAGGCCTAAATCTTTATTCAACGACGTGATCGCACGGGCCATTATCTTAAGACTCTCCGAAATTCCCAACCCTACTCTTCCAGCATATAAGATCTCTGGGACTTCTGATAGCTCATAGCTTTGCCGCTGCCCTCTTCTCCAGAAATCAACATCAATGGGATTATGAAATGGAATAAATCGATAGCCGTATCTTTCCTGGTATTCTTTTGCCATCAAATCGCTGATGCTTAGATGCAACGATGAAGCTTTCAATACTTCCCTAAAATCAATATCTATTTGCCTGCTCCAATCCACTCCAAAAATCTTTCCTTTTGGCACCCACGCTACCCAATCATCCATCATGTGAAAGACCATTGGCTTATTTAGGTATTTTTGTACCACAAGGCAAAAAAGCAGGTTTTCACGTCTCTGTGCCTGCGCATATATAATATCAGCGTTGAAGGCGTTGAGCCAATTTTTCAATTCATCCGACAGCTCATAACGGGAAATCCAGTGCGCCATACCAGTAGCCCTGAACATGGGATTCAAATAATCGGACAGAAGTCTCTTTCTGAGGGACGCCGATTTGGCATTTGGTCTCAATGACTTTTCCCTGCTAATGAGCAATGGCCCGGAATAGTGCTTCTTGGCGATGAAATTAAACGGAAAAAGCCATTTGTGCTCCTTTGAACCCAACTGATAGTAATTCTGGCAAATATGGCCTTCTGTACCGTCATTAATCAAATAAGAAGGGCAGAGGACAGCCAATTTGTCCCTATCCCAATCGGAGAAAAGATTAGATAGCGTTATCCCTCCTCCCGATTGACTATTAAACGGTTGATTTAAAATAAGTACCCTCGGCAAATCTCTCATCCCACTTTCTTTATTCTCTTTGGGTGTATATTTTGTTCCAAATAGGCCAAGAAAGCATTGTATCCTTCTTCGCTGCCCTCGTAATAGCTTCTATAATTGGCTAAAAATGAGGAAAAAACCTTCCGGGGCGTATCCTCTAAATCATACGCCTCCTCCAATGCCCTTAATCTATTGGTAAGATCCATATGATTGTCATAAACCACAAAACAATCGGCCAGCTTTCCAGGGCCATGTACCTCTGGGTTCTCGTCCAGCCGCCAGGCCATAGCCCAAGAACTATCCGGCATAAAAACGTAGGCCCCACAGCTTAAACACTCTGCTATTGGCAGACCAAATGACTCTGGGAACTGGATAAAATAGTAGGTGGCTTGCCTGTAAATCTCCCTAATCTGATCAATTGACATGCTACCACTTAGGGCTACATAGGGAATGTCCAAATCCTTTAAAACCTGGATCTGCTCGTTCCTTATCTGTTCCCTTCCTTCCCGCTCAAAATCGACAACCGCAAACGTTCGGCGCTTTATCTCCGGCTTCAACCCACTTGATTTTAGGTACATTCCGATTTGGCTCCAAGGAGGGGTGGGTGTTGATCGTACCTCAGTTACGGACGAAACGGCCAAATGCCAATCGAAAATCGTAGAATCATTTTGTCCCTCCCGTTCAAACATATCCAATATCGTCGGAGCATTGCCCAAGTAGTAAACTCCGTGATAAACCATCGGAATGCCGCCTAGGATCCTCTTACCTTTGACAAAATCGTACTCATCTTTAAGATAGCATTTTGGGCTTGTCTCTGCAATCACAACAAAATCAAATGCCGACATTCTGCGAACGAAACGTCTATCTCTGCCAAAATTCAGTAACTTATAGGTGGTCCAAGCGAGCCATGAATACCTGTTTCGCACCCTCGAGAAACTCAAAAGACGCTTAAAAAACGCGATCTCATAAAACACAGAAACCTCCATCCCTCGCTCCTTTAGAAACTGAGCCAAACAGTCCGACAAAACCCTCGGGCTGGCAAAGGTAGGCTTTGTGATAATAGCTACCTTATATTTCATATCCTTCTTATTCATAGTTTATATCATAAAATAAACCCGCAATCCTTTTTCCGACAAGTTACGCAACGTATCAGAATAGCAAATCCCAACTCCGATCCAAACAAGTATATAATTCATAGTAAATACCTGAACAGTAGAAGGGTGTGTATTGACCATCCAAAAAAGAATCCAAAGAGCCGCTGCTTTAGAAAGTGTATTTCTAGATTGGAATAAGCCCTTATAAATCGCTGGGACGAGAATCAGCAAAAACAACACAACTTGCACCAACCCTCCCTTTAAAACCATATTTAAATAATCTGTTTCGATGGTACCTCTATAATTGCCCTGACCCATCGTAGGTGAATAATACATACCCATCATTCCTCTCCCTATTACCCAATCTAATCCCTCCATGTCACTGAAAAAATATCGCTCCACTCCAGTACGCGTGTCCTCAACTCCCCTCTGCTGAAGGTAAGACACAAACTCCGCCTCCGAACTTGTCACCAAATAAACGGACACGGATCCTAACAGCACCAAAACACCTCCCGATAACAAAAACATTACAATTTTGTACTTTGTATTTATCCAAAATAATACAAATACTAAAAACAAACTACCCAACGTCATGAAAAGCAACCCCCTCCTTGCCCTAATAATCGCAAAAAATATACATAAAGCCAAAATGCCAAATGCTGCTAGATTTCTACGTTTCGAATGATAAAAGTAAGTCATCAATATAAAACTTACAGCAACTGCTAAGGTCTTAGAAAAATATTCAACTATTTCCCTACTTAAAACATTCTTCTCCGTCTCTAATAGATCACCACGAAAAAGGATTGAGTAGATGATAAAAAAAACCCCTAAAACCATGATAACATCAAACATTCTCTTGTAGTATATTAACTTCTTCGGGAATAGCATAATAAGTGGGACAAAATAAAGGAATCCACCAAACCAGGGGTTAAGAAGCATCAACTTTAACGCCTCCTTTTCAAATGAAAGTCCACGCAAAAAAATAATACCTGCCCAAAAAACAATCATAAAAAAAATAACCTTCTGATAATGGCTGTCAAATTCAAATTTGACTAACTTATATCCAGTTGGGATCATCAGAAGAATGCCAACGATCTGCACAGACTGGAAAACAACGAAATTTGTTTGACGGCTTGATGTAATTGTCCAAGCAAGGGTATAAAGTAGAAACCCAAGCCAAAAAAGATTAAGCAGTAAAATCTCCTGCCTATCATGCGAAAGAACATATCTAACACGTTGCTTTAGACTAGCTTTGACCATTGTCATACACCTCTTGCTCCATATAGGAAATTAAACTCGCATGCTGATCCATAATTACGTCCACTTGGTACTCGGGAAGTAGCTTGCCAACCAGCTTTCTTTCGAGACAATAAACAATCCCCTTACAGAAATCATCTGCATCCCGATAAGCAGCTATATACCCGTTTGATTTGTGGGAGATCATTTCAGGTATACCTCCAGTTTCAAATCCAACCACCGGCGTTCCGCAGCATAAACTTTCGATTATGGTAGTAGGCAAATTATCCGCCAAGGATGGCGCAAGAAATACATCGGAAGCATTGTAAACAAGGTTGGTCGTATAGTCATCCCTGATAAACCCCATAAACTTTATTGGAAAAGGGATGGCCTCTGAAATCTCCTCAGATGCAGCACTCCCGAAAACCAACATTACGATCTCTTTATTGGGCAGCTCACTTTTCAACTTAACAACCGCATCCTTCAAATACGTCCATCCTTTATAGGGACTATGCACCTTATTGGCGCCAAAACATATCACATAGTCATACGCTGCAAGACCGAGAATTCCCTTAGCTACCGACTTATCAAAGGGTTTAAACAGGTTTTGATCGATCGGATTTGGGATCCTATATACGGGCTTACCTTTAGTAATCTCGGCACGCTTGGCTAGATCAGCTAACCAATGACTGGGGGAAACGAAAAACAGATTCCGAAATGAACGGTAAAACTCCATCTTCTCCTCGTATTGTTTATACGAAGTATCCACTTCCTTATCCTCGGGAAACACCGGACAATTTCCGCAATGTGTCAAAAACTTATCACAATCGAAACTATAGGAACAGCCTCCGGTGATCGTCCACATATCATGCAGAATCATCACCATAGGCTTGCCTAGGGAGGCAAGTTGCTTTAAGTTCCTTACGCTTAAGAAGCCCCCTAAAACCCAGTGCACGTAAATGACATCAGATTGCCTAACAACCGGATGATTGCTGATATCTGAACCTAATAGAGACAGAGAAAATGCCCCTGATTCCTTTGGTTTATTCCTAGTTAAATAATCCTGAATTTTCTGGTTCAACCGACGTACATTTTTACCAAACGCTCCCAAAGAAACTATTCTTGGGTCTCCTACAACCTCAGAATAAAGGGATAAAACGTACGAATCATACCCATATGCTAGAAAAGCCTCATGCAGCCGAATCGTATAATTTCCAGATGGACTACTTCCAAACTGCAGGTGAACCACCTTCCTACCCCCTTCTTCAATGCCTATTTCACCCATATACCTTTTCTGTTCTTATAAATGATCAAATAATATTGAATGGGAGCGACGAGGATCCCATTAAAATTCGCTACCAGAGAAGCAATAAATAGTGACTTCAAGCCCATTTCAAAATACCTTATCAGCAAAATAGCTACCGCAACGTACACAAATGGACTGATAAGACTACACCAAAATTGAATTCTCAAAGCACTTATACCATTCAGAAAATTAACAAAAAGATTGCCAAACATAAAGGATATAAAAAATATAAAACCCCAGACTGATAAAATGAAGTCAATTTCAACCTGACCCTTAAGCCAAAAATCGTAAACCTGAGGAGAAAACACCAGCATCCCTATCCCTCCAAAAACAAGCAGTACAATCAAAAACAGGTATTTCTTGATCGCATTCCTTATCCATTGAATATCATTTGAAAGATATGCGTCAGTGGAAGCAGACCAAAAAGGAGATAAAAAGATACCAAACGCCATACCCAAGATATTGAAATATTTATACACAATATTATAAGAAGTAACTTCATAAGTCCCAAAACTACGAGCAATAATAATATTTGCTGACTGGTACTGTATCAAACTAGCAATACTAATAATAAAGAAAATAAACCCTAAGTTAAACAATCCTTTCGATTCGCTAACATTAATTGCAGAAATCCGTGGACTATACAACCTATACTTACCTTTGAAAAGATATACATTTGCCAATATTAGAACAACAATTGGTGCTAAACAAAGTGCCAAACCTAAATTAACCAAAGAGCCCTCAGTGGTTATTACGAGTATTGCTATAATAGCCAGCGAAATCATTTGTCCCAGTAAATCAATAAGGGAGGCCTTAGCAGGCTGCTGATCAGCAGTCAAAAGCGTATTGATCACCTTTAACACAAATTGTAGGCAAAAATAGGTGAAAACAATCACCGCTAATGTTGACACCTCTCTTCGCATATCCTCTGACACCTTCAAAATCTGAGCCCAATTCAAAAAAGGATTTACGAAAATGAAAATCAACCACACACTGAAAAATATCAACGCCAATATGAAATAGGTCGTACTTACATACATACGACCAGACTCAGTATCACCCTTTGATACAGACTCAGCAAATTTATTACGTAACCCATGCGTCAGCCCTACATTGAAAAAACTAAACCAACCTACAATGGAACTAATAGTCAGCCAAATACCATACCTGGTCGGGTTAACATAGTCTATTGTCAAAGGAACTACCACCAGGGAAATTAAGATACTGCCTCCTTTAATGAGAATAGAACCCAAAATATTCTTCTTGGCCTTTACAGTTCTTGATTTCCCTTTTGTAAGTAAACTTACCTTACTCTGAATAAAAGCGGCTATACGATTCATGAAAAATCCCCGTCTGGAAATACCCACCGGTCTTTAAGCTAGGTTTTTGAATAACTCTTCTTTGACTTGTTGGGTTTCTCTGCATCATAGCCGTAACCATAAGCATATCCATAATGCCCCAAGCCTACTTTCGCATCATTAGCAACTATATACATATTCCTTAGTTTTTTATGAAATTCCATCTCCCTAAAAAACTCCAGGTTAGCCTTATCTGTAACATTGTATCTGACAATGAACAAGGTAGTGTCAACAAAACGGGCCAAACTAAGTGCGTCAGAAACAGTGCCAACAGGTGCGGTGTCTACAATAACATAATCAAAGTTATCTCGTAAAAAACCAAAAAGCCGTTCAACCCTCTCGCTTAGTATCATCTCCGACGGATTTTCGGGTATCTCTCCACAAGAAACCAACTTCAATCCCTCTATGGCGTCAAAGCTCTGTATAATATCATTGGGCTCCAACGCTTCATCATTTACAAAATCGGAAATACCAAGACCAACAGGCATCCCCAAGTTATGAAAAAGCGCGGGCTTCCTTAGATCAAATTCAAGAACTACAGCCTTTTTTCCTGTTAAACTGAGACTAACCGCCAAGTTAAAACTAAAAAAGGTTTTCCCTTCGCCGGGTATGCTAGAAGTTACCATAACTACTTTGCTTGGCTCATCTTCATTCATAAACGTAAGGTTCGACCGAACCAAACGGAACTGTTCGGCAATCGGACTCCTTCTATTCTTCGTAATCACTAAAAACTCCTTCTCGGAACTATGGGAAATCTCTCCAAGAATCGGTTTATTCAGGATTTCAGATATATCAGACTTTTGGACAATTTTATTGCCAAGATTGGATTTCAGATAAACAAATCCAAAAGGCAACCCAAATCCCAGTATGAGAGCAATTCCGTAAAATAAAGGTTTGTTGGGCTTACTTGGCGAATTTCCCGCAGAGGCCTTATCAATTACCCTCGCATTGGCCACCGTAGTGGCGGCTAGGGAAAGCTCTGATTCTTCACGCTTGGCCTGAAGGTAAAGAAACTGTTCTTGCTTTCTGCTCTGCGTTCGTTGCAGTTCGAGCAAACCCCGTTCGATTTCAGGAACCCTGGAAATACGGCCATCTATCTGCCTAATATTCTGCGAAAGGTTTCTATTTTCAATCTCTAGGCTATTTTTGATATTATTAATATTAGCCTTGATGTTACGTTTGAGCGAGGCTAATTCGTCTTCAATGCCCATCATGATCGGACTGCTGGGCTGCACCGTTCGGGAAATCCTTGCTTTATCACTTTGCAGTTGATTAAACTTGGAGATAAGTGCAGAGAGGGTCGCATCTGCAATAGAAAGCGTACTGGGAACCTCCACCCCTTCACTTTGGGGATTATCCAGGTAGTTTTCTATGGATGCAAGGACTTCCATCTGAATTCGATTCCGGGACAATTCGGATTCATACGACTTGGAGTTTTCGACAAAGGAATTATATTCTATACCAAGTCCCGATATATTGTTTTCCCGCTTATACACCTCGATTTCACGCTCTACTTCCTTTAGCTCATCAATTAGGGTAACCAACTGATTGTCAATAAATGCTATGGTATTTTCAGCGGTCGTATTCTTCTCTCTGACGGCCTGCTTATTGTAAACCTCAATTAATTTATTGATTATATCTTTGCCCTTGTCAGGAACCGCGTCAAGCAAACTAAGGATCAAGACCGACGCAAATTTGCTAGAAAGAGAGACCCTTAATCTAGAACTGTAGATACCGGCCAAATTATCCTTGTTATTAAAGAAAAAAAGCATCTCCTTCGGAGAATAGTTTGTAAAATACTCATTCTTATTAATCGAAAAAGAACCATACCAATTCTGGAGCGTATCTCCATATGAATACCGATTGTAGTTGTCTCCCTCCAAAAACAAAAGACCATCGTCCTCCAATTTCAGGTACACTGCCCAATCATCCGGCTCCTCATAGATTACACTATTAACGTGGAAAATCGACACCGTAACGGGCACCTGCCAGCCGTATATCTCCCTCCTTCTGGAATAGGAATCCTCTAAATAAAAAGTGGTTTCGAGAGGCAATTCTTCAATAGCATCCCTCATCAAACTAAAAGAACCCAACACCTCGATTTCATTTTCCACCTGCTTGGTAGTTTCAAATCCCTCCAGCTCACTAAATACAATGTTTTGGGTAAAATCTGAGTTTTTATCCACCTTGATCATAATCGTGCTGGATACATTATACAGTGGCGTTGAAAAGAAAATATAGACGTAGGCGATGCAGCCAAACAATACTAGGGAAACCAAAAAAAGCCACCAATACCTCAGGTATTGAAAAATGATCTTTTTGAAATCCATTGGTTTCGATCTTTCTTCACCGGTGCCATCCATCAACAAGTCTGACAAAATATCACTTCTCTTCATGTGTCTATAATTGTTTTTGAGCGGTCACAACTTGTCCCGGTTTATCGGGATGTAATATCACAGGGTGATAGTCATTCCTGTGTGTCGCTTGCGTCATACTCGATATCAATTCCGTTCCAAATAGATCCTCAAATTGAAAATTAAGGCTAGCATTAAGCTGGTAGTTATACCAATAACCGTTAATGAACGTTGATTGGTAGAAGCCTGTATTGCCTTTATTCTATCAGGCTCAACATAAACTACATCGTTTTGCTGCAAGTAGTAATAAGGAGAGTCGAGAAATTCTTTACTGTTCAGATTAACCCTGGTAGCTTTACGTTCTCCCTCTGTTTCACGTATTATCAACACATTCTCCCTTTTACCATACATCGTCATATCTCCTGCCAACCCCAAAGCCTCCAATAGGCTTACTTTTTCTGTGGGAACGACCAACGTAGATGGCCTGTTGACCTCACCAATAACTGTAATCTTAAAATTAATAAACCTTATGTTCACGATTGGATCAACAACATATTCGGAAACCCTCTCGGTCAACAAATCGATCGCCTGGGTCTTTGTTAACCCTTCCAACTTAACCTTGCCAAGAACTGGAAAATTAATCTCTCCTTTCTCATCTACCAGATATCCTTCGTTCAATGCTCGTTGCGCCTGGGTAAGCCTTGCGTCAGCCCCCGTTTCCATTACTCCCACATTAAATAGAATGTTTGATTCTTCGCTCGCACTACTTACGACAATCCTTAGCAAATCATCCCGTTGAATCTTAGGTTGAACCATTTCTGTAAACCTAACGGAATACATATCAGCTTCACTTATATCACTGAAATAAACTAGGTTACGACTTGCACAGGCCCAACTGCCCCACACCAACACCAAAACAAGAAGTCTGTTTCTCATGACATAAATAATTTAAGCTATACTCCCGTAAAATCAATCGCTTTTAATAAAAAGAAGATGTTTTTTATTGGATGAAATTAATAATGATGAAATTCTTATCTAACTATATAATCTACATAAAACGAAAGGCAACTCAACAACGTCTCACTTCAACAACCACTCGCCCCAACCTAAATCACAGGTACTTGAATTTGGCATAAAACAAACCATGTCTTGCCCAACTTCTTTCACAAACTCTAAAGTCCAAATGTAACAGAAAATCACGAACTTATCAATCAAAACCCAGCATAGAATAACTCCCGCTTCAAGATAAACTAAGACCTAAGTTCTTATTGATGGTTGTATTGCAATTACAGTAATTTATTTAGATTAAGTGGTTTAGATCGGGTCTGGATCAAACTAATTAGATGATCCGCTCTTTTGCCCCATGAATTTTCCCTAGCCAGCTCAACTCTCTTTTGGATATGAATGTCCGAATCATTTTCGTAGGCATCCTTGATATACTGAACAAACTCTTCATCGGAATTGGCCTTGTATACCGTGTGTTCAGGAAACTCCCAATGACGAACATTCGGCAAATTCGTAATAACCGCTGGCTTTCCTGCTGCAAGATATTGCCACATTTTATTGGGAGTTCGTCCAGTGTTGGTATCTTCCATATAATAGGGAGCAATTGCGACATCCATGTCATTCAAAGTTCTGTAAAGGACTTCTCCTGACTGAACTCCGAGCGATATTACCCGGTCTCGATCAATCAAGCGATCTACTATATCGTCTTTAATTGGCCCGATCAAATAGATTTCTGTGTTTCCGAGCTCCAAAATTTTGTTTAACAAAGGAACGGGTGTCTTCACTTTATCGATATAGCCCAAAAGAACCACCTTGATCCTTCCGTCCCGCTTTCGCACATGAATTAAAATTTCTGAGGAACTACCGAACTCTGGTGCACCTAACGGCAACTCAAAAGAATTAGCATTAAGTAGTCTAAACCCTTCAACCAACGTTTTTGCAGTGGCAAGCGCCAAGAACGAATTAACAACTAGCTTGTTTTGGGTATACCTCGTATACGCCTTTACAACCTCAGGAGCATCAATATTATTTACGAAGTCATCAGATGCAAAATAAAGCACACGATCAAAATAACGCGGAGTCAGGTATCCACCAAAATCAGTGCAGATAACATAGAGATCATCCCTCATTCCTATTAGATCCTTTACTTTCCTCAGCAACCAAATTTGGTACGATTCATTTAAAATGGGCGTTCGATACCTAAATCGTCTGCTTATTGGAAACGATGGAATGAAAACTTCAAGGTTTTGGCTGACTTTAGTCCTTTTGATCGAAGGACTGCCAAAATCGTTCCCTGAAACAAAGGTTACCTTAAAATTTCTTGAAAGTGCGTGCGCCAACTGATGCCTAGCCCTTGGCGGGGAATCCCAGACATCAATCGTAATAAATAAAAACTCCATCTTCATCGCCATAACCTTTGGAAGAGACCAATCACAGACATCGAAATGACAAAATTAATAAATCAAAAAAGGACTATTTTACCCATTGCGAACAACCCTCGAAACATCTCCTTATTTTAATACTATTAGTCAACCAAGTATAAAACCCTACCTATCACCCTGTCCAGAGCATCTTTTCAAAGCGATCGGCCTGTAAACGCTCTAGGACAGGATCTCTCTATGTTTCACTCAACCAATACCTTTGTTATTCAAGATCAGCAAAATCAATTTGCTGAGGTAGCCCTGTCTTCAGACTGTCCAATATTTTGAATGTGACCAACGTGGTCAAGCAGATTGACTCGAAAGAAATTGGACTATCATTTCCCTTCTTGGCATTATCCAGGAATTCGTAAACCTCCTCTTTATGACCTTTCCCATCTGATTTTAGCTTTATGACTTTTCCGCCCTTATATAGCGTACCACTCCTAAAGTCATTGATCACCCCTACATTCCCGGCGTTGAAAACCTCTATCTGCTCCTTCGGAAGCGACTTGTCGCCATTAGCCACATACACCAGATTACCTATCGACCCATTGTCAAATTTCACTGTTATGGAGACATTGTCATCCGCCATCATTTTATCGTTGGGTGTATTGATCGATTCCGCAAAAACCCTAATTGGGTCACTGCCCGTAAAAAACTGCATCAAATCAATAAAGTGACATATTTCGCCAACAATCCGACCTCCCCCAATTTCTGGAATTTGGGACCAATGGTCTTTTGGTATAAACCCTGCATTAACCCGAATATTTACGACAAACGGTTCAGAGGATCTGCCCAACTCTTTCTTTATTTCGCGGGAAATAGGTGCGAAGCGTCTATTGAAGCCAACTAAAAGGGGCAAATCATGCGCTTTTTTTGTTGCAACTACCTCTTTTAATTGATCCAAATCCATGGCAAGTGGTTTCTCCACAAACACTCGCTTGGAGGCCTTCAAAGCATCAATCACTAGGGGAGCATGGGAAGAATGTGGCGTAGCGATAAATACGGTATTGATCTTATCATTCCCTACGATGTCGTTCGAATCCGTTGAGCAAAAATTAAAGGAAAATTTATCCAGTACATTCTTGGAGGTGATACCTTTTGATGTTACCACACCATCCAGACTCGCCCCCCAACTCTTTACGTGGGGAACCAAGTAACTTTGTGCAAAACTTCCGGCACCAATAAAACCTACATTTATCTGCTGCTGTGGCGCGTGGTTTACTGCCACCTTAGAACCGCGTTTTTTACTATCTTCCGCATATTTCAACAGGATTCCAATATGTGGCTCTGGCGTTTTGCCCATAACAATATCATAGGCCTTCTCTGCCTCGTCAATTGAAAAGGTATGGGTAATCAACGACTGTAGATTGATTGCCTTTTGGGAAATCAGATCCAAAAACGCTTCCATATTTCGCTGTTCCGTCCACCTTACATAGGCGTAAGGATAGTCCTGGCCCAACTCTTCATAGTTAACGTCATACCTACCAGGGCCATACGAGCAGGAAATTTTAAGCTCTAGTTCATTGCGGTAGAAATAAGGTTCTCGGGGAATATCCATCTTGACCGCCCCTACCAAAACAATTCTACCCTTTTTCCTTAAAATCTCTGTAGAGAGAACAATGGGATCATTCGTAGAAGTCGCAGCCGTTATGACCACTGAATCGAAACCAAATCCGTTTGTAAAGTGGTCACACTCAGAAATTAGATTGCCATCGTTCCTATGGATGGCCTTATCAGCACCAGAATCTATTGCGAGTTGGATAAGAGACTCTGCCATATCTATGCCAAAAACCCTACACCCATTTGCCTTCAGAAGTTGCACGGTAAGCTGTCCCAAAAGACCAAGACCAATTACAGCCACGCGCTCTCCAAGGCGAGGTTCTGCCTGTCTGACTCCTTGCAGGGCAATAGCACCGAGAGTCGTGAAGGCAGCCTCTTCCGAGGAAACATTGTCGGGAATCTTTACGACCAAATTCTGCGGGACCGACACGACTTCAGCATGCGAGGCAAAGTCAGCCCCTGCACACGCCACTCTATCGCCTGGCTTAAACATACCCCTGGTGTCCAATGAAGTCAGCACACGGCCAGATGTACTATATCCAAGCGCCTTCAGCGAATCTAACTTGGTCTGTACCTTATTAAAGGTAGCTCTCAAACCTTCCTTGCGTATGTTTTGTATTACTTGAGCGACCAAATCAGGGCGCTGCTTGGCTTTTCCTAACAAACTCGCCTGAGCTACTTTCGTGGTGCTCCGTTCGGTTCCGGCACTTATGAGTGAAAAATCATTCTCAACGAGAACCATCCCTTCCGAAACCGCCGGAGGTGGCACATCGTCAACATACAATTTCCCGGTTTTAAAGTTTTGAATTACCTGTTTCATCTCGTATTACTGCTTAGATTAAAAATGAATTATCCCTATTCATGGAGCATACCAACTGCTACCACTTATTGCCAAAGGGTTTATTAAGAGTTTATTCCGAAGAACCAATCATAAAGGTAGTTAAACCGAGCCATCAACCCAGTCGATTTAACAAAATATTTGTGTGAAGAGACGTGAAGACCAGAAAATATCATCTCAATCTTACCCTACAACCCGACTTTCTGAACAAAAAACGCTGCTTAACGGCATATAGGTTTTTCTAATAAACCATAAAACAGGCGCTAGGTGAACCGGAATCAGTAAGCATTATCGCTCTTGAATACCAGCGCCGTGAATGTATTTAGAATTATTTTGATATCAAAAAGTAGACACCAATTTTTCACGTAAAACAAATCAAAGCGAAACCTTCCGTAAATATCATGAAAATCACGAATTTCGCCTCTATAGCCCTTGATTTGGGCTAATCCGGTAATTCCAGGCTTCACCTGATGTCTGCACATGAAATTATCAATATTTTTTGCAAATTCTAGGTTCATAGGCATTGCGTGGGGCCTAGGGCCTACAATCGCCATATCTCCTTTAAGTACATTGAATAGTTGTGGCAACTCATCTATGCTGCTCGCCCTTAGAAATCTCCCAATTGGCGTAATCCGAGAATCCCCCTTGGTGGCCTGCTTAACATCCGCATCCTTATTAGCAACCATGGTCCTAAACTTGTAGCAATAAAAAGGCTCATTGTTTAACCCATGACGCAACTGCTTGAATAATACGGGACCTTTTGAGGTTACTTTTATTAATATGGCAAGCAACGGATATAGCCACGACAGAATAAATACAATCGCAAACAACGCCACAC
This sequence comes from Lunatimonas lonarensis, assembly GCF_000390185.1. Lineage (GTDB taxonomy): Bacteria > Bacteroidota > Bacteroidia > Cytophagales > Cyclobacteriaceae > Lunatimonas > Lunatimonas lonarensis. The sequence goes on along the minus strand of NZ_AQHR01000104.1, from coordinate 106,033 downwards.
CAAGATCCAAAGCCCTCTTAGCGAACAACTTCCTCGAGTCCGTTGCGCAATCGGGTAGTTCGACTGAGAAATCAACCGCTTTTTCTGCACTTCCAAAGTACTGACTTACCTCCCTCTTAGTTATCACATTTTCCATCACCTCAGCTGTTTAATTTAGCACTCCTTCTTCTGTGAATTTAAAAAACATAAATGTATATTTGAAATACATTTTTACAAATATAAAACCAATTAAAATTCCCACCAAATTTTTTGCTGTGTTTTTGAAAAACTTTTTTTAGTATTTGTAATACATTTTTAGTCATTTGAATCGAAATATCCCCTAAAGCCAAAACACTCAAAAAGGTGTTTTTGTATAAAATATAAAAAATACAAAATTATAATTTTTCTTTTGCGTTTCTAAAACACTTTTATTCTGAAAAGAAGTAAATCAACCTAACAGTGGGAAATGCAGCTAGTTGCTGGCTGAAAACAGATAAAATGGGATAGTAATTGCTGCCCAAAGATCAATATGCTTTTTCCCTGCGAAACAGGACGGTATATCCAGTCCAAAAAAGGATCTTAACGTCCAGGAAAAATGACCAGTTTTTTACATAAAAATGATCCAACTTAACCCTACCGTAAATATCATAAAAACATTCTACCTCACCCCTGTAGCCCCTACACTGTGCTAGACCGGTGATGCCTGGCTTCACTACGTGGCGAAAAGAATAATTGTCAACCTCTTTGGCAAACTGATTTCCCATGGGAACCGCGTGCGGCCTGGGGCCCACCAGCGACATTTCACCTTTCAGCACATTGATCAACTGAGGGAGTTCATCCAAGCTAGTCTTTCGAAGAAACCTGCCAAATCGGGTAACCCGAGGATCTTTTTTGGTAGCTGCCTTTAAATCTGAATCCCCATTGATCCGCATGGTTCTAAACTTGTAGCATTCAAAAACCCTATTTCCCTTCCCATGCCTACGCTGCTTGAACAAAACAGGACCACGGGAAGACAACTTGACACCCAACGCAATCAACGGAAACAACCATGACATCACGAAAATCAGCAACCCGACAGTAACCGCCAAATCCAACGTACGCTTAAGTCTCAACTTTGATGCATCAGAATAAAAGACATCTCCGCGTGCAGTCACGAACCCACTAATAGTAGGATAATAAAAATCGACACTTTTTGACTGCTGTAAAAACTTCTCCATACTGACAAAAGGCTTAATTTCTCCTTGTCACGACAAACTATTTTCTGTATTCAAAATACATTTATGCAAATATATTTAGTAGCAAGTTAGCATGCAAATCTTTCAATTTCAAATAATCCCGAAAGGCCCAAAAGAAGCAAATGCGCAAATTACCATTTTGGTCTAGCCAACATCAAAAAACAAACCAAAATCAGGTCGGTGTACGATTTATCCATGAAAAAAAGTGGCTGAGCCACTTTTTTTAACTTTAGCTTTCGGTTGAAAAAAAACAGAAATTAATGAAAACTCTCTTTTACCAGGTCCACAAAAAGCTTGACCTTCCCTGGATCCAGATCGGGGTACAATCCGTGACCAAGATTAGCAATATGCCTAGCCCCTTTAAATGATTCCAACATCCGTCCTGTTGATTCACGGATAGACTCCTCTGAGCCGTATAGAGCTGCCGGATCAAGATTTCCCTGAAGTACCTTGTTATCCCCTATCATGGCCCTCGACTCGGTCACCTCCATGTTCCAGTCCAATCCTACCACATCGCAACTTAACTGTCCCATCTCCCTTCTGGCAAAAAAGGCACCCTTTGCAAAGACCGTAACGGGTACTTCCGTAATTGCATTGCAGATGGTCTCTATATACCGTAGAGAAAACTCCCGATAATGATCCGGAGGCAAAATACCCGCCCAAGAATCAAAAATCTGAACCAAATTGGCTCCCGCTTCTATCTGGGCCTTTAGGTACTTGACCGTGGAAATGGTAATCATTTCCAATAAAGTATGTGCCAAAACCGGCTCTTGGTACAACATCGCCCGCGCAGTAGAGAACGTCTTGCTTCCCGAACCCTCCACCATATAGGCGAAAATAGTCCAAGGAGCTCCAGCAAAGCCGATCAAGGGTACCCTGCCATTCAATCCCTTCTTCGTGATTTTGATTGCATCCAACACATAAGAAAGGCTGTCCTTAACATCTGGAACATGAACTTTCTTAAGGTCTGAGGCACTTCGTATCGTTGCAGGAAACCACGGCCCCCTCTTTTCCACCATTTCGTATGGCAAGCCCATTGCCTCGGGGATGACCAAGATGTCCGAAAAAATAATGGCAGCATCGACACCAAGGATATCCACCGGCTGTATGGTCACCTCAGCGGCCAAATCAGGGCTCTTTGCCAACTCGATGAAACCGCTAACGCTGTTCCGCACAGCCCTGTATTCGGGCAGAATCCTACCCGCCTGCCTCATTAGCCATACAGGAGTCCGCTCCACCTTTTCTCCCTTGATTACCCGCAACAATAAATCGTTTTTCAATTGCATGCCGCAAAGATAAGCTATCGTTACAAAACATAATCAAAAAAAGCTGGGGAATACAAGATCCCCCAGCTTCCTAAAATATACCTGATAAAGGCTATTTACTTGAACGTAATACGCTTCACATCTTTTTCAGTCAGCCCCAGATACTTCATAACGGTGTCCATATCTGAAAAATCCATACGAGCACCCTCCCCGGCAAAAAAGCCTGGCATGTACACAATTCGAACTATCTGATTCTGTGTCCATTCCGGACCTATCGATGCAGGATTGATATTGCTCTCTATAAAAATTGAAATGGTCTCTGTACTAAACTCAAAATTATAGTTAAGGAATCCTTGATCAAATACCACCAATTGCGGCATCAATCGCCAAACCGCTCTACCGTTGGATACTCCCCACTGAATAAAAACCAAAAAATTATCATCTTCAAAGGGAAAACCATCCACATCAAAAGAAACAACGACGTATTGCGCGGGATCCTCGGTTAGGTCGGCGAAATTCACCTGTCCTTCAAAAACCAAATTCACGAAGCTGACACCATCCTCTCCGTCTTCACCGTCCCGTCCGTCTTGACCGTCAAAACCGGGAGGACCTTGTGGACCCTCAGGCCCTTCGCATGCCGGAAATAACGTAACCCCAAGCAACACGGCAATCCATAGAATTTTTCTCATATTAATTAATTGGATAGTTGATATTATACAGGAAGGGTAGAAATATAGACGTATATTTCCTTAAATCCAACTACTTTGAAGCAAGCGCAAAAAAAAAGCAACCAATCGTTGACTGGTTGCTTTCTTAGAAAGTCTTTTTCTCTCAAAGTCAGCGGGTAATTCTCGGAATATCTGCCTCCTCTACCCCCATCATTTTCAACAGTCCTTCCATGTCATTGAAATCCATCCGTGCATTGATAAAGTCGGCAGGCAATATCAAAACTCTAAATACTTGGTTTTGCAAAAAACTGGGCTCAAGACCGGCAAGATCAAAATTGCCCTCTAGGTAAATCGAGAAATCGATACTCGAGAAGTCATAACTGTAACTGAATATCCCATTGGTGTGATAGACTGTCCTAGGCAACGGCCTCCATATATCCCGCTGATTGGCCACTCCTTCTAACCGAAATACCAATACCTTGTCCGACTCGAAAATCTCGAATCCAAACTCGCCAAACACACTATACTCTCCCTGCGCGGTAAACGTAGCGTCTACCTCAAAAACCTCTCCCAAGATAGTGCCTCCGTCCTGACCGTCCAGGCCATCCAGACCGGGAGGCCCCATTGGTCCCTCACAGGAAAATAAAAAAACCGTAGCCAACGCTAATACAGGCCAATTCACCAATCTCTTACATTTTACCATCATTCGAATAAAATTATAGTGATACATTCTTCTAACATCCAAAATCATACCAAAACAACGTGCCTACCCGCTAGTCCATCGACTTCAAGGGTGCCCAAACCTGTACCCTGTCCGCTCCGATAATCCGGTCTATAAACACGTCCTGAAGCATCAACCCATTGTCCTCAGCGAATGCCATGATTTTATCCTTCACTTTCACCGGTGACGGCATAACAAATCGATGGGCATTTATCTCCGCTACAACAACCTGATTGCACGGCACCTCCAATTGATCAAAGCCAATAGGTAAATCAGCAGCAGCATCCGTTCCAACAAATACCCGCATCGTATCTCGCTTTCCAGCAGGCTCCTCGTAATATATTGTATGGAGTATACTTCCTGGACTGCCTGAAATGAGCCACTCTACACTGCGAAAACTCTCTCCCAGCCTTTCATCCTGCGGTGTCCCTTCAAAATACAGCCCTGCTAGCCTAATTGTTCTACATTCCTTTAGCTCAATGACTACCGGATTGAAACCTCCCAGCATGTAGTACCCCGCAGCCACAGCCGAAAACAACAAAGCCAAAGCCAATGATCGCTTTGCCATACCTTAAAACAAGTACCTTACACCCAGCCCACCTTGAAGCTTTAGGTGCCCCGGACGATCCACCAACTCAAGAAACAACCCTACTTCCGCAAACACACTTATAGGAAGATCCTGGAAAATATACTCTGACCCGATAAAACCTTCGGGCCCTAGGTCAACGTTGGTTCTGGATTCGTTTCGGAAAACAGTCTGATCGGCAGGGTTTGGCGTGAAATACACGTAATTCACACGCACGCTTCGAAGCTGCGCACCCAGTCCAACGTAAGCCAGCAAGGTACCCTCTGTAATGTTGAATTCAGAAGTGATGTCCTCGTGGTAAGCAACCCTGCCACTCAAGGAAAGGGCGTCGGACGCCGTATGCCCTTGATATACGGCGGAAGACAGGGGACGGTTGTTTTCAAAGGAGCGACGATAATAGGCTCCGCTATTCGGACTACCTCTACCTACCAGTGCCTCTATTGAAAACCGGTCATCTAGGTCAGTTTTATAAGTGACCGAAAAAGGCTCTCCAAGCCTCAGCCCAAGCTGATGCTGTTGGGCAAACGAAAAAAAGGGCAGCGTAGCGAAGATCAAAAACAGTAGCTTTTTCATTAATCAATAAATCTTGGTACGTATGGTTGGTTCAATTTTCAGGTATAACGCAAAAACAAACAGCATCGGATGGAAAGCAGCGAAAAAATTATCCGGTTACCATGGATTTCAGCTGCATTTGATGGAGCTGCGCATAGTAGCCGCCTTTACGTAGCAAAGAATCATGAGTTCCTGACTCCTTTATTTCTCCCTGATGCAGGACAATGATCTTATCAGCTCGCTGAATGGTAGACAGGCGATGGGCGATAACTATGGAAGTGCGCCCCTTCATCATCTTTTCGATGGCCTGCTGAATCATCTCCTCGGTCTCTGTATCTACCGATGAGGTCGCTTCGTCCAAAACAATTATCTCAGGATCATACACCATGGCTCGGACAAACGAAATCAACTGACGTTGCCCCACCGATAGCGTAGCTCCCCTTTCCTTCACGTTGTATTCGAGGCCTCCTGGCAAACGCTCAATAAATTTCCTTGCCCCTACCAAATCGGCCGCTTCCATCACCTGTTCTTTGGTAATTTCAGGATTTCCAAGGGTGATGTTATAGTAAATTGTATCTGAGAACAAAAACACGTCCTGCATTACCACCCCGATGTGCTTCCTCAGGGAACCAAGGGAATACTCACGGATATCCTTGCCGTCTAAAAGAATCCTTCCTTGGTTGATCTCATAAAACCGACTGATCAAATTGATTACAGATGACTTGCCCGCACCAGTCGCGCCCACCAGTGCCACCGTCTCCCCGTGCCTAACATCAAAATTGATATCCCGAAGCACCCAATCCTGCCCTACATAAGCAAACCAAACCCCTTCGAAAGAAATACTTCCATTGATTCGGTCAGGAGCGACACTTCCTTCATCTGGAATCTGTTCGTTGTTTTCCAAGAGTTTAAATATCCTTGCTGAGCTTACTACGCCCATTTGAAGCGTATTAAACCGATCAGCAATCATCCGAATAGGCCTGAAAAACAACTGCAGATACATGATAAAAGAAATCAAAACGCCTACTTTCAGATCTAGATCAAAAACCCCCGTAGCGCCATACCAAACGACCAACCCGATGCCAATCGCCTGAATAATCTCGGCTACGGGATAATAAACAGAGTAATAAAGAACCGATTTCAAATGGGCCTTTCGGTGCTCACGGTTGATTTCTTTAAACTTTTCGAACTCCCTTCGTTCACGGTTAAAGATCTGAATGATATTCATACCCGTGATGTGTTCCTGTAAAAAGGAATTGAGATTGGAAACCGCATTCCGTACTTCATTAAAGGATTCCTTTACCTTTTCCTTAAACACATAGGTGGATACGATCAACAGTGGCAGCGTACTTAGGCTCACCAAAGTCAAACGCCAATCGACCCAGAACATAACCAACAAGATGGCAACCAACTGTAGAAGATCCCCAATGATGGATGCCAGCCCCTGACTGAACACATCCGCAAGGGTCTCAATGTCGGAAATGCTACGGGTTACCAATCTACCAATGGGCGTATTGTCAAAAAATTTAAGCCGCATCCGTAATAAATGTCTATACAGCTTTGTGCGAATATCCCGGATGATTACCTGCCCAATCCATCCGGACAAATAGGTATGACCAAATTGTACAATGGCATGGAGCAAGAGCAACGCAACCAAAAAAACGGTAATGCGCAAAAGCCCCTCTCCGTCACCTATACTAACGAAATCGTCTATTGCAATCTGAATGAGCAGGGGCCTTGTGGGCGCAAGTACCGCCAAAGCTACGGTCAAAAACACCAAAAAATAGAACTGCTTCTGATAGGGCTTGACAAATTGGTAGAGCTTACTAAGGACATCAAAGTCAAGTATCTCTCCACTGCTTACGTTTTCTTTATCTAAACTCAAAATCCTTCTATTAAACGAAAATATGTACCGGATAAAGCACTTCCGAAAGAAAAAGCCCCTGCGGCGGAGCGGAAGACCCCGCCTCCACCCGTCGCTTTGCCTTAATAATGCCCTCGAATTCCTCTAATGTCATCCTTCCTCTCCCAACTAATACCAAGGTACCGACGATCGCCCGCACCATTCCCCTGAGAAACCGATTGGCGGTTATATGGAAAATCAAATGATTGGGTTTTTGTTCCCATTTGGCAGATTTTATTTTGCAGCGAAAATGGGTTGCTTCCGTTTTTACCCGACTGAATGACTCAAAATCATCGAAGCGAAGAAGCAAATTCGCAGCCTCATTCATTTGGGGAACATCCAACTCATAAAAACACCTCCAAACAAGCCCGTCCTCAAATGGGTCCTTTCGGAGTCCGATCACGTACCTGTAACTTCTCCAGGTGGCATCAAACCTCGCATGTGCATCTGGTGCCACCTCCCTCACGTCCAAAATCCCAATGTCCGAGGGTAATACCGCATTGACTCTTTTCAGGAAATCGGAGGACGCACCTAGCTCGTCAATGTCAAAATGAGCGAATTGTTGCAGTGCGTGAACTCCGGTATCTGTGCGCCCGCTGCCCATGACCTGAATAGGTCTCCTCAGTATTTTTGACAAAGCGCGCTGCAGGGTGTCCTGAACCGAACCGGCATTCTCTTGAATCTGCCAACCGTGGTAGTTTGTGCCCTTATAGGCTACTTCGAGAAAGTACCGCTTCATCTTATCTTTTTGTTTTGCAAAGATAGGGTAAGCATGAAAAATAAGCCCGCTTTACCGTTAAACCTTGCGAAAAATGATTTTACCACCTTACTTTGTTCAAATTTCTGCAACATGATACAACGAATTCAGTCTGTTTTTCTGCTCTTAGTGGCAATTGCCATGTTTTCCCTTCCTTTCCTATCCATCTGGGTTCAGGTAAACCCTGCGCAGACCGAACAACTAAAGCTAACAGCCTGGTCCTTTGAGAAGACATCGATTAGTTCAGGGGAAATCATTGAAGCGAACAACCACTACCTCATCGGAATATTGGCCATTATCGCGGGGGCCATTGCCATATACAGCCTGATACAATTTAAAAACCGCACAAGGCAGATGTTTTTGAACATGATCAACTCTCTGGTGATGGGTATCGCTCTCGGTGCAACTGTTTTTTTGAGTTACCGGGCAAACGATGCGTTTAACCCCCAGGCTACAGGTGCCTATATCATCGGATTTTACACCATCATTTTCGGTCTCATCATGAACATGCTCGCAAACCGCTTCATTCGAAAAGACGAGATGTTGGTACGATCCATAGATAGAATAAGATAAGGAGCCTGCCATGAAATCGGAAACCGCCGCCATTCACCTATCCAATAACACCACCGACTCCAACCGTCCAGTCATACAGCCGGTCACGCTCTCCACGACATTCCTTCACGGAGAGGATTCAATCGTGTACGGCAGGTTTGACAATCCGAACCGGGCTTCATTTGAAAAAGTGATGGCTGCGCTTGAGCATGGAGTTGACGCAGCCGCCTTTTCATCGGGCAATGCCGCTGGCTCGGCGTTATTTCAGACACTTCCTAAAGACTCACATGTAGTTGCGCCATTGGATATGTACCATGGATTACAGAAGCAGCTGCTCGAGGTCTTCAGCCAGCAACTTTCCGTCACCTTTATTGACATGATGAAACCGGATCAGGTTCGTGAGGCTATTACTCCAGCTACCCGTCTTATATGGATAGAAACTCCTTCCAATCCCCTCATTCAAATTACAAACATCCCGGAAATAAGCCGAATAGCACGCGAATCAGGCATACCGCTTGTGTGTGACAACACCTTTGCAACGCCTATCCTTCAAAACCCTCTGGATCTAGGTGCAGACATTGTCATGCACAGCGCTACGAAATACATAGGAGGTCACAGCGATGTGATGGCGGGCATCCTCGTCACGAGGCACAACCATGAATGGTGGGAAAAAATCAAAACAGTGCAGGCGATCGGCGGGGCGGTTCCGTCTCCTTTCGATTGTTACCTACTCTGCAGAAGTGTAAAGACACTCGCTTACCGGGTAAAAGGACATTGTGCCAACGCATTGGCAGTGGCCGAATTCCTACAAAAACATCCGGGCATCGAAAAAGTAATGTATCCCGGGCTTCAAGATAACCCCTACTATCAACTTGCCTGCGAGCAAATGAGGGGATTTGGCGGAATGGTCACCTGTTTAGTAAAGGGTAATGCAGAGGAAACAGACCGGTTTGTAGCGTCACTAGCGTTTTTCAGCAACGCAACGAGTCTGGGAGGAGTAGAAAGCTTGATTGAGCGAAGAGCCCGTGTTGAAGGACCCGACTCTAAGTCGCCGGAAAACTTGGTTCGGATTTCTGTAGGGCTAGAACATATAGAAGACCTTATCAGTGACCTTGCCCAAGGATTGGACCGATTACACTAATTCGCCTTTCGTTTTCCTATGATTATATCACTGCAGTCTTTTTGGGTTCTGATTGCGACATACGGATCATTTTCAGCGGCTTCAGGATCGGTTCATCCTGTAAATTATCATCTAGTCGTCTAATGCTTCCTTCAAAATCACAGCCCGCCTCTATCTCGATATTGGAAGAAGTGACCTCTCCCCTGACTTTTGAGGTAGCTGTAAACCGGGCCAAGCCTTTGATGGAAAGATTGCCTATTATTTCTCCCATTACGCAGACCTCCTGTGCCCAGACATCTCCCTGGATCGAACCGGAGGGACTAATCACCAATTTCCTTTTGGTTACGATCACTCCTTTTATTTCTCCTTCAATACGGATATCGCTGTTCGAGTGAATCTCGCCTGTCATATTCAGGCCTGCGGCAAACACAGAGGTGGAACTTGCCACGCCAAGCTCTTCTTGGATTCTTTTGTCTTTAGACCACATTGCTGTTACTTTTTAGCTGAGAAAAAAACAGCATACCGCATATCACCGCGGTAGGAATATTCCTTAGGTTTAGGATATCCTTGACGCAATGATTAAACTAATTTACAAGTAGTTAGATGGGGTAGGGTGCTGTTAAATTGCTCTCTAAAGAAAATAACAAATGGAATAGAATCCAAATGATCCGCAAATAAATTTATGAATCCGGGAGAATTGAACCCCATTAGCCAGCCCAGCCCTCCCTATCCAAACTCCTGTATTGGATCGCTTCGGCAAGATGCTCCACTCTGATATCATCTGATCCAGCTAGGTCGGAAATGGTCTTAGAGACTTTCAGAATCCGATCGTAAGCCCGTGCCGACAGGCCGAGCCGTTCCATCGCCGTCTTCAGAAGAGCTTTCCCGGCATCATTTATCACGCACACTTCTTTTACCATGTGTGAAGGCATCATAGCGTTGCAATAAACATCTTTATGTCCTTCAAACCTAGCCACCTGTCTTTCCCTTGCATTTGTGACACGTTCCCGGATGGCACTACTAGACTCAGCTTTCCTGTTTGAGGTCATCTCATCAAACCTCACGGGGGTTACCTCCACGTGCAAATCGATCCGATCCAGAAGAGGACCACTCACTTTGTTCAGGTACTTTTGAACCACACCAGGGCCGCAAACGCACTCCTTCTCCGGATGATTGTAATACCCACAGGGGCAAGGGTTCATACTGGCTATCAACATAAAGTTTGCCGGAAAATCCACAGATACTTTTGCTCTCGAGATGGTTACCTTCCTTTCTTCCAATGGCTGACGCATCACCTCAAGTACCGTCCGCTTAAACTCGGGAAGTTCATCCAAAAACAAAACACCATTATGGGAAAGAGAGATCTCACCAGGCTGGGGATTGCCTCCTCCCCCCACCAAGGCTACGTCGCTGATGGTGTGATGGGGCGACCGAAATGGTCGCTGAGCTATTAGGGACGCCGATGCGCCCAATTTACCCGCCACTGAATGGATCTTGGTGGTCTCAAGCGCCTCATGTAAACTCAAGGGTGGCAAGATGGAGGGCAATCGCTTTGCCAACATCGTCTTACCTGCTCCCGGAGGACCGATCATGATCACATTGTGCCCTCCCGCAGCGGCAATTTCCATGGCTCGCTTAATATTCTCCTGGCCCTGAACATCCGAAAAATCAAACTCGTAATCTGTAAGCGAATGATAAAAAATATCTCGGGTTTCTGTAACCGTGGGATCAATGGCCAAGCTGCCCTCTAGAAAATGAATTGCTTCCTCTAAGGTCTCTACACCTATAATATCCAGGTTGTTTACGATGGAAGCCTCTGCCGCATTTTCCCTTGGAAGAATGAATCCCCGATACCCTCGCCTTCTTCCCTCAATAGCAATGGGAAGCACCCCTTTGATGGGACGAAGCGCACCGTCCAAGGATAATTCGCCCATAATGAGGTATTCTTCCAATGCCGGAAATACCACCTGCTCAGACGCCTGCAAAATCCCCATGGCAATCGGCAAATCGTATGAGGAACCCTCCTTCCGAATATCAGCCGGAGCGAGGTTAACGACTACCTTTTGCCGAGGCATGCGGTATCCGAAGAACTTCAGAGCGGACTCTACCCGCTGCTGACTCTCTTTCACAGCACTATCGGGCAGACCTACCATGTAGAAACTGGTACCCTGGCCAACGTTCACCTCGATGGTAATCAGCTTGGCGTCTACTCCAGACACCGCACTACCAAAAGTCTTTGCAACCATCCAAAATCAGTTTAGCTACTACAAAAACATTTTCCAAAATCGGGGTTTTACCCAATAAAAAGCGTTATTTGAAATTTTCTCTTGGCTTAATGGATGACGAATCCCGATCCGTGATTTCCCCACTGTCCATTTTGCGGTCTAACCTACCAGATTTATTTGCCCTTTCCAAATCAAAAAGCAACGCCTTTAATTCCTTCTTTTCCGTCTCAACAGAGGCGACTTCTTTCATAAGGTTCCGCTTCACCAAGGATGTAGATCCCCAAACCAACAAATGTACTAGCAAGCCCACCAGCATCCAACTCACTACTAAACTTGATTCAAGGGGTTGATCCCACATCCTATCATAGGTCAAGAAAAACACCAAAGCTACGCCGAAAAATAATGCGCTTATCAACTGAAGTATACTGTTCACCTTTTCCATCGTCAAAATCATGTTTTGGTTTAAAATACCTAAAGTTACAAAACCGAACCCACAGCTAAAAGGTTTTTCGCCATGCCTTTTTTACAAAGCCCCCCTATCTAAAAAAAGCCAATAGCAAAAATCAGGATTTGATGCAGCAGTATCACCTTTTTACTGTCAAAAATTATAATCAAATCGAGCCATATTCAACCGTAAAGACACCTGTAAAAAATGGGTTTCTTCCGAACGGGCCGTTTCAATCATATACCTGTTCCGGTAGGTTGCCCCCAGGTCGAAAAACATATTATGCCTTACCATGAAAGTTGCCACCAGGTTACCCAACCACACCCTAGTTGGGTCTCCTTGCCCAATCACGTTGCCAAAAAGTCCAGTGCTATTATTGACTCGATTCTTTAGCAAATCCCCACCAAAGTTTGACAAGTCATCCGGATCCGCTCCAAAATACTGGTATACCAAAAACCCTTGGAAATTTAGACGGGGAGTCATTTGGTAGCGCAAAATACCCACTCCTTCGCGAAAATTTGCCCCTAATGGATGGGTCAACGGAGTCCGGTAATTGGTAAAAGACTGGAAATCAAATTTTTCTTGGTAGGTATAAGGCCTGGCCTGATTGTACTCCAGCTGGAGATCAAGATTTGAAACCCCTAACAGATCAATCGCCTTAATGCCGAACTGCAGACCATACTTATTGCGACTGGATTGCTTACCACCGATTCCAAAAAACTCGTTGAACACAAACTCGTCGAGCGCGAACTGGCCATAGGCCTGCATTCGCTTGGGAAGATTCCACTTCATATCCAGCCCCAACATTACTTTATCGGGAGATCCTAGTTGATGCTCTACCCATCGGTGAAAAATAAGTGGACTTAGGTAGTTCCAATCAAACTGACTGGCCATTACTGACTCAAAAAGGCCTACATTTATTCTTCTCCCCAGGTTTGCGGACAGCCGATGATGGCTAAACCATTTCTGGGGATAGCGTCCATCTGTCGGTGCCCCTCGGTCATAGAGCACGTCAGCGTTCATTTGTCCCCACAGGTTGGTAAGGTTCAACTTCCAAATGTTGGTATTGATCTTAAGAAACATGTACGGGTTGGAAAAATCGGACAAGATCATAGACCTATATCCCTCTCCTACAAAATTACGGTCCTGCCCAAACTGAAGCGACACATGTTCGGTAGCCTGAAAGGAAATATATCCGGTTGCAGAAAGAAACGAGTATCCGTCCCCCCCATACCTCTTCCAGAACCCCTGCCCCGGAACCGCTCCATTGCCGACCGCATAGGATGCCACCCAGGTTGGAAAACGTAGTTCCGTTGTAGACAAAAAGGTATAGAATCCGATCTTTCGATCCACACTACCTCGCACTTCCATTCCACGGGTATTCCTAAACCGCGGATTACTTTCGCTAGGTTCTGCACCCACATTTAAGTACAATACGGGATTTATGTGCAGATCAAAGGACCTGTCCCGGTAGTAAAAAAAATCGGAAGGTGTTTCATAGATAAATCGAAGCGGACTCAGGTCGGACTCCGGTGCGTTTTCATAAATAAACTCCCAATTATCTCCGGCCAGATAACGGAGATTAAACTGATCCTTCGAATTAACAAAAACCGAATCTTCAGCTAGCTTACCAATATAGTCTGCTACGTGATCCCGCCGATAGGGCTTTATGCCGGTATGAAACCCTTCTATAAAATTGCCACGTTTAATCTCGTACCGATCCACTAGGTGATAATATTCCCGATTGAAGTTGATATAGGCACTTTGTCCAACCCCCCCCACGGTAAAGCCAGTAGAAAGAAAAAACAAAACCAAAAATCTCACCATTATCCCGATCGATCCATTAATTTGCCTGACCAAGGGGTCACCCTACCTACCCCATTGCACAGGCTAAAGTAAACTTTATCTCTGAAATTCAATCGCAACACTAAAGTTTTTATGAAAAAAGGTTTGGAATGGACTCCCAAAAGCGGTAAATTTGTGCCTCAATTTCAACAGATAAGAAAATTAAACAAAAAGTCCTACCGGGATCAACCATAAAAGTGCACCTTATAATGGGAAAGGTAACTCACCATTTTTGTCTGCACTGACCTAATGCGGAATCTGGGGGATGATAAAAAGATTAAATAACACACAAATGAAAAAAGACATTCACCCTAATTACAGAGAAGTTGTTTTCTTTGACACGTCCAGTGAGTATAAATTCCTGACCAAATCCACTATAGAAACAAAGGAAACGATCGAGTGGGAGGACGGCAAGGAATATCCGCTCGTAAAAATAGAGGTAAGTTCGGCTTCCCATCCGTTTTACACCGGAAAGAAGATGCTCTTGGATACTGCCGGAAGGGTGGAAAAATTCAACAAAAGATACAAGAAAAACTAAGAAATTTTCTTTATATAGTACACTAAAAGTCTGCGGATTGATTTAATCCGGCAGACTTTTTTATTTTTGCAGGTATGGACTACTTCATTCTTTTTGATGACCCCAAATTGCGGGAAAATCTTCTACCGCTTACATTCACCCGACCAATCGCGGATCTTCGGATTGGAATATTGAAAATCAAAGAGAAATGGGAAGCCTATTTGTCTCACAAAACGGGTGTTTTGACTGCACCCTACCTACAGCAAAAATTCCCCTATAACAACCAGCCCGCGTGGATGATCAACTCTGCGGTATTTCCCGATGCCCGACTCGCGGAACGGATTCTTGCATTGGACAAAACTGAATCACTTTGGCAAAACGATACACTAATCGCTTTCTACAGTCAGGATCCCAAAAATTGTTCATTTGAGAAAAGCAGCTTCAAAATTGGACTTACCGTCGATAGCCCTGTTGTGGTTTTGAAAAACCTTTGGAACCTATTTCAATTCAATGGTGACCAAATTCGCGCTGATTTTACCCTACTCACGAGACGACGAATTTCCTCAGGCTGCTCTGATGCCTATACGCATATCTATAAGGAGTCAAATGTATTTATAGAACCGGGGGCTTCCATCAGGGCGTCCATTATCAATGCAGAAAACGGACCTGTCTACATTGGAAAAAACGTACAGATCCTGGAGGGAAACCTGATTCGAGGACCCTTTGCCATCTGCGAGGAATCGGTGTTAAGTATGGGATCCAAAATGCGGGGTGACATTACGATAGGCCCGAAGTGCAAAGTAGGGGGGGAGGTTTCCAACTCGGTATTTCAGGGATATAGCAATAAGTCACATGATGGTTATCTGGGCAATTCGGTGGTAGGGGAATGGTGCAATCTGGGAGCAAACACAAATACATCCAATATGAAAAACAACCACAGCAGCATACGGGTTTGGAGCTATCCGAAGGAGAACTTCGTGGACTCCGGATTACAATTTTGTGGTTCTTTCATCGGAGACCATGCGAAGCTTGCAATCAGCACGATGCTCAACTCTGGGACAGTGGTCGGAGTGGGTGCCAACTTGTTCGGAGAGGGCTTTCCTAAGAAACTGGTCCCATCGTTTGCTTGGGGTGGTCCAACCGGATTCAGTTCATTTGAACTGAAGAAGTTTGAAGATGCCGCCTCAAGGGCAATGGCATTGAAAGGTGAATCTTTTTTGGAAGTAGACAGGTCAATATTGCAGCATGTTTTTGAATTGACGAGGTCATTTAGGATCTGGGATAAGGATTTTTAACTATTTTTACGGGGCTAACTATGCAGTTTTCATCGATTCCAGGATTATCCGAAACCAAATCAAAGCTGATTCAGGCTAGCCGCCAGGATCACCTCGCGCACGCATTGCTGTTTCATGGCCCGGAGGGAAGTGCCGCACTCCCCATGGCGTTGGCACTGGCCGCCTATGTAAATTGCGAAAATCCAAGCCCAACAGATTCTTGCGGTACCTGTCCTTCCTGTCAAAAAGTAGCAAAATTAATCCATCCAGACCTGAATTTCGCCTTCCCAATTCCCGGCTCTTTAATCCCCGACAGCGACGATGAGCCCAAAAAAAAGGTGGATATTCTGAAACCATGGCGCAGCTTTTTATTGAACAACCCCTATTCGAATCTACATGACTGGATTTTGTATTCCGGCTTTGACCGACAATTGATTATTTCAAAGGCAGGCGCCAAACAAATCATACAAACCCTCTCGCTCAAATCATTTGAGGGCGGATATAAAATCATGCTGATCTGGACACCGGAGCTTATGAACCTGCAATCGGCAAATGCCCTTCTCAAAATACTCGAAGAGCCCCCGGCAAAAACCCTGTTTTTCATGGTCTCCCATCATCCGGAAAGACTCCTAACCACCATTCTCTCACGAACACAAAAAGTATTGATACGTGGCTTTTCAGATGAGGAAATCATCTCTGAGCTAGTTGATCGAGGTCTATGCAGCGAGTCAGCGGCCCTTCAGTTGGCACCTCTTGCCGATGGCTCTATGCGGGAGGCTTTTCTGCTTGCCGACGAAGTCAAAGACGAAAATACTTCCAAAGTTCGAGACTGGCTGCGAATTTGTTACGGAAGAGATATCAACGCCATCTGCGCGTTTGCCGAAGAGTTTTTCGCCTACCCAAAAGAGAGTCAGAAAACCCTGTTGCTCACAGCCATAAACGTACTTAGGGAATGCCTCATCGATAAAAGTCAACAAACACAACTGATGCGTAGCCCGGAGAGCGAGCGCGAATTTATCCACAAGCTTGCAACCAATGTACTTACCACGGAGAAAATAGATCAAATTTACCAACAATTGGGAGAGGCCTACATACACCTGGAGCGAAACGCAAACTCCAAGATACTTTCTTTGGATTTATCTCTCTCCGTTGCCCGGATTTTGAGGTAAATCCAATGAATGACATGAAGCCAGAAATTATTGTCCCTCAATGGGATTACTACCAACCATGCGACCGCCCCAAAAGATCGTAGCAGATCAGGTTGGCAGGGGCAATATTTGACCGTTGGAATAAAATATTATACGCATGAAGAAAGTTATTGGACGCAGGGAAAAAATCAATCTGCCCGACTGGGATCTGTGGGGAATCAGTGGCAAGGTGGACACCGGGGCCTACACCAGCTCCATTCACTCGGAATATGCAGAGATGATCAAAAAAGGGGATAAATCCTACCTTCGGTTTACGGTTTTGGATCGAAGGCACCCAAAATACACCGGGAATGTGATCGAAACAGATGATTTCACCGTGAAAAGTGTAAAAAACTCATTTGGAGAGGCGCAAAACCGTTACCAAATTGCAACCACAATTGAGCTGTTTGGCGAGAAGTTTGATGCTGAGTTCACCCTTTCCGATCGTAGTCGAATGAGAAACCAAATATTGTTGGGCCGGAAGACATTGAAGGGTCGGTTTGTTGTGGATGTTGATCTGACCGATCAGTCAAAAAAAATGGCAAAATTGGCCGGTAGCCGAAAACATGGAAAAGGCACGGATTTACCAGACACCATTTAACCAAGCAAAACCCACAGGGCAGCTGACAATGCCAACAAAAGAGATACATAAACAATTGAACCTTAGGCCATGAAGATTGCGGTATTATCCCGAAATCCACATCTCTATTCGACCAAACGAATTATGCAGGCCATTCAGGAGGCCGGTCATGAAGGAAAGGTTATCGACCACCTGCTATGTGATTTGGTGATCGAACAGGAAGGCCCTTCCATTATCTACAAAGGGGAAAAACTCGATGATATCGATGCGATTATACCAAGAATCGGTGCTTCTGTAACTTTTTATGGCACTGCGGTGGTGCGTCAATTTGAGTTGATCGGTGCCTTTTCCGCCGTTGAATCACAAGCCATCGTACGAAGCAGAGACAAGCTGCGCAGTTTGCAGATACTGTCAAGAGAAGGCTTGGGAATGCCAAAAACAGCGTTTACCAATTTCTCGAAAGGAGGCGAAAAGCAATTGGTGGAGCGCGTGGGCGGCGCTCCTTTGGTCATCAAACTACTCGAGGGGACACAGGGGCTTGGAGTCGTATTGGCAGAGACCAAAAAAGCCGGCCAATCTGTCATCGAAGCGTTTCATGGCCTAAAAGCACGGATCATTGTACAGGAATTCATCAAAGAGGCAAAGGGAGCAGATATACGTGCTTTCGTGGTCAACAATAAAGTAGTCGGGGCCATGAAACGGCAGGGTGCAGAGGGCGAGTTTCGCTCCAATCTCCACCGTGGAGGAAAGGCGACCGTAATTAAACTCAGCAAGGAAGAAAAAACCGCTGCCCTGAATGCTGCCAAAGCACTGGGACTGGCCATAGCGGGGGTGGATATGCTACAATCCTCCCGAGGCCCCCTGATATTGGAAGTAAACAGTTCCCCAGGACTGGAAGGGATAGAAAAGGCTACCGGAATCAATATTGCAGGCAAGATCATTGAGTTTGTGGAGGAATCCGTGATCAAACAAGCGCAGAAAAGAAAAAAATTTCATTGAATGAAACCAATAAAAATAGGCACAAGAGGAAGTAAATTGGCTTTGTATCAGGCTCACTATGTGGCCGAACTATTGGCTCAGAGGCAAATTAAGTCCGAGATTGTCATCATAGACACCAAGGGTGATCAGATAATGGACGTGGCTATCTCCAAAATCGGAAGCAAGGGTGTCTTCACCGAGGAACTGGAAATACAGTTGGAAAAAGGAGTGATTGATATCGCCGTACACAGTGCGAAAGACATGCAATCTACGCTCCCCGAAGGCTTCGAGCTCATAGCTTTTACCGCTCGGGAAAAGACCAACGACGTAATCGTAAGCCACCACGGATCAGTAAATCTGGCCGATACTGCCAAGCCCTTGGTATTGGGCACGTCGTCCACCCGCCGGGTGGCCACCCTCAAGCATTACTACCCGCATGTAATGACAACTGAAATCAGGGGAAATCTACAAACCCGCATCGCCAAAATGGAAGCGGGTGTCTGTGATGGGTTGGTATTGGCCTACGCAGGCGTGCACCGAATGGGATACGACAGCCTGATCAAACAAACCCTATCCTTGGACGAGTTTACACCTGCCGTGGGACAGGGCTCCATCGCCGTCGAAGCCTATCAAGGTCTCGGACACACCTTTCGACACCAAATCACACAAGCCGTTCACAACGCTGAGACTGGCTTTTGCTTGCAGGCAGAACGGAGCTATTTACGGGTTTTGGACGGGGGCTGTAGCATACCTATTTTTGCATTGGCAAATTATACAGACAATCAGATACACCTTAATGGGGGAATTGTTGATCTGGATGGTACACGACGTATTCATAAACAGGTGATCGGGCCTCCCGAAAGTGCAGAAAGCCTTGGCAAAGAGCTTGCCAATTTGGTTTTGGATGCCGGTGGGGGAGAAATATTAACTAGCATCAAACAACAACTCAACAAATGAACACTAAAAGCTACCAATCACTGACACTCGCCTTCCTTTTAGGGACTGTCGCTTGGGCCTGTTCGACCGAGAAAGACCATCTAGTCACTATAGAGACGCGGCATGGCAACATGTATGCGATCCTATATGACCAAACACCAGCCCACAAAGCAAACTTCCTGAAACTTGCCAATGCTGGCAGGTTTGACTCCACCGAGTTTCACCGGGTGATAAATGAATTTATGGTTCAGGGAGGCGATGTATTCGGCCGCGAAAACCTGCCTGAGTCCGAATGGTACACCGTGCCGGCAGAGTTTAACCCCGACCTGATTCATGAAAAGGGAAGCCTGGCCGCTGCCCGACAAGGTGACAATATCAATCCTGCCAAGCGTTCTTCCGGTTGCCAGTTTTATATTGTGCAGGGTAAGGTATACGACGAGCTTTCGCTTACAACTGATATGAGGAAACTGCAGGAGGCCTTCATGCGCTACATTCAGTTGGAAAGCAACAAGGCCCTGCGCGAAAAATATCTAGCCCACTATGAAAAAGGGGAGTACGACAGTTTGAACGCGATCATGCTCTCCAAAAAGACAGATTTGGAGCAGTTCCTGAGTGTAAACCTGGAAACCGGCAAACGAAAAAACCAGATTGAAGCCTACACGACCGTGGGTGGGACTCCCCACCTGGACGACGCCTATACGGTATTTGGCAAGGTAATCAAGGGATTGGACGTTTTGGATAAGATCGCGGCGGAAAAAACGGACCGCAGCGATAAGCCCTTGGATCCTGTATACATGAAAGTGATGGTCAGTGAGATGAATAGAAAAAAAATAACCGAACAATATGGATATGAATACCCAGAAGATTAAACAGCAAACACTGCTGATCACCGGAGCAAATGGACTTCTGGGACAAAAACTGGTAGCGCAGGCTTCCTCCAATCCCAATTTCTTGGTAATCGCCACCGGCAAAGGAACTTGTCGCTTACCAAACGATGGGCTTAATTTCCACTACGAACAAATGGATGTCAGCGATCCGGCGGACATTGCCCGGGTTTTTGAAAAATACCAACCGGAGGCGGTCATTCACGCCGCATCCATGACAGATGTAGACAGGTGTGAAATCGCCAGAGACACTTGCTATACCCAAAACGTGGAGGCCACCAGATGGGTCATGGAAGCCTGTACTACCCACCAAAGTCACTTGATATACTTGTCTACTGACTTTATCTTCGATGGAAAAAATGGCCCCCATGACGAGGAGGCCGCTCCCAACCCGCTTAATTACTACGGCTGGACCAAATTGGAAACAGAACGGATTATACAATCCGCCACGTGCCTTTGGTCCATCGTTCGTACTAACCTGGTTTATGGCATAGCGCACGACCTCAGCCGTTCGAATATAGTACTGTGGGTGAAACACGGACTGGAAAATGGAAAAGAACTTAGGCTGGTAGACGATCAGCTTAGAACGCCCACGCTGGCAGAAGACCTGGCCTATGGATGCCTCCTTATAGCCGAAAAACGAGCTACCGGGATTTTCAACATTTCAGGAAAAGATCTGCTCACCCCATACGATATGGCGCTAATGACCGCTAAGCACTTCGGCTTAGATGAGGCCCTGATCATACGAACCGATTCCTCCCAATTCAGCCAAGTTGCAAAAAGGCCCTTAAAAACGGGATTATGCATCGAAAAGGCTCGGAAGACCCTTGGATATGAACCCAAAAGTTTCGCAGAGGGAATTGCTATTGTAACAAAACAGTTTAATTTAGCCTCCACAAAATAAGATACGGTTCTTTCAAACCATCAACCATCCAGAATACCATGCAGAAACCAACCAGAGTGCCGAAAAGAGGGCAATGGGGATCCACATTTGGCTTTATCATGGCCGCCGCAGGCTCCGCTGTCGGATTGGGAAACATTTGGCGTTTTCCCTATATAACCGGTCAGAACGGAGGAGGTGCTTTTGTACTCGTTTATATTCTATGTGTCCTATTGATCGGCCTGCCTCTTTTGCTCAATGAAATCGCACTTGGGCGTAAATCAGGCAAGAACCCCGTGGGCGCAATCCGGGTAACGGGCGGCAACCGATTCTGGCAGAGTGCAGGCATACTTTGCGTACTCGTTTGTTTCGCCGTATTGAGCTATTACTCCGTCATTGCGGGCTGGACAATCGGGTATATCTTTACCGAGTTAATCAATATACCCGTAGATTTTTCAAACTTCGTCCAAAACCCCCTTTTGGTTATCCCCCTCTGTTTCGCGTTTATCCTGGCTACCATTGCCATTGTTTTGGGCGGTATTTCTGGAGGTATCGAAAAAGCGGCCAAATTTCTCATGCCTATCCTGTTTTTGATCATTGTGCTGATCGCTGCCCGGTCGGTGACTTTACCTGGGGCTGCAGCGGGGATAGAGTACTACTTATCTCCTGATTTCAGCAAGATTAACGGAAGGGTCATCCTTTCCGCATTGGGACAGGCATTTTTTAGCATGTCCGTAGGTTGGGGGCTTATGATCACCTTTGGATCTTATCTTCCAAAAGACGCCAACATCATCAAATCGTCCGGTTGGATTGGCGGCATGGATACCATAGTCGCACTCATGGGAGGCTTGATGATCTTTCCTGCCTTGTTTGCTCTCTTGCCAGGTGAGAACCCGGACGGTGGCCCTGCCTTGGTATTCAATGTGCTTCCCCGGGTATTTGATCAGATAGATCCCTTTGGAAACATAATTGGGGCGATGTTCTTTGTTCTGCTCTTCGTCGCTGCCCTTACCTCCAGTATTTCCATGTTGGAAGTTCCCGTAGCCTATTTTATCGATGAGCGTAAATGGTCGCGAAAGAAAGCCACTTGGACGATCGGAATCGCAGCCATGCTCTTGTCTATCCCTTCTTCGCTATCGGCTGTTAATGGCAATTTCTTCCAAAAAATCTCCTTTTCCTTTTTTGGAAAACCTATTGCCGGCTTCTTTGATATGATGGATTTCTTCTTTGGTACCATGGCGGTGGTCGTGATCTGCCTTATGCTAAGCCTTTATACCGGTTGGGTGAAAAAAATCAAGACCTATGCAGATGAACTGGCAAAAGGTGCCCCTAGGTTCGATGGATTTCCAAAGCAGGCCTGGGTGTTTTTCATTAAGTGGATCTGTCCGATCGTGATTCTTCTCGTCCTGCTCAACATGGTGGGCGTGTTTGGAGAACCCGGCGAAGCTGGA
The DNA here is from genome assembly GCF_000390185.1 of Lunatimonas lonarensis. GTDB lineage: Bacteria > Bacteroidota > Bacteroidia > Cytophagales > Cyclobacteriaceae > Lunatimonas > Lunatimonas lonarensis. The sequence goes on along the minus strand of NZ_AQHR01000104.1, from coordinate 83,493 downwards.
TAAGGCCCAAAAAGAGATGGCTGCCCGTTTAATACAAGCAGCCATCTCTTTTTTACCAAACAATACGTATACTACCAATTTCTTGGAAAATTCGGATTAAAATCGGTAGCTACATCCGGTTTTTCTTTGATCCTTTCATTTTTTGGAGGTTGGGGCTTCTCTATCTCGGTTGCTTTTGCCTTTGATTTCTTTTCTTCCATGATCGAATAAAGCTCTTCCCTACTAACGGCATTCACCTTACTGTTTTTTGAAGCGCTCTGCACCATTTCCTTGGTAACCGTCTTGATGGAACTGTCAACCTTCGCACCTTTATGTATCAAAATCTCCTCGGTAATAATGTTTCCGGAAACGGAAGCAGAAGAAAAAATCGTGGTTTCTCCTGAGATATAAAGATCACCCACCACCTCACCACTGATGGTGATTTCCGATGCGATTATGTCGCCCGTGATGGAGGCCTTCTCTCCAACAACCACCTTTTTATCGGTTCGAATGCTACCTACCAATATGCCGTCTGCCCGTATATCACTTTTCGAAATGATATCCCCTGTCAGCTCAAACCCCAGCGACAACACCGTTACCTTGCTAACGTTCGCCGATTCCTCCTGCTGTTTGTTGGATTTAAATTTCATCTTTCTATAATTTGTTTCTAATCGGTCAAATACCCTGCCCCTATCCATCGAGGGCATCTCGCATTTTTGATAGTCGTACCAGCCTGTGGCGGCTACACCCTTCCGTTCCTCTTATGCTGGACAGAATTCAACAATCAGTTTTGGTAAGACTAACAAACTCTTCTATTTTCCGTACACCTGAACTAGAGACCTGAAGCAACGCCAGCAAAACTTGTCATTTCGAAAAGCAAACCTTCGCCAACCTAGCCTTCAGTTTCTTGCTTAAAAGTGGTGATGATCGTGGAACTATTGCCAAGATCAATTCCCACAGCCTTGTCTTTTGCTCCCCCGTTTATGGCCAAGCTATTGTAACAATAGCCAATGGACGCCAATTGTTCAGGATTTTCCGGTACATGAATATTCAACAAACCGTCAAATTCTTCCTTAAACAAAGTTACAAGCTCTGTGTAGTTTGCTCCACCTCCTGCAAGGTATAGATCCTCCGACTTAGCAAAGTCTCGATCTGTAAATGCCTTCCGAATAGAGGGGGAAATAACATCTTTATAATACTGCTCGATTACCTGCTTGCGAAGATCCCGTAAATCAATACGCTTTCTGTTAAGGATTATTGTGCCTTGACTGAAGTTTTGATCGATCTGATGCTCGGTCTTTAGATCGAGGTAATTATCCTTCTGAAGCTCTTTGGTAATCAAATTAACCGCATAACGCAACCCAAAGGTAGAGACACTGGAACGCTGTACCAATCCACCCTCTGTACTAAGGATAGCCTCCATAGTGCCGTAACCAAGGCTGATCATGAAGAAATTCCTCGGAGCATTTGGTACGATCTGCCTTACGGCCATACTCGCCCCAACTACCTCGGGAACAATCGCTACACGGTCTACCTCTACCGCCATCTTTTTACGCCCTCCGCCTCCAAAGGTCTGCGTATCAAATTCGATAATATGCTCGTTCTCAAGAAGCCGATAGGCACTTTCCTTAAAAACCTGAAAGGTCGAAAACGGAAATCCAGTGGTAACGGTAATTGGACTGCCCAGTTTTTGGGAGGCCAACAATAATGCAGCCTTCAGAAAAATCCGATAATCCACCTCTTCGGGCGAGCTATTTATGTTTCGGTGGGGAGAGGTTCCTTCTGATAACGCCAACTCACCTACCAAGTAGCCCACATTGTCATGGTATACCTTTAGTCCGGAAACCAAATCCCGGGCTACATTCCGCAATTCCAAGTTGCTGCTTTCCAAGACACTTGGATACTTAATTACTTCTATCATGGATTCTCGTTGTTCAATTTATGCGTTAGAATAACAAATTACTTCCAATTTCCGGCCAAGGAGGGACGCAACAGACCCTGTCTTAAACCTTTTCTTTGAACACAAAGTTTGAAAGGTTTTGACAAAAATGCAAAGGTAGCCCACCTACCCTATACAGACACCTCCAAGAATTCTTCCTTACCAAAACAGCAAAAACCACCTCCTATCTTACTGGTTCGGAGAGAGAAATCAGGAAATTATCTTCCCTAATATGTGCTATTGAAGCTTTTTGAATGTTCTTGTCAAAATATTTCACTTTTTGCGAATTTCAACCTACGTTAAAGTTTGTTCACAAATTATCGCTTTATTGTTTAAAATACAAACACTCGCCTATTTTGTGGATGCTTTTTATCAGAAATCTCAAAAACCACTAGTGGACGGGTTAAACTAGGGGAGCAAACTCCCTATTTTTTTATATTTTTTCCATCAGTACACTAAAGACCTCATCTAAATTCGTTAGTTTATACGAAACATGTTGAATCAAGCAAGCATGTCTAGCCGGAATACACCCGAGTGGTAACATCCATGTCAGTATACCCAAATTTGGGATAGATCGCCAAGATATTTGGTGCGGAACAAATCCAAAAACGCTTATTATGAAAATTTTCAGACTCATGCAAGAACCAAACACCATCGTGAAAACAGGAATCGTCGTTTTGATGGTATCCATTTCCCTACTAGCAAACGCACAGGAGTTTTCCATTGGCCCCAAACTGGGCATATCGCAGGGAGACATCCGGGTAAATGGCGAAGGCTTTAGCAGCGGAGACAGTAGGTTAGGTTATCACTTGGGTCTTTTTGCCCGTCTCGGTGGCAGCAAAATTTTTATCCAACCCGAAATACTATACACAAACACGGGTGGAGAAATCCAAAATTCACAAAATCAGGGCAACACCACCTATTCGGTCTCCTTTAACCGCATCGATACCCCGATCATGTTTGGGTTCAAAGTGGCCGATTTTTTCCGCGTCCAGGCTGGACCTGCCTTCAGCTTTCTGATCAATTCAGAGGTAGAGACAGATAATCCAGGCGTACCCCTTCCAAATTACAACCGAAGCACATTGGGATATCAAGCAGGTATAGGAGTTGACATAGCCAATATGATTTTAGACTTAAAATACGAGGGGCCATTTAGCCGGCAAGCGGAAAGCATCGCAGGATTTCCCACAGACCAACGACAAAACCAACTTATTCTGTCCTTGGGAATCCGTCTTTTCTGACAAAAAAATAAAAAATCAAATCCGGTCAAGCAATTTCCTAGGTTTAACACCCAGCTTCCGATACGAAGAAGGCGTCATTCCCGTCACCTTCTTGAATTGGGCCGAAAGATGCTGCACGCTGCTGTAGCCTAACATGTAGGAAGCCTCACTCACTTGAAATTCCCCATAACTGAGCCATTCCTTCACTTTCTCTATCTTCAGCTGGATAAAATATTTTTCGATTGTTATACCTTCGGTGCTACTGAAAAGATGACTTAGGGTAGCATAGTCTTCCCCAACACCCTGCGATAAAAACGCCGAAAGCGAAAAGGAGGCTGGTACATCTCCCGAGTGAACCAACTCTACCAAAAGGTTTTTTATGGATTCTATCCGTTTGGCTTCCTTTGATCTTAGTAGTTCAAATCCCAGCTTCTCAAGCTCCCGAGCGACACGCACCTCTGAATCGGACGTCAGCGGATCTCGAAGCACGACCCTTCCCAATTCAACCTCGGCACCGGAAATGCCTTCCCGCACCAGCAATTGCTGTACCGCCAGTATACACCTCGTGCAAACCATGTTTTTTACTGCCAAAACCTGCATGACCAAAAAACATCCCGAAGACAAATAAGATTCAAAAAAAAGAGGATGCTTCCCTCAGGAAACACCCCCTTTTTGGTGGCAATTGGTGGTTAATGTGATGCTTTTTTTTAATAGACTATCGTACCGAAACAAACTTGCCGAAGCCTTCAGCATCAACAATCTCAAAGGATACATTCCTCAGGCTCCGCAGGTTTTTAAAGTTGAACTTTTTACCGAATTGATCGTCCGAAAATTTCTCTTCATGAATGACCGCGTTACCTTCATAAATCCTCAAGGTCTTCTCCTTCTTATCAAGGTTGTTTACCAAAAGAGCGATGGTCTGGTGATTGAGCACCTTGGTGTCGGCAAAAAAGGCCGGAGTAGCCTGTTCAGGGGCTAAGGACACCTGAAATTCGCCCATCTTGGCACCATTGGAATCCGATACTTGGAAACTATATGTACCTAATTCCAATTTCCCCAGGTCATAGTTCCTGAAAAAAACCTTATCGGCGTCGATTACGTCTTTGTAGACAATGGCGTTTTGTCCATTTTTAATCGAGACAACCACTTTTCCATCCGGAATGGAAAGGTACTTTAACTGATACTTCGAATCCCCTACTTTTTTAAATGTCAAAACAGGATCTGGCTTTCCGGTTTCTGTAGCCGCAAACGATGCAAAGGTTGCGCTTAGCGCGACGAGTGTTGCAATAATTAATCTCATGGTGTTAAAATTTTGAAGGTTTGTAAAATGAAATTTTAAACCTCTTCTCCGGAAGTATGCCGGCAAATTATTGATTGAGGTTAATTACTTTGGGCGGGTAATTGAATCACTTACGTAAGTATGGTACAAATGTATATCCTAAAATCACTCGTTGCAAATTAATCAATAAAAACATTTATTAATTAACGATTAGTTAATATTTAGTAATAAATATTAAAAATATGAAAATATAGCAAACTCCAAAAAACTAACCGGAAGAAAGTTTTTTTCAGAACATAATTCCTTAAAAAAACAAAATACCAAAAATTAAATTTTTTACCCTTCAGATAAGCCAAGGTTACAAAATAAACCAATAACCGGGAAAACAATGAATCAAATAAATTGAAAGGTTCCTTTTTTAACCGTCGATTCACCGCTTCAACCTAAACTTGTAAAATACGTTGTAACTACGCTCCACCTCCGGATCTGCATTGTCATTGAGATAGACATGCCCATTCACGTCGGCAAAATCCAAATGCCCTGGCCTGGGGAATTCATCCAACACACCGATCTGCTTACCTCCACTCACCCATATCCATCGCATCTTGCTGTACAAAGCCATCGCCTCCTTGTACTCTGGGGTATTGTAATATTGCTCCGATCCAGCCCGAAGCTGACGCATGACATCAGTCGGGATTTTGGTGGAAAATACGGCTACCAAATCATCCCCTGCATACCGAAGGTCAAAAAATGAAGGATAATCGGAAAACTGATCCTCCTCGGAAAACTTCACAACCGGAACTTGCAAAGGACGGTCTTTATGGAAAAGCTCGACCGTATCTCTCAAGATGGGCTCCTCTCCCGAGAAATCGTAGACAAAAAGCTGATTCCCCTTTACGGGCAGTACCGCCATTTCCTGCTTCCCCGGATGAAATGCCATAATCACTCCCGACCCCACAAAGGAGCCCTCGATTCTCGGAGTCCATCCCTTTGGATAGGTTTCCAGCAGTTGATGCGTAGAATCGGCCAAGCTATACCTGAACAGTATATTTGCCGAATCGTAGTAGGCAGCACCTATCTCTTTTGGATTTAGCTCCACTGGATTCACCAAATTAGATTCTTTCCCCACCAAATAGGCTTTACCCCCTTTAACATAAGGATGAAAATTGGTCTGATAGTGATAAACCGACATGCCAAACATCCCCTTTTGCAAAGAAGGCAGATGGGTTAGCTTTTTCCCGGCCAAATCATACACATGGTATCCGTTGAACACCACCTCGGCAACCCACCGGTCTCTACCTAAGAGACGGTATCCAAAGGCCCCATTGGCGCCCAGCCCGTTAGGTCCATCATCCAGCACATCAAAGACCTGCAAAATCGTCCCCTTTTCGTCTACCAAATAGGGTTTTCTGGAGCGCAAGGCGCGCAACAGAAAATACCCTGTCTCTGGCGAATAGTCATCTATGACCAGTGTATTCAGTTCATCGACCACCAAGCTATCTACCAGCTCCAGCGTAAGCTTAGTAGCAGGGCCTACCTCCCGGTTCTCTTCAGATGAAGTACAGGCAACGGTGCAGTAGGCCACCAAAAAATATACAAAGCCAAGCTTTTTCATACATGAACTCATGAAGGTGTTTGTTTAGGTGTCGAAGTTACCGCTTTGTGCTTGCTTTTTTGCCACAAAAAAACGGGCAGTGCCCAAAAAACGCCAATCATACTAAATATCAGGCCGCCGATCGTACCAATGGCTAGGGAAAACCAAAATATCTCGTTTTGTCCTTCCATGATAAATGGAATCAGACCAAAACAAGTGGACAACACTGTCAGCAAAATCGGCGTTGCTTTTCCGGCCACGGCTTTTAACAGATTGCGGTTGTAGACTCCGGTCTTGCGGTTGTTGAGATCGTTGACGATGAAAATGGCGGCATTGACGGCAAGCCCTCCCAACATGACAAATGCCGCATAACCTCCTTGGTCAAAGTAAAAATCAAACAGGGAAAAAATCAGAAAGAGACCAATAAAAGAGATGGGAATAATGAAAATAATGACCAAAGGCTGCTTAAAATTCTCAAACAATACGGAACATATGAAGAATATCCCCACTACCAACACCGCCAAAAGCCCGTACTGACGCTTGGCTTTGCTATAGTCCCAGCTATAGGTTTGCTTGGTCGCCGTATAGCCCAATGGAAGGGTGGTCTTAAGTTCTCCCAATACCTGATCCAGGTATTCCCCTCCGAACTTGGCCGAACCCATATATTCGAAGGAAACCAACCGAATATACTGCCGATCCTCCTTGTGCAGAGAACTGGTAGTCGTTTCCTTTTTCAGCGTTCCAAAACTACCAACCCTAAAAATCTCTTTTTCCCCCGATATCAAACTGGTATTTTCCAAGTCAAAGCGGGAAAAACGATCTGAATCCCGCTCTTTGATAAAGACACCGTATCGACGATCGTCCACATTGACGAAAAGGGAGGCCGACTGGGGCTTGGCCACATCATCCAAGGCACTTACCATTCGGTACATATCGGTACCACCTAAGCTCATGCGGTCCTGATCAAAACGCAGGACATATTCCTCTGTCTTTCGTTCGTAGTAGCTCAGGCGTTCGTTTGTATTCACTTCCTGAATCCGTCGATGGGTTAGAAGTTTCTCCGCCAATTTTTCAGCCTGCCGCTCCAGTTCATCAAAGTTATAGCCCCGCATCTCCACACGGAAGGAGGGTATCCCCTCTCCTCCCGGTCCGGTAAAAAAGCCCTGCCCAACACCATATATATTCCACCTAACCCCACTCCAGTCAGTAGACTTCATGGCCAGCTTTCCCTTCAATTGGTAAGGCAGTGCGGATCGTTCATAAGCATCTTTAAAGGTGATTTCTATCCGTGCACTTTGCCCGGAGGACACACTGGTTACGAATTTATCGATCCCCTCTACGCCTTTTAGGAACTCCTCAAATTCCCGTATGATATAATCCATTTGCTCCAAGGTATTTCCAAACGGAAGCGAAGCGTTTACAATGAGCCTGGTTCGCTCCGGTTCACGGTATTGGGATTTCTCAAAAACGCCTCTCACAAACATGCGCATCGACCCACCAAGTGCCTTATCTACCCAAGGACGTATCTCTTCTTGATAGTAGGTACTACCTATACTTTTATTGTACCAATCCTGTCCATCCCACCTAGAAGGCAGGTAGAAGACGGGGAGCCCAAACAATAGAATCAACAGAAAAACAAACGTCTTGCGGTAGGATGCAGTAAAGGCAATCGCTCGCTCCATCCGTAAAAAACCCCTTACCCTTCTTCTGAGAGCGGCAAAGGATAAACGTCTGCCAGCAGTCCGCTTTTCCCCAAAAAGCAGCTGGTACAGGGCAGGGGTAAAACCCAAAGCGACCAGCAGTGAAACGCCTAGCATGACAGCAACCACCACGGAAAACTCTCCCAGATTTTTACGGTCTTCCTCGGGTAAAAGAAACACCATTAGTAATGCGGCGATAGTGGTCAGGGAAGCCGCCAGCAAGGCGAGAAAAACCTTCCTGTTGCGATGTTTATGCAGGTGATCGATCATAATGATCGTATTGTCTACAATCAATCCAAAGGATATCGTCAGACCCGCTAGAGAATATAGATGGATATCAATCCGAAGCAAATAGAGGATGATCACCGTGAGGCTCAAATTGACTACTATACCCAAAAACAGCGTAGTCAGATACCGTAGGTTTCGGTTCACCAAAAAAATGAACACTACCAGTATCAGAATAGAGAGTCCTGATCGCTTGTATATCTTTTTAAGTTCCTTGGCCAGGTATTCGGTACTGTCTGTCTCCAGTCGCACGTCAAAGCCTGCCGGCAAATGAACCGATTGCTGATCTATCAACTCCCGGATACGCTGTGCCAAGAGCACCTTGTTGACACCATCCCGGCTATAAATCGTCATGGTAACGGAATTGTTCCCATTGATTCGGTAATAATTGGTAGCTTCTTCTTCCTGAAGGGACAGTACGGCTACATCACCCAAAAAAAGGTCCTTCCCCTCAAAAGTACCAAGGTGAAGGTTCTGTAGCTGTTCCAATGCCGTGAGCGAACGATCCACGGTCAGGAACAGCGACTCGCCAGACGCATTGATCACCAGTCCGGGATACTGCAGGCCAAAGGCGTTTCTGATCTTGGAGGCCAACGTGCTACGGGTCATCTTCAGTGCCTGTAGTTTTTTTATATCGTACACTATAAACAGGCTCAGGTCGGAAGCTCCCCGTACGGAAATCTCCTCTATTTCCTCGATGCGGTTCAGCGCAGACCGCAGGACATCTTCGGTGATTTTCTTGATCTCGAAAGAAGCGAAGGGTCCGTTGACGCTAAACCTTAAAATGGGCGAACGCTCATTGACATTGCGTTGCGCTGACTGGGTTACATTGGGATAAGAAACCTTGGAATCCAATGCGGAGTACACCTGTCGGATCAACGATGCCACCTCAAACTGCTTGTATTCCATGTCCGTGTGCTTATCAAACCGAAGCGTGATCGATCCCTTGTTATATTCCGAAACCGAATTAATCTTTTTCAGCTCGGTCAGCTGGCTAAAAACGCCTTCCAAGGGGGAAGTGGCCAATTTTTCCACCAATTCGGGAGATGCATCCCTTACTCCATAGGAAACGTTCAGCACAGGCTCACGCTCCCTAGGATTCAGATCCACCGATAACTTGGGTATCAGCGCGAACCCAATGATGGACACCACAAAAAAAGCAACTACTAACCGAAATGGTGTCATATCTTTTCTGTTTTTACGTTTTCCACTAGTGTATGCATCCTTATTTAAATCATTGGATAAACGGTTATAACGGAGTGTTTTCGCGGTCTAACGATACGTCATAAAAATACAAAACCACATAGTCCAACTCTTCCTTTGGTTGCATACGTGCCAGATGTCGGTGGGCATACAGTCTTCGGCCCGAATGCCGAAACTCCACATCCAAAGGGCCCTCCCATACTTTTTCTCCTTCCAGCACCAACTGATAATGATTCTTCTTGTACTTTTCAACAAGCTCCATAAATTTTGGTCCTCCTACCCGATCCCTGGGCAGGGCATCCACCTCTATCTGTGGAACACCCGCTTTATACCCGGTGAGTAAGAAGGAGCCTACTTGGGAAAAATGAAAATAGGATGACCCCGCTAGGTCGGTAAAAAACTGCTCAAAACCGCTCCCCATATCGCTAACAGGCTTCACCTGAGAATAGGTGGCATCAGGTTGCAACGCAATGCTCCCCAATGGCTCTAAGGATGGCAGGGAATACCGGTATATCTCGGGGCTATAAAAGAAAAGCAATAATAACTCTCCTTCATGCACAACTGCGTGTGGGGCCGGTTCCCGGTACTTGCCAGGTCGCTGTATCAATTTAGACTCCGAAGGAATATACTGTTGGGCACGAATCTCATCGTTCCGCCAGTCATAGAGTGTCAAAAAAGGAAAGCTCGCCAGATAATCCGGCTTTTCAAAAAAACCGCCAGATACATCATCTGGATATCGGTTGGTAAACAGGAATTCGCCCATCTGCAGTATTCCATGGGCACCTCCCACTGAGTTGGTGAATACTTGAAAGGGAAAAGGCTTTTTTTCTTTTAAATTAAATCTAAGGTCGTACAGGTAATAACCCTGCATGCCAAACACCGCAATGGTGCTGTCATCCAAATAACCTGCCGACACCATGACGTCTCCATGACTGTCCTTGTCATCCTTTCCGAATTTCTTCGCATATTGAATAGTGCCGTCCCTAGCTACCCGTACATAGGTCGAAGCCCGAAAATCGAACATTAGAAATTCCGATCCATTTGGTTTCTCGTTCAGAAGGGAAAGTTCTCCCAAATAAGCTACCACCAAACTATCCACCACCTCAAAGTGAACTGAAATGGCGGGGACGTCTCGCTCCACCCTAGAACCGCACGCAGTTAACAACACTCCTGTGGAGATGCATCCAATACCAAAAAATAAAATTCGCAGGTAATTCATGGCCGGTTCAACAGGGTTTTGGAAACATTTTAAGAAACTCGATCCTTTAAAACTAAAAAAATAATAGTAAAAGCAAAAACAATTACCCTAATAAATTACCTTTTTCCCTGTATTTTAACATTTATTTAAATTTTAAAGGATACTATTTACCCAAACAGTCCCTGACCTGTCCAGCTACAAAACCGACAAACGGCGTATACTTCCGATAAAAACCATCGAAGCATACGTCGTCAGCAACAGCATTTCCCAGGCCGGATCCATCAAACCGATTTTGGCGAAGGGATGTCAAATTCGGCATTTCGTGGATCGTACAGCAATCTGTTAGCTTCCACCGAGTGGTCTCCCACAAAATGCTCGGCATCCCCGTCAAATTCCAACCAAGGCCCCACGATATAGTCGGCCTTGTCCTCTGGAACACCCATGCCATCCCGTGCGATGGCATGGATCTTCATAAATTCCTCGTAGGCGAGTGGATTATCACCAAAGCGCCCCGCCTTCGCATTGAAAGGGACCTTTTCTCCGAGTCGGTAGGAGATATTCATTAAGTGCCCCAACGTACAACTATAGTGGGCATCGTACATGTTGCCGTTTGCCATCATCGGGTCGCCAGCCTTACAGGCAGCTACGAAGCTTCCGTAGGAGCCTCCCGGGGTAATTTTCACTTCCGTAATCGGCACATTTCGGGGTTGGCTACCATTGTGGGAGTGGTACTCTCCGTCTATGAGTTTTCCACCGTCCTCAAAGTAAAACCGATTGGTCACCTCATGCACATAGCCTTCATGGTTGACGTTTCGTACGTTAAAAAACACCTGCTGCCCGTTGGCAAACTCGGCAATGGCAAACATGGTATTGGGGGTTTGGCCCTGATCGTCCCAGGAAAAACGTCCGCCCATCGCCATCACCCGCTTGGGATGGGTATTGGCCACCTCGGGATCCAAGGCCCAGTAGGCTACGTCCAGCTGGTGTGTTCCCTGATTGTTTAACTCGCCGTTACCCACCTGCCAGTTCCAATGCCAGTTATAGTGCACGAGGTTTTCGTGAAACCGGTCAATGACAGCCGGCCCTTTCCAGAGGTTCCAGTCTAAGTTGGCAGGTGCTACAGTGTAGGGTTTGTGCCCTATACCTGCTCTTGGTTTGCAGGCAAAGCCATGGGAAACCAGCATCTTTCCATACTTGCCCGATCGTATGTCACTGATCTGACGTGCCCAGCCGGACTCGGACCGTCGCTGGGCTCCGTGCTGAACGACAATCCCATACTTCTGTGCCGCAGCCAAGGCCACCCGGCCCTCGTACACATCGTGGCTGGCCGGCTTTTCCACATAGCAGTGCTTGCCGGCCTGTGCCGCCCATATCACCATCAGCGAATGCCAGTGATTCGGAGTTGCCACTGTAATGGCATCGATGTTTCTATCTTCAAGAACCCGCCGCACATCTGCCTCGCCCTGCGCACGGGAATGTACTCCACCACCGTCCTTAAGGCTTTGGAGACGCTCTGCAAGTACCTGGCTATCGGGATCCACTAGGTACGCTATCTCTACATCATCCAAGGCGGTAAATCCACCGATATGGGATTTACCCCTTCCATTGAGTCCGCAGACCGCTATCCTCAGCCGGTCGTTAGCTCCCATAATGGCCCCATAGGATTTGGCACTGAAACCAAGCGCACCCATGGATATGCCGGCGGTACCGAGTACTGATTTTCTCAAAAAAGACCTTCTTTCGTTCACGTTATCTGGGTTTATATTTGAAATTATATCTGTTTCTACCTGCGTTTCACCTATACTTGCCCTATCCGTACTAATCCTGTACCAAAGACCGGGATCGCTCGCCCAAATCGCCAACAAACCCCGTGGCCCCTAACCATCCCACTGTGAGACGGGTAGGCGGCATCGATTCCAAAGTAACGATAATATGTTATCCTTCCAACGTATGGCTCACTGTTCTTTGTAAATACTGGCTTTTACGAAAAATATACCCTGTTAACCCAAAATGATTTTGTAGTTTTAACACCGATATTACGCCTATCGAATTTCCTGTCCAAAAAAACAAGTCGTATACCTTATGAGAGGCTTTTTTGGGATCCTTCGACTGGATCCATCCAATACCGATGATTTAACCCAATTCCTAACATCCAGCCCCACACAGGGCGAAAACATGGTCTTGGCCGAAGACTACCTAATGATGGGCTTTCGGGAAGAAAACCTGCTCACAGATCCGAAAAACCAAGCCCTCCGAATCGTCGGCTGGGCCAGAATCGACAATCGGAACCAATTGGCTTCCGATTTGCACATGGCAAACCTTCCATCCGATCTTGGGCTGATTCTGGAATCCTATCGAAAATGGGGAATAGATTGCCTGAAGCACCTGATCGGTGATTTCAGTTTTGTACTGGTCGACGAAAACAGCTCGACCTTTCTCTTGGCTAAAGACCCCCTCGGTATTCGCCCTCTTTTTTATGCCCAACATAATGGCCTGCTCTTCTTTTCGACCAGAATAACCGACCTGAAGAAAGTACTTCCCCATCCTTTAGAAATAAACCTTCCTTATGTGGCAAGGGAACTAAAGGGATATGTCCAACCAGTAGAAAATACCTTTTTCAAAAGCATCCATCGACTCAAGCCTGCACATTACCTGTCCGTCGAAAAGGTTTCCCCCTTGGCGGAACGCCGTTACTGGGAGTTGACCAAACTACCTCTTTCCGATTGCAGGTCCGAGGCAGACTACCATGCCCGTGTGCTGGCCTGCCTAAAGGAAGCGGTGCGATGCCGCATCGCCGGAAAGACAACCGTAGGCTGTCAGCTTAGCGGCGGCATGGATTCCTCTGCCATTGCCGTGCTGCTCTCCAGGCTAATGCCTGTGCAACAGCTCCACACGTACTCTTTTGTGCTCAGCGATGAAACCATCCCCTATTCCCCCAACGGTATCGATGAACAGGCTACCCAAGCCGAAATCATAAACTTTGCCGGTTTGGATCCCACAAACCACCACCCTATCACAGGCTTTCACTACAAGGATGTCTTTGAAGAGCTCGATACGAGAAATGAGGTGATGGGTGGACTCGCCAATAGCGACACGGTATGGCAGGACACCCTGTTCAAGCAGGCCGCAGAAGCTAATGGGGTAGAGGTGATGTTTAGCGGATTTCCGGGCGATGAGGGAATATCCACAACAGGCGGTAACTATTTTCACGAATACCTGCACACGTTGGATGTTCCGGGCCTGCTTTCCCACCTTGCCAGGTTTCGGCTTAGGGCAGTGAAAGGAATAGTCCATTATTATTGGAGTATGTTTAAAGGCTCTTCCAAGCCAGAATTCCGAAAAATACAGGATTCGAGAAACCTACTTCACCCGAGCAGCCCCCTACACGGCGTGCTGAAGGATCAGTCCTTCCCGTTTGAGAAATCCTTTTCCTCCTTTCTGAAACACCGTATGTGCCGTTCACACACAACCCTCCGGACGGAGTCAGAGGGTTCCTACGCGAATCGACACGGGATAGAAACTGTCTATCCACTCGCCGACGTTCGTTTGTTGCAATTGGTATACAGCCTGCCGGTGCATCTTTTTGCCCCAAAACCATACGGCAGGGCTCTCTTCAGAAACCTGACAAAGGACATTTTGCCCGAGAATGTTCGGCTTCAGCCAAAATTCAACGGAGCCAAGACCCTTGCCTTCGCGGACTATTGGATCAAAATCAAAACCCAACAGCTAAAGGACTATGTGCCGACGGATCGGTTCGGGCTGTTCATTGAAAAACTAGATGCCAGCGAGGAAGACAGAGACCCAACTATATTGACCGAAAAGCGGGGCAACCTTATCAAAGAGGTGGATTACTTTCTGGAAAAAAACTGTCCGCCGATGAGCCACTCCTAGATACCCTAGGATAATGCACTACAGTGAACCCAACTTGAGGCTAAATCAACGAACTGCCTAAAAGCCATCAGTAAAGCTATCTTTCCAATAAAAAGGGTTAGGTTTCCAAAAAAATCAGATAGTCGGTCGTTTCCTCGAAATAAAAAAGGGTGCAGTTACAAACCACACCCCCTAAAATCGATCAGTTGTCCCTTCGTTAGAAATCAAACAATCCTTGATTAAGACTTTGAAGCGCCTGATTCTTATAAGCCGCGTCCACCAGTACGGACACGTTATGCTTGCTGCCTCCATAGGACACCATGCGTAGCGGTATCTCGGAAAGGCTTTCCATGATATCCTGCAACACGCCCTGCTGCTCCATGATCAGGTTACCCACAATGCAGATAATCGCTAAATTATGGTCAATTTCCACCGTACCGAATTTATCCAACTCCAACTTAATCTCTTCCAGATGGGAAATATCATCGATGGTCAGTGAAATGGCAACCTCTGAGGTAGTGATCATATCGATCGATGTTCGGTATTTTTCGAAGACCTCGAACACCTTCCGCAAAAAACCATAGGCCAACAGCATCCTGCTGGACTTGATTTTGATCGCAGTGATGCCATCCTTGGCTGCCAGTGCCTTCACGCCCCCTCCGGACTCTGCACTTGCCGTAATCGTCGTACCGACTGCCTCCGGCTGCATGGTGTTCAACAGCTTTACCGGAATATTGAACTGCTGGGCCGGCCAAATGGAGGCCGGATGCAGGATCTTGGCACCGAAATAGGCCAATTCCGCCGCTTCATCGAAGGACAGATTGGCAATAGGTCGGGTTTTGTCCACGATGCGCGGGTCATTGTTATGCATGCCGTCTATATCGGTCCAAATCTCCACCACAGAGGCGGAAATCGCCGCACCAATCAGCGATGCCGTATAGTCACTTCCTCCCCGCTTGAGGTTGTCCACCTCGTTACGGTGATTCTTGCAGATGTACCCTTGCGTCACGAAAAGACGGCGATCCGGATAAGTGGCCAATAGACTACTTAGTCTTTCCTTGATCTTCTGAAGTTCAGGTTCCCCGTGTTCATCGATGCTCATATACTCCAACGCGGGCAAAAACACCGAATCAATGGACAACTCCTGCAGCAGGGTATAAAACAACTTGGTGGAAAGCAATTCACCTTGTGCCAGGATATCCTTGCTTATCGCATCATTAAAGGATATCTTCAACAGTATGTTCAAAAACTCAAAATGCTCCTGTATAATCTTGTCACCGGCCTCTTTGGATGCTTCCGTACGGTACAGATCCGAACAAAACGTCCTGTAGTGTGCATGCAGGCCGTCGATTCTTTCCTTAGCCAACTCCTTGTTTCCCACCGAAAGGGCCTCCCCAATGCCAACCAAGGCATTGGTAGTTCCCGATAGGGCTGACAAGACTACGATGGTAGGTTCGTTGTCTGCCGTGATCAAATCCTTGACCTGGTACATTCTTTCGGGCTTCCCTACGGAAGTCCCCCCAAACTTCATGATTTTCATGTGTCTATAATTTTTCTTTAATCGGTCATAACTCGTTCCGAAGATCGGAACAGGTCGCATGCTTGATAGTAATACCAGTTTTAACAACAACTGCGTATTGGCTGTATGCCTTTGGCGGGCTCTATACTATCGTCCATTTGGGAACAGAAAGCCCTAGAACCCCAGCATTTTGATTGCGGTAATGGCAGCCTCATCTCCCTTGTTGCCATGTTTTCCACCTGCCCTATCAAAGGCCTGTTGCTGTGTTTCGGGCGTAAGCACTCCAAATATGACAGGCTTATTGTACTTTAAGGCAACCTCCGTGATGCCATGGGCCACCGCATCGCAGATAAAGTCGAAATGGCGCGTTTCTCCCTGAATGACGCAGCCTAGGCATATAACCGCATCGATATCTTCCCGCTGGGCCAGCCATTGCCCCCCCAGGGAAAGTTCGAAGGAACCGGGCACATTTTTCCGGATGATATTTCCCCTTTTGGCCCCATTGGCGATAAGCGTCTCCAAGGCACCGGAATACAGCGATTCCGTCACCTCTTCGTTCCACTCAGACACCACGATACCAAATCTCCGATCACTGATATCCTTGATGTTTGCATCGGAGTGCTGACTTAGGTTTTTTAGCGAAGTAGCCATAGTTTTAGGTATTGTTTAACCAAAAAAAAGAGTAAAACCGGAGGCCTTACTCTTCTTTGGTCTTTTGCAGGTTGCAAAGGTTAGTTGGAAGAAAGACCCTCTAATCGGGCTTTGTGTTTTCGAGCAGTAGTAAACTCATACGAATCAAAGTAATCGCTCTCTATCCGCGCATAAGTTTCTATTGCCTTTTTCAAATCCCCAGACTCTTCATAGGCAATCGCCAGTTTATTAAGGTACTTTGGTGTGAAAAACTTATTGGTTTTGTGATTGACCGCGCGATTATATTGGCGAATAGCCTCCTTGTAATCTCCAAGCTCCATATATGCATCACCAAGCAGTGAAAAGGCCTGGGCCTGCACAAAGAAGTCGTTTGCTGAAAACTTTTTTAGGTGCTCAGCCGCTTTGCTAGGATTGCTTTGGGAAAGGTAAATCGATCCTACATAGAAATGGGCCAGGTTTGCCGCGTCAGTTCCTCCGTAATTATTGATGATCGACAACAGCCCAGCATTTACCCCGTCTCCATTGAGTGCCAAATCGACACTGTCCTGCTCGAAATAATATACCGCCTGGAACATCTCTGCTTGGGCCTTTTTGTTCTGGTTGGCTTTATGGATCTGAAAAAACAGAATCCCTGCTATAACCAAGATACCCGCTGCAATGATTCCACCTACCAACCGGGTGTTTTCCTTCAAAAAGGTTTCCCCGCGGTTCAACCTGGTAGCTATCGCTTCAGGGTTCTCCAACAATTCGTTTGAAACTTCTTGGCTTTTATTTGTTCGTTTAACTTTACTTTTTGACATGATGATATTAGTTCATGTGTCTATAATTTATTGCATGTTCGCCACACCCTGTCCCGGTGTGTCGGGCTGCCAGCCCTGACTATTTTAGTCATACGGGAATTATCTGTCCCGAACGTTCGGGGGCGTTAGTGGAAAAGACTATTTATGGTGCGCCTTTCGCAATTTCAGGCGCAAATATATGGCTTTTCCTTGAATCACAAATAATAAAGAAAAAAGCCACCCACATTTTGTAGCTGTGGATGGCTATACCGTTACGGGTATTTCCCGCCTATTCTCTTATAAATGGATAATCGTCTTCAACGTATACATCCTTGAAGGCATCCTCTCCATCAGGCCAAGGAGACTCCTCCGCAAATTTTACCGCATCTGCAACTTGCTTTTTAACCCTCGCATCAATCTCCTTTATTTCATCTTCGGTGAGAATCTTTTCCTTAAGGATAGTATCCTTCACCTGCTCGATCGGATCCTGCTTTTTGTATTCCTCGACTTCCTCTTTTGTCCGGTACTTCTGGGGATCTGACATGGAGTGCCCTTTGTACCGGTAGGTTCTGAATTCCAGCAACGTCGGACCATCGCCCTTCCTAGCTCTTTCAGCCGCTTCTACCACTGCTTCATGAACGGCTTCCACATTCATCGCATCCACTGGAAAAGAAGGCATATCGTACGCTTCTCCCAGCGTGTATAGTTCATTCACATTCGAGGATCGCTGTACGGAAGTACCCATGGCGTACCCGTTGTTTTCGATCACGAAAATCACCGGTACCTTATAAAGCATGGCCAAGTTCAGGGATTCGTGAAAAGCACCCTGCCTCACTGCCCCGTCCCCCATGTAGCAAATTGCCAAATTGTCGGTACCCTTGTATTTCTCGGCAAAGCCTAGCCCAAGTCCCATCGGGATCTGCGCACCCACGATACCGTGACCACCCGCAAAGTTTCGGGTATTGTCAAAAATATGCATGGAGCCACCCTTTCCTTTGGTGGTTCCTGTTTCTTTACCAAAGAGTTCGGCCATCACTGCACCCGGATCGGTACCCAACCCGAGGGGATGTGCGTGGCATCGGTACGCTGTGATCCACTTATCGTCCTTCCTCAGAGCAGAAATCGACCCGGCGGCACAGGCCTCCTGACCGATGTATAAGTGGCAAAAGCCACGTATTTTCTGCTGCCCATACAATTGACCCGCTTTCTCCTCGAAGCGCCGCATCAGCAGCATGCTTTCGTACCAGTAGGCATAGGTTTCTTTTGAATATTTAGCTTTTGCCTTCGTAGTACCAGAACTCTTTTTCGCCATATCGTTTACTATAAATATGCTAACTTTGACCCCAAAGATAATCAAAACCGCTAAACTTTGGGCTAGAATGCGAAAATAGTCAAAATAGGCGTCTCAAAAACCATGTACCTCAAAAATATTAGGCTCCATCAATTCAAGAACTACCAGGAGGAGAAAATGGTGTTTTCTCCGGATATCAACTGCGTGACGGGACTGAACGGTGCAGGTAAAACCAACCTCCTGGATGCCATTCATTACCTCTGCCTCACAAGAAGTGCCTTCAGCGCGGTGGATCTGAACCAAGTAAACCACGACGCCGATTTCTTTTTTCTTCAGGGCTCCTTTATTGCTAAGGATAGAACCCAAGAGGTAAAGTGTGTGTTTGAGAGGGGGAAAAAAAAACAGGTAGTAGTGGACGGAAAAGTACACGAAAAAATGAGCGACCACATCGGCCTTTTTCCGGTGGTGCTTATTGCCCCGGATGACACTGCACTCATCCGCGGGGGAAGTGAAGAGCGAAGAAGGTTTTTTGACAGCATCCTTTCGCAGCTCGACAAAACCTACCTCCAAGACCTTATCCGCTACCAGCATGCCCTGAAACAACGCAATGCTCTCTTAAAGTACTTCCATGAAAATCACCGGAAAGATGCACTCCTAATGGAGCCTTACGACCGGGAGATTACCCGATTATCCAGATCGATCCATGAGCGCCGGCGTGAGTTTTTGAGCGAGTTTACCCCTGAGCTATTGAGGCAGTACAGGGAATTGGTCGGAAAGTCCGAGTCCGTTTCCATCCACTACCGAAGTGATCTGGAAGATCCAGCCTTCGAAAACTGCTTTGCCTCCTACCTGGACCGAGATATTCAACTCAAACGCACACAATACGGCATCCATAAAGACGATTTTGTATTTGAAATAGATGGCTATGCCCTTAAAAAATTTGGGTCACAAGGCCAGCAAAAATCCATGATCCTTGGCCTAAAACTATCGCAGTTCCAATTGGTCAAGAAACATAAAAAACAGACACCAATCTTGTTGCTGGACGATATTTTTGACAAGTTGGACGACAAGCGCATTGCCCAACTTATGCGTATGGTGGCCGACCAAGGATTTGGCCAACTATTCATCACAGATGCCCGACCGGAGAGGTCCCGAACCATTCTGGCCGACTTGGGTCTTTCCTCCTCAATTATAAGCATAGAACAGGGCCGAATGCACACTACGCCGCCACTGCCATAAAGCAATTTAATAGCGCCGCTTTTGAAGAATCTGTGCGTCCATCGAAAGCTTGCCCGGTCCGGTAAACATCAAAACGACGAATGTCACCAAAAACAATAAAGGCAACTCCTGCCTGCTAAATGGGTCGTCAGCATGCACGACAAAGGTAATTACGGCCATATTGATAATCAATGGCACCAACACTACCCGGGACATAAAACCTAGAATCAAAAATATCGCACAGAAAAACTCTGCAAAAATGACCAACTGAAGCGAGAGTGCGGGACCCAGCCCTATGGGATCCGCGAATGTATTCAGGCGCTCACTGAAATTGGTTATCTTTGCCCACCCGTGGGTAAGCAGCATCATGGAAGCACCAACTCTTAAAATCAACAGGGCAATGTCCGTACCAAAAGATTTGTGGGAGAATATGAGATGCTTCATGGGCGATATCGTTGCGGTTTAGGTTCGATTTCTAAATAAGGAACTGGGAAGGTCTAGTGAATAGGCAGTTTCCGTTCCAATTGTCTTAAAATTATTCAATAATTTTGGAAAGCAGAAACAAATCCGACGAATATTTTTAAACCTTCGGGACCCCGCATCAGGTTCTATTGAAATCAGAAAAGTTTTTCTGGATAAATTCCTGACTCATGTAGTTCCCTCAGCGCGGAGGTAACGATAGGTCTATCCTCCGCATAGGTCACCCCAAACCATGTTTTACCACCCTCCAATATTTTGACGGCAGCTTTTTGTTCCTCAATGAGCGTATTGACCACGGTAGGGATGTAAAACTCGGACTTAAGCTCCATGCCTTTTGAAGCCAAAAACTCATGCCATAGCCGTTGGGTCTCTGCAAACACCGAAGGATGAAACCCCCAGCAATTCATAGATACGGCTGTGCCCTCCGGTATCTCCACATATTCGCCGTCTGCTTCATGAACTATGGCACCACTATCCAGACGGCTGATAGCCGTACGCTCGATCATGCCCCTCAGGTTGCCATCCGACCCATAATCACACACGCCCCGGCTCACGGATCCGTAGCTGGACAAAACATTTTGTATCGCATACCCGACCATGCAATGCAAATCGGGACTGGCCGATTGGGAAAGGAACCTGCCGAGTGCCAAAAAGGCCTCCCTTCCGTAAAAATCGTCGGCATTGATTACGGCAAAAGGTTCATTAACCGCATCCTTGGCACATAATAATGCATGGGCTGTACCGTAAGGCTTTTTTCGATCTGGATTGCAAAACTCCACGGGGAGGTAGCTGTTCAGCGACTGTACCACGAAATCAACCTCCACCCTGCCACTCAGCTTTTCTACAAACAGTGACTTGGCAAGGTCTAGGATTTCTTCCCGCACGATAAAAACCACCTTGCCGAAACCGGCCTGAATGGCATCAAAAATACTGTACTCCAATATCGTTTCGTTGTGGGGTCCAAAACCGTCTACCTGCTTGTCTCCTCCATACCGGCTGCCCATACCGGCCGCCAAAATCAAAAGTGTTGGTTTCATATTGTACATAAGTGCTTTTCAAAAAGCAAAACTACATGCCACAGGGTTTTGAAACAACCGATAACCACCACGGGACATCAAATTAGCATAGAAACAACCCTTGTTTCCGGACATTTTTCGGCCATCCTCGGAGAATAACACGTTGTACACCCACCTAGCTGCCTATTTCCAAATGGAATCGAGCTTTTGAAAAAATTAATAATTTACTCAGTTATGAGCTAATTAAAAACCCCAAAAACGAATATTACTCAATCTAATTTTTGTTTGTAGCGTGATTAGGAACCTACCGCTATAGGTTTATTTTTTATTTCACAATCATATTTTCGGAATCAAAAATCCGCACATAGGTATCTTTTTAAACCATATTTCAACTAAATCTTATTTTTTCGAGCCTTTTTAATTGTTTATTAAACCTTATTTTTTACTTTTGTCAAAAATACTATCGATTACAGCCCGAATCAGTAACGAAACCTTAATCCCGTTAGCAAAATGAAAAAAATAGAAGCACTTATCCGAACCTCGAAGTTTGATGAAATCCATAGTTGTCTTTCAGGCCTTGGGGTAAAATTCCTGACATTTTTTGAAGTAAAAGGTATGGGATTGCAACATGCCAAAACCCAACAATACCGAGGAGTGGCCTATGAGCCTACCTTTATCCCAAGGACAAAACTGGAGATTGTGGTTCCGGACGACCTGGCTGAGGCGGTGACCCAGTGCATTCTCAAAGAAGGCAGAACCGGAGACGTAGGAGACGGAAAAATATTCATCTACGATGTAGAGAAAGCATTCAGGATCCGAAACGAGGACACCGGAGAGGATGCCCTATAATAGCCACGCTAACTTAATCACCCACTTAGAATCAATTCTACTTACAACTATCGACTAAATAACTATGAGCCAAGAACTGTTTACCATAAACAACCTGTGGATGATGGTTGCTACCATTTTGGTATTTATCATGCACTTGGGATTTGCCGCACTGGAAGCTGGGCTTACCAGGGCCAAAAACACCGTCAACATTTTGTTCAAGAACACCGTTATCCCTGCCCTGGGAATATTGACCTATGCTTTTATAGGGTTCAATTTGATGTATCCGGGCGATGCCTTTGAAGGCGGCTTTTTTGGCTTGGCGGGACTGGGATTAGACCTACCTGACGGCTGGGATACCTCAGAATACGACGAGGGGTACACATTTTTCACAGACTTTATCTTCCAGGCGATGTTTGCCGCCACAGCAGCGACCATCGTATCAGGTGCCGTGGCCGAACGGATCAAGCTGGGGCCGTTCTTATTCTTTTCCCTCCTGTATGTGGGAGTTTGCTATCCCATCGTAGGTATGTGGAAATGGGGCGGTGGATTCCTTGACACGCTTTCCACACCATTCTATGACTTTGCAGGTTCGACGATCGTACACTCTGTGGGTGGCTGGGGTGCCGTCATTGGTGCCTACCTTTTAGGTCCCCGACTGGGCAAGTACAAAGATGGAAAAATGAACGCCATCCCTGGACACAACCTGCCCTTGGCTACTTTTGGTGTGTTTCTTCTTTGGTTTGGTTGGTTCGGATTTAACGGAGGGTCTGTATTAAGTGCATCTCCGGGAGAGGTTTCCCTTGTATTCGTAACGACGGCGATCGCTGCATCTGCGGGGGCGTTTGGTGCATTGTTTGCCTCCTATGCCAAGTTCAAAGCCTACGATATCACCATGGTATTGAACGGTGTGTTGGCCGGGCTGGTAAGTATTACCGCAGGCGCCGATCAGATGGCGGTTTGGGAATCAGCCGTAATCGGGTTCGTGGGAGGTATCTTGGTGGTCTTCGGTGTCGTGATGTTTGACAAAATCAAGATTGATGATCCGGTAGGTGCCATTTCTGTACACTTGGTGTGTGGGATCTGGGGTACGTTGGCAGTCGGCATCTTCGGCGACTTGGCGGGAACAGGCCAGTTTATCTCCCAGTTGATCGGCATCCTGTCCATTGGTGTATTCTGCGTGGCCTTTAGCTTTATCGTTTTCTTTGCCCTGAAGAAAACCATCGGCATTCGGGTGCCTGAGGCAGAGGAATTGGAAGGGCTCGATATCAACGAGCACGGCATGCATGCCTACCCAGACTTTGCTACAAAAGAATAATAATAGTGTGAATATTAGTTTGATGTTTCTAGAGAGGCGCCTGTTGGGCGCCTTTTCTTTTTATGCCAAAGGCAATCGGTAGGCGCGCTCATTCTTGGCTGGATCCCCGTTGTTGACCTCGTTTTTCAAGGCCAGAAATTCCTTATGGCGATTTATCTCCTTCAGGGTTTCAAGGTCATGATTCCTTTCTATTTGAAACTGTTTCGTTTTTTCCTGGCTGCGTACAGAAAGGTAATAAAACAAGTACTTCGGAAAGAAATCCAACAATGGCAGCAGCAAGCAACCTAGGCTGGAAATCGTCATCAAATTTTCCATGGTGTTTGTTCATTTTGAATTCAGCGAATATCCTGCCTTCGCTGAATTCAGTTTGGGACACCATAAACCCGTCTAAAAACCAAAAAATGCCCCTCGACCAGCCATCATGTACTCAAATAGAAGATAAAACCACCTATACCCTTGTCAAGGTGCGTTTGCGGTTAAATTTGGCGGATTACGCTTTGGGACATTTGAAGACCCTATTTTCTGATCTCAAATGGACTGATCCACCTGTGACCGGAAAAGTAGCCTCGAAAACTACCACAGGGGACTCCAAGCTTTGCATTTAGATTACAACTACCTATTGAGCCAAAGCCTTCTGCAATAAGCCTTACGTATCAACAAGTCATAAAAAAAACCGGCATCGCTGCCGGTTCCCTTTTTAGACATCCATGTTTATTTCTTCTGCGCATCCCGCATAGGGTTAGGGCCGCGGGAAGTGCCGCGGGGTGAGGTAGCACTTTTGAACAACTCAAACCGTGAAGGCATAAACTTCCTGGGCCAGTAGTTGTTTTCCTCATCCACATCCGCCGTCTCCCTGAAGGGATCCAAAATGATCTCCACCACCTCTTTCTGCTTGCCAAACACCTTGGTGATCTCGTACTCATCCAGTCGCCATATCTGCGCAGGAAGGTACTCCACCTCCGAAGTTCCATCCGCATAATTAAACTGAAGAATAACCGGCATCACCAATCCTCCTTTGTTCTTTAGATGCACCTCGTAAAAATTCATCCCTGAATTCAAAAGATCCCGCTCCTTTGCAGAGAGTGAACTCAAAAATTCCTGATATTGCCGTTCGTCGGAAGGGCCTACCCGAAACCGGTCGTAGCTATTGTAAAAATCCCTGGCACCGGGATCACGCTCCACCACAGTTTGGGGCACATCGGCGCGGTTACGGTCTTTGGTGATATGGGACTCCTCGCGCTCATACGCCTCACGCTCCAGGCTTTTGACCTCAGAAGGTCTACGGGAGTCGATGGTGTACCACTTCACATCCTCTATGGAAATATCCACGGTCTCGGTGCCAAAGAACCAACCTCTCCAAAACCAATCCAGGTCCACGGCGGAAGCATCCTCCATGGTTCGGAAAAAATCCTCTGGTGTAGGATGCTTGAACATCCAGCGTTGGGAATACTGCTTAAATGCGTAGTCAAACAGTTCGCGCCCCATCACCGTCTCCCGAAGGATATTCAGTGCAGTAGCCGCTTTGGCATACGCATTCCCTCCCAGCGAATAGATATTTTCCGAATTGGTCATGATTGGTTCCAGGAGGTTTTTATCCATCTTCATATAGGGCACGATCTTGTGCGCAGGCCCTCGGCGGGAAGGATAGTCCCTGTCCCACTCCTGCTCGGCCAGAAACTGCAAAAAGGTATTCAATCCCTCGTCCATCCAGGTCCACTGTCGCTCGTCGGAATTGACGATCATCGGGAAAAAATTGTGTCCCACCTCATGAATAATCACTGAAATCATCCCATACTTGATCGCATCGGAATAGGTTCCATCTTCATCAGGCCGTCCATAGTTAAAGCAGATCATGGGGTACTCCATGCCATTGGTAGCTTCTACCGAAATCGCCACCGGATAGGGGTAGTCAAAGGTATAGTTGGAATAGGACAGCAGTGTATGGGCTACCGCACGGGTGGAATATTGCTCCCAAAGCGGGTTTGCTTCTTTGGCGTAGTAGGACATGGCCATCACGTCCTTACCGCCCAGCTTGACCGCCATGGCATCCCAGATAAATTTCCGGGAAGATGTCCAAGCAAAATCCCGTACATTTTCGGCATGGAAAACCCACGTCTTGGTATCCTTGGCCCGCCCTTTCTCCAATCGTTCCGCTTCGGCTTGGGTTCGGATGATCACGGGCTTGTCGTAGGTTGATTTCGCCTGATTCCAGCGCTGCATCTCGGTACTGCTCAGCACAGCCTCCGGATTTTGTAACACGCCGGTTGCCCCCACCATATGGTCAGAGGGTACGGTGATATTCACTTTATAATCCCCAAATACCAAGGCAAATTCTCCGGTACCCACAAACTGGTGGTTTTGCCAACCCTCAAAATCCGAGTACACAGCCATACGCGGAAACCACTCCGCTACGGTGTACAGGTAGTTGCCGTCCTTCTCAAAATACTCATACCCGGGCCTACCGCCTATAAAACTCATCCGATCATGGATATTGAAGGACCAGGAAATGGTGAATTCAAATTCCTTCCCAGGCAAAAGGGGCTGATCCAAGTCTATCCGCATCATCGTACGGTTCACCGCCACCTGTATATCGGATCCGTCAAGCTTTCTAACCGAATGGATTTTAAACCCAAGATCTTCGTCGTGCCACAGAATGCCCTGAAGCTGCCGAAGCGACATCTGGGAACTAATACTATTGGTTGCCATCTTTGGAGTCTCCGAATCAGCTGCGCGCTGATTTTGGTCCAACTGCACCCAAAGGTAATCCAGGGCATCGGGGGAGTTGTTTACGTAGCGGATTTTCCCACTGCCTTCTATGGCCTGTTTTTCATCGTCGAGCACAACATCGATCTCGTAATCCGCCTGTTGCTGCCAGTACAGGTGACCAGGTGCTCCCGCCGCATTGCGATATACGTTTGGGGATCGTAACATGGTACCCAATTGTTCAAATCGGTTGGCATGCCGTTGTTCGTCAATCTGGGCCTTCATTTCAGCCGAAAAACCCAAAAAAACAAGGGAAAGCAGTAACAAACTCCTCATAAGCAATACAAATATATTGGTTGACAGAAATGCCGTTTCATGGAAAAAACGGCTTTTTTATGTTAAAACATGCTACAAAATAACCATAATTCTAATCTGAAACCAAATCTCAGACAAAAGGTTGTTTAAATTAAAGCCAGAGACCTGTTGATGAAAGGAAAAATGGAGCGCTTACCAATATTTATTTTCCAATATCATCATAAAGGACATGCCCAGAACAATGGCTGAAACGGCCAGAATCCATTCCTTCCGCTTGATGCCGACAATGCCCACCATCAAGGAGGCCAGGATCAAAAACAACCCTACGATTACCAGTTGTCCTACTTCCAGTCCAATATTAAACGCCAACAGTGGCTGAAAAATGGAGGACTCCCTGCCCAGTAGGGACCGCAGGTAATTCGAAAAGCCGAGTCCATGGATTAAGCCAAAAAACAGGGCATAAAAATAATTCAACTGAATAGCGGAACGCCCTGCGGCAGGCTTCGGCTTAAGGATATTGGTGACACAGGTGATCGCGATGGTAACAGGTATGAGAAACTCCACCAAATCCGTATTGACCTTGATGACCTGCAGGGTGGCCAATGCCAAGGTAAGTGAATGCCCTATCGTAAACGCCGTCACTAAAATCAGTATCTTTTTCCAATCCCGCATCAGGTATATCACACATAGCACGATGACGAACAGGATATGGTCAAAACCTTCGATGTCTAGTATGTGCTCGACGCCTAATTTAAAATACAGTTGGAATTGGTTCATCCGTTTGGTGGTGTGGTTTGAAAAGCGTTTGCTAAATTTGTCGCAATAATAACGTTAATTTCAGACATTAAACAAATTTTCCGGATCATTCATGCCAACCCTCTTGGTCTCCATTTATTGCTTGTTTTACAGCCTGCTGCCCCATCCTTTTTATATCAGTTTGACCGACATGGTATATAACCGGGACAAGAACAGCATCGAAATCGCCCAAAAGATATTCTGGGACGACCTGGAGGTAGCTCTTGGTCAGGTCAGCCAGTCGAAGGTCGACTTCCTCCGGCCTAAAGATCCCAAAGCATTGAATGAACTGGCGAAAAATTACTTATTTGCACACAACCAGATTTACATTAACGGAAACCTTCAAAAGATTCATTACCTAGGGTTTGAGATCGAAGAGGATGCGGCGTGGTTTTATATGGAAATCGAAAACGTCCCTTCACCTAAGGTAGTACGGATCAAGAATACCATTCTCTTGGCGGATTTTCCCACCCAGCAAAACATTGTCAATTTCTATTTGGACAAAAGCCCCAAAAGTATCATCACCTCCCGAAACAAACAGGAGGGCGAGCTTCGGTATTAATCGACCGAATCTGCCTTGCCCTGTCCCAGCTTTAAAAAAGAAACCACTTCCCATCTGCCTTCTATCTTTTTTAGCAGCGCAAACTCATCCACCCGCGCTAACCGGTCGAACGTAAGGGACTTGACATACCCGAAGCAGTCCTCAAAATCCCGCTTTTTCAGATCATTATAGGCCACGGTCATATGAGGTTTGAACACCTGATCGCTCAGCTCGGCATCCAGCTTTAGATTAAGTTTACAATACCGGCCCAGTTCCTCCTGTAGTGTCTCCAACCGGCGTTGTGGCATTACCTTGATGAAAATCACTCGCTGTCTAAAGTGGGAAAATCCCTTCAGTATAAGGGGAAAGGACTCGTGGGAGGAAAAAAATGCCCCCAACTTCTTTACCAGGTCTGCCTCTTTGTGCCCGTTCCATAAAAAAGGCATTTTCACCGTGACGTGGGCGGGGGACTTGAGGGCATACTTTACCCCAAACTTTTCCTGAAGCTTTCGTTTTATTTCTTCGGCATGTTGCTGTACTGCCCCGGTTGGCACCCATGCAATGAAATATTTCTCCTTATTTGTTGTCATAGTTGGATACAAAGGAGGCTTGGCGAATCCGGTATCTTTTGGCAGCCATCCTGACAGGGAAGTGGATCGCCCTCAGACCGGCATTCACCTGCCCCTGAACATGCCCACATGAGCAAAGATAGGATTCGAATAAATTTTAGCTTAAAAATAGTAGGATCATTTTAAAAGTTATGGGCAAAGCCTTAACTTGAAAACTGTTTATCAACTTCGCTACATGAAACAGTTTTCGAAAATAATGGTAGGGCTCGACCTGACAAAAATGGATGAAACCCTGCTCTCCAACATACAAACTTGGGCACCTATTTTGGGAGTAGAAAAGGTGTACTTCGTCCATGTGGCCAAAGACCTTTCCATTCCTGAAGAAATCTCCAAAAACTACCCTGACCTACTCGCTCCGGTAGACGAAGTGATTGTGCGCGGGATTAAGCACGAGCTCGAACATTTCTCGTTTGAGCCCTCCTTCTATGAAATATTGGTCAAAGAAGGGAACCCCATGGAAACAGTGCTAAGGTGGTGTAAAATCAAAGATGTGGACTTGTTGGTTATGGGCCGTAAAAAACTCTTAGAGGGTTCTGGTTCCCTGGCGCGAAACCTCGCCCAAAAATCTCCCAACTCGGTGCTTTTTATCCCGGAGAGCTTCGAAAACAACCATCCCTCCCGCATCCTCGTCCCTTTGGATTTTTCTGAATACAGCAAGCTGACCTTAGACTTAGCAAAATCCCTCGCCCTCAACGTATCCGCGGAAGTGAGCTGTTGCCACCTTTACGAGGTGCCGGCCGGATATTCCAAAACCGGTAAATCCTACAAGGAGTTTACAGGAATCATGCTCGAAAATGCCAAAAAGGATTTTGAAAAGTTTGTTTCCAAGCACCAATTAAGCGGGCTTTCCTGCGAATTCATCCTAAAGGAAAAACAGTCTGAAGCAAAGTACATCATTGAACACAGCAAATCCATGCAAGCTGATATGGTGATCATCGGAAGCAGGGGTCGAACCAACTCGGCCGCAATTCTTTTGGGAAGTGTAGCAGAAAAGCTCATCCAACTAAACACGGAAGTGCCCACCTTAATCTTAAAGAAAAAAGGCGAAAACATGAGCTTTCTACAGGCACTGTTGAAATTGTGAAAATCTAAAAAATCTTACCGGAAAGGCTAGGGATTTATTCCCCAGCCTTTCCGGTGAACTAGTCCTTTGATTAATATTCTTTACCCCAGGCTGCACAGGCTTTTGAACAACCGCTCGTACTCGTCCGTGACAAAATCCCAATTGTACTTCTGGACCAGCCCGTCCCGTGAGCTTTCGCGAAGCTGCTTCATCTGCTCGGGAACGGTCTCTGCATAGTTCACCAAGTCACGAATCGAGTTGGCTTCTTTTTCAAAATACCAGCCGTACTTGCCCTGCTGGAGCATTTCCTGATTGAAGCGTGTATTCAGTGCGAGAATGGCACATCCATACCCTAGTGCCTTGAGCATGGCGGGATTGGTGCCGCCGTACTCGTGCCCATGCAGGTAGCCGTAGCAATTGTGATAGAGGGCCGCCAATGCTTCCTGATCACGCACATAGCCGGTAAAAAGTAGCCGGTCGTCCGCGATGTTCTTCATCCGCTGGGCAAAGGCATCCTGATAGGGGACATCCCCGACGATCACCAACTTGCGCTGTGTCCCGGACGCCAGAAAACCATCCACAATCAGGTCCGAATTGTTGTCCGGAATGAGCCTTCCCACGATAAGGTAATACGATTGGGGTGTAAGGTTCCACTGGGCTATCAACGAGGAATCTGATGACTCCCGGGGATTGCCCCCATAGGCAATCATCGTTGAAGGTGCGTTGAACTCCTCCAGGTAGATTTTCTGCATCTCGTCCGAGTCGGTCACCACGCAGTCGTAAAACTTGGTAGCAAGCTTGGAGGCAATCCTGAAGTAGGTTGCGCCCAGTCCTTTCCACTTAGGGCGTAGCCACTCCAATCCATCTACATTGATCACCGAGGGCTTGCCTACCAGCCTGGGCAACAACCCAAACGGTCCATTGGCACTATTGGCCACAAAAACCACATCCGTCTTGGAAAAGCAGACGTGGAGCATGGACAAAAAGGAGTTGGTCAGTTGGCTCAGGTTTTTGGTTTCAATGCAGGGCACATAGACCAAGCGGATGCCATTTACGGTTTTAGGCCGTTGGGCAAACAGGGGCCGATGGCAGTAGACGGTAATTTCAAAGCCCCGTTTTGCCAGCCGTTCGCCCATTTCTTTGACAAAGGTTTCGTAGCCACTGTACACATACGGATATCCTCTCGTTCCTATGATAGCCACCCGTAGTGGTCGATTCTTTTTTGACTTCATAATTCGGCATTCACTTCTCCCAACTCACCGTATACGGGTACCGGGGCAAAAGTTGTCCAAAAATTTTAATTTGACGCTGAACAAATCGAACAGGATTTACTTGGATTCAAAAACCGCCCCTTCACTCCTTCCTACCCTACTCGTGGTGTCCAAGGGTCCCGGAGAGTCGGCGGTTTGTTTTAATAATTCTGAAATCGCTAGCTGCAAACCATCCGGCAAATATACCAAATAGGATCTAAATTTAACGACGCCTGCCTCTAAAGCCAACGTCACCTATCTTCTACCCATCCAATAGCTCCCCTACCGCCCGCCCAAAATTCACTAGATAGACCGGGAGGGAGAACTTCTCCAACACGATTTCCTGTCCCCTCTTGCCCATTCGCTGACGGAGAAGCGGATCATCTATCAGTCTTTGCAGCGTTTGGGCCGCAGCCGCTGCGTCATCCCAAGGTATCAGATACCCCGATTCTCCAGGGACGACCATCTCTGTGGCGCCTCCCATCGCCGTAGCTACCACAGGCTTGGCCGCTGCCATCGCTTCAAGGACGGTAGTGGGAAGGGAATCTGGCAGTATGGATGGCAATACAAATATATCCGCACCGGCCATTAGGTGATATACATCCTGCCTGAAACCGAGGTCAGTCACATGGTCTGTCAGATTATTTTCCTGTATAAAAGCCCGTAAACCGGTCAGAACAGCTTCATTTCCAGGAAAAACATCCCCCGCCAGGACAAAATGTAGATTGTGGTTTGCGGCCAGAAGGTTATTCGCTATCTCCAAAAAATAGTGCTGACCCTTCAGATAGCTTACCCTTCCCACCATCAGCAAAAGAATTCGCTCGTCCGGAATACCTAGTTCCTCCTTTAGGGAATATGAAGCTGCCATAAACCGGGAAGGGTCTATGCCGTTGTAAATGACAGACAGCTTTGCAGGTTTCAATCCCGGCAGGTAATTCCTTTTGGATGCATGGGAAACAAAGAAAACGGCATCTCCTGTCCGGTTGAGCATGAAGATAATGAAATGCTTCAAAAAAGCGGGGGCGGCGACGGTTTCTCTGACATGCCATACATGCCTCAAGCCCGCCATCTTGGCGGCTATCGCTCCCGAAAAGACCACCGCTGTATTCGTAATGGCGATGTCAAATGGCTCCGCTCTTATAAGCTTCCGGATCTGTCTTACTGCCTTCCAGGTATAGTACAGCCGATTCAAAATGCCCGGCAAACTGACATACTTCCTTCTCAACACGCCAAGCCGGATAAATTGAACGGGAATGCCCATACCCTCCACCACTTCACTTAGAGGTCCCGGCTCCGAAAGCACTAGCGTAGGAGAGATGGCCCGCTCCTGAAGAGCCCGAAGAGATCGGATCAAGCTGTTGCTGGCTCCGTATAGATCGGAGCTGGAGTGAAAAACCAACGCCTTTTTATTTGCCATTCATCACCTCCTTTACTGTATTCCATGCGTTTGGCCAACTGTAATGACTCAGTGCCTTCATTTGCCCACATCGCAGCAGATCCAGTTCCACTGGCGTAAGTGCCAAAAGTCGCTCAATGACACCGGCCATCTGCTTTATGTCCCCCGGGTCAAACAGCATACCGCCAGTGCCGACTACCTCCGGCAGCGAAGCCGAACCCGATGCCGCCAAGGGCAGGTGATATTGAAAGGCCTCCAGCACAGGAATACCGAACCCCTCGTATACCGAGGGGAACACATAGGCCTTGGCATGCTTATAAAACAATGGGAGTCTATCGTCCGAAACATAGCCCATCAAATGCACACGGTCGGTGAGGTTGAGTTCATCCACCGTAGCCTGGATCTCGGGGTAGCTGTCCATAAAGATCTTGGATGGTCTCCCGCCTACCAGAACCAAGTGAAGTTGCTGATCCGGCAACAAGGAAAAGGCCTTGATCAGCGCAGGCAGGTTTTTTCGCTTGTCCAAAACCCCGACGTGAAGGATATACTCACCGGAAAGGGGCCGTTCCGCATTATCGGAACGGTCCGCGGCTTTCTCTAAGGTTTTGGCTCCAATAGGCATGACGGTAATCCTGGAAGCTGGAATGCCAAGTACCTCGGTTAGCTTACGTTTTGAAAAAGAGGAAACGGTCAGTACCCGGAAAGCCCTCCGCTGCCCCAACCTGGCGAGGAAACTGAAATACAACCGCCACACGCTATTATAATTCTGGGGCAGCTCCCAAATATTGCACCCGTGAAACACCGGAAGCGTCTTGATCCTTCCCAAAAACCAAAACGGGGCCACGTAATCGGGGCAGATCAAAAAGTCGACCTTTGTCTGCCTTGCCATTAGAGGCAGGAGAAAAACCTTCCAAACGATGAACTGTATATGGGCAAACGCCTTCGAAACCAGGCCTTTGGGTAAGATTACCCCGGACGGGGAAAGCGGAACCAACTCGACCATCGGATCCTTGCGGATTTCGTCGAGCAACTCTTCCGAAAACGTACGTGTACCCGTCTGTGCGATAAATAAGTCGCGACAGTCAAATCCAACCCTAAGCTTTCCCATTTTCTTCGGTTTTTATACGCTGCCGTTGTACGGCATGAACCGTGTAACCAACCATCCACCAACTCACCAATGCCACAAAAAAGAACTTCTCCGCATTGGAAGTAAATAGCGGAAAGAGCATGGCAAACTTTACCGAAGTGGCCACAAAGGCTATCCGCGCCTCGTTCAGGTTTTTCAACTCCCAAAATGCCCGAAGAGAATAGACAATCGAACACACCAGAATAAGGATATACACCAACATCCCCAGCCACCCCAACTGAACCCCAAACACCAAAAACTGATTTTCTCCTCCAATGCGCAGGCTTTCGTCGACCGAGCTGACATTTCCACTGGTTGCCAAGCCGATTCCCAGTGGGTTGGTAAGCATGGACTCCAGTGCAGCGGTCCACTCAAGAACGTGTCCAACTGAAGAGGTATTCTGAAAGGTTATGGTATCGATCACGAAATACTGAAGGTCCTCCGATGCAAAATAAAAGAAGTAGACCACAAACATAAGCACAAATAGTGCCGCGAATCCCAATACCTTATATAACCTAAACACAAACGCGATGTAGGCGGCCAAAATCAGTAATGCAGCTAATGAAGAACGGGAGGATGAGAAAAGCAATGTAGCTAGCGTAACGGCAATCATCACCATATAGGGATAGGCTCCATGCCTTGGTGTGGTCAGGTACATGATCAAGGCTACCGAAAACAACATCAGGGAAGAAATGGCCAACTCCAAGGGATCCGCAAAAAAGGAAGCAAAGCGCTTGGATAGGGTCTGGGTCTCAAAGGTCCAAGTCAGCCCATAGTTTCCCCTTGGTGAGATTTCATTCACCTCCTCATTAAACACCGCATACCCAGTATACTGCTGAAAATGGGTATCTAAGACCAGCTCAACTACGTTGAGGAAAAACGCCAGCAACCCAATCCCCAGAAGCACGTGCAGCAGCCTTTTTAGCGTTTGGTCATCGAACCGGGTGTTCCTACCGAAAAAGTAAAATAGACCCATAAAAGCCATATTCTTAAAATACAGCACCTTATTAACCAACTTCGCCTCTCCAACAGGCAAAACCAAAAACACAAAGGAAATCAGGTAAAAGCAGATAAACAGATAATCAAGCCGCATTAGCCGAAATTCATAGCGGGTAAAGTCCCGCTTAAAAACAAAAAAGCTGACTACTGCCAATGCGATCACCAATTCCTTGATGGACTGAAAAGCCGTCAACAAAAGGGAAGACCTAACGGTGGTATAAACCACGCTGAGAATGGTGATGTAAAACGGAAAAAACAGGGCAGCAAAAAAAATGACAAACTCCCAGTTGCCCTTCACCAGCAGGTTCCGAAAGGTCACCACCGCAAGCGACACGGTGCCAATCACCAAGATTATAAATAACATGAAATATCGGGTGGGGTGTTGGAATCCGGATGGTGGGCAAGGCCATCCCTAAGCCCATCGGCTGCCGCCTTCAACTTTTTAAACCGGAAGCGAACACTAAAATAAATCAACACGGCCAAAGCCTTGCTTACCTGATAGGGCCAGGCAATCCCCGTTATCAAGTCTTTTGGTTTGGATTTGAGGAGAAGAAACTGATTGCGCACATTAAGGTAATGTGCCGCAGGGCTCAGATAACCCTCTTTCTGCCTGACCTTCGATTTGGTAGACGCGCTTACCTCATGGTGCAAAATGGCTTTTGGCACAATGTGCAGGGAATAACCGGCATGCATGACCCTAAATGACCAATCCACGTCCTCAAAATAGGCAAAATAGGCATTTCTCAAAGGCCCTATCTTCCAGACCAACTCCGTTCGGATCAAAAAGGCACATCCCGTCAACCAGTCTGACGCATAAGGTTTATCCTTCTCCACCATCCGCTTAATGCTTTTGGTCCCTCCTGTCAGCGAATTAAAAATCCCCCCTGCATGCCAAACTGGCCTTTCTCCATTGGACTCAAAAATCAATGGCTGCACTGCTCCCACACGTGGGTTGGCCTCCAAATAGTCCACCAAGATGCCCAGAAACGAGGGCTGGAAGTAGGTATCGTTGTTTAGGAGAAACACATATCTAAATTCTTTTGCGAGCGCATATTCAATGCCTCGATTGTTCCCCCCTGTAAAACCCAGATTTCGGTCGTTTTCAAGAAAAACAACATCGGGATATTCCGCACGTAATCGCTGCCCACTGCCATCCGTGGAACCATTATCTACCAATACTACCTCCCTGTGGGGGTAGGCAAGCCGAGCCGCCTGATCCAAGCAGCTTTTGGTGTACCCGTAGGTATTCCAATTGACCACGATCAGAGCTACCGAAGGAATCGACGCAATGGCTGCTTCATTCATATCATGCCGCTAGGTAAAATCCACGCCAAAGATCCGGGTTTTTTCTGGCAACCATCCACGAAAACCCAAGAAAATGCAACAGTTCCGTTGAAAGTAGCGCCACACAGATCCCGACCGCACCAAATCGGTAGGTCAACAAACTGGCGCTAACCATCATAAAAACACACATAAACGCCGAAACCTTGAACAGTTGCTTTTGCTGATTGGTGACCAAAAAAATAAGCACATTACCGATGTTCAGGCAGGCCAAAAAGGGAATTAACGACAGCAGTCTTAAGTAGTAAATGGAATCTTCCAGCCTGCTGGTAGCGAGAAGTTGAATGATCAACGGCGCGGCCAAATACGTGGCGACAGAGAAGAAAAATGAAATTGCCAGGCCGGAAAAATAGACCTTCCTCATAAACCGCAGGAACGTTGATTTATCTGCCTGGTATAGTTTGCTTGCATTTGGATAGACTGACTGGGTAAGGATGGAAGGAAACAAACGAATTACCATTACGATCTTTTCGGCCAGGCTATACATCCCCAAGGTGTGCGATTGCTCAAAGAAACTGAGGATCACCAAGCCCCCATTAAAGGTCAGGTAGGAGGTAAGATTACTCAAAAAGTAGTGTACGTTGGATTTCAGGGAACGAAAGATGCGCAAAATCCTTGGGCCTATCAATACAATACCCAACCGTTTTCGCACATAGGCAAGTACGAGCAGGTTGATCGACAGGCCACAGGCTCCCAGAATAAAATTCGCCCATTTGGCGTGGGACGGATCCTTGATAAAAAGGAATATACCCATCAAATACAGTACTTTACTAACCACGTTTGCGATGGAGATAAGTCTCATTTTCTCCAAGCCCTGAAAAAACCAAAGCGGGAGTGTTGCCTCCGAATACAGCAGCAGAACGGACAAGGCCAGAATCGTTTGATACTCTGTAAAAAAGCCAAACCCAAAGATCAGCACCAAAAGCACGCCCGTAGCAACAGAGGCGAGCAGGACTTTGCCTCCAAGAATATGGGATAGAAGAAAAGAAAGCCGTTTTGGGTTTTGCTGGTTTAACGCTACTGCTCTTGGACCGCTCAGATTGAATCCGAAGCTGACAAAAATATTGGCAATAACCATCACCGAGAAGGAGAGACTGACCAGCCCGAACTGATCCACTCCGATCGCTGAAATCAGCAACGGCATGGAAATCAGGGTAATCAGAATGTTGGAGATTTGGATCGCGCTGAGAAAAATGAAATTGTGAATAGATCGGTTGTTGAACAAACCCAAAACATCGATACCCTTCATTTTTTCTATCACCATCAAAACGACCAACCCGTCAAGCTGCGATATCGCGGCGGTATACCTCCCTTAAATACAAAAAAACCAGGCCCATCACGCCAGCCAGAAATGCCCCTATCACTACCCCTTTTAGCGGTTTGATTTCATATCGCTCAAGTGGATACCGGGGTCCATCGATGATTTGAATAAGCGGCGTATTGTTCCGTTGGTTCACCTTGGCAATTTCCAGGTTCTTTACAATCTCGGCATAGATGGCTGAAGAGGATTGTACGTCGATCTGTTTTTTGCGCACAGCAATGTTTCCAACCTGCATCATTGGGTTAGGATTAGGCATTCTGTCCGATAACGCTGCCAGCTCCTCTAGGTTCGCATCCAGAATTCGGCGCACCGAATCCGCCTGAAACTGAAGGATGCTAAGGTTTTCGAATGTCTTTTTCGTCTTGGTCTCGAAATAGAAGCCATTTACATTTTCCACCAACGCTTCATTAAAAACCTTTGAAAACTGCTCATCTTTGGAGGAAATGGACACCTGTATAATAGAAAGCTTCCGATCGGGTTTGGTGACCGCGAGGTGTTTCTCCCGAATAAGGCGGGAAACCTCACGCATCACGGAGTCTTGGGTGATTGAAAAATTCTCCCTGGGCAGGGCAAAATCCAGTGCCCTTAAATCAACTGCCTTTCTCCACTTCTTGTCCAGCTCATTGGCTTCTATAAACCGATGAATCAATAGCTGATCTCCATCAAAGCGGGTAAGCAAGGTCTTGCCGATCATGTTGTTGGATCGGTAGAGTTCTATGATATTATCCCCTTGAAACAGGCCACTTGAGCCACCTAAAGAACCTAAATTCACCCCTACCAACGATGCGATGCCAGTCATTTGCCCGAGCTGTCCCACATCTGCATCTTCCAGCACAAAGGAAGTTTCCGCCACATACACCGGCTTTTTTATCAGGGCAACCAATCCTCCTAGCAAAAACCCACAGGCGACCCATAGGGCGATCACTTTCCAGCTTGACAAAAAGTACGCGATCCAGTTCCTTGCGCTGAGTACTACCTCCCGCAGGGTGAGCTTGTCATCCAATATGTGTTTTTCTGGCATGGAAACTATCGGTTATTGATCTGTGTGAGGATAAGAACCAAGGTAGCTAATCCAGTAGTCAAGCCCACCAGCTCCCCTGGCCGGACGGGAATCCTCGGACCCTTTGTGGGTACAAAGATCTCCGCGCCAGGCTCGACGGCCGGATAAGACCGCATTCCCAAAAAGTTCTTAGTGCGCGACACTTCCCCGTTTGCATACACCACGTATGTTCTCTTCCGGTTTGCCCGGTTGTTGAATCCGCCGGCCCTGTCTATGTAATACCGCAGCCTAGACTCCCTCTCATGCCGTACAGTAGTAGGGTAAACCACGTCTCCCCGCAATCGTACCGTCTGCAACTGCCTGGGAATGGATATAATGTCTCCCTCCTCCAAGATCAAATCAAACACCGAACCGGGGCTCCGCATTATTTTTTCCAAATCAATGGCAACCGCCTCGGTTTCCCGGATCCGCAACTCACCCAAATCTCCTCTGGTATTGGCAAGGCCCGTTACTGCCTCCCTTTTAACATCTGACACGGCGGCACTTTCGGCCGCGTCCCGATCCGCTTTCCCGGTGCCAAGGTCTTTAAAGAGCCTTTGCAGCAGTGCTTCCTGCGACTCGGCATCGTTTGGATCGTATTGCAGTTTTGCCTGAAGATCCTGCAGGTTTCGCTGCCGACGGGCCTGCTCTGAGTCTGTATTGTAGTATTCGGTACGTCGAATCAATGTAGCACCCCTCGTGTAAGCAAAGGATGTCAAACCTCCCGCCCGGCGAATCACATCAGAAATCCGCTCCTCGGCAGACTGTACCACAAAGGCACCTGGGGAATTGACCTGCCCTTCTACGAACACCATCTTTTCGAGGGTAAAATTAGGCTTACGCCGGATCACGAGGTTATCAAACGGCTCCAAAATCTGCGGAGGACTGACCGCTACAAGTCCCTTGTCTACCCGTACCGGAACCAACCTTGAAAAACGCCCTTCCACCGGATCTAAAACCCTCCTCGCTATTTCCATGTCTTCGGTACTAGCTGCTTCCCTAAGCCCCCCGGCCAAAACGATCAGGTCTTCTACCGTCATGTTTTTGGAGTAGGGATAGGTGCCCGGATTGCGCACCTCACCTGTTACCTGAACGTAAAACTCTTCCTGCAAATCGTATATACTGGAAATACGAACCACGTCCTCCCGTCGCAAGGCCACATCGGCGGCAATTCCCTCCAACACAGATCGAAGGTTAACGGTTAAAATCTCTGTAGTTAGGTCATCATTCGTCCGAAGGATACTTGCTCGCTCCAAATACGCTTCACCACGCAGGCCATCTGCATGCTTTATCAGCTCTTTGAGTGTCAGACCTTGGGTAAGCGCATAATTCCCTTCCCGAAAGACCGCGCCTTTTATCTGGACTCTATTCGTGAATCGGTCCAGGATACGGCCAATCGTATAGGCATCTCCCCCTTTTACTGAAAACAGCTGAAACTGATCCTGAAAGATATCCGAGACTGCTCGCTCTTTGCCGGTAGTCCGTGAAACACTCACCCGATCCTTAAATGCTTCGTCTGTAAAACCTCCTGCATAGGCCAACACATCCCTAAAGGTCTCTCCCTCTTTCACTTCAAATATCAGCGGACGCTTTACCTCTCCCATCAATCGGACACGCCCCAGAAACGGCTGAACCAAAATAATGTCCTGATCCTGCAGGCGAAGGTTGATATCAGCTTTCCCTTTTATCAAAAAGTCGTAGACGTCGATTTCAGCTATTTCCTGATCGCTGCGGATCACCTTGATGCTCCTCATGGATCCATTGATGGAGGGCCCCCCGGCAGCATACAGGGCGTTAAAGACCGTGCTCAAAGAACTTAGGGTAAAAGTACCCGGAAGCCGTAGATCCCCTACCAAATGCACCTGAATGGTACGCAGATTTCCGAGCGTGACCTGAACAAAGGTATTTGGGCTGGAACCGGCCAATCCGGTATAAAACCTGGAAAGCCTACTTTTTATCAGGGCGGTAATTTCCTCGATGGTCTTGCCGGAAACACTCACCGGACCGACATGATCCAAGGTCAAAAAGCCCTCCGCAGAAATCATACCTTCATAAGACTTCTCCGATTGCCCGTAAACGTCTACATAAACCATATCTCCAGGCCCCACCACGTAGTTTTGCGGGGTGGGCATATTGAAGTTAGGCTCAAAGGACAAGCGTCGGTTTTTACTGTAAAATAGATCAAGGCCAAAATAAGCTTCCGATTCATCGATTTCGTCTGGCTCTTCCTGGAAACTGATTATTCCTTGGGAAATGGCATTGAGGTTTGTTTGCTGCCGTGGCTGCCGTTTTGAAGGAGCCCGGCGCATACCTCCAGCTGTGATGGAGATATCCATGTTTTCCAACCTATTCCGGAGCTTGTTGATTTCCGATTGGGGCACACCTCTTGCCTGGGCCATCATCACAAGCTCTGACTCAGTAAGGCCGGCTTCCTCCGCCCTTCGTACCAAAAGCTGAAGCTGTTCATCTGTAAGGTCATCAACTTTAATCGAGGAAATATCCTGCAAAGACTGTGAAAAAACGGGCGTGACAAAACATGCCGCTGCCAGAGATAATAACAGGAACCCTATTGCCAGAGACCTCCTGCACAAAAATGATCGAATACACATAAATTCTTTACCCGTTTATTTGGTAGGCCCACAGCTTCGCCTCCTCAGGCACACTGCATACCGCTTTGAATATCGATAAACCCTCCTGCAAAGGTCTAAACCGGTGTAAAGATAATTATTACATTCTTTTATGGGTAAACTACCGAGTATTTAATGTAAAAATGCGAAAAAATGCAAAAAAGGAACCCTCCGAAGAGGGCTCCTTTGTGTTTATAAACTGACTGTTGTATACTTTCTGTTAGGGAAGCAATACTTGATCGATCACATGGATCACACCATTGGTGGCATGTACGTTGAGCAATGCTGGTATCAAGCCGGATTCGTTGATCTGTAAATCCGCCAAATTTACTGTTAGTGTATTGTCACCGCTAAGCGTAGGTAGCTCAGCGCCCTCACGCAGATCCTGAGAGAAAGCTCTTGCAGGAACAACATGATAGGTCAGCACAGCTGTGAGCAGTTCAAGATCAATATCTTCAAACCCGTCAACTTCCAGTGCTGCGTAAAGCGCCTCAAAGGCCGCGTCGGTTGGAGCAAATACAGTCAAATTGTCACTGAATCCACCGCTGACGGCATCAACCAATCCAGCTCTCGCGAGCGCGCCCACAAGTTGGGTGAACTCTGGTTCAGCAGCAGTTGTAAATCCTACCGCAATTTCCGCGATGCTCTCAGTGGGAGGAGTGATAACATAATCTATTACATGGATGATACCATTATCTGCCATAATATCTGCATCAACAACCTGTGCGGAACCGTTTAGCCAAATACCACCGGCTGGGTCAACACTCACGAAGAAAGGAGTAGTACCCAAGGAAGTCACGCTACCAGCACTCACTGCTGACGAGGGTACGGGACCTACCACCACGTGGTAAGAAAGGATATCAACCAAATTTGGAGACGCCAACAATTGTTCTGCTGTTAATCCATTATCGTCCATGAAGCGAGCGAATGCTGCATCAGTTGGAGCGAATACCGTAAAATCACCATCAGCAGCGGCCAACGCTTCTGCTAAGCCTGCTTGCATCACAGCAGCAAGAAGTGTTGAAAAGTTTTCATTGCCCATCACGATATCTGCGATGGTATTGGTCTCCTCTTCTTCCTCAGTTGGTGGCATCAAAATACCATTAATCGCATGTATTACACCGTTGGAAGCAGAGATATCCGCAGTAGCCACGCCGATCCCATCATTGATAGTTATTGCGCCACCACTTACGGTAAAGTTCAAGCTAGCTCCCTCCAATAGGGTTGGCACTGCTCCGGAAGTCACTTGGTTGGACATTACCCGTCCGGATACTACATGGTATAATAGGATGTCTCTCAATTGGTCGACCGGAATGGCGGTGACATCAGTGATCCCCGCATCAGCAAAAGCCTGGTTGGTAGGTGCGAATACGGTGAACGGTCCTGGACCTGTAAGCGCTTCTACCAAGCCAGCCCGCTGAACAGCAGCCACCAAGGTAGAAAATTGAGATGCACCCTGAGCTACCTGCACGATGTTTTCTTCAGCAGGCGGCATGGGACCGTTGTCGTCATCAGAACATGAGGTGAAGGCCAGCATGCCAAATGCGGCAAGCCAGACAAAAAATAGATGATAGTTTTTTCTGAAATTTTCCATGGTATTGATCGGTTTAGTGAAATTAATAAAGTCCCCTAAAGAACGCCACCACACTAGATTAGTTTAAGATTCATGTATTTTTGTTAAACAAAAATAAGTAAACTGTTCTTTTTTGTATATGTAATTACCTGTATATACAATCAATGGGCTGAAAAATATTATTGGAAAATCGATCTAAGTGCCCAAGAGGACGTATTATAATGGAATATTTCAAATTTACCTCATTTTAGTAAATTTACAGATATCTAAAACCGGTACATATCATCCAAAAAGGCGTATTTACGCGGTTTTGCCTACCTTTGGCTGATTAACTCCAGCCTATCGAGATGAGATGAGCGAGACCAGTCGGTTACCCTTTCTGTTTGCGAAATTTCCCAAGGATCAGGTCTCTCCGTAGGATGCTAGGTGTGACTATTGGAGACAAATAATAAACCAATTCAAGACATGAGACTCAGAAACCTTTTCCTTTTGCTTTTACTCACCGGCTGCGCACGATCTTCCGAAAAATGTAGCCTCCCTATTGAGATAACCTCACAGCCATTATCCGTAGAGTTGATAAGATTGGAAAGGCTTTTTTTTGAAGATGTAACGATTGATCGAGTATCAGCGGTAGTAGACAGCTTTCCTCAATTTGCCAAAAGCTATCTTTTGGAGGACGAATTTGAAAGCAGGGAATCGTTTATAGAAGAAATCGTCCAGTTGCATCAGGATCCCGGTATGCAGGAACTCTATCAAGAAGTGTCCATCCATTTTGCAGATTTTTCGGAAATAGAGGAGGCGATTGAAAATGCGTTCAAAGGTATCCGCTACTATTATCCCGACTTCCAGCCTCCAATGGTGTACACCTACCTGAGTGGATTTACAAACGACATTTACCTGACCAGAGACATGATCGTGATCAGCCTCGATTATTTTTTACCGAGTGATCACCGATTTCAGCCAGTGGATCTTCCCCAATACATTCGTCGAAGGTACGACAGAGACCATTTGGTACCCACCTTGATCACTGCCATCTCCGCTTGGTACAATGAATCCGACCTAAAAGACAATACCCTGCTCGCGGAGATGATCTTCTATGGCAAATCGTATCATTTTACCAAACAGATACTGCCCTGTACACCGGATGAATTCATTATAGGGTATACTCATGAAGATATTTTGGCCTGCTATGCAAATGAAGAGATCATCTACGCCCATTTCATCGAAAACGAACTCTTCTACGAAACAAGTCCTTTTGAAATTCGAAAGTATACCGGAGAGGCACCGTTCACCGATGAAATCAGCCTGGATGCACCCGGCAGAATTGGCCGTTGGCTGGGATGGAACATTGTAGACGATTATCGCCAAAACAATGCCGTAAGCTTGCCTGAACTAATGGCAAACAACAATGTAGTTGATATTTTCAGGCGGTCTGGCTACAGGCCACGATAGCTTTTGTTTCCTGTATAGCCACCCTAAAAATAATCGCACACACATCAGCAACGGCTTTTTCGCTTGTAAATTCCGCTTCCGACAGCTCTCGGGATCTCCGGCACATCTCTTTATAGGCTCCGGTATCATGCCAGAGGCACTCCATCTCCCGAATGGTATCCACCGGAGAGTCGCCTTGGAATACTCCTATTTTATTCGTCTTTATCAATTCGTATATCCATCCTTTGAAATTGAGAATAACCGGTAACCCCATCGCAATGGCGTCAAAAAACTTGTTGGGGCTGGAGGATTCAAGCACCGGTAAAGGAAGGAAGGAAATATAGGCAAAATCGCTTCGACCCAACAATTCACGCACGGCCGCCTTATTCCCAAAGGGCAAAAAAACGACGTTTTCAAGGCCATTATGTGCCACGGCATCGCGTAATTTAGGCAGATAGGCCCCTTTGCCCATAAGCACGAACTGCCAGGATTTCCTGGTCTGTTGTGCCGCTTTTGCCAAGTTCAAAAAGGATTCCAGCCCGTTGACCCGCCCAATCGCACCCACGTAGGAAACGGTTAGGGGACGTTTCTCATCTTTCTTTTCGGCCAAAGGCCACTGCCCATCTTTAGGCTTAAAAAAATCTGTATCTGCAAAATTGGGGATACAGGATACCTCCTTTCCGGGAGAAACACGCAAGATAGATTCCCGGATCGGTGACGACAGTGCGACAACATGCGAAGATTCGTCATAAACAAGCCTTTCCAAACGGTAAAAAAGCCCTTTCAACAACTTACCTCTTAGCACGCCCATTTGAATAGGTGCCTCCGGCCATTGATCTCTCACTTCAAAGACATACGGTAGATCCATGGCTCTCTTCGCCCACAATCCCAAGATACCCGTCGTCAACGGCGTCGACGTGATGTACAGCAAGTCGGGCCTTTTCATTTTCGCAAGAAGGCATTTCGCAGCCCACACAAAGCGAAGAAAGGAAATAGCCCGCCGCCACTTCGAAAACTCATTCCGGTAAACAACCGGCAGGTAATGAACACGAATGCCGTCCACCCATTTTAGTTCGTACGCGGGCGCATTATGGGCAGTGATCATATCCACTTGCACACCTGCATCTACCAACCCCTTCGCGAGGTAGTAAGACCGGACCGCCCCCCCTTGGGAGGGAGTTAAAAAATACTGATGTACATATACAAGTTTCATAATCGATGGGCATTTATCCAGGAGGCCAAAAGGAACAAATTCCAAACCTGCAAGGTATTTCGCTTTATGGCCGATTGCGGGAACTGGACTAAGGTACGCACTTCGGGGCTAAGATACGCCGAAAACTCCCGATCAAACTGCAACAAAGTCTCCACCAACTTCTCTCTAAAGCCATCATGAACTTGGAACCATCCG
The DNA here is from genome assembly GCF_000390185.1 of Lunatimonas lonarensis. Taxonomy (GTDB): domain Bacteria; phylum Bacteroidota; class Bacteroidia; order Cytophagales; family Cyclobacteriaceae; genus Lunatimonas; species Lunatimonas lonarensis. Next base: position 38,569 of record NZ_AQHR01000104.1, on the reverse strand, counting down.
ACTATCGGAATACCAAAACCAAGCTTCCTTCTACCCGCCACCTCTTGTCTGCCAAAGGAAACCAAGCTTTCCTTTATCCATTTTTTACCTATCAGTTCCCGCTGCTTTTGTTCGGGCATCCCTTCAAAAAAGCGTAGAATCGAGTAGTCAAGATAGGGGGATCGCCCTTCTATGCCAAATGCCATACAGGAGTTGTCGAACACTTTCAGAATATCCTCTGTTAGATATAGCCTCCGTTCGTAAGCCAACGCTTCCTTTAATCCAAACGGATCCTTTTCCAAACCGACAGCCAACAACGTGGCAATCGAATCAGGCAAGGCCTGTAAAGCGGCCAAATTCATAAAAGTACGCGCAGAATCCGGTTCGATAGCTTTGAAAAACTTCCTGTACCCAACTGGTAACCCTGGAATTTTAGAAACATTTTTAAAGTTCAAAAGAAGGTTTTTGTGCTTCAGGTACTTCAAAAATGCCCGGTGGCGATTGTAGCCACCCATCAACTCATCTGCACCTGCACCGCTTATCAGCACCTTGACCTCACGCGATGCTTCCTTGGCAATCAGCCAGGTCAAGAAACCCGCGCTATCGCCAATGGGTTGGTCCAAGCCCATGCAATACGCTTCCCAATTGGACAAAAACACGTCGGGCGTTGCCAATACCTCGTGATGGGCTCCTTGATAGGACCTGGCAACCTGCTTGGCAAACTTTCGATCTTCGGCCATTTCCCTGTATCTTTCTTCAAAAACAGCTGTGTAGCTTCGAAGGGGCATGCCTGTTTCCCGGTGCCAAAGTGTATACAGCAGCGTGCTATCTGCGCCACCACTCAAAATAATACCCATGGGTACTTCGGTCTGAAAATGGGACATTACAGCGTCCGTCACCAGTTCAGTGAAAATAGACGCCCCTCCGGAAGACTCGTGATTGGGTCTTAGGGCCAACCACTTGGAGGCGGTTTCCTTTCCATCAAAATCCAATTGCAGTACCCTCCCCGCAGGAAATTGATATACACCTTGGAAAAACGTGTGGGTGGGCAGCGGGTGACGCAAATAGTGGTATGGAACAAACTGAGACGTATCCAAAATCCTTGGTACCAAGCCACTCCCTAAAATTCCCTTTACCTCAGAGGAAAACAACCACTGACCTCCACTTTTGTGGTAATAAAGTGGCTTTTGACCGGTGAGGTCTCTGGCTATAACCACCCTCTTGCGCTGTAGGTCGATAAACAGCAATGAAAACATTCCCTCCAAATCATCGATGCCCTGTAGCCCAAAAATACCCAGCCAATGTAGCAAAACCTCCGAATCCGAGCTGCTCTTCAATGATACCCCACTTTCAAGAAGCCTATTCCGTAGGGTCCAATGATTATATAGTGCTCCATTCCAAACCAACACATGTTGCTCGTCTTCACTTACAAGGGGCTGATCGGCAAACTCATCCAGTCCGGAGATTTTCAGTCGGTTGGCTCCGATATAACAGGTAGCGGAAACCTTCATCCAACGTGCCTGGTCAGGACCTCTATGTGAAGTACCTTCCATCATCCCTACGATGGGAGATGACGATACAATGCCAGAACAGTTAAGAAGTAGGTTTATCCCACACATGGGTTAATCGGCTGGAGAAGAGGAGGGTGGCAGCTGTTCCATTAACTTGGAAGTATTCTTCTCATAAAACCGGCAAAAATGCGTGATGGTGCACTCATCGCACTTGGGAGATCTGGCCAGGCAGGTATACCGACCATGAAGAATGAGCCAATGATGGGCCTTGTGTATCACCTCCTTCGGCAGATGCCTGATAAGCTGCTTTTCCACCTCCAGGGGTGTCTTTGCCGACTGTGTTGCAAGCCCAAGTCGCTTGGAAACCCTAAACACATGGGTATCCACCGCCATGTTGGGCTGATTCCACACCACGCTGGTAATGACATTGGCTGTCTTCCGACCTACGCCCGGAAGCTTGATCAGCTCCGCAACTGTCGAAGGCACTTCGCCGCCAAAATCCTCCACCAGCATTTTTGCCATCCCTATCAAGTGCTTTGTTTTGTTGTTTGGATAGGACACGGTGCGGATATAGGGAAACAATTCATCAAAGGTGGCGATTGCCAAGTGTTGGGGGGAAGGAAAATCCCGAAACAAGGCCGGCGTCACCATGTTAATCCGCTTATCGGTACATTGCGCGCTTAAAATCACGGCTATCAGCAATTGAAATGGGGTGTCGTAGCTGAGTTCTGTCTCTGCAACGGGCATTTCCGTGGCAAAATGATTGACAAATGCCTTGTATCGTTCCTTTTTCAGCATGAAAATTTTGATTAATCCAGAACTCATCCTCACAAAGATGGCACAGCCGGAAAACAAAAAAAACCTGCCAACTCAAAAAATCTGAAGTTGGCAGGCAAATTTCAATGATCGGTTAGGAACACTATACTTTTTCAACCCCTTGGGTAGACCGGGCCAAGTCCTTGATCCGAGCTACCAACTGATGGGATGGTTCCCTGATGAGCTTATCCAAATGCTCCACAGAACACAACAGGTCCAAATATTCCTGCATCAATACAGCGTCTACCTGAAGGGCTTGTACCAGCTCTACGCTTTCGCTGGCAGACATCTCCTGATAAATATACCTTATCAGATCATTTTGGGTAAAAGATTTTGTCATAGGCTATGTTTATTTTCTCAAGTTTCTTCCTAAGATTTATCAGAGCGTACCTCATCCTACCCAACGCGGTATTGATACTTACGCCAGTCTGTTCCGCAATTTCCTGAAAACTCAAATCCATGTAGTGTCTCATGATCAACACCTGACGCTGACTCTCGGGGAGCTCATCGATCAATGCCCTGATCATCTCCAAGGTCTCGTCTTTAACCTTTTTATCCTCTACCGTCTCATCGGCAAAATTCAAGGTATCCAACAAGCTCGAGCCATCCTCCATAACAACTGTAGGATAACGCTTCATCCTTCTAAAATGATCAATCGCAAGATTATGACCTATCCGCATCAACCAAGGCTGAAACTTGCCCTCTTCGTTGTATTTATCAGAATTCAGTGTCTGAACCACTTTCACAAACACATCTTGCAAAAGATCCTCCGCCACACCTTGGTCTTTCACTATCACCAGGATAGTGGAATAGACTCTGGACTTGTACCTATCAACCAGCCTTTCGAAAGCCGCCTCACTGCCGTTTCTGTACTGAGCGATAAGTTCACTGTCTTTAGGTCCTACCCTTTTACTCATAAATTTGATATTTTAACAACGTAGAGTTTTAGCCCATATTGCATCTGTTTAATGTGAAAGTCCCCAATACATAGCTTTCAAATGTATTGAGTAGGATTAAACATAGCAATAAATTTTCACTTTATTAAACGAATTCCCCTTTTTCTTTTTCCTCTCTGGTAAGGCCGCAACCATATACGCCTTAAGGAAGGATAGAAGTAGAAGGCAGTCTGAAAGGTACCTAACGCACTACTGATCAATTCACTAAAAATCCCAAAACTACTCCCACCAATACACCACAGAAATGGATTCCAGCTATTCTTACCCGAAAACAATAATCATACCAGAGCTATGCGTCACCCGACCAGATGTTTTTGAATCCTTTTTGGAAAAAACTGAATAGGGTACCGGAAATACCTATGGCACCGCTAACATAAGCGATCGACCGATCAAGAATATTGGGATCGTAAAAACCTATAACCGATACCGAAATAAAAACAAAGCTGATGGACGCCGCCTGAACCAGCCGGGAATTTCCCTTCGCCTTTTCTTCCAATTTAAAGGCTTCCAATTCACGTTCATCGATGTTTGATAGAACAAAGTTGGAAAAAGACCGAGAGAAAAGAAGCAGGCGGTCTTTGGAGGGGCTTAACTTGAGGACTCCCTTTTGAAGCAGCGATGCCAACAAATCCCTCATCGTGTAATTGATGAAGCCTTCCAGCGCAAAGTAGTAGCACAGCTTTTTTTCCCTCATGTTCAGCTTAGACCATACATTGATAAAAAAAGCCTTGTTATAGCGTTGAATCGACAGAATGCACTTTTCGTACCTATCCTGGGAAATCCGCGTCTCCAACGAATCCTCACCCAGTTCGTCTGTTAACAGACAGGCCAACGCGGAGCTGTTCTCTCCGTAAATAAGCTCCTCCGTGAGTCCGTACACCATAGGATCATTGAAGAGCGGAGAACGCACCATCCGTCGGAATCGCTGCCGACCCTCTTCAGGCATGGAAGACCACTCACCCCCGTCATTGGGAAGCAACAAGACCCGCTGATGAAAGTTTAAGGGAACTACATAGAAAAGAAACGGCTTCATTATCTCCGTGATCCGAACGACTTCAGCGTCGCTGGCACCGTCCCGGATTAGATCCTGGATGGATAGACCGGAAGACACAAACACCGCCACATCGAGATGAAAGTAGGCAGCCTTAAACCGCTCAAGTACTTCCAAAACCTGTGCTGTATCCGCTAGGCAATGTAGGTTATTGAGCAATACAGCCCGGTATTTCCCTACGTCTTCCTTTACCTCAAACCCATCTATTGCCGACACAACCAGTACGGTATCCCATTCGGAAAAAAAATGATAGCGTATCCACTGCTCGATCTTTTTATTGTCCAAGCCGATCACAAAAGTAAACTTACGATGGACACAGGCAGCCGGCAATCGCTTTTCCTGCAACGGAAAAAGATAGTCCACCAAATAAATGCGCTTACTGATACGCATGATCAAATTAAAAAAAAGGCCTAGCAATAAAAGGGTACCGAGTAAAAGCAAAGGAGTCTGACCGATCTTGCGAAACACTATCTGCAGTACCTCATTGGATCGCTCGAACTCTCCATTTCTCCGTAATACCTGCTTGGGAAGTCTAAAGGATGCCTCCACCGCCTCGATATCCGGTGCCAAAAAACGTTTTAGCTCTATGTCGGTACGGGATGTCAAACGACTAAAATTAATCCTACGCAATTGCTCATGAGCCCCTACCAAATCCCGATACACTCCGGAAAGGAGCCGTATGCCCTCTCCCGAATCGGCCGCTCCCTGCGGATGGTTCCATAAAAAATACTCCTGTGTAAATACCTGTCGATGAATCACGTAGCCGGGCATGAATCCCATAATCGTGATCCACAATAAAAAATTCAGTGAATAGATCCTTTTTTCTACCTGTAGCTGGGTGACAAAATTCCACATATTGGTCAGGTGGAAATGCAGTTTCTTTAACCCGGTGAGCTCCCCACTAAAATCCGGCTTGAGCTTAGGCATCTTGCCTCCAACTGTCGCAAGGAAACACAAACCAATCGCCAACACCAATATGCCCATAGCCGCTAGACTCATAAAGAAATAGCCACCATCAAGCGAATAGTAAGTCAGAAGGATAACAAGGATAGCGAGCAACAGCCATACAAATAAGGCAGGTGCCAAGAAGTTAAACTCCCTACTGCCAAGTCCTCTCTTGGCTTGGGGAAAGAGCAACAAAAAATTACATATACATGCACCCACGGTAATAAATGCCGACCAGGCGAAAACCGAAAAGATCGTAAGCGGAATGACCAAATACACGAATAAGTAGACCAGCAGGTGGGAGGCCAAAATGTAATTAGCGTATAGGTACTGTGTGCGCTTGGCAGGCGAAGGCCTGTACCAGTCAAAGGAAAACTCCCGCAAACGAAGATAGATGGGAGGCAGTCTAGCCAGAAAAACAAAGGCGACCAAAAGGCCAAGCACGACTACATAAGGAAGTAAAAAAGCCAGTGTTTCAAAGGTTGCCAAAACAAAAAGAGAATCCTGTAGGCTTTTGTCAACGAGGGACATCACCCAAACCGGCGAAATGAAGCCCTCGAAATCAAGCCGCCTTAAAACGGCCTGGTAACCATGTCCATTCACATACAGCGGCATTTCCCAAGTTCTGGCCCGGGAACCGGACTGGTTGTTCTGCAACAGTGTCTGAATCTCCACCCAGACGTCTCTGTCAATTGCATCCTGTAGGAAATTTACGGGCAATTCCAGGCCCGTACTTTTCATTATCACCTTACCATCCGGTTTAAACACAAAAAACCGCTGTTTGCTAAGATCATCCGCTACCATTGTTGCTACATCAAAGGTGATGGCACTTCCCGTATCATCCCCGAACACACTCACCACGCCTTCCAGGGCTCCAGTTGCATTGGAATAATGCGCAGACAGGAAAACCTTTTCCGGTGTACGTTGGGACTCAACAACGTAGTCCCTGTGTTTGATGCTGATAAAAGACTGGTCACTCAAGTCAACCGGAGCCACTCCCGGAATATCTAATCTGCGTATATACCCGTCGGAGGAAAATTGGATAAACTCATTCACGTCCAGCCGCTCGTTACGTTCGAAGTACACACTATCCAGTGGCGTTCCGTCTGCATAGCGATGAAGCAATGCGGTATATTCTCCAAATTTTTCGACAAGTCGGGTTTCCAGTTCATTCAACACTAGCCCATTAAACCCAGAGGCTCGCTGATTTTGGACAAAGGCCAAACTATACCCAGCAACCAATGCCAAAAAAATAAGGGACAGGCCAATTCCCATCACTTTTCCCTTGGTCAGTACATCCCCCTGGCTTAATGTGAAAATACCAATGATCGGGATGCCCACGAGTATAAGGACTAGTCCCAACACCAAAACACTAAGAACCCCGAAATCTATGCGGTAGGCGGCTCTTGTAAATTGGGAACTTTCCTTTAACCCCAACAAATAGTACTGTCCCCCGGCAAGCGAAAAAGGGGAAAGAAACGCCTCGAACTCTTCATTTCCAAAACTCATCTTAAAGGCAAGTTCTCCCGCATTGACCACAGTCTCCTCCGCCTTGCCGCTACCTGCGATTCCTCCTACCAACTCCGAAGGATCTACGAGCGGTCTGCCCCGAAAGCTCCCCGGATACACTGCCACTCCCGCCTCGTCCAACAAAAACAATCGGTCAAAAAAGCGAAGGGGAATATTGTCTTCCATCAGCCTATATATCGGAATCTCATGGGTCACCAGAAACGCCAAACGGTCTTTACCCCCATCCGCTGGAATAGAAAATCCGTTGGTTCCAAAACGCCGCTGAATGAGATTAGGGGAGAGCTTATAGAACGGGTCCGAGCCATTGGCAATCCTGGCTGCCAAGTCAAAATAGTAGTTTTCGACCAGCATGCTTGCGGAACTGTCCCTTTGAACAATCCTGCCCTTCAGTGCCTCGTTTTGAAGCCTTAGGCTTTCCTCTTCAGAAAGCCAGCTCATCTCATGTACCAAAAACTTGGGCGAGGCATCAAAAAAGCCAACGACACGCTCTGCCTGCCCGGCGAGCTCACCAGTGGTCAGTGAATAAAAATTACGGGTTAGATACTCTGCGAACTGCTGCTGATAGTTGAAAAAAGCCGATTGGAGGTTGTTCTTGCCCAGAACCACCGCCTTTATCGACTGGGACTCGAGCTCTCGCTTGTGGCTACGAGTCTGCTGATAGAGGTAGATGGCTACAAGCGCAGCAAAACCAAACACATACAACCAAACCCTGAGATCGCGGAACTTCATACCGTGCCTATGTAAACGAATCCGAGCTCAAGTTAAAAAATATTATTTTATATTAAAATACCAATACCGATTAAACAATTGAATTATCTCAAAAAAAAGAATATTGCTAAATAAAAATCACCAACCCACCCTCTTCTAAGGATGTTCTGTAGCAAATGAGCTCCCGGCAATCGCCCATAGCTACCTTTCCTGTCCTTAGCTCAAACCGGTATTGGTGCAAAGGGCACACCACCTCGTCGTAGGCCGTCACCCAGCCCTCACGAAGCCCCATCATCCGGTGAGGACAGTAGGGCTCAAATGCAAAAAAATCCACGCCTACCCTCACTACACAAACCTTTTGCTCACCCAGCAGGACTTGTTTGATCTTTCGTTCCGGAAAAAGCCCAATTACTTCTTCCCTGCTTTGACCCAGCGTATATGTCTTCATCCAACACTTTACAATAACTAGGGCCGGCAAAAACCGGCCCTTCAACTCAGTTTATCACCGGATCCGCCAAGAGGTATTCACTCTCCTGCGTAAAGGTGTTTCCTTTCCGGTCTTGGGCCCGTACTTCGATTCGGTGAACACCGTTGCCCAGGTTTGTCGGAATATTGCCCCGCCAAAGGTGGGTACTGTTTACAGGATTTGAGGGACGCCTACCCGGCATGAGATTTTCCGAGGTATCCCATTCCATCACCTGTCGAACAAATTCGGGATCGACCGTATCAACCCAGACCATGGGTACCCACTCTCCTCCATCCACACGATACTCAACACGGTCATCCTTATGCCCCATATAGAAATTCACAAAGATTCCAGCTTGTGTCCCTCGATTACTGGCCACGACCCGGGGATGGAACAGGTGCATCTGATAATCCGCAGGCATCCCCAATACCTGATAGGCCAGATCGTACGAATTACCGTTGATTTTCAACCGCGTGTAGCCTTTCGGAGTACCGTCCCGCATGGTCGAAATAGGAAGCTTACGCTCGTCCAATTTACCAGAGTACCAGTCTCCATTGGTTGTCCCGGCATTAAATTCATGAAAGGGCTTTGTCCCATGCCATCCATCTTCTTGGGTATAATAGTTTTGACGCTGCAGATGTGTGTGTGCCGACATGGCCAAAACATTTGGATAGTCCTTAAGTAGATCAAAAAGACGCTGTCTATCGCTGTTTCTAAAAGACCCTTCGTTAATGTGAAACAGAGGAATATGAAAGGCCAGCACAATCAAACGATCCTTGGGAACATATTTTAGGTTATTCTCAACAAAATCAAGCTGATCCTCCCGAAAGCCGCCCCAATAGCCCCTTCCCCCTCGGGGATCAGGGTACAATATGTCATCCAGGACAATAAAATGCGCCTCCCCAACACTAAATGCATAATTGGCAGGCCCGAAGCTCGCTTCAAAGGACTCATCACTCCATTCATCCCGGTCCACATCCAAATTCATGTCATGATTGCCCATCAGATTATACCAGGGCCGCCCCATGGCTTGCATCACTTCGATGTAGGACTGATGCAGATCCAAGGCATCGCCCACCAAATCCCCAAGGGTTATCCCGAAAACAGCCCCTTTTTCACGCTTGGCCTCTTCTACTACCGATTGCTGAAAATAAGCCAACTCCTGTCTGTTGTAGGGCTGGGAATCTCCAAAAACCAGTGCGGTAAACTCCATGGGCTCCTCAGACGAATACAGGGGAAAGTCAACCGATTTGGGCAAAGGCCCGGTAGGGGCAACACCCGAATAACGCATGGACGGAGACCCTTTTGGCTTGTGGATATAGTAAAACTGGGGCTGGTTAAACCCATTTAAGGGGACAGCAAAGCCAGCGGGCTTTATCACAAAGATGATGTTGTCGTCTCCTACAGGAAGCGAATATTTACCGCTGGCATCGGTAAGTACCACCTCACGCCCATTGCTTACCGCGACACCGGACAACCCTTTTTCCCGTCGCTCTTTTTTACCGTTTTTATTTATATCCTCAAATACAAACCCCGTGGCGACTTGTTGGGCAAATGCCGGGGAAAGAAGAAGGAAAAGGCAGATGAAAACGAAATTCTTTATCATATCAGATCTGTTTGTTATCCGGTAAAGCTACGTATCGAAACCCGTCGGGCTTTTAAGCCAATGTAACGAAACGGTTAACTTTAATAGCCCTCGTTATAAAAAACCGCCAAGCCGTCTTTCCCGGCAACGACGATGTCCTGAAAACCGGAATTGTTCAGATCTGCTATGGCAAAATAGATTCCCGCACCCTTTCCCTCACCAAAAGGCCCAAACGAGATAACGTTTTTCGTGAACGACTCACCATTCCACTTGAAATAATACATGCCCAAGTGATCATGGCCACCGGGATCATTTCCATTGTGGGCTCGGTAGCGCTTGCCGGTCACCAGTTCCATCTGTCCATCGTTGTCTATATCCACCCACTCCAGGCAGTGGTACTGGGAATGAAAGGGATCAATAGGATGCTTGACAAAGGTGATACGTCCATCGGCCTTGCGCTGTTCGTACCAGTCCAATCCATAATCATGCGGCTGCCCCACAATGAGGTCGTTGAGGCCATCGCCGTTGACATCCTGCACCAACACCGGAATACTGGCTGCACCGAGATTAAAATCCTCACGCAGCAGCCATGGCCCCGACCGGCGGTCGGATGGGGCTTCCAGCCAGCCGTTGGATAAGATAAAATCACCTCTTCCGTCACCATTCACGTCACCAAACCCAAGTCCATGACCGTGTTTTGGCGCAACTTCAATGCGCTCAAACGCTCCGGTTCCCTTACCAGAGCTATCCCTTTTTAGCTTATAATACGCCAATGGTTGATTGGGTGTGTTTGGCACGATTTCAAGGTTTCCATCCCCGTCCACATCCCATGCACGGGTGGTCTCCACGTTCCCGGTTTTATAAATTTCGTGGGTTTTCCAAGGGCCATTGTTCCCTGGATTTTCCATCCAGACAAGAGTGGCTCCAAACCATCCCCCTGTGATATAATCCATGTAGCCATCGCCGTTGACATCCATGGGAATCGTAGAGAAATCATCGAAATACTCTCCGACCCGATTGAACACCGCGATAAAATGCTTTTTCTTGAAATCGGGCCCTTGATACCAATAACTTCCAGACACGATATCAAGGTGACCGTCGTTGTTTACATCAAAAACGCCCGCCGATTCCGCACTTTCCATAGCAATCATCTGCTTCTTGAAGGTAACGTGCTTGGCGGGGGCGACCTCGGGAACTAAAATCCCTAAAAAAAAGGGGAGGATGAGCGAAAACATAGAAAGAGGGGGTTATGATGGGTTTATTATTAACTGCTAAAATGAAACTATCAATTGTTCAGGAGCCATTTAAGGACCCTTTCGTTAAAATCTTCCAGATTTTCCCAATGGAATGCGTGGCCACTATCCGGATAGATATGTAGCGCTGACCCCGGAATGGCGCCGGCTACCTCCTCGGTCATCCACTTGGGCGTAAATTCGTCGTCTGCACCACCCACTACGAAGGTAGGTATTGCCACAGAGGGCAAGCGTTCCAGGGCATGATGCGCCATACAGGCCGCAGCCTGTCCCTCCAACCCTACCAAAGGCTGGGGATTGGGATCCAACCCAGCGGCCTTCCGATCAGCCAGCATTCCCTGAAAGGTATCGGGATCATCCCAAGAAGCCTTTGAAAAGATCAGCTGTTGGATAAACCGGCTAAATTCCTCGGCCCTGAAGCGTGCCTTGCAATCTACCATCAGTTCAAAGATCGCCCGGGCTTTCTGGTCACACCTGGCCCAAGGGCACATCAAAACCATAGACCTAACCTTATCCGGATGCCGGATGGCCAGTTGTTGGGCAATCGTACTGCCCATGGATACACCTACTACCCTTGCCTGGGCGATACCCAATGCATCCAGCAAGGCGGCACAATCATCGGCCATCATCTCGGTAGAATAGGGGCCGGGAGGTTTATCTGACCTGCCCACCCCTCTGTTGTCCATAAGTATACATTGAAACTCCTTCTCCCAAGCGGCGACGTGTTTCTCCCATACAGACCCAGGTGCGGTGATGCCCATAATAAGCAACAATGGCTCTCCCTGACCACGGGTCTCGTAATAGATATTTATTCCGTTTCCATTTACCGTAGGCATACCGATTAGGTTAACTTTTTTATAAGCGTTTCATGTATCCACTTTCCATCGTGCAAGGTGACAAAGTCCGGGTCTTCCAATGCTTCCTGTCCTTCGTCCTCGCAGATAATCCAGCCTGGAAAACCTATGTCCTTTAACCACTGGGTGATTCCTACCAGGTCCACCTTGCCATTTCCCATAAGGGTAAATTCCGGATCGCCGTCCCAATCCTTGTAATGCACGTGGTTAATGAGGGATTGATACTCCTTCATCTTTGCCAGCGGATCCATGCCCCCGTTTATGATATGGCCGACGTCCGGACACCAGCCCGTGGCCGACGTATCCAGTGCTTCCAAGATCACCCGATAATCCTCCTCCGTACGGGTGATGGACGTATGGGGCGAGTTGGGGTGAAAACTGCTGATAACCCCTCTGTCTGCCGCACGTTTGGATACTTCATTTACAATGCCCACCAAGCTCTTGCGCCTAGACTCCAGGTCATGCCTGCCGGTAGGGATTTGCACAGTACACAATACAGATCCCGGAAACTGCTCCAACATACTGATGGCATCATCGGCGATTCGTCGCTCGTCGTCGGTCTCCTTTGCCCCATTCCAATCCAGCGCCAAGGCCACCGCAGCCAGTTCAATGTTCCGTTCGTTCAACTTCTCCGCCAACTTCTTGGGGTCTGAAAGAGGCCCCATCCACGTGAAGATGGGCTGTATGCCTGTAAAGCCGGCATCGGCGATTATGTCTATCATGTGGGCAAGTTGTCCTTTGTGGGTTTCCCCATTTCCGGCCATAAACCACGTATATACTTCTGCTCCAAAGCGGAAAGGTAATTTCGTCATCTGAGTAATTGAGTTAGTTTGAGATTTTATTTCAGTGGTGATACGATCAGAGCCCGTGTTTGGCACCCATCGCCTTGATGAATGTAAGCCCATTTTCAGCCATTTCCCAAGGCTGGGAAAACTCCCTCCATACACCGATGGAGTTGGCAAAATCGGGATCGTTTCGCGTAAACCCTTCAATGGTCAGCGAACCCTCAAAGCCCACATCGGCCAGGGTAGAAAATACTTCATCCCAGGGAACATGACCGGATCCCGGGGTTCCGCGGTCGTTTTCGCTGATATGTACGTGACCCAATATCGGAGCAATCTTGCGGATGGCTTCTCCCAATTTCTTCTCCTCTATATTGGCATGATGGGTGTCAAACATAGCCTTTACGTTAGGATGATCCACCTTTTTTATCAGATGGGTCAACTGATCCATGGTATTACATAGGTAACACTCAAATCGGTTAAGCGCTTCGGGGGTCAACAAGATGCCAGCTTGCTGCGCATACTCCCCTGCTTTATGAAGCACTTCTGCACTACGTTCATACTCCGATTCCTCGGGTGCGCGTTTCGCAAACACGGAAAAAGCGGAGTGGTAAGGCCCACAAATCACCTTTGCGCCCAAGTCATGGGAGCGATCTATAGTCCATTTGATTTTATCCAATGCTTTTGCCCGTACACCCGCATCCGGATCAATAGGGTTCTCATCAGCTCCCAACACAAACACAGTGGTGGTTTCCATACCCAGCGATTGTACGTGGCTTCCGATGGATTTATAGGCGCTTTCATCCGGTGCTCCTACAAAAAACTCGACGCTGTCGTAACCGGTGGTTTTGAGTCTGTCAATGATCGGCTTCAATTCATCAGAAACTGCCGCAGACCATGCCAGCACATTAAATCCTATTTTATTCTTCATGGGTTTATATTTGTTTCTTAATGGTCATTCCGTTGCTATACTACCCTTCGGCCAGAGAAAACCATCGTATCGCGGTAATTGCTTGTTAGACAGATGTCCCTTATCTAGGCTTTGAACGGATTGCTTTTGTATAAAAACCGCTATTATTTAAAGTCAGCGACCTTCATGCCACGTCTCCAGTTATCAAAACCAAACATGGTCGGGTTGTAAGCACCCACGTAATCCACTTTGGTATTTTCCGTGATCAGGTGAGACATGTTCAGGCACCAGTAAGCCGCATTTACGACCAATTTACGTAGATCCGCGCTTTCCAAGTCTACCGAAGCACCCATTGTGGACGTGAATACCTTGCCGGAATTACCCGCATCACTAGTGTAGGTCTGCGTCCACGCTATGGGCATAAGAGCCTTTTCCCAGTTGATAGGCGTATCGGCCGTCATCCCGTGGGTTACCGCCCCATGTACCAATACCTCGGCATCATCTCCCAGCCCATTCACCGTGTAGACGTCAGAGGCCACCCAGATATCCTTTACACCTCGTAAAATCGGGTGCTTGGACGAATGGGAAAGGCCATCGATCATGGCGCGGGTGCCTTCGACAGCGTGATGGCCATGATGGGCTACCCAGGTCTCTCCTAATATGCGTTTTCCAAAGCCTTTCTCCCAACCTGCTTCACTGGCCATCCAATGGTACTTGCGGTATTTGCTTTGGTTGTCTTTACCATAGTTGAAAGCGTGCGTAGAGGTCCGTAGCCCAATGATGGGTTTGCCGGCCTGTATGTAATCATCGATAAACTTCATCTGCTCATCGGGCAACTCCCGAAAACGGATCAGCATAATGACCAAGTCCGCATCCGCCAAAAAGTGAAGACCGGGGATATTGCTTTTGTAATTGGGAATAATCTCCTTTTTCTCGGGGTCTATCGCAAAAAGCACCTTGGTATCAAAACCGTGGTGGGTACTTAGAATTTTGGCCAGCATGGGCATCCCCTCCTCCGATCGGTATTCGTCGTCACCGCTTATCAAGACGATCTTTTTACCCTTGCCAGGCCCCTGTCCTCCGGCATATTCTAGCCATAATTCTCCATGTTGGGCATAGCCGGTACACACCGATAGCAGCATTGCCAAGGCAAGCAAGGTCAAAGAGCGGGAGTTTACCGCTTCCCTCTTTAGGTTTTTCATTCTTGTTCAGTTTAGGTTAGTTGATTGAGTTTTTTGCGGCAAATCAGTCAGGCCGCTCCTTTCGTCTACGAAATTTGGTTGTCAATATATCGCTATTTGGGAAGAATCCATAATGCTTTTTTTCAAAAGGGTCAATCTCGAGCCGCTCACGAATTCTCCTATATGAAAAAATCCACGGAGATAAACCAAGTCTACCCCCATGGATTCCAATTTTCAGCCTACCCCTGAATTAATAGCCAGGGTTTTGCCTTAGGTTCTCATTGTTTCGAACTTCTGCTGTAGGGATCGGGAACAACAACTCCCGTGCGGTCACCGTGGGACCGTACACAAACTGATGTCCCACATAATCCTCAAACTCGCCGGTGGTCACGTTAAAGGCTTTTCTCAAACGCACCATATCAAACCACGTCTTGTTCTCATAACAGAGCTCATGCCATTTTTCTTTCCAGATCGCTTTGCGAAGCTGATCCTGCGTCAAACCCTGGAGATCTGGCAATTCAGCTCTTCGACGAACCTGATTTACAGCATCATAGGCCGCCTGCGATGGACCATTGGCTTCGTTGAGTGCTTCGGCATAGATAAACAATACCTCAGCATAGCGATACACAGGCCAATTCATCCCGCTACTGGTCGTCACTAGTTGCGCCTCTAGGTCGAAATGCTTCCAAAGGTAGTAATCACCCAATTGTCTCACCTGGTTCCTGTCTGCCCGCAGCGTGAACTCCGTAAAGAAAAACTGCTTCTCTTCGGTTCGCTTATCCCCTGGCTCAAAAGACCGTACAAAATCGGCATTGGCAAATATCCCACCCGTCTCTGCATTGTACTGGCTGATGCCCCTATTATAGGGAAGGATGGCCTGCTGAACCGTATTGGGCTGAATAAACGCCGCATACTGAATCATAAATATAAACTCGCCTTGGTTCTTCAACGATACAGTGTTCAGATCAGTGAGCCTTGGAAATAGTGAAAACTGTCCGGAATCAATAACCTCCTTGGCTTTGGCTGCCGCCATTTGATAATACTGAGACCCTTTTTGTAGGGGATAGCCCGCCATCGTCAAGTATACGCTGGAGAGCATGGTTTTTACTGCACCCATGGAAACCCTTCCCGTTCCTTCCCGGAAGGGAAGGCCCGACGTCTCCGCAGTAGTCAGATCTTCTACAATCTGATTGTACACGGCCTCCACTGAAGATGGTGACGGATACATATCAGGCGACGCCAGGTCGATTACATCCGTAATCAACGGAATTTCCCCAAAAATCCGAACGAGGTGGTAGTAGTAGTATGCACGCAAAAACCTGGCTTCTCCTAGCAATCGGTTCTTGGCTCCCTGATCCATTTGGATTTCCGGGATTTTGTTGATCGCCAAATTTGCATTTTGGATACCTCGATAGTAGGTGGTCCAATAGGTTTGTCCGTAGTCATTATCCGAGTTGTTGATTAGCGAACGAACAAAAAGACTGTTTTGGGCCTGGCCAAGTTCGGTATCCGCCAACCCTGTAGCAAACTCAAGCATCATCCAGGGACCACCACCAAACCCACTTGTCATTATGGGCGGAAGGCCCGCATAGATCGCATTGACCACGCTGGTAGCATGTTCCGGACGGGTAAAGTAATTTTCAAGGGTGAAGTTCGACTTGTCTGTTTCTTCCAGAAAATCGGCACATGACCATCCGCTAACCAGCAAAAGGCCGATGATCATTGTTCTAGAAATAGTTTTTATATGCTTTTTCATAGTTTCAAGATTTTTGTTCCCACCTTACAGGCCTATATTAAGTCCCAACATAAATACCCGAGGTTTAGGGTATGCATACAAATCAACTCCCTGATCAAATGGGGCTCCGGAAGTAGCGACTTCAGGATCATACCCTTGGAACGGCGTGGTCAAAAAGAAATTCTGTACCGATACGAATGCCCGCAGCCTGCTCAACTGAAGCTTTTGCACCAGATGGGGCTGAAATACATAGGCGAACATCAGGTTCCTTCCTCTCAAAAAGGAGCCATCCTGAAGCCTGTCCGTATCGTTGAATGTATTGTAACCGGCTGACATAGGTCTGATCTCGGCGATATTGGTGTCCTGATTTTGAGGTGTCCAGGCATTTAGCACCGTTCTAAAACTGTTGGCTATGCCGGTACGGTCCTCCGCCGAGTGCTTGCTTCTCCAAAGCACGCCATTGCCATACATAAACTGCAAGTCGACAAGCAACTCGAAGTTCTTGTAGTTAAAGGTATTCATCAAAGTACCGAAACCTTTCGGAATGCCCTGTCCCATGATCACCCGGTCACGGTCGTTGATTACACCGTCACCGTTTACATCTTCATACCTGATATCGCCGGGTAGCTTTCCAAAACTCGCTGCCAGGTCTGCCTGATCCAGATTCCACGTGCCCAAGTGAACAAATCCAAAGAAGGATCCTACTGGATAGCCCTCCCTAATAATAGTGGAGCCTGAGAAAATATCCGCTCCTCCTGTCAGCTCCAGTACCGTATTTCTGTTCAGGGAAATATTAAAATGGGTATCCCATTTAAACCCTTTGGTATCCACATTCACGGAGTTTACCGCTATCTCGATGCCTTTGTTCTCCATGCTGCCTATATTCTGGGTAACATTGGAGTATCCACTGCTGGAAGGAACCGGCGCATTCAGGAGCATATCCCGGGTAAGCTTGCGGTACAAATCCAGTTCAAGGGTCAGTCGGTTGTTGAAAAGACCCAGTTCCAATCCCATATCAGTCTGGAAAGTTCTTTCCCAACGAAGGTCCGGGTTGGCCAGGCGGTTTACCCCCAATCCGATTGCCCGTTGATCTCCAAAAATAACCATGTAGTTCCCCATACCTGCAAGGGACTGGAAGGCCGGAATCTCCGAGTTTCCGGTAACGCCATAGCTGGCACGCAGCTTCAAATTGGAAACGGTATTGCTGTTTTTAAGAAAATCCTCTTCTGACACCCTCCAGGCAGCTGCTGCCGATGGGAAGACTGCATACTGGTTTGCGGCACCAAACTTGGAAGAACCATCAATCCTACCGGTGAAGGTTACCAAGTATTTTTCCTTCAGGTTGTAGTTGAACCGTCCGAAATAGGAATTCAAAGCATAAGCGGTATAATTGGAAGTTGTTTGGAACACATTCGCTCCAGCTCCCAGGTTATAAAACTTGAAGTAATCATCCTGAAAATCCTGCGACCTGGCCATGGAGTTGAACCGGTCCACCTGCTGCCAGGATAGACCCAGCAATGCATTGAACGACTGGTCCTTGTTGATCTCTTTGTTGTACGTCAGGTAGTTTTCAAACTGCCAGGAGTTATGGCGATCGTTCGTGACCGAGGCATCCCCACGTTGGTTCCGGGCAATGAAGTTCAACATCCGACCTCCGTAATAATCCGTACGCTGATTGATGATGTTGGTGGCTAAGATAGATCTAAACTCAAGCCCCTTTGCCAGGTAGAAGTTCGCATACACGTTGCCGAGCAATGTCTGGGTATTGAGGTGATACACCCTGTCTTCCACTACATGAAGGGGGTTATTTCCTCCCTCCATACCAGGATAGTGCTCATTGCCTCCCCAGCTTCCATCTGGATACCTTACGGGAATGATCGGCAAGGCCTCCAAAACCTGACGCATGGCTATGATACCCCCTGCACCCAACGGGTCAATCTGGCTTTCCCGCTGATCGTTGTAGGAAAGAGAACCGCCTACTTTCAGCCAATCTTTGATCTGGCTGTCAAAAACAAACCGCGCAGCGTAGCGCTTAAGCCAAGAACCACGCATCAAACCCTCTTCGTTTCGGTGGTTCAAAAAGACGCCATAGCTGTCCTTTTCGTTACCTCCCGTGAAAGCCAGCTGGTGGTTTTGGGTAAGTGCCTGACGGAAGGATTCATCCTGCCAATCCGTATCATACAATGGGTTTCCATTGGAATCAAACAACCTGGGATCTGTACGCTTCAACCTCGGATCTCTGTAAATCCCGTTGGCCCATCCGTTGGGATCATATTTCTGTGCGTTCTGGTAAGCCAGTTCCTCTACCCTCAAGAACTCTTCGGAATTCAACAATGGAATCTTTCTTGGCAGTACACCTACGCTGAAGTCCGTGTCGTAGGTGATTATACCCCCTTTGGAACTACCGCGCTTGGTCGTGACCAAGATCACCCCATTGGCACCACGTGCGCCGTATATCGCAGTGGCCGAAGCGTCCTTCAGAACTTCCACAGAGGCAATGTCATTGGGGTTGATGTAATCGATGGGGGTACTACCATTGGCTAGTCCCGTCGCATGAATGATCACACCGTCGATCACATAGAGCGGATCGTTGGCGATACTCACAGAAGTGTTGCCACGAATACGTATGTTGGCACGTCCTCCCGGTCTACCGGAGTTTACGGACACGTTCACCCCCTGAATCCTTCCAGAGAGTGCTTGGTTCAGGGAGGCTGCCGGCCTTTCCTGAAGTGCCTGTGCACTCACCGATCCTACCGATCCGGTCAAATCCGATTTTCGCTGGGTACCATACCCCACCACGATCACCTCTCCCAAGTCGGAATAAGAGGAACTTAAAAAAATCTCCATGTTCGTGATACTGGAAGAAACGACCGTCTCTTTGGTCTCATAGCCTATAAAACTGGCTACAATCACTTCCCCGTCAGACACCTGAAGGCTAAACTGCCCGTCAATGTCTGTCACTGTACCTCGCTGGGTACCTTTCACTAAAACCGACACCCCCGGAATCAACTCCGAGTCTGCCTGAGACTTCACTACGCCCGTCAGGGTGCGGGTTTGCTGGGCAAATGCTCCAGACCCCACCAACAGGCCGACTACACACAGGAGCAACCACCTGCCCCTGATCAATTGGTACATTGTCAGATCCATAAATCCTTGGTTTAAGATGAGTATATTGTTTTATCAGGTTTATTTTGTTTTTTACAGCTGCTATAAATTAAAATAAACGCTAGGTAAATCTAAAATATAAGAAATACATCTCTATCCTGTACTGTCCTGCTCTATCCTATATTCTTTGATATTATGATACTTAAAAACGTGCCAAAAAAGTATAATAGCCATCGATCAAAGAACCAGTTTGCCTTCCAACAGGATTTGAAACCGACAATCAGAAAACCTACCAAGGGAGTAGTATACCCTCATTTACCTAAGGATGGTAATAAATCAGGCAAAACACGGCACTTGAAACGACTACTCCGCTGGTTTTAACTATTAGTATGTGTATTTTGCGACGGAAACCCAGCTTAAAACACCACAAACCATCATGTACCAACCCATTATCCGCCCACTTATTTACGCCACAGTCGTCCTGTTGACCTATTGCACGCCGAGATCGTCAACGGATTCCGCCGAACAGGCAGACGAAGAAACGGTTTTTCTTTTCTCCTACTTTGTAGGCAACGGAGAAGACGGCCTGCATTTTGCCTATTCGGAAGACGGGTACACTTGGGAAGCATTGGCAGAAGGAGCCTCCTTTCTTGCACCTACTGCCGGTGAAGACAAACTCATGCGGGATCCCTGCATCATCCGGGGAAAAGATGGAAAGTTTCACATGGTATGGACCGTCAGCTGGAATGAAAAGGGGCTGGGCTATGCCAATTCCGAAGATTTAATCCACTGGTCTGAGCAACGATTCATTCCTGTGATGGCCCACGAAGAAGGGGCGAGGAATACCTGGGCACCCGAAGTATTCTACGACAAGGAATCCGACCTCTATATGATCTTTTGGTCTACCACGGTCACGGGGCTTTATCCGGAGACGCAATCCCAAGAAGAAAATGCCTACAACCACCGTAAATACTTCGTCACCACCAAAGACTTCGAAACCTTTTCGGAAACCAAGCTATTCTACGAACCCGGATTCAATGTAATTGACGGGACCTTGATCAAGGAAGACGGCGAGTACATTCTGTTTATCAAAGACGAAACCCGCGAGCCGGCCCAGAAAAACATCCGAATAGCCAGAAGCTCCCGGCTGACCGACGGATACGGGCCTGCAAGTGCGCCGATTACGGGCGACTACTGGGCCGAGGGGCCTACGCCTGCCAAGGTGGGAGACAGATGGATCGTCTACTTCGACAAATACATCGACCATCAAATGGGTGCAGTGGCTTCCTATGATTTGGTTAACTGGGAGGATATATCAAACGAGGTTAGTTTCCCGGAAGGAACCAGACATGGCACGGTGTTTTCAGTCACCAAGGCAGAGTTCGAGCGTTTGGTAAAAACGGGACCCCAAACAACTCCCTAATCCCTTCTGACCAGTCGGAGGAAACGGCTTGAATCACCTTTCTTCACACGGTAGCCCAACAGATGAAAGATCTCGCGGTGCAGAAAACTGGCTACCCGGGTATCAACCAAAAACATATTCGCCTCCACCGGATCCTTCCTGATTCCGGGAAACTTGGTTATCAGTTTCGAAAAACCCAATTGCCGTAACCATTTGGACAAGTGCATCCAGAATGCGGAAACCCTCTCGATGATAAAAAAACCATCGCTGCCCTCTGTCTGGTATAATGGCATAAAAATCCTACCGCCAAACTTGGCAGCAATCGTTCCGGTGTTATCAGCCGCAAGCCGCTGCCCTTTTCTGACCGGCATGAAATTTACGAATCCGAGGTCCATCGCAAATCCATCCAAAGGCAGCACCTCGTGCCGGTGAAGAATTTCGTAAAATCCGGGGACAATCGTCACGGAGGCTGCCAGCTGTCGCTCCAGGTTGAGGATCCTTGAAGGCGAAAGTGAAAGGATCCGGCTATGTACCAACATCAGGATCAAAAAGGCACGGTGTCTGATAACAGAGGTATCGGACTCATGCCTACCTGCCTCAAAACCCAAGGCCGGGTACCCAAGGTTATTGATATGGCTCATTAGGGGACCATCCAGGAACTCTTCTATTCCAAGGATCAATGGCAGGGGAAACTTTTCGGCTAATTGCCGGTTGGGGAGGGAATCGTTAAATGGGAGAAATGCCCCGCTCTCCGCAGAGGTGGTGTGCAGATCCAAAAAGCAAATATTTCCTTGCCCATACTCCGCTACGATGTCGGAAATAACACCGTCCAGTTCTTTCATCTCGGCCAGTTCGTGCACGGGCGGCCAGCGGGCCTCAGGAATATCTCTAACTAACGCCAGGTTCTCCCCAGTCCAAATCCGGTTCAGATCCTTATCTACAAAGCGACGGCCTAATGCCAGTGCCCTTAGGTTTCCTCGAATAATGAACACATTCCCGTTCAATCCATCTGGATCGAGGATGCCCTCCTGCATCAAATCAATTGCCGCCTTGATAGAAGCCTTTTCGTTTCCGTGAATACCTACAAAGGCGACCAACGTAGGACAATGCTTACCCTTTTCACACCTAAAGAGGTACCGATCATCCATCAACCGGGCTTTGGTAATTCCTTCGGTCTTTTGCTCAGGCTTGATCATTTTTCATCTTTTGCCAGAGTTCACGGGTATCCCTATCCGTGATCAACCCAATCAATCTGTTGCCCTCCACTACCGGCAGGCAACTTATTTGTTTGTCCACCATTAACAGGATGGCAAATTTTATGTCTGCATCCTTTCCTATCGTGACCAGATCGGTGCGCATGACGCCGCCGGCAGAAAGCCACTTCCCTTTGCCTGAATCCTCCTTTACACTTTCGATCATTTTGCGGGTGATCAGCCCTTTCAGATTTCCATGACTGTCCTCTACAGGCACATGGCGTATACCTTTCCATTCCATGATTTTCTCCACCAAATCAAGAAGATCTTGTTCCTGAACAGTAATCAGGTCGGTCTTCATAAAGTTTCCAATCCAATCGTAGGGCATCCTACAGCCTTCCGCCTCACTGGGAGCAGCAAGGGGCCAGGTATGAACAGGTGCTCCGGTCTTCCTCCGTTCGTAGAGAATGGCCGTGATACCCACCATGGCCTCCTCTCTAGACATTTTCCTCTTTAGCTTTCTGAATCCCTTTACCGTCCACACACTGCCATCCAATCCTTTTTTTACCCTGCCCTCGATCACCGACATATACCGGCTACGCTCTGCTTCGTCCAGTCCGCACGCTTGAAGCCCATCTGTCGCAAGGGGAATCAAGTGGTCAAGCAACAACTCACGGGAAGGAATCGCCCTACCTTCCCAAATCATGCAGCTTTGCAGGCCTGAGGTGGCTGCGCGATAAAAATTCGCCTTGGTGTCTTCAAAGGACCTACGGCGCCAACTACCCCGGTAGTGGTCGGGCATCGCCTTCATCAGGCCTACCCAAAAAGCCAAATTGGCCACCTCATCAATGACAGAAGGGCCGGATGGCAAATACCTGTTTTCGATACGGAGATGGGGCACACCCCCTCCCACTCCGTAGCAAGGCCTATTCCAGCGCCAAATCGTCCCATTGTGCAGGTTTAATGCCGCCAGCTTAGGAATACCTCCCCGCTGCAATACCTGCATGGAATCCTCCTCGACCTTATCCGTAAGCAACAGGGTAAAACGGGAAATGGCCTCCTTGTAAATTTCAGTGATCTCCCTTATCCAGCCCCTCCCAAAGGAAACGCGCTGTTCCTTTTCCCGAAGGTGATATCCCTTGCTGCGGATGTCAATGCTTTGCTGAAACAGCGATATCCGGGTTTCGCTCCACAGCTCCCTTCCAAACAACAGCGGCGAATTTGTACAAGCGGAAAGCACCGGCCCGGAAATCAACTGTGCCCAGTTGTATTGGTCTACAAACTCATCCGGATCCACCTGGAGATGACACTGAAAACTTGTGTTGCATGCCTCAAACAAAATATTGGTGTGTGCCAAAATCAACTCGTCCACCCCCAGAATATTCAACTCAAAATCCTCGCCCCGCAATTGCCTGATGACCTCGTCCAGGGCAAAGAAACGTGGATTTGGGGTCATGTAATCCAACTCCCCCGAACGCACGTCGATCGACGGCATTATACCTGATAAGATGATTTTGTCTCCAACTGCTTTGGCAGCCTGATCGGTTTTCTTCAGCAAGGTATTCAGCTGCTTTTCCATTTTGACAAAACACTGCCGTTTTAACTCCAGCGGATCCAGATTGATCTCAAGGTTATAAAGGGCCAATTCCGCCGTCAAATGGGGATCATTCACCCTATTTAAAACCGCAGGAGCTTTTTTTGAGGGCTTATAATACGCATCAACCAGGGACAACTCCTGCTCGGCACCGATGCGCTGAATGTTCCGCTCGATAAGGTTTTGCCGGAGCATCTCCTCGAGGGCTTCTACATCGAGTAGCAGGTGCTTTAGAAAGCGCAAACGGTCCTGCTTGCTGGTTTTTGACCGGGCTCTATGCTTGTCCATACATATTTACGGTTTTGATTGTTCGAAAAGGATCGGCGAAAATCAACAATCCACCCAATTTACAGAAAGGGCCAGGCCACCCTCCGAAGTCTCTTTGTACTTTCCGTTCATATCCCTGGCGGTTTCCCACATGGTGCGAACCACCTTGTCAAGGGATACCTTGGTGTGTTCCAGTGAGGTTTCCAGTGCCAGTTCCGCCGCGTTGATAGCCTTGATAGCCCCCATGGTGTTGCGCTCGATACACGGCACCTGTACCAGACCGGAAATGGGATCGCAGGTTAGGCCCAGATGGTGCTCCATGGCTATTTCAGCCGCTGTCAGTACCTGCCCGGGACTACCCCCCAGCAGCTCGCATAGACCCGCCGCCGCCATTGCACTTGACACACCAATCTCTGCCTGGCACCCACCCATGGCAGCTGAAAGCGTGGCGTTCTTTTTAAAGATACTGCCTATCTCTGAGGCCACCAACAGAAAACGGATCACCTCCTCCTTGCCCGCCGATTTATGCACAAACGCCAGGTAGTAAAGCAATACCGCCGGAATGACCCCAGCACTGCCGTTGGTAGGAGCGGTTACCACCCTGCCCATGGCAGCATTTACCTCATTGACGGCCAGCGCAAAACAGCTTACCCACTTCAGCATACTGCGAAAATCCACATCCAGGGCGCGAATCGCAGCGAGCCAGGTTTCGGAATCTCCGTATTGGTCTTTTCCGAGCAGTCTGCTGTGCATTTCTGATGCCCTACGCTTGACCCGTAGTCCACCCGGCAACTCGCCCCCTGTATGGCAGCCCGAATAGATACTGTCCTGCATCACCTCCCAAATATCCCAAAGTCCCTCACGAATCGCCTCCTCTGTCCGCAAGGTAAGCTCGTTCGCCCAAACGATATCAGAAATCTGTTTCCCCTCGCGGGTACAGTATCCCAGCAGTTGGCTGGCTTTCTCTATCGGAAAGGGAAACTCCTCCCGCAGGACAGGTGAAGCATCCGCCTCGCCGTCCTTTTGCACGAAGCCCCCACCCACAGAATAGTAGGTCTCAGTGAGGAGCCGGTTATCTATTGTTGCCTCAAAACGGAGTGCATTTGCATGAAAGGGCAGAAACTCGTTATGGAAGACAATATCCGTGGCCATATCAAAGGGCACAACGTGTGCTCCGGAAAGGATGAGCCGTTTTTCTTCTTTGATCTTCCCTACAACTTGGTCGATCTCTGCGACTGGAAAGCGAACCGGATCCAGTCCTGCCAATCCCAGCGTCACGGCCAAATCCGTCGCATGTCCCTTTCCCGTTAATGCCAGCGAACCATACAGGTGAACGGAGATTTTCTCCAGCGCGCCAATCCGGTTGGCTCCAAGTTCGTCCAAAAACCGAATCGCCGCCAGCCAAGGCCCCAAGGTGTGTGAACTGGATGGGCCCACGCCGATTTTTAACATATCAAAGACAGAGATTTTCTCCATAGGGTGGTTGAGGGGATTGAGTGAGCGTTTGACCCCCCTAAGATACGGGGCAATTTCGAAAAAACGCCGGCATCACTTTTCAAAAACAATGCCGTCCGGCCTGGCTCCCAGTTGCTTTAGGCTACTGCTCACATCCCTCACCATTTCCTCCGGCCCACAGACGTAAAATTCCTGTGAAAAATCGGAAAGTTGCTCTTTCAAAAACGCCATATTCACAATCCCATGGTAATGCCCATAAACGCGCTCCTCGCTCAAAATGGAGATGAAGTTTTCTCCCAAAAGATCAAAAAAGTAGGATTCGAGCAATACATCTTTTCCCCGCTTATTGGCAAAGATCAGCTTATGGCCTGCCAGACCTCCCTTTGATTCGAGCATTCTAAGGATACTGATAAATGGCGTCACACCGGCACCTCCCGCAATGAAAACACCAGGGCCGGTATAGGAAATGGCACCCCAGGCATCTCCGATCAACAGGCTATCGCCCTCGACCAAGCCATCCACTTGGTAGGTAACCCCATCGTGTTCCCGGTAAGATTTGATCACAAACTCCAGATGGTCATCTTCAGGGAGGGAGGTGAAGGTGAATGGGCGCTTTTCATCCCGCCATCCGTCCTTGTCTATGGCCACTTCCGCAGCCTGGCCCGGAACGAACGTGTACCCTTTGGGCTTTTCCACCTTTATTTCCTTCACATCGTGGGTAAGTGATCGTACACTGATAATTTTTACCTTATTGCTCATATTTACAGACTGTTTGGTTTTGAGGAGTACCTGCACAAATACCGTTCTAATCTTTCGATTAGACGTTTTAAATGATACCTTGCCCTAGAATCCAAGTTATTTAGCCCTATGAACAGGCGTATTTTGGGCAATTTGCTCCTCGTATTCGGAATTTTAATCCTGTTTGGTTGCGGAGGTAGCGATCAACTTTCGGAGCAGGCAAGTGTCTCATCCCTGGAAATATCCGATACCAAGGAAAACGCTACCTATATCTTCATGACAAACAAAGCCTGAAATCGACTATTTTCGCTACCTTTACGACAGGCCGGATCATTTGTCCGTCCTAGGTGTTGATGGAGGCTATCTTAGAAAACATGCTCTTCCAATTCTCCTACCTGACATGGTTTGGGGTGACAATTCTATATTTTTTAGTACTCTATTTTGGCTTAGGGACGCTTTTTCTTCGGACTTGTAAATTCCTGACGCGTAACAACCTGCTTCAAAGGATAGATCCCCGGGAGGCCTCCAGCCGTCAGTCCCGATTCGAGATGGGGCACTCCCTGAAATCAATCTTTATCTTTGGGTTTTCGTCGCTCCCCATCATCTACCTGATACGGACGGGAGTCATCGAGCTGCTGCCGAACACGTGGGTAAACATCCTCTGGGGCCTGGCACTGCTTACCCTATGGAACGAAGTCCACTTCTACGTGGTCCACCGGATCATGCATCTCAAACCCATGATGCAGCATATTCACTACATCCATCACCGATCCACCGTTCCCACCGTTTATTCGGTGTATAGCTTTCACTGGCTGGAAGCATTCTTACTGAGCACGGTTCCATTGACCATTGTGCCTTTTATCCCCTTCTCGATCGTGGCCGTTTTTCTTTACCCCACAGTCAGTATCCTACTGAACTTCGCCGGGCATTGCAACTACCGGTTTGGTGATGGCAAGGGTGACAGCTGGCGGCTTTTTGGAACGGCACACCACGAGCACCATAGCAAGGGACGGAAGAATTATGGATTTGCCCTAAACCTGCTGGACAAGCTATTCTCCAAACCGACGAAGTAACCTATGCAAGAAGTATATATCACCAGTTCCGGCTCCTTTCTACCCAACTCGCCGGTTTCCAATGCAGAAATGGAAGATTTTCTGGGCCGTATCCATGGAAAAGACAGCCGAAACCGAGAGCGCATACTAAAACAAAACGGCATCAAAACGCGCTACTATGCCTTGGACAAGCGGCAGCAATCTACCCATTCCAACACCGAGCTAGCTGCACAGGCCATCCGAACGGCACTGGACAGAAGCAGCCTGCGGGCAAGCGAGATCGACTTATTGTGTACGGGAACCACCCAAGGGGATCTGCCCATACCGGGATTTGCCAGCATGGTACATGCCGGTCTGGATCTGGGTACCTGCGAGGTTTCCAGCCACCAAAGTGTGTGCGCCAGTGGTATTATGGCACTGAAGAATGCGTATTCCCAGATAAAATCCGGGGAAAAACCAAACGCCCTAGCCGTTGGAAGTGAATTTGCCAGCAGGATGTTCAAAGCTTCACGCTTTGAGGCCCAAGGGACGGATTCCCTTCCCTTTTCCGTGGAATTCCTCCGCTGGATGCTTTCCGATGGTGCAGGGGCATTCGTGTTGCAAAACCAGAAAAACAGGGCCGGGATATCCTTGAAAATAGACTGGATTGAGTTGAAATCCCATGCCCATGAATTTCCGGTGTGCATGTTTACCGGAAAAACAGACAACCGAAACGAAAGCGAAAAAACCTGGCTGGACTACTCCAGCTACGAGGAGGCCTCAGCCGCCGGAGCCATCAATCTCCGCCAGGATGTGCGCCTGCTGGACAGCTTGGTAAAAACCGGTGTGGCGCACTATTTTGAACTGATCAACCAGGGAAAAATCCAGCCATCGGGCATAGACTGGTTTTGCTGCCACTACTCCTCGGAGGTATTCAAAGGCCCCATCAAAGAACTGATGATCAAAGGTGGTGGAGAAATCCCCGATCCGAAATGGTTTAGCAACCTTCCTACCAAGGGAAATACCGGTGCAGCTTCGATCTACATCATGCTGGATGAACTGCTGTATTCGGGCAGGTTGAAAGCGGGAGACCGCATCCTTTGCATGGTGCCGGAAAGCGGCCGTTTTATTACCTCCTTTATGCACCTCACGGTGGTCGGGGAGGACACGGCCGAAAAGAAACCCTACACCATCCGGGAAATTGAATCGCCGGAACTGAACCTGTCCAAGAACGAAACCTCCGAGTGGCTCATTCGAAACCTCGCCCAGGTCTGGATTGATTTTGAGACCGAATTGCTCCAGGTGCCTGTCGTCGCCAAAATCCATCAGGGAAATCTCAGCCTGGCCGACTACAAGCTGCTCCTGACCGACCTGCGCCAACAGGTAATAGATGGCTCTCAGTGGATCTCCCGGGCCGCATCCCATATCGACATAGGGTTGTTTGAGCTGCGGTCGGCCTTTATCAAGCACACCGCTGCCGAACATAAGGACTATCAACTGCTCGAACTGAATTTTGAAGCCCTGGGAGAGGATCCCAAGACCATCCGAAGTGGTGAGAAAAACATCGGCACCGTGGCCCTTACCTCCTTCGTTTTTCAACAGGCCAGTAAACCCAATCCCATAGACCTGCTGGGGGCCATGTTTATCATCGAGGGCATTGGCAAACGCCTGGCTGGTTACTGGGGAAGGATGATCCAAGATCAACTTGGTCTGCGAGACGATCAGGTTTCCTTCTTTACCTATCACGGGGTGGCGGATGAAAACCACTTCCATAACCTGGAAAAGGCCCTAGAGCACCCACTTATGAACCTGGACTTGGCCAAACGCATTGTCAAAACGGCCAAAACAACCGCCAAACTATATACCTTGCAGCTTAACGAGCTCGGCAATTACTAAAAGTAACACCCCATGGACTACCTGACCCACGACGAACGAGACCCAAACCCCTGGCTGGCCCTCTACCTGGACGACAGCATTCCTATCAACTCGGCCACCAAGCGGGCCCTTATGCGGGACAATTCCTCCAAATCAGTTCGTTACCTGCTTCCCATCATCGAAGTATGGTCCAAGATCACCATGTTTTTTATCCATGTATTCAAATACTTTGTGCCCCGAGGCCTGAATTCGTCGCGGGTACTACACCAGATATTGGCATGGGGGCTGAAAAACTTTGTGAGCCCAGATGCCAACTTGCTTATATTTAGGCACTTCCATGTGGGCACGGAGATCCTGCAGTTTATAGCCGGCAATGTACAGGGAGTGGCCTTAGCAGGAAATCCCCTCAAGCCCAAGGATTTTGACAGCATCAAAGAAGACCTGTTTTTGAAGCACGATCTAAATCTCTATAATTTTGTCATCAACCTAAACAGGCAATTAAAGGAAAAGGGGCTGACAATCCGACCACCGGAAAAGCTTGACCTAAGCATGATCACCGAGGATCAGTTTGACCACATAGTTTTTCCCAACCGATGGACCAACGTGCTGGACCTTCGCTCGGCCATTGAGCTGTTTACGCCCTTCTACCAGCTGTTTCTGACTGCGAACGATTTTGTGCGCGCTTCCAATTCCCTGCAACTGGACGAAACCATTGCGATCTACACCTCGCAGATCTTGGGAACCCCCGCCCATTTGGGTTTGGTGAACAACAAGCACCCGATGGTGCCGGAAACGACCTACAGCGCCGCCTACCGGTTGGTGCTACATGGCCTTGCGGCCGAAACACTGCATGAAATCCTGGTAAAAATGAAGCTGAGCAAGCAAAGCGATGGGATCATCACGCCACATTAGTTTGCGTTCTGATGCCTGCCCTCCCCGAAATGCCTTGTCCTGAATAATTCGATGGTATAGTCGAGAAGTCCAACATCGCCGTATGCCCCGTGGCCGGGAACTACAAGTTTGACATCCGGAAACCGCTCTTTGATGTTCTCTACCGTTTGGGACCAGGCAGAAACATTGGCGTCTCCCAAATATCCCTTTTGTGCACCCAACTCCTTGATCAAACACCCTCCAAACAATACCTCCTCACTGGGGAAATACACGACCACATTATCTTCGGTATGGCCTTGGCCGAAGTGTTTCGCCAAAATAATTTCCCCACCCACCTGGAAATAAAGTGAATCCTCGAAACCATACTGGGGCAGGGCAAAATTGTTGTCAACTGCAAACGCAATGGTTTGGTGCGAAGCATACGAAGGAATCCCACGGCTTGCAAAAACCGGCAGCCCTCCCAGGCAATCCTTGTGAAAATGGGTAGGGACCACTCCTTTCACCTGAAGGCCGCGGCTGCTTTCCAGCCATTGCAACAGCACTTCCGAGCTGCTGTCGTCGGTGGGAGTGTCGAATACGAAGGCCTCCCCGCCCCCTGTAAGCACAAGCCCATTGCAGGCTACTTTTCCAAAGTCATCTGTTTGAAGATAAGAGGTGTGGATAAAGGCGTTTTCGGAAACCTGCGTGACCACCAGTTCCTCAGATCGAAACAGTTCCTGGGGGAAAACCACCTGCTTTGGAGGGGCACTGCATCCGGCTAGGTATATGGCCGAAAGGACAAAGAGAAAAGACTTCATAAGGGGATGGTTGTCGTGAAGTGGTTAAACATGTGAGCTTTTACTTCATATCGTTATCTTGTTCCCGACCTCCCAAATCAGGTTGGGGTATCCGCACATCAGGGCCGGTGGGAGAACCCCAATTAACCACCTTAAAAGATACCTTGTACGAAAAAACGAGGTCTTCGGAGTCCTTGTGTTCATTCCGTCATCGGCAAGGTATATATTCATGCGGAGATTGGGCACCATTTTCGTTCTAAACGGGTGTAATTAAACTTGAAATGTGCCCACAAATGGTCAATAACCCACTGCCTGCCCATCTTTACGGGACTCAGACGCACCATAATACACCCCGTCCTTCACCATGATGGCCTGATACCCACCGTAGATGCCTTTGTCCATGCGGATCACATGTCCCTTGTCCATCAATTCGCTGATGGTCTCATAAGGGAATCCGGACTCGAGAAAGGTTTCGCCAAGCCCCGGCACCCTGCCGCCCCGGGCCGATGTGCCGGAATGGAAGATCCTAGGCGCGTCCCCGGCCTCCTGTAGATTCATCCCAAAGTCAATAAGGTTCATCACCACCTGCACGTGACCGGGCACCTGCATATCCCCACCCATCAGCCCAAAACTTACAAAGGGCTTCCCTTCCTTCGTGATAAATGCGGGAATGATGGTATGAAAAGGCCGCTTCCCAGGTGCATACTGATTGATATGTCCTTCCTCCAGCACAAATCCCGAACCTCTGTTTTGCAGAACGAACCCTAATCCTTCCGGTACTACCCGCGAGCCTAACCCTGAAGACAAACTCTGAATCAGGGAAACCATATTTCCATCTTTGTCGGCTACGGTGAGGTAGACCGTGTGATCCCCAGCGCTTAGCCCCGGATGGTACTCGCCGGCCTTTGCAGGGTCAATAAGCGCCCTTCGCTCGGCCGCATACTTCTTTGAAAGCAGCTCCTCAAGCGGGATATCGCCAAAATCTGGATCTCCGTAAAACATTGCCATATCTTCAAATGCCAATTTCTTGGACTCCAAAAAGTGGTGCAGATGCGCCGCACTTCCAAAGGGCATCCCGGACATATCGAAACCCTCGAGGATATTGAGCATCTGTAGGACAGAGATCCCCTGTCCGTTCGGTGGCAGTTCCCACACGTCGTAGCCCCGGTAGTTAACCGACACAGGCTCCACCCACACTGGTCTGTTGTTGGCCAGGTCCTCTTTGGTGAGGAAACCTCCCTGTGCCTTTACATAATCAGCAATGGTGCTGGCTACCGCCCCCCGGTAAAACCCATCTCTACCCTCTCTCCCGATGATTTCGAGGGTTTTGGCGAGATCCGGATTTTTGAGAATTTCACCCTTTCCCGGAAATCGGCCATCTGTAAAAAACACCTTTTTGAACGAGGGGTTGTCGGATTTTTGGACACTCTCTTCAAACGTCCTAAAAAAATCTGCCACCTCCGAGGTAACGGGGATGCCCGCCCTGGCATACGAAACAGTTGGTGCCATCAGGCGGTCCAAATCCAGCACACCAAACTTTTCGTGGAGTGCAACCCAACCGTCCACACAGCCGGGCGTGGTAATGGAAAGGGGACCGCCGCGGTAGGACCTTCCCTGATCTACTTCCGCCTTCAGCTCTGCATAGCTGAGCGATGCCGGAGATTTCCCGCTGGCATTAAGCCCAAACAACTTCTGCTCCTTGGCAGACCATACGATGGCAAACAGGTCACCGCCAATTCCGTTCATGGCCGGATCCGCCAATCCTAAAAACGCATTGGCGGCAATAGCTGCATCTACCGCGCTACCGCCCTCTTTTAGGATATCTAAGGCTATCTGACTGGCGATGGGGTGATTGGTAGCAGCCATACCATTTTGGGCCAACACCTCAGAGCGCGTGGCAAAGGACCTACCAGAAAGACGGTCCTGCGCATTCAAACCGGTGAGTCCAAGACAACATAAAGCGATAAGGGTAAAACTGGTTTTGATCAGATTCATAAGCACATCTGGGCTTTATTTCAAATAAATAACGACTCATTGCTGTCCTGGCAACGACCGGTCGACGAGAGGCACTATTACATGCGATTGCCCCCACCTACATGGAGTACCTGGCCGGTAATCCATTCCGCCTGGTCCGACGCAAAGAAGATCACCGCCTTTGCAATATCTTCCGGCTGCCCGATCCGGCGGAGTGGGTACCCCGCTGCCAGTTCCCTTTCCACCTCCTCCGGCATCCATCCAGTCTGCACGGCACCCGGTGATACCACATTCACGGTGATGCCGTAAGGGCCCAGCTCGGTCGCCGCCGAACGTGCGTAGCTCTCCATGGCAAACTTGCTGGCACCGTAGGAAACACTGGACGGATGGCATCGGGAGCCATCGGTCGTAATATTGACGATACGGCCCACCTTCCCTTCCCGCGCAATATGCCTTTTGGCAAACTCTGCCATCATCAAGGCGACCGCACGGCTATTGACCTGAAAATGGGCATCGTGTGTTGCAGCAGATAAGGACTTGAGCGAATATTCCTTTGCAAAAACCAGATCTTTATCCAATACGGCCTGAGGCAAGAAGGTATCCGGATCGGCCAGGGCGGCATTGTTTACCACTATATCTACCCGGCCCCAGCGCTCCTCCGCTAGATCAAACAGCATCGGAATCGTCGAAGGATCCGACAGGTCCGCCTCAACGGTGAGGCAGTCCGCGCCCATACCCCGTATCTCCTTTGCGACCCAATCGCCGGTTTTTCCGATTTCCCCGCAATAAAACGCTTTCCCGGGAGCAGTCGCCTGCGCCACGGTCTCTGGGGTCTCTCCAAAAAACTCCGGGGCCTGACGCAAGTACGTGATCAATACCTTCGCGCCCTCTCGGGCAAAAGCTACCGCGATGGAAGCTCCAATTCCATGATTTGCTCCCGTTACGATTACCGTTTTTCCTTTCAATCCTGTATCTACCATTGCTACCGCTTTTCCAGCCTATTTCACAACTTTTCACACGGTTTGAACCCTAAGTTACAACTCCCCAAACACCTCATCCAGATCCAGCTCAAAGCCTGGTAGTGCCTGAGAAGCTACCCGGTCGCCAAAGGTAAACAGGCGGGAGGATCGGTAATATCCGGACTCGAGGGTATAGATCAGCAGGGTGCGCTCGTCGGGATGTACCACCCAATATTCCCGGACGCCAGCTGCCTCGTACACTTCGTACTTGTGCTGCAGTTCCTTCTTATTGTTCCCCGGCGACAGGATCTCCACGACCAAGTCCGGGGCACCTACGCATCCCAAATCATCGAGCTTCTCCGGGTCGCAGACCACGCAGAGGTCCGGCTGTACTACCGTATCGATTTCAGTTGGGTCTTTGGAGGAGATCGGAAGCCGCACATCAAAGGGAGCGGTATACACCCTACAGGTTCCCCCTTTTAGAAACCCGTGAATTCTCGTCACCAATGCGACCGAAAGCTCCTCATGGATTCTTCGGGGTGCCGCCGCCTGCCTAAACACTTTCCCCCGGATCAGTTCGACCATCTCATCCAACTGCCAGGTCAGGTAATCGGCATACGTGTAGGTACCATAGGCAAAGTTAGGTTCCTTGACCAAATTTCTATCTTCTTCCTCTTCCATAGTCTTATTCGTCGGACATCAGAAATTAAAGATAAGGAAAATGTTTCGCTTTCTTGAGAGAAGACGGGGCGACTGCATGATGAATTGATGATTTTAGGTATTTGATTTTGAGGTTTCTATCAGTTGTGGGAATGTCCAGTGTATTTAATCTCCCTCCTTTAATCCCACCCGAAACAACCGGAAATAATCCCGCTCGACTTCCTCGTCCGGCTTTTCCAGCATCCATAGTTCCCCGTTTCGGATGACCATCGAAGTTGGTAGCAGTCCCTCAAGAACAAAATGCCAGCTGAGGATTAGCTGAAAGTGGAACCGCCGTTAGTTGACTGATTGTGTTGGGCAAGAAACCTTCTCAACCCAGGCCATTTTGATCTGGCAACTTGCAGCCTATGACCATTCTGCATTATTACGCATTTCTCCTTTGGTTGAAGGGATTGGATTAATGCTACATTAAGCAGACAGCTCCTGCTGATTTTAAAAAAGGTTTCCGGCAATTCACCTTCCACCTTTTTAAGTGACGAGCAGCAAGAATGGCTGCTTCCGTCTAGGAAGAATACCGTGAGCAGGTAATCGTTTACTGCAAAATAAGTGACCGTTTCCAGCTCGACTTTAAGGAGCTTCTGACTGCATTTTAGGATTAAAGAATCACCATTCATAAAAATAAATTTAGTCGTGTAACTAGGTCGATAAGATAGAAAAAAAAGAATGAATTCAAATTGATTTAAATTAGAATTGCGCAAATTTTTCTAATTGCCAGCCAAAAAGGAAGTTGCCAAACTTACGGCGGATGAATGCCCTGCCATTTGGTTAATGGTAATTTGTATTTTCAGATAAGCCATCAATTGAACCTCGAAGAACAGAAATTTGAGCTGTACCTTCAAATTGAGAATAGGTTCCAATTTTTCAGCCTGCGCATTCGGGTATTGTAGTGCAGGTTTTAATCATCCCTCGGTTTTACAGGGTGGTAGAGTTTGTTTTTCAATGTTCCGGCCTCTGCAAAAGCGGGTCTCCAGCGCATGGTGCCATCGGAGAGTATGCCTCTGCTGTTGGGACTGTTGTCCATGTAGAATCGGTTTTCAAAACCGTCCGGAACAAATTCCCCCATACCTCCAAAGTCGCTGATGGAAAGCCCACTTTCGTAGAGCAAGGTAGGGATCAATACCTCATGGTGACCGCACCATTTGCTTGACAGTGCCTTGTGGAGCAGCTCCAAACCGGGTCTTGAAATCCGGTAGATAGGGTTAAATGAGCGGATGCGTTGCTTCTGGGGAATCACGAAATATGGATGTGCCAAAGCGGACCACCATGGCCACTCTGGCTCATCTTGGTAGCGACGAATGTGGCTACTGATAAAGTCAGCGCCTACTGAGGAAAACGCCTCAAAAAACGCCCTCCAATCCCCCGAGAAATCAACGTCCTCTTCTATGCACCAGTAGTAATCGTAATTCGGATGGGAAAGGTAGAATTTCAGCAAGGGGAAATGGTTGCTTCCCGGAATTAGTGAAAAGCCAAGTGGGAAATAGTTAAGCGATGTTAGAACGTCGTCAGAAAAAGTAAAAATCTTAAAACTATTCAAGTCCTCTGATAAATCTTCTACCGACAAATGGTAGAGCAGAATGGTGTTGCCCAATCCAAGTGTGGATGTATATAACTCCCTATATTTATCGATTAATGAGAAGGAAGTTCTGTTACTTAAAATTAAAAAGCAAGCTTTAAATTGCTTATATTTCCGCATAGGTGTCAATTTAGCGAGGGTAAATCAAATACCGCAATTCCTGGATCTTCATCTGTAGTGACTCCAAATATTTTCCCAGTGCCCTCGTCTACTGCCAATGTTCTTATAGACATATCAAGCCTCAGTTCACCTTGTATGTTTCCTTCGAAATCGAAGACATAT
Organism: Lunatimonas lonarensis; assembly: GCF_000390185.1. Lineage (GTDB taxonomy): Bacteria > Bacteroidota > Bacteroidia > Cytophagales > Cyclobacteriaceae > Lunatimonas > Lunatimonas lonarensis. Next base: position 2,472 of record NZ_AQHR01000104.1, on the reverse strand, counting down.
ATTTCCATGGCATTTTCATTGGTCTCCATTATTTGTTTATTCGTCCTTCCGCAGTAAAGGCCATATATGAATTTGTCTCCAATGCATACATCCCTATAGGTATAGGCTTCGTCTGCACTTACGATTACCGCGGGCGATTGCCCCGAACCGCTTACTATCTTGAATTTTGGAATTCGGTTTTCAGGTCCATCTACCATGATGATTTCTACTTCTTTCTTATGTAAAATCTCGAGCCTGTCTCTACGCACACCAGCGGAGACATAGATGCCTTTTTGTTGACTTCCTTTAAACCAACCTTGGTGCAAATCCCCCATCATAAAATCGTTCATTTCTTTCCTGACCAAAAAATCCTTCCAGCAACCGTATCCGCCTAGTCTTGTCCCATCGATGTGATATTCGACGAATTGATGCTCGTCGTTGGCGGATCTGCAAATAACCGTTGTGTCCGAGGACCAGGCCATGGCAATAGCTAGGAAGAAACTTCCACTTTGCTTTATTTGCCGATCCGAAAGATACAAAGTATCTAATAAGCTAAATTCTGAAAATCGTTTTTCTGTAGCACTATAAACCCAAAACGTGTCTTCCATATTTCCTTCATCCAAAATCCACACGTCAGATATCTCACCCGGACCAAAGCCGATAACACCCTTCGAAAATTGATATTCCATAGTAGTACGGTCAACGACATGGATAGGCGGGACTACCATATTAGTCTTCGGGTGCTCACCGATAACAAGGTGATTCTTCTTCACCAAAAGCTTTTCTGGCATTATAATTTGCCCGAAAGAATATTTTTTTCCTTTTAACATTAGAACCTTTGGTATAGATTCATCCGAAAACTTTTTTGTGGTTTTATTTGTAGATAAAATACTTTCACAGCTATCGTTGAAAATAAGGGTCAGCAATGTTATAAATAGTAGAGTGCTATAATATTGAACATTTTTAATATTCATTTTTTGAATTGATGAAAAAGAGGTGTTGTGTGATATAATAAGATAGTACTTCTTTCTGTTTTCCATAATGAAACATCACTCAATTAAAGGCAAATTAAAAACTGCAATTCCCGGATTTTCATCTGTCGTAAGGCCATACAATTGGTTTGTTTCTTCATTCACTACAATCCCTTCAATCGAACGATCTAGATTTAGTTGCATCAGGCGCTTTCCATTATGAGTAAATACATATATTTTTGTGGCCAATACACTAGTTTCCCGGAATTCAAATTCACCGATTCCACCATATAAGGCAAAAATATAATTTGAGGTGATTGTTAGATCTCTGTATCGATACTTGTTTTCTTCTAGTGGAATATATAGACTGGCTGAATTCCCCTTCCCCATCATTTTAAATGTAGGCAGCCCTAGGTCCGGCCCGTCGACGGTGATAAACTCTTTAGTCTGATAATCGAAGATTTCAAGTCTGTCTCTAAAAATACATGCGTGCGCATAAATTTTATATCTTGAATTGCCTTTGAACCATCCATCATTCAATCTAAACAAATCGAAAGAATCAAGGTAGGGATGTTGACTCACTTTTTCCCATTCTCCATAGTTATTCAATTCTTCTCCGTCTTTAGTAAATTCAATTAATCGATGTTCATTTTCTACAGAAATCCCCAAATAACTTGTGTCTGATAAAGGTGCGATCCTAACTACTTTGAACATAGATGATGGTTGTTTGTATTCGTAGTTGGCTAGCCTACTCGAATCGTGTAAATTGAATTCTAAAAACTTTTTATCTTGGGAGCTATATACCCAAAAGCTATTTGAGCTTCTTCCCTCAAAAAGAACTTGTGCTCCAGCTAGTTCAAGTGGCCCAGTTCCTCTGATCCCTTTCGCTCGATAATAGGACCAACTTTTTGTGTCAATTACATGTATGGCTGGCTTATCCGATGACCCTCTATTACTTTCAAGTATAAAGATGTAGTTTTCAATTATTTCAATTTTACTTGGGTTTAAAATTTCGTCAAAGTCCCTTTTAGTTGAGGAGATATTTATTGATTTTAGATCTGTTTCTTTAAATATTTTATAATTCTGACTCTCTTCTTTTTCATAGCAGGAAAGAATCAAAATAAATGCAATTGTGTAAATACGATATATGTTCATTTTTTAGGTACAATAGCTATAATATACATTTTGAGGCAAAACCTACTGTTTTATTAAAAATTCGTAGATCAACCAATTGATAACATTTGGCTGATCTACGAACTAGTGGTTACGGGCAAAAAGTACCGAAATAGACATAATCGTTTGGAAATTCTACACCATCACGATCTACACAGCCAGTACTTTTAGATTGGCAGCAAACATATGAGCAACCACCATCTGCTTCCACATCAAAAGAGTTAAACAATCCCACACTCATGGCCACCACTCCCGCGGCCACTGTGGCTTTCTGTAATGTCATTTTCTTTTTCATGATATAAATGATTTGAATTAGGCATTTAATAAATAAAGGCTTTGTAGGGGTAGG
>NZ_AQHR01000103.1 GCF_000390185.1 Lunatimonas lonarensis | reverse complement strand
CAGCGATTACGCTTAAAAATAATTGGTCTGTAAATTAATCGATTGGAAAGCTTTTGGATACTATTTTTCGTGCTATTTTTGTGACATGGTCACACCCCTCCATCGGGAGGGATTTCCTAAAAGCTTCATTATTAGAAGTTTAATTTTATCGAAAAAAGGTGCTTTGTTTTTGGCTGGGCGCCTTTTTTCATGTCTAAATATACCTCTTTCCGGCCTTTAATCCACTTTTTCGGGGTGTTTTTTTCAAAAAAACACTTGACTTTGGATATATAAGGAAAACACAGAAAAAGTCAGTACCCGCAAGTAAAATCTCCGCCAAAGTCGGCCTCCAGCTCGTCAGGGCCGTCCGGCAGTTTTTCCCCGACATCTGTTCGCGCATAGACAGCCACGTGGCCGACCTGCGGGACAACAGGGGCAAAACCTACCGGCTGAACGAGGCAATCCTCTCGGCTGTCATGATGTTCCTTCTCCGGGAAGGCTCCCGCAACAGCTACAACCGGGACAGGGAGGAACCCGTCTTCTCGCGCAACATCCGCAGGCTTCTGGGCATCCGCCTGACCCACGGGGACACCTTCAACGACGTGCTCGTGCGGGTGGACCCCGAAGACCTGCAGCGGCTCAAGGCGTCCCTGGTCAGGGTGCTGGTCGCCCGCAAGGTGTTCCATTCCCACCGCCGTGACGGCAAACACGCGGTGGCCGTAGACGCCACGGGCACCCACAGCCTGGACGGGGACTACAGCGGAAGCTGCCTGTCCAGGACGTCCAAGAACGGGGTGGTCTCCTACTCCCACGCGGTGCTGGAAGCCAAACTGGTTGCCCCCAACGGCTTCGCCGTCAGCCTGGCCAGCGTCTGGCTTGAGAACAACGCGGAGGGGCACCATGACAAGCAGGACTGTGAACTGGCCGCCTTCAAACGGCTGTCCGTCAGGTTAAAGGAGCTTTACCCGAGGCTTCCCATGCTCATCCTTGCCGACGCACTCTATGCCAACGCACCCGTGATGGAGATCTGCCGGGCCAGCGGGTGGGACTTTATGCTGGTAGTCAAAGAGGGGGTACTCAGGGATCTGGGCGAGGAGATCCTGCTGCGTCCCGACAGGGTCAGAACAGCCCGGCCCGGGGGCTCGCTATCCTACCTGGGAGACCTGGAGTATGCGGGCTACCCGCTCAGCTGGATAGGCGTGGAGGAAGCCGGCGGCAGGTTTTCCTGGATCACAAACATCCCGGTGGCGGACCCCGTGCGGGCGGGAGAGCTCGCCATGACGGGACGCCTGCGCTGGAAGATAGAAAACGAAGGCTTCAACACCCAGAAAAACCTGGGCTACAACCTTGAACACAGCTACAGCAGGAAGGACTACAACGCACTCAAAAACTACTACCAGTGCCTCCAGATCGCCCATATGGTAGAACAGCTCACCCTGTTGGAAAAGAAGGTCAAAAAACTGACCGCCGGAAGTGTTTCCATCCTGAAAATATTCGAAAGGATACGGAACATGCTCGTCTACACCGATATTGATCCAAGGCCGGTGGAGAAACTGCTCGGTAAAAAAGTACAGGTAAGGTTCGATTGACAAACCACAGAGATGCCCTGCTCTGCTGGAATCAGGGCTTTCAATGTAAAAGGAAAGGAGGATAAAAGATAAACGGATATATGAAAGGCTCCTTCCATGGATTTTTGGAAGGAAGGGACTCCTATGCCCAAAAATCAGAGCATCACGCTAATTTATTTTTAAGCTGAATTCCTG
>NZ_AQHR01000102.1 GCF_000390185.1 Lunatimonas lonarensis | reverse complement strand
ATAAATCATCCCCTGATTTAACAAGGTTGTAAATGAAGGCGAAACATGATATGCTCCCTCCCCGCACACCTCGCTCAAATGTCCTCCCGGACATTTGCCGTGCTCCACTCCCATTACAGAAGCTTCATCACTACTACGAATGAGTCTGCCCCCTACATCTCTCCCACAACTTGTCCCGATTTTTCCATCGGGATTCCCTGAAAGTCTGCTTCCTCTTTCGATTTTACAGAGCGATGTAGAGTTCACTTGTTCCTTGAAATGGCCTGTACTGCGTTTCCCGATACTCGGGACAGGCTCTGCCAACTTTACCCCGGATGCGGTGTGGCCTCCCGATAGCTATCGGGATCCGGTCGTCCGCCACACTTTGTCACAGGCATCCCGATAGCCATCGGGATAACCACCTGTTTTTCACACCGTAATTTGCCATATCGAGGCTTCATCGTTGGTTCACCCCGAAAGCTTTCGGGGTTCAGCTCCGCAATACTCACCTACAGGGATCAAAGTCCCCGTTTTTCCTTACCGCTCACCACATATCGGTTTCCCGGATATGCAGCGCAAGGTGGTTTGATGGCTGCTCCCTGACTGCGTCAGGGCAAGCCTCTGACTGTGTCAGGGCAAGCCCGCAAGCCGCCATCGGAGGGCCTCTCTATTGGTTACCCAATAGTCCTCCATCCATTTCAAAGCA
>NZ_AQHR01000101.1 GCF_000390185.1 Lunatimonas lonarensis | reverse complement strand
ACCGCAGGTTTTTGGCTATCTTTAAAATTAGTCGGACGCCAATACATTTTTTCTAAAAGAGACAGCGGGATTTTCTGAACGGAATCTTCCTTCATATCCCAACGCACAAGTAATAGCTCTTTATTCTCTAGATCAGAGACAAACCCCATAACTACCCATTCCGCCCCGGGTACTAAGAGCGGAGATTGGGCATTTTCAAAAATCCCCTGTTGTTGCGACTTGCCTACCTCGCCTAAGTTTATACCTGCAATCTTTTTACCGATTCGGTTAAAAATGCCAAGCGTACCATAGCTAACAAGCAGCAGGCTGTCCTCTCCTACAACCCGAAAATCCCATAAATAATCTCCAACTCCGTCCGGACCTTCTCTGTTGTATTGGATTTTTGAATTTATTTGGAGCCTTTCTAGATCGATGCATTCCATCGAAAATGCCTTATGGTCAAAATTGTACAAGTATCTTTTGTCACTACTCAATCTGGATGGGTACAAACCACTATTTAGGAATAGAATTTCTTCACCCGGATCAATCATTACGGTATCCAACGTGTAGGATAGACTCGTCGGAAGCTGGCTGTTTCCTTTTTCTGTTTCTGAACAGCCTATTAGTAATCCACAAAAACAAATGACTATAAACTCCTTCATGAATCTCACCCTAGGCTATGGTTTTGAAATTAGATGACATAGATCCAGGGTTATACCCCCGAAATCGACAATGTCACAAATCCCATCTCATCTTCAATGTTTTCAAACACCCAGAGTTTCCCATCTTTTACAAAATGAAATGGAGGGCGGGTACTTATCATCGGCATAAAAGACTCTGCTATCATATTCAAATCTTTATCATATACGGTAAGGTATACCTTGGCTCCACTTGCTCGGGGGATAGGACTATTCTCGGGCTGCTCCACTGAATCATCAAAGACCGAGTTAAAGGAAAACCTATAAAAAACCTCATTAATCTCGTCCCAGCGAGGTGGCATAAATGCAATCTCCTCCTGCATCCTTCGAAACACGGGAGCAAGGTCCTCTATACCGCCAACCGTTGTCGGATAAGTCCCGGTCTTTTCCGCTGCCGTGAGCTCACTGTGGTAGGTATGCGCTTCAAAAGAATCTGACTCTGGACTATACACATACATGTCGCTGGATATCTCCGAACATACTATCGCTTTTCCTCCCTCCTTTACCAAATACGACTGCACACCGAATGACCCCCCATCACCTATCTCAATCTGAAACTTCTTCGTTTTTTCAAACAGCGGTATTTCATAGCGCTTGGCTGAATTTGACGTCAAATTAACATGAACAGCAGTTGTGACTTTTTCTCTATACCGATTCGCTAAGCCCAAAAAGGATTCCAGACCGTCATCCATGCGGACAAGAGAATAAAAGTTCTCTTCCTCAGATACCTTATTCTCATCGTCCCCTATCTTCGTAAAATCAAACTGACGGAGTTTCTTTGCTTCCCAGTCCAACACATTGTCCTGTCGGTAGCACCTGAAGAGAAGCCTTTCTTCGTCAAGGGGGAGTATACCCATAAAGTACTGTCCTACGCCATTTGGTCCCTCCTTGGAAACCTCAATTTTCCGCACAAAGGCAAGGCTTTCTAAGTCTATTTTTTCCATGGAAAACTCGGTGTGATTGAAATTATAAAGATATTTTTTGTCGGTACTAAGGACCGCTCCATACAATCCTGCATTTAAAAACAAAATCTCCTGTCCCGGATTTACCATTACCGTATCTATCTCGACGTCAAATCGGAGCGCTTCGTCTCCACCTCCTTGCTTCCCCCCACATCCAACAAAAACAACTAAGGTTAAAAGAAAAACTACCTGTTTCATAAAGTATACGGTTTATTGAGACTAAAAATTTAGGGATTTTTACCGAATATAAAAACCAATACAGGTCAAAAAATGAAAAATTTAACTTTGTTTAACCCTAGAAGCCCCGACGCAGAACAACAATTTTTCGCAACCTTGAGATTGCCCCTATACCGCACGGGTAATCAACCTCTCGGTTGGGTATGCCTTCTACCTATGTACTACATCGGTAGAAGACCTGCTTAGCTGCCTACTTCAAACCGTAATAATGGTGCCATTCTGGCCTTATTCAAGGAGAGCACGTCGCCTCCTTCATTGAGCGAGTAATTATCTGCAGTTTCCAACGCTTCAAAAAAGCGGTCTTCTATCTCCTGCACTTCCTGACAAAGCTTTTGGGTACGGCCAATCCCTGAAAGCTGAATCCTCCAACCCTCCCGTAGTTCATAGGTTCCAAAAAACTGATTGCACCCACCAAAACCATGGACTCGGTTACTACCTGGCTCGAACTGGATAAAAATGGCTTCATTGTCTGGCAGATCCTTGCCCATCACCTGCTTCAATATCCACTTTCTCCCGAGCAGCGGGTCTGCGGCCGTTTGTTCACCTTTTCTCAGCACATAGTTATCGGCTAGCGCACCTGTAATACGATTACCTTCCATGTCCAGCTGAAACAGCTGGTTTTCGCCTACCAGGTACCTATTGGGACCCTGTTCTATGCCGTCCAACGTGATGATGTTTCCAAGCTCATTCCATGAGAAGCGTCCTTCCGTGAGGTACGCTTTGGGGTCTTTGCCAACGTAGGTTCTTTTCAGTGTGTAGGCTTCTTCCTTCGTCAATTCCAACACCGTAAGAATCCCCTCACAATCTGCACAGGGTACCATCCCGGAGTAGGTTCCGTCCCAATCCAGGGCATTTCGGCTCGTATCGCCTATTGGCAGTGTCTGCTGCATCATGGTGGCCTTCTGCTGGCAGGCGGCGACGGCCCACAGCATCAAAAAGCCCAATCCAAAAACCGTCTTTGTCATCGTTAGTAAAATTTAGTTACCCTATGTGTTTGGGTATACTCGCGGGGCGAAGAAAAGTTATGAATTTTTATCCTAATTTAAGAAATCTTAAGATAATCTACCCAAAATCTGAATGCGATGCGAATCAAGCTTCAAAAAGATAAACAGCAATATGGTGAATGACCAGAGCGAAGAACCTCCATAACTCAAGAACGGCAAGGGAATGCCCACCACCGGAAACAACCCAATGGTCATGGCAATATTGATTGCAAAGTGGAAGAAAAGAATGGAAATGACACAATAGCCATAAACACGGGAAAAGCGGGTCTTTTGTCGCTCTGCCAGAAACACGAGGCGAACCAGCAGCCCCACAAAAAGGGCTATTACAACCAAACTGCCTATCCATCCGAATTCCTCTCCCAGTGTACAAAAAATAAAATCGGTATGCTGCTCTGGCACAAAATCAAACTTGGTCTGCGTACCCTCCAGGTATCCTTTGCCCGAAAAACCGCCCGACCCTATGGCTATTTTTGACTGGGTCACATTCCAGCCTACCCCCAATGGATCTATATCCGGATCAAAAAGAACCATTATACGGTTTTGTTGGTGCTCCGGCAATTTGGCGACCACGTAATCGATGCTGTACGTATAAGCCGCAAAGACGAGGGCAAGCAGCAACGAGGAAACCAACCGCTGCCAGTTTTTTTTTCCCAACAAGAAGAAGAGCGCGAATGCAGCGACAATTCCTGCGGCGAGGTAGAGGTTGTTTTCCACAACAATCGAAGCAAGCGTGACAATGATCAACGTGATTGCCAGTACATAGTATCGCTGCGGCATCCCTTCTCTGTAGAGCATGATCAAAAAAGCACTGTAGACCATCGCCGTGCCTGTGTCAGGCTGAAGCATTATCAGCGCAACGGGCAGGCCCATAATGGCAATTGCCCGGATCTGGTGACGAACCTGGGTAAGATCAAACGTGTTGGCTTCCATGAATTTGGCCAGTGCTAGTGCCGTTGCAAACTTGGCAAATTCAGCGGGCTGCAGTCTAAATGCCCCAATTTCAAACCAAGCCCGCTGCCCGTTGATCTCCTTCCCTATAAACGGTGTCAACACCAGGATGACCACAAAAATGGCATACAGGATCAGGCTTAAGTTTTCAAACAACCGGTAATCCGCCACCAAAATCAGGGTGATCAGTACCACAGCGGTTCCAATCCAAACCAACTGCTTCCCGGAGTTGATCGAAAAGTCGAAAATACTTTTCACTTGCTGTTCATCGTAGACGGCGGCATAAATATTAAACCAACCAACCATGACCAATAGGGCATAAAGCCCAACGGTGGGCCAATCAAGCTTCTTCAGTAATTGTTCGTTGTCTCTCACGTCTCAATAGATAAACTTTCCCTCCAGCACGTATTGTTCCAATGCGGGTCGGGTAATATGGCCGCGAAGGTATTTTTCGATCATGAGACTTGCCGTACTGGCTGCGGCCCTTCCTCCCCAGCCTGCGTTTTCCACATACACGGCGATGGCAATCTTAGGATCTTCTTTGGGCGCAAAGGCGATAAACACCGAGTGGTCCTCACCACTGGGGTTTTGGGCGGTACCTGTCTTTCCTGCGATGGCAATGTCCTGCACGATGGCCCGGGCGGCCGTTCCTGAAAGTGCTTCCTTCATGGCATCCTGAATGAGATCAAAATACCGCTCATCTACCCCTGTATACTGCTTTTCCCTGAATTTAGCGGGTATCTGAGTACTATCCCCATCGACCGCCTTGATGAAATGGGGTATATAATAGTAGCCTTTGTTGGCAAAGATTGCGGCCAAATTGGCCATTTGCAAGGGAGTAACCAACATCTCACCCTGCCCAATAGAAAGGGAATAAATCGTCGAATACTTCCACCTGCCGTCACCGTACACTCGATTATACAGCTGACTGGAGGGTATGGAGCCACCTTTTTCCCCATTGATATCCACGCCAAGGCGGTCACCCAACCCGAATTTCAGCACGGCTTCCCGCCATTTATCCAAGCCTATCTGCGTATCCCGAAAGGTATTTGAAGATACCTCCCGGTTTATCATCAACCGAAAAGCCTGATGATAGTAAGGATTGCAGGAGTTACGGATTGCTCCAAACAAATTGACAGGACTGGGATGGTTATGACAAGCCACTAGAGACCGATTGCAGGAGAAGGTGGTGTTTGGCGACAAAATACCTTCCTGTAAGCCTACCAGTGATTGGACGATCTTAAAAATAGAGCCCGGCGGATACATCGCCATTACCGGGCGATTAAACAAGGGCTTGTTGCCATCCTGATTGAGCTTAGAGTAATTCTCACCAAACTTTGACCCTGTAAGAATATTGGGGTCGTAGGAAGGTGCCGATATCAAAGACAGTATTTCTCCCGACTTAGGCTCCAGGGCGACTACCGATCCCCGTTTGCCCGCCATCAGCATCTCTCCATACTGTTGTAGGTCCAAATCAATGGTACTTTGCAGGTTTTTGCCCGGAATGGACAGGGTATCCAGTTCACCATCTTTAAAGGGGCCTTTGTCTACACCCCTTACGTTGACCATCCGGTATTTCACTCCCTTCCTGCCCCGTAGCTCTGGTTCATAGTAGGCTTCCAGCCCACTCAAGCCTACATAGTCTCCCTGCCGGTAGTATTTTGTAGCGTCTCGCTCCAGCTGACCGGCACTGATCTCGCCTATATATCCCAACGCATTGGCCGCACTGGGCTGAGGATAAGACCTAACCGACCTGCTCATCACAAATACACCGCGATAGTCAATGAGGTAATCCTGAATCCTTGCAAAATCCTCTATGGATATCTGCCGAATAAGTGGCGATGGTTTCACCCACGAGTAGGACTTGGCCGCTTGGAGGTTTTCGACCAGCACTTCTTTTGATATATTGAAAAAAGTACAAAATTGGATCGTATCCTTAACCGAAAACTCCTTAGGTATGACCATTAGGTCAAAGATGGGGTTGTTATATACCAACAGACGATTATTTCTATCGTAAACCAATCCCCGATAAGGATGATCGACGATTCGCTGAATGGCATTTCTTTCGGCCTTCCGTATATAGGAATCGTCTGTAACCTGGATTAGAAACAGTTTTGTTAGCAGCACAATCCCTACCAGAAAGATTACGCCACCTATTACAAAGGGTCTATAGTTATTCATCAAATCCCCCTCTTACGCTGATAGAACAACAATTGGACAATCAGCCCCAATATAAAGGTAAAAAACGTACTGCTCAACACCTTCGTAAAAAGTACCGAAAAGGAAGCTGTTCCAGCCATGTCAATGTAAAAAAAAGCTAGGTGATGCAGTAAAATCAATGGAAGTGAATAAGCAACAAACCAAATCGGCCCCAGATTCATTAGGGTAGGCAGCACGTTATCCTCGTAGCCGCCTCTTGGCGTATTCGCTTTTACCCAAGAGGCCCTAACAAACGTGATCAATACCGTGGTGGCGGCATGCATGCCCGTTGTATCATAAAATGCATCCACTGACAATCCGAAGAAAAAACCGACCAGCATGATCGACATGGTCTTGACTTCTAGGGGAAGCAACAACAGTGCGAAAACATAGAGAAAGCAGAAGGCATCGCCAAACAAAACGATGTCTTTCAGCACGAAGACCTGCACCAAAAAGTACAGGAAAAGAGAAAATAGGGCCCGAACCATGCTGCTACCGGTCATCTGATGGATTGGTTTGTTGGCGAAGCAGGGAGTCAAGCTCCTCTCTCATCGTATTTTCTACCAGATACACGTAGGACAACCTTGAAAAGTCAGTGGTGAAATCCAGTGAAATATCCAGGTAGTTGGTCTCGGCCCCTGAGCCTACCGATGTGATCACACCGATAGGGATCCCTTCCGGAAAGGTGGCATTGAACCCGGAGGTAACCACTGTATCACCTACCTCTACCTCTACATGCCGGGGCACGTACAATAGCTTTGCCCGCTGTGAATTGACACCATCCCAATTGGTACTCCCAAACACGCCCGAACGCTTTATTTTGGACGACACCAACAAATCGGTATGAAGCAGTGAGATAATGGTAGAAAAATGCGCTGAAACCCCATTGACCCTTCCTATAACCCCCTGCTCATTGAATACCCCCATGCCAACCCGAAGCCCGTGGGTACGTCCCTTATTTATGGTAATGTAATTTTGGCTCAGATGGAGTGAATTGTTGATCACCTTGGCCGACCAAAAATCAAAACTATGGGCAAAGGCAGAATCCAAGGCAAACACCGTCGTATCTTGGGAAGGCATAAAATGTTCCAGCTTTTTAAGTAGCCTGGCGTTCTTTTCAGATAAGGCCTCGTTGGTGGCGTTCAAATAGAAATATTCCAAAAAGCTGCTTTTGGTATCTAACAAGGTACCTGTAATCCTACTTGAGCTGCTAAGAAAGGCTGCTTCCTGCCTAGAGTGGTTGTTTACGATGAGCCAAATGGCAACAAACTCCAGAAATAGGAACAGAATGAATGCCCGAAGGCTGTATAGAAATAGAAATATTCTTCGCATGCATTCATTAGGACATCAGTACGGTTCGATAGGAGTTTAGGTTTTTTAACGCCTTACCCGTGCCTCGTACCACCGCCCTTAGGGGATCCTCCGCGATGTGGATGGGAAGTTTAGTTTTTTGGTGAAGCCTTTTGTCCAGCCCTTTGAGCAATGCTCCGCCACCGGTCAGGTGAATCCCGTTGTCGTAAATATCCGCCGAAAGCTCAGGTGGCGCAATCTCCAACGCCTTCAAAACCGCCTCTTCAATCTTGGATACAGACTTGTCCAATGCAAAGGCAATTTCGGAATAGGAAACCTTGATTACCTTGGGAATACCGGTCATAAGGTCCCGCCCCCGTATTTCGTAATCCTCCGGTGCATCGTCCAGCTCGGTGAGAGCCGATCCAATGGCTATTTTTACCTTTTCGGCAGAACGCTCACCAATCAAAAGGTTATGCTGCCGCCTCATATAATCCAGGATGTCCTTGGTAAAGGTGTCACCGGCTACCCGTATGGACTGGTCAGCCACTATCCCCGAGAGGGCGATCAGGGCAATCTCTGTAGTTCCCCCACCGATATCCACGATCATGGATCCTACCGGCTTTTCTATATCGATATCTATCCCTATAGCAGCTGCAATCGGCTCGAATATCATGTAAACTTCCTTCGCTCCAGCGTGCTCGGCAGAGTCCCGGACAGCCCGCTTTTCCACCTCTGTGATACCCGAGGGAATGCAGATCACCATGCGATGAGACTGTGGAAACAGGCCCTTTTTGTGTCCGGGGATCATTTTGATCATACCCCGGATCATTTGCTCCGCCGCATAAAAATCCGCGATCACCCCATCTTTCAATGGGCGGATCGTCTTAATGTTTTCATGGGTCTTTTCGTGCATGTTCATGGCTTCTGTGCCCACGGCCAGCACCCGGTTGTTGGTCTTGTCGATAGCAATGATGGACGGCTCGTCCACCACAATCTTTTCTTTATGGATGATCAGCGTATTGGCAGTTCCTAAATCTATGGCTATATCACTGGAGAAAAAGTCAAATAATCCCATCTTGTCAGTTTCTAAGTATTCGGTTAGTTTAATGCGATAAAGTTAGTATTATTCGTTTCTATATAACGCAAAAAAGGACAAAATTATGCCCTCGTCCCCAGTCCTACTTTGATCGGTTGGGGTATATCCGAAGCAAGGCACTTGACAGCCTCAAACACCTTGCTCCGAGGATTCTCTTTTTTGGATAACCAGTATTAATCAGTGTTTGAAGTGACGCACGCCTGTCATGACCATGCTCATTCCATGCGCGTCGCAGTAGTCTATGCTGTCCTGGTCTTTGATTGAACCACCTGGCTGAACAACAGCGGTAATGCCGGCTTGACCCGCTATTTCCACGCAGTCTGGAAAGGGAAAGAAGGCATCAGACGCCATCACAGCACCATGAAGATCAAAGCCAAAAGAGCTGGCCTTCTCTATAGCTTGCTTTAGCGCATCTACTCGCGAGGTCTGTCCTACCCCACTGGCAAAAAGCTGCCGCTGATTGCTGAGTACAATCGTGTTTGACTTGGTGTGCTTACATACCTTCAACGCAAATGCCAGTGCGTCCATCTCCATATCAGAAGGCTCTTTTTTGGTCACTACCCTGAAATCCGATTTGCCCTCAGTACGCAGGTCACGATCCTGCACGACGTAGCCATTCAGTAAGGTTTTGACCTGATCGGTACCGGAAAGCCGAATTTTCTGGCGCAGGAGTATCCTATTTTTCTTGGCCTTCAGTAGTTCCAAGGCGTCCTCTGTATATTCAGGAGCAATCAATACCTCGAAAAACAGACCCTTCATAGCTTCGGCTGCTGCGACATCCACGGGCTGATTGGTCACGAGCACTCCCCCAAAAGCGGAAACTGTATCTGCGGCAAACGCCATTTCGTATGCTTCCGCCACCGTATTGGCAACGGCAACCCCACAGGCATTGGTGTGCTTCAGGATCGCAAATGCCGTCTCCCCTTCAAACTCTTCGATCAAAGAAACAGCGGCATCAACGTCCACCAGGTTATTGAATGACAGTTCCTTGCCGTTCAGCTGATCGAATAGCTCGCTCAGTTTGCCAAAAAACGCCGCCTTTTGGTGTGGATTCTCACCATAGCGAAGCGGAATGGCATGGGTCTCACTGATTTTCAATGCAGGGAGTGCCTCCTCTCGATTGAAATAGTTAAAAATCTGGGCATCATAATGAGAGGAGACATTGAATGCCTGTGCAGCGAGGAACCTTCTATCCTTTAGTGCGGTACCCCCTTCATTGGATTCCAGCATGCGCTGAAGATCGGGATATTGATTTTTGGAAGCAACAATCGCTACGTCTTTGAAATTCTTGGCCGCAGCGCGGATCAGGGAGATACCACCTATGTCAATTTTTTCGATTACCTCTGCCTCGGCAGCACCCGACGCAACCGTCTCCTCAAAAGGGTATAGGTCCACAATAACCAAATCTATCGCTGGAATCCCATACTCGGTAGCCTGCGCCAAATCACCGTCCAAATCCCGACGGTGGAGTATGCCACCAAAGACCTTGGGATGGAGGGTTTTTACACGTCCGCCAAATATAGAAGGATAGCCCGTAAGTTCCTCCACTGGAATTACAGAAGCACCCTGTTCCTCGATAAACTGCTGTGTTCCGCCGGTCGAGTAGATGCTTACCCCATGCTGCTTTAACAAAGCAATGATAGGTTCAAGATTATCTTTGTAAAATACCGAAATAAGAGCGGATTGAATTTTTTTGACGGCCATGGCAGGGTAATTATGGATTAATTTTGCGCAAGTTTTGCATTAAGACCGCAAAGGTAGGGAAATCAGTTTATTAAATCAGGCTTTCAATGACTTTTGGATAGTATTTATATTCGAGCTCATGCACCTTTTGGGCTATTTGCTCTGGAGTATCGTCCTCTGTGATGACTACCTTCTCCTGCAAGATAATTTCCCCCTCATCATAGTGTTCGTTAACCCAATGGATGGTAATTCCGGTCTCCTTTTCGCCTGCTTCTTTCACCGCGCAATGCACATGCATACCATACATCCCTTTGCCACCATATTTGGGCAATAATGCGGGATGGATATTGACGATCGCCTTTGGAAATACATTGATAAGGTCTTCTGGTACCTTCATCATAAAACCGGCCAGTACGATTAGGTCTATGCCTTTGATCAAAAGAAACGCTTTAACTGAGCCATTTTCCAATTCCTTCTTTGAAAAAGTGAAAGATTGTATCTGATGGGACTTGGCCCTTTCCAACACATAGGCACCTTCGTTGTTGGAACCAATGAGAACAACTTTGGCAGTAGGCACGGATTTGAAATATTCAATTATGGCTTCCGCATTGGTGCCGTTTCCGGAGGCTAGAATGGCTATTTTTTTCAAAATCAGTAGGGATTAGAATTGGTAAGGTAAAAGTACGGAAAATGTTAAAAAATCAATTTAATGACAAGCGTTTTCGAGCGTATCCGCATAGAACTTAGATAAATACCATGCTTAGGGCACCAATCAACATCAAAAGTTTGGCATACTGACTCAGTCGGGAGAAATGTACCTTTCTATCGGCGTGGTATATACGGAACAAAAAGAAGGCAAAGAATATCCCCAAAAACCCAAAGTAAAGAAAAAGACCGGAATCGCCGATCCGAAAGGTGACAAACAGTAAGAGAATGACAAAAATCAGGGCAATGGCAAAAATCACGTTTTTGGTTTGCCTAAAACCTAGCACAATGGGCAGTGTCCGGCATCCATGCTTTCTGTCTCCATTTCGATCTTCAATATCCTTAATGATCTCTCGCATTAGGTTTATGAAAAACGCAAAAACGGCATAGGCAAAGATAATCGGCTCTGCCCTTTGGTAATAATATCCGACAATCCAAACGGACAAAGCCGTCAAACCGGCCACCGTGACATTGCCAATAAATGGAAGACGCTTTAGGGAGTTACTGTAGAGCCAAAGCAGGAAGGCTGCCAAGAACGTGACCACGCCCACTCTCGGGGAAACCCACGCTCCGATTGATATCCCTACAAAGTTCATAAATGTATGCAGCGTCATTACCATCCTGCGCTTCATCCCCCTTCCTACCACTACTTCGTGTGGACGGTTTACGTAGTCGATTTTTACGTCATAATAATCATTGATCATGTAGCCGGATGCAGTCAGGATGACCGTGGAGATCACCAAAAGATACAGGTTTACATCCTGTAAAACAGGCAATCCCATCGGTGTTTGCCCCACTAAGAATTGCGCCGTCATCAACTGCACAAAAGCAACCATCAGAAGGTTGTTTGGCCGGATGATTTTGAAAAAGCCTCCAAACGTAAATATAGGGGAGCCGGTCGTCTGAGTCATTACGCAAATGTATAATAAATGGATGGATATCAGACTACACCTTCATTTCCTGCACGCGCTATTGCTCCTATTGCTATAATTTCACCAATGGAAAGGTCTTAGAGAACCACACCTCTCTCCGGACTGTATTTTTTCGGAAAATTGTCCTTTGATTCCTTCAGCTGTTCCCGCAGATTGGTTTCGATGGTAAGGCTTAGGGCAGTCAGGGGCGTATCCTCCAGTTTGTTTTCAAACGGATCCTCCGTCCGCTCCCCGATCATGTCCAAAGCCAAAAAAACAAAAGATACGACAACCGAGATGGGAATAGCCATCCAGCCAAGGTCTGCGACGAATACCATCGGCAAAAGGGTACAGTGGATAGCTACAAACACACGGGAAAAAAAGGTATACTGCCGGGGCAAAGGTGTGTTTTTGATCCGTTCGCTCATCCCTTGAATATCATTGAAATCCACCAGCGTCTCTTCCAGCTTAATCAGACGGTAGTCTGACAGCCATCCCCTTCTGAAGGCTTCGGCCAGGTCTTCCCCCTGCAACTGTAACAAAAAATTGGGAGGGTTATCTTTGGAAACGAACTGTCTATACTCCTCGGGACCCAAAAAAGGCCTCGCATCCCTATATGTATTCTCTTCCTCCACAAGCTCGTTTACCGGTAGTTTATTATAGGATAGCTTTTCCCTCAAAAAAACCCTGAGCGCATTGACGAAGGCTATATGCCGATAGACCATCCTCTTCTGAAGTTCTCGTACGCTATGGTCGTCCTCGCCCTCCAACGTAGTGATCAACGTAGTTACCTGACGGGTCCATGCGCGGCTATAATTCACCATCAAACCCCAAATCTTTCTCGCCTCCCACCAGCGGTCGTAGGCGTGGTTATTTTTAAATCCCAAAAAAATAGCCAAGGCTGTACCAAGTGCCGCAATTGTATAGGAGGGAATGTTGAATTCAATTGTATCCACATACTCATTCAAAAGCACTATACCTGTAGACAGCAGGATATAATACAAAATCTGTACCCACGTATAATGGAGGATATGGATAAAACGGAGATTCCTTCTTACAATCATGAAAAAAACAAGGTGTATGCAGTTAAATATAGGGGGAAATGCCCAAATAAAAAAAACCAAACCTCTGCGTAGAGGCACAAACCGACAATAGGAGGCGGCCTTCGTTCAAAAATTTAACAGGAATCCACCCAATAATTGCCTGTAGGCATCTGAATAGCTTCCGTCAGCTTCCTTGATAAAAAGTGTGCTTTCCACGGGGGGATCGATCGGGCTGCGGTTAGAAAAACCCCGAATTACCCTCAACAGTGGCTTATCCGCACGGTCATACACCTCCATCATTGCTATCCCGAAAAACCCAGCACTCCCGGCTACCCGTTCAAAATCCGCCATTTGCCTTGGTGGCAGAATAACCCAACCCACACCGCCCTTTGCGAGCATACGAAATGCGCCCACTGCCAGCTCCTCAAATGAAAGTGCCCCCTGATGCAACGCATGATTCCGGCCGGTATCTGCCGAAAGAAGGTGGTTAGAATAATAGGGCGGATTACTTACTACCATATCAAATTGCCCCGCACCAGCCAGATCAAACTCCCGAAAGTCACCGTTGCAAACGGAAATTCTATCAGCCCATGAACTTGACTCAACGTTCTCCTTTGCTTGCCCGGCTGCACCCCGATCAATCTCTACCGCCACTACCCGTGCTTTCGGGTATCTCTGTGCGAACATCAGCGCCAATACGCCTGTGCCCGTTCCCACGTCCAAAATCCGCCTCACTGGTTGGGTGCTGCCGGCAATTGCCCCCAAGATCACGGCATCGGTACTGACCTTCATTGCGCATCGATCCTGAAGAACCATAAACTCTTTAAACCTAAAGAAAGAATTACCCATAATCAAAAAAGCCCCTTTCCCTGAAGGTCTTCGTATCCTTTGTCCACCTGTAGATCCAATGCTTCGGCTGCTGCCACGGCCAACTGATCACAACGTTCGTTTTCCTTGTTGCCTGCATGGCCCTTTACCCAGCGGTAGGTAGGTTTGTACTTCAGGTGTAAGGGAATGTAGCGTTTCCATAGGTCCACATTTTTTTTATCCTTAAACCCCTTCTTTTGCCAATTCCATAACCACCCCTTTTCAATTGCGTCCACCACGTACTTACTGTCGGAAAAAATCGTCACCGGGATGCCCGCTACCTTCAACTCTTCCAGGCCTTTTATAACAGCAAGCAGTTCCATCCGGTTATTGGTCGTAAGGCGAAAACCCTCAGCAAGTTCTTTTCGATGGCTTTTGTAGAGGAGCACCACCCCATAGCCCCCATTCCCAGGATTTCCTTTGGCCGCTCCGTCTGTATAGATTACGATCATACTACAAAAATAGTCAAAAATAACCGGACGCGTTGACCGCTCTTAGTCTAGCTGTTATCAGGCTGCCGGAAAAACATTGGTTTTGAAGATCTTGATCGCAATGGACAACAAGATGATACCGAAAATTCTCCTAAGTACATCCAATCCCGTATGCCCGAGCTTTCGTTCCAGCCAATTGGTACTTTTCAGTACGATGTAAATGATTACGAGGTTGAGAACTATCCCCACAGCGATGTTTGCCTGGGAGTATTCCGATTTAAGTGTCAAAATGGTCGTGAGGGTACCGGCACCTGCAATCAGTGGAAAAGCTATCGGCACAATGGAGGTGCTCGTCGCACTTGCACTGGGATCAGGCTTGAAAATCTCAATGCCAAGGATCATCTCAGCTCCCAATGCGAAAATGATCAAGGCACCGGCGATTGCGAAATCCTCTACACCTATGCCAAACAAATTCAAAATGGACTTGCCAAGCAAGAGAAACAACACCATCAACACACCTGCTGCAATGGTGGCCTTTTCGGATTGAATATGCCCCACCTTCTTTCGCAGATTGATGATAATGGGTGTCGAGCCAAGAATATCAATAACCGAAAAAAGGATCAGCGTAACGGAAAGAATCTCTTTGAAGTTAAACATATCGTCAGAACCTAAGGCAAACAACCAAACAACCCTTACGGATATCCGATCGATGCCATATATCTATGCACCGTACGAACCAAGAAAGTCCATCAGCATTTCAAACTCAGGATCGGTAATGGCCGGAAAGTTTGCAATGCGAAAACTGGTCGGTTTCAATGGGCCATACCCACCTCCCAGGGTCATTCCGTTAGCTTCGGCCGCCTTCTTGATATCTTTGATAAACTGCTCTTCCCCTGAGACACCCAATACAGTTCTACTTCTCGTAGCAGGATTGGATACCAAAAAATCCAACCTAGGAGATTTTTCCACCAATGTCTCCAGCCGTTGCATCCGCGTCTCGGTTCTTTGCTGGATCACGTGAATGGATTCCATATCTGTCAGCACCCTGTTTAACAAGTAAATCCCCAAGACGTTTGGTGTGTAGTGAGTCTGAAAGTTATCCGCATTTTCCAACATAAAACTCAGGCTATTGTAGCGGCCTTTTTCACCTTTTTCGTTCACTTTAGCGATAGCAGCCGGGGAAAGGACTAATAGCCCCAATCCAGCAGGCAATCCAAAGCATTTTTGAACGGAGGCATACCAAATATCTGCCAACTGAAAATCAAGGAAAACACCGGCCATCGAAGAGGTGGTGTCCACGGCAATCATTTTGTCAGGAAACTTTTTCCCCAGCTTTGCTACTATGCCATTACTTACTTGAGTCGCATTGGAAGTTTCGTTTTGTGTCACGGCGATAAGGTCCGCCTCTTCTTCGATCAATAGGTCTTCCACGGAAAGTTCCACGTTCTTGTCCAAGACAAACGCTTTACTCGCTGGTTGGATGTGCTGGGCAAACCCAAACCACTTTTTCCCAAACGACCCAGAATAAATATGAAATGAGTGATTCAAAACCACAGACTGGGTAATGATCTCCCAATTCTCCGTTGCACTGGATGTAAACAAAAGCCTGTAATCCGCGGGAACAGCCAGTTTTTCTTTGAATACACGCTCTGTGTCCCTATACAGATCCATAAAAACTGCGCTTCGATGATTGGCACTTAAAATCCCCTGCTCGAATGCATCCTGGAAGTAGCCTCCAAGCTTATCGTATACTTTAGATGGTCCTGGCGCAAATGTAAGGTTTGCCATATATGACTGATTACTTATTTTTTGTTAGAAAATATTGGATTCCCAAATCATACCCATCCAATCCAAGCCCGGCAATCATACCAACACATTCCTTCGAAATGATGCTCTTATGCCTGAATTCCTCCCGTTTGTAAATGTTGGAAATGTGGACCTCCAGCACAGGAGTGGTAACACCTGCTATTGCATCAGAAATGGCCACCGAAGTGTGTGTATAGGCGCCTGCATTCAACAAAATACCGTCGTAGGTAAACCCGACCTCATGGATCTTCGATACGATCTCCCCCTCCACATTGTGCTGAAAGTAGGCCAGTTCCAAATGGGGGTACTTCTTTACCAATGTGTCAAAAAAACCCTCAAAGGTCTGGTTTCCATAGATTTCGGGCTCCCTTTTTCCCAAAAGGTTCAGGTTGGGGCCATTGATAATGATTAGTTTCAAGGCAGTATAATTTGGCGTTCCGTAACAGGATGCAAAGGTACACATAAGATGTAGAAGCAGAGAAGCTTTGGATTTCTTTTTTAATCCCTGTCAATCGAAGATCCTCCGGTGATAGGGGCTCCTCAATATGCCGACGTGGACAACTCTTCCATCTTTCCAAATCCTTTGTGGATTTGAATCTGAAATGTCAAAACAGGCTCCCCACGTAGGTAACCATGCCTGGTTTCTTGGTGGATTAGGCTGTCGAATGCCGCGCTTACGATCGCACTCTCGCCCTCACCCCAGCGGACGAACACCCCGAAATACCCCTGCTGTTCAAACTGATTTATGCCCGGCCAAATATCAAACTGATTCATCCTTCTACCCAAATTGGGATTATAAGTCTGCGGGTTACCCTCCATGTAAAATGCCAATTCGGATGCCACGTGATAGGAATCACTGAATACAAAATGCTTTTCCAATCCCAAGGAGTCGATCAGGAAATCAACCCGGCTACCCAACTCTCTGTATCCTGCCATACGGGCAAAGGGATCATTCTTTGGCTTCAGCAACCGCTTGAACCCGATGGCATCCAAAGGTTCCGGGTACATAACTCCCACCAAAAGCAACCCGGAAACACACGTCGCCACGAAAGCATACTTTCTCCAATGGGCATAAAGATTGACGACTTGTGCCATGGCAATGGGCAACGTGACATAGGCAAAAGCGGGCCAATTGATCTCCACTCGCTTGACAAGGGAAACACCTATAAAAAGCATCCATATCATTAACGCAGGCAGAAGGAGAAAGAGCATCTCCGGCTCGCGGGTCTTGATCCAGTGTCTAGTCCCCAACCAAATCAACGGAACAAAAAAAACCGACACCACGGCCAATTGCCCGCCCAAGTACTCTCCAGAATACGCCAATGCAGCTTGCCAATTGAATCCGCCGCCGCCTGAAACACCACCTAGGGTACCGAGGTGGCGAAAGGTCACAAAATCATGCTGGAAATTCCAAATGACAATCGGCACCAAAGCCGATGCGGAAACCAAGACGAAAAGATAAAACCCCTTTGCCCTCAAGACCTCGGGGCGCTCGATCAAAAGAAAAAGGAAAAGCAGAGGAATGATCAGTACCATGACATTCTTGGAGAGAATGCCCAGGGCCGTGGCGACTCCGGTCAGCAACCAAAGGTAGTTGCCACCTTCCTGGATCGCCCGCCATGCCAAATACATTGAGAGGATCCAAAAACAGACCAGAGAAGAATCCGTCGTATGGAAAAAGGAGGCCAAATGGAAAAAAGGCATCACCAACACCATCAACGCCGCCAAAAAAGCAAAGAATGGTTTACCGTACATATATAGCGAAAACCGAAACACTACCCATGCAGTGAGTGCCCCAAAAAACCAGGCACTGAACCGAACACCTACCTCCGTATCTCCGAACAATGCTGTCCCCAACCGGTTGTAAAACGCAATCAAAAGGGGCTTTGAATAATAATTCCAGTCTAGGTGTTTTGACCAAAGCCAATACTGGGTTTCTTCGGAAAATAGGCTTAACGGACTCAAAGTTGTGAAGATCACTTTACCCACAATTGTTCCTAAAAGAATGACGAGTAACGCTCCGCCATAAAACCGCTCCGATGATTTCGCCTCCATTTGCGACCCGCCCCTTTTCATTGACTTCAATCCCATATGCTTATCCAGTGGCTTTTGCAAAAAAAACATGCTGGCGATCAAATTTTGACAGCCATGTTACTAGCAATTCACCAATGGTGATGTAAATTTGATACAAATCCCGAAATAATTTACCGTTTTGATCGACATTTCCCTTCCTTCGAAAAGTTTTGTATCTAATCCTTGGTTTGTCATGGGTGTTTTTTTAGTGCTCGTCGGGCCGTTTTCCCTTAATTTCCACTTCCATTACCCGGACGAGATGTACTATACGGATGCCAGTATCCAAATGTTAAAAAACAGTGACTATTTCACCACGTATTTGGGTACCGGGGATTTACGGTTTAAAAAACCAATCCTGACGTATTGGGCTGTTTTGGCAGGATATAAGGTATTTGGCATATCCGCATTTTCTTCACGCATCGTATTTCTCCTGGCAGGGATGGGACTGATCGGCCTTACCTACAAGCTGGCAAAAACTGCCACGGGTGATTCATCGGTGGCCATGTCTTCCGCTTGGATCACCGCTGCACAACCCTTGGTTATTTTTAGCAGCTCAAGGTCTATCCCTGACATCTTACTAGTTTTCTTCCTTACAATCAGCGCCGTCGGAGTTACCGGGCTCCTAAAAAACCCGCTCACTGCTCGTAAAAAATACATCTGGATGTTTTACCTTGGGTTGGGTCTGGCTTTTGCTGTCAAGGGCCTACCTGCGATTGCCTTGGGTGCCGTGGCATTTCTCTACCTAGTCGCAAATCCATGGGCAAAAATAAGCCTGAGAAAAATTTTGTATGCTCCAGCTTTGGTAATTGGAATGGCTATCGGCCTGTTCTGGTTTGTTGTGATGTATTTGCGGTTTGGCGGGGTTTACCTCGATTCTTTCTTGGAAGATCAGGTAGGCGTCCGTGTCGGCGACAAAATTCCCCAAATAATCACGCACTTTCTTTACGGATGCGGAATGCTGATTGCCCTGTTTATACCATGGATCCTACTCCTTCGAAAGCGAAAAATCCCTTCGCTCTTCCAAACGCTTGACCGCAACCTTCCATTTTTCGGATTTGTTGCCGCGTGGGTAGTTGCCATTATCCTTATGACCGCCCTAGTCTCGGTATTTTATGAACGGTATATGTTACCAGTATATCCATTGGCCGCAGTTGCCTTTTGTTGGCTCTTTCTTCCTAAAAACCAGCTTGAAACCAGCAGAACCGCTCAAACTATAGCTGCCGTATTTGTTGGAATCAATGCCCTATTTCTTGCTGTAGGGCTTTTTATGAACATAGGATTGGGAAGTCCGACTTATTTAATCGCCCATTGGGCTATCGGCTTTGGCATGGTGATACTACTTGCAGGAATGATTAGGCGACAAAAAGCTGGTATCGGCTTGGTAAGCTGTTCGATTTTGCTGTTATTCTTTACGGGAACCTTGGTTTCGTACCCATTATCGGTTCCACATCAAGGGGTGCAGGTAGATGACTTGCTGGACGAACAAAACATCCCCTTAAATGCGCAAATCGGCTTTATCGGCAATCCGCACCACGGCAGCAAAATCCGTATTGGGCTCGACGTGGATCATGAACTGATCAATTTGGATAAGGAAGCATCTGATTGGATGGAGTACGACTACCTGATCTGCGACGAAGATGCCATCGCAAAACTGCCTTTGGAAAATAACGTTCAAATCGAAGTTGCCTCGCAAAACTGGAACCCAAAATACCTAATCGGTATCTGGGAAAGTATTGTTGAGGGCGAATCTTCCGAAAGAAAAAACGAGCTCAGTAAAAAATACTACTTTGTTAAAAGGTAATCTCTTCAGTGAAAAACACATGCTTTCAATCCATTTGACACCAGAAACGCCTAAATCGCCAAAAAGGACATTTTGTGCCTTTTTACAACCTCAAGTAGCTGATTGGTGCCTATTTAATCAACAAAAAGCCACCCCATCGGGTGGCCCTGAATTCTAAGCGATTATCGATAAATTCGACTATTGTTTTGCGAGGATCAGCTTCTCTTTATGTTTTTTGATCTGCCTTCTGAGCCCCTCTATTGCCTCATCGGCTGCGGCTTCAAAGGAGTCACTTTGATTTTTGGCAAAAAGCTGCTTCCCTGGCACATTAAGCTTGACTTCTACGATTTTATTTTCACTCCGATCGTTTTTGTCCAACCTCAAAAAGACCTCCCCGTCTATAATCTGATCATAATAGGTTTCCAGCTTATCCGCTTTCTTTTGGATAAACTGGAGCAGCTTCTGATCTGCGTCGAAATGAATGGAATGCATTTGTAATTTCATAATCACATATGGGTTAAAAGTTAAACTTTTATTTAAGCTTTGGGATGTGCCTGTTCAAACACAGCCCTCAGTTTCTCGATGGAATTGTGGGTATACACCTGTGTGGCAGCCAAACTAGCATGCCCTAGTAGGTCTTTGACAGCATTCAGGTCTGCACCCTTGTTGAGTAGGTGGGTCGCAAAAGTATGCCGAAGCACATGAGGGCTTCGCTTTGTAGTCTGAACAAAAAGGGCCAAGTGATATTTTACGATTCGGTAGATCATCATGGGATATGCGGGTTCCCTACTGTTTCTAACGATAAAATAGTCACTTTCTGTTACATTCGGAAACGTTTCTTGAAATAGTTTTTGATACCGAATTATATTCTTATTCATTCCAGACGAGATGGGTATTATTCGGTATTTTTTTCCCTTTCCCAGTACTTTAACCTCCCCTTTCACCATGTCAACTTGAGCCCACCGGAGTCCGATCAATTCAGAAAGGCGGACGCCGGTACCGTATAAAAACTCCATAACCATCCGATCCCGCTGCCCTTCAAAATCATCCGAATAATCAAACTCATCCAGAACTTTGTCCATGGCTGCCTCCTGTACAAAGGCAGGTAGTCGCTTAGGCTTTTTCAGGGAGCGGACTTTATAGGTAGGATCCCGTTCAATCTCACCGGAACGAAGCAAAAATTTGTAAAAGGACTTAAGGGTGGCGATTTTGCGGTTTACTGTGGTGGCTGCGAGCCCCTGCTCAATCAGATCAACCATCCAAGCCCTTATTTCTGCATGGCCTGCATCGGATAGCTCCCCTATTCCAAACGCGGACTTCAAAAAATCAGAAAATTGCTCCAGGTCATATTGATAAGCGGCAACGGTATGCCCGCTGGCACGCCTCTCAAATTCCAAATGAGCCAAAAACGAAAATAGCATATCGGCGAATTTACATCACCAATATGCTAAATATTTTTATCAATACGAAGTTTCCGGATTATTTACCTTCCTCGTCCCGCAGTCTTTGTATGTAAGACGCCTTGATAACCTCGTTGCGACGGGTTACGGATGGTTTTTCAAAATGCTGACGGCTTCGCAGCTCACGGATAACTCCCGTTTTGTCAAACTTCTTTTTGAAACGCTTCAGCGCTTTCTCGATTGATTCGTTCTCTTTTACGTTTACAACTATCATATGGTACACCCCCTTTCGAGGGGCAAAGATAGAGATTCTTTTGAAAAAGAAAAACTTACCCCTCCATCTTCGCTACTTTTATCACAAACTGATACCCATACATCGTCGAATAGCTTATATTTGAAAATGGAAAAAATTTTGATCACAGGTGGAGCAGGCTACATTGGCTCGCACACCGCGGTTACCCTGGTAGAGGCGGGGTACCTTCCCATCATCGTTGATGATTTTTCGAATTCTGACAAGTCGGTTTTAAATGGGCTGAAGACCATTCTCAACCAAGAGGTACCCTATTATGAAGGGGATTGCAACGACCGTGCATTGATGAAACGCCTTTTCACCGAACATTCCTTGAAAGGCGTCATCCATTTTGCCGCCAACAAAGCGGTGGGAGAAAGTACCGCCGTACCACTGAAGTATTACCGAAATAACGTCGGGTCATTGGTTGTGTTATTGGAGACCATGGCGGAATTTGGCGTCACAGACCTTGTTTTTTCTTCCTCTTGCACGGTATATGGTCAGCCGGACGAGCTCCCCGTAAAGGAAACCACCCCCCGAAAAGACGCGGAAAGCCCCTATGGCAATACAAAGAAAATTTGTGAAGATATCCTTGTGGATGTTACCAAAAGCGCAGCGGGAACACGTATTATTTCTCTCCGCTATTTTAACCCCATTGGAGCCCATCCTTCAGCACTGATCGGAGAACTTCCGCTGGGCGTACCTGCTAACCTCATTCCCTTTGTCACCCAAACCGGTGTGGGGATACGTGAAAAATTGACCGTTTTCGGCAATGATTACGATACCCCGGACGGGACTTGCGTGAGGGACTATATCCACGTACTTGATCTGGCCGATGCCCATCTTAAAGCCCTTGAATACCTGACTGATAAACCGGGTAGCTTCTATGACTTGTTCAACGTTGGAACCGGAAACGGCAATACGGTACTCGAAGTGATTCAAGCATTCGAAAAGGTAAGCGGAAAAGCCCTAAATTACCAGATTGGCCCTAGAAGGCCTGGTGACGTGGAAAAAGTATGGGCGGATACTTCCAAAATTTCGGAAAAACTTGGCTGGACGCCCAAGCATAGCCTTGAAGATGCCCTTCGAGATAGCTGGAACTGGCAATTGGCACTGGCCAAAAAATAACGTAGGCAGGATTCTTGGCAAACTGAGGGAGCGTTTATTAGAAGGGCATTCAGGCCAATGACGATCGCCTCGGCCAAAAGTATCTATGGCATGCACAGAGGTCTACCTAAAATTATTGAACCGCTGCCGGACGGCGCTTGTGAAAGCCATTCTGCCGACCGTCCAGCTAGGCCACCTCTTTAGATTCGGAATAAGTGATCTTCGAAAAAAACTTTGGCGTAATGAAGCAACCCCTACTCACCATCGTAGCCGTATTTAG
This sequence comes from Lunatimonas lonarensis, assembly GCF_000390185.1. Lineage (GTDB taxonomy): Bacteria > Bacteroidota > Bacteroidia > Cytophagales > Cyclobacteriaceae > Lunatimonas > Lunatimonas lonarensis. The sequence goes on along the minus strand of NZ_AQHR01000101.1, from coordinate 17,669 downwards.
CTTGCTAGTTGCTTGTGAACGCGGGAAAGGGATAGAGGACCTCGAGACCGGGGAAGAACCTGTGAACCTGGTGTACCCCCTCCTCGATGCTGCCAATTCACGTTGGTTTTTCTTCAGTTCGGCTACCCGACCTTTTGGCATGGTAAACCTCAGTCCAGACACCCAAATTGAAGGCGCCTGGGGCACCGGATATCGGTACGAAACCGACACGGTGAAAGGGTTCAGCCATATCCATGCTTGGCAGATGTCGGGCGTTTCTGTCATGCCAGTCACCATAGAAGGTAACGAAAAGGTATTGGTCAACGATTACTTCTCGAAATTTAGTCACGACCAAGAAGTCGTTGAACCGGGGTATCATTCGTTATTTTTGGACCGATTCGGCATTCGGGCGGAATTAAGTGCCACCCACCGGGTTGGCATCCACAGGTACACCTTCCCTACCGGCAAAAAAGCCGGGATCTTGTTTCATCTAGGCGGCATGCTGGGGCCCAGTGAAATCGCCGGGGGCCACCTAGAGCAGACCGGCCCGCGCCGGCTAAAGGGAAGAGTAACCAATCTTCCTACTATCCGAAGGCCAAAACCCATACAGGTTTTTTTCCATGTTGAATTTGATAGGGAGATAAAAGAGATCCTGCCGATTGACAATGCGATTAACCGAATTGTCGAACTAAAAGACGGGGGCGACGAACCGGTAATCATGAAGGTGGGCATTTCCTATACAAGCAGTGAAAACGCCGCGCTCAACATGGAAACAGAATTACCGCACTGGAATTTCGACCGTGTGGTCCGGGAAACCCAAACTGTATGGAATGACATGCTGAGCCGGATAGAGATTCGCGGAGGAAGCGATACGCAGCGACGTCGGTTCTATACCGACCTATGGAAAGCGCTCCAAGGCCGAAGAACCATATCAGATGCCAACGGTGCCTATCCAGACAATACGGGCGACAGTTTTCGTGTCGGTCAGATCCCGTTGGATGAGACGGGCAGTCCCAAGTTCAGGCATTTCAATTCCGACTCCTTTTGGGGTGCCCAATGGACTATATCTGTACTGTGGAGCTTGGTATACCCGGAGATCATGGAGGAATTCGTCAGTAGCTTCCTACAATACTTTCAAGATGGTGGATTGATCCCACGCGGCCCATCCGGAGGCAATTACACCTATGTGATGACAGGGGCCACTTCAACACCGTTTTTTGTGTCAGCCTACCAAAAAGGCATACGGGGTTTCGATGTAGCCCTGGCCTACGAAGGATTGAAAAAAAACCACCTGCCGGGAGGTATGATGAGCAGAACTGGCTATGAACACCGTTCCATGCAAGGAGGTAATGTGGAGGATTACATGGAAAAGGGATTTGTGCCCCATCCAAACCCCAGAGGTAATTTCGGCTTTCATCAACAAGGTGCCGGGCTCACATTGGAGTATAGCTATCAAGATTGGACACTGGCCCAACTCGCCAAAGCTTTAGGGAAAAACGAAGATGCCGCGTACTTTACACAGCGATCCAAAAATTATCGGCATCTATATGACCAGGAATCAGGTTGGATACGGCCAATGGATCAGGACGGCCAATGGATGAGTCCGTTCGACCCGTATGATTATGGAAACGGATACGTGGAATCGAATGCCGCGCAGTTCACTTGGTTTGTCCCCCACGACCTCGAAGGCCTGGCTGAATTGATGGGAGGGAACATAAAGGCGGCAGAAAAGCTAAACCAACAATTTGAACAGGCAGAGGAATTGGGATTTACCTCGGGCACCTCCCACGCAGTAGAGACCCATCCCGAATACCGCCGGATTCCAATCAACTATGGTAACCAGCCTTCCATGCAAACCGCTTTCATATTTAACCATCTTGGCAGGCCAGACCTTACCCAGAAATGGTCCAGAAAGGTGGTAGACAAGGCCTTCAGTGCGTTGAGCCCGGAGCTTGGATACAACGGAGATGAAGACCAGGGGCTGATGGGTTCCCTTGCCGTTCTGATGAAACTGGGCCTTTTCCAGATGAACGGAGGAACTGAGGAGAACCCTATGTACGAATTGGGAAGCCCTCTTTTTAAAAAGGCAGTCATCCACCTCAACCCGGCCTACTACCCCGGAGCGACGTTTACCATCGCTGCGGAAAACAACAAACCCGATCATTACTATATTCAGCGAAAAACACTGAACGGCAAGACCGTCGGGGGCTTTGGTATAAAGCATAGTGAAATAACCCAAGGCGGTACGCTTACACTGACCATGGGATCGATGCCGGCGTCTAGGTGAAAATAGGGTGCCGCTCAAAGGGCTTCTCCCGGTCAAATAAGAACCTATAGGTATGATGGGTTTTGTATATCTCAGCGAGTAGCTGTTCGCATACTCGCATCATTTTCGGGTTGAAATCCCCTATCCAATTCATTTCGATGGTTTCATACTTCAGCTTTTTTATGTCCAGAAACTCTCTGTAAGAAAGGATCATGGCACTTTCCACCCCCTTTCCTTGAAAATCCGGGATCACCCCAAAGACCAAGCCCAACATTTTATTGGGAGGGTTAAAGGTTTTGTGCCACAGAAACTTGAGTTTACCAAGCAGGTTCAATTCGCCGTCAACATGTTTGAAAAGCTGATTAATCTCTGGAATATTGATAAAAAACGAAATAGGCTCACCTTTAAAAAAGCCGAAATAAATGAGGTAGGGGTCAATGATTGGCTTCATTTTCGCCAACATCAGCTTTGCCTCTCGCTCGGTGATACTTTTGCCCATATGCCTTGCCCATGCCTTATTGTAGACGGCCATGAAGTATTCGGGAAACTTCTCCCAAAGCTCCTTTCCTTTTAGGTACCGAAACTCATAATCAGGGTTGGCCAGAATCACCTTCGAACGCTCAATCATCTTTGGATCAAAACCCGCTCCGCGAACCGATCGCATATAGGTGTATTGTTTAAAGTAAATCTGAAATCCATATTCTTCAAAGAAAGCTTGGTAATAGGGGAAATTCCACGGCATATTGTAGTTTGGAGGACTAAATCCATCGACCAGCAAGCCCCACCATTTATCCCGCTCACCAAAGTTTACCGGACCATCCATGGCCTCCATTCCCTGCGCCTTCAACCAATCTCTTGCGGCATCCATTAGGGTAAAAGCGGCCTTCTTATCATCTATGCACTCAAAAAAACCCATCCCCCCTGTCGGTTGCTTTTCCTTCCATTTGGGGTTCACGAAGGCTGCATTTCTCCCGATCGTGTTTCCCCTATCATCCAAAAGCAGCCACCGAACCGCCTTCCCCCCTGATTTGTACAGCTTATTTATGTTAGGATCAAAAATACCTTCAATATCCTTATCGAGGGGTCTGATCCAATTGGGTTCGTTTCTATATAGCCTAACGGCCATTTGTAAAAACTCCTTTTGCTGGGACGGTGTGGTGACTTCTACTAACTGCATTGATTGCTTTGGTTGTTAAACACATAAATTTATACCTAACGGTAACAAAAAGAAAAGTCTAGGCAAAAATCGCCTAGACCCAATTTGTTCAACCAGTAGCTGCTTAGGGGGTGACCACGTCTCCAAAAAGATCAAACTCAGTTGCATCCGTAATTTTGGCGGACACAAAGTCTCCAACTCGGCAATAGTATTTTTCCGCGTCGATTAGCACTTCGTTGTCAACATCCACTGAATCGAACTCTGTTCGCCCCACAAAATGCCCTCCTTCCTTTTTGTCGATGAGCACCTTGTAGGTCTTACCCACCTTCTCCTGATTAAGCTCAAAGGATATCTGCTCTTGGATATCCATAATATGATTGGCACGGGCTTGTTTCTCCTCAGCCGGAACATGGTCCTCCATTCCATAAGCGTGGGTGTCCTCTTCATGTGAATAGGTGAAAACCCCCAATCTTTCGAACCGCATTCGCTGCACAAAATCCACCATTTCCTCAAACTCCCGTTCGTACTCCCCAGGATGTCCGGCGATGAGTGTAGTCCGAATGGCTATATCCGGCACCTTATCCCGAATTCGTTGGATCAGCTCTTCCTGCTTTTCACGAGTGGTTCCCCTCCGCATGATTTTGAGCACCTCCGAGGATCCATGTTGCAAAGGAATGTCGAGGTACTTACATATATTAGGCCGCTCGGCCATCACATCCATGATTTCCATCGGGAAGCCTGTGGGATAGGCATAATGCAAACGAATCCAATCAATCCCCTCCACATCTGAAAGCGATCTTAGCAGATCGGGCAGTCGGCGTTGCTTGTACAGGTCTAATCCATAGTAGGTAGAGTCTTGGGCAATCAACAACAACTCCTTAGTTCCTTGGGCGGCCTTGTGCCGGGCTTCCTTTACCAGTTCCTCTATCGGGCGGCTGATATGCCCGCCCCGCATGAGAGGAATTGCACAAAAAGAACAGGGCCTATCACAGCCCTCCGATATTTTCATATAGGCGTAATGAGCCGAGTGGCTTAACAGCCGCTCACCAACCAATTCATGCTTATAATCTGCTTTGAACCGCTTCAGGATGGCAGGAAGATCCCTGGTACCGAAGAAAGCATCCACTTGGGGAATTTCCGCTTCCAGATCGTCTTTGTAGCGCTGCGAAAGGCAGCCAGTCACATATACTTTATCGATCAGTCCTTTCTCCTTGGCTTCGGCATATTCAAGAATCGTATTGATAGACTCTTGCTTGGCGTTGTCAATAAAACCGCAGGTATTGATAATTACAATGTTATTGTCCCGTTCGGCGGACTCATGATGGGCGTCTATCCCGTTACCTCGAAGCTGACTTAACAGCACCTCTGAGTCAACCAGGTTCTTCGAACAGCCCATGGTGATTATATTGACTTTATCTTTTTTTAAGGTTCTAGCTTTCAATGGTTTTGAATTTGCCACAAAGGTACGAAAAAAAACGAAGTCAGTGGCCGCCCTTCGAAAGGATGGTTGTGTTACTTCTGTATTAAATCCCCTTGAAATATCTAGTGTAATTGATAAAACAAGCTTAACCGAACGGATAAACAATGCCTCGCAAAATTGCCCTACTTTTGAGTCATTAATACAGCAACCATTTTTTAATTCCTTGCAACAAACTTTTCAATCGGCGCCGATGGGAATCGGCGCTTCTTTTTTCCACAAATCGTGGCCTCAACCGAGCAATCCTCGGTACTATGATAAATCAATCCAAGTACCATGTCATATCTTCCCTCTCTCTTTGCCACCTGGCTTTTCGTGTACCTTCTGCTAATAGGTAATCCCATGGTTGCCCAACGCCTTTCAGCTGGCGAGTACTTGCAAGACATAAAAAAGGAAATCCCCTTGCCTGATGCAGCGGGCAGGCAAGTGATTGGGCTGTATCACGTGAAAGATCAACCAACGGTAGTTACCAGCCAGGGTGTATTTGCGTGGGAAGGGGGGAAATGGCAACATTTACTTATAGCTCCCAACATCCTACATAGTAGGCAGATAAAGGAGTCTGGATTGGTCTGGATTGCTACACCCGAGAAGCTCATCGCACTTAACGGAGAAGAGATAATCCTGCCGGTCCTTTCGAACGGAGAGAAAATCCAGTGCTTGGAACCTGCATCAGGCAACCGGATCTACCTTGGCACTAACCAAGGAGTCTATGTTTGGGACGGAACGTGGATACAGGAAGAGCTGTCACGTAAAATCCCCGTAACCTCGATCGTCGAGGATAGTCGTCAACGTCTTTGGGTAGCCTCTCTTGACGGGCTGTGGCTGAAAGAAAGAGGCAAGTGGACTGACATGGATGAGCATATGATGGCGGTAGGACACGAAAGAAAATACTATTCCCTGGTGTCGGAAAACGATGGCAAAGATATTTATTTCAGCTCCGCATGGGCCATCGGTCGAATATCCGAAGATGGAAACCATTGGGCAGCAAGGGGAAATGACGGGCTTCCCTTTGGCCCTGCCACCTTTATCCACCAAGGAGCAGATGGACTGTGGCTAGGCACCCAACAGGGAGCCATTCACCATACCGAAACCTGGCGCTACTACGCAGGAAAACGATGGCTGCCAAGTGATGAGGTAACCGCTGTTTTATCACTTGAAAACGGCAAGACATGGATTGGCACGAACGACGGCATCTCGGAAATCAGCCGGCAGCCTATGACGCTACAGACCAAGGCCGACTCTATCGAAAAAATCATCGATGCACGCCATAACCGACTGGGGCTGGTCAACCGATCCAAGCTACGAACGCCCGGAGACCTCTCCACCAGCTACATGGACAATGAGGACAACGACGGGCTTTGGACCGCCTGCTACCTGATAGCGCAATGCTACCGGTACGCTGTGACCAAAAGCCCAGATGCCAAGGAAAAAGCATCCCGAACCTTCGAGGCATTGGAAAGACTGGAAACGGTGAGCGGTATTTCCGGATATCCCGCCAGATCCTACGCCCGTGCGGAAGATACCGTCACCCCGTCCCGATCGCCTCATCCAAAAGTCTGGCACCCTTCACCGGACGGAAAATGGCAGTGGCTGGACGATACCAGCAGCGATGAAATTACCGGACATGTCTATTCAGTGTCCTTATACCATGATCTGGTAGCAGATGACCCCGGAAAAGATCGTGCGGCCAACCTGATAGACCGCATCGTCACCCACATTTTGGACAATGATTACCACCTCATTGATTTCGACGGCCTGCCCACCCGTTGGGGCATTTGGCATCCAGATTCACTAAACCATTCGCCCAACTGGATGTTTGAGCGGGGGCTGAACTCCCTGCAAATCCTTTCCTTCTTGAAAACGGCACATCGGTTTACCCAAAACCCCCGGTATGAACAGGTCTACCAAACCTTGGTAGACACCCATGGCTACCTGGAAAATGCGCGGTTTGCAAAGGTTACGGCCCCCTTTGACATCAGTCATTCGGACGATATCCTCAACTTCTTTCCTTATTACAACCTGCTTAGGTACCTGCCGGAAGACCACCCCGACTACCCGGTTTACAAAGCCAGTTTGGCAAGGACTTGGCAAGCCGTACGTTCTGACCGGATGCCGGTTTGGAATGTGTTTGCGAGTGCATTGCTAAGGATGGATGCCGATATACAAACTGCCTTGGAGGAAATCCATGCATTTCCGATCGACCTAATCAGCTGGCGCATGGAGAACAGCCACCGGTGGGACCTCCGGAAGGACTATCTGGCACATCGAACACCTCGGGACCAGGCAGACCGAGCTATTCCTAGCCAAGAAGGGAATATCTCCAGGTGGAATACCAACCCTAAACTTATGGATAGCGGCGACGGTGGGCTTACCGAAGACAGTGGAACGTATTTTCTGGTAGCGTACTGGATGGGACGGTATTTTGGATACTGGGAGTAAAGGAAGATAGGCATAGCAGGAACATTGTACTGCCCGCGTGCTCTACCTAGTTGCCAATTTCAGTTTGTATACCGTAACAATGTCTTCCTCCACACCCCGATGTTCTTGGTTTTTGATGGCCATAATTTCACCATTACTATTGATAACTGGTGTTAAATGTATACCGGCAGGCATGGGAATATCCTTGAAGAGCAGCTGGTGTGCTTGGTCAAAAACTGCTAGGAATCGGGGTATTCCATGAATAAACGTACCCCATTCCTCCATGTTGCCAGGGCTATACTGCCTAGCCACTTCTTCCTTGACACCTTTCGAATACACTACGAAGATCATCCCGTTATATGCATACATTTCATGGAACCGACCAAATATATTGAATTGGTTTGCCTCATACATTTGGTCAAAGTTGGGTGCCCCTCTTATGTCAACAGCATCGGCTAAATCCAAATCCACGGTTCTGTTGTATTCCAGTTCGTTGCCATTTTCGAGATAGACATGGTATTTTCTTTCAGCCATCAAGGACAGGATCCATTCCTTTCCATTTTTCACGATTATCGGAAATGTCAGGTGATAATAATTCCCATCTTCGTAAACGGTATTGGGAGGAAATGCCATGGTTCGCCTAACAGTTCCGGACAGCGTATCCAACACTTCCAATAGAGGGCTTGAATATATTCCCTTAAAAATACTGGCTGGATTTTCCCAATCGATTCCACCACGTTCTGGCCGTGCATAAGCCAGTTTATCACCTAACGGATGAAAGGGTAAACTCGTCCCGGCCAGAAAAAAAATGTTCCCCTGGCAACGCAATCCGTTTTTGAATCGCTCCATGCTGGTTGAAAAACAGGATGCCCCTTTGATGGTCCATGGCAACGACTTTTCCCTCTATGAGCGCTAAGCGAAAACCATTTGCAGAGGTTACCGCATGCGGGCCGTCTTGCTGAAAGGCAAACCGCTCCTTTATTGTTCCGGAATCGTCGAACAGGACGATTTCATCGGTGCCGTTGTTTCTACTAAGGTACAGCTGGGAGGACGGATCATAGTCCATTACATAAAGGTTTCCCAGGTAGTCCACTCGAATGGAGTCTACAATGGAAATCGAGGGATTTTCAAAACCACTTGGGTTATTATTTGACCGTGAACATGCAGCAAATGCCACCACCCAAATGCATCTTAACACCATGAACTTCATGCTATAAAATTAGGTCAAAAAGCTCGTCGGTACTATTTAAGAATAGTTAACCGATCTTAAAAATAGTTAACCAATCTTGCCATCTTGGTTTTTTAGTAAATTGGTTTGTTGATTACAAGCAGATTATACATTCAGTGGCACACTACCTTTTCCTTCTCCTCCCGAGCCGGGCCGGCGTCCCCATTTGATGTCTGTTGAAGTCCCCTCGGATAGGGCCATGGCAATCTCTTAACTACCGGATGCCGGGATGTGCTTTGCTGCTTTCGTAGATTAAACCTCCTTAAAAAACCTCCGACTCCAACGCCAAAAAGGCGGCGGTCGATTGGTCAACTCCCATTATGGGAAGTACCGTCACTTCGCAAATATACTCAGACCGATCCTTTCGGTAGTTTAGGATACGCTGCGTAAACTCCCCTCCCCCAAGTAACTTCTCTTTAAAGGATTCCTTATCCTCCTCTCTTGTCCCAGGCCCTTGCAGAAATTGCGGACTTTTGCCCAAAGCGTATACTTTGGGGTATCCGGTCATTTCGTGAAAACCATCCCCTACCCACAGGATACGATTATCAACTCCCGTCAAAACAATGGTCTGATAGCTGTAATCGAAAAGACGCTCCCAGTCAAATTCCCAGCCTTTTTTCTCGGCCAAAAATTTCAGTTCCTGTACATCTTGCGACTTTTTGAGTGTAGTGCGTAACTCGAGGGTATCACAAGCAAACACGTCCCAACAAAACAGCGGAGACGTTCCGTATTCGATTTTCTTCTTTATGATCATGTGTGTAAATTCCTTGTATCTTCGCATACTTCACGAAGGGGATAGATTGGAGTAGCCCTTCCGAGCTACCCCAATCTTGTTTGGTAACTTATCCCGGCAAATTTTGTTTAGAATTCCACCGGTTTCTTTTAGCGCTTTTTTTACATGTCTGCCTTACGTGCAAATTTGGCCCTGAGTCCATCGGCGGCTTTCACCATCTCCTCCAATGCTCGTTGGGTTTCCTCCCATCCGCGGGTTTTAAGACCACAGTCTGGGTTAACCCAAAGGCGCTCTTTTGGGACGACACGTATCGCTTTCTCCATCAGCTCGATCATTTCCTCAGAAGACGGGATCCGAGGAGCATGGATATCGTATACCCCCGGGCCAATCTCATTGGGGTACTCGAAGGCAGCAAAGGCATCCAACAGCTCCATCTGCGATCGGGAACATTCAATGGTAATCACATCTGCGTCCATCGCCGCAATATGGGATATGATGTCGTTAAATTCCGAATAGCACATGTGTGTGTGAATTTGGGTATGGTCTCCGACAACAGAAGCCGACAACCTAAAAGCTGTCACCGCCCAATCCAAATAGTCCGGCCATTCGGAGGTTTTGAGCGGGAGACCTTCCCGTAAGGCGGGCTCATCTATTTGTATGACCCGAATTCCAGCTTGCTCCAGATCCCTTACCTCTTCCCGAATGGCTAAGGCAATCTGAAAACAGGTATCCTTCCTTGGCTGATCATTTCGTACAAAGGACCATTGAAGTATGGTAATTGGCCCAGTCAGCATACCCTTCATTGGTCGTCGGGTTAGCGACTGTGCAAACACCGTCCAATCTACTGTCATGGGATGCTTTCGGCTCACGTCCCCATAGATAATCGGTGGCTTGACGCACCGGCTACCATAACTCTGCACCCAACCATTGGTCGTAAATGCAAAACCTTCCAGCTGTTCGCCAAAATACTCCACCATATCATTACGCTCAAACTCCCCATGCACCAGTACATCCAAACCCAAATCATCTTGCCAACGTACGCAACGCTCGGTTTCCGCTTTAAGAAGGTTCTCATAGGCAGCAAGGCTTAGCTCGCCTTTCTTATACCTTGCCCTCCACTGCCGCACTTCCTTTGTCTGCGGAAAGGATCCAATCGTGGTGGTGGGAAAAAGTGGCAACGCAAGAGCTTCAGTCTGCAGCTTGTGCCGCTCAGCGTACGGACTGCTCCGCTGTGAGTGACTCGGCAGTACCGAGGCCAAGGCCGTCTTCACCGCTTCGTTATGGATACGGGTCGAAGTATTTCGACTTGTTAGGTATTGTCGGTTCTGTTCGAGGGTTTGTCCAAGCCATGGGGTATCCTTCAGGTCAACCCGGTCTTGGCGAGTGTGGTTCCCAATTCGCTGAAGCAACACAACCTCTTCGATCTTTTGCTTTGCAAAGGCCAACCACCCCTTAATTTCGGCGTCAAGCCCGCTCTCCAGCTCCAGATCACAGGGAACATGCAGCAGTGAACAGGAAGGAGCGACCCACACCCGATCGGAACCAAGTTTATTGACAGCGAGACGAATCAAATCCAACGATGCCTGAAGATCATTCCTCCATACATTTCTACCATCTACCAACCCTAACGATAAGCTCATCTTTGGACGTACCAATTCCAGCAACGAGCCTAGCTGATGAGGCGCCCGAACTAGATCCAAATGCAGTGCACATACCGGTAACTCCGCAGCCAAACCAAGATGCGCATCCAACCCACCAAAATAGGTGGCAACCATTGTCTTCAGGTGCGGGAAAGCCTTTTTAATGACGGAATAGGTTCTTCTCATGGCGGTCTGTTCCTTATCACTAAGGCTTAGTGCCAGAAAAGGCTCGTCAAACTGAACCCATTCGGCTCCGTAACCTACCAGCTTTTCGAGAACTTTAAGGTATACGGGCAATAGGTTATCCAGCAGATCAATGCGATCGAAGCCTGCAACTTTTTCTTTCCCGAGTAGAAGAAAAGACACCGGGGCCAAAAGTACCGGCTTTGTGAGGATACCCTGCACTTTCGCCTCCTCAAACTCATGTATTACTTTTTCGGAAAAAAGCTCGAACTGTTGGTTTTTATGGAACTCCGGAACGATGTAGTGATAGTTGGTATCAAACCACTTGGTCATTTCCATCGCCTTGACATCCAAACCGTCGCGCTGATACCCTCTCGCCATGGCAAAATAAAGGTCTAATTCGTGCTTTTTCTTCTCCACCAAAATAGCATGATACCGATCAGGGATAGCTCCAACCATGAGACAATGGTCTAGCACCTGGTCATAGTAAGAAAAGTCATTGGATGGCACCCAGTCGATCCCAGCACGCTGCTGGAGGCGCCAATTGTCGGCCTTAATAGCGTACCCTTGATTAAAGAGCTCCTGCCGGGAAATCTGGCCTGACCAGTATTTTTCGCAGGCCTTTTTCAATTCGCGCCGGCTACCAATACGCGGATAGCCGAGGTTGTGCGTTTGCATGTTGCTTTAACGGTTTAGTTGAAAGTAATCTGTTAAAAGCTCCTACTGCTCCCTTGGGCTAGGATGGAATAAAGTAGGCATGCAGGTAGTGGTAAAAGTACGCAGAGGACAGACCTGTCCAATGGCAAAAAGCATACTTTTCCCTAATTTTCAAATGCAGGAATCCCCGCCGCAAAGCGGAAATACCCGAAAAATCATACCTGACGACCACTTCAAACCGCGAAAGCACCGTCAATTCGAGAAAGGCAGGTCTCCTGACTTGTAACAGCTTTTGCCGTCCTTCCCATCCTGATTTCGATCAGGACAGTGGAACACAAGGGCAATAGCCTTTGGATGTTACTTACAGTTGCGCGACAGTTCGTGATTTACACACGATTCCCTTTTAATGTACCGCTAGGTACAACCAGTCTCGGTTGATTGAGAAACAAATAAAGAACTCGAAGGAACAAAGGTATGGATAAATCTCCAGAAAAGGTTCTGGCTTTTTAAGTACCAGACGATAATCGACATAAACAGCTTTCTGCAAGCCGCCTTTCCCTCTGCGTCAAAAAACCTGCGGGGAAGCGGGGCAAGCCCAGCCCCCGCAGTAAGTTGGAAAGAAAAAATTGAAAACACCTAAAATCCTACACGCATCATATTGTGGACAGTGGCCTCAAGCTGGATGTTGGAAACCTCTTCCAACGTCTTTATATCCAATACCTGTATGGTGATCCTGTTTGGCTTCAATACATATAGGTACTTTTCCGAAGCAGCCAACACCGGACTGGGTTCAGCAAGCACCCGGTAGGTTTCCAGCGCTGTCCTTTCCTTACGAAGTACGGCACCATTTGGATCATCGGCACTGCTTATACTTTTCCCTTTTATTTCGGATCCTGTCGTCGTATCGAAAACCTTTACATGGTCATCCGCAGTTTGAACGACCAGGTACCCTCCTTCAGCACTTAGGAAATAACTCTTTAGGTTGGGGGCATTCACCAACTGGCGAATGGTGTTTGTAGATGGATTGATTTCAAAAATACCGTGGTTTCTGGCATAGCCATAAAAAACATCCAGTGCATCATGGGTCTTTATTGTCCCCATCCAGTTTCCGGATGTAGGGGCAAGAGTCGATGGGTTAGGGATCAATTTGATCTCATTGGATTGGCTCACCACCAAAGCCCCTTCAGTAGCTCCAAATACGGCATGCCTCCCATTCGAAGCATCGCCATGGATGCCTGTCACACGTGCATTTGGGTTTTCGGCTACTATTTGACCCTGTGCATTGACGAGTTTGACGTATTGTGGCAGCGCGCCCGGTACGGACTCGTCCTTGTACGTCACCGCATATTTATCGCCTAATACCCAGGTAGCTGCACCGTGGTGAACACCATTGCCTAGATCCGAAAGCAGCCCAGGCTGAAAGGTAGGAGTCTCCATAGTTGCTTCCCTTGCGAAAAGAACACTGCCATCCCCATCATTGAAAATTACAATTCGTCCGTGGGTAGCGGAGAAGTGGGTTGGAAGCGGAACCTGTGCGATTGCGGAAAGCCACCTGGGCGTATGGAGGTGACCATGGTCTCCGTGGTTCTCCACGCCGGTATCAAAAAAACGGACACTTCCTTGCTGCCTTTCTACAGACACCACGTATCTACCTGAAGTCGACAGATAATTGGCTGCACCTTGCACAAACGGTGAAACTGAAGGACTCGAGACACTATTTTTTACCGGGTCGATTAGTAGGATTTTGCCATTCTCGTCCCAGGCGGTGATACGAATCCACTCACTTTCGAGGTCTGCATACGATTCTTCCTCTTCATAGATTGGATCTACCGTATCCTGGCAAGACATGACTAGGAGTACCAGTCCAAAAACAAAAAACAGATTAATAATTCTCATAGGTCAACTATTAGTAGGTTGTTCAAAAACTTTTTGCAATATTATTACTTTTGCATCATTGTTGCAAATATGTTTTAAAACTTACCCGGAAATTTTTTTCAGAAAAAATCGATGGCTGCTGAAATCGGCTAACCCTGCCAATACTAAAACCTGTTTCGAATCAGGAAAAAACACCAAAAAAGAGCCTAGGCGATTCGGTTTTCACCCCTCATACCGACTATTCAGACTTTCCCGTAATGCTAGGCCACCTCTCACTTACCAGAATTGTTGCAGCCGATAGCGTGCAGATACAGGCAAGTGCAACAAAAACAGAAGCACTGTCCGTCAAGTCAATGACTTTTCCCAGTAGAGGTTCTCCCAAGGCTGCAAAAAGATACGCAAATGTATTCATTACCCCTACCCCTGTACCTACCAATCTATCACCCAGCATGTCAGGGCTTAGAGGCCAAAAATTGGCCTGTGGCCCGTATACAAAAAATCCGGCCAAAAACATCAGCAGCGCACCTAATGGCCAATTATCCGCCGGAGCAACGTAAATCCCTACCAAAACGAGAGCGGCAACGGCCATGCCCAAAAAAATGGACCGGTGTCGATTCCCTTTAAAGAGAGAATCCGAAATAAACCCGAAAGATAGCGCTCCAACCGCCATGCCAATGGGCAAAAACAAACTTCCCCACAGGTTTTCAAACTTCCCATCGGAGCTGCCCAAAAAATACAGCGGTACCCAAACTATCAGTCCATACCTTGCCATACTTTCAAAGCCAAGGGACACGGATGCGATCATAAATTTTTTGTTTTGGAAAACGGCACTATAACGCGTCGTCCATGAATCTATTCCATTTGGCTGCTTTGTACGATACAAATCGGAAAACCCCAATTCAGAGGGCTTATCCCGAGCCACCAGGTAAAATAGAAGTACCGCAAATAACAGGAAAAGCACCGGTAGACGGAACAGGTACGGCCATTCTACCCCATTATTCAGTATGACGATAGAAACTAAAAATGTGACCACAGAGGAGCTGCCGGCAGCCATTGTGTACAATCCAAATGCCTTGCCCCGCTCCTCAGGCCTCCACCAATTGGATATCAATCTACTTCCCGGAGCCCAAGCCAGGGACTGGAAATACCCGTTGAGCGTCCACAAAACCAAAATCGCAAGGTAGTCGCTACTGAAACTTATGGCAACGTTTGCCATCACGGAAAGAACCCCTCCCAAAAGAATCATCGCTCTGGGACTGAATCTATCTGCTAAATTTCCATTGACAAGTTGTCCGAAGGCATACCCAAATAACATCCCCGCGCTGATCCAGCCAATCAATGCGTAGGATATTCCCAAATCGCCCGCCAGATCCTTGGATGCCCATCCAAAATTATGCCTTCCAGTATAAAAAAACAGATAGCAGAACATCGTAATCAACAGCATTCGCCATTGCGCCCTTCTGAAAATTCCTGCTTCTTGCAATTTGATTTAAATTAATTTATCCGAATACCTACCCTTAATGGCTTTTCGCGAAGGGCATATTCGAATGCATCCTCAGCGTGAACAAGATCAAACTCTTTCTCAACGATTGAATTGAAAGGGAAAATGGGCCAATTACGGGTAATGAACTTATACCCATCTACGAAATCTTCGAAGTTATAATTATGCAACCCCTTGATTGTAATAAGTTTCCGGATCAAATTTTCTGGATCGATCTGAACTTTTCGGGTTTTAAAAACAGCTCCTACCCACACCGATACTCCCCCAATTCCCAAAATTTCCATGCCCGCCTCCATAGCGTCCGGTGCCCCACTCATGTCGATCACGACGTCCACTCCGCTGCTGCCAAACCTATCCCTGACTGTGTCTACAATCCGATCCACATTTAAATTCACCACATGATCCGCACCAAATGCCACCGCCTTTTCCAATCGTTGTTCAGCGTAGTCAGCAATTCCCACCCAAGCTGCATTTCCATCCCTGCACATAGCTGCACAAGTAATCCCAAGCATCCCGGCTCCAAAAATCATTACCCGCTTTCCCCTAACCGTACCAGCAAGCCGAAGTGCCCCGGCAGCTGTGGCAATCGAACAGTTCAGGGTCGCCGCAACCGGAACAGGGAGATCAGATGGCAACTTTAATATACCGGTTCCCGGCCGAAGGATGCAGTATTCTGCAAGTCCCCCATGAAACTTCTCGGAAGAAGTGATCTGGGCATGTCCGTATTTGAATAAATTCTCTCCTTTTTGCGGTATCCCTCTTGCGGCCATCGGGGAGTCCAAATCACTCGAAAATATGGTCCAGGTAACAACATCTCCCGGCCCAATTTTTTGGCCAATATAATCTCTCCCTGGATGATGCTTCTCTATTTCGACAACAGTACCAACGATCTCATGTCCCAACACCGCGGGGCAGGGCTCTCTTCTCGCACCCGTGTACGTATGCAAGTCACTCCCGCAGATGGTTGTATACTCGTTCTTAACCAATATTTCGGACGGCTTAAGGTCTCTAACTGATTCGTGACGAAGCTCCAGTTTTTGACCTGGGCCGTTGAAGGCAACCAATTCTCCCTTTTTCATGCTTTATTTAACGTCCCATTTCTCTTTTGGCATGAAAGCTATCGATTTTATGCGTTTAATTGAAATAATACCAAAAAAATTAACAATAAGACTACATTCCAGAAAGACGTGGATCCTCTTTGCCTTCGAAAACCCACCATCAACAAAAAAAAACAGCACTTAAAAACACCAGATTTTTTACCCCTCATTTCGCGATCTGCTCTGCAAGACACTTGCTTCTTGAATTGTACCAACAAACGGCTCCGTGGCAAATGCCGGGCACCTGGGATTACCTCTTTTTCACATTTCCTTCGCCCTAGCAAATTTGGACTGAAAGGCCCGGATACACCAAAGTCCCAATCCTCCAACCATAAAACCTTCCGTTCAAAGGCAAAAAAAAGGGCCGAAGCCCTGTTTTCTCCCGAATATATTGGTTAGGTTAGTTCTTGGGAGAAAGGAACCCATTTACATCGACCCAATGCATGAAGGCATCAAACCATCGGTTGCTGGTGCGTCCGGGATTACCTAAGCCAAATCCATGGCCTCCATTCTGATAGAGGTGGAATTCCACCGGAATACCAGCTTTATACCAAGAGTCGATGATACCAAACTGCCCCCTAAAAAGAAAATCATCCGTGGCTATCACGTTGAACATGGGAGGTGCATTTTCGGGCACTTCCACCGGCCCCATGCCGCCATATATGGGGCCTATAAAGGCCAGCTTCATGGTTTTGGAGTGCAAGGTAGCGTGCATGGTCAAGCCCGCACCGGCAGAGAATCCGATCATTCCAATACGATCAGTATCCACACCCCATTCTTCTGCACGGTCAATGATCATTTTATAGGCAGCTTCAGCATCTGCAAGCTGATTGGAAAGATCAATCTGAGGGGCAGGAGGTGGAGTAGCAGCCGAGGTTCCGGATCCACTGGGCGGAGAGGCCGGAGTGCGCGGCCTGTTCATCCAGTCCGAGAACTCATCCAATGATTCCGGAGTAGGAAACAAGCGGTATTTCAGCACAAAAGCCGCAATCCCCTGCTCTCTTAGTGCCTCCGCTACTTCCCAACCTTCGTTGCCCATGGACAACCATCGGTAACCACCTCCAGGCGCTACAATGACAGCAGCTCCATTGGCCTTTTCTGGGTCAGGCAAAAAGGGCGTCAGGGTAGCCTGGGTGATATTGCGCGCCATGGGATCTCCCCATTGGCGAAACCAGGTTTCCTGAGCGGGTTGGTTTTCTACCCCGCCTGTACCCAACGGAATGGCGTTAGGTTCCTCCGGATTATCAAGTGGATAAATGGTGCCGTCTTGCGCATGCAGTGCGCCGACAGAAAAAACAAACAAAGCCACAGCGCAAACCGAGACCTTTATTAAGGATGTGTAGTAGGTCATGATAATGGGTTTAATAGGTTACGTGTTAAAAATACGTATTTAAACCGAAAACATAATACCTATTTAATCGAGTAGGAAGATAGGGATTAGTTCCCTATCTGTCCTCTC
>NZ_AQHR01000100.1 GCF_000390185.1 Lunatimonas lonarensis | reverse complement strand
GCCAAAACCCATGGATGCCGGGTGGAAGCGGTTCCGAGGCGCGCCATCGGTTTGTCGACTCGTTTTTTGTTGAACCGTTGGATCGAGAGAAAATCAGATCTACTATCTCAAATCTAACTTCTCATATCTCCTTATTACCGTCGAATCGTTGGATCGGGAGAAAATCGATCTTACGTCTTGCGTCTCCAATCTTACGTCTGCAAAAGAGATTGCTTCGGCTTGAGGCCAGTAGACAGCTTTAATGTTGGTTTTTGTGGTTTGCCGCTATTCCTCTTTTTGTCACTAATCTCCAAGCCTCGCAATGACGGAGCCGTTGTCGTCATTGCGAGGAGTGGGCGACGAAGCAATCTCATTCGTAATGTCGAATCGTCGAACCGTTGGATCGGGAGAAAATCGGATCTACTATCTCATATCTAACATCTAAACTCCTGGAGTTTGCTTTGGCGTGTCTTACGTCTTGCGTCTTAAATCTTACGTCTCCAAACAGGTTGAAATTGGCTTGCAAATCAAACATTCCCTGGTTTTGGCGGTAATTGGTCGGCACGATGGACATTTCTGCTGGCCAAAACGGGGGTGGTGTGGTTGATTTGTTTTTCTATAGACATGGCACCCCTTCGGGGTTGCGGCAATCTGAGGTCAGGGATGGAGCAATTTCTATAGCCTTTGTCGTCATTGCGAGGAGTGGGCGACGAAGCAATCTCGTTAGTATTGTCGAACTGTGGAATCGTCGAACCGTTGGATCGGGAGAAAATCGGATCTAGTATCTCAAATCTAACATCTCATATCTCCCAAAAAGACCCCGAAGGCGGTCGAACATCAATAACCCCGGGTGCCAACCCGGGGAATAGAGATACCAGAT
>NZ_AQHR01000099.1 GCF_000390185.1 Lunatimonas lonarensis | reverse complement strand
GAGGACAGATAGGGAACTAATCCCTATCTTCCTACTCGATTATTACTGGCCCAGCGTTTTCAGGTAGTTGCGTCCCTGAATGGCTTTATAGGCTATGAAGGCGAGAGGTATCAGCCAGATTAGCTCGTTGGCAATCAAGTAAAAAATGGATCGTTTGTTCCAAGCGATTACGTCAGAAAAGACCACCAAAAACCAAGCGGCCGAGATCAACTTTCCTACGATGCCCGCTAAGATCAAGTATACCCAGCTAAACGGATAAAAGGCACTTAGAAATAGCAGAAAGCCAATGAGCATACCAAACGTTCCGTAGGCATTGGTAGAAAGGTTCTCAAGCTGTTCCCCCGCAGACATCCATCCGAGGACGGTTGGCCCAAACCACTTAAAAGACGCCCCCCATATAAAGCTGTAAACACCGGCCAACAGCAGTGCCCCCCGAAGCGGCATCCCAAATACCGGAATGGATGATTCATCAGTCATGGTCGTAACATTTTTTAGGTCTAACTACGTTTTTTAAGTCTAACTACGTTGTCATTCTGCATTTACAGGCGGCATCGATCGAGGACAACCCCCAAGGAAATTCAGCTGTTCTTATCGGCACAGAAAGCTTGCGCCTACTGCATTTGTTATTCTGTTTGTCGGCCCATCTACTTTGCGGATGTAATATCCGGTTATTTTTCAACAATACGCCTAAAACAGCTTCGGCTACACCGAAGTTTTTTATAAGTCCAAAGTTTTGGGGCTGATCGAAAACGTTGTGCTATCTGCCCAATAACCTGAAGAAGTCAGCAATTGTGATGCGAAGCGATTCTAACTCCTCCTCCCTCTCCAAAATTTGAACCCAATCCGAACAGGTATGGGCCTCTATCTTTACTTTATCACCCAAATGGGGAAAAATTTTCTCAACAAAGTAAAAATGTGATTCGCGATCGCCCTGTATTATCGAAACTTCGGTGGTGTCACCCATGGCATTAATCCACCGAATGGGGAGGGGATTTACTTCTTTAAGTTGTCCTTGAGGTTCTAAATAGAGGTACGCGGCATCCTTGACTTTGTTGATGATCAGCACGCTGTTTAGGGCGAGGGCCGTTGAGTCCTTTACCCGGTTTCCAAGGCGATAAAGTTCCATTTTGGCATCATTTCGTATTTCCAGGTCGTAATAGGCCCTTCGTACATTCTTGAAGTATATCCGGCTGGCATCGCTGATGCTCGAGTCCCCACGATCACCTCGATTGTCCGCTCTTCGCTCGTTGAAAAAGGACAGTATCAAGACCAATAACAACGATGCCGCGCCAAATAGTTTGAACAACCGGACCAGCTCGGGGGTCATCGGATCTGTGGAATCTTTTCTAGGCATTGGAGGAAGTCTACCGCTCAAAAACAATTTTTTCGTACCGAAGGTTTTGTTTTTGGGTTTTCCGGTAATATGCATTCCTATTTGAGCCTATAACCATGTCGCCAAAGCGAAAAACAATACTTACGGCCTATCTCCAATGATTCGCCTGAATTTTTTTATCTTTGCTGTTTGATTGAAACCTGTTTACGAAAAAGATGAGTAAAGAAGTCCGCGTAAGATTTGCCCCTTCGCCTACGGGTGCGCTGCACATTGGTGGTGTAAGGACGGCATTGTACAATTATCTGTTTGCCAGAAAGACCGGTGGAAAGTTTCTTCTGCGTATCGAGGACACAGATCAGACGAGGTTTGTACCGGGAGCGGAAGAATACATTAAGGAATCATTGGATTGGTTGGGTATAAGCCCAGATGAAAGCCCATGGAGCCCGGGTGAATATGGCCCTTACCGGCAGTCAGAGCGCAAAGAGATGTACATGCAGTATGCGCAGGACTTGCTGGACAAGGGACATGCCTATTATGCATTTGATACGGCTGAGGAACTTGAGGCCATGCGGGAGCGCTTGTCTGCTGCCAGAGTAGTATCTCCGCAGTACAATTCCATCACCCGTATGCAGATGAAAAACTCCCTGACACTCCCCGCGGACGAAGTAAAAGCGCGCTTGGCATCGGGTGATCCCTACGTCATTCGTGTCAAAATCCCCCGTAAGGAAGAAGTCAGGCTGCATGACAAGGTCAGAGGCTGGGTGATGGTGCATTCCAGCACATTGGATGACAAGGTGCTAATGAAGTCAGACGGCATGCCCACCTACCACTTGGC
Organism: Lunatimonas lonarensis; assembly: GCF_000390185.1. Classification (GTDB taxonomy): domain Bacteria; phylum Bacteroidota; class Bacteroidia; order Cytophagales; family Cyclobacteriaceae; genus Lunatimonas; species Lunatimonas lonarensis. The sequence continues at coordinate 28,667 of NZ_AQHR01000099.1, read as the reverse complement.
AAATATCGTGGACGACCACCTGATGAAGATTACGCACGTGATACGTGGAGAGGAGTGGCTTCCGTCTGCTCCGTTGCATGTACTTTTGTACCGATACTTTGGTTGGGAAGATACCATGCCTGAGTTTGCCCACCTGCCGCTGCTTTTGAAGCCCGATGGCAACGGGAAACTATCCAAGCGGGATGCGGAGAAGCACGGGTTTCCATTATTTCCACTTCCATGGACTGACCCTGCTACCGGTCAGGTAGCAGACAGTTTTAGGGAGCAGGGGTATTTACCGGATGCTTTTTTGAATTTTCTGGCTTTTCTGGGCTGGAATCCCGGCGATCACAGGGAGTTGTTTACGGTGGAGGAATTGGTTGAGGCCTTTAGCATCGAGCGCATTGGTAAGTCGGGCACTAAATTTGACATACACAAGGCCAAATGGTACAATGAACAGTACCTGAGGCGGAAGACCGATACCGAACTGGCCAACTACCTATTGGCAGATTTGGCCAAGGAGCAGATTGTTATCTCAGAAGCGAAGGCTGAAAAAATTGCCGCATTGATGAAGGAGCGCGCTACGTTTCCGGCGGACTTGTGGAAGGAAGGACGGTTTATGCTTTTTGCGCCGGAAGTATACGACGAGGCGATTGCCGATAAAAAATGGAATACCGACGCGGTACAGGTACTGTCAGCGTTTCAGGTAAGTGTAGAGCAACTACCTGGAGATCTGGACGCGGATACGGCTAAGAGCCTGTTGCATGAGGCAGCGGAAGCCTGCGGTGTGAAATTGGGCAAGATCATGCAGGCCGTACGCTTGGCGGTGACCGGTGTGGGTGCAGGACCCGACTTGATGCAGGTTTTTGAGATTTTGGGAAAGGAAGAACTGGCCAATCGGATCGCATCTGCGTTAAAGACCTTAGTGGTAAAGGTATAAACTGCCTTAGGTCTGTTGGCTTCGTATAAAAATAAGAATAAACATGAGCAAGAAACCGAAAAAGGAGGAAACTCCAAAGGTAAATCCCGAGCTGGAGGGCTTTCAGATGAATATCAATTCCTTTGGGGAGATTTCCAGCTCATTTTCCATTGACAAGATCAACGAGTTCCTCAATAAGAATGTCGATGACAAGAAGCTCCGGGACCGGGATGATTTGGATGAACTTAAAAAGAAGAAGCAGTAGCCGGGCTTTCCGGTTACTGTTTTTATCTTTGACACACACATGGGAATGATCCGGCTACATGGGTTTTTATTAGTGGTTATTCTGCTCGTTGGTTTCCATGGCCACGTGCTGGGACAGACCAGCGTTGGATTTCGAACCGGATATTCTACCTCCAGTGCTTCCTATCGGGTCACCTTGGGATCCTTCCCACGTAGCGTAAAGGGCTTCACTGCCCAGACCCATTCCTTTGTGATAGAGCAATTTTTTGAAAAAAATGCTGGCGGACAGATAGAGTTTCAACTACTTTCTACCGGATTCTCGGCGGTTGATTCTGTAAACGAAGGAAATGAGACCCGGTTTGATTACCTTAAAATTCCGATCCTTTCGAACTTCTACCTGGGAAATACCGGCAGAATCCATCTTAAGCTAGGCCCGCATGTGGGGTATCTGCTAAATGTGAGGGACATCAGCCGTGTCAGCGAGGGCAACTTGGTCATTCCCACCTACGGGCAGCCCGGAGATGATCCCCGGAAAATCATGTATGGTTTAACCGGGGGCGTGGGCATTTCAAAGCTTTTTGGCAAACATACCTTGCAGGGTGAAGCTAGGTTTTCCTACGAGTTTGGACGTCCGGAGACCCAAAATCGGATTTTTGACCTGAATTTTACGCAGTTGGAGTTTACACTATCCTATCTTTTCCGTGTCCTCAAGTGACTAGGCCTCCTTGGTATAGGTGATCCTGCGTGAAGCCTCCCAAATGAGCATGTTGTCCAGATCTTCGGTAAAGATTCGAACTGGACTTTTCGCCGTTTTGTGATAGCTGACTAAAAAGGCACCACCCAATGCATGATAAATAAGTTGGAATTCTACTGCCCCGGTTTGTGTTTACGGAAATGCTGACCAAAACCGAAAAAAGCGTTCGTCAGGTGTTCAGTTCTGATTCCCCTTATATACTTTGGCCAAAAACAGAAAGGCACCCCCTTTGGATGATGCTTTTAATCAGAACCTCTTGTACCCAATCGAATTGCGATTGTCGATCGAGGGGTTTACTTTCGCTAATCAATTGTGAGCAACTGCCTATGAAACTGCCCTTAGAGGACCTATCGCCCAAGATTTGGAATCTTGCCCGCATATTATGGGACTATCACCATACCAACCATACCCTAAGTCCGGCAGACTGTATACTTGTTCTGGGCAGCAATGATATCCGGGTAGCTGAGCGGGGAGCTAACCTGTATTTACAGGGATATGCACCCCTGCTGGTGTATTCCGGAGGTCTCGGTAATTTCACCCAAGGGGTTTGGGATGAGACGGAAGCCGAAAAGTTTGCTCAAGTGGCGTTTCAAATGGGCGTGCCGGAATCCGCGGTACTGATCGAGAACAAGTCTACGAATACAGGAGAAAACCTCCGGAATACCCAGGCTATTTTTAGTGAAAAAGGACTAAATCCTCACCGTTTTATCTTAGTGCAGAAACCCTTTATGGAGCGAAGGATCCTGGCGACTTTTGAAATCCATTGGCCTGACAAAGAGGTTATGGTGACCAGCCCACAAATCCCATTGGAAGATTATCCGAATGATGATATCTCCTCAGACTTGCTGATCAACGCCATGGTAGGCGATCTTCAGCGAATCAAAGTTTATCCCGAAAAGGGATTTCAAACCTACCAAGAGATACCGCAGGAGGTGTGGAGGGCTTACGAGGATCTGATTCACCTGGGATATGACAAACACCTGATACACGAATAATCTGTTAGCTACAGGGCGGACAATTCACCGGTAATATACTGATGCGCTGTTGAATACAGGAAAAAATTATCAAGCAGTCTGGGAAGGTCTGGTTTTTTTTGTATATTGACCCTCCAACTGTTCACTGGCTACTTATTCACACTACCAATCTGTCTGATTAGCCCACCAGCCCATGTCACATCGAATCGCCCAACTTGCCGTTGTGTCGGTAGTCTTCCTGTTTATTGCTTTGTTCGGACTAAAGCTCCAGGCTTCAAAGGAAAGAAAGCCTAGGGGGTATTCTTCCGAACGCATTGCCGCGGTACAACGATTCGCCGAAACGGTTCTTGCGCACGCCTCGGATCGTTTCAGGGATCAAGAGAGCCCTCTATTGGTGGACGGCCTGAGCGTGTCGGATTACGCGCCAGTTGAGTGGGTGCACGAAGGGGAGCGTTGGATTCCCTCCAACCTCGCCAATCAGCAGAATTTCTTTCGGACACTGGTAGGCTTAAGCAGAATTACCGGCGATGACCGATATAGACAATCGGCAATTAATGCCATTTCCTATGGCTTCAAGCACCAACAGCACGAAAATGGGCTGATGTACTGGGGCGGGCATCGTTTTTTTGACTTGGCTTCGGGCCGCTTTGTGGGAGAAGGGTATCGACATGAGTTTAAGTTTACCCTTCCGTATTATGAATTGATGTGGGAGGTAGATCCCGAGGCCACGACTAAGTTTATCCGGGCATTTTGGAATGCCCATATATTGGACTGGCAGACGTTGGACATGAATCGCCATGGGGAATATGAAACTACCATGGGCAAGCTTTGGGATCATGTACCCATGGATAGCCCACCCTTTTTTGAAGGAGATGGTCTTACCTTTATCAATGCAGGCACAGATCTGATTTATGCCGGGTTTGAGCTGTATCAGTTAAACGGTGAAGAGGGAGCCTTTCAGTGGGCCAATCACCTCGCCAAACGGTATGTGGAGGCACGTCACCCGCAGACTAACCTCGGAGTATATCAATACAGTAAGCCAATTCGGAAAAACAATCCCCCTGCTTCGGGGCCATTGCCCACCACTTCGAACTACGGGGACAGGGCAGAAAACCAGTTTTCCGCTGACTTTGGTGAAGTGGCAAAGGAAGGTTATCTGTTACGGAGCCCAGGATCCATTTATGGGCACAATGCCATTATCCAACTACAAATGGCAGAGAGGTTGAAAGACCGCGGTACCCAGCTGTTGGATTGGACATTGGCGGGAATGAAAGCATGGGCTGAGTATGGGTATGATCCCGTGCGGAATCACGCGAAGCCTATTTGGGCAGATGGAACCGATCTGTCCGGTTATGTAATCAAGCGGGACGGATACTATGGCAAAGCAGGAACCACCTTTCGATCCAGTGAAGTTCCGTCTATTCTTTTTTGGTCCTATGCGTTGGCCTACCGGCTTACCTCCGACGAGGATGTGTGGGAAACGCTGCGACAAATGGCCAAAGGGTTTGATCTCGGGGATTTAGGTGCACCCGACGGTAAGCGCTCACTTCATTTAGAAACTTCGCAATCGGATCCCTTGGTGTTGTTTGGCGTTCTGGAACTGTGTAAATATTCCTCGGATCTGGGACTTCGAAAGCTGGCCGAACAACTGGGAGACAACATTGTCCGAAACCGCTTTCACAACGGCCTGTTCATACCCAGTTCCGATCATCTGTATGGAAGCATAAACGCGATAGAGCCGCTGGCACTTTTGACGTTAGAGGCGATGCTCCGCAATAAGCCGGAGTGGGTGCCTGCTTATAACGGAGGAAGTGGCTATTTCCACGGCCCCCATGACGGACTGGGCAGGACCACCGACCAAGCGGTGTTTTGGAATGCAAAAAAATAGATTGACAGGCGTTCGGTATACCCGTGTTTGGTCTTTATTTGCTAAGGTGGGAAAGCCGCTGACTCTCGAATTCCAGTGTATTGATCAGGTGCATCACGTCGGCTTTGATAAATTCAATGATCGGTGCAAGTGAGTCATTCCGAACAGCAGTATTGAAATACAGAGCACCTCGCAGAAAGTGGCTGGTGGAATCGGTCACGAAAAACTGGAATTGGGTCGGTACTTCTCCACTCAGTTCGGCCACCAAGCCCGTAAGGCCCGCGGGGTTTCTTACGACCATTTCATCGATTCCGTAGGCCTTTATTTGGTGCTTTGATGTAAGTGAAAGCGCGTCGTCCAGATAAGCCTTTAGGGTAGAACGCTGCCCGTCTACCGGCTTGTAGGTAAGGTGTACTCTCGCCTCCCATTCGGGATAATGCAGGTTGATCCAAGTTTTTTCGTTCGGATTAAAGGTATCGGGCTCTACACGGGCATACTTGGAATGTTCGAACGAGTAGGGGAAAGCTCCTTCCAACACCGCGAAGGCAGGGTCTGGGAGATCGATTCGGTTAAAACCTTTCGGTTTGGGCATGAAGTTCGACTGACAGGCAACCGTTCCAAGAACCAAGACCAACGCAGCAAGGATGGTTTTGCAAGGGAATTTGCCTGCATCGCGAATCAGCTTACTAGATGGGTTAGTGTCCATAGGTTACAAAACGGTAAAACCTTTACATTAGTATGTTAACAAAAAAGCCTCCGGGGAATTCCAAAGGCTTCTTTTTTTATCAAATCCGAGGGTTTGTACACCCTACATTTTTGCGCTGTAATTGGGAGCTTCCCGGGTGATGTTCACATCATGTGGATGCGATTCACGCACACCGGCAGTGGTAATTTTTACAAATTTTCCATTTTTCTGGAGGTCGGCGATGGTGGCGGTGCCACAGTATCCCATGCCCGCTTGAAGACCGCCTACCAATTGGTAAAGCACTTCCGAAACCAATCCTTTAAATGCCACGCGTCCTACGATGCCTTCTGGTACCAGTTTTTTGATATTGTCCTCTGCATCCTGAAAATACCGGTCTTTGGATCCCGATTCCATGGCCTCCAGGGATCCCATGCCACGGTATGATTTGAATTTTCTGCCTTCGTAGATGATGATTTCTCCCGGTGCCTCTTCTGTCCCCGCTAGGATAGAGCCCACCATAACCGAGCTTGCGCCCGCGGCGATAGCCTTCACCAAGTCCCCTGAATACCGGATCCCGCCGTCCGCAATTACACCTACTTCTGTACCTTTCAACGCTTCCGCACATTCGTATACGGCGGATAGCTGAGGTACCCCTACCCCCGCTATAACGCGGGTAGTACAAATACTTCCGGGCCCTACGCCGACTTTTACCGCGTCAGCGCCAGCCTCTGCCAGTGCCAAGGCTGCCTCAGGCGTGGCGATGTTTCCCACGATGACATCCAGATCGGGAAATGCGGCCTTGATGCGTTTGCATGCATCGATCACTCCCTTGGAATGGCCATGTGCCGTATCGATGGACACAACGTCCACACCGGCCACTTTCAATGCTTCTACTCGTTCGACCAAGTCAGCCGTCACGCCCACCGCTGCACCTACCCGTAGACGTCCGAATTCATCCTTACAGGCGTGGGGTTTGTCCTTCCGCTTAAGGATGTCCTTGTAGGTTATCAGTCCGGTCAACCGCCCCTCTTCATCTACGATGGGAAGCTTCTCTATTTTGAATTCCTGTAAAACCTCCTCTGCCTGCTCCAGGGAAATCCCCGCTTTGGCAGTGATCAGGTTATGGGTGGTCATGATCTCCCGAATGTCCCGGTTGGAGTCTTTGATAAACCGCAGATCCCTGTTGGTGATGATCCCTTTTAAATAACGGTCCTTGTCGACCACCGGGATGCCTCCTATGTTGTATTCCCGCATAAAGTGCTCCGCGTCCCGCACTTTGGCATCGATGTCCAGGGTTATTGGGTCCAGAATCATACCACTTTGGGAGCGTTTCACTTTGCGGACCTGTGCCGCCTGCTTCTCGATGGACATGTTTTTGTGGATAAAACCTAGTCCACCTTCGAGCGCAATGGCGATGGCTAGCTCAGCCTCTGTAACCGTATCCATGGCCGCAGAAACCAACGGAATCTCTAACTTGATATTTTTGGTGAGGTAGGAGGAAGTGTCTGTTTGTCGGGGGAGAACCTCTGAATAACCAGGCACCAGAAGCACGTCGTCGTAGGTGAGTGCTTCAAAGAGAAATTTATCGGAATTTTTGTTCATGGCAAATTCGTTAGGGATCCGTATTTGCCCGTCAAAGATACTACGTTTTTTACATGTAAATCAATTCCATTTGAAAATTTCTATCACAGGTAGGAAAAATGTGATCCCTTTCAGAAATTTTCTTTGGCAGTTCAGTATTTTTTGAAATTACCTAGGAGCATCCGCACACAAATTCTTCGCAGACCTTTACTGTTTCTAGCTGGTTTTTTCCAGTTGGGCAATGTAAAAACCATCAAAACCACACTCGTGGGCCAGTATTTTTTGATCTTCGATAAGTCGAAAGGAACGGCCCACCTCCGAAGATAGAAATCGTTCCACTTGCTTTTCGTTTTCATCGGGCAAAATGCTGCAGGTGGCATACACGGCCCTACCTCCAGGTTTAAGCATAGTGGTATACCCCTGAAGGATTTCCTGCTGAATGATCTTGACCCGCTCTATTTCGTCCATGCTTAGTTTCCACTTGGTATCGGGGTTTCGTTTGAGCACACCCATTCCCGAACAGGGCGCATCCAACAGGAGGCGGTCTGCCGAGTTTCGCAGCCTCTTGATGGTTTTATTGCTTTCTATTACGCGGGTTTCTATTATTGACACGCCCGCACGGCGCGCCCTGAGTTTGGTGTTTTTCAGCTTATAGTCCAATACATCCATGCTAAGGATGCGTCCTTTGTTCTCCATCAGGGCGGCCAAGTGCAGTGATTTGCCACCGGCACCGGCACAGGCATCCACTATCCGCATGCCTGGAGCTACGTCCAGTGCCCGCGCGACCAATTGGGAGGACGCATCCTGGACTTCAAAAAGGCCTTCCTTGAAATGGGCAGATCGAAAAATATTCTGGCGCTGGGCCAGCACCAAGGCGTCCGGGTACCCATTTGGAACCTGGCTTTGGATTCCATCAGCCTGGAGTTTCTCAGCTAGTTCCCGAACGGAGGTCTTCAACGAATTTGCACGAAGAACCACCGCCGCAGGTTCATTCAGCGCGGCAATCTCGGCATCCCATTTGGAACCAAGCGCCGATTCGCCGAGCTCATCCATCCAGTCAGGAATGGATTCAAGTATCGCCCTTTTTTCGATTTTTTCCAACCTTCGCTTGACAAGCTTTGCGTCCAATGTTTTGAATTCCTTCCAATCGGGAAGGTTTTGCCCTTTCCAAAGGAGATAGGTGCCAAGCATTTTGTACAGGTCCTGGCTTGGGCTCAATGCCTGTATCAACCGCCACCAACGAACCATCTCATACACCGTTTCCGCTACAAACCCACGGTCCCTCGCTCCCCATTTTGGATGGGATTTAAGCGTTCGCTCGATAACCTTGTCGGCATATCCGTTTTGGTGAAAGATAACGTCCAAGGAATCGATTACCCCCTGTACGGTGTTTTGATGGAGCTTCATGAGTACATAGTTCAAGTAAGGGGACAAATATACGGAATTACCAGCGGCTAACGCCCGATCCTGTTTTTTCCTGGCTCGGCGGAGGCCTGTGGCCACTTTGGCAGGAATTTGGTACCTTTGTGAGGTATGGGAGAAAAAAAATGTCCACACTGTAACGCTTGGTCAAAATGGAACCAAGATATAAATGATACCTGTGAGCACTGCGGCCATCAGCTGGGGGGTGCGGATCTTCATTATCACGAAAAACGGCTGGCTCAGGAAAAGGCAAACCGCGAAAACTGGATTTTTTATATCAAAGATACCGACAGCGGGTTTATGAAAGGAGCAAAGAAAGTGGGAAATTTTTTCTACACCATTTACATCTCCATCATCACGTTCATCGCTTGGTTGATCGCTGTTCTTCCCGGGTGATGCAAGTTTGGAAAAACCCCTATTTTATCGCCCCCTGCCTGCTGTTTTGGGCCAATCAATACCTGGAAAAAATACAGGGCATTTTCATTCCGTTTGTTCATAGTTATCTGGATGATCTTTTGGCGATGCCGGTTATTTTAGGGATCAGCTTGCAGGTGTTTCGATGGATTCATCCCCAAGGTGAATTGTTTTCTTTTTCGACGCTTCAGATAATTGTGGGGGTCGCTTATATCAGTTTTATTTTCGAGGTTTTGCTACCCATGTTTTCCGGTCGCTATACCCGGGATATATGGGACGTGGTATGCTATTCGATCGGTGCCGTTTATTTCTACTTTCTCATCAATCGTTGCCCCAAACAACCTTCGTATTGACTCCATGAGCCAGCAATTTGTCAGATCCTTATTTTTGTCCGGTCGCAACAGCTTACTGCGGCACTATGTTAAAGAAGAGGCAGAGACCATCGTTTGCTGGTTAATCGAGCATTTCATGGGCTTAAGCAGGGTGGATATCCTGCTGGATCGGCCGATTTCCGAAGTGCCGCTTGCCTACAGCGAAGCCTTGGAACAGGTTTTGGCTGGTGTTCCTATCCAGTACGTACTCGGTGAAGCACTTTTTTACGGCAGGACGTTTCTGGTAGATTCCAATGTGCTAATTCCCAGAAGAGAAACTGAAGAATTGGTTCACTGGATTATCCAAGCCCATCCGCAATCCCGGTTACGGGTATTGGATATCGGTACCGGATCCGGTTGCATTCCCATCACCCTTGCGTTGGAACTTCAGCATCCGTCGGTTCACGCATTGGACATTAGCGAACATGCACTTGGCGTGGCCAAGAAAAACGCCCAGCGGCACCATGTGGCAATGGCTTTTCATCAATTGGATGTATTGAATGACGCCTTGCCTCCGGGCGGCTGGGATATTATCGTCAGCAATCCACCCTACGTAACCCAGCGCGAGGCAACCTCCATCCTTCCGCATGTTCTGGACCACGAGCCTCATCTGGCACTTTTTGTTCCAGATCATGCTCCACTTTTATTTTATGCCGCCATAACGTCGAAGGCTATGGATTCCCTCGTTCCAGGGGGAATGTTGTACGTGGAAATCAATGAATCTTTTGGAGAGGAGACCCGGCAGCTATTTCTGGAGACCGGATTGGAGAAAGTGGAAATCAAAAGGGACATGCAAGGAAAAGACCGAATGGTGCGGGGACAGAAGCCCCTATTGGGTTGACCCAACAAATTCGCCCACCCAAAACAATCCCTTGCTCTTAAACGTAATATGCCCCTCGTCTACTTCCAAAAAAGTGGCGTCTTTTAGTTGAATAACTTCGGTTTGGTTGCCTGTACCGATTTCTACAAAGCTGTCCTCAGCCCCGTGGATATGGATGCTGCCGGCATTCATCCATTTTTTGAAGGGAGTCTCTTTTACGGGGAAGTAACGGATCGGGCCATCAAATAAGATAATGTCCAGCCGGTACAGAAACTCCTCCAAAAGGTGTGTGTCCCGGTAGGGGACGCCTACTAAATTTACTGCGGATTGGCCCACCGACAGTAAATGTTCCAAGCCCGCGCTCAGGTAAGTCTGTTCCTGTCTGTCTACTACCACTATTGGGTGCTGTTCCTGAATTATTTCCGAAACTAAGGGTGAAGGAGGAATATTGAGTACTACCGCATCAATCTTTACGCCCTGATCATGCAGGCTGCCCAGCATTTCTTCGGTGGTGATCACGGTGGGCACCCATTCGAGTAATTCACCCAACAGCTCGGATGAAAGTTGTTCAGGCTGTATCAGAAACAGCGCAGGCTCTTGGTTTTCACGGACAAAGTGGTGCGAAGACATCTATTGCGAGATCTTGAGGAGGATTTTTTATGGCCAAATATATCCAAATTGAAAGGTGTTTTCGGCCGGATATGGTTTTTTTTGCTTCTTTTTTAATGGAAAGCTGAATACCAAAGGGTATTTGCTCGCACTGGTTTTCTTTATACTTTTAGGAATTCTTTCACCCCTGTGTTTTGGGGTATCAGGTCAGAACTAAACTCGAAGCAATTATGGCGATTTCCCAACCGATCAATTTCACCAAATGGATAGAAGAAAATAGACATCTTCTCAAGCCTCCTATCGGAAATCAGGTCATTTACAAGGGCAATGATGACTTCATCGTGATGGTGGTGGGGGGACCAAACTCCCGCAAGGACTTTCATTACAATGAAGGAGAGGAGTTTTTTTATCAGGTTGAAGGCGACATCACGTTAAAGGTGGTAGATGAAGGCGAGGTAAAAGACGTGCACATAAACGAAGGGGAAATGTTTCTGCTGCCCGCAAAAATGCCCCACAGTCCCAGAAGGCCGGCCAATACGATAGGGTTGGTTTTTGAGCGGTACCGGCGTCCGGGTGAGAAGGATGGATTTATCTGGCATTGTGAAAATTGCGGAAACAAGCTGTACGAGGAGTATCAAGTGGTGACAGATATCGTGAGTCAGCTACCGCCTATCATGGAGCGGTTTTGGAGCAATCCCGCCCATACAACCTGTTCTGCCTGTGGGACGGTAATGACCAAGTAGTGGCTTTTGAGCTACCTTCGGATTAGAATGCAGGCATATCTCGTTATCTTTGAATCCATTTCCTATAAGCACCAACCTTCTGACCATGCCTTTCCCTGAGTACCAACGTACGGAGTCGTTTGCCGAGCGCATGGACAAGCTTGATCCATTGCGGCGGTACAGGGAGTTTTTCTTTATACCGGAGAGAAACGGGAGACCGGTCATTTACCTTTGTGGAAACTCGTTGGGTTTGCAGCCAAGACAGGTGGCAGAATACATAGGGGTAGAACTGGACGCCTGGGCTTCCCTAGGAGTCGATGGCCATTTTGGGGGCGCTCATCCTTGGGTATATTACCGCAAACGATCCAAAGAAGCATTGTCGGTACTGGTGGGGGCCGACGAGGACGAGGTGGTGGCCATGAACCAGTTGAGTACGAACCTTCATCTGCTACTGGTATCGTTTTACAGACCTTCTTCCAAAAAATACAGGATTCTTACTGAATCGGGGGCATTCCCGTCTGATCAGTACATTCTTGAATCCCAGGTTAAGTATCACGGTTTCGACCCCGCTGACGCGATCATCGAGATGGAACCTGCAGCGGGCAGGCATACCCTAAAAACAGAAGAGATCCTTGAAGCAATCGATAGGCATGCGTCCGAACTGGCCTTGGTGATGATGGCCGGTGTGCAGTACTACACCGGGCAGCGTTTTGACATGGAGAAAATTGCCCAAAGGGCGGCCTATTACAGAATACCTGTAGGATTTGATTTGGCCCATGCGGTGGGCAATGTCCCCTTGGCACTGCACGATTGGGGTGTGGACTTTGCTGCCTGGTGCAGCTATAAGTACCTGAACTCCGGGCCGGGCAATGTTTCCGGTATTTTTGTGCATCAAAAACACGGCAAAGCCTTTGATTTGCCACGTTTTGCAGGTTGGTGGGGACACGACGAGTCGGAACGGTTTCTGATGAAGAAGGGGTTTAAACCCATGGGAGGGGCGGATGGCTGGTTATTGGCCAATGACAATGTGCTCGGCTTGGCGGCCCATCAGGCTTCTTTAGATCTGTTTATGGAGGCCGGTTTAGAAAATTTAACGCTGAAAAGTGAACAATTGACGGGGTATTTGGCGTTCTTACTAAACCAACTGAATGAAAGAAATAAACCTGTAATTGAAGTAATTACCCCTGGGAATCCCCGAGAAAGAGGAGCCCAACTATCCTTGTTTGTGCATAAGGGGGGAAAGGCGCTTTTCGATCGCATTACAAACGAAGGTATCGTCTGCGATTGGCGAAACCCAAATGTGATACGAGTTGCACCTGTGCCATTCTACAATAGTTTCAAAGACATTTATAAATTTGCGCATGTACTTGAAAATGCACTGCGTGCGTTTGATTGACCCACTAAAGAAACCTACAAATCACCTATTCAATAATCAACCTATGAACCAACCTATCAGCATACTTGGCGCCGGCCTAATCGGGTCTCTACTTGGGGTATACCTAAAAAAAAGAGGCCTCGATGTACACATATATGACAAGCGATCGGATTGGAGAAGCCAGCAGGTGCTTTCCGAAGGCAGGTCCATTAACATGGCAATTAGTTATAGGGGATGGAAAGCACTCCAAAAAGCCGGTTTGAAGGAAAAGGTGGAAGCACATACCATCCCTATGTACGGAAGAAGGATACACGACGAGCACGGCGTAACCTACTTTCAACCCTACGGCAAAAACGATGAAGCGATTTATTCTGTTTCGAGGAATATTCTTAACCAGGTCTTATTGGATGAGGCGGAAAAGGAAGGCGTACAGCTGCACTTTGAGCATAAGGTTGACCACGTGGATGTCTCCAAAAACAGCATTGATTTCTCGCTAAAGGATGGTCAGACCAAAACCTGTAAAAGCGAGGTGGTATTTGGTGCGGACGGGGCATTTTCTTCACTAAGGACAGCAATGCAGAAACAAATGCGTCTGAACTTTAGGCAGGAATACATTAGTCACGGCTACAAAGAACTTACGATTCCGGCTACAGAAGACGGAGCGTTTGCGATGGATCCCAATGCACTGCATATCTGGCCGAGAGGGAATTTTATGCTCATTGCGCTCCCAAACCAAGATAAGTCCTTTACCTGCACGTTATTTATGCCGTTCGAGGATGAGAAAATTTCCTTTGATAAGATTCGGGATGAGCAAGACGTGGTTACCTTCTTTCAGACCTACTTTAACGATGCCTATCAATTAATGCCTTCGTTAACGGCCGATTTTTGCCAAAATCAAACTTCCGCCTTGGTCAATATTGAGTGCTATCCGTGGACAGTAAATCACTGCACCTTGATCGGTGACGCAGCGCATGCCATTGTGCCTTTTTACGGGCAGGGCATGAACAGCGGTTTTGAGGATTGTTTTATTTTGGATGGACTCATCGAAAAGTACGGAACCTTCTCCTGGGATTTGGTATTTGAGAAATTTCAGAAAATGAGGAAACCAGATACCGATGCCATCTGTAAGTTGGCCATGGACAATTTCAAGGAAATGCGCGACAAGGTGTCGGACCCACGTTTCCTGATCCGCAAGAAAATAGAGGCGAAGCTCCACGAATTGTTTCCCTATGATTGGGTACCCCTTTACAGCATGGTTACGTTTACCGATATCAAATACTCCGATGCCTATGCGATCGGCAAGGTTCAAGAAGCAGTATTGGATAAGGTCATGAGTGATCCTTTCATTGCACAAAAATGGGAAAATTTGGATTATCATGCCATTTTGGACAATGTGGAAACGTCCAGAGCAGTATAGAACCAACCATTGCAAAAAAACTCAAGCATCTGCCCCTACTTAATCCCGTCAACAGGTTAGGTAGGGGCTTTTTTCTCAAAAAAAGGTAACAAAAAACTCTAGCCAGGGTAAAGTTTCTTCTTCCATCGCCATTCGAACCCATCTATTCCCTGCAATCCGCCAGAATGTATCATCAGAATACGGCTGCCCGGGGCAAAGTAGTTTTTTTCCAAAAGGTCAATGATCCCGAATGCCATCTTTCCGGTGTAGATTGGATCCAGTGGAATGCCAGTGGCCGTAAAGAACCGCTGCATGGTTTCCAGCAGCTCAGTGCTGTGCTTTGCATAGCCCCCTGCGTGGTAGTCGGTAAAGATCTCCCAATCGGCCTCTGGCGAAAGTCGGTGACGGCGCAGCAATTCCCTAAAATCGGAGCGGACAAATTCACCTTTTAGGGAAGAAAAGCCTAACACCCGCTGGGATTTGTCGCATGAGGCAAGCAATCCGGCGAGTGTACCGGCTGTACCAAGCGAGGCGCAAACCGTATTAAAGCTACGATCTGAAGGGCCAAGTATTTCCCGGCAGCCTTTTATGGCCAAGTCGTTGGTTCCACCTTCCGGAACCAGGTAAAAGTCTCCATATCTTCGCCTTAGAGCATTGATTAGCTCTTCACTTGTTTTTTGACGGTACTCCTCCCTCGTCATGGGGTGAAAAACCATGCCCATCTCGCGGGCGAAAGAAAGGGTAGGATTAAGAGGACTTGTGATTTCTCCGCGAATACAGCCGATCACCTCCAGATCGGCCATCCGGGATGCGGCTGCAATGGCGTAAAGGTGGTTGGAAAAGGCTCCGCCAAAGGTCAGAAGACGTTTTTTCCCTTCTTTTTTGGCTTGCAGAATATTGTATTTCAGTTTGTAGTATTTGTTGCCGGAAAGAAGCGGGTGCACGAGGTCCAATCGTTTTACAAACCACTCTACCCCTCTGCTTTCCAATAAGGGAAGGTGGATCTGCTGAAGAGGTGGCATGGATGTGTCCGGAAACATAGTAGAGGATTTAAACGTCAAAAATAGGATTTTCTACCCAGCTTAACCTTAGATTTGTGGGATGGTAACAGATTTGCAAGGCGAAGACGATTTGCCGGAGGAAGATGACGCCGAGGTCACGCACTTTGAGCTCCGAGTGGATAAGGGCCAGGAATTGGTTAGGATAGACCGGTTTTTGGTTGCCAAGACTGCGAATTCAAGCCGGAACAAGATTCAGCAGGCCATAGACGCTGATGTAGTGAAAGTCAATGGGCTTACCGTCAAATCAAATTACAAGGTAAAACCCGGCGACCTGATCACCTACTGGATAGCCCGCACTCCCCGTCCCTCTGAGGTACTTCCCGAGCCCATCGTTCTGGATATCGTGTACGAAGATGATCATCTGCTGGTGGTTAATAAGCCCGCTGGTATGGTAGTGCATCCGGCGCATGGCAATTGGTCCGGTACCTTGGTAAATGGGCTGGCCTACTATTTCAATCAGTTGCCGGAGTTGCCCGGTAATACCGGAAGACCGGGATTGGTTCACCGAATCGATAAGGATACCAGTGGTCTCTTGGTAGTGGCCAAATCCGAACGGGCGATGTCCCATTTGGCGGAGCAGTTTTTTGTGCATAGTATAGAAAGGACCTATTTGGCGTTGGTATGGGGAGAGCCGGCAGAGGATCGCGGAACCATCGATGTGCCAATCGGACGCAGTGCAAAGGACCGCAAAGTGATGGATGCCTATCCAGATGGGAGTAGCGGTAAGCGAGCTGTTACCCACTGGGAGGTGGTCAAGCGTCTTCGATATGTAAGCCTACTTGCCTGTAAGCTGGAGACCGGACGGACCCATCAAATCCGAATTCACATGAAGTATGCGGGCCATCCTCTTTTCAACGATTCGCCCTACGGAGGAGATAAGATCCGAAAGGGAACCCAATTTTCGAAGTATAAGGCCTTCGTGCAGAATTGTTTTAAAATACTGCCCCGGCAGGCGTTACATGCCCGTTCGCTGGGCTTTGTGCACCCGGTGAGTGGAGAAAAAATGTTTTTTGAAGCCCCGATTCCTCGTGATATGTCGGAGGCAATCGATAAATGGGAGGAATACGTAAACCAAATGTCCTAAAAACCCTTTGTAAAATTATCAAAAACCTCCGCCATATTTTATTCCGTTTTGTTGAAAAGGCAGTAAATTGAGTTGAAATTTTAAAATACTGTAAAAAATCATCTTTTTTGATCAATAGATTTTCTTAAAAAGAAGGTTTTATTAGATTTGTTGCAACAAAAGCAAACGGGCTTTTGGCCGTAGCAATTCTCACTGTAGGATGTTGAAATTGGCAGACAAGCCCTCCTGTCTCGGGGGTGGAGGATCCAGGTTTTTCTGGTGCACTGGATAAAGCACACATCGAGCTCAATGTGTTGCCTAACAGCTCCGTGGAGGTTCGAGTCCTTCTCCTACAGCCACATACGAAATCATTACCTAGAAACGTTTATTCAGCAAAACCAAAGCATAGAATAAACGTTTCTTTTTTTTATCAACGGCCTTGGCCGTTATTTTTTGAGTTTTATTAATCTAATTTTGTGTTTGTTAGTCTAGGGTATGAGCGTTGCCACCGAAGAGAAAAAGCAAGTAAAAAGTGGACGTATAGTCCTGCGAGTGCTGATAGCATTGGTAGTTTTGATAGGGGTGGCACAAGCCGTGTTCTATTTCGGCTCGGATTGGCTGCTACGCGGTTTTATACAGCGTCAGGTGGACGAGATCTCAGGCGGAAAATACCGGGTTGAGTTTGAAGATTTTCAGGTATCGCTGGTAGAGAGGGGCTTTTACCTAAAAGGATTTTTGTTGTCTCCCACAGATAGTACCCTCTTCGAACAGATCAATGCTACGGTTTATCAGGTGGACATTCCGGAACTTAGTGTAAAGGGGCTGGGCTTTCGGTTTCGGGATAAGGTGCTAACGGTAGGCCGGATCCGCTTAAGGGAGCCCATGATCCATTTCCAGCAACCCGCCAGTGGGGTCGACACGGTTCAGGTTGACATTACCCCACTGCGACAATTGGAGTTGGAAATCCAGCGATCGTTTGGCGAGAATCTACAGGATATTTTGGTCAGGGAAGTCTACATTGATGATGCGGATTTGTTTTTGGCCAACTTTATCAGTCAGCGCTCCATAACGGCGGAGGAGACCAACCTGTATGTAAAAAACCTCAAGCTTGCGCAGGTTGACCAATCCATCCCATTTAATGCCGAGGGGTTCGCGTTTGACTTAAAGAATTTCGAAATGCTGTTGGCTGATAGCATTCACCGCGTTTCGGCCACGTCGGTGCGAATATCCTCTTTGGATAAATCCATTGACGTGGACAAAGTAAGGATTATTCCGGATAGAGACCGGGAAGCCTTGGTCTATTATGAGATTGACCTGGATAACCTCGAGTTAAGGGATGCCGATATCGACCAGATTTTTTATACATCCGATGTCAATATTGGAAACCTTCGGTTGGTAGAGCCTCATTTTGTGCTTTACACCGATCGGCTGACTGCAGAACCCGACAGCGTGGATCGGGACGTTAACCTGTATGGTTTGATTCAAAATATTCTTTCGTCAATCTCCATCGAAAACCTAAATATACAGTCGGGGTATTTTTTGCAGCGAGGAGTGAATGATTCAAATAGGAATCGAATCGAAGCGGAGGAAATCTTCTTCCACATGATGCGCGTGTACATAGGAGACGACCTTCAGCGGAGGGAAAACCAGTTTTTTTATGCGGATGAGGCTGAGTTGGATATCTCGAATGTACGATTGGCCTTGGCTGATGGCGTTCATTGGGTAAGTGGCGAAAGTGTGATGATATCTTCCCTTGAAGATAAAATTTCGATGGAAAAAATCCGGATCAGGCCTGAATTGGGGCAGGACGAGGATCCCGATATTGCCATCTTTGAGGTGGAGGTGCCTTTTTTGAACTTTAACAATGCCAATCTCAAAAAGGTGTACAATCAGAATGTAGTGGATGTAGAAGAACTGCGCATCACTTCTCCCAAAGTCGTTTTTCGAGATCTGAAAGGGAGAGAGTCGGCAACAAAGGCAGATGCTTCTTCCCTTCGGGATCTTTTGGGAGAGTACCTTAGGGCTGTATACGTGCAAAACCTGGAAATATCAGATGGCCGTTTGGTCATGGACAACCATCTTCGCATTCGGCAGGACAGCCTTTCATTTGGCAGTATCGACTTGGTGCTGCGAAATTTCCGCTTGGATGAAACCATCGACATGCAGGGGGGAGATAACAAGCTTTTTTTTGCAGAGCACCTGCGCCTGGATATCCAAGACTATGCGCTTAAGCTGTCGGACAACCTTCATTTGTTTTCCGCAGGGCGGATTTTGATAGATACCGAGCGCGATTTAGTGGATGTAGAGGACTTTCGGCTCGAACCGTTTTCAAAAGAGGAAGCTCCCGTCATACTGGAGCGCTATGGGCGAACTACCATTTTGGACGTGGAGATACCGCGATTTACAGCCTTCGGTGTGGATATCCCCACCGCGTACTTTGACGAAATACTCAATATAAAACACATCGATATTCCCTCTCCAACCATCAAATGGACTCGGTTTATGAAGCGGGAGATGGAAGAAGTCGAGACAGACCCTGGACAAAAGGTGGATCGGTCTGATATTTTCAATATTCTGACCAGTTATTTCAGCAAGGTAAGTGTGGACTCCCTGACGCTAAACGAAGGCTCCTTTGCCTACGACAATTTTGTGAACGAGGCGTTTCAGTCCTTTGCGGAAAATGACATATCTATCACCATTAAGCGGTTTTACCTGGATGAGGAGGTGGACACCTCGGATGCCAGCATATTGTTCGCGGAAGAAGTAGACATAAGTCTAAACAATTATGTGTTTAATATTGCAGATGGTCGGTATCAGGTCATAGCAGACCGTATTGCCTTTAACTCTGCCAAAGAGGAGATATCTACGTTTAATGTGCGCCTCAGGCCACAGCGAAGGCTGGATGGAAAAGTGAGCATCTCGGCTACCATACCCGACATGAGTTTTGGCGGGGTAGATTTGGAAGCATTCTTATTCGAAAACCGGCTGGAGTTGGATCGCTTGCGTTTGGTGGATGCGGACGTAAAGCTTTCCATAAACCGGGACGTGGATGAGGAGGATGACAGCGGCCGGCGAAGGGAACGTAACCTCCCCAAGACCATCGATGCCGTGCAAATAGCCGATATATCCGCTCAAAATGCCCGCCTGAATGTGTTCTACAACGAAGAAGGCAAGGATATTGAGCTGATAAAGACCGGGATAAACATAGCATTTGCGGGATTTATGTTGGATTCCGTCAAACTGGCCGAAGGAGATATTGCAGCCCTGTTTCGAAATATGGCTCTGGAGGTGGACGATTTTTCATTGGCGTTGAAAGACAGTATTCACACCGTCAACTTTTCCTCGATCGAACTCGATGTGGATAGGGACCTGATTGTGCTCGAAAACCTAAACGTAGTGCCTCGTCGGTTTGATAGTGAGAAAGGCCGTCCGGTTATCCAAGCGACGGTTCCGAAAGCAAGCATTACCACCAAATCCCTACGAACGCTGCAACAGACCGGGGACTTGGAAATTATCTTATTGCAGCTGACCAATCCACAACTGAACATTTACCTAGACAAAGATGAAATTGCCCAACTGAAGCCGGAGGAGGAAAAAGAGAAAATCCGGCAGGCCGTGTTACAATCCCTCAATATACAATCCCTCCAGATTTTAAATGGCGAACTCAGTATTCGGGAAAAAGCAAACCAGGAGGAAATCAACAACCTGCGCAACATCAGTATTTTATTGAGTGAACTGAGTTTTGACCTCACTTCTTCACAGCAAATTAACACGCAGTTTCTCCTTAACAACGACTATCAGTTTGAGCTAAACGATTACGAAATCAAATTGCCCGATAGCCTGAACACGGTGTTGATCGAAAAAATCTTGTTGAGTGAGGATCAATTGATCGCGGAAGGTGTGTGGCTAAAGCCCCGGTACGGCAGGTATCACTACTCGCGGATCGTGGGCGAACAGGTGGATGTAGCTGACGTACGGGTAGAACGCCTGGTTTTTGATGGGCTGGATGTGAAGTCATTTATAGATAGCCAAAAGATTATCGCTGCAAGCTTGCGGATCCAGCAACCCGCCGCCTTTATTTTCCGCGATAAGCGCTTGCCGAGACCGGAAGACGTCTTTAAGAAAATGCCCCAGCAACTCATGATGGAATTGGAGGCCCATGTCGAAGTGGACGAGATCATCGTGGAAAATGGGTCTTTAACCTACGAAGAATTCCCGGAAAATGGGATGGTGCCCGGCCGTATTTCCTTTACCGAATTGGAAGCCTCGCTGAGGCCCTTTCATCTACGCAAAGGTAACGGAGAGCGGGAAACCATGCGGCTCGATGCCACCATGATGCTAAATCATGCCGCCCGGCTAAACGTCAACCTACTGTTGGGCTTTGAGGATCCGTACCCGGTTCAGGTGGAGGCTTCTGTGGGTGAGTTTAAGCTTGCCGAGATAAATTCCATTTTAGAGACCAACGCATTTATCACTGTGGAAACCGGCGTGATCAGACGGGGCGAGTGGTATTTTACGGCGGATAAAAACCGGGCAATCGGTGAAATGACGCTCCAATACAACGATCTTAAGGTCAGGCTATTGGACGAGAGGACGCTGGAGGTAGCGGGCGGGCGCAAGGGCGTACTTACCTTTGTCGTGAATGTATTGGCACTCCGAAGCAATAACCCCAGAAAGCTCTTCAACCGCCTCGTCAGCTCTACTATCTACCATCGGCGCGATACAGACAAGTTTATCTTCAACTACATGTGGAGGGCCACCTTTTCAGGATTGATGGGTAGTTCGGGCATTGGACAACCCAAGATTCCCAGAAAGGAAGAGGATGAGTAGGGTTGAATACCTGCCTAAAACTAGAAAGGCCTTTCCGAATTTTTTTTAGATTTGCATTCCCCAATTCACTGAAAGACGATGCACAACGAAAAAATCGAGCAGATCAAAGCCGAGATCGCCGCTGCGAAAGCAGGAACTGCCGAAGAGCTGGAAAAATACCGCCTGCGCTTTATCAGCAAAAAGAGCGTGGTCGGCGAATTGTTTGCGGCCATGCGCGAGATTTCAAACGAGCAGAAGCGGGAGTTTGGCCAAGTGGTCAATGAAGTCAAGCAGCTTGCCGAGGAGAAGTTCCAAGAATTGATAGAATCGGTTGGCAAGGGAAAGCGCAAATCAGGTACCTCCGCATTGGATCTGACTCTGCCCCCCACCAATTTGCCCATCGGTGGTATCCATCCACTCACAGCTACGCGGCAGCGCATTATCGAAATATTTGAGCGAATAGGGTTTAACCTATCCGAGGGCCCTGAAATAGAAGACGATTGGCACAATTTTACGGCCTTGAATTTTCCCGAAAACCACCCCGCACGCGAAATGCAGGATACCTTTTTCATCGAAAAGAATCCAGACATCGCGCTGCGTACGCATACCTCGTCCGTGCAGGTTAGGGTAATGGAGAAAGAGAAGCCGCCCATCCGTACGCTTTCTCCTGGCCGTGTGTTTCGCAATGAGGCCATTTCGGCACGCGCACATTGTATTTTCCATCAGGTAGAGGGACTGTATGTGGATAGGAATGTGAGTTTTGCCGATCTCAAGCAAACACTCTACCACTTTGCCAAAGAGATGTTCGGAAAAGAGACCAAAGTACGGTTTCGCCCGTCTTTCTTCCCCTTTACGGAGCCAAGTGCAGAAATTGACATTTCCTGCTTGATTTGCGGAGGCAAGGGCTGCAATATCTGCAAGCATAGCGGATGGGTCGAAATCGGAGGATCCGGTATGGTGGATCCCAACGTATTGGAGAACTGCGGGATTGACTCCGAGGAATTCACGGGGTTTGCCTTTGGCATGGGCATTGAACGGATCGCTATGCTGAAATACCAGATCAACGACCTGCGGCTTTTTACCGAAAACGATATCCGGTTTTTGCAGCAGTTTAGGCCTTTGCTGTAGCGGGACTTGAAGGTTGGCGGAAGCCGAGGTAAGCCAAAGGCGGATTGGTTAAGCTTTTGCCTGTGAGATTTTTCCGAAGGAATTCCTTCGGAGCATCTGGGCTTTTTTACACTAATGGATACCAGATGAAGAAATTATTGGTTCTTGGATGCTTGTCGCTGTTGCTTGGTTTTGCCCAAGCCCAGGAAAAAGGAGCCGTCCGTCTGCACACAGGAGGTGAATTTGGGACTTGGCCGGGTCTATTCTTTGGGTTCAATGCGGGCGGAGAGTATGTTTTTATGGACAGGCTCTCCATCGTGCCAAATTACACTCAATTCTTCCCCGAATTTGGCCATGCCAGGAGCCTAAACCTGGATACCAGGTATTATTTTACTGAGACCTCGTTGAAGTGGTATGGTGTGGGCGGTTTTATGAATGCCTGGAGCCTCCTAAATCGCCCGGGATTCGGTATGGTACGGGTCAATACCCAGGGCCCAAGCCTCGGCTTTGGCGGCCTGCTAAGTTTTGATAGCCGGCTGGCGCTGAACCCAGAGGTAAAATATTGGAGTCAGCGCGAAGGCCGTTTTATATTTACGTTCAGTATGGTGTATTTTCTGAATTAAAGTAGAAAAAGGTGCGGCTTCGCATGGAGTTGGATTGAATTTTGCAGGCGGTGAATCACGGTAAACTAAAAATTTGTTTTTTTATGAAAAGAGTATTCTTGATTGCGTTGTTTTCGCTGGCTTTGGGGTTTGCCCAGGCACAGGAAAGGGGAGATCTCCGCTTGCAGGCAGGCGGTGAGTTTGGGTTTGGCTCTGAGCTTTTTGGGCTTAATTTTGGGGGTGAATACCTCCTCACCGATAAGATTTCCGCTGCACCCAATTTTACGGTCTTCTTCCCGGAATTTGGCAATGCCAGCAACCTCAACTTGGATTTCCGGTATTATCTTACCGAGGGCCCCTTGCAGTGGTACGGTATGGCCGGTTTTATGAATGCTTGGAGCAGTGTCAATTTCCTCGGAATCGGTAACGTGAGCAACAGCACACAAGGGGCCAACCTGGGTGCCGGGGGCGTGCTGATGTTTGGCGATCGGATAGCCTTTAATCCCGAGCTGAAATATCAGGCCCAGCGGGGTGGTCAGGCTGTGTTCAGGCTGGGTCTTGTGTATTTCCTGAATTGACAGTGGATATCAGGTAAAGTCCGGACAAGGTATCCGGTTTTCAACCCCTAATGGCGTAAAAGCCCTATTGGGTGGAAAGACGAAGGCTTTTCCCCCCCAATTGGTTTATTTTTTGAGGGCGGTGCCGCTTTCGCAAAGTTTTTATATCTTAAAGGGCGATTTACCCTATACCGCCCATGAATAGCCTTAGCCGACGTGATTTCATCCGAAACAGCCTGCTCTTCGCAGGTGCCGGACCCCTTGTTGCCTATGATTTCAAGAATCCTGCCGTGCCCGGATCTTTTACCTACCCGATTGGTGCCTGCGATTGGTCTATTGGTAAAACCAGCGATCCGGATGCATTTCGGCTGGCCCGAGAGATTGGTCTGGACGGGCTGCAGGTAAGTTTGGGCACCGCCAAGAACAACATGCATCTCCGGCAGCCGCAGATACAGCAGGAATTTCTGGCAGCCTCCCGTGCCAGTGGAGTGCGAATTGGCAGCATGGCAATCGGAGAACTTAACAATGTACCCTATAAATCGGAATCCATTACCCAAGAGTGGGTACACGACTGCATAGATGTGGCCCAAGTTCTTGGCTGTAAGGTGATCCTGTTGGCATTTTTTCATCACGGCGATCTCCGCAACGACCCTTCGGGCAAGGCTGAGGTGATCCGTAAATTGCGGGAAGTTGCGCCAAAGGCAGAAAGGCAGGGTATTTACCTAGCCATAGAATCTTGGCTTAGCGCGGAAGAACATTTGGAAATTATCGAGGGCGTGGGATCCAAGCACGTACGGGTATACTACGACGTCGCCAACGCCACAGAGATGGGCTATGATATTTTCAGGGAGATGAAGATGCTCGGGACAGAATATATTTGTGAGATGCACATGAAGGAAAACGGCCAGCTGCTGGGCCAGGGAAAAGTTGATTTCAAACGCGTCCGGGATACCCTAAAGGACATCGGATACCGGGATTGGCTCGTCATAGAAGGAGCAGTTCCCGCCGGTGGGCAGATGTTTCCCGCCTATATCGAAAACCGTCGGTTTCTCGCGGAGTTGATGAACGCCTAAATTGAATTCCATGCTATTTTCAAGATTTTGCCGCTTTCTACTGCCACTAACCTGCTGTGGGCTTTCCTGTAGTCCCTCTGAGCAGGCTGCTCCCTTGCTTAACGTTCCGGAGGACCTGGAGGTGACCGTGTGGGCTTCGTCTCCGCAGTTTTTCAATCCTACCAACCTCGACGTGGATATTCATGGCCGCATTTGGCTGACGGAGGCGGTAAATTACCGCGATTTTAGGAATGCAGATGCGCATATGGTGCACGAGGAAGGCGATCGGATAGTCATTTTGGAAGATACCAATGGGGATGGGAAAGCCGACAAATCCACCGTATTTGTCCAAGATGAAGACCTGCGTGCACCGTTGGGCATTGCCGTGGTAGGCAATCAAGTGGTGGTTTCTTGTTCTCCCTCTATCATCATCTACACCGACGAGGATGGCGATGACGTGCCTGACCGAAAGGAGGTTTTTTTGACCGGGTTCGGCGGACGGGATCATGACCATGGACTGCATGCGGGCGTGCTTGGCCCCGACGGCAAGTGGTATTTTATAGCCGGAAACAAAGGCCCCCATGAAGTTACCGACCGGGACGGTGTCACAGTACGAGCGGGAAGTGTATACAACGAGTATACCCCCTATCCCGAGGAAAACAGACCCAACCTAGTTAGCGACGACGGAAATACCTATACCGGCGGGCTGATTGTGCGGGTGAATCCGGACGGCACAGGCCTGGAGGTAATGTCCCACAACTACCGCAACGCCTACGAGGTGGCGGTAGATTCGTTTGGCAACATGTGGCAGAGCGATAACGACGATCAGACGGCATCCTGTCGCACCACCTGGCTAATGGAAGGTAGCAATGCCGGCTTTTTCAGTGCTACCGGAGATCGTACCTGGCAGGCAGACCGGCGCCCAGGTCAAACAGTACCCCTGGCCCACTGGCATCAGTATGATCCAGGGGTATTGCCTGCGGGGGATATCTACGGAGCAGGGTCACCGACTGGTGTGGTACGTATCGAGGGGGATGAATTGGGCAAGCATTACCGGGGACTTTTACTCGCGGCGGATGCCGGGCGCAACATTATCTTCGGATACCATCCCAAGCCGGTGGGTGCCGGATACAGTCTGGATCAGCGGGAAGCGTTTATTTCCTCCGTGGATAGGGACAATACCGGGTATATCTGGCACGAAGTGGAGGATGATGACCGGAAATGGTTCAGGCCCAGCGATGTAGTAGTGGGCACAGACGGGGCCCTTTATGTGGCGGATTGGTACGACCCCATTGTAGGTGGGCACCGCATGATGGATAAAGAGGGATTTGGCAGGATTTACCGCATTGCCCCTAAAGGAAAAAAACTTCCCCGTCCAATATATGATCTCGGCACTACCGCCGGGCAAATAGAAGCCCTGCGGAGCCCTGCCTTGCATGTACGGGCACAGGCAATGGAAAAGCTGAGGCAAGGGGGAGAAAGCGTAATTCCGGCTGTAAAGGGGCTGTTGGACGACTCCAACCCCTTTGTGCAGGCGAGGGCCGTCTTTTTCTTGGCGTCCTTGGGTGAAGCAGGCAGTGCATTGGTGGTGCCCTATTTAAGGCATTCTAATACCGAGTTAGCCGTAGCGGCGTTTCGGGCGCTTCGTAGCAATGGAGTGGATCCCCTTACCCTAGCGGGGCAGGTGTTAGGTTCCAGAAACATCGCCCTCTATCGAGAGGCCGCAATCGCCTTGCGTCATTTGCCATTTTCCGAGTCAGCCGGAATTTATATGCAGCTTGCGGAGGTCCATACAGGCAATGACCCCTGGTTTTTGCATGCCTTGGACATCGGTCTGAGAGGCAATGAAGAGGCCTTTTGGGAGCGTTGGTACGAATCCAAGGGAAAGCCCGACCCGTTGAATTGGTCCCCTGCGATAGAGCAACTGGCATTTGAACTGCATCCAGCCTCTGTGGTGCCACATATTGAAAGGAGGATACTTGATGGCAACCTCTCCCCTACGGAGGCAAGCAGGGCGTTGACCACGTTGGCTTTTATTCCCAGCAAGCAGTCGGTGGATATCATGCGTGCGCTTGCCGATGATCCTTCCTCCCCGCATTACCGCGAAAGCCTATGGTGGATGCAATTCCGGAAAACAAACGAATGGCAGGCCCTTTTGGCTGATTGGAGCCCTCCTGCCTCTTTGCTTCCTCCTGCACAGGCAACGCTTCAGGCGCTTGCGGATGTAGCGGCGGACACCCTTCAGTCAGTCGCCGATAGGTTGACCGCAGCCGAGCAATTGGCAGAGACTTCCCAAGGCCGCCTGCATTTGCTATGGTTAACATTGGACAAGCGCTTGGATGTATCGTTGGTGGAGGCCGTCAGGGAGCGGGTTCATGAGGAAAATGTACCAGCAATTGGTAGTTTGATGCGCCAATTTTTTCCCACGGAGGATTCGGAATCCATTACCCTCGAATCTGTACTGGAAGTGCCGGCCGATGTAGAACTTGGGCGGGTGGCGGCCGTGAGGCACTGTGGGATGTGCCATGCTTTTGGTGGTTCGTCCAGTGAGATAGGACCCAATTTAAGTGAGATTCACCTGAAATTGGACCGGCAGGCATTTATCCTGTCGGTACTGGATCCCGATGATGCCATCGCCTTTGGTTCGGAGGCCTTTTTGGTAAAGCTGAAGAACGGCGCCATGCTGTACGGCATTTTGCAGTCGGCGGGTCCGGTGATCACGGTCATGGAGCATACGGGGAGGCAATACACGTTACCTGCATCTGAGGTAGCCGGCAGAAAGCAGTTGCGCCACAGCCTGATGCCAACCCCAGAGGCGATGAACCTCGACGCGGAGCAGTTGGCGCATATTACGGCGTACATGATGCAGGGAAGCCCCAAGCCATAGATAGAGAACGGTGAAATGCCTTCCGGTCGAGTTGAAAGGTAGTGAGGCGTTACTTAAATCGTTCCTCTAAAAACCCCATTACGCGTTGGCGTATTTCTGCTGCATCAAACATCGGCCCAAAGTGGTGCGCACCGGGTACCACGATCATTTCCTGATGTACGCCGTGTACCTCCAGCCAAGAAGACAGCAACCTAGTGTGCCGGGGCGAAACCAGGTTGTCCAATTCCCCGTGGATCAGAAGAAAGGGTGGATCGCCGGCATCTACGTAGGTAACCGGACTGGCAGCCTTGGCCAGATCGGGCCTATCCAGCGGAGCCGCACCGATCAGCATCCCCTCGGGAGAACGGGCATCATCAGCCCCGGGGAAAAGGATCAGGTCTGCTGGACCGTAGAAATTTACCACGCCTTTAAAGGCGAATTTTCGGCTCACCTCGTCGTGGAAAAACTCGTCGATTTGGTTATTGTTGGCCAGCCCTATCATGGCGGCCAGATGACCTCCGGCAGAGAAGCCCATAAGCGCTACCCGATCCAGGTCGAAGCCGTACCTCTCGGCATGGTCAAAAAGGTATGCCAAAGCCGCGTTGCAATCGATCATTTGGGCGGGAAACACTGCTTGGGTGCTAAACCGGTAATCGATGGATGCAAGCGCATAACCTTGCTGCAGAATGGCCGCTACGGTTCCCTTCATATACCCCATGTCGGCATATTTGTCGTTGCTCAGCCACCCACCCCCATGAACCCAGATAACCAACGGAACCTTACCTTGAGGCTGCGCCGGCAGGTAAATATCCAGCAGGTGCTTGGAGAGCGTGTCGTCCAGGTAAGGAATATTGCCGTGTAGGCGGGTGCCTTCCGGGAAAAGGTGCATAACCGGGTTAGCCGGTGATTGCGCTGCGGCTGATAAAGACAAATGGAGCAGCAAAAGGAGAGGTAGAACAGTGCGCATGGTAGTCGGGTTTGCCGGAAAAGATAGGGATTTTGGCGGAGATAGAAAATTGGGCAGAGTAACCAAATAAAGTTAAGAGAACCTTAGTCCTACTTTCTCAAAACAATAAAAGCCTACTTTTAAGTGCGGAAATAATTCGTACATTTAATATGCTAATGCTAAATGGGGTAACTCAGCAGGATAAAATAGGTAGCATTTAAGAAATGATTAGAATCATCAGATAGGGCAATGCAGGCGAGTGTTAGGATTCATGTGCGGGTTAGCAAGGAACAAATGGAGCTTTTTAGAGGGGCTTCGGTGATAAGCGGGTTCAAGAATCTGACTGGGTTTATTGTGCATTGTGTTTCCAAAGTATCAACAAGCCTTTTGATGTCAGAAAGTCAGCTACTTAAAAATGAAGAGGATAAGCGAGACTGTTCATTTAAGTGTGTCTGCTAAATTTACATAAAATG
>NZ_AQHR01000098.1 GCF_000390185.1 Lunatimonas lonarensis | reverse complement strand
ATATAGGCAGATTTTGATCATTTACAAAATGCCTAATTCAATTAGAATTTTTTGAACCCGAAGGAGTGGAAATACCTTCAACACTAAAAATTGTGAAAGTTATTCACGCTTATAAAAACGTTTTTAATACAGATTTCCCGGGAGTAACTCCGGGCTTTGGCGCTTCTGCTCCCTGTCATAATAATATTAATTGCGAAGTAGGCCATAATTGGCAAGATGTATCCAATTCAGTAGCAATGGTTCTATTGGCAAATAATACTAGACATTGTTCAGGGGTTTTGCTAAATAATAGTTGCCAAAATTTAACACCTTATTTTTTAACCGCTTTTCATTGCGTGGATGTTGGGCCGGGTGCAGACTTAGGGAATGGCAACCTCACTCCCAATGAAATTGATGCAGCCGAAGATTGGGTTTTTAGATTTCAATATAAGAGCCCTGCCTGCAACGGATCTGACGCTGTCCTCTTTTATTCATTTAGTGGTTCCCAATTCAGAGCTGCATTTCAGGATACTGATTTTGCACTGTTTGAATTAAACAGTAGGCCAAACGCTTCTACTGGAATAACTTATTCAGGCTGGACATCGACTACTACTCCAGCAAGCTCCTCAGTTGGAATTCATCACCCAAATGGAGATGTTATGAAAATATCGATTGATGAAAACCCTGCTACCTCTGTTGGATGGTTTCAGCCTAATACACATTGGAGAGTCAATTTTAACGATGGGGTTGTTCAACATGGTTCATCAGGCTCACCTTTATTTAATCAAGATCGTCTGGTAGTTGGGCAGTTGCACGGAAATCAAAATTATAGTACTCTAATCCCGTATTGCGACCAGCCAATTGGCGAATATGGTCGCTTCGATGTCTCTTGGGTTGGAGATAGCACTAATGCTACCCGTCTTAGCAACTGGCTTGATCCCCTGGGTGTAGGAGGAGGTACAATCACCACGATTACAATACCCTCAATCACCGGCCCCGACCGCATCTGTGCAACAAACACCAACTTTACCCTACAGAACGTACCTGCCGGGCAAACGGTAAGCTGGGCGGTAACACCTACGCATTTATTCCCCTCTACCGGACGAAGCGGCACCGGCACCACCGCCGCTCTTAGGGCAGCGAGCAGTAGCAGCAGTGGACTGGCTACACTCACCTACACCATAGATACCGACTGCGGGGAATATCAGGTGCAGAAGCAGCTCTGGGTCGGCGTGCCCGACACCGGCATGCAGGTGGAGGCCTACTACTACCCCATCTGTATGAACGAATACACCTACATCAACGCCTTTTACGATCCATTTAACGCAAACCCTCCCGGAAATAAGGCAAGCGATATTACCAACTTTATCTGGGAGCAGCCCTCAGGGGTATCCTGCTTTACCGCAGGTACTAAAAACGAAGTGCTGGCCTGCTGGTTTACTAATCCGGACAATTATATCGTGCGGGTACGGGCCGTCAACTCCTGCGGACAGGGAGCGCTGAGGACGGTCCATTTCAACGTCGATTCCTGGGGATGCTCCTACTTCTCCGTGGGCATCAACCCCAATCCGGCGAACGGCAACGTGACGATAGCACTTACCGAAACACCACTGGACGATGCGGCCAAATCGGTCCTGCAAGCTGAAAACAAAGGAAGCAGGGAATTCCAACAGTACAGCTTCAACACCCCGCCCCACCGCATATGGGTAGTTGATATCGTGGGAGCCGAACGACTATGCGTGGAGAATGTGCCCGAGGTCAACAGCTATCAACTGGACATCCGCCACCTCACGCCGGGCATCTACGTCGTACACATCGAGCACCGCAATGGCACCGTGGTCCGGCAGCTTAGGGTGGAGTAAAGACCGTCCCTAAAGCTATTGGCAAAGAAGGTCTATACTACGTTATCCAATAGGACGACCAGTTACCGAATACTCCTATATCCGCCAGACGCGCTGCTAAAAAATAGTAAAATACAAATGCCTTTGCCCATTCCCTGGAATGAACAAAAGCATTTTTATAAATCAGGCCAAGGCACCGGGATTACCGTAATTACTGGAAGAAAAGGTACTTCCCTTTCGCAATCAACGCATCGGCTATTTCTCGGCGAAGTTCTTTTACATTGACAGATTCCATTTTGGTAAAACGCTTCAGTCCCATCAACAGAACCTTTTGTTCATCACCGGATAGAAATGAATTGATCGCTTCTTTTCCAGCCGTCTGAATTTTTTCCACCGCCTCAAAAAGGTAAACCTGGGTGGCAGCCTGCTGAATCCGGGTACTCTCCACGCCCCTTTGCGAAATAAGCTTCTCTGTGCGGAGCACGGCCGATTCGGCTGCATAGATCTCAATCATAATATCCGCGAGGTTCATCATAATCTCCTGCTCACCGTCGATCTTGGAACCCAGTACCTGGGCAGCTCGCCCGCCAACCATCAGAAATACCTTCTTCAGTTTGCTGAGTACGTCCTTTTCGGCTGCCATCGGTTGGGAAGTATCCACCTGATCAAAGCTGGGCACCGCCTTCAGCTCCTCCCCTACGGCCATGGCCGGTCGCATCAGATCTATTTCTCCCTTCATTGCCCGCTTCAGCAACATGCCTACCATCAGGATGCGGTTAATCTCATTGGTTCCTTCGTATATTCTGGAAATACGCGCATCGCGGTAAGCTCTTTCCATCGGTGCATCTGCGGAGTAACCCATACCCCCATATACCTGCACCCCTTGATCTACCACATAATCCAGCACCTCCGAACCGTGTACCTTGGCTATGGCACATTCAATCGCAAACTGCTCCAGTCCCTTCAGCTTGGCCTCAGCGTCGCTAAGGCCCTCGGCTGCCAGAGACGCCATACGATCTTCCACATCCTGGCCCGCTCTGTAACATAGCGCCTCGCAGGCGTAGGTACGGATGGCCATTTCGGCCAGCTTTTGCTTGATGGCCCCAAACGTGTTGATGCTCACGCCAAACTGCTTGCGTTCACCGGCATATTGGATGGCATTTCCCAGAACCGTCCTACAGCCACCTAGCACCCCGGCACCCAATTTTATCCGGCCGATATTCAGGATGTTGACAGCGATCTTAAATCCATTGCCACGTTCGGAAAGCAGGTTTTCCACGGGCACCTTGCAGTCGTTAAAGAACACCTGTCGGGTGGAAGATCCCTTGATGCCCATCTTCTTCTCTTCCTCGTTCATGGTGATTCCACCAAAGGTTTTCTCCACGATAAAGGCTGAAAGGTACTTGTCATCCTCAACGCGGGCAAATACAATGAACAGATCCGCAAAACCTCCATTGGAGATCCACATTTTCTGCCCGTTTATCAGGTAATGTTTGCCGTCCTCGGTGAGGGTAGCTTTGGTCTTTCCGGAATTGGCATCAGATCCGGCGTCCGGCTCGGTGAGGCAATAGCAGGCTGCCCACTCTGCATTTGCCAGCTTGGGCAGGTATTTTTGCTTCTGCTCTTCCGTGCCGTAGTACAATATAGGAAGCGTGCCAATGCCTGTATGGGCACCGTAGGTGGTGGAAAAAGAACCCGCAGAACCAATAATGTCGGCAATGAGCATGGAGGTGTTGAAACTCATCCCCAAGCCACCGAATTCTTCGGGTACCGACACCCCCAAAAGACCCAATTCCCCTGCCTTTTTCAAAATACCCGGAACCAAGTCCGGATCCTTCATGCTGTCTATGGCTTCTGCCTTGGGCATGATTTCCATATCTACAAAATCCTGGCACGCCTGTGCCATCATCAGCTGCTCCTCGCTAAATTCCTCCGGAATAAAGACATCCGCAGCGCTGGTTTCCTTGATGAGGAATTCTCCTCCGTTTATTGGGGTTTTCACTTTTTTAGACGTAAGATTTAAGACGTAAGATTCAAGATCAAAATTTTGGAAATAACCAGATAATTGAAGGCTTTACGCTTTTCTAACTATTCCTTACCTAGCTAATTAAGCATAAGAGAAATAAAACACCTCAATGATCAAATTTCCTAATCAGCGAAAATAGAATCCGCTGAACCTCAGACAAACTGTTAGCTACCGATAGAAAAACTTCTTCGTCTACTAACTGCAACTCTTTGCATACATGCAGTTGGACTCCAATTCACACACAGAGGCATGAGAAATCGCGAGAAAATGTGCAAATTCCTTGTCTGTCCTTCTACCGGCACCTTCCGCAATGTTGGAAGAAATAGATATGACGCTGCGGCGCATTTGGGAAACCAGCCCGAATTTTTCAGTATCCGGAAAATCACCTGATATCTGATAAATTTGGGTAGCTAAGGCTATCGCCTTTTTCCATACCAAAAGCTCCTTGTAATTGTGCATCCTTCAGGTGCGTTTTTCAAACTTTTTTATTTGGCGTAATACGCATCGTCAATAGTAAGACCTAGAAATCTTATATCTTAAGTCTTACTACTTATGTCTATTTCAAAAGCTCCACGACACCTGCAACACCCTGGCCGCCTCCGACGCAAGCGGTGACGAGGCCGTATTTTCCGTTTCGGCGCCGTAGTTCGTTGATGATTTGGACGGTCAGCTTGGCACCGGTGCATCCGAGCGGATGGCCAAGGGCTACGGCACCACCGTTTACGTTGACTATCTCTTCGTTCATGTCAAGCGCGCGGATCACCGCCAACGCCTGGGTGGCAAACGCTTCGTTAAGCTCGATTAGATCGATATCATTCAAAGTTAGACCAGCCTGCTTCAAAGCCTTG
This sequence comes from Lunatimonas lonarensis, assembly GCF_000390185.1. GTDB lineage: Bacteria > Bacteroidota > Bacteroidia > Cytophagales > Cyclobacteriaceae > Lunatimonas > Lunatimonas lonarensis. The sequence continues at coordinate 29,934 of NZ_AQHR01000098.1, read as the reverse complement.
GGCACCGCCTCTTTGGGTCCTATGCCCATAATGCGAGGCTCCACACCAGCAACACTGTAAGACACCAAACGCGCCACAGGCTCCAGGTTAAGTTCCTTCACCATGCGCTCCGACATGACCATCACAAAGGCCGCTCCATCGGAAGTTTGGGAAGAGTTGCCTGCGGTAACCTGTCCGCCTTGCTTAAACGCGGGTTTTAGATTTCCCAAGACCTCCAAGGTCGTTCCCGGGCGGGGCCCTTCGTCGGTATCCACGGTAAAAGTTCTGGTTTTCTTCTTTTGGTTCTCATCCAAATAGGTTTCCTCTACCTGCACCGGTACGATCTCATCCTTGAATCTACCTCCTTGGGTGGCACTGATGGCCCGCTCGTGGGAACGCACCGAAAATCGGTCTGCATCTTCCCGGGTGATGCTATAGTCCTTCGCCAACTCCTCTGCGGTGAGGCCCATGCTAAGGTAGTAATCGGGATTCTTGGATGCGATATCCCAGTTTAAGGCCGTTCGATAACCCATCATGGGAAGCATGGACATGGATTCCGTTCCTCCAGCTATGATGCAATCGGCCATGCCTGATTTGATTTTTGCGGTAGCTAGGGCGATGGCTTCAATTCCCGATCCACAATACCGGTTCATTACAAAGCCCGGCACATCCTTGCCCAGGGCCAGCAAGGCGATCATCCTTCCCATTTGCATGCCTTGTTCTGCCTCTGGAATGGCATTGCCCACTATCAGGTCATCGACCTGCTTTGGCGATACCTGCGGTACCTTTTCCATCAAAAACTTGATGACATCCGAGGCCAGGTCATCGGGACGGTAAAATCTGAAACCTCCTTTCTTGGCTTTTCCTACTGCTGATCTATATCCATTTACAATATATGCTTCCATTTTTTTTCAGTTATTGGGGTTAAAAAGAGCTGATTATGAGCGTGAATGGTTAATTTCTCAAGGGTTTGCCCTTGAAGAGTATGCTGTGAATGCGTTCAAGCGTCTTCTTCTCTCCTGTTAAACTCAAGAAGGCCTCTCTTTCCAAATCAAGCAAGTACTGCTCGCTGACCTCCGTGGCGCTGGATAGATCGCCACCGCTCATGACATAGGCCAATTTACGGGCTATCTTCGCATCGTGGTCTGAGATATAGGATCCGTAAATCATGCCCGTAATACCAGCTTCAAACAACGCAAGCGAGGTTTTTCCGAGCACTTTGATGTTGGTTTGTTGTATGGGTCGGGAATATCCCTGTTCATAGAGCGAGAGCACCCGTGATTTTGCGTCTGCGAGCTGCCTTTTGCGGTTTAGCGTAATGGCATCCTTTGCTTCTAGGTATCCCAACCCCTTCGCTTCCTGCGCCGATGTGGAAACCTTTGCCATCGCGATATTCATAAATATTTCCTGCAAGCGGTTAAGCTCAACATCTCCAGGCACAATCGCATTGGCAAATCGTCTGGTCATCTCTTTTGTTCCGCCACCTGCAGGAATCAATCCAACCCCCACTTCCACCAAACCCATATACAATTCCGCATGGGCTTGGATGGCATCCGCGTGCAGGGACATTTCACATCCACCTCCTAATGCCATATTGTGCGGTGCTACCACCACTGGCACGTCTGAATAGCGCACCCGCATCATAGTATTTTGGAACTGCGCTATCATCAAGTTGATCTCGTCAAACTCTTGATCGCCTGCAAACATGTATAGCATCGCCAGGTTGGCACCTGCGGAGAAATTACCTCCCTCGTTTCCGATGACCAAGCCCTTGTAGGATTTTTCTGCCATGGATATGGCCGTATTGATGCCCTGTACTACTTCCGCGCCCAAGGAGTTCATCTTGGTATGAAATTCCAGCAGCAGGACCTCGTCGCCCATGTCATACACGTTAGCGCCTTCATTGCCCCATACTTTCTTTTTAGCTCCTTTGAGCGTGTCAATGAGTATAAAGTCACCCTGCCCAGGGATTTCCTTGTACGATTTAGAAGAGATGTCGTAGTAATTCCGCTTGCCGTCTACCACCTTGTAGAAGGAGTCATTTCCTGCTTCCAACATTTCATAGACCCAATCGGCGGCCTTATGACCGGCTTTTTCCATATTGGCGACCGTTTCCTTAACACCGAGAATGTCCCAGTTTTCAAACGGCCCGTATTCCCAGCCAAAACCGGCACTTACAGCTTGATCTATGCGGTAGAGCTCATCGGCGATTTCCGGAATCCGGAAAGAGCAATACCGAAAAAGGTCATAAAATGTCTCCCTGAAAAATTCTCCGGAACGATCCTGGTAGTTTACCAAGAAGCGGATACGTTCTTTAAGGTCTTCGATAGATTTGGCTTCATCCAGGGACTTCAGTCTTGGCTTTTCGGCATCTTTGTACTCCATCGTTTGGAGATCAATTTCCTTGAGCTCTTTGCTGCCATCCTTATGGCGGATCATTTTAAAATATCCTTGTCCGGTCTTGTCTCCAAGCCATTTGTTTTCATGGAGCACTTTCATGCTCTTTGGCAACTCAAAACGATCCTTGGATTCATCGTGCGTCAGCACCTGTTTTAAGTTGGTAGCAACATTCACCGTGGTATCCAGACCCACTACATCCATGGTACGAAAGGTGGCCGACTTGGCCCTTCCGATGACCGTACCGGTAAGTTTATCGACCTCAGATACACCCATACCTAGTTTCTCAATCGTATGGATAGCGGAAATGATCGAGTACACACCGATCCTATTCGCAATAAAGGCCGGGGTGTCTTTACACAACACGGTTTCCTTGCCCAAAAAGCGGTCACCATATCCCATTAGAAAATCTATGATCTTCGGATCGGTTTTAGGACCGGGAATAATCTCTAGCAATCGTAGGTACCGGGGCGGATTGAAAAAGTGGGTTCCGGCAAAATGCTCCTGGAAATCATCCGATCGGCCTTTGCACATCAAATGCATCGGAATGCCAGAAGTATTGGAGGTAATGAGGGTTCCCGGCTTCCGGTGCTGCTCTACTTTTTCAAATAAGGACTGCTTGATTTCCAATTTCTCCACCACGACCTCTATGATCCAATCGTATTCTTTGATTTTGGGAAGATCGTCTTCAAGGTTACCAGTGGTTATCCTTGAAGCAAAGGCTGTGTCATAAATCGGAGATGGTTTTGATTTAAGGGCATTTTGCAAAGCCTCGTTTACTATGCGGTTTCTTACCTCCTTGTCTTCCAGGCTGCGACCTTTTTTCTGCTCCTGTTCGGTTAGCTCGCGTGGCACAATATCCAATAGAAGTACCTGCACCCCGATATTAGCAAAGTGGCAGGCAATTCTGGAACCCATCACGCCAGATCCTAAAACGGCTACTTTTTGAATGATTCTGTTCATAAGCTGTATTTCGGTTTATTATTAAATTTCTGGTTTTTGATTCTGAAGTATCACTTCATTGATTTTCTGGAAAATCGTAAAGAAGCTCAATGCTTCTTCTTCTGTCAATGCCTCTTTTACCGATAAATTGAAATCCATGACCGTTTCGATCGCCTTCGTTTTTTTCAATTTACCTTCTTCTGTAAGGAAAATCCTAACCGATCGACGATCCCCGGGGTCAGGTTTTCTTTCAACTAACCGTTTTTCCTCCATCGCTTTTAATACGCGGGTCAGGCTCCTAGGCTCAAGGCCTAGCATTGGAGCGATTTTGGTTGCCGGTGTGCCTTCCTTTGAATGGATGTTGATCAACACATAACCCATGGAAGCTGTAATTTCTTCCTTAGCCGCTTGTTGGTTGTACATCCTTGAAATGGAGTGCCAACAGGATTTAATATGGAAGTCAAAAGTTTCCTCCTTCTTCATACGTACAGTATACGGGGTTTTTGTGTTGGATACCTAAAAATACATAAAAAAGTTATGCATGCATACTATTTTGTTGAGAAAAAAATGTTGGTTCCGCTAAACTTTTTACCATCGACCATAGTATAAGTAATTGAAAAGCAATGGTCTATTTTTAAATCGACCGCTGGGTGGAAAAACTAAAATAACCCCGGTCTTTTACTTATCCACGCTTTAATTATTTTATTGATTTTCAATTTTAAAAAGCATTATTGTCTTTATTATGGTGTGGATTTGTTGGTAACTCGTGCGTTATTTTTTGTCCACCGTTTCGGAATAGGTTTCTCTCCATTCTTCACACATTTATGCACAGTCTGCGGTATCTGTGGTTTCTCGAAATCAGTTTGTTATGGTCGTATGGGTTCGGATTTGTGGACAAGGTTGCTATTGGTATTTGTGTGTAAGCAGGTGTTGGGCGATTTGTGGATAGGTGTTTGTAAACGTGTTGTTATTCTTTTGTATCGTAGTTTGCTCGGTTCTCCGTTTTATGATTTGTTTAAAACGCCTGTTTTGTCCTCTTTATCTCACGGGTTATCCACGTACTTTTCACACTAGGGTTCCTCTTTCGGTCCGCTTATTCGACCCCCTGTTTCTTCTTCGTTTTCGATCGTTTCTAAATTTTTTATTGGGTAATAGCCCGTGTCACGTCTGGGTTCAATGTCTATATCCGTCAGCGTCCATCCAGCTCTTAGGATAAATTCCTGGGATTTGGATTCTGGGTCCACAAAAAAGTAAATTGGCTCCGGTTGCGTGTTCATGCGGAAGTTTCCAGGGTCCCATCTTCTGTTTTTGTTGCGGTCAATAATAGCTCTCACCTTGTATTCCTGTGCCTCTATCTTTGTGAATTCGTATGTGTTGGTCGAATCGAGGTATAGTTCCCGAACGATTTCGTCTTTCTTGTTTAGGAGCTGAACTAATATTGGAAACTCCGTTGTGCGGATTGTTCCGCTTACTCCATCAGCCAATCGGTCTGGTTTTAGCTTTTTGTAGTTTGCTTCTAATTTTGCTTCGTTCCCGATGCCTTCTATGTCGATGATGGATGAGTCACCTATATAGACTTTGTAGGTGTCGTATACCAGTGAATCGGGTATGGGTATTTGTACGATGGCTTTTGTTCGTTTTGTACTGTCAGTGAAATATATGTGTTTTGGTTCAATTGGAATGACACCTGCGGTATCGTATTTTACCATTAATGAATCGAAATTCATATGGAGTATTGGTTTGTTAAAGGTCAGTTCAGCACGGAGGGTTTGTATAAAGCTTAAGCCGGAGTTTGCTTTGATTTCCAGTTTTTCCAGTCGTCGGTCGCTTTCCTCAAACTTAGCATAAAGGGTGGTGTCTATCGAAAATCCTACGGAATCGGTTAGTGTGAGTCGCACTTCAGTACTATCGTTTCTTAAGTCTGTATGGTAAAGACGTATGGTCCTATCGTTAAGGCGATAAAATAACTTCTCTGTAAGTTCTGGGTGCTCAACGTGATAAGATATTGGCGGTTTGCTTAAGATGATATCATAGTTTGATCCTACCGAAGCTGTTCTGTTCACCTTCGGTTCTGACAGATCCCCGCGGAATATATTGAGGTGGAATTCTCTCATATTATCTCGAATATCAATTACTTCTGGTAGATATCCATAGGCTTCGCTTCTGTATTCTGCTTTCAAAGAATTGTTATCGTCATGCCAAGCGTATAGCCTGAACCTACCGGCTTTGATATTGGTTATTTCAAATTTGCCTGCTGTATCTGCCTGTGCTATGTAGTAGGGTGAGGCGGTGAACAGGTCTGTCGTGTCTGATTCCTGATAAAGTCCTACCAGGATATCCTTCATTTCTTTGTTGCTTCGTGGGATGATGTAGGATACACGCCCGGCGATGGATAGGCTGTCGATGTAATCGCCGGTGGAGAATACCAACTTTAGGTTTTCGGCAGGGTTCTTTTCGGTGATGTCCTGCACACTTTTTTGAAAATTGAACACATAAGTGGTATTCTCTTCGAGGTCTTGGTTCAGCTTGATGCTTACACGGTTTCTATTGGCAAGAAACTGTACCTCGTCTGTTTTTACTTTAGGTGTTATGATGATTTGCTTTGTTGGATTATCCAACGCTACGTATTCGTTGAAGGTCAAAGTTATCTCTTCGGGCGAAGTATTTGTAGCGTTGTTAAGCGGGGTGGTGCCTACCAATACAGGGGGATCTTCGTCTTTGGGTCCCCCCATTGGAGAGCTCTGCTTTGCGCAGGAGACGATTACCATGACGGTAACTGCGGCGTATAGTAAGGTAAAAAAGGGTCTCATTTTTTCTTTAGAATATAAAGAATGCTTGAATGGCCATTAGTTGATTTGGCGGCTTGTTTGTTGAACCGGTAGCCTTTTAATAGCGATGTCAATGGGTTTTTGCTTCCCAGGTATTTTTCGCTTAGCATAGATACATAGAACGCATCGAAATATAGCGGCTTTTTTTCGATTATCTTAAGGTCGTATCTTTCTGCAAGGTACTCCATAGAGTTGCTGGTAAAATGATATAGGTGGCGAGGTACATCTAATGCTGCCCAGTTTTCTTTGTAATGAATAAAGTCATGGGAATTTATATTAGGTACAGCGACGTAGAGCGTGCCTCTTTTTTTGAGGCGGTCTAAAAGGATTTTGAATGTTTTGTGAAGGTCGTGAATGTGTTCCAACACATGAAATAAGGTTATTACATCAAATTTTTTTTCGCTTTTCAGGACTGATATATTAGAGAGTGATTGTTGTTGCAGCAGGTTTTCTGCTTGTTTAGCCGCTATTGGGTTTGGTTCAAACGCGGTAGTTTGCCATCCATCGTCTTGTAGTATCTTTAATAAATGCCCGGTTCCACAGCCAAAATCAAGAATACGTCCTTTGCTTTTGTTTACGCTGTTTATCCATCGCAATTTTTGGCGTGTGGTATATATTCTTACCGCCTTGTAGAGCAGGTTGATGAGGTTGTTGGTTTTATTAGCATGTGACACGTATTCGGTTGAATCGTAGTATTTGCCAATGTTTGCTTTGTCCGGTCTGGGGTTGGTAAAGAGGATGGTACAGTTTTTACAGATGGATATATTAAATGATTCACCAGAGATAGCATGATCTTTTGCGATGAGATAATTGAGAAAATGCCCACTTTTGCATAGTGGGCATTTGGTAAGTCTTTCGTACATAAGTTATCTTCCTAGGTACACTGTCAGAATGGATAGGTCTGCCGGTGTTACACCACTGATTCTGGATGCTTGACCCAGGGTTTCTGGTTGTATTTTTGTTAGTTTTTGCCGGCCTTCCGCAGATAGGGCTTTTATTAGTGAATAATCAAAGGTTAGTGGAATTCTGAAATTTTCTAGATTGGCCATTTTTTGCACTAGTTGCTGTTCTTTTTCCAGATAGCTTTCGTATTTGATTTGTATTTCCGCTTGTTCCAGTACTTCTTTACTTCTATTCTTCAGCTTTGAACTTAGTTCCTGATTCAGCTTGCTTACTTGGTTGATTCCGATATTGGGGCGTTTAATCAATTTTTCCACGGTTGTTTTTTCCCGTATTTCTGCTGTTTGCAACGTATTAAGGTCAGGATTAACTGTGTCTGGATCTAACTTGGTTTGTTTTAATAATTGGATGACTTCTTCGGTTTCCTGTTTCTTCTTTTGAACGGCCTCCATACGATCGTGGCTTGCGAGGCCGATGTTGTAGCCTAGTTCAGTCAGTCGGATGTCGGCATTATCCTGTCGGAGTAGCAGACGGAACTCTGCCCTAGAAGTAAACATTCGGTAGGGTTCGTCGGTACCTTTGTTTACAAGATCGTCGATAAGGACGCCGATATAAGCTTCGGATCTTTTTAGTACGAATGGTTCTTTGTTGTGTACGTTGTTATGGGCGTTTATCCCTGCTATCAAGCCCTGGGAAGCGGCTTCTTCGTAGCCAGTCGTACCGTTGATTTGGCCTGCGAAAAACAGGTTTGCAATCAGCCTCGTTTCCAATGTTGGTTTTAGTTGGGTTGGCGGAAAGAAGTCGTATTCGATGGCATAACCAGGGCGGAACATTTTGGCGGATTCAAATCCGGGTATTTGACGGAGGGCTTTAAACTGGACATCCTCGGGTAATGAAGTTGAAAATCCATTAACATAGATTTCTACTGTATTCCATCCCTCAGGCTCCACGAATATTTGATGGCGGTCTCGTTCGGCAAAGCGGTTTATTTTATCTTCAATGGAAGGGCAGTATCTCGGACCCAATCCTTTGATCCTACCATTGAACATAGGCGATCTGTCAAAACCTGTTTCCAGGGTTTCGTGTACTCGTTTGTTTGTATAGGTAATCCAGCAGTTTCGTTGCTCCATTAATGGGCTGGTGATCGGGAGGTAGGAGAATTTTTCGGGTATGCTGTCTCCGTGCTGCACTTCCATCTTCGAGTAGTCAAGGGATCTGCCATCTACCCTTGGAGGTGTTCCCGTTTTCATCCGGCCTGATTCGAATCCTAGATTGATGAGATCCTCTGTAATTCCTTTTGCTGCTGCTTCACTGGTTCTGCCCCCTCCTAGTTGTTTTTCTCCAATATGAATGACACCATTTAGAAATGTCCCATTTGTGAGTACCACAGCGTTCGCTAAAATTTCTATGCCAATTCCCGTTCTTATGCCCCTTATTCGACCATTTTTTACGATTAAACCTTTAATCATTTCTTGCCAAAAATCTACATTTGGCGTTTGTTCCAGTGCCAATCGCCATTCTTCGGCAAAACGCATTCGATCGTTCTGGGTTCTTGGAGACCACATGGCTGGACCCTTTGAACGGTTTAGCATACGGAATTGGATCATAGATTTATCTGATATGATTCCGGACATACCCCCCAGCGCATCGATTTCTCTTACGATTTGTCCTTTTGCCACACCACCCATTGCCGGGTTGCAGGACATTTGTGCGATCGTATTCATATTCATTGTACAGAGGAGTACCTTAGATCCCATTCGGGCGGCCGCATGTGCAGCTTCACATCCTGCGTGTCCTGCCCCTACTACAATGACATCGTATTTTTCAAACATGGTAGATTATTTATTATATGTTCCACGTGGAACGTTTTTCGGGGTAATTTGTAGAATCATGTGGATTCTCTGGTAGCGGTGCCAAGTGTTCCACGTGGAACACTTGGATTATTGTACCCCTTCGAACAATTTAATTGCCTCTTCCTCTTTCTTTCGCATGAGGTTTGCTTCTTGATCTGTTTTATCCTTGTAACCACTAAGATGCAATACTCCGTGGCTCATTACTCTTAGCAATTCTCTTTCGAACGTTTCGCCTACTATTGTGGCATTTTCTATTACCCGTTCTATGCTTATGTATATCTCTCCTTCTAGGGTATTTTCTTTTTCGGTATGATCAAAGGTAATGATGTCAGTATATGTGTCGTGATTTAGGTAGGATAGGTTGATTTCATGAAGGTACTCGTCAGAGCAAAATATGAACACTAATTCACTGATTTGCTTTCCTTCACTTTTTGCTATTTCACCTATCCATTTTTTATGGGTATTTCTTTTGGATAATTTGAAGGGTGTTTCCTCTTCGAAAAAACGAATTGCCATTTTCTAATTTAGGTAAAAGGTAAGCGTTGTTTTGCTACCATTTTCCTCGAATAGCAATTCGTCGCATAAGTGTTTCATTAGGAACACCCCGCGACCTCCGGCTTTTTCTAGGTTTTCCGGTGCCGTAGGATCCTTCAGATGGTGGTAATCATACCCCTCCCCTTGGTCTTCTACTATGAATTTTATTTGATCTTCATGAAACTCCAGTATCAGGTCTACCTGTTTTTGAGGGTTTTCCTTATTTCCGTGAATGATTGCGTTGCTCACGCATTCTGTCACAGATATCATGATGTTCCCGTAGATATCGTCGTTTATTTTATATTTTACCTTTGCGTTGTCAATAAAACTTTCGACAATCTTTATATTTTCTATTAAAGAAGGGATAGAAATTTTGATCGATTTCATGTGTATTTGTTTTCTTAAATCGTGAAATACTTTAAATATACTTTCAATCAATTTCGATCAAAATTGGACAATGATCGGAGTGTTCTGCTTCATGTAGTATGGTGGATTGGATGATCCTGTTTTTTAAGGGAATGGTACTCATATGATAGTCGATTCGCCATCCCTTGTTTTTTCCACGTGAGTTTGCCCGATAACTCCACCACGTGTACTTATCGGGTACATCCGGGTGAAACCTCCGGAAACTATCTTCAAAGCCTGAATCGGTAAATTTGTCCATCCATTGCCTTTCCTCAGGAAGAAAACCGGACGACTTCTTGTTGGAGATGGGATCGTGAATGTCTATCGGTTTATGACAGATGTTATAGTCTCCGCTCCAAATTAGGTTTGGCCGCTCTTCTCTAAGGTCTTGGGAAAACCCGAATACATCGTCCAAAAAATCGTACTTAAAGGCTTGTCTCACGTCACCGGTGGTACCTGACGGAAAATAGGTATTGATAAAGCTAATATCGCCGAAGTCAAGACGTAACACCCGCCCCTCATCATCGTACTTGGGCAAGCCCATACCGACCACCACCTTATCCGGTTTTATTTTCGTTAAGGTAGCTACTCCACTGTATCCTTTTTTAACAGCCGCATGCCAGTAGACGCCATACCCCATGTCCTTAAGTGGCTGTAGATCGATTTGTTCTTCGGTAGATTTTACTTCCTGAAGCGCAATTACATCCGGGTCAACCCCCTTTAGCCAATCGAGAAAACCGCGCTTGATTGCTGCCCTGATACCGTTTACATTGTAGGAAACTAATCTCATTCAGTTGATCTGTATTTCAAATTCCTTTTCAAAGTATTCCAAAATGTGCAATTTCAGAAGCTTTTCCTGCTCTGCTGCATCCAAGTGCGGGAGCTCTTTAACAAGATCCCAATGGGGCCACCCATCTTGGTCAATAAAGTTTAACCGGTAGAACTCTGACAAGCTCAATACCTTGCAAACAGCAATGTGCATCAAGTCCTGTTTCTCTTCTTTCGAAAAGGTTCTACTGCCCTGGCCCAGTTCCTGTACGCCGATGATGAATAAAACGGCATTTAGGTCAGAGGGTTTTTTACCTAGGAGGTTTTCAAGCCCAATCAGTAATTTTCCCCAGCGCAGATCGAGGTCCAGGTCTTTTTTTAACAACATTGACTTACTACCTGATTTTTACTAAATTAACTGAATTCATTCCCAATTTCACAAATATAGTATGATTTGACAGTACTTGTAACTTAACAACCCAATTTCACGATGCGTTTCAACTTGTGGGAGGATTTTTTGGCATTGCTGTTTCCGGTCACATGCGATCTGTGCAACCGAAGTTTGTATGCATTTGAAGAACACGTGTGCAGGGTATGTGAAGCGTCGCTTCCTATTTCCTCTTATCACCAAAGCCCGGGAGAAAACGAGCTGAAACAAAAAATCGTGGGATTGGCAGAGGTACGCTATGCCTTGTCTTATTTGCGTTTTTCAAAACGCGGTAAAAGCCAAAAGCTGCTTCACCAGCTAAAATACAGAAACAAGCCCGGATTGGGCGTGAAACTCGGAAAGTTATACGCAACCTTATTACGGGATCAGGGCTTTCAGGACGAGTGGGATTTGATTATTCCCGTTCCCCTCCACCTGCACAAGCAACGAAGAAGGGGATATAACCAAAGCCGTTGTTTTGCAGAGGGCTTAGGCGACCTTATGGGGATTCCCGTAGAAAATCTTCTAACACGAACGGTAAATACAAGCACCCAGACCCGAAAGACTAGGTTTCAACGCTGGGAAAACGTTTCGGATGTGTTTCTGTTGGTGGATAAAGAATCCCTGCTTGGCAAGAAAGTGCTGTTGGTAGATGACGTCATGACGACTGGCGCTACTTTGGCCGCCTGTGCCCAACGGCTGCTGGAAGGAAAGCCGCGCTATGTGGACATAGCGGTAATCGCCGCAGGCACATAGCCTAGGAGCCGTAAATCTCGTTTAGAATACCAGCTAAACGAAGACCTCCTGCAAGGAGTCGTTCCTCAATAACCGGCCAGGCAACATAATCGTACTCATAGCTTAGCCGACTATCCTCCGGCAAAGAATAAATAACCGGCCTAATGGCGACAGCCTCTTCAAGCCAGTCTTCGATCGATGCCTTCTGGTATTTTTTGATAATGTCAGACGTAGCTCGTTTATTCAAGTGGCCGGCCAATTCGGTAAAGCTCAGTTGCTTGCCATCAATTATCTGACTGTCCCAAACCCGGTGTATATTCGAATTTTGACCGAAATAGACCACCCGCACGTCGTTTCCCCCTCGATCATCGCCTCTACCTACATGGAGAGGCTGATGTAAGTCGCCCACCAAATGAATAAGCATTTTCAGGTATTCGGATTCCTGCTGTACCGACAAGCCTCCCTTTTTAAGCAGGTTGATAATCATAGTGGTTTTCTCGAAGGCGTCCCCCTCCTTTTCCTGTATACTTGGATCATAGCCCTTACCCTCTTCTACCGTTAAGTAGTGCCAAGTATTCAGGTGGTCATAGCTTCTATCAGATTTTACATTGTCCATCCAATTTGCCACCATAGCCATGGATTCAGATCCAAGAATGGCCGATATCCGCTTATGCGCCTTTTTATTTATGTGCCATTCTGCCAGTTGTCCCACTACCCGGTGTCCTGTCTGACCCCAAGCGAGGCTTTCCATAACCAAACATAGGCCAACAAGTGTTGTAATTAAGGCTCTTCTCATTTTTTATAGAGTTGAAGGAGTCTGAAAGATTATCGGTGTTTTAGTTCCTCTATAGCTAGCCAAGCCATCAGGCCTGTGCTAGTCTCCAATGCATCTTCTTCAATATCGAAAGTTGGCGTATGCACGCCTGAGACAATACCCTTGGCCTCGTTTCTTGTGCCTAAGCGGTAAAAGCAGCCGGCCATTTCCTGCGTGTAATAGGAAAAGTCCTCTGCTGCCATCCAAAGATCCAAGTCCAATACGTTTTCTTCGCCTACATAGGCTTTGGCCGCAGCCATAGTCCGTTCTGTAAGGGCAGGGTCATTTTTAAGGAATGGATACCCATCCAGGATATTTACTTCAACCGTTCCCCCCATTCCTTCTACGATTCCCTTTGCCAGCTTTCTGATCAAGTCCTTTGCTTTCTTTCGCCAAGGTTCATCCAAGGTTCTCAGCGTACCTTCCAAGTTTACCTCGTTGGGGATCACATTGGTGGCCCCATTGGCAATAACTTTTCCGAATGACAAAACCGTAGGAATTTTTGGGTTGGCATTTCGGCTTACCACTTGCTGCAGTGACACGATAAGGTGGGATGCAATCAATACAGGATCGATGAGCGTTTCAGGCATGGCACCATGCCCCCCTTTACCCTTTACCGTGATGTATATTTCATCGGCACTGGCCATGTACATACCTGGTCTGAACCCAATTTTTCCGGCCGGTATATGGGGCATCACGTGCTGACCAAAAATCGCAACAGGTTTAGGGTTTTCGAGGCATTTATCCTTGATCATGAAGGAAGCTCCCCCTGGCGCTTTTTCCTCGCCTGGTTGGAAAATCAGCTTCACGGTACCTTCGAACTCATTCCGAAGGCGACATAGAATTTCCGCGGTGCCCAGAAGGGATGACGTATGGGCATCGTGTCCACAGGCATGCATGACGCCCGGATTTTGGGATTTGTAGGGAACCTGGTTTTGCTCAGTAATGGGTAATGCGTCCATATCCGCACGAAGGGCAATTACTTTGCTTTCAGGGTTTTTGCCTTCGATCAATGCGACTAGGCCTGTGTTGGCTTTTTTTTCAATAGAGGCAATGCCAATTTTTTCCAATTGCGCTTGGACAAAAGCCACGGTCTTATGTTCCTCAAAGGAAAGCTCCGGATGTTGATGCAAATGTCGTCTGTTTGCGATGGCCTGCTCTTTGATCTCAAGGGCGATTTCCTGTATCTTATTTTTGAGCATTTTATAGGTTGTCTTGATGTTGGTTGGGTTGATTTCGTTCAAACCGGTCTTGGACAATTCTGGCGCTGGGAAAAGCATCTTTTATCTTTTCATACCATCCCAACGCTTCTATTCGGTTAATATACCGGCCAACTTTTACCAAGTATCTAGGCTCTTGGTACTGCATAAACGTTGTGATCCCCGGGTAATCCGAATAAAGTTTATTTCTGGTTTTGAAGGCCTGTTCCCGATCTACGCCACTATACACCAGAATGGTAAACCCGTTGAAAAAATGTTCTCTTTCATTTGTGCGGATAAAATCCTGAATCGCAACCGCCAGCTCATCGTCTATCGGAGCAATCGAGGACCCTGAGCGTTCAATACTCGCCACAGGGTTTGGAAGGGGGTCAAAACGGGGTCTACTGGCACTTAGATCCTCACGGTAATCGGCAAACCGCTCTGCCGACCCACCGGTTTTGGATATGGTAATGAACCCACATCCGCTCAGGAGAAGGGGCAAAAGGGCTGCTAACCAGATTCGTTTTTGCATCTTAAACGGGGTTTATTCTTCTATTACCACACATTTTGCATCGGCGATATCCTGCTCCACACTCTTGAATTTCACATCGTTTTTCACCTGCCCGTCCAAATAACGTACCGAAACACGGTCGTTTCTACCATAGACTTTTTCTGTCTTTCTAGGCATGACCTGTTCCCTACGGCCGCCTCCCGAGTTGGCAATAGCGGCTCGTTGGGCGGCGGGATTACCCCCTAAGGTATTGCCCACCTCCTCTTTTGAAGCGGTAACTTTGGGTTCTTCCCTTTTGGCAGCTTGGGCGGCACGTACCTGCTCAGGGTCTTGCTTGGGCAGATCTGATTTGGTGATAAAGGAAACGACATCATCGTTTAGCCTACCGACAAAGCGCTTGAACATTTCAAAGGCCTCAAATTTGTAAATCAACAAAGGATCCTTTTGTTCGTATACCGCATTTTGTACAGATTGCTTTAGGTCATCCATATCGCGGAGATGCTCTTTCCAGTTTTGGTCAATGATGGCAAGCGTAACCGTCTTTTCCACGGCACGTATTAGATCCCTTCCCTCATTTTGAACCGTCGATTCGAGGTTGATGACAACACCGATTTGCTTGATGCCATCGGAAATGGGAACCATGATTTCCTTAACCGTGGCACCGCGTTTTTGGTATACGTCCCGGAGAATTGGCATCGCCTTGGTCAGTATGCCAGTATTCTTTGTTACATAATTTTTGTAGGCTGCGTCAAAAAGCTCCTTCGTGAGAACATGGCTTTCCTTTTGCTTGAGATCTTCGGCTGAGATTGGAAAATCTATCCCTAGGGAGCTATAGATGTTCATGCGAAGGTCCTCCGTATTTTCGGTGGATTTGGCCATTTCAATGATCCCCTCCGCTACATCGTACATGATGTTGAGGATATCCAGTTCCAGGCGATCACCAATAAGGGCATTCTTTCGTCGTCGGTACACTACTTCCCGCTGACTGTTCATTACGTCGTCGTATTCCAAGAGACGCTTTCGAACACCGAAGTTATTTTCCTCTACTTTGCGCTGTGCCCGCTCAATCGATTTGGTAATCATGGAATGCTGAATCACCTCTCCTTCTTCCAGGCCCATGCGATCCATCAGCTTTGCAATTCGCTCAGATCCGAAAAGACGCATCAGGTTATCTTCCAAGGAAACGAAGAACTGGGAAGAACCGGGATCTCCCTGCCTTCCGGACCGGCCTCTCAACTGTCGGTCTACCCTTCTGGACTCATGACGTTCGGTACCAATAATGGCCAAACCACCCGCA
Source organism: Lunatimonas lonarensis (assembly GCF_000390185.1). Lineage (GTDB taxonomy): Bacteria > Bacteroidota > Bacteroidia > Cytophagales > Cyclobacteriaceae > Lunatimonas > Lunatimonas lonarensis. The sequence goes on along the minus strand of NZ_AQHR01000098.1, from coordinate 14,345 downwards.
GCCTTCGACTCGGCCGTTAGCTTGATATCCGTACCCCGTCCGGCCATGTTGGTGGCAATGGTTACGGTTTTTGGCTTGCCTGCTTCTGCTACGATATCGGCCTCCCGCGCATGTTGCTTGGCATTTAGTACCTGATGCTTTATTTTCCGTAACGTAAGCATCCGGCTTAACAGTTCGGAAATCTCTACCGAGGTGGTACCTACCAGCACAGGACGGTTTGCTTCGGTTAGTTCGTTAATTTCATCCACCACGGCGTTGAATTTCTCACGGACCGTTTTGTACACCTTATCCTCCCTGTCCTGTCGTTGGATCGATTTGTTGGTGGGTATAACGATCACGTCCAGCTTGTAGATTTCCCAAAATTCGCCCGCTTCTGTTTCCGCCGTGCCGGTCATACCAGCCAGCTTATGGTACATACGGAAGTAATTTTGGAGGGTGATCGTGGCGTAGGTCTGTGTAGCATCTTCTACTTTGACGTTTTCCTTTGCCTCGATGGCCTGGTGCAATCCGTCGGAATACCTTCGGCCTTCCATAACCCGACCTGTTTGCTCGTCCACGATCTTCACCTTTCCATCCACAAGGATGTATTCGGTATCTTTTTCGAACATACAGTAGGCTTTCAGCAACTGGTTTACGGTATGTATCCGCTGAGCCTTTACGCCGTAATCCTTGATGATCTCTTCCTTTCGGATCAGCTTTTCCTTGTCGTCCAAGCTTTCGTCTTTTTCCATTTCGGCGATTTCCATGCCTATATCCGGAAGTATAAAGAAGCTGGGGTCTTCATTTTTGCGGGTGATGGTTTCTATGCCGTTATCCGTCAGGTCCACCGAATTGGACTTTTCGTCTATGGTAAAGAGCAGGGGTTCATCCGCCTCCGGCATGTTCCGCTTGTTGTCCTGTAGGTAGTAGTTTTCGGTTTTCTGCAATATAACCCGAACGCCGGGCTCCGAAAGGTATTTGATCAATGGTTTGTATTTGGGTAAACCTCGAAAAGCACGAAACAGGGCGAGACCACCATCTTTTTCATTGCCTTCTTTAATCAGGCGTTTGGCATCGGTGAGGTATCCCTGGACCAGTTTTCGCTGTTCGTCTACCAAGGTGGATACCCTGGGCTTCATTTCGTAGAACTCGTGTTGATCACCCTTGGCTACCGGACCGGAGATAATCAACGGTGTTCGGGCGTCATCGATCAACACGGAATCCACTTCATCGATCATGGCAAAATGGTGCTTACCTTGTACCAAGTCCCGTGAATCCCGTGCCATGTTATCCCTAAGGTAGTCGAAACCGAACTCGTTATTGGTTCCGTAGACAATATCGCAGGCATAGGCCCTGCGTCTCGCCTCCGAATTTGGCGGATATTTGTCGATGCAGTCTACTTTCAGCCCATGAAACTCGAATAGGGGTGCGTTCCACTCCGAATCCCGTTTGGCCAGGTAATCGTTTACCGTGACCACATGTACGCCACGGCCTGAAAGCGCATTCAAAAAAGCGGGCAGGGTGGAAACCAATGTCTTTCCTTCACCTGTGGCCATCTCTGCGATGTTTCCCTTGTGCAGGGCAACGCCTCCTAGAAGCTGCACATCGTAATGTACCATTTCCCAGGTTACCTCTACTCCTGCTGCGTTCCAGGTATTGCCCCAAACAGCCCGATCTCCATCTATCTGAACGTAGCTTTTGGTTGCGGCCAACTCTTGGTCCCAAGCAGAAACACTCACCTCTAGCTTGCGGTTTTCTTTGAGCCTTCGAGCGGTTTCTTTTACCACGGCAAAAGCCCTTGGCAGCACTTTGTCGAGGGTTTTTTCCAACGCCTCGTTTCGGCCCTTCTCTATTTTGTCGATTTCATTGAACAATGCGTCTTTGGCGTGAACTTCATCCGGAGGTAACGCATCTATTTTTGCCTTTGTCGCAGCTATATTATCATCAAATGACTTTAAGTCTTCATTAATGACACCCTTAATCTCTTCTGTCTGTTGCCGCAATTCATCATCGCTGAGGGAAGCCAATTTGGCATACTCCGCCTTAATGGATTCTACGATGGGCGTTAGCAATTTGATATCTCTATCCGATTTGGTTCCGAAAACCTTGGATAGCCCTTTTGCAATAAACTCTAACATATATTGATTTCTATATTAAATCCTTGCTGACCAAGCTAAACGGCGGCCAGCTCCTCCAGTTTTATATGAATCGTACCGCTGAACACCTGCTGTGCAGGACCAATCAGTTCGATTTGTTCAAAGCCACCCATTCCGTCCGGTTTGAAGCATACCTTTAGGGTACCCCCTTTTGTCAGAATGGTCACTTCTTCTATTCCCTTTTCTTTACCATAAAGCAATGCGCAGGCAGTGACACCTGTTCCACAGGATAGGGTTTCGTCTTCTACGCCCCGTTCATAGGTACGAACCTGTATGGTGTCATCGGAGATGGGCATCACAAAATTCACGTTTGTACCCTCCGGGTATACCTCTTTATTGTAACGGATCTTTGCGCCTTCCCTGACCACGGGAAAATGAGGTAGGTTTTCCACGTATTTAACGTGGTGTGGAGCTCCTGTGTTGATAAACGTATCTCCTTCTACCTGTCTGAACGATCTCACAGGAATCATTTCCAACCTGACCTCCGAGCCCTGAATAGTCGCCTCGTGGGGTCCGTCTACCGCGAGAAACCGAGTTTTGGTTCCGCACATGCCAAGATAGTAGGCATAAGATACCGCACATCGCGCACCATTTCCGCACATACTCTGTGAACCATCCGCATTGAAGTACGTCATCTCAAAGTCATACCCTTCGGCCTCCCGTAGTACGATCAACCCGTCCGAGCCTATGCCAAGCCTTCGGTTGCAAAGCTGCTGGATCAAGGCTAGGTTTTGGGAATCAAAATGGCGCTTTCGGTCATCGATCATAACAAAATCGTTGCCGGTGCCCTGGTACTTATAAAATGGAATGGTCATAACTGTTCCGATTTATCGATGCGATCCCGACTGCGTACATCAGACGCACAGTCCGCTGAATCACAAAAATAAGTAACTTGTATGAATTAATGGTCTTCTATCTCACCTTTCCCCAGAAACGATGCCTAACTTTTGTTTTTTAGCGGAAAGAAATAAAAATTACGTTATGCATGACAAATTGGCCAGATCCGTCTTTTTATTTTGATTCGGATCGTTTTCTAGTCCCTTGGGGAAACTTTTTAACTACTTAAGGATTAGGTGTAATACTTTTTAGGGATTTAATGGTTAATTTAGCATACCTTAAACTGACCAATTATTATCTATCCTAACACATGCAACAAAATCATTTGAGAAATGAAAAGAAATTCGTTGAGTAATTCCAGGAGAACGTTTATTGCGCAGAGTACAATGGCATCCCTATCATTGGGATTTGGGGGTAGCTTGGTGGGATCCACCTTGTTGTCTTCCTGCTCATCATCAAGCGATTCGAAAGCCAAACCAACTATTATCACCGGCTTTTCGCAGAAACCGCTTCCCTATGACTATTCAGCTCTGGAGCCATCCATCGATGCGATGACCATGGAAATCCACTACACCAAGCATGCTGCCGCCTACGCCAACAACCTGAAGGAAGCCGCAGCAGAGGAAGGTGTTGACATGGAGAACCCACTGGAAGAAGTGATGGCATCCATCTCCAAGTATTCTACCAAGATGAGAAATAATGGGGGCGGCCATTATAACCACGAGTTATTTTGGTCTATCATGACACCAAACGGCGGCGGCGAACCCTCAGGATCTCTGGCAGAAGCGATCAATAATGAGTTTGGTAGTTTTTCTTCGTTTGTAGAGAAATTTGAAGATGCGGCCAAAACCCGTTTTGGCTCGGGCTGGGCCTGGTTGGTGTTGGACGGCGGTACCCTGAAGGTGGGATCCACTCCAAATCAGGACAACCCTCTTATGGATATTTCAGACTTAAAGGGTCAGCCGCTCCTAGGGATCGATGTATGGGAACATGCCTACTACCTGCACTATCAGAACGAACGACCTCGGTACATCAGCAGCTGGTGGAATGTGGTGAATTGGGCGGCTGTCCAGGAACGGTTCGATGCCTTCAGCGTCTAAGAAGCTGCGAATAGGATCGTCAAACAAACGGCTCCCACGTAAAGTAGGGAGCCGTTTTTGATCCAGTTTGTTTCAATCAATTGCTTTTTTCTGTTTGCTGAAAGACAACTTGAACACAGATGAAATCGAGCATGACGTAGCCGTCACACACTGGGATGCCCCGATAGCTATCCGGGGCAACCATGCGAGATTCCATCCCGATAAACCGGGACAAGTTGTGACCTTTGAAAAACAATTATAGACACATGAAAAATTTAACGCTAGCTTTAGTTGGTATGATGATCGTACATGCTTCCCATGTCAAGGGGCAGGATCGGGCCCGCGATTTTGGTTTTGAATTCGGAGTCATTCCGACCGGGCTCCTAAATGCCATCACGGATGTTGAGGGGGTCAAGGTGGGTCAGGTCACGCTTATCGAAGGGGAGTCGGTTCGCACCGGGGTAACCGCTATTTTACCCCATGGAGGAAATATTTTTCAGGAAAAAGTGCCGGCAGCGGTCTATGTAGGCAATGGTTTTGGCAAGCTTGCCGGCAGTACGCAGATACAGGAGCTCGGAAATTTGGAGTCTCCAGTGGTGCTCACCAATACGCTCAGTGTAGCAGCGGCATTGGACGGGATTATTGATTTTGTTTTTTCCTTTGCAGAGAACGCCGCCGTACAATCTGTCAATGCCGTTGTGGGGGAGACAAACGATGGCGGTCTAAATGATATTCGGGGTCGCCACGTGCGGCCTCACCATGTGTTTTCTGCGATTCAGGAGGCCGCTTCCGGTCAGGTAGCAGAAGGAAACGTGGGTGCAGGCACCGGTACCACAGCTTTTGGCTTTAAAGCTGGCATAGGTACATCGTCCAGAAAGCTCCCTCCCACTATGGGTGGCTATACGGTTGGGGTGTTGGTTCAAGCTAATTTTGGAGGGGTGTTGCAAATCGACGGACTGCCTCTCGGCAAGATACTTCATCAGTATAGTTTTAGGCAAAACCTGGAGTCTCTGGACGGATCCTGTATGATCGTAGTCGCTACGGATGCCCCGGTAGACCATCGAAATCTAGAACGTATTGCGAAGCGTGGAATGATGGGTCTGGCGAGAACAGGCGGGATCGCCAGCAATGGCAGCGGGGATTACGTCATCGCATTTAGTGCCCATAAAGAGATGAGGATACCCCATGACCGTCGCAATCAGCCATCGAACCTTGTCCATCCCCTGTCAAACGATGAAGTTTCCGGTTTATTTTTGGCTACTATTGAGGCTACCGAGGAAGCGATTGCCAATGCGCTTTTTGCTGCGGAGGATATGCTTGGCAAGGGTGGGCGCCTGGTCAAGGCGCTTCCCAAGGATCAGGTTCGCCAAATGATGAATGATCGGTAAAAAGAAACCCTGTGGGTAGGTTCCACAGGGTTCATCAGGTATTTTTGACTAAATTAGCTTTTACTTGGTAGGCGTCAATATCAGGGTTTTGAACTCAATCGGTCCATGGTCACCCTGCAACATGATAGGGCCTGGTTCGCCCTCTTTGCTGTCCATGGCTCCCCCTGTTATTCCCGGAATAATCTGGTCACAGATAATGGTTTTTCCATTGGCAACTACGGTAACCCGCCTTCCCACTAGGGTGATTTCGTAGCTTTGCCAAACACCGGGCCCTTCCGCTACCATTTCATTGGGCGTAAGGAAACCGTAGATCCCTCCATAATATACGCTGGAAGGTTCCGTCCCTTTATTGTCTTCGATCTGAAGCTCGTACCGTCCCCGTAGGTAGATTCCGCTATTGCTGCCTTCCGGATACCGAAACTCCGCATAAAGCTTAAAGTCGTCAAACTTTTGGTTGGTAATCAGGTTTGCTCCGGCTTTGTCGCTCGTTAGGATTCCATCTTTTACCGTCCATTGGTTTTCGGCTTTGTCTGCATACCAGCCATCCAGGTTTTTGCCATTGAATAACGCGATTGCATCACCCCATTCGGGTGTGCCCTCCCGAACCAGCGATGGCGCCGGCTCGCCTGTGAACGGGTGTTTTTTTCCTGAACTCGTGGTCAGAACACCGTTCAACCTTCCATTGGTCAGCGTCGCTTTTAGCTTGGTGTCCTTCTTTCCCGGATCCCACTGCGGAGGGATGCTGAAAGAAACCTCGTTGTTTTTAAAGTTGACCAATGAGATCGGACGCGCACTCCCGTGTTCCTCTACGAAATAGCCCACCAAAGTTCGGGAACCAGACAGCTTTACTTCCAACCAAGAGGGAAGTTCCCTGCCGTCTATGTTTACGGTGAGGTTCCATCGGCCGATTATGTCGGATCGTGAACCCTGGCCAATTGCCGTCTGACTGGGCATTGCCCAAAAGGCAAGGGCGGTAAGCGCAAAAATGAGAGCGGGAAAATGAAATCGTTTTGGGATCATTCTATACATGGTTTAAGATGAATACGGATATTAAGACGCTAAAAATACGGCAAAATTCAGGTATAGCCCAAAACAGCTCCTGTTCTTTATAAAATTATGCTTTACATCCTTCCTATTTTCGATGAAATTTATAACCAATCCCAACAGACCAAAGCCATTCTTCGGTGGTATCAAAGTGATAAAATGGAACGAAGAAAGCCCAGTTTTTAATATCCAGCCTTGGAGCTACTCCGAGTTTGGCACCCGTTTTTCCATCCCTGATGTAAAAGGAAGGCAGGGCACCAAATCCAATTTTCACTTTTTGGTTTATATGGAGCAAAAGGCTTGGTCCACCCACATTGAAAGAGGTGAAGTTCTTTCCAAATGCTACTCCGGCCATTCCCTCTAGGGCAAAGTCTACTTTATTGGAATGTTGTTCATCTTGAGCGAATGCATTCGCAAATAGCAAAAGTGTAAATAGCGTTAATAATGAATTTTTCATAAGATAGTTTTATCGGGCAGCGACCGTAAAGAGACTTGAAAGTGAAGCCAAACCTGTCTTTTGATCAAATTTGTTCACGTTCACACAATAAACTTTTTCCATAACCTTGGAAAGGAGTCTGGAATCATTTTTGGATCAATTATTTCTGAATCGTCTAAGGCATTTTCGTCGAAGCCTTCTATTGTAGGTACTAGTTTTCCTGTTTTTGTATTATAGACTTCTCCAAGAAAAGTACTCATTCCCACAGAATTGTCAATCCCCGAAAAATTTGCATTTTCAAGAAGTTCAGGGTTTTGGATATAGTTGTTGGCAAGTGTTTCTCCTTTCGAAATCATCCATTCGAGAAAAGCACCATAGTCAGCAAAAGGTGTAGAATAACTCACAATGGAAAATGCCGCTTGAAGCTTATAGGAGTTATATTTTAGAATAAAGTAAAACAATCTACTCTGGAAAGCAAGCAAATCTCCGGTATTTGAGTCTTCAAAATATTGTTTTAGCAACCCACACTGGTTTTTGAAGTTGTCTTTTGACTTCTTTCTGGTTTTGTCAATCAAATCCCAAAAAGCCGATTCATCCAATAAAAAATCAGCTACATGTATGCTTTCTTGGGTGGAAATAGCCTTTTTGAATTCATTTTGAAAAACCGTTCTATTGATTTCATCTGATTGTAAATTTTCTCTTTTTGTGATAACCCATTTGATGAACAGTACCCCAAATGCCATTAGTAAGCCCAATATTACCGGCGTTCCCTGTGGGCCAAAATAATCAAAAATTTCGTCCATGTTGAAATGATAAAATTAAAGGTACCGTTCGCAAAATTCGTTTGCTTAGGAATTTAGGGATCGCTCCTTTCAAAGAATAAATTTAGTGGATAATCTATATTACTCCACAAAAGCTGAAGATTTAGTAATGTATGCCGCATTATGCGGACAGACATTAGCTACAAGGCGGAAATTACCTTCATTTTGAAAGAGTGCTCGCCCTAGCTTTGCAGGCCTTGTAGAGGAGCCTTTGTCGTTAAGCCCCCTTTTTTCAGACCCCAAAGGTTGTTCTTTGACCCGTTAAGTTTCGATCTAGTGACCATTTACCTCCACCACGAATAATCAAGTAAATACTGCCCAACAACATACTCCAATCGGTTCGGCTTCCATGCATCATCGACCAGAATCCTTCATTTTGTAAGACTTCAGACTTGGTAGTGGCAATGGCTACTAACATGATGATCAAGGTAGGAATGGCTGCTAGCCTTGTTGCCAATCCTAGGAGAATTAGGATTCCTGAAATAATTTCAAAAGCACCGACAAAACTGCCTAGAAACTCCGGGTTGGGAAGCCCTATTTTCTCAAATCTTCCTGCTCCCCGAATCGTTGGGAGTAGGAATTTTTGAATACCTTCTGAAAGAAATACTGCTCCCACCATCAAACGGATAATGATGGTGGTTTTGGAATCGTCTGTTTGTAAGAGTTGTTTGATCATGGTTTGTTTTGGTTTTAACCTTTGGGGTCTTTTTTAGACCCCGAAGGTTTTTTTACAGATATAAGAATAGTCTTGGGCTATTTCTTTGGTAAAGACCTTCGGGGTTATTGAAAACCCCAAAGGTCAAGGGTTGCTAACCTTTGAGGTCTTTTTTTGACCTCGAAGGTTTTTATTGCGGAAATATGCAAAGTCCTAAGACCAGTTCTTTTGAAAAGACCTTCGAGGTTTGAAAAACCTCAAAGGTCTACCTTAACCCTATCCCCAGTCTGTATAGTCTCAGAAGGATTTTTATGAATAATATCTCCGGGTTGCAGGTCACCGAAGATTTCGGTCTGACCATTCTGGGAGATTCCCTTTCTGACTGAAACTCTTTGTGCTTCTCCATTCACTACTTTTACCACAAAACGGTCTTCCATGCTAGTGATCAAGGCAGCATTAGGGATAATTATGGAGCCTTCTTTTTTATAATTTACCTTCACTTGGGCAAAGCTTCCTGCTTTCAGACTTCCATTCTTATTGGGAACATCGGCTTCGATGATTTCTGTCCTGCTGGCATTCTGCAAACTGCCAGATTGACGGCTAACCTTGGCTTTGAAGCTTTTTCCTGACTGTGTATTCAGCGTAAAGGAAAGGCTGTCGCTTCCAAAGTCTAATCCCGAATAAGACTCCGGAACTGGGATTTCCAAGCGCAAGACATCATTCATCTCCATTCGGAACATGGGTTTGTCTCCGGACTGAGCACTCACAAATGTTCCTGTATGCACATTTCGCTCAGTCACTATTCCGTCAAAAGGGGCACGAATCGTCAGGTAGTTGGCCATCTGCTGCGCTGCTTGCAACTGGTATTTGGCAGCTTCCAAAGCAGATTGGGCTGAGGCAGCGTTGGCTTCTTCTTCTTGGAGTTGATTTTCTATGCGCAGCAAATCCGAGGCGGAAACTGTTCCAGGTGTTTGAGCCGTTTTTTGGATTCGGTCAAACTGATCTTTGGTCGTTGAAAGCTTGGATGTAGCAGATTGTGCGAAGCCTTCTGCCTGTAATACCTTGGCTTTGGCAGCAGACAACTCTGCCATCACTTCAGGTGCTTCGATTTGCACGATCACATCACCTTTTTTCACTTTGGAGCCCCGATCTACCTTTATGCTTTGTACATATCCGGTGATTTTCGGATAGATAGCGACAGATTCAAAAGATCTGAGTTCACCGGGGAGACTGATGCTGCCCTTGAGATCTTCCTGCTGAAGGGTGATGGTTTCATACAATTTTTCTTCCTGTACAGCTTCACCTGAATTTTCTGATGAATTACAGGAAAATAGCATTGCTAAAATCTTCCAAGTGAATGGGGTAATATGTTTAGCTATTTGATTCATAATGGTTTGAGTTTGCATCATAAGGATCTAAAGAAACAGGTGCTATGCTGGCGTTTTTCAGCAAGCGGGAATATACAGACGGCATGATCAACAAAGTCGTAACGGTTGAAAACAAGAGTCCTCCAATCACGGCTATGCCCAGAGGTGCAGTTTGGTCACCACCTACTGCCAAAGGAATCAAACCCACAATCATGGAAATACTGGTCATCAAAATCGGTCTTAACCTGCTCTTTCCAGCTGCTTTGGCAGCTTTGAGGGCATCGCCATGTTTTTTTCTTTCCTCCTCTGCAAAGGTGGTAAAGAGTATGGCATTGGCTACCGATACACCCAGCGCCATGATCAAACCCATATACGATTGGATGTTCAACGTCACACCGAAGAGCAACAAAAACAAAAGCGAACCCACTGCCACTGCTGGGATCGTGGAAAGCGTTGATAGCGCAGCTTTAAAGGACTGGAAATTGGTCGCCAACATCAGGAAGATCACAAATACGGCAATGATCAAACCTGTCTGCAATTCAGAAAGCGTTTCTTCCAAAAACTCCATTTGCCCTCTAACAATCACATTGAGGCCCCTTGGTTTTTCTCCGGCAGCATCAATGGCATTTTCTATGTCTTTTCGTGCAGATCCGATGGTCTTGTTATGAAGATTGGCCGTAACGGAGACCATCCTTTGTTGGTTGAGCCGAACCACCTCTCCTTGGGAAAGACTTGGACTGATGCCCGCCACATCTCCGAGTCGGTTGTTGCTTTCACCTACTCGCGGAAGGAAGATGTTTTCCAGGTCTTCCTGCGAATTCATGGTGTATTGTGGGATTTCCACTTGTACCTGATAGGCGTTCCCGGAATTTTTGTCCAACCAATAAACCGGTCTGGTAAACCTACTGGAATTGGTAGCCGAAATCATAGACCTACCCACATCATCCGCAGTAAGTCCTAGTTGACCGGCCTTTATGCGGTCAATATTCACATCCAAAGTGGGGTAGTCGAGAGGCTGAGCTATTTGCACATCCCTTAGGTAAGCGATTTGCTGTAGGTTGGATCTGATTTTTTCTGCAAAAGCCCGAGTTTCTTTGAGGTCTTTGCCCGTAACGGCCACTTCTAAGGGATTGCTTGCTCCCATGGACATGACCTGATCTACAATGTCAGCTGGTTCAAAACTGATACGCAACTCCGGCAATTTCTCTGAAACCATCATACGGATATCTTCCTTGAGTTGAGCTACTTTGATACCACTTCCTTCTTTCAGCTTCACGGTGAGTACAGCCTGCTGAGGGCCTGAGTTCCAAATGTATGTGGTGGATGCAGGATATGCGGAAGGAATTGTGCCTACAAATCCCGAACTGATTTCAATGTTGCCTTTTCCTGTCAAGACTTCCAACTCCTTATAAAAACGCTGGGTGAGCCTTTCGGTCTGTTCTATTCTTGTGCCTTCTTTGGCATTGACCCTTACCTGAAACTGCCCTGCATCTACCTGCGGAAAAATCTCTGTTCCGATCAAAAGGTATAAGCCTGCCACTGAAAGCAAGGAAAGCACCCCATAAAAAGCCACTGTCAATTTGCTCTGCTGGAGTAAGCGGCTCAAGGTACTTTGATACCTTTCCTGAATTCGGTCAAACCTGCCTCCTTTTTGCTTTTCAGCCTGTTTTTCCAAAGACTTTTTATCCAAAAGCCAATTGGCAACTACCGGTACAAAAGACTGGGAAAGGATAAAGGAGGCGATCATGGCAAAGCCCACAGCAAGGGAAAGGGGCATAAACATGGATCTCGGCACCCCGGACATAAAGAATGAAGGGACGAATACGGCCAAGATGCTGAATACAATCAGGAGTTTGGGGATTACGATCTCCTTTGTGCCATCCATGATTGAGCGGGGGAGGCTTTTTCCCATTTCCAGATGGCGGTGAATATTTTCAATTGTGACCGTGGCTTCATCCACCAAAACCCCAATCGAAAGGGCCAGCCCAACCAAGGTCATGATGTTGAGTGTCTGACCCGTGAGGTTGAGGAAAACGATGGAAGATAAAAGGGCCAAAGGAATGGTCATGACTACGACCAGACCACTTCGCCAATCACCCAAAAAGACCAAAACCATCAGGCCTGTAAGTATTGATGCGATCAGGCCTTCCGTCAGGATATTTCTCAAAGACTTGATCACATAACCGGATTGGTCAAAGGCATATTCCACTTTGATATCTTCGGGCACCGCATCCCGCATGGCGGGTAGGGCATTTTTGATGTTTTTCACCACAGTCCAAGTCGATGCATCTGATCTTTTGGTCACTGGGATATAGACCGAGCGCTGACCATTGACCAAGGCATAACCAGTAGCGATGTCGGCACTGTTTTTTACTTCTGCCAAATCTTTCAAGTAAACTGTTGGCCCCCTTTGGTTGTGGATGGGGATATTTTCCAGTTCCTTGAAATTTTCAACCACGCTATTGGGCCTTACCAAATATTCCGTATCATCAATACGGATACTTCCAGAAGGAACCAATCTATTCCCATTGGCAATGGCTTCCACCACATCTTCGGTAGAGAGCCGGTAACTTCTCAATTTTTCAGGATCAATGTCCACCACAATACTTCTTTGGTTACCACCCACAGGAGGTGGAGAGGAGACGCCGGGCAAGGAGGAGAACATGGGACGAACTCGGTTTACAGCCAAATCCTGGATTTCAGAAAGACTTCTGCTCTCGGAACTGAACACCAACTGGCCAACAGGTACATTCCCCGCATCATAGCGCACCACAAATGGCGCAATGGTACCAGGGGGCATTTTCCCTCCGGCCCGGTTCACCTGTGCCACCACCTGCGCCATGGATTCTGCCATATCAGTCCCTTCGTGAAACTGCAATTTGATCAGTGACATGCCCTGCACAGAGCGGGACTCCATCGAAGAAATCCCTGTGATGTAGATAAAATGCTGTTCATAGACCGAGCTGAGATAGCCCTCCATCTGTTCTGGTGAAAGTCCCCCGTAAGGCTGGGCTACGTAGATCGTGGGAACACCGACTTTTGGAAAAATGTCAATCGGCATGCTACGGATGGTGAGAAAAGCAAAGAAGCCAATGGCCAAAATCACCACCATGACTGATATGGGTTTGCGTAAGGATAATTTTATCAGATCCATATCAATTCAGGTTTTGTAAGAAAAAGTCCATATCACCACCTACTGCTGCGTAATACAGCAAGGCTTTCCACATTTCTGCCATGACTTTAATGCTTTCCGCTTCGGCCTTGGCTAAGTCAGCTTGACCTTGCACCAGTTCGTTCAGATTGATCAGCCCGGCATCGTACCTAGCTTGTAGTGCTTGGTAGCTGTACTCCGCTGCTTGCACATATTCCGGTGCCAATGTGGCTGCTTCCAGCGCTTTTTCCAAAGTCACTTTGGCTACTGTTCTTTCTTTGTCCAGCGATCTTTCTAACTGCATTTCATAAGCTTCCGCTGCTGAAATCAGGGAATTTTGCCTTTGCACCATTTTGGAGGTACGGGCAAATTGTAAAATCGGAACGGCGACTTGAAAGCCTACTCCATAATTGTATCGGGAAAAGGCAAGTCCGTCAGTAGGGTCATTGAATCCACCTTCGAAGAGTATGGCAGAGCCCCGGGCAAAAGCAGTTCCCCAGAGGTTGAGTTCAGGCAAAAGAGAACGGTTGAGTTCAGTTTTTCTTGATGCTTCCATCAGTGTTCTGCTGCGCGAACTTTGTAAAAGTGGATGGTTTTCCAAGGGTTCTTCCGTCTGTACGGTAACAGTTCTCTGTAGATTAGGGTCAATGCCTATTTCCTTTTGGTCTTCTCCCAAGAGTTCCCTTACCCTTGCCATGTAAGATTCTGCGGATTTTTGGGCTTGGAGATAGTCGATTTTGGAGCGGACAAAAAGCGCTCTGAACTGTGCCGAGTCCACACCAGGACGAAGACCATTGTCCACTAAGGTTTTGGACAGCTCCAGGTTAGTTTCAAAGCGGTCTTTGTTTTTTTCTGCCGCTAGGGACATGGAAGCTGCTGCCCAGTAGTTGAGATAAGCCTCCGTGAACCTTACCTGATGTTCCAGAATAGTCAGTGTTTCCTGATGCTGAGCGAGTTCTTGTCCGAACTTGGCAGTTTGGATTTTGCTGGCTCTTTTGCCGAAGGTAAAAGGATTCCAGTTCATCAACAGGGATGCAGCCGATCCGTAGGTGAAATCCATGGAGTTTTCGGGTACGGGAGGGCCAGATATAGGCAATACCAAGCCCGGTAAAAACATGCCTGTGATATTGTTATTGGTCGAATAGACCATTTGGTAGGAGCCGTCCAGGCTAGGGAGGAAATCAGAACGCTCGTATTGCACCAATCTTTGGGCAGCTTCGGTTTCGAGGCGTTTGGCCTGCAATTCCGGGTAATTTGCCGTGCTGATTTCAAGGAGTTCCTTGAGTTGGCTCTGTGCCTCTGCCTGATAGAGCATCAGCAGAAACAAAAAGCCTGTTGCGGTTATTTTTAACATAAATTGATGGCTGAATGACAAAAACATAATTCATCAGCTACAAAAATAACCTAGGTATATACAGGTATTGTGGTAAAA
>NZ_AQHR01000097.1 GCF_000390185.1 Lunatimonas lonarensis | reverse complement strand
ACCGGCTAAATCTGTCGGGGTGGCAAGATTCGAACTTGCGACCTTCCCGACCCACGTCGGGACGCGATGGGCACTCCGGTTTCATAGGCCCTAAAACAGAAAAGCCGGCCCCTGTCCGGAACCGGCTAAATCTGTCGGGGTGGCAAGATTCGAACTTGCGACCTTCCCGACCCACGTCGGGACGCGATGGGCACTCCGGTTTCATAGGCCCTAAAACAGAAAAGCCGGCCCCTGTCCGGAACCGGCTAAATCTGTCGGGGTGGCAAGATTCGAACTTGCGACCTCCTGCTCCCAAAGCAGGCGCGATGACCGGGCTACGCTACACCCCGAAATATTCTATCTATTGGTGTTTTTTTCCACCATTGGCTAGTTCGACATTGCGACCTTCCTGACATAGTCAGGACGCGATGACCGGGCAAAGCTAAACCCCGAGGTACTATTTGGGTTTCCCCGTTAAGCGATGGCAAAGGTAGAAAATGATTTAGCCAAATCAAAAGAGTGAAGGCGTAAATTTTGCCAATATTTTTTTTAAGCAAGCAGCCCCTTGACGACATGTCCGTGAACATCAGTCAGTCTATACCTTCGACCTTGGTGCTTGAACACGAGTTGTTCATGATCTACCCCAAACAAATGCATCAAAGTGGCATGGAAATCATGAATATGAACGGGATCCTTTATTACATTATAGCCCAACTCATCCGTTTCACCATAAGAAAACCCGGCCTTCACGCCCGCTCCTGCCATCCACATAGTAAAACACCTCGGGTGATGGTCCCGTCCATAGTTGTCTTGGGTTAGGGTCCCTTGACTATAGACCGTCCGTCCAAACTCTCCTCCCCATACCACTAGCGTGTCGTCCAGCAATCCTCGCTGTTTGAGATCCTTTATCAGGGCGGCGGTTGCCTGATCTGTTTTTTTACATTGGTTGCGGATACTACCTGGCAAGTTGCCATGCTGATCCCAGCCTTGGTGATAGAGCTGAACAAATTTCACATCCTTCTCTATGAGGCGGCGGGCCATTAGGCAATTTGCCGCATAGGTACCCGGATCTCTACTACCTTCCCCATAAAGCTCGAAAATGTGATCCGGCTCATCGGAAAGATCGCTGATCTCAGGAACGGAGGTTTGCATACGGAATGCCATCTCGTATTGGGCTATTCTAGCTGAGATCTCTGGGTCTCCATATAAATCTTGCTGCACCTCATTTAGTGCCTTCAAGTGATCCATCATTTCCCTGCGATCCCTTCCGTCGTAATTCTCGGGATTGCTGAGGTACAAAACCGGATCTTTGCCAGATCGAAACTGAACACCCTGATGCTGGGAGGGCAAAAAGCCATTTCCCCACAAGCGGGCATAGAGAGGTTGATCAAGTGCGGCATCTTTTGACACCATGACTACAAACGCAGGAAGATTTTTGTTCTCTGACCCCAACCCGTAAGAAAGCCAGGCCCCGATTGAAGGACGACCGGCCAGTTGATGTCCGGTCTGCATAAACGTGATGGCAGGATCATGGTTGATCTGCTCGGTAACAGCGGTTTTAATAAAGCAAAGCTCATCGACAACTTGTGCCGTAAAGGGCATTAGCTCACTGACCCATGCACGGCTTTTGCCATATTGTTTAAAGGTGAATACGGATTGGGTAACCGGAAAGATTGCCTGATTGGCACTCATTCCTGTCAACCGTTGCTCCCCACGCACGGATGCAGGAAGATCTTGGCCATGCATATCAGATAGCTTAGGCTTGTAGTCGTATAAGTCCAATTGCGACGGGCCTCCACTCTGAAAAAGATATATAATCCGCTTTGCCTTCGCTGCATGATGGGGAAGACCTGGAAGACCTCCATTTTCAGAAAATGAACTGGATGGCCCCGCAAATAAGCGATCCGCCCCAAACAATGATCCTAAGGCGATAGATCCCACTCCCATGGCGGTCTTGGTCAAAAAATGACGTCGATCCATCTTTTGTTCCAGCGTATGGAGATCGGGATTCGATAGAAAATGTCGCTTATGATGATTTGAACACATGGTAAAAGGGTTTCTTCGGATTTATCTTTTGGTAATCGCCGCGTCTGAATTCATTATGGCACTGGCTACCACTGCATGGGAAGCAAGTGTTGGTATGTCAACAGTGTTTGATAGCGCATAATAACCTGTTTCCACCCAACCTTTAGCCTTTTCCGGAGCTTGTTGAAATTTCCGGTATTCAGACTCCCGTAATTCGCTCAGTATAGCCAGTTCCTTATCAGTGGCCGATCTGCCCGTTACCTTTCGGAATGCTTTTTGGATCGCCAAATGGGTTTCCGGCAAAGTGGACATCTCTGCCCCCAGTACCCTCGCAGCTTCGATAAACGTGGGGTCATTTAACAGAACAAGGGCCTGTAGCGGCGTATTTGTTTCCTGCCGAACTGCTACCGACTCGCTGCGGTCTGGGGCGTCAAAGATATGGGTAGTAGGATGGGGAACTGAACGTTTCCAAAACGTATATAAGCTCCGCCTGTACAGATCATCTCCCTTCGCTTCCACATAGGTGCCCCCATTTACCCTCCAAAGACCCTCCGGCTGATAGGGTTTTACACTAGGGCCTCCAATTTTCTTGTTGAGCAAACCCGAAGCCATCAGCGCATTGTCCCGGATCATTTCCCCTGGCAACCTGCCAGATGGACCTCTTGCCAGGTAGATGTTTTCCGGATCCCTTTCTCTTAGTTCTTCCGAAGCAAACGAACGTTGGCGATAGGTTGCCGAAAGAAGGATTTTCTTATGCAAGGCTTTCACATCCCAACCTGAGTTCATGAAATCCAAACTCAGCCAGTCTAACAACTCGGGATGAGAGGGCATCTCTCCCTGATTGCCAAAATCACCCGGGGTGGCAACCAATCCTCTCCCAAACAAATACAGCCAAAATCTGTTCACTGCCACCCTCGAAGTAAGCGGGTGTTTCTTATCCAACAGCCATTTCGCCAGGCCAAGCCTGTTTTTTGGCAGAGAATCGGGCATTTCAAGCACACTTCGAGGTGTACCGGGAAACACTTCTTCACCATGCGCGTGGTATTCACCCCTTACCAATAAATACGTTGGACGTCTTGGCTCCATATCCTGCATGACCATTACTTCCTGAATCGGTTCAACCTCCGCGGCCTGACGCCTTCTTGCCTCGGTGAGCCTCTCCACTTGTTGGCCAAAGGGAGGAAAATGATTATGAACAAAATAGTCCAGCAAGACCTCTTTTTCATTTTTGGACAATTGCGTAGGGTCTTTGGACAACAATTCTTTAAATCGTTGCTGATCTGCCAGCTGAATCACCTCTAAGGTTGTAAGCTTTCTATCGAACACCATCAGATCATCCGCCAGTGCATTTTTCAATCCACGGCCTCTCCATACCGCCCCCACCTGAATTCCTGGCTGTCCACTATTCCCAAATAAAATATCTTTATATAGATTGTCCTTGGCTACTTTGGTTTCCAACTGCTTTCCGTTCTGAAAAACATGAAGTCCTGACGCGCTGGAGGAGCCGTCATAGGTCATGGCCAGGTTGATCCACTGATCCTTTGGAACCTCATCCAAGGTTTCTTTGATGATGGCGTTATAGGGTGCCGTATGGGCTAACACCAGCTCCAGTCTATTTTCTTTCAGATACAGGTGGTACCCTCGTCGATTGTACAACACCGCCCCGGTACCTGTATGAAAAATCGCACCGTTTTCCCTTTCTTTTGGTATGTTCACCCAAATACTGACACTAAAAGGCTCGCTTTTGGAGAAAACACCGGACTTCTCCATTCGAATCCAAGCGTCTCCATTCAGCTTAACCGCATTGCTGCGTCTTCCTGATACAAGTGCGGGGGTCTGGTTTTTCAATTCGATGCTTTCCATAAACGCCTTCTCTCCTCGATTCAAGGTGTTCGTGAGTGGCAGTGCGTCAAAATCCAAGTGCGCTTTTAACCCCCTAGGAATTTCTTGTGCCTGCAGACGCTGATACTCTCCCTGTGAAAGCCATGTTGCAAACGGTACCTCTGCCTCCCGCCTGACATGGTTTAGCTTCGTCTGCTCTCTTTCCACGTCCGATTCCAACATGCGCAGCAGGCTCTCTTTATCATCGTCCGTCCACAACATGGTGGGAACGGGCATGGCATCGTTCCATGAAATCTGCCCTGCTTCATCTACTTGGTTAAAAAAACTACTCAGTTCGAAATATTCCTTTTGGGATACCGGATCGTATTTATGGTCGTGACATCGGGCACATTCCAGAGTAAGCGCCATAAACGCCTTGCCGAGGGTATTGGTCCGGTCTGCCACGTATTCCACACGAAACTCCTCGTCAACGATACCTCCCTCCATGTTTTGAGGATGGATGCGGTTAAATGCGGTCGCAAGCAGCTGTTCTTTAGACGGGTTTGGCAACAGATCTCCGGCAAGCTGCTCCGTTACAAAAACGTCAAAGGGCTTGTTGCTGTTGAAAGCTTCGATCACCCAATCCCTGTACAAGGACATGTCCCTATACCTATCCACGGTGTACCCATGGGTATCTGCATAGCGTGCCACGTCAAGCCAGTGCAGTGCCATTTTCTCCCCGTAATGAGGAGACGCAAGCAACCGATCTACCTGCTTTTCATAGGCTTCGGGAGAATTATCCGCCAAAAATGCGTCCATTTCCTCTTCCGTAGGTGGTAGGCCGGTAATATCCAAACTGATCCTCCTCAGCAGGGTTTCTTTGTCTGCTTCGGGACTGGGATGGAAACCGCGGATCTCCATTTCCGAAAGGACAAACCGGTCTATTTCATTGCTTCCCCAAGTCTTGTTTTTGGGGAAGGGTACAGGCACTGTAGCCAAGGGTATAAAGGACCAGTGTTTTTTATAGACTGCCCCCTCTTCAATCCAACGGATCAGAATAGCTTTTTCCCTATCAGTCAAGGAGAGGTGGGACTCCGGTGTAGGCATACGAAAATCAGGATCATCGGATAGAATCCGCCACACCATTTCGCTTTTGAATGGTCTTTTGGGCTTAATGGCAACTTTTCCGGGACTTTCGGGAAGGGAGGCAAACGCAGCTTCCGCGTCATCCAAGCGCAAACCTGCATGCCGGGTATTCTCATCAGGCCCATGACAAGCAAAACATTTATCGGAAAGAATTGGCTTGACGTGTATATTATAGTCTAGTGCTTCCGGCAAATCATCCATAGCCTGTCTGATCTCATCTGGCAATTTCCCCCCACAGGAAAAAAAACAGAAAGCTATGGCTAAAGTCGTCAGGATATTTCGCATCAAGGTATCGGGCATTGTTTATCGATAAAGTTAACACTTTAACTCAAAAGGAACTAGGTGCCAATTGGAAATTATTTGAATGGCAATGTCGAACTAAATGGCAGAAACGGGCATCTGACATACAAGCGGGTTCAACCCAGTTTTTTTTGTAATTTTGCGGCATGCGGCATCTTTACAACCTAGGCATTGCCTTTTTGGTATTTGGGATTCAATTGGGCAGTTGGAAGTCTGTTAAGTTGAGGAAGATGGTTGTAGGAAGAAAATCCTTATTCAAGCAACTACAGGATTTCAGAAACGATAACAAAGGACGCCTAGCCTGGTTTCATGTCGCTTCGTTGGGTGAATTCGAGCAGGCAAAACCCGTAATCAGCGAATTGAAACAACAACACAATGGAATACAAGTGGCCGTCTCGTTCTTCAGTCCCTCCGGCTATGAACAGGTTAGCAAGAAAAAACAACCTAACGTGGATTTTGTATGCTATTTACCGTTTGATTCTCCCCAAAACGCCCGCAATTTCATCGACATACTATCTCCAGACCTTGCGTTTTTTGTCAAGTACGATCTCTGGGCAAACCATATACAGGCGGCAAAAGAAAGGGGAACCCTTCTCTTTTTAATCGCGGCCACCTTTCGTCACAGCCAAGTTTATTTCAAACCCTACGGTGGGTTTTTCAAAAAGATACTACGATTGTTTGACCACGTGTTTACGCAACGGCCAATACCTGGTACCTTAATTCAATCGCTAGGGCTTCGATCGGTTTCGGTGGCAGGAGATCCTCGCTTCGACAACGTAGAGGCGATCCGAAAAGCACCCAAACCCTGCTCTGAAGTGGCATCCGGCATTTCCAAACAGGTGTTGGTGGCAGGATCCGTTTGGCAGGAGGACATGGACCGCATACTACCGTTTATGCTGGATCATCCAGAATACCAATACATTATTGCCCCCCATGATATCTATTCCAAGGCAATCGAACAATGGGCTTCCGCTTTACCTGGAAACATAATCCGTTACTCATCCTTTGGCAGGCAGCTCCCCAACAGCTGGGATGTGTTGATCATCGACACTATTGGCATGCTCTCCTCCTTATACCAGTTTGCGACAATTGCCTATGTAGGAGGGGCTTTTGGAAAGGGCTTACATAACATTCTGGAGCCACTTGCCTTCCGTATTCCCGTGATTTTTGGATGGCTTAAACAAACCGGAAAATTCCCCGAATGGGAAATCAGTCAACATTCCGGCTGTGGCTTTGCCATCAAAACAGCAGAGGAGTTTGAATCCGCGATGGCAACGCTAAAGAGGCCGGAAACCTATAAGCAGGCATGCCTTGCGGCAGACCGGCTGCTGCAGGAAAATTTGGGAAGCGCTAAAAAAATCATGGAGATTGTCAATCTAAAAATGCCCCTACAATGAGAGGACGTGTAATGAAATCCACCGGATCCTGGTACATCCTTCAGTCGGATCAGGGCATAGTGAACGCCCGATTAAGGGGAAAATTCAAGCAGGAAGACCTAAAACTCACCAATCCCGTTTCGGTGGGAGATTGGGTGGAATGGGATTTTGAAGACCAACAGGAGACTGCTGTAATTACCGAAATACAGCCCCGGGAAAACTACATTATCCGCAAGTCAACCCGAAAACAGCAATTTTCCCATATTCTTGCCTCTAATATTGATCAGGCCTTTCTAGTTATCACGATCAAGGATCCAAGAACATCATTGGGTTTTATTGACCGATTTTTGGTAAGTACGGAAAGTTTCCGGACACCGGCCTTTTTACTGGTGAATAAGATAGATACCCTTGGGAAACCCAAAGATTTAGAATACCTCGGGTTGATCCGAGAGATCTACGAGCCGCTTGGCTATCCAGTTTTGGAAATTTCCGCCCTATCCCAAGAACATTTGGCAAACGAACTTTCTCCCTTGTTGAGCGGCAAAACTACCCTACTGGCAGGGCATTCCGGCGTAGGCAAATCCACCCTGTTAAACCGACTGATCCCCGACGCAAACCAAGCCACGCGCTCGGTATCGAAGTTTACCTCTAAGGGCGTTCATACAACCACATTTGCGGAAATGTTTCCCTTTGAAAAAAGTGGCTACCTGATCGATACCCCGGGCATTAAAGAATTTGGCATCCTGGACATAGAAGACCAAGAGCTCTCCCACTACTACGTGGAGTTAAGGAAGTACCTGGGGCGCTGCAAATACCACAACTGCAAACATGTAAACGAACCTGGGTGTGAGGTTTTGCAGGCACTGGATCGTGGCGAGATCCACCCCTACCGTTATGAAAATTACCTGAACATTCTATTCGAAGAGGACACGCACCGCTAGGTGACTAGGCTTCCGGTACAAGAGCCGACGCAATGATTTTATGACAAGGCTTTGAAACCAGCCCCAATTGAAGTAATTTTCACCTTTAATACGTTAAAATCAGCCCCATGAGTGAGGTTAAAACACTGGTTCTGAACCACAAACAAATACAGCAGAAAATCACCCGTATCGCATACGAAATATACGAACGAAACGTACAGGAAGAAACACTCGTATTTGCCGGCCTTACAGGTATGGGCTATGTGCTCGCCGGGAAAATTGCGGAAAGACTGAAGGAAATATCCCCGATTGCCGTATCGCTCATCCGCGTAGATATCGATAAGACAAGTCCAAAAATAGGAGAGGTTTACTGCTCCGAACCTGGCCCCTACACTGACAAATGTGTTATCTTGGTAGACGACGTACTGAATACGGGCAAGACGCTGGCCTACTCGCTTTTTCCATTTTTGCAGGATAATGTCAAAAAAATAGAGGTGGCTGTATTGGTCAATAGAAGCCACAAACTATTCCCTGTCACTCCAGACTATACAGGCTATGAACTGGCCACCACACTCAGCGAACATATTACGGTCAATCTAGATCCTGAGAACGCGACCGTACACCTGCACTAAAGCCTCTCCCCATGTCTGTACACCAATCGGCCAACATCAAACGAATAACCACCCACATCCTTCAGGAAATGAAGCAGCGAGGGGAAAAAATATCCATGCTGACTGCTTATGACTACTCAATGGCAGGCATTGTGGATGCTGCGGGAATTGACATGATTTTGGTAGGTGATTCGGCCTCCAATGTGATGGCGGGCCACGAAACCACGCTTCCGATCACGTTGGACCAAATGATCTACCACGCAGCTTCTGTGGTTAGGGCCGTAAGCAGGGCATTGGTGGTGGTGGACATCCCCTTCGGCTCCTACCAAGGGAACAGCTCTGAGGCGTTACGGTCTGCGATCCGGATCATGAAAGAAGCCGGTGCCCATTCGGTCAAGGTGGAAGGAGGGGCTGAAATCAAAGAATCTGTGGTTAGGATTCTTAGTGCAGGCGTTCCGGTTATGGGCCATTTGGGCCTGACTCCGCAGTCTATCTACAAGTTTGGCACCTACACCGTGCGCGCCAAGGAAGAAACGGAGGCCGAAAAACTACTGGAAGATGCCAAAATACTGGAAGAATGCGGGTGTTTCGCCCTTGTATTGGAAAAGATCCCCGCCAGCTTGGCAAAGCGGGTTGCAGAAGCCGTACGGATACCTGTCATCGGCATAGGTGCCGGCCCGGATGTGGATGGACAGGTATTGGTTTTGCACGACATGCTGGGAATCACCCAGGAATTTCAACCTCGTTTTTTGCGACAATATGCCGATCTACGTGGCGTGATGTTGGACGCGGTGGGCAGGTATATACAAGATGTAAAATCCCGCGATTTCCCTAACAAGGGAGAAAGCTATTGACCTAATTATCAAAAAACTATTCTTCCTTATTATTTTCCAGAAAAGCCAGCAAGTCCATGATTTCCTGATCGGTAAGCCGGTCTAAGAGGCCCTCCGGCATCAAGGAGGCTTCCACAAGACCGTAGTCTTTCACATCCTTTTTGTCCACGCTGATGAATCCCGCTTGTTGGGTGTAAAGCTTGATATCGTTGTCTCCTACATCGATTTGCCGCCCCTCATACCGTTTCCCATCCTGCATGGTTATGTACCAACCCTGCCATTCTGGACTGACCTCCTGAGAGGGTAGCAGCAGGGAACTCAGCAGTCCCCTCCGGTCCTTGGATTTGCCCACATGGCTCAAATCGGGACCCAGATCCCCACCAATGCCCGCATGGGCATGACAGGCCGCGCAGCTTGCCACAGTGGAAAAAAACACACGCCGACCCCGAGAAACATCCCCGCTCCCTTCAAGCAGTGCCAGCCAGGCGGGAATGTCAATGGGAGCTGGACGCTTGCCCTTATCCTCGTACATTGCCAGCATTAGTTGCTGCCGCAATCCCTCACTTTCACAGGAGCTACCATCTTCCAATACACTTACCATGGCCTGCTTCACCGCAGGATCGTTGGCCCGAAAGCGTAAAAACCGGGCAGCTTCGATCGCAATGGCTTCCTCACTCGAATGCAACAGAGCAATTGCTTCCTGCCACTCGGTATAGGGCTGCCTGGCCAAGGCCCACAAGGCTTCTGCTCGTACCTCGGAGTGCATTTCCGGATTGAAGGCCAACGCAGCCAACGCATCTGCGACCTTTGGATCCGACAGTGGTACGATGATGCGTATCAAGTCAACCATCCGGGAGAAATCCTCCTCTTCAGAAAGCATACGAACCAATAAATCCCGATGCTCCGAAGGATTTTCCAAAAAGGTTAACGCGGCCGACCGCCACTCTCCGGGGATATCGGTAGCTGAAATAAAATCGGACAGAAATCCTCGCGGCAGCGCGCGTGGCAGCTGCTTGGCATTCGGCTTTGCTTTGGCTTGATAGGCATTTATAAAATCTGGTTGAAGCATTTTGACCGTTTCCAGATAGGTTTCAAACAACTCCACAGAAAACCCCGGCCCCGATAACGCATCCCTTATGTGGGGAGAAAGTGGTGTAAATCCCTGCTCACCGACCCATATCAATGCGGCTCTTCGGATTTCCGGATCCGCGTCCGTAAGGAAGTTCTTTGCAGACTCCATCCCGTCGTCTAAACGAAATCGCCGCAGGGCCAATAATGCCCCCATACGCACCGCCGGGTGGGGGTCGTAGCGTGCTTCCAGAAGAATTGCCTGTGATTCGGGCTTACCTAATGCTAGAATCGCTGCATGGCGCTCAAAGGCATCCTTCGACTGTAACGCGCCTTTCAGAACAGCGGCATCCACCTCGCCTTCCCGAAGTGCTTTCCATTTGGTCACTGAAGCATGCTCATGAGCTGGACTGTAGGCCGTCTCCGGTGCTAAGGAATGGGAGGAGTCAATCGCAGATAGCTTCCATACTCTGCCTCTGCCATGGTTGGGATAATAGCGCATCACCCAATCGGTAAAATAGACATTTCCCTTGCTATCCGCAGCGAAAGCGACCGGTCGAAAGTCAGTGCCTCCTTCCACGACCACCTCCGTGTCACCGGTCACCGACAATCCTGACTCAGCGAATCGAATCCGCACAATCCGGCTTTCCTCCCAAATGCTGCAAAGAAACTGGCTCCTGTAATCGCTCGGAAAAGTGGTCAGATTGGTATTCATCAGACCCGAGGGCGCCTCTCCCAATGGCACAGCATACGGAAGGGTTTCTGGTAGCTCTCCATTCCAAGCTAGATAAGGATGAATCCCACTGCCTCCAAACAAGGATTTATACCCAAAGTCGGAGCCCTCTACCGCATGTACCAGTCGGTTGGGGCCACGGCTGTCCGGATCGTTGTCAGCGACCAGTAGCCGCCCATAACTGTCAAACTTAAGATCAAAGGGATTCCAATAACCGGTGGAGAAAATTTCCAGGTTTGACCCATCTGCATCCGCACGCAAAATATTGCCACCATCCCCATATCCGGACACCCTGCTGCCGTCGGATCCAGCCAATACCCAATGGGCAGACCCCGTATTGCCCCTGCCCAGGTACATCTGTCCCGATGCATCAAACGTGATGCTAAGCATGGCTGCGTGGGCGTAAACCTGCTCGGGCTTCTCCAGACTGACCAACAGCCTACGTTCCTCACTGATTCCGTCAGCATCCCTGTCGTAAAGCACCCATACTTCCCGCGAAGTAATGACGTGTAGTTCTCCTGCTGGCGAGATGGCCAGGTTCAACCCTTCTATAATGCTGTCTGCAAAAACCATCACCTCGTTCCATTGGCCGTCTCCGTTGGTGTCTGCAAATCGCTTGATCCGGTCAAAGGACGGGCCAGCATAATCTTTGGGCGGCAAGTGGGTATGGGACTCCAAGACATACACCCTGTCTTCGGTATCCACGGCGATCCCGATGGGCGTCACTATTTCCGGATCTTCGAGCATCAGCGAAAGCGATAGCCTCGCATCCAATACCCGAACGCCATGTATCTCATGGATCATTGAAACGAGCTCCGTTTGGGTGCAGAACCAAACTATGGCCACAAAAAACAGCCATCCATAGCCAACTCCTTTGGCGATGAACTTTAGGTATCTTTCACAACACATGGCGGTTAACGTTGGTATTTTTCGAAAAGCCCGTACGCGCGGCGAAGATCCTGAACCAGGGTCTCTTCATTGCGGGGCGGAGCCATTTCGACCACCAAGTACCCCTTATAGCCGTAACCAAGTAGCTTTTGGATTACCCCCTCGTTATCAGTTACACCGTCACCAAAATTGACAACCCTGTGTATGCCCTTCCGCTCAGTATCCTTCAGATCCACGTGCATGATCTTGGAATGAAAACGATCCACCACTTCCATCAGGTCAATAGATGACCCGTCGAAATGCCCATTGTCCATGCACATGCCCACGTGGGTGGAATCCACTGCTTCAAAAATCCTGTCGTAATCCTCAATCGTTTCTATATTGTTGTTGGCGTGATTTTCAACCGTGACCAACACATCCATTTCCTCCGCGGCAGGCGCAATTTCCTTCAAAACAGCAATAACCGCATCCAATCCCCCTTCTTTGCCCCTGCCTGCGCCGGTAAATTTCACCCTCCTGCACCCCAATGCCTTTGCAGCCTGCATGTTCCATAGCTTATGGGCCACATCTTTGATGATATTGCCCTCTGCACCAAAGGCACTGCCCTGCACACTTATCGGCGTTAGGCCGTGTTGATAACAACGCTGCTGTATGCTGTGAATGCCGGCTGGGGTGAGGTTTCGGCCATACCAACAGTTGAACTCCACATTTTTGAACGGAAGCTGCGGGATGACTTCAAACGCCCTTTCAAAGTTGCGGTCGCCAAAGCCATCACAGGTGATGGTAGCTATGGCAAGGGCTACCTGGTCGAACGGTTGGACTGATGGGGTAGGGTTAGATTGCTTCCAGGTTGGGTTGGAAAGGCTTAGCCCGGCCACGCCCAGGCCGGCCTTTTTGAGAAAGTCTCTTCGGGGGTTGAATAGGTTCATTTTGGGATCATCATAGATTTAACAGCCTCAATATAATTCAAATAGATTGGAAACCTCAAAAAAACCAATACCCAATTGTGATTTTTTTGCAGGCATGTATATAGATTGTTATGGCGTTTTTACCGTACAAAAAGCGAATTCAGTCCCCAGCTTAAAATCCACCTATTACCCGGTCATACCTTTGAATACGCTTTTTTTTGCGTATTTTAGCCACCAATTTATCGGATTTACGATATTTTTAATACCAATCAAAAAAAACAGATGTATTTATGAGTGACAAGACCCCTAAAATACTTTATACGCTTACCGATGAGGCCCCTGCGTTGGCCACTTATTCCTTGCTTCCGATTATCAAGGCCTTTACCGATTCGGCTGGCGTGGTAGTGGAAACCAGGGACATTTCCCTTTCCGGGAGGATCATCGCCTCCTTTCCAGAGTACCTTAAGGAAGAACAACGCATTGGTGATGCGCTCGCCGAACTTGGGGAGATCGCAAAAACCCCCGAGGCCAATATCGTTAAACTTCCCAACATCAGTGCCTCCATCCCCCAGTTAAAAGCCGCCATCAAAGAACTGCAAGCGCAGGGCTACAGCCTGCCAGACTATCCGGATGATCCCAAAACAGAGGAAGAGCAGAGCGTACGTGCCAAATACGATAAAGTAAAGGGTTCCGCCGTAAACCCTGTCTTACGGGAAGGCAACTCCGACCGAAGGGCACCCCAAGCGGTGAAACAGTTTGCCCGAAACAACCCGCATAGCATGGGCAAATGGAGCAAAGATTCCAAATCCCATGTGTCCAGTATGACTGGTGGTGATTTTTACGGCAGCGAACAATCCCGCACCCTTTCAGCCGCTACTACGGTGCACATTGTTCTCGAAAAAGCCGACGGCTCCAAGCAGGTGTTGAAAGACGGGTTAAAGCTACAGGCAGGAGAAGTGATCGACGCTTCCTCCATGAATGTGGCCGCGCTAAAGAAATTTTTAAAGGAGCAAAAGGAAGAAGCCAAAAAGCAAGGGGTCCTTTTCTCCCTTCACATGAAAGCGACCATGATGAAGGTATCCGATCCCATTATCTTTGGACATGCGGTTACCGTCTTTTTTGCACCCGTTTTTGAAAAACATGCGGCAACGTTTGCTGAAATCGGCGTCGATACCAAAAACGGTTTTGGTGACCTGATCACAGCACTGGGCAAACTCCCTGCAGACAAACGTGCGGAAATAGAAGCAGATATCGAGTCCTGTTATGCCGACAGCCCGGATTTGGCAATGGTGAACTCCGACAAAGGAATCACCAATTTGCACGTACCCTCCGATGTCATCATCGATGCCTCCATGCCGGCTATGATCCGATCCAGTGGTCAAATGTGGAACAAAAACAACCAACTGCAAGATACCAAAGCGGTAATCCCTGACCGTTCCTATGCGGGCGTATACCAGGAAACGATCCAGTTCTGCAAGGAAAACGGCGCTTTTGACCCCCGAACCATGGGATCTGTGCCAAATGTGGGCCTAATGGCCCAAAAGGCCGAGGAATATGGCTCCCACGACAAAACCTTTGAAGTTCCCGCAGCAGGAACCGTGAAAGTGGTGGATGCTTCAGGCGAGGTGTTGATGTCACACGAGGTGGAAGAGGGAGATATCTGGAGGATGTGTCAGGTGAAGGATGCCCCCATTCAGGACTGGGTGAAACTGGCCGTGAACCGCGCCAAAGCAACCGGCGCTCCTGCTGTATTCTGGCTGGATAAAAACCGTGCACACGACGCCCAGTTGATCACCAAAGTGGAAAAATACCTAAAAGATCACGATACTACCGGGTTGGAGATCCATATCCTATCTCCTGTGGAAGCCACGCGGTTTTCGTTGGTGCGCATGAAGGAAGGTAAAGATACCATATCCGTAACCGGAAACGTACTTAGGGATTACCTGACCGACCTTTTCCCTATATTGGAGCTGGGAACCAGTGCCAAGATGCTTTCCATTGTTCCGCTAATGAACGGAGGTGGCCTGTTTGAAACCGGTGCCGGTGGGTCTGCACCCAAGCACGTGCAGCAGTTTGTGGAAGAAGGACACCTTCGCTGGGACTCCTTGGGTGAGTTTTTGGCGATGGCCGTTTCCTTGGAGCACCTTGCCAATACATTCGGCAACGAACGTGCGCGGGTGTTGGGAGAAACCCTTGATGCCGCCACTGCCAAATTCTTACAGGAAGGAAAATCCCCTTCCCGCAGGGTCAATGAACTGGACAACCGTGGTAGTCACTTTTACCTCGCAATGTACTGGGCAGAAGCTTTGGCTGCCCAAGATAAGGACGCGGCACTGAAGGATATCTTCACGCCCGTGGCGAAGGATTTCGCTGCCAACGAGTCTAAAATCATCGAAGAACTAAACGGCGCACAGGGAAGTCCGGTGGATATAGGCGGTTACTACCGCCCAGACGAGGATAAAACGTCCGTTGCCATGCGTCCGAGTCAGACACTGAACCAAATCCTGGAAGGTATTAAAGCCTGATTTTCGATTTAGTTCCACACATGCTTAAGGGCCGGTTTTTTCCAAAAGCCGGCCCTTTTCGGTTCTATGAGATGCTTACATCGCCTGACCACTATGGCCGGAACAGGTGGCGGTGTAGAATCAGGACAAATGGATTCGGATAAAGCCTAATTCATCCTCCACATTTAGGTACATCCAAAATCCCTCCATTTTCTTTGGTGATCGCATTCCAATCAAATCTATGTTCCAATTCGCCATGGAAATTGTAAATCCCTGTCCGTTCACCACCTAAAAAGATTTCTCCTTTGGAATCCACCAGTACGGTATCAATGGTATAGGAAAGGTTCCTTACACCCACAGAATCTGGACTGCTTGTACAGGAGAAAAGTAGGGCAAGTCCTGCAAGAAAGGCTGTGGACCGGAGTTGGAATGCTAGGTGTTGTGGCTGTATGCATTAAAGGTAGGAAATTTGTGGTTGAAGAGGAGGTGGTTTAACGAACGTTAACGCGGGTTTGGATCTTTTAACATCGACACAATTAATTCGTCCAATACAGACGGATCAAAGGCATAGAACCGGGTGCAGAGGACTTGTTGACTTCTGTTTTGAGTGCTAAGGATAGGCAGGGAAATCCTTTTATGAATCTTTTATACAAAAGCTAAGCTAACTCTAAGGCTCTGATTTTGAATAAGCCACTGCGAGGATCAAAAACCTAAACGTTATATTTTGCAATCATTAAAAGAAATATTTGTTGCTTTCAATAGTTTCCAAAAAGAGACTGTTGAGGGCTACAAGGTGGATAATACTGAATTTTAGTTTATATTTGTTTAGTATATTTTTATACTTTATTTACTATTTTCCGAAACCTAAAGCCAATAAAATGGATGAGATTCAAATATACGCCTCAGCAACTGTCGCTATTCTAGGTATCGCTTATCCCATTCTTCTTCAG
The DNA here is from genome assembly GCF_000390185.1 of Lunatimonas lonarensis. Taxonomy (GTDB): domain Bacteria; phylum Bacteroidota; class Bacteroidia; order Cytophagales; family Cyclobacteriaceae; genus Lunatimonas; species Lunatimonas lonarensis. The sequence goes on along the minus strand of NZ_AQHR01000097.1, from coordinate 16,864 downwards.
GTCATTTCCAGATTGGATGAAAAGTATGATTCTGACTACATTGTCGAGCTTTTCGAAGGGGAATGGATTAGAAAACTGTTTATATTCAGCTTATTTTCCTCTTTATTTTCCATTTTCCTTTGGACACTGAAAAGGCCTCCATTAATACTAAGGGACTACCTTATTGTCCAAAACTCGGCGGCCATTATGGTTATTTTTACCACAATTTTGCTGATAATAGTGTTTTTCGGATTTGTTAACAAGGTAATTGAGTACTATACCCCTCAGAAAATTGTACGGTATTTTATAAAAAAACATAATCGATGGCTAAAGAATGAACAGCCACTTGAAGACTTGAAATACTTTAAGGCTCTTTCCAGTATCTTTTTAATTTCTATTAGGCGACACCAAACCAACATATCGAAAACACTCTCAGATTTTTTCTACGGGGAGTTCAGAAAAGTACGTGAGAAATCCAAAAACCAGCTAGTTGAGTACCCTCAGCAATTTTATGACCTCGTATACACTTCTATAGAGGAGATAGTCCTTACAAAAGAAAGAAGAAATAGAACATTGGAGTACCGGCTAGGCAATGGAGTTTGGCTAATTGGGGAAACAGAAGTACAAATCTCAGAAAAAACATATTTATGGTTGTGGTTAAATCTACGCCTTGCTGTTCAAAATAATCATGATGATATGGTGTTCGCACACTGGGAAAATGCTGACAAATATTTCTCTTACTATCTCCGACAGAAAGAGTCTGTTAATAAATTAGCGACATCATCAACCACCTTTATTAAACCATCAAATCAAGATGAAGTTAAGAAGAGGGAATCCGAAAGAGAAAGATTTATTGAATTTCATTATGCTTTAGGTGGGTTATTAAGTTTTTCCAAGAGATTTTACTGTATTAGAAGAATGTTTGAATATACAAATCAAATACCTCCTAAATACGTATTGCTTCCAGACTCGATGAATGAAATATTCCAGTTCTTTTTTAAAATCAATAATGACATTAATCGTGAATTTGAATGGATTTCAAATAAGTATCCCTTTCCAAATTTAAGTGGACTAAGAGCTGATGGTATTGTAAAAAAATGGATTAGTTCATATATGGCAATTTTATTTCTGAGGCAGTATACGTTGCTCTCCCTTTTTACTTATTCACGCCCTTTAGATTTTCCAGATTTACCTCCAACACAGGGAGAGAAAAAATCATGGATTGAAGGATTAAATTTCTTCAAAGGGCTGGTTGTTGATCTCCTCGGAAATTCTGAAATACTGGAATCACTAGGGTTTGGATTTCTGACCGAGAGATGGTGTGAAGAAAATGACAAACTCTATCCCTTAGAGTTTCTTGATAGGCTAAAAGAACAGCTTGAAGCGAAATATGAACAAGGATCGCTGACAATATCCGTGGATTCTGAAAAAGAAAAACAGTTTTTCGATTCTAGTAAAAGGTCAATTGAAACTGCAATAGTATCCGCAATGAGGATAAATAATAATTCTCCTGTAGAAGGCGAGGTGGATATACGTTATGTAATTGGAGAAAGGATGCTGCAAAACAAAGACCCCTTTTCCAAGAACCCTGAGGCATCACATTTAAATTTTGATTCCTTTTTATCGGAAGCTATCTCAAGAAAAATCATAGATGGGCTGGGATCTACTTTCATTTTAAAACTTGCCAAAACATATTTAATGCCTCCAGAAAACCTTTTTAAAGCAATCGACGCACTTAAGGTTAATAAAGAGGAATTTGTGATCGTTAATTTTGGACTAAGGATCAGCTACTATAGGGATCACCTCAATATCCGAGAGTTAACAGAGACATCATATAAAGAAATCCCTATCATAAACTTTAGCGGTAGTAGGTCGGTAAACCGTACTCTTTTTGTCCTAAAAAAAGCACACTTACCAAAAATTACCCCTCTAACTATTGACCCAGAGGTAGAAGAAAAGTATCTATTGAAGCCAATAAGTGGTCAGTTTAATGTAAAAGGGTCTATAATAGATTTACATCAAAAAGCGGACATCAGGGAAGAATTTACTGGCAAAGAAAAATCAGATGAAGAGTTGAAGAGGTCTGTTTTGGTTTCTATATACCTTTCTTTAGAAATAAAATGGAAAAAAGAAGCAAGGGTTGTTGAGATTGCAGAGCGCTCGCCTTGGGAAGAACAAGGGATTGCACATGACATTAAGGATGTTGTCATTTTTGGCCAAATTACATAACTTTTCAAATTGACCATCCAAAAATGGGGTTCGATTGCGATATAGAAGGTGCCATTGATTGGATTAGCTGAAGAAATTTTCCGAAACAGATTAGCTTGCCTATGTGGCTAATAACACTTTTGACCTTCAAAAAATTTCATGCAAATCACTCATCCTTTGTTCCCTCTATTCTTTCCCTCAAAAACTCCGCAACCTCAATCATTGGCAACAAAAACCCGTCCATTCACCCCAAAATATTGATCTGGTATTTGATATTTCGGAGTTTGGTGATTATCGATTTTAGCGTCTAAATTGAGTCAGGTTGGCTTCTCAGATTTAAGATTATCCTTAGACTTGCCCAGGGTTCGGCGGTAAGCCATAACCTCCTCCTGTACCATTTGCTCAAAAGCTTCCTCCGTAGTCACAAACTCATTATCTGCTAGAACTACATGTAATTTGATCCCAAGTGCACCCTCCAGCTTTTCTATAGTCGAAAACTTATAGTCGCTCTGCCCCTTTAACAATTTGCTCACTTGCTGTGGGGTAACTTCCAAAGCTTTTGCTAATTGGGCTTGACTCCACCCTTTTTCTTCCAGCGCATCCAAAATACGTAACGCAACCCTGGCCGCATCCTTTAGTCTGGATCTATTTGCTTTCCGAAACGCTACTTTCTCCCTCCACTGGGAAACAGGATTTTCGGAAGCCAAAGCTTTGATTCTCTTTTCTATCTTATTCATAAAGCAATTCGAACAAGTCATCTGCGTCTTCAATTGTTTGCAGTACGATCTTGCTAAGTTTGGCTTTAGGATAGTAGTTCTCATAATCTTTCTTATACTTTTTGAAGAACTCCCTGAGAAACTCTACATCTGACCATTGCGCTTGTAGTATCCCAAGCGCATCCATTTCCTCTCCTTCATACTTCACAGCGAAGAGGCTTTCCTTAGAACACTCAAATATACTAATAATTTTCATATTATCAATCTGTAGGTTTACTTATAACTTCAACCGGTAGCTCAGGTACTCCTCCTTCACCCCCCCCTCTCTAATCCTTCAATTGCCGATCTCCCCCGTAAAGTGTACGCAAATATCATCTGAGCCAAATGATCAATTTTTGTTTTTAGGAAATATACTGGGTTTGGGTTTTGGAAGATAGTATAGAATAAGCGTTGAATCCAATGTTGTCAACTCCAAAACTTCCAACATATCACCCATCTTTCGAAAATACCGAAATTACCCTCGTAAACAAATGCAACAAACACCCCAACCTATTTCCCTTACCCACGCATTTAGTCCTCCATAAAAGTTTCCTTTAAAAAATTAGTTTTCTTTCGGAAAATCTTCTAACTTTTTAGTCACAAATACACTCCCTATGAAAAAACTCACGATACTTCTTCTGCCCCTACTAATCTTCTATGCCTGCTCCAGCTCCAACCAAGAGACAAAGGAATTTGGGGAATTAGTCTTTTCCCTCGACACCCTGATGATCGACCCCAAAGATGAAATCCTATTCCTACAGGGAGGCTTCCGCTGGTCCGACACCTCTACCGACAAACGCTATTTCTATAATTTCAACTATGCCAATAATGTACTGGAGATCATCGACTTGGATAAACTGACGCTCGAACGGGTGGTGGCGTATGAAAAGGAGGGGCCCAACGGCACTGGAGGACGTGTTGGAAAAATCCACTACCGGGGACAGGATTCGCTGTATTTTAGCAGTCATTTTGACCACGAGATCTTTGATCTGAAAGGACAAAAACTCTTATCCCACACGACCAAAAACGTCTCGTTTTCGGGAGGCGAATTTGGGGAAAATGAAGCTTTGCCCATGCCGGTGATGTGGTCCAAGCAGCCCCACCGCATCGTAGGATTGGGAAGAAAGTGGATAGAACCCGAAACCTCTTTTGTCAGCATCGATTTTTCGCAGCGTACGTTTGAGCGCCGGGAACTACCTGCCTTTGACATATTAAATGATTTCCACTACACCATGGAACAGCCCCAGGTTTGGTTTGGCCCCGAATATGCTACGTCCATCCTCGGAGAAACGGTGCTCTTTTCGATCAGCGTGGCGAGTCCGATCTATCGTTACCATATCCCAAGTGACAAGCTGGAATTGCACCGGGCCATCCCCTCCCTCACCGCTGGGGAAAAAACCGTCAAACCTCCCAAGCAGGTAAGCAACCGGGAAGAATACCGACCAGTAGACCGAATGCTCAAAGAGCAGATAAATTTCCAACATCCTATTTGGGACGAAGCACGGGGTCTATTCTACCGCTTTTCCTACCAAGAGATCTTTCCAACCAATCCGGATGAGCCGGATCCCTTTAGAAAAGCCAAGGTCTACCTCACGCTGCTCGACCGAGATCTAAGCATCGTTTCGGAGCATGAAGTGCCTGTGATCGATTTTGTCCCTATCTTCCCCTTTGTCAAAGACGGAGCTATTTGGATGCCAGTGAATGTAATGGATGAGCTTGGTTTTGCACGGCTGACCATGCGCTGAGTGGCATATGGACAGTGGCCTTGGAGAAAATGTACTTGCGAACAGATGAATTTGAAAAGCAAGAAAAACACAGCTTTCTACTGTAGTATATCATTCAATTCCCGGCCTTCCGACTGCCAGCCAGAGATATTATCTTCGCAGCCTCCCGGATTCCGCTCAAATAGGCTCCATGGACCGTTCCCCTGAAAGCCTTGCTGGTATGTTCCCCTGCAAAAAACACCCTTTCCGCTACTGACCCGGCAAGCGTATCAAACGCATCGCTTGAAATTCCTTTTTTTGCATAGGAATAGGCACCGAACGAGTTGGTATTCCCTGCCCATTTGGTTCGAACCATATCTTGGGGATAAGGTATGGAAGAACCATATATGTTACGAAGATGATCCATGATGCCATCTACAACTGCAGAATCCGATAGGTGTTCGGAAGCCGCCGCAAAATCCCCAAAAGCAAAGGAAACCAATCCATTTACAGATGAAAAATACCTGGTGTTCAAAAAAAGATTGAAGTGTCCTTTCGTTTCGGGCGTATAACCAATAAACTGAACCTTAGTATCCCAAAATGGCTTATTCCAAACCAACATAAACTTGTTTACGATACCCATCCCGAGCCCAGCAATGGCATTTGCTGAGCCGGTCGGCAACTCTGGTTTAAAACGTAATATTCCCTTCTTTAGCACACCCAGCGGAACTGCAACGACTACAAAATCCGCTTCTTTGGAAGCTCCGCCAGCCTGTACTTTGACCTTTGCTCCCGTGTAGTCTATCCCCGAAACCGTGGTATTCAATCGGATATCCAAACCATCTGCCAAATAGGTAGCGATGCGGTCGTAGCCATTTGTGATGAATAGATCTGAACCTGGAAACTCATCGTCATCGTAAAAATCGATTGACGATAGATCTGAAAGGTCTGCTCCCGTATCAAACTCCAAAAAGGCAGAAAGCATAAATTTCCAATGCCGATCCTCTATTCGATCTGGATAAAGCTGATTGAAGACCTCCTGAAAACTTTTGGATGGGGCCCCATTTTTCTTTACTGCTCTTAAGGCACGGATATACTGCCTTTCTGCCTTCCTCCGGACACCATCCTGGTAGACCGTCCCATTTACATTGTATAGGATGACGCTTTCGTCATCGGCAGGGATCGTCTCAACTCCAGACTCACGGGCAAGGGAAGTAATCGGGTTTCCCGTAGATCCATGTATCCAGCTGGCACCCTCGTCGAAGGCCAGGCCCAAGCTTCTGTTGGTACGCAACCTGCCGCCAACAGTGGACTGAGCTTCCAACACGGTGACCGAAAAACCCAGCCTGCTAAGCTCTCTTGCCGATGCAAGTCCAGCCACCCCTGCTCCTACGACAACCACCGATTTCCCAATCTGAGCAGGCCTCGTGTTCCCGAAAAAGAATGGGCTTCCGATAAAAGGTGGTATCACAGCCATGGGAAAACTACTGATAGCCCGCTTTAAAAATAGCCGTCGATGCATCTTTACGTTCGAATTAATACCTAAATTAACAAACATCTTCTCCAAAAACAACGCAAAAAAACCAGCTTATTCCATGCATGCTTTCTCAAGAACTGATCTATTCTGCCGCAACAGCTATTTGCCGGATCCTTCCCGGAATATATCCAACCGGCTGATCATTCATTCACTAGTCAGGGCAAAATCGATCAATTTCCTCCCCAGCCCTCTCCCGATGTATTCAGGCGAAAAAAACAGCATTTCAATCTTTCGGTCAGCAACACCTATGAAACCCACCAATTCACCAGAGGGCAAGATTTTGAGGCAGTGTACCTCAAAATCATTAAAATCTATGAAATGCACGAGCGCCTTGATTTCGACAAAGTCATCCGAGGTCAAAAAATGATGGGTTGCCAAAACGGATCTTTCCCAAACATCCAGTATTGCGGTTCGGTCATTGCCCGAATAGGGTAGAATACATGTATCGCGATAATATTTCATATTAGTTGAGTTTCGAACACCACGAGGAAGTGATAACTGTTGCATTATTCAATACGCCATTAAACACAAACTCCCTCGAATGCTTAAAATAAATTTCGCTTCAATCAGCAAACCAGCCAGAGACTTAAAAAACCACCTGGTCCCTATTTCTATAGCTTTCTCTCCTGGTGTAAAAAAAAACCGCTCCACTCGGAACGGTTTCTGTTTTCAGCTGTGAGGTACGGCTAGAGTCTTTTGATCTGTATATTTCTGAACCAGATATCGTCTCCGTGGTCCTGGAAGGAAATCGCACCCTCTTTGTACTTTGCAAAGCCGGGCATATCCTTGAACTTACTGTTGGCAACCATCTCATCCCAGGCCTCCGTCCACATTGTAGTCTTTACGGTCTGAACGCCGTTAAGGTAAAACTCCAGTTCACCGTCCTTCAAAACAATCTCTGTGAGGTTCCACTCGCCTACTGGCTTAACCGGCTCGACCTCTGATGCAATCAGATCGTACAGGTTCGCGGTACGGTGCGTGACAATCTGCCCATCGCGGTGCCCGTCGTTGTCCAGCAACTGGTACTCTGGGCCGGTGTGGTAGGTCGCATTGTACTCCCCATTGTCCTGCACCAAAAACATAATACCACTGTTGCCGCTTTCGGAGATCTTCCACTCTACCTTTAGGTGAAAGTCAGCAAACGTCTCCTTGGTGACGATATCCCCGCCAGTGAGGCCTTCCTCCCGCTTCCGCTGTCCCTGAAAAAAGAGGGTACCATCCTGAATAATCCAGGCTTCACCTGGCTGCTCCTTGCCAAAGCCTTTAAAGTTTTCGAGCGAGCTACCATCGAAGAGGGTAATCCATTCACTGCCCTTAGTGGCAGAAAGCTGGGCATCCGTCGAAGCGCTACTTCCTGAGTTGTCACCGGTACCTCCACAAGAGGCCAAGGCCATTCCGGCCGCTACGAGTACTACTTGGTAATTCTTCATATTCAATTGAGGGTTGGTTGTGTACCATTGAAAGCTAAAAAAGAACCCTTTCTACACCCTAGGGAGCAGACAGGATTCTTTTTGTGCCATGGAATGTGCGCTTACTTTTTAAGCAACAAAACGTAGGTTACCATCAGCTCAGCATCCTCTTTGGAAAGAGAGGGGTGTGCCGGCATGGGTATTTCACCCCAAACGCCGACATTGCCGGTGATAACGTGGCTGGCCAGCTTCTCTACGTTGGCCGCTGTGAGCTCGTATTTATCCGAAACGTCGTTGTAGGAGGGTCCAACGATTTTCCTGTCCACCATGTGGCAGCTAGGGCAGTCGTTCTGCTTTACCAAAGCCAAACCAGCCGCAAAGTCTGGGTTGTCCTTGTGCCTCTCCTCTGGACTGAGTTCCTGCTGGGCAGGAGCGGTAGCAGCAGGAGCCGGGGTGCTCGTCTCCGTTTTTGAACCGGAACCACCACATGAGGTAGCCAGAATAGCCGCTGCCAATGCCGCAACGCTTAAGGTTTTGTTTAATTTCATTTTTACTTGTTTGTATTTGATTTGATTTTAACTGATTCCCAATATTTTTTTATTAAAATTTTCATCCGCACCGGTAGACGCAAAATCATCGAAGGTTTTTTCAGTCACCCGGATAATTTTTTCGCTTATAAATTTGGCTCCTTCGATCGCACCGTTTTCAGGATGCTTTAATGCGCATTCCCACTCAAGCACTGCCCATCCATCGAAATCGTATTGGGAAAGCTTGCTGAAAATGCCGTTGAAATCAACCTGGCCATCACCCAAGGAACGGAAACGTCCGGCACGTTCCACCCAGCCCGAATAGCCTCCGTACACACCTTGACGACCGGTAGGGCTGAACTCAGCATCCTTCACATGGAACATTTTGATTCTGTCGTGGTAAATATCGATAAAATCCAAGTAATTCAAGCACTGCAGTACAAAGTGGCTGGGATCGTATAGGATATTCGCTCGCTTGTGGTTGTTTACCTTCTCGAGGAATTTCTCGAAGGTTACGCCATCATGCAGGTCTTCTCCAGGATGCAGCTCGTAGCATACGTCCACGCCATACTTGTCAAATTCATCCAAAATCGGCAGCCAGCGTTTGGCAAGCTCCTCAAACCCAGTATCCACCAGTCCCGCGGGGCGCTGAGGCCAGGGGTACACGGTGTGCCACATAAGCGCACCGCTAAACGTCGCATGGGTTTTCAGCCCAAAGTTATGGGAGGCCTTTGCTGCCCACTTGAGCTGCTGGGTTGCCCATTCGGTTTTTCCTTTGAGATCACCCGCCAGCTCTTTGGGGGCAAAGGCATCAAACATTTCGTTATAGGCAGGATGAACCGCCACCAATTGTCCCTGCAAGTGGGTAGAAAAATCGGATATTTCCACACCGGCTTCTTTCACTACTGCCTTGATCTCGTTTACATAATCCATGTCCTCTGCTGCACGCTGCAAATCAATCAGTCGGGCATCCCAGGTAGGGATTTGTACCGCCTTGTATCCTATACTGGCAGCCCAGGTGGTAATGTTCTTTAGGTTATTGAAAGGCGCTTTATCATCGGCAAACTGCGCCAAAAAAAGCGCGGGTCCTTTTATGGTTTTCATAGGGTTTCCGTTTTTTTAAAGTTCAAAGGTAGTCCATTTTTGTTCACTTTTCGCACTCTTGACCACGTGTTCTACGAAGGCCATTCCACGAAGCCCATCCTCCGCACCGGGGAAGTCCAGCCATTCCGGCTTAGGAACCTCACCTTTGCGCTTGGCATACAGGGTTCTGGCGAAATTCCGGTACAAATTTGCAAAGGCTTCCAGGTAACCCTCCGGATGTCCACCCGGTGTACGGAGATTTTCCATCGCTGCGGGCGAAAGGTAGGGTATGTTGCCACCTGTACGGTAAATCTGTGCTGGCGCTTCCGGATGGCGAACGATGAGCGTGTTGGCATTGTCCTGTTCCCACTCGAGACCTGCTTTTTCTCCAAACACCCTGATTTTGATATTGTTTTCAGAACCTGTCGCTATTTGGGAGGCCATAAGAACGCCCGAGGCACCGTTATCGTATTTGAGGAGTACCGCCCCATCGTCATCCAGTGTACGGCCATTCACTACGATGTTTAGGTCAGCGCACAGTTTGGTCGTTTTAAGTCCGCTGATATACTCGGCAAGGTTAAAAGCATGGGTACCAATATCCCCCATACAATTAGCTATACCGCTCTGTTTGGGGTCTGTACGCCATTTAGCCTGTTTGTAGTCGGTGTTCTCCAGGTCTGTCCATAACCATCCCTGAGGATATTCCACATAGATCTTACGGATTTTGCCCAACACGCCGGATTTGATCAGGTGCTTGGCTTCCTTTACCATGGGGTATCCCGTATAGGTATGGGTAAGACAAAACAACAGACCCGTCTCCTCGATGGTTTTGGCAAGCTCTTTGGCTTCCTCGTAGGTAAAGGTCATGGGTTTGTCGAGAACGACGTGAAAGCCACTCTTCAGCGCTTTCACAGCGGGATCAAAATGTACGTGATTGGGGGTAACAATGGCCACAAAATCAATGCGTTCATCTTCAGGAAGCTGCTTTTCCTTTTCGAACATTTCGTCATAGGAGGCATACACCCTGCCGGCAGGCAAAAAAAGCTCTCTTCCGGTTTGCTGGGATTTTTCCGGGTTACTGCTGAACGCACCTGCTGCCAGCTCGATAAGACCATCCATAGCTGCAGATATGCGGTGCACTGCCCCGATAAAGGATCCCGGTCCTCCACCGATCATCCCCATTTTTAATTTTTTGTCGCTCATTCTTTTAATCTTTGGTTTATTGGTTTCTGAACTTTAAGGAATTATTTTACAAATCTTTCTATATTACATCGGAGATCGGATGGCCCCCCTACTAAAACTCACGATATGCGTTAATCCAGCATCCATAACGTACAAATACGGGGGAACGAACCGATACCAACGAGTGCTAAATTTACGCCAAAATGGTCAAAATATAAATTTATTATCCATTACTTTACCTCACGGCTGTTTAGATGGCCGCTAAATACAATTAACCTTTACGAACACTATGACCTCATCTATCAGAATCAAACTTTCCCTCATGATGTTTTTGGAGTTTTTCGTGTGGGGCTCTTGGTTCGTCACACTGGGTACCTTTCTCGGAAACAACCTTAGCGCGACTGGTACCCAACTTGCCGCCGCTTTTTCTACCCAATCCTTTGGTGCCATTATCGCTCCTTTCATCATAGGGTTGATTGCCGACCGGTACTTTAACGCCGAGAAAATACTGGGGGTGCTACACCTGGCCGGGGCAGGGTTGATGTTCATGATGTTCCGGTCTGATAGCTTTACGGGATTTTACCCCTATGTGTTCCTCTACATGCTGATTTATATGCCCACGTTGGCATTGGTCAATTCCGTTTCCTTCAATCAGATGAAGGATCCGGCCAAAGAATTCAGCACCATTCGTGTATGGGGCACCATAGGCTGGATCTCTGCGGGTTTGTTGATCAGCTATTTTTTCCTTTGGGATAGTCCAGCAGCAATTGGAGCCGGCATGCTGCGCAACACCTTCCTTATGTCCTCCATTTCTTCTTTGGTTTTGGGAGTCTTTTGCTTTGGGCTGCCGAATACCCCGCCCAAAGCGGGTGTTGCAGGTACCCGTACGCTATCAGAAATACTGGGTCTCGACGCACTCACCCTCTTAAAAAACAGGGACTTCGCCATTTTCTTCATTTCGTCAGTACTGATATGTATCCCACTGGCATTTTATTATCAAAATGCCAACCCCTTTCTGTCGGAGGTGGGTCTCCCCAACCCAACTGGCATGATGACCATCGGCCAAGTGTCAGAGGTTCTTTTTCTCCTTGCCATGCCGTTTTTCTTCAGAAAATTTGGCCTAAAGACCACATTGATCGTAGGTATGCTGGCCTGGGTAGTCCGATATGTGTTTTTCGCTTACGGCGATGCAGGATCAGGTACCTATTTGTTGATCATCGGAATTGCACTACATGGTATCTGCTACGATTTCTTTTTCGTTTCCGGTCAGATTTACACCGATTCGAAGGCCGGCGAACGATATAAAAGTTCAGCACAGGGGCTGATCACACTGGCTACTTATGGGATAGGCATGCTGATCGGATTTTGGATCGCAGGAATTGTATCGGACGCTTATAAATATGCAGACGGACACGATTGGAAATACATATGGTTGATCCCTTCCGGTATCGCCCTGGGAGTCACCGTATTGTTTATCCTGTTTTTCAAAGACAGGGATTTCGAGAAAGTAACCGCAGACCGAAAAGCCGAAAAAAACATTGAAATTAAAAATAAGTTAAGTACAAGATGAAGAGCACAAACAGTCCCTTCTACATAAAGCACGCATATTCCAGTTGGTTTTTTGGGTAGTAGGCGATTTATAAATATGTTTGTTGTCTTCAACAATGAAAACCTAAAATAAAAAAGAGTTATATGGCGAATCAGAGTTATGATGCTATTGTCGTCGGTTCCGGAATCAGTGGAGGATGGGCGGCAAAAGAGCTGACTGAAAAAGGATTAAAGGTACTACTATTGGAAAGGGGTCCCATGGTAGAGCATGTCAAAGATTACAAAACGGCCACCTTAAGCCCCTGGGAGGTACCACATCGCGGACGTAGAACCATAGAACTGTTGGAAAACCACCCCAACCTACGAAGGGATTACGTACTCAATGAACTTAACCTGGACTGGTGGGCCCATGAAGCCGATTCCCCTTACGTGGAGAAAAAGCCCTTTACTTGGTTTAGAGGATATCAGGTAGGCGGTCGGTCTCTACTTTGGGGCCGTCAAAGCTACCGCTGGGCAGACGAGGATTTTGAAGCGAACCTGAAGCAGGGGATTGCTGTGGACTGGCCTATTCGCTACAAAGACCTAGCACCTTGGTACAGCTACGTCGAAAAATTTGCGGGAATTGCAGGAAACAAAGACAACTTGCCCATACTTCCGGATGGCGACTTTATGCCTCCGTTTCCCCTGAACTGTGTGGAAGATCAAGTGGCAGCGCGGATCAAAGAGAAATTCAATGGCAAGCGGGCCATGGTGCACGCCAGGGTTGCGAATATTACACAGCCCCTTCCCGGACGTCCCGGATGTCAGTACCGTAATAAATGCTCGCTTGGATGTCCCTTCGGAGGTTATTTCAGTACCCAATCCTCTACACTGCCGGCGGCGCTCGCTACCGGCAACCTCACACTGAGGCCTTGGTCTATCGTCAATAAGCTGATTTATGACAAGGACAGCAAGCGTGCCACAGGCGTTGAAATTGTGGATGGCGAGACGAACGAAGTGATTGAGTTTGATGCGAAAATTATATTCCTATGTGCCTCAGCACTTAACTCAGCAGCTATCCTGATGCGCTCTGCAACCGAAGTATGGCCGGAAGGATTGGGAAGCAGTTCTGGAGAACTAGGCCACAACGTGATGGATCACCATTTCCGCTTAGGGGCCAATGGCCTGGTGGATGGATTTGACGATAAATATTACTATGGTCGTCGTCCCGGTGGCTTCTACATACCTAGATACCGAAACCTGGGTGGGGAAAAACGCGATTATGTGCGGGGATTCGGTTACCAAGGAGGTGCCAGTCGAAGTGGATGGAGCCGAAACGTCGCCGAGATCCAATTTGGTGCGCCGCTTAAAAACGAGCTGACCGAACCAGGACCATGGTCAATCGGCATGACTGCTTTCGGAGAGATCCTCCCCTATCATGAAAACACCGTGAAACTCAGCAAGACGGAGAAAGACAAATGGGGCATGTATGTGTTGGAAATGGATGCCGAAATAAAGGAAAACGAGAAGAAAATGCGGGTGGATATGATGAACGATGCCGCTGAAATGCTCGAAGCTGCCGGTGTTAAAAACATAAACACCTACGACAACGGGTATACCTTTGGACAGGGCATACACGAGATGGGAACCGCCCGTATGGGCCGAGACCCAAAAACCTCCGTGCTCAACGGCAATAACCAAGTATGGGATGCGAAGAACGTGTTTGTAACAGACGGTGCTGCTATGACTTCTGCGGCTGCGCAAAACCCATCCCTCACTTACATGGCAATGACCGCCCGGGCTGCAAATTTTGCGGTGGAGGAACTAAAAAAACGAAACCTTTAATCATTTAACAATACGTACATGAGCAAGATGAATAGAAGAGACGCGCTCAAAAGCGTGGCACTGATGATGGGGGGAACCATGGTCGGCGCCAACGTAATTTTGACTGGCTGCGCTCCAGAAGATAGCATTGAAGGGCTGGATTTTTCCGATTCAGACCTGGCCTACATGGATGAAATCGGAGAAGCAATCATTCCCACAACGGACACTCCTGGTGCCAAGGCGGTAGCCATTGGAGCCTTTATGGCAAGAATGGTCAAAGCCACCTACAATAAAGAGCAGCAAGAAATCTTTATTGCCGGATTGAACAGTCTGAAAAAAGACTTCAAATCTGATATGGGAAAAGACTTCATGAAAGCGACCGTGGAAGAACGCACAGCCTATCTCAATGAACTCAACCGCAAAGCAATCGAGGAGTTCAATAGTGGAAACAAAACACCGGCCTACGTGGGCATGTTCAAAGATCTAACGGTCTTGGGTTATTTCACTTCTGAGATTGGAGCCACACAGGCTCTACGGTATATAGAAACTCCCGGTAGGTACGATCCCTGTATGGATTACAAAAAAGGTGACCGTGCCTGGGCTACCTAGTAAAAAACAAGAAGCATTAAAGGGATGAAAGTTGATTTCATCCCTTTTTTGATGCAGTTCATATTCTTTTTTGCATATTTTTTTGATAAAACCAAAAACTTCCGTATACTCAGCATGAAAACTTAACCACTAGTTCGATGCTCAAATTATTAATCGCCCTTTCACTTTCTCTTACCCTTCCCTTATTATTTTCACCCAACGCAAGTTTTCTACCGATATTTACGCAGGAACAGGAACCAGTTGACGATCTGGAACGCTATGCAGTCAATAAAGAAATACCGGACGAAATACGTGCTGTGACACTGGAAGCCTTATCCTACTTTCCGGATTTACTGGATGTTAAAATTGAGTTTCAGTTTAAAGAAACCATAAATGGATCCGTCATGCAGGCCCAGCCCAAGGTTTTTTCAGTAATTTTCAACAACAAAGACACCCGGTCCTACCGTGTTAAAGTAAGTAGAAATCTACACTTTGAGGACGACGGGTACCTTCCTATAGAAGAATTGCCAAAGGATGTCCTCCTTGGGTGGATAGGCCATGAACTGGGCCATATAATGGACTACCTGGATAGAAGTTCTACCAATTTGCTTCATTTCGGAGCCAAGTACTTCTGCTCTCAAAAATTCATCACCCAAGCTGAAATCAATGCGGATACCTATGCTGTCTCTGCGGGGTTGGGAAAGCAGATTATCACCCATAAACAATTTGTACTCAACCATGATATGCTTTCGGAGGATTACAAGGAAAAAATCAGAAGACTGTACCTTTCTCCATCCCAGATTATGACGATGATCGACGATGATGACCTGGAAAAGATCAATTAAAATATTCGGTTCAAAGACAAAATCGTAACCTTTAGGGCATTTTTTTGGTATAACGGTAAGGAGATGGCCGACCCGTTGTATCGCTTTGACTGTGTCCCTATGAATACGATCACCCTTCCATTCTTCCCGCTTAAGCTGGTGGCTTTTCCCGGAGAAAAGCTTAACCTCCACGTATTCGAACCTCGCTACAAGCAACTGATAGGAGATTGCCTATTGAAAGGGAGTACTTTCGGAATTTGCGTATACTTGGATAAGCTGACCATGTATGGCACCGAGGTTAGCATTCTCGAAGTCTCAAAAACCTACGAGGATGGACGGATGGACATCCAAGCTCTGGGGATCCGCCCATTCCGTATCGTTAACTTCAGAAACCCTATGGGGGAAAAACTCTATGCAGGCGGAGAAGTATCCATCCTTGAGGGAGATGAATTTACCGACACCCTACTGTACGCAGAGTTCAAAGAATTGATGGTTGATATGCTACAGCTTCTTGGTCTTCCCGAAAACGAAGATTTTAAGCGAATAGACACCTACAATTTCTCCCATAAGATCGGACTGAGCCTAGAGGAGGAATTTAAGCTTCTACTAATGAGAAACGAAGCAGAGAGACTGCGTTTTTTGGTACAACACCTGAGGAAAGCTCTACCTATTCTGGTGAAAATGGAAGAAGCCAAACGCAAAATCCAGATGAACGGCTATTTCAAAAACCTGGATCCTTTAAATTTTTGACAGCCTGTCTTTGCGTATATACGCCTTCCGATTATTCCAGGTAACCTCATACCATGAGTCTACGGAAGCTTCTATCCGTACCCTATGCCCCACATCAACCTTTCTAATAAGGTTACCGGCAGCCGTGGGACTATCCATTACAAGCGTTGGACTCCCGGTAATGATCCCCATTTCAGGTGCTCGCAGAAAGTTGTTGCTCAAAAACCCCAATAACAGAAACACCATCGTGGGAGCATAAAAAACCGCTTTCTTTTGTCTAAAAATCAGCGCAAAAATGAGCATCAGTACCGCGAAAAAAACAAAAAGAACGGTTAGCTCGGCCTGTACATCGATAAGAAACTTGAAAAATTTCTCCCGATCGGAGACATCGTACCCATACAGCGTACCTTGGCTGGTCAGCGACTTGATTTTGGTGATAACCTTCGGGTTTGGGTTGTTATCGTAGTATTTGGAAAGATACTTGGTAGCCTTGCCAAAATCCCCCATCCCCTCGGAAATAAAAGCCATCTTGAGCAGCATGGCGGGAGAATAGCTGGCTTCCTCGTATAGTAAATGCTCGTAAATCACCAAAGCCTCCTTGTATTGCTTGGTTAAAAAGAGAGAGTCCGCTTTTTCCAAGGTGAGGACAGCTCCCTGAATTACAGGAGAATAAAATAACCCAAGAAATAATACGCCTAATTTAACAATAATCCCTCGGTGTATATTTTGCATTTTCAAACAGATCGGTTAAATTTGCAGTCCAATTACGGGGGCAAAGGAATCGCATGGTTCTTTGCCCGTGACAAATATAGTAAATGATTCCGTAGCTCAGCTGGTAGAGCATAACACTTTTAATGTTAGGGTCCTGGGTTCGAGCCCCAGCGGGATCACTTGGTTATGAGAGAGCTGTTCGTAGGAGCGGCTCTTCTTGTTTTACCTTAGATGCCCAAAGGGCGAGAAGTTTATCCCGATAAACACAGCGAAGCGGA
>NZ_AQHR01000096.1 GCF_000390185.1 Lunatimonas lonarensis | reverse complement strand
CCTCCGTCATTGCGAGGCTTGGAGAGACCCGATGATGGTTTATTGGATAATCTACGATTTGCAAGTATATATCGGAGAAGGAATCGACATCAAGCCGTGGCAATCCCCTTGAAGTTGTTGAGATTGCTTCGTCGCGCGCTCCTCGCAATGACGAGAGCAGTTTTTCCCCGTCATTGCGAGGCTTGGAGAGAGCCGATGATCGTTGATTACGTATTCTGTTATTTCTTTTTGGTTATTGGAGCACGAAGCGCATTCAAACCGTGGCAATATTGTAGTGGACGAGATTGCTTCGTCGCCCGCTCCTCGCAATGACGATAGCGGTTTTTTCCCGTCATTGCGAGGCTTGGAGATATCCGATGATGGTTTATGAGGTAGTCTATGATTTACAAGTATATATCGGAGAATGAATCGATATCAAGCCGCGGCAATCTCATTGTAGTGGAGGAGATTGCTTCGTTCCCGACGCGTCGGGACAGGCTGTTCCTTCTCGCAATGACGACATTAGTTAGTGAGATTGCTTCGTCGTCCCTCCTCGCAATGACGGGGATTGCATCGGCTGACATTAGAATCGCTCCGTGTTTTTGGTTCTAGTGACGATGTAGCCGTGAACGTTTTGCGAGTCTTATATCTTAAGTCTTACGTCTTAAGTCTCTACTCTACCCCAACTCCCCATTCATAGCCTTTTTGCCCATGCCGCAATCATCAAAACTCCTGCAGCTCCACCATCTTCTTGAAGGCACCCGAATGGGTGATCAGCTCCTCGAAGGATCCGCTGTGGGTAATGGATCCCTCGTGCATGTGCAGTATGCGGTCGGCGTGCTTTACGGTAGACAGCCGGTGGGCAATCATCACAATGGTGTACTTCCCTTTTAGGGCTTCGATGTTTTCCTGTATGGCCCGCTCCGTTTCAGAGTCGAGGGCAGAGGTGGCCTCGTCCATCAGCAGGATATCCACGTCCTTGTAGAGCTCGCGGGCGATGGAAATCCGCTGCTTTTGCCCGCCGCTTACCAGAATACCGGCATTGCCCAAGGGGGTGTCCAAACCCTTTTCCAGTGAGTCCACAAAGTTCCATACGGACGCTTTTTGCAGGGCCTCCTGCGCCCGTTTCCGGTTTTCGGGGGTGTCCCGATCCCAGAAGCTAACATTGTTGAATACCGTGTCGCTAAAGATAACCGGTTCCTGGGTGATGTAGCCGATTCTGGCCTGAAAGCTTTCACGCTTGATATTTACCATGGAGATGCCGTCTACGAAGATCTCTCCCCGGTCGGGCAGGGCCAGCCCGGCGATCAGGTTCATCAGGGTCGTTTTTCCTGATCCGCTTTCCCCTACCAGGGCCAGGGTTTGGTTGCGGGGAAGGGTAAAGGATATATCGTGTAATACGCGGGTGTTCTGATAGGTAAAGCAAACTTGTTGAAATTCCATTGCATCCCGAAAACGATCCAGCGGTTGCTTTCCGTCCTGATCTTGGCCGGATTTCAATTCCTCCAAAAACTCCATAAGATTTCCCAGGGAGCCCTGAAAAGTCAGTAGGGAATTCCAGCCCGACTGAAAGGCAATCAGGAAGGTAAGGGCTCGGTAGAAAAACAGCAGACTTAAGATAATGGCAGAGAATGCGCCCCCAAGTACCAGCACTTCGAGAAGGATAACACCCACTACGATCATCACCACGAGGGGTTCCTTCAGAGCTTCCACGGCAGACCCAATAAAGCCCATGCGGTGATGGCTGTCTTCGATTTCCACGATCTTATCCTTCATCTTACGCCCGTAAACGTGTTGCTTTCCGGTGGCCTTCAGGTACTTAAAGTAGGCTACCTGTTGGATTAGAAAACCCTGAAAGAAGTGGTTTAGGTTGGTGACCTGACGGGAGAGAGATTTGGTACGTTTGTACAGACCGGCATAGAGGGCGTTGATCGCTACCGCGCCCAAAGCCACCAGAAGAGAGAACTGCACGTTGACCGAAAAGGCCAGGAGCGTATAGACCAGCACCATGGCACCGGCCTGGAGAACGCTGCGGTAGCTGTGCCATGCGGCCACGACCCGCTCCATTTCGCCGCTGATGGTATTTTGGATTTTGCCGGAATCCGACAGCACAAAGGTTTTGTAGCTGAGAGCTGAAAGCCGGTCTATGGTCTGAAAGCGCAGGCGCAAGGTAAAAAAACGGCGCATGCGCACCCGGTAATAGGATTCCATAAAACGGAAGGCACCCTTGGCAATAAAGAACAGCATCATGAGCACGAGGATAGAAGCCAACGTAAAGGGGATTCCCAGCGCTTCTAGGCCATTGACGACAAAGGATAGCTTTCCAAGGCCTTCTTCTGGAGCAATGCCTCCGTCGATGAGTGTGAGTAGCGGAATAAACATGGTCAGACCCAAGCCGTCCATCAGGGCCACCCCCATGCTAAGCCCAAATGCCACGATCAGGCGATGACCGAGAAAGCCATAAAAAAACCGGAAGTAGGTGAAGTGTTTTTTGAGAAATGAATTTGCCATCTAGGTATAAAGTAGAGAGGAATGTCAAAAAGGGGTAGGTGGGTCTTGTTTGCCAGCTTACAGCGTAACAGGTAGGGTCGTTACCTTAAGAAGGTAGGGTGGAGTTGGCTTGAACGGTTTTTCATTGAGTGCATACCTCGTAGTAAGTTTTCATCAATTGATTGCAGATGGGGAAAGAAGCGAAATATTCGAGATGAAAGTTTCTTATGGTCATTTTATCATAGGAAGGGTAGTTCTCCATTAGTTTTTCCATGGCTAGGGCCAATTCCTTGGGATTGCCTGTTTCTACCAGTAGGCCATTATCTTTGTTTACAATGCATTCGGGGCCACCGCAGCGGGTGGCTATTACGGGTAAGCCGCAGGCGATGGCCTCCAAGAAAACCACCCCCAAGGTTTCATGTTGACTGGGTAGTACAAAGGCATGAGCTTGCTGATAATAGTGCCTGGCCTGTTCACGATCCAAGGGGCCAAGCCAATCTACATGCTGGGAAAGTCCCATTTTATTGGATAGGGAGCTCCATTCATCGAACATTTCTCCGTCTCCACCGATTAGAAATCGGGCCGAGTGGTCTGCTGAAAGCAATCTTTTTATTGCCTTAAGCAGGGTTGGCAGATCTTTCTGCACGCGCATATCGCAAAGCGTGAAGAAGGTGAAGGGATTTGCTGGTGATTTTTTGGCGGGAATGAAGAATTGCTCGTCCGCTAGATTTGGGATCACCCGGATATTCGGAATTCCCATTTTCTGCATGCGCCGTTTTAAATCGGGACTGATGGCGATGTTGATCGTCGCCTGTTCGTAGGCGTCCCGGTATTTTTTGGTCAGGGTACCCTGTCTCGTTAGAATTTGAGTGAAGGGGAACGGGCTCATCTGTTCGGTTATCAAGTAGGGGATTCCCTTCTTTTTTGATAGCCAAGACGCAATAATTCCTGCTTTGTGGCATACGTGGGCGTGAATCAAATCGACTTTTCCCACGATCTGTTCGAAAGCCAATAAATTCTGTTCGTTGGCTTTTTGAATACCTCTCAAATTACCCTGCTTATATTTATCAGTCCATGTAAAGGCGGAGGTTTCCCACTCATAGAAGTTGGGTAGCGGCTGCCGTGCCAGGTTGGTCTTGCCGGTTTTCTTCCTTCCCTTGATTAGTTTTAGAATGTTCCTAGCCAGGTCTTTTCCCCAAAGCAGGTAGTCTTCTTTCTGTTGTCCCCATAGGCTTACTCCAATCTGGATGTGTGGAAATCGCTTAGCCAGGGCTAAGGCCTGCTCTTGGATAAAGATCCCATTCATAAAATAATCACCATCTGGGTACCAAGAAGGGATCAGAAGTATATTCAATGCAAAGAGGTTGACACGTACGGCTAGTCAGAGAGAGAATAGCAGCCTAGATCAATTTGGAGCAGAAATGCTGAAACAGGCCTGCCACCCAAGCTTTCCTTCCATGTTACCAGTCCTTTGTTTTTTACGCCAGACGGGGGTATATGGGAAACTCCCATGTTGAACCAGGCTTTGTGCGCGTAATTGATTTCAATTAATTCACCCATAAGTAAATCCAGGCAACGCAGGGCCCTTCCTTTTTTGGAGGCTGCAATGTATTGGAGATGGGCACAACGTAGGGTGTCAAAAACAACGGCACCGCCAAGGAGCTCGGATCCCTGGTATACACCGTGAAATCGTATCTGATCTGGAAACCTGTCCACGAGGGTTTGCATTTCGTACCAAGTATGCGTGGGTTTCGCTCGGTGGTGAACTTCTAGGTTGGGTTGGAGAATGTCTTTCCAGAAAGCTTGCAGATCGGAGGATTCGTAAACAAAAAGCCCGTGCATTAAGGCCTTTTTCCGCCCCCATTTTTTGCCTCTGTCGCTTACCTTGTGCGGAAGGGGAATAGCGTGGTGTACATGCGTGGCGACGGTCTTTCCTCCTAGTTTTGCGAATAGATGATGGAGAGATTCTTGATCGAAGGCCGTGAAGCAATTGGGAATTGTGCGTACTTCCATCCGTTGGATGCCCAAGTGCAGGTAGTAAGCGATGGTTTCCCTCATTATTTCCGGGATTTGGTCGGGGGCCACCCCGGAAGCCAGTATCCACCCCGCATAGGTCAATCCCCGATGGGAGTAAATCCGATTCCCCTCGCGCTCTGCCGGAAAAAGGGCAACGGCCTTCCCAGCATAAAAGATGATCGTGGAGGCATCTACAAAGCGTGATCCATGGTATCCAATAAAATACCTGTGATGAAGAAAGGTGCCGTTCGGACTATGGGCCAGGATTCCGTTCCATAGTTCTGTCAGGGAATCGTTAAATTGCACCGCCTGATAGTGCTTGGCAGGTGTACGGCAGAAAGGTAGCTCTTTTACTGAGGATTCCATCGTAACACCTGGTCAATAGCCGCTATTGCCAAAATAAAATGAATTAAGCAGCCAACACCTTTTTTTGCCCACCAGAGAGCATTAAAAGGTTCATTCAGCAGGGCCTTCAGTAACGAGCCGAAAGGATGTTGGATTACCGACGCAGAATATCCCTGTGATTCCAACCGATGCCTGAGGTCCCGGCCTGCCAGTGAATTGGCGGTTTTTTGTGGATGGAGTTCAACGAGGATTTCGCGGGGACAAGGAAGGCCGCTTTTGAGGTCCAGCCAATGGTTCAGCACCTCCCATTCGCCACCTTCTATATCCAATTTCATCAGATCTACTGAGTGTTTCTCCATCAGCGAGGTAAGTGCCACCACCGGAATGGGAGTGGGTAGGGCAGATACATTTACCGTCGTGTTCAGCAAGGAGTTAGGAGATTCCACGAGGGAACCAAAGCCGGTATCTGCGCCCAGTGCCACTTCGTTGATGTGTATGTTGGATAGGTTGTTGGCAGTGATGTTCTTTTTCAGGTAGGTCACCGCTTTGGGATTTGGCTCTACGCAAACGATCTCGGCTCCTGGATACTTCCGGACAAAGTAGAGCGCACTGATTCCGATATTTGCCCCTGCATCCAGAATTACTGGAGCCTCTAGCTGACTGTCAAATCGGTAAACCTCGTGCACGAAGATTTCCAGCAAGGATTGCTGTAAGGTTTTGGGTTTGTCAGCGGTTATTTTCATGCCCCATACGCGTACGGTAACTTCCTTGTTCGGAAAATACTTTGCCCGCCAAAGGAGGTAATAGAAGGTCGCCAATAGGTCCAGATTTTTTCCCGTGTCCATTTTTCCGCCAACCATCACCTCCGTCCAGTAGTATCGCAAATAGGGGATCAGGCGGCGCATTAATAGATATTAGACTTTAGACATAAGATTTAAGATTCGAGAAATTTGCGACTCTACACCGTCTCTAAAACCACGAATCCGAAGCGAGCCTAATCTGACAAACGCAACCAAATATATCGCCGAAGGCATATATCAACGAATATCGCGAAGCATATATCATTTTATATCCCTTTTTATGAATCCTACCCGACATCAATTTCCTAAGAATAAAGACCTAAGGTCTAGTTTGATCGACATTAGAATTAGGGAAGCTCCGGGCTAGTCGGTTACGTTTCTGTACTCTCTTGTTCTGCGAGAATAGCTTTAAACTGAGAAAGTGATAATATGGAAACTTTTGGGAATGGAGTATTAGCTAATATTCTGAAATCCTTGTCTTGCGTAACCAAATAATTGGCTCCTCCTGCTATCACACAATCACAAAATTTATTATCGTCCTTGTCGTGTAGAAGATTCCACTTGTAATAAGCTTCTATCTTCTCAACATTTGACATTTCTAGCAAGGCCAAGAGTACTGCATCCGCAATATCCTTGTTCATGTGCTCTTCGATCTTTTCGGCGTATTCTGAGAGAATGTCGGTAGTTACACACAGGGTATAGTAGCCGACTACTAGGCTCCTAAAAACCCAGTGATGTGCCGATTTTCTCGAAATGGAAACAAGTAAAATATTTGTGTCTAAAACAACTTTCACAAATTGGTGTCCTTGTCCAGAGTCCGGAGTTTAGTTTCCAGGATTTGGTCGGCTTTTTCGTCTGACCAACCTTTGGAATCCCAAAAGTCATCTGCCAGATCCATTGCCTTTTCGGCAAAGTACCTTGCTAATAGCCCTCGGATAGCGATTAGGTCTTTTTCGGGAACTTCCTTCGCAAAAATGCCAAGTAGTTCTCGTTGAAGGTTGCTTAGTGGTGGCTGTACTGTTTTAGGGGTCTCCATGGTACTATTGGCTTTACAAAGTTTTTAACGATTTATCTATTATGAGGTTTAGACTGGACTGTAGGTGTCTCAGAGACGTAAGAATCAAGACAAAAGACAAAAGACATAAGACGTTAGATATGAGATCTGAGATTCGCGGAATTTACGATGCCACTTCCTTTCCAAAACGGCGAATCCGAACAGATACTAATCTCATACCCACAACCCAAATATATCGCCGCAGGCGTATATCAACGAATATCGCCGAAGGCTTATATCCACTTATATCGCGCAGCATATATCATTTTAGTATCGCGAAGCATATATCGTTTTATACCCCAAACACCAACACCCCATCCACCTCTTTTGGGTCGGTTTCGACGACGGTGACGGAGACGCGGCGTTGTATCTTCTCGTAGGTTTTTTGGGTCAGGAAATCCAGGTAGTCCAAATCCAATTGCTTACCTACCAACACCATCTCGATGGTGCCCGAATCGATGCCACGGGCATAGTCTCCCACGATGTATGCTTTCTTCACAGGCCCCATACGTAGAACGATCTGCTCCACGAGTTGATCCAGTCCCAAAAACTTGCTTACCATATTGCGCAGTTCTAGGTAAAAGGGATGGGTTTCGTTGGCCCGGTAGAGTTTTGTTTTGCCGTTTTCTCCCGAGGTCAACAGACCGGCTTCTGTCAGGCGGTTGAGTTCTACCCGCACGGAGTTGGTCGATTCCTGAAATTCCTCGGCAAGGCCACGAAGGTACCCCACGTTGCCCTCGCTGGAGAAAAACTTCACCAACAGTTTGATGCGGGTTTTGGAGGTAATAAGGGAGTCTAACAAGAGGGGAAAGGAAAAAAGCAGGCAGTAAACGACAGATTTCTATATGGGAACCAAGTTGGGATTGCAAACCTTGCACAGCTTCGCCCCGTGGTTCCCAGACAAGCCAAGCCGCATGAGTAACAAATTTACTCGTTGTGTGTAGAATAGCAAGAAATGGAGAAAAAATTTAGGATAGGGTGTAATTTAGGTAACATTCAACCGTCAGGCGGTCTGGTACGGAAGGTCTAGGTTTCGCATTGTGTTTGGTTGCCTGATGCGGTTGGTTCGTGACGTTCAATGGCCCATGGTATTCACTGCCATCAGCTTGGTCATCTTCATCGCGATCGTTTACAGGTTGTTTAGACGGATACAAAGCCAACCGTACAAGGCTTAGTTTTTCGGTTTGCTGCCTTCTGCCTTGGTTTGCAATGGCAGATCGAAGCTGAATACGGAACCCTCACCGACGGCGGAGGATACGGAAATCTTGCTTTTGTGGCCTTCCAGGATATGCTTCACAATGGCTAGGCCCAGTCCGGTACCGCCCTGTTCTTTGGATCGGCTTTTGTCTACACGGTAAAAGCGCTCAAAAATGCGTTTCAGATCCTCCGGAGGTATACCCTTGCCCTCGTCTCTGACCTTCAGCCTTAGTCGATTTTTGCCGGCTTTTAGCTGAACGGTTACTTTCCCTTCCTCTTTGTTGTATTTGATGGCGTTCGACACAAGGTTTTGTACGACGCGGAAGATCTTGTCCCGGTCGGCGAATGTCCGAAAGTTGCCATTTGCCTGCGCCTGAAATTGCATGCGGACATTCCTTCTGTTTGCTTTGTCCTCGAGTTGTTCCAGCACCTCGTGCACTGTCTCTTTTAGATCAAATTCCGTCATGTGAAACTTCACCATCCCGCTCTCCATCTGATTGAGCGTGATTAGGTCCTGCACCAGTTTTTCCAGATTTCCCAGGCTTTTTGCGGCCCGTTTCAGAAACTTGTCCCGCACTGAGAGGTCATCCACCGCTCCATCCAACAGTGTATGGATGTACCCTTGGGCGGCAAAAATCGGAGTTTTGAGTTCATGGGAGATGTCGCCTATGAATTCCCGACGAAACGTTTCGTTTTGTTGCAGGATTTCGATTTCCCTGTTTTTGGCGGTGGCAAAGGCGTCGATGGTGCCCTGTAAGTTGCTAAGAGGAAGCAGGGCACGGCCCCTACGCTTGGTTTCGATGAGGCCAGGATTCTTTTTCTGGATCTTTTCGAGTACCCGGTAGATGTTGCTTATTTCTTCAAAAATCAGGAAATGCAATACGATATAAATCAAAAGGTAGGAAACCGCAAAGGTGAGGGTTCCCATAACGGTCATCAGGGTTGGCGTGACGTCTTCCAGCAGGGAAAGGCAAGCTAGCACCAAGGTAGTGATACCTAGTGCCAATAACAGCGCAATGCCCTTAGAGCTGTTTAACATGTGTCTATTTTAGGTCAAACTTGTATCCCACGCCCTTGACAGTGGTAATGTAGTCGTCGCCGATTTTTTCGCGCACCTTTCGGATATGTACGTCTACCGTGCGGGCCAGTACAAATACATCCGAACCCCATATGTTTTGAAGCAGGTCTTCCCGGTTGAATACTGTATTGGGGCTTTTGGCCAAAAAATACAACAGCTCAAATTCCTTTTTGGGCAGCACCATGGTCTTGCCTGCCTGGGTTACCGTGTAGCTGGTACGGTCGATTACCAGATCCCGAACCTGCACTCGGGAAACTTCCTGCTCCTTTTTGGTTTCTCGCCGAAACAATGCGGATATGCGGCTTAGCAGTGCCCGGGGTTTGATGGGTTTGTTGATATAATCGTCTGCACCTACGTCAAAAGCAGCTACCTCTGAGTACTCCTCTGCACGCGCGGTGAGAAAAATGATGAACGTATGTTGAAGATCGGGTATTTCCCGCAATTGACGGCAGGTTTCAACCCCATCCTGCTGGGGCATCATGATGTCGAGCAGAATCAAGTCGGGAAGAAAAGTGACTGCCCTTTTTACGGCCAATATACCGTTGATGGCTGTTTCTACCTCGTATCCTTCTTTCTCTAGGTTATAGGTAAGAATGTCAACGATGTCCTGTTCATCATCTACTACGAGGACTTTTTGTTTGCGTTTTTCACTCATGGTTTAATATGAACCCGACCTGTAGGTGTCGATTTTTCGCAAAGTTAACAATTCCTTGAAAAGAATTGGGCGAATAAGGCCCTCGGCTTTCTATCAGGTTCCTACAAGCCGTGCAAATAGTTGCAATTGTTACCGAATTGTTAACTAGGGATTTCGAAGGCCTAGCGCTTCGGTGATTTCCATATCCAGCGATCCTACCAGCAGATTTGCCTTGATTCGCACAGGGATGCGATTGGCATCATCTGTGATCCATACCTTGATGGGTCGATCGCCACTGAAGAGTTTGTTTTTGGGCATTTCAGGGGAAAAAATGTGTGTGTTGTAGGTGCCGATCTTGGTGGAAAGACGCTGGGTGCCCTCGTATGTTAAATTTAGGTTATATATTTTTTTGTCGAAAAACCCGCGTATCGTGATATTTTGTCCTTTCTTTAAGCCTGAAAAATCCATGGTGCGCATCAGGTAATATCCACTGACAATATCCTGGATCTGCGAGGGGATGCGATAACTCGTTGTTTCTACCACTTTTTCGTTCTCTCGGTCAAAGAGCTTGACCAGGGCTTCGTTCCGTTCGTGGTGAAAGTCGATTACTTCGTGTTTGCGGTAGTTTCCTTCTTCGATGTGCCGATAGGAGCGATAGGGGATGATTCTTGCCGTATCTAGGTAGGTGCCCCAGTTGTCCTGCACGTAGAAAAGGCGAAAAATGCTCAGCGTGCGGCCAAACACGTCGATCTTGTAGGTAGGTCGGTTTTGAACATAATGGATGTTGTCGTGGATGATCATTTTGGCCTCTGCAGCATTGAGAAGGAGAAATTTCACCTTGAAGGTGAGTTCCTCTCCCTGGGTAAAGGCCTGGTTTTTTCGGATAGGCTGGGAGTCCGGAAAACCAAAAGAAAGGAAGATAAAAAACAACGCTATTTTCGCCTTGAGCTGCATGTTAACTGGTTTGAATCAATGAGCTAACTTCAAATCCCATACCATATTTGAAGTCTACAAGGATCCGTAATCGGCCAAATATAGTAGAACGGATTCGGAAAACAATGGTTATCCTTTGTTGGTATTGCGAGGGTGAATGCGTACTTTCACAGGATCATTTTAGACAAACTTTTACTCTTTCATCAACTATGAGTGGTAATTCTGAAAAACTGAAAGCCCTGCAACTTACCCTGGACAAGCTGGAAAAAACCTACGGCAAAGGCACTGTCATGAAGCTGAGTGACAACGTCGTATTGGATATTCCTGCCATCTCCACCGGGTCGTTGGGTTTGGATATGGCTCTGGGGATTGGGGGAATTCCCCGAGGCCGGGTCATCGAGATCTATGGTCCCGAATCTTCGGGAAAAACCACGCTTTCCATGCACTGCATAGCCGAAGCCCAAAAGGCAGGAGGCATGGCGGCATTTATTGACGCCGAACACGCCTTTGATAAGGCTTACGCCGAAAAATTGGGCATTGATACCGAAAATCTTCTTATTTCCCAGCCAGACAATGGCGAGCAGGCGTTGGAGATTGCCGAACACCTGATCCGGTCGGGCGCCATAGATATCATCGTCATCGACTCTGTAGCGGCCCTGGTTCCCAAAGGGGAATTGGAGGGGGAAATGGGAGACAGCAAAATGGGCCTACAGGCCAGGCTGATGTCCCAAGCTCTACGGAAACTGACAGGGGCCATCAACAAGACCGGCTGTGCGTGTATCTTTATCAATCAGCTGCGGGACAAAATAGGCGTGATGTTTGGCAACCCCGAAA
This sequence comes from Lunatimonas lonarensis, assembly GCF_000390185.1. Lineage (GTDB taxonomy): Bacteria > Bacteroidota > Bacteroidia > Cytophagales > Cyclobacteriaceae > Lunatimonas > Lunatimonas lonarensis. The sequence continues at coordinate 118,269 of NZ_AQHR01000096.1, read as the reverse complement.
CTACTACGGGCGGTAATGCGCTGAAGTTTTATGCATCCGTGCGCCTCGATATACGTCGCATCGGCCAAATCAAAGAGGGTGCCGATAATATTTTGGGCAACCGTACCAAAGTCAAAGTGGTAAAAAACAAGGTGTCACCGCCGTTCAAAGTGGTGGAGTTTGACATTATGTATGGAGAGGGTATCTCCAAAGTAGGGGAAATCATAGACCTGGGTGTCGAGTTTGAGATAATAAAGAAGGCCGGTTCCTGGTTTTCCTATGAAGGCAATAAACTGGGTCAGGGCCGCGATGCGGTCAAGGCCCTGATTCTGGACAATCCAGAATTAATGGAAGAACTGGAAAAGAAGATCAAAGAAAAGGCCGGATTGAAATTGGCGGAAGGTAAAAAAGGTGCTAAATCCGAAGAATAACCAAAGCGGCAAATAATCGATTGTCCCAGCACAGATGCGAACTGTCTCAATAGCCCCGGATACGATCCGGGGTTATTCGTTTTCACCCCTTTGCGATTTGGGGAATTGGATAGAAACCGTTTTGCCAACGCTATTTTGGGAATGGCATTTGTCTAATATCTTACATCTCGGTACCCATATCTCCCAACCTTAATTTGCCGGCAAACCATAGTTCCCTCCTCTTTGCCATTCCTTACATTTCCGCCCGTGATAAACGATACGAATAGGCTTACGGCTACGCGGACCGGATGGCTTCCACCGGATCCAAGCCCGCGGCGATGCTAGCCGGAACGATGCCAGAGAGAATACCGATAACCGAGGATAGTCCCAGACCCAGCAGGATATTTTTCATACTCAGGATAAGCTCAAGACTTCCCAAGTCTACGAAGGTAAATCCAAAGACAATCAACAACCCGGCAAGTCCGCCAATTAGGCTCAGGAAAACCGCCTCGAACAAAAACTGAAGCAGGATAAAGTAATTTTTGGCCCCGAGGGACTTTTGGATACCGATGATATTGGTACGTTCCTTCACGGATACGAACATGATATTGGCAATACCGAAGCCTCCAATCAAGATGGAGAATCCGCCGATTACCCATCCGGCAATCGAAATCACGGCAAAAATAGCCCCTACGGCATTTTGGATAAACTCCGACTTGTTCAGCGCAAAATTATCCTCCTCCGTGGGTTTAAGCCCACGTTTGGCCCTAAGCAGTCCAGCCATTTCATTTTCCAACGCAACAAGCTCCAGATCATCATCCATCCCCTTGGCCGCTATGACCGGTTCAAGGCCATACCTACCCACGTTGTACAACTTAGAGAATGAACCGAAGGGAATCAAGATAGCCTCGTCTTTGGAGGGAGCATCAAACAGTCCTTCCCCTTCTTCTTCAAAAAGCCCGATGACCGTAAAGCGGAGCCCTTTCACCTTTAGTTCCTTCCCCAGTGGACTTCCCTCTCCGGGAAACAACGCCCTTGCTATTTTGACGCCGATAATGGCGACGTTTCTGGCGGCACTTATTTCCAGTTCTGTAAAGAACCGTCCCTCACCAATGGGCACTTCATAGACGTCTTTATGGCTGAACACCACCCCCTGAAGCGCTACCCGTTCATAGGCGTTACTGCCCTGTTTGGCCGTAGTCCGAGCTTCGGCAAAAATGGTCACGGCTTCTGCGTTTTTGAGTCTTTCACTTAGGAATTGGTACTCAGCATAGGAACCAGGAGGGCGTCGGAAGTATTTCCACCAGGGATACTCCTGTGGTCCGGATGTAAAGGGGAATCGATCGACCCGAATAATGTTGTTCCCCAAAAAAGAAAGACTGTTTTTAATGTTGTTTTCGAGCGAATCTACCAAGGTAAACACGGCGATGATGGCAAAAATACCCACCGTTACCCCCAGCAATGAAAGAACCGTTCGGGTAAGGTTGGATTTTAGTGCCTGCATGGCAAATCGAAAACTCTCCCAGATAAGTCGAAGCAACATAACGCTCAAGGGGTTGAATGAAAACTATTTGGCAAGATAGATACAAATAGGTAATATTCTTGCTATCTTTGCATTTTTTATGACTGTTACAAACGCAAGAAAAAGGCCAAATAGCATACACATGAAATCAAGTCTGCCAAAGGCAGGATGGCAGGACGATCCCGTTACCCAATGGGAAGGTGATTATTTGCCATTTGACCTGTCTTACATAGGCACAGATCCTCGCGGGATCCGATCCCAGCTGCCCGAGCTTAGTAACGGGATCCAAATTAGAATCATTGAAAAAACAATTATAGACCTATGAAATTATCAGATTTCAAATTTGAAGTTCCCAAAAAGCTTATTTCCCTATATCCTACAGAAAACAGAGACGAATCCAGGCTAATGGTAGTCCACAAGGCTACCGGAAAAATCGATCACCGGGTTTTCAAGGAAGTTATCGAATATTTCAATGACGGAGACGTTTTTGTAACCAACAACACAAAGGTGTTTCCTGCCCGTCTATATGGAAACAAGGAAAAAACAGGTGCCAAGATCGAGGTGTTTCTGTTGAGGGAGCTAAATCGGGAACTGAGACTTTGGGATGTGCTGGTGGATCCGGCCAGAAAGATACGTGTAGGAAACAAATTGTATTTTGGAGACAGTGATCTCGTGGCAGAAGTCATCGACAATACGACCTCCCGTGGCAGGACGATCCGTTTTCTTTTTGATGGAACAGACGAGGAGTTTTTCAAAACCATCGATGTATTGGGAGAGACGCCCATTCTCAAGGAATACATAGAACGGGAGGTAGATTCATCTGACAGGGATAGGTACCAGACTATCTATGCCGAACATGTAGGCGCAGTGGCCGCACCGACAGCAGGTTTGCATTTTACCCCACATCTTTTGAAGCGTTTGGAAATCAAAGGCGTTTCGGTCAGTCCGATTACACTTCATATAGGGTTGGGGACCTTCCGCCAAGTGGACGTGGAGGATCTGACCAAACACAAGATGGATTCGGAAAATTACGATATTCCCGAGCGGACCGTGGAACTGGTGAACCGGGCATTGGATGGCAAGAAAAGGGTAGTAGCTGTGGGAACTACTTCCCTAAAGACCATTGAGTCGTCTGTTACGGCGAATGGCAGACTGAAAGCCAGCGCGGGATGGACCGACAAGTTTATCATTCCGCCCTATGATTTCAAAATCGCCAATTCACTGATAACCAACTTTCACCTTCCGGAGTCTACCTTGCTTATGACCACGGCCGCATTTGGAGGCTATGACCTCGTTATGAAGGCGTACCAGGAGGCAATCAAGGAAAAATATCGGTTTTTCTCCTACGGAGACGCTATGCTGATCATTTAAGAAAAGGGCGCTATTGGCGCCTTTTTTTATCCATAAAGATAATGTATTGATTCATGAACTCAGTAGTTATAGTCGCAGGAGGAAGTGGAACCCGAATGGGTAGCCTTACGGCAAAGCAATACCTGAAAATAGGGGACATGCCGATCCTGATGCATACTATGGCCGCTTTTTTCAATTTCGACGTTTCTATTGACATCGTGTTGGTTCTACCTTCCGGGGATCGGGATTTCTGGCAAACGCTTTGTAATGATTATGGGTTCAAGGTGCCGCATCGGACAACCGTAGGAGGGTCTTCCCGGTTTCTTTCCGTCAAGAATGGATTGGCAGCCTGCGATCCAGCCAGCAAGTTGGTGGCCATTCATGACGCGGTACGGCCTTTTGTCGCCGAATCGGTGATCCGTCAAGGGTTTGAGGTAGCAGCCCAACACGGGTCGGCCATCCCGGTAGTTCCGCTGAAGGATTCTCTGAGGAGAGTGGAGGCGGATGGGAGGTCAACTTTTCAGGACAGGCAAGCCTTCCGATTGGTCCAAACACCCCAGATATTTCAGAAACCCCGAATTCTACAAGCGTTTCGCGTGGAGGACAATCCGGCTTTTACCGATGATGCCACTGTATATGAGCACCAAGGTTGGGAGGTCACATTATATCCTGGAAATCCCGAAAACATCAAAATCACATCCCCCGAGGATATGGCCTATGCAGAGTTCCTGCTAAATGGTCTTTCAACGTAAGCCTGATTGGTGACTTTTGCCGATAAAAAGTAGCTGCTTACCGATTTTTTGTTACTCGTCACCTATTTTGGTCGGGATATTCTAGAAACACGGTCTATTTTTGGTACGGTAAACAACGCCTTAAAGCGAAAAATTGCCCATGAGAAAATTTCTCACACAGGAGAATGACTATGATGGGTATTCGATCCCTATAAACCGGGACAAGTTGTGACCTTTGAAAAACAAATATAGACACATGAAATCAGACAATCAACGAACCTTAGGCATAATCGTGCTGGTGATCGGTACCGCCCTGTTACTAAAACAGTTTGGGATTATTTTCCCTGCATGGCTTTTTTCTTGGCCGGTCATTCTGCTGGCGATAGGAACCATAATTGGGGTAAAGCATGGTTTTACAAATACAGCATCCATTGTACTTCTGAGTATCGGTACGTTTTTCTTCCTACGAAACAACCATGTACTGCCAAGTGACACCGAGAAATTTCTAGTCCCCATAGGAATGATTTTGTTGGGAGCCTTTTTGCTGGTAAAGAAGCGTACCAAAAAGGTCAACTGGGAGGGTAATTTCGACCGGTTTGAGCGAAAACTCCGGACAGGAAAGGGAGGAATACCGCAGGACGGAGACCCCTCCGACTATGTAAACGTGGAAGCTATTTTTTGTGGCATCAAGCGCAAGAGTATTTCAAAGTCATTTAAGGGTGGGGAGATAACAACCATTTTTGGAGGGACGGACATCGATTTAAGCCGTGCTGACTTGGAAGGAACAGCGGTGCTGGACATTTCAGTGGTCATGGGAGGTGTCAAGCTGATCGTCCCCTTCCACTGGGATGTCTCCTTTGGCGTAAGCAATATTGCCGCCGGTGTGGAGGATAAACGTGCTCAGCAGGTTGTTCCGATGGAGGCAGAAAAAAAGCTTATCCTAACGGGAGCCGTGATTTTTGGAGGTATCGAAGTAACCAGCTATTAGGATGGGATTTTCCGGTGATCGTGCTACGTCAAGGAAAGGTAGGGGGTGGTTTTTTCTTGCGCTCTATATAGTGACGGCCGGAGTTTCCTTGCTTCTTTTTGCCTACTACAAAGGCCTGGACTGGTTTGTTGTTTCCGATAGTGGCATTCATGCATCGTTGATAATGCTAGGGGTATTGCTACTTTATTTGGTTTATCCCTATCTGAGACATTCGGGAACTTCTTACCTGCACACCTTGAGTTTTCCCGCAATTCTCGGACTCTTTGCGGTTTTTCTTGGCAAACTCATGCTCCAATGGCTTTGGGGCGATGCAGAATACCAAGGGTTTGTCGAATATACCCTGCCGCTGCGGTTGGCTTTTGTGTTTCTGCTTTTTTATGGGATGTCTTTGTTGGTTTTTTGGCAAAAGGAACAGGAGAGGGGCTGGGATATGAAGGAACGGGAGGCAATCACAGAGAAGCTCGCTATAGAGGCTGAATTGCATCAGCTTCGGTTGCAGCTTCAGCCCCATTTTTTGTTCAACAGTTTAAACTCGGTAAGTGCGCTTATTGGGAAAAATCCTGCAGGGGCAAGGGATATGCTGCTCCGTTTGGCCGATTTTTTCCGTCTGACGATTCAGAAGTCGGTTGCCTCCAAAGAACCCTTTGATTGTGAGTGGGAGCGAATTGGGCTATATTTGGCGATTGAGAAAACGCGGTTTGGTGACCGCCTGCAAGTACATATGGAAAAGGAAGAGGCCTTGGGCGATTGGGCTATCCCGCCCTTGGTGGTGCAACCGTTGGTGGAGAATGCGGTCAAATTTGGTTTGTACGGTGTAATTGATACGGTATCCATTCAAATCAATGCCTACGAGTCCCAAGGTATGCTTCACGTAGCGGTGTCCAATCCATTTGATTCCGACACCCTACAGCCTTCCGGTACCGGCTTTGGGTTGGAAAGCGTTCGCCGCCGGCTTTATCTGCTTTATGGCCGGCAGGATCTTCTGCATACCCAAAAGAGAGACGGCGTGTTTACAGCAATGCTAAAAATACCGCAGATCCATGATAAGAGCAGTAATAATAGACGATGAGCCTTTGGCACAGGACATTCTGGAAGAGTTTCTTGGCGACCACGCCGATGTGCAGGTAGTGGGGAGGTACCTAAACGGCTTTGACGGGGTAAAGGGGATTCAGGAGCTTCGGCCTGATTTGGTTTTTCTGGATGTACAAATGCCCAAAATCAACGGCTTTGAGCTATTGGAGCTTGTAGAGTACCTTCCTGCTGTCATTTTTATGACTGCGTATGATACCTATGCGCTCAAGGCCTTTGAAGTTCAAGCCTTGGATTACCTGCTTAAGCCCTACAGCAAAGACCGGTTGGCACAGGCGTTGGATCGCTGCCGCAAAGACCGGGAAAATAGGAAAGGTACGCAGCTACGTTACCTCGTAGAGCGCCCTCGTTCAGTAGAGACTCTTACGAGGGTGGTGGTCAAGTCTGGCAACAAAATAGACGTGATCCCGGTCGCAGAGATACAGTACCTCTGTGCAGAAGACGATTATGTAGGAATCGTAACCGCAACGGGGAGGCATTTGAAACTGGGTTCTATGCAGTACTTTTCGGAAGCACTCGACCCGCTTAAATTTGTACGGGTTCACCGCTCCTATATCGTCAACATAGATGAGGTGACACGAATAGAGCCGTATGAGAAAAGTAGGCAGCAATTGGTGCTGCGATCGGGACAGCGTATTCCGATGAGTAGGCAGGGAGCCATGCGGCTCAACGAGGTTTTCAGGACATAAAAAAACTCCCGATGGATTCACCGGGAGTTTTTTGCTTCAATATTCGTCTTCGTTGAAGAAGAAATCGTCTTTTGTCGGATAATCTGGCCAGATTTCCTCAATGTTTTCATACGGCTCACCATCGTCTTCCAGCTCCTGGAGGTTTTCAACTACTTCCAGTGGAGCACCGGAACGGATGGCAAAATCAATCAACTCATCCTTGGTGGCCGGCCAAGGTGCATCTTCCAAGTAGGAGGCAAGTTCTAACGTCCAATACATAGTCTACACAGTTAATAATGGTCCCTTTCGGGTTGGTAAAAATAGATATCTTTGCTTACGATTGTATGCTAAACGGATTAGCGAATGGTTAGTTCCCTCAAAAGGTGATTTTTTACATCCATTTTTCGTAGGTAGCTATTTATCTTGCGCTGCATGACGATATCGAAATCCTTTTCGTTGCTTCGAAAGTTTTCCGCGTTACCCTTAACGGTGTCAAGTTCCTTTTGATCCCGCGCTATTAGGTCTTTCAGGATACCCGCTTTGATGATGTTTTGCTCTTCTATTGTCTTCTTTTCGAAGTCTTCATACTTGGAGTGACAAAGCTTTTGCAGAAAAGATTTTTCGTACACCAAATCGGTGGAGAAGATAAATGTTTTGATGCTTTGCTGGGCATTTCGCGGCTTCTTCGGAGGGAGCTTTTTCCATTCTGCCTGAAGGCGTTTTGCTTCTGCCAGCGTAGAGGGAGAAGCAGATCCCTTGGAAAGAATGCGCATCTCCTGGGCCATTTTTTCCATTTTTCTTAGCAATAGACCTGGACTGAGGGTAGGCCCACTTTGCATTACCCGCTTGTATTTTGAGAAAATCCGGTTGTTGAGTTTGGAAAATTCATCCCAGATCGGCTGCCGCTTATCGGCGGGAACCCTACCGGATTCCTTCCATTGCTTTTGTATTTTCTTGCTGATTTCGAAGGCCAGCTTTACATCTGCCAAATCATGCGCTTGCCTTGCCTGTACCAGCAGGTCTTCGTATACCTTTAGGTTTTGTTCCGCCTGAAGCGCTAGACCATCAAAGTAGTTTTTCCGGTTGCCAAAAAACACGTCCAGCGCCTGCTGAAAGCGGGTTTCCATGGCTTCCTCTACGGCCTTGTCAACAGGTCCTGTTTTGAGCCAGCGGAGCTTTATGTCTTTGAAGGTTTCCGATGCAGGCTTCCAGTCGGTGCTATGCATCAACGCCTCTGCCTCTTCTATAAGAGCCTGCTTGATTTCCAGGTTTCGTTCCCGGTTGCCCTGAATGATTTCTTCGAGGAATTTCTCTTCCTGTTCCAGATCGGCGATCAAGCTGGGGAAATCACCCAGTGCGTCGTATGAATAGAGGGACTGCTTCAGGTGAATCAACTTCATCAGGAAGGACCCCTTGTTTTGGTTTTGTTGGATGTCCAGTTTCAGTTTTTCCACTTTTTCACGCAATGTTTCGAACCTGTTTTCGAAATATTGAATGGTGGAAGTCTCGCTTTCCTTGACTTCTCCAATCACCCTATCCTCCTGTCCCAAGAATCCTTTGAGGTAAACTTTTTCGTCCTTTATGTATCCATAGGGATGTTCCATGGTGGTATGCGGGGTTGGTTTTTTACTGGTGGTTTTTTATAAGCTGCAAAGTAATTAAATATGCCTCATTTATCCTAAGAAAGGCGATTTTTTACCATCTTTGTGGCTTGTTTCTACGGTAAAAACAAACACAAAACACTATGAGCAGCGAGAAAATTATATTTTCTATGGCGGGGGTATCGAAGGTCTATCCACCCCAAAAGAAGGTATTGAAAGATATTTACCTGTCATTTTTTTATGGAGCCAAGATCGGTGTTTTAGGATTGAACGGGTCGGGAAAGAGTTCCCTGCTCCGAATCATAGCAGGGATGGATAAGGAGTTTCTCGGTGAGGTAGTCTGGTCGCCTGGGTATTCGGTTGGCATGCTGGAGCAGGAGCCAAAACTCGATCCGGATAAGACAGTTAAGGAAGTTGTGGAGGAGGCAGTGGCAGACACCGTCAACTTGCTGAAAGAGTTTGAGGCAATCAACGAAAAATTCATGGATCCTGCGTTGATGGAAGACCCGGACGCCATGGATAAACTGATAGAGAAACAGGGGGAGGTTCAGGAAAAACTGGATGCCTGCAACGCGTGGGAACTGGACGTGATGCTTGACAAGGCCATGGATGCCCTGCGCCTGCCGCCCGGTGATGCAGTCGTAAAACATCTCTCCGGTGGAGAGAAGCGTCGGGTGGCGCTATGCCGCCTTTTGCTACAGGAGCCTGACGTACTCTTACTGGATGAACCGACCAACCACTTGGATGCCGAATCGGTACACTGGCTGGAGCAGCATCTGAAAAACTACAAGGGAACCGTCATTGCGGTCACGCACGACAGGTACTTTTTGGACAACGTCGCCGGTTGGATATTGGAATTGGATCGGGGCGAGGGTATACCCTGGAAGGGGAACTATTCGAGCTGGCTGGAGCAAAAGCAGCAGCGACTGAAGCAGGAAGAAAAAACTGAGTCGAAGCGGCAGAAGACACTTGAGCGGGAGTTGGAGTGGATACGCATGTCGCCCAAAGCGAAGCAATCCAAGGGAAAGGCTAGGTTAAATGCCTATGAAAAGTTGGTAGGAGAAGAAGCAAGGGAGCGAGAAGCCAAGCTGGAGCTTTATATCCCACCGGGACCGAGATTGGGCTCAAAGGTGATCGAGGTAAATGGGGTATCAAAAGCCTTTGGAGACAAGCTGCTGTTTGAAAACCTGTCCTTCTCCCTTCCCCAAGGAGGTATTGTTGGGATCATTGGCCCCAACGGAGCAGGTAAGTCCACCCTTTTCAAACTTATCACAGGTCAGGAAAAACCGGATGCGGGTAATTTCGAAGTAGGGGAAACGGTAAGCCTGGCCTATGTGGACCAGGAACACGATGATTTGGATCCGTCTAAGACCGTCTACCAAATCATATCGGAGGGCAACGAATTTATCAAGCTGGGCAACAAGGAAATGAACGCCCGGGCCTATGTGGGCAAGTTCAATTTTGCGGGGGCAGATCAGGAGAAAAAAGTGGGCGTACTATCCGGTGGAGAACGCAACCGGGTGCACCTTGCCATTACGCTCAAGAAAGGCGGGAACCTGCTGCTCTTGGATGAGCCCACCAATGACCTGGATGTGAATACCCTGAGAGCTCTCGAGGAAGCATTGGAAAATTTCGGCGGCTGTGCGGTCATCATATCCCACGACCGTTGGTTCCTGGATAGGATTTGTACCCATATCCTGGCCTTTGAGGGAGACTCCCAAGTATATTGGTTTGAGGGCAACTATTCGGATTACGAAGAGAATAAAAAGAAACGCATGGGAGATGTAACCCCTAAGCGGATCAAATACCGAAATTTGAAATAATATGAGACAGTGGCCTCAGCCACGTTGGATCGCACCCATTGCACACTATGAGACAGTTATTGCTACGACCCGGAGCGGAGGAGTTGAACTATGAAATCAGGGGCATCGTCAAGAAGGCGAGGCAGATTGAAGCGCTTGGTTATGAAATGACTTGGGAAAACATTGGTGATCCCATTCAGAAAAGCAACAAAATACCAGCGTGGATGAAGGAGATTGTGGCCGATTTGGTCAGCAAGGACTCCAGCTATGGCTATGCCGATTCCAAAGGTATGCCGGAGACACGTCGGTTTTTGGCGGAGCTGAACAACGAGAAAAAGGGTGCCCAGATCAGTGCAGAGGACATTCTGTTTTTTAATGGACTGGGAGATGCCATTGCCAAACTCTACCAGTTTTTGATTCCTACTGCCCGAATCATTGGTCCCTCTCCTGCTTACTCTACCCATAGTTCTGCGGAAGCAGCCCACGCCAATACAAGTCCCATCACCTACCGTTTGGATCCGGATAACAACTGGTATCCTGACATGGAGGATTTGTACAACAAAGTAAAGTACAATCCTGGAATAGTCGGAATTTTGATCATCAATCCCGACAATCCCACCGGCATGGTCTATCCCAGAGAGGTATTGCAGCGTTTTGTTGAAATAGCCAGGGAGTTTAAACTGTTGTTGGTGGCGGATGAGATCTATCAAAACATCACCTACAACGGGTACGAAGCGATCAGCTTGGCTGAGGTCATTGGCGACTTGCCGGGGATCTCCATGAAAGGGATTTCCAAGGAGTTTCCATGGCCCGGATCCAGGTGCGGTTGGATGGAGTTTTACAATAAAACCGCTTCCGTTGAATTTGCCAAACTGTGTGCTACCCTTGAAAACGCGAAGATGATCGAGGTCTGCTCGACCATTCTACCCCAGTTGGCCATACCCCGTATCATGAAGCACCCACTCTATGCGGAATACCGCAAGGAGGCGAACGCCAAAATCGGAAGAAGGAGCCAATTGATGGAAGATATTCTATCACCTGTAAAAGGCATCAAGTTTAACCGTACGAAGGGAGCGTTCTACAATACCATTATCTTTGACGAAAAGCTACTTCGGCCAGACCAACACCTGCGTTTGGAGGACCCTCGGCTTAGGAGTCTGTTGGACACTTGGCTGCAGGAAAAAGAAATGCCCCACGACAAGCGCTTCGTGTATAATCTATTGGCGGCAGAGCGGATCTGTGTGGTGCCGGTTTCCTCCTTCTGTTCAGATTTGCGCGGTTTTCGTGTTACGCTCCTGGAGGAAAATGAAGAGGTATTTGTCGATACCTTCGAGCGTATGGCAAAGAGTATTACGGCTTACCTGAAATCAAGCCGCGAAGTGGCAGTGGGCGTTTAAGCCGGAGTCAAGTTAGTTGTCGTGTTCCCGTATGCCTTTCAGCTCATCGATAGGTTTCCATTCCTGTTCTGAAGGGATGTCAGACTGGTGACCGGCGAGCGCATCAAGGTTCGGCTGACCTGCCAGAATCCAGGCAGTGAACCACATATCGGCGATCATCTTTATGGCAGCTACCATTTGGCGTTCCACCTGTCCGTCCAACAGGTGATGGTAGGCTTGGGTGTAGGCCTTTGAATAGACTCGGGTATTGATTCCGCCCCTTTCTTCAAAGCTGTATTTCCTGTTTTCGGGAAATTGAGCATTCAAGGACTTTTCCATTCGGAGTACGCTGTCCACGGCCTCGTGGGTTTGTACGAGGGCGTCCCAGATAGCCAGTTGGGGCTGGGGGATGAATTCAGCCTTGCCGACGAAGAAGGAGTAGCCATCGGCGAACAGCTCTGGAATGCGGGTTTCCCAAAATCCATGGATGCCGTACTGTCCGGTCAACTGTCCATTGTAGTTTTTGGTGGTGTGCAGGGGCACATGGATATCGCCGATGTAATGTCCCAAGTCTGCGGAAATACGTAGGATGGAAGGCGTGTTTTTGGATTCAAAGGCGCGGATAAGCTGTAGAAACGTCTGATAGGTGCTCCAAGGAGCAATGCCATGTGCCCTTAGCGTGTCTTCACCGAACTTTTCCACGGCTTCTTGCCAATACCGGGGCAAATAATAGACGGCACTGTCCCCGTAGGCATCGGCATCTAGGTAGTGCTTTTCCGCCTCGCCCTTGACAGCGTATCTTCGCCTATCCGGGTTGACGGCGTTTTCGCTGATATACTCCAAGTGGGCTTTGTAGAAGCGAATCATTTCGGGAGGCAGGCTGAACACAGCATGTCGGTTGATCAGACGATGGGCATAAAATCCCCAAGGAGCAGTAGGAGGGGAGAGTATGGTCACCATCCATATTGTACAATTTAACAACAATCCCGGCATATGATATAAAAAGTCGAACAGTATACGAAAGATAAAAAAAGAATACGGGGATGCCAAAGGGCAATAATTAGTTCCGATATTCTTCTTTAATTTTTGGAGGTAATGTAAAATGTATTAAATTTGCATTCCGTTTCCCATAGCGGGTTGTTTTGAACGCAATCAAGTAATTAAAGAAATATATGGCAAATCACAAATCGGCTCTTAAGAGAATTCGATCCAACGAAGCAAAGAGACTTAGAAACAGGTATCAGGCCAAGACTACTAGGACTTTTATCAAAAGATTAAGAAATACAGAAGACAAAGCAGCTGCGCAAGAGCTTTTGAAAGAGGTGACGTCAATGCTGGACAAACTGGCCAAGAAAAACATCATCCATAAAAACAACGCGGCAAACAAAAAGTCCAAGTTGACAAAAATGGTGAATGCATTGGGTTAATCTTTGCAAAAAATACCTTTAAAGCCCCGTTATCGGGGTTTTTTTTTGACCGATTTTTTCCTATTTTCGCTTGTGTGCATCAGATTTGGTTGTATCCCTATGGATGTGTCTGATTTGAAGCTGATATTTTCTTAGTGTTTACCCTTGTTTTTTGCCTATGGATCATTTTTCTTCCATCCCGATTTCCCACCTCGCAGAGGAAGACCGACCGAGGGAAAAGCTTCTATTGAAGGGAAAATCCTCGCTTACCGACGCCGAGCTTATTGCCATTCTAATTGGCTCTGGCACTAGGTCAATGAGTGCGGTAGATCTGTCCAAACACATACTCCGTAGCGTGAACAATGACTTGAGTGTGCTGGCCAGACTTACCGTGAAAGACCTACAGAAATTTAAAGGTATCGGAGAGGCCAAGGCGATTGCCATCGTCAGTGCCCTGGAGTTGGGGCGGAGGCGAAAGGAGCACGATCCCCAGAAGAAGAACAAAATCCAGTCGTCGGGTGATGTGTACCACCTGATGAAAGCCGAACTGATGGACGAAACGGTGGAGTACTTTTACGCGGTTTTGCTGAACCGCCAGAACCAAGTCATCCGAAAGCAATTGATCAGTCAGGGAGGTTCTTCCGCTACCGTGGTAGACCCCAAAGTGGTTTTCAAGCAGGCGATGGACCATTTTGCCAGCGCGGTTATTTTGGTCCATAACCATCCTTCCGGTCAGCTCAAACCTTCCGAGCAGGATCTGCGTCTTACCCGCCGGTTGGTAGAGGCGGGCAAAAGTTTGGAGCTTCCCGTAATAGATCATGTTATTTTCACCGATGTTGGCTATTTTAGCTTTTCGGATGAGGGATTGATCTAGCGAACCTATGAGCCAACAAAAAATTGTATTGCTGTTTATCGCTGTCGTCGTCTTTGGTTCCATTTTGTACACGTTTGTGGGGGGTGGAGAACAGACGGAGCAATATATTGAGCGAATCGAAAAAGAGCGTGAAAGACAGTTCAAATACCTAAAATATAACCAAGAGTCCCCACTCACGGAAGCCCAGAAGCGGGAGCTGGACCAGCTGGACTTTTACCCGGTGGATCCCGGATTTCTGGTAAAAGCGCGGATCGAACCCATCGAAATCAAAAAAATGATTGAGGTGCCCCTAACCGATGGTTCGGTAGAGAAGTACCTGCGACACTCCTTTGCAGTGTTTGAGCTGGATGGTCGGGAGCTGCGGCTATTGCTTTTGCAGGCAGCCAAGGAAGCAGATAAGCGGAATTTTTTTCTGGCGTTTGCCGATGCTACCAGTGGCGAAGAAACCTACGGGGGAGGTAGGTTCCTCAATCTCAGGCAAGACGGTCAGCGGTCGATTACGATTGATTTTAATTTGGCCTACAATCCCTATTGCGCCTACAATCCGGACTATGCCTGCCCCATCCCTCCACGAGAAAACATCCTCGAAGTCCCCATTCGGGCGGGGGAGAAAAATTACACCAAATAACCCAGGCTAACCTAAGTTTCTCTTAAATTTGTAGATTATCTAGGGTGATACTGGATGCATTCGGGAGCGATCCCTTTGCCATAGTATGGGAAGACGGGCCATGCCCAAGCTTTATGACGGGTTAGTCATTCAGAGCTCTCCGACACCTTCGACAGTCAAATTATTTTACCATGAACATTTCCTTACATAGACTCAAAGAATACCTGTCGTTTGATCAAAGCCCGGAGGAAATAGCTGCCCTTCTGACGGCCTCCGGATTGGAGGTAGAGGGAATCTCTACGTTTGAATCCATCCCTGGAAGTCTGGAGGGAGTGGTTATTGGTGAGGTGCTTACCTGTGCGCCCCATCCCAATGCAGATAAGCTTCGGGTTACCACCGTATCCATTGGTGAGGAGGTAGTTCCGATTGTTTGTGGTGCTCCCAATGTCGCCGCCGGGCAAAAAGTTGCCGTCGCAACCGTTGGCGCTACTTTGTACACTTCCTCGGGGGAGTCGTTTCAGATCAAAAAGGCAAAAATCCGCGGGGAGGTATCCGAGGGCATGATCTGTGCCGAGGATGAGCTGGGACTCGGCGATAACCACGATGGCATTTTGGTCCTTGAAACCGACCTGGCAAATGGTACGCCGGCCAGTGAATACTTTGGCATTTTCCGTACCGACGTGTTGGAGATAGGGCTTACGCCAAACCGGGCCGATGCGGCCTCCCATATGGGAGTGGCACGTGATCTCAGTGCCCTGTTGAGAAAGCCCCTCCGATTGCCCTCCGTGGAGCATTTTGCCGTGGACAACGAGGCCTTGCCTATAGAGGTTGAGGTGGAGGATGCCAATGATTGCCCCCGGTATGCCGGGCTAACCCTAACCGGCCTTAAGGTGGGACCTTCTCCGGAATGGCTCCAAAACTACCTAAAAGCCATAGATTTGGAACCCATCAATAACGTGGTAGATGTGACCAATTTCATCCTACACGATCTGGGACAGCCGCTACATGCGTTTGATGCGTCCAAGATCAAAGGAGGGAAAATCATCGTCAAAAGACTGCCGAAAGGAACATCCTTCACGACTTTGGACGAAAAGGAGCGTAAGTTATCCGGTGCTGAATTGATGATTTGCGATGAAGGGCAAGGTTTGTGTATCGCAGGGATCTTTGGTGGTCTGGGTTCTGGCATAAGCGAGCAGACTACTGAGGTGTTTTTGGAAAGTGCCTGTTTTTCGCCTGATATCATCCGAAAAGGGAGTCAGTACCATGGCCTGAAAACAGACGCTTCGTTTCGTTTTGAACGGGGAACCGATCCGAACATGCCGGTGTACGCGCTTAAACGGGCGGCTATGCTCATCAAAGAGTTGGCCGGAGGCAATATATCCTCGTCGATAGTAGATGTTTACCCCAATCCCATCCAGGATGTACGGATTTGGGTTAAGTACCGGAATGTGACTAGGCTAATCGGCAAGGAGATTTCAAAGGATGAGATACATGATATCCTGCGATCGTTGGAGATAGGTATAGAAGGAGAAACCGGAGAAGGATTCTTTGCCATTGTAAAACCCTATCGGGTGGATGTGACCAGGGAGGCGGATATCATAGAGGAAGTATTGCGTATCTACGGGTTTGATGCGATTCCGCTTTCGGATACCTATCAGGCGGATTTTCTTGCCAATCATCCTGAGAAAGACGGCAATCGAATACAGTATCGGATTTCGGAGATATTGTCGGCTCGGGGTTTTTATGAGATTATCACCAATTCCCTTACCAAGCCTTCCTATGCGGAGCAGTCCCCCCATCTGGATGGAAAGGATAGCGTGATCGTACTCAATAAGCTAAGCGAGGATTTGGGTGTGCTTCGGCAAAGCTTGGTGCATACCGGGCTAGAAGTTTTGGCATACAATATCAACCGTAGGCAAAAGGACTTAGCTTGTTTCGAATTCGGAACCGTTTACCGAAACTCCGTGAAGGGATATGCTGAACGTAAACACCTGTCGCTGTTTCTGACAGGAAACGCCACCTCCGAAAGTTGGCTCGCGCCCGTTTCTCCGGTACAGTTTTCCCAGCTTTACGCTGTTGTGGAGGCATTGCTTCTCAAACTGCACGTGGGTACGCCGACGGTGGAGATGGCCGAAGAAGGGGATTTCGAATATGGGCTGAAGCTGCTTTTGGGCAAGGCTCCGGTAGCAAGGATTGGTCTTTTGTCAGATACGGTGACGCGTATGGCCGAAATTAAGCAGGACGTGTTCTATGCAGAGCTCGATTGGACCGCTTTGTTGGAAGCTACGGAGGGTGTGCGCAAGTTTGCAGAGATTTCGAAGTTTCCCGAAGTGCGCAGGGATTTGTCGCTTGTCATAGATAAATCCGTTTCTTTCGCGACGCTTAAGGAGCTGGCAGAGAAAGCAGGTGGTCCCCTGCTCCGTCGGGTAGGTGTGTTTGACGTATATACCGGGGATAAAATCGATGCATCCAAAAAGGCCTATGCCCTGAGTTTCTTTCTGCAGGATTTCGAAAAGACACTCACCGATAAAGTGATAGACAAAACGATGACACGCCTCATGCAAGTCTTTGAGAAGGAGGCAGACGCCTATATCCGTAAATAGCAGTATGGTTTTCGAGGAACTTCAGCGGCTGGAAAAATTGGTGGGGCATGTGGTCCGCAAGGTAAAGATGCTCGAAAAAGAAAACGAGGGTCTCCGAAAGGAGCTGACGGAGGTGCATGCTGCATTGAAAGATAAAGAGGAAGTCCTAGAGGATTTTAAAAATCAAATAAAAATTAGTAAAATTGTAAATAAACTGCCGGTAGAAACTATAGAGTCTGCTGAACTGAGAGGAAAGATTGATAATTACATAAAGGAAATTGATAAAATCATTACCTATTTGTCTGAATAGATGGAGACACTTTCAATACGAATCAAAATAGGAGATAGGGAATATCCTATGAAAGTGAAAGCCCAGGACGAGGGGAAGATCAGACGTGCGGGAAAGTTGATCAATGAGAAGCTAAAACGATACAGGGAGGAATTTGGCTTGGATGACAGGCAAGATTTGCTGGCCATGGTTGCTTTTGACAGTATGGTAGAAGCATTGGATCTACACGAATCAAACGCCCAGGGCAGCGAGGAAGTCAGAGCCGCCCTTACCCATATCAATGCCGAAATATCTGCCATTTTATAATTACCTTGAATCTCTCTTTTTAAGCTAGTGCTTGGTTTTCCCGGTAGGATAACTTAAACATACCTATGGGAATTTCATTATACATTATTATTGCGGGAGTCGTTGGCATCCTGCTTGGCGCACTTATAGCAAGTGTTTTTGCCAAAAACAACAGTAAGAAGATGGAGGCGGAAGCCCAGGACAAGGCCAAAAGCCTTATCCGAGAGGCGGAGATCACCGCCGAAGGGATCAAAAAAGACCGAATTCTAGAGGCAAAGGAAAAATACCTGCGCCTGAAATCGGAATTTGAGGAGGAAGTCAACAAAAAGAAGCAGTTGATTTCGACCAACGAAAACAAACTCAAGCAGCGGGAACAGCAGCTCTCCAAGGAGATGGAGCAGATCAAACGCAAAGAAGCGGAGCTGGACAGCAAGAAGGAAAACCTCAGCGCACAGCTTCATTCAGTACAGATAAAGAAAGAAGAACTGGATCGGGTGACCAATCAGCGGATTACCGACTTGGAAAAGGTTGCCCTGCTCACCAAAGAGGAGGCTAGGGAACAACTGATCGAAATGCTGAAAGACGAGGCAACGACCAAGGCATCCTCCCATATCAAGGATATTTTGGATCAAGCAAAACTCACCGCTACCAAGCAAGCAAAGAAGATCGTCCTCGACACCATACAGCGTACAGCCACAGAGCACGCAATCGAGAATTGTGTTTCGGTGTTCAACATCGAGAGTGACGATGTAAAAGGTAAGATCATCGGTAGAGAGGGTAGAAATATCCGTGCCCTAGAGGCCGCCACTGGCGTCGAGATAGTGGTAGATGATACCCCAGAAGCCATCATTATCTCCGGATTTGATCCGGTTCGTAGAGAGGTGGCCCGTTTGTCCCTCCACCGACTGGTTCAGGACGGAAGGATTCATCCTGCCCGCATCGAGGAGGTGGTGGCCAAGACAGAAAAGAATATCGACGAGGAAATCATCGAAATTGGCGAGAGAACCTGTATCGAATTGGGCATACATGGCCTCCATCCCGAATTGATCAAAATGGTGGGTAGGCTTCGATTTAGATCCTCTTACGGGCAAAACCTCCTTCAGCACTCCCGAGAGGTGGCCAAGCTAAGTGCCACCATGGCCGCAGAAATGGGATTCAACGCCAAGCTGGCCAAGCGGGCAGGATTGCTCCACGATATAGGCAAGGTGTACCCAGAGGAGGCGGAGCTTCCCCATGCTATCTTGGGCATGGAGTTGGCCAAGAAATACAAGGAACATCCAGAGGTGATCAATGCCATAGGTGCCCACCATGACGAGATAGAAATGACTTCCATGCTGTCTCCCATTGTGCAGGCTTGCGACGCCATTTCGGGATCCAGACCAGGGGCACGCCGTGAGATCATGGATAGCTACATCAAACGTCTAAAGGACCTGGAAAACCTAGCCTTGAGTTTTGATGGGGTAAATAAGTGCTTTGCAATGCAGGCAGGCCGAGAGCTTAGGGTTTTGGTAGATGCAGACAACGTGGACGATACCACGGCGGGCAAGCTCTCCTATGAAATTTCCCAGCGAATAGAGAAAGAAATGCAGTATCCCGGTCAGATCAAAATTACGGTAATAAGAGAAATGCGAGCCGTGAACTACGCCAAATAGTGAGCCAAGGTGATATTGTTTAAGGTAAGGGAGTGGCTTTGGCTACTCCCTTTTTTAGTATATTTACTTCAAGCCAGTCAATAGGCTGGATTTATATCGGTACCACCCTTTATGATAAACTACAACAACCGCAAATTCCGACCAGTCAGTAATTCCGAAAATGGCGAAACTTCCGCCGATACGGTGTTTTTGTATAAGCAAATTGGTGATGTACTAACCTCTTCCTACTCGGGGGGAGAAATCCTACAGGGCCACCTCATGGGGCAAGTAGATGCCGAGGGTAACATAGAGATGTGCTACCATCAAATCAACCGGCGTGGAGAACTGAACAGTGGGCTATGCCGCTCTCGCCCGGAGCTTATGGAAAACGGTAAGATCCGCCTCTTTGAGACCTGGCAGTGGTTTACCGGGGACAAATCCAAAGGGGAATCCATCTTGGAGGAAATATGACCATCCAGCCACACCGTTAGGTTGCCCTTTTTCGAAGAAGCCTTTTCTCTTTCTATTTATTAACGCTCGGTTTTATGGTTCGATCAGCTCGATGCTGCCGTCCGGAAGGTGCCGAAGAGGAGCCATTTTCATATTTCTCAGGTGAGTTTCACCGGAAAGCTCCGTATCGTGGTAAAACAGATACCATGTTCCCTCAAACTGCACAATCGAATGATGGGTAGTCCATCCCTGCACGGGTGCCAGTACATTTCCTTGGTAGGTAAAGGGTCCGTAGGGATTGTCCCCGGTTGCATAGGCTATAAAATGGGTGTCCCCTGTAGAATAGGTCAAATAGTAACGTCCATCGTGTAAATGGATCCAGGCTGCTTCAAAAAAACGGCGTGCATGGTCTCCTGCCAGAATGGGGTTGCCAGACTCATCAAGGATTTGTACTTCCCTGGGTTCCTCTGCCAAGGTTTTCATGTCCTTGCTGAGGCGTGCTACGATGGGAGATAGGGCAGGTTCATCGTCGGCAGGTAGGCCATCCGTAGGGCCATCCCCTTTATCCAAGAATTGATTATTGCGGTATTTTTGGAGCTGTCCGCCCCAGATTCCGCCCCAGTAAAGGTAGTAATTTCCGTCATTGGCGCGGTACACCGCAGGGTCTATGGAGTAACTACCGGAAATGGGGTAGGGTTCTGCTATGAAAGGTCCAGCAGGATTATCTGCCACCGCAACACCAATTTTAAAGATGCCATTTTCGTCTTTGGCAGGGAAATACAGGTAATAGGAACCGTCTTTCTCGGCAGCGTCGGGTGCCCATAGCTGTCGGGAAGCCCAGGGAATGTCCTCTACCTGGAGCACTGTGCCGTGATCGGTGATTTCACCACCGGGCGTATTCATGGAATATACCCTGTAGTCACGCATACCAAAGTGAGACCCAAGGTCGTCGGAGGGGATGCCGGCATCGATGTCATGCGACGGGTAGATGTAAATTCTGCCCTCAAATACGTGGGCTGATGGGTCGGCGGTAAAGTGATCCGTCACCAAGGGCCTATGGGAATATTCCGCCGGTTTGGAAACTTCTGTGCGATGATGTTCCTGCTGGGAGCGGCCTCCACACCCAATTGCAAGAAGTATTCCGAGTCCAAAGAAAGGACGGCTCGTCTTTTTAATGGCTGTTTTTAACATTGTTGTTGTTTAATAGGTTTGAATACAAAGTTAAACAGAATAACGCTTTTTTTGAAGTGTTGGCTTGACATATTTAAGGCGGTGCAAGCACCTGGTTTGGAAGGGAGAAAGTAATACTGACTCGTGGCAGCTAGTAAGGAAATATCAAAAAAAATTGGGCCATAGCTTATTCCGCTGTGGCCCGATGAATTTTCACGAAAGTCGGTACCGATTCTATTTCCAGGAGAAAACGAAAATAGGGTTTACATCCGGTATAGGCATGGTGTCTACTAGTTGTTCCCGATTCCAAAACTGAAACCTATATGCACATCAGCCTGCATGGAGTTGGCCATGGTACCGGTCAGCAACGCGTTACTGCCCAAGAAAAAGCCTCCGATCTGTAATCCCAATCCGCCAGTAAGTCCGGAAACCTGATTGTGTGCCCAAGGGGAATAGAGCTGAAAGGCCCCCAACACAAGCCGAGGGGTAAGAACGATCATATTTTGAGCAGTAATCAGGTTGTTATTTGATTCGTTTGATAGGCGCCGTTGGATAAACAAGGAGGCTTGGAAAACTTTTGCAGGCTGAATTTCACCATAGAGGTTGAGCAGCGTGGGCAAATTAACAGAAAGTTGATCCGTACCCCGGTTTACTGTAAAATACCCACTGTTTTCCAGTTGCGCTTCTATTTCATCCAAGCTTCCTTCTAAATTATCGATCTGGAAGCGCTGATTTGCGGGGATATTGATGGCATAGGCCCGGTCTGTTGAATTTTCCCGGAAGGACATGCCTCCCAGGTTCTTAATGGCTAATCCGCCGTGAATGAATGATTTCCCGTCGGATTTTTTCCATTGGTAGTTACCACCCAGATCTAGTGCGAATCCCCTTAATGAAGCCAGGCCGACGTTAAAATCCTCTGTAAGGGTGGCGTCAGAATAGGAGATGTTCAAGCTTCCTCGGGTATCGGTAAGGTATATACCATCTTCATCTTCGATAATGGTAGCCCGCAGTTCTCCCATACCGATATTTGCATAGGCACTGGGGAAAATCAAGCGTAAATTGGCACCGGCCGAGAAATGGTGGTTCCCCATTTTAAATACCTCCCGGCCAACAAGAAAGTCCAGTTCGGACCATCCCGAGGCTACGATCCGCTGATTGTATTCACTTGCTATGGCAGTGAATGTCTGAGAGGGAGTTTCCCACGAGTATCCGGAGTCACCCAGCAAGCCATCTCCCAATGCAGGATCCAAGTCTATGATATCGGCCCTCACAAATCCCTGGGTGGCAATACCAAAAGACCATTTACCTACGGAGAATCCCACCGCCGGTCCCATTACTGCGATGTCGGTTCGTAGGTTTATAGGGTCATCTGCCTTTTCGAAAGCAAGATCCAATAAATCATCTCCGTCCAAAATATCCTGAAAAGTAAGTATGTTGTTGCTGATTCCCGCATGGACCGAGAATAAGCTTACCTCTACCTTTTTGGATAACGAACTGATTTCTGCGGGGTTCATCAAAGCGGTCTGCATCCCTTTTCGGGGCCCATTTTGTATGCCTATAAAATGGGATTGTGCGAAGGTAGCGGTAAAAGATAGGAAGCTTAACGCTACGAAGTGTAAAAATCTCTTCATTTGTGTATGGTTGTTTTTTTATTTTTCATGCCGTGCTCCCTTAGGACTATCGGGAGATTCGCAAACCGGATTGCCTGCCGGTATGGTAAAGTGACCCAACCGTGGGATAACTTCGTTAGGGTTTTCGCCTTTGAAAGCGCTTGATTTCAGTAATAAAAACGTGTATATAAACAAAAATAGTAGTAAAATCGGTAAAATGCAGCACACACCTATGGTTTTTTGCCTGTTCATTTTCTATGTGCTTAGAAAATTGGGATCTACGTCCAATGAATGGGGAATTAAGCCTATATTAATGCATAGTTCACAACTGATGAAACCCAGACCTCGCATGCGTTTTTTATTCGGATGTTTTGTTTTATTTCAATTCCTGGGCGATGTTTCTGCGCAGACAGTGCATCAGGTCGGTGTAGGGAGTGCCGTTCAGGTATTTGGGGAGCGGGATCGTGCGTTCTCTCCATTGATTTACCAGGGTCAAAGGTCTTTTTTTGTGGTGGATTACACAGCCGAAACTGAGACTATGATGCTGTTTACTGCTCTTGGATATGGGCACGGATCGGCTGTAAGCAGAGGGGGGAATTCATTGGAGCTTTGGACGGGAGGGGCTCAGTGCCAGGTTTACTATCGCGATCGAAGGGTTCGGTTTTGGCAGTTTGGCTGGGCAGTTCATGCCGAATTCAACAAGCGGCAACATGGGGAATTTGTGAATTTTGGCGAGCGTACTGATTTTTCCATTACCCTTGGCCCTTCTGTCCGGTACCTTCTGCCGTTTCGTATCGTAAATCGTAGGTTTGAATGGGACAGTAGGGTTCAATTCATGGTAGTAGGGGCAAAGGTCGGCTCTGATTACATTGCCTCGGAACCCAGACGACTGAAAAGTAATGATAGAGCATCTGTACGGGATGTGTTGGGGGCAATAGATCCTTTTTATTTGGGCAATGATTTTAGAATCGGATGGGAATCCGGAGTTTTTTTCCCGGTTTCTGTGGGAAGTTCACTTGGAGTAAGATATGTAGCTGATTGGCAGCAGCTTTCGGTTTCCCATGACCTACAGCGTGCAAGGGGCGATTATTCATTGGTGTTTAGGGTGCAGTTATGAAGAGGAGTTTGGTTAAGAGGTGTGTTTTTTGGTTGGGGGGATTGTTTCCATTGTTGATTTCCTGCGAAATGGCATGGTTGCAAGAGGATCCAGATACATCGCCCGAGGTCGTTTTCGACCATCTATGGACTGACTTGCGCGATAGGTATGCGTTTTTTGACCATAAAGGAATTGATTGGGAGGAACTTTACGGTACGTTTCGCCCCAAGATTAGTCCGGAGATGGGTGGGGAGGATCTCTTTGATGTACTAGGTGAGATGCTTTACGAACTTCGGGATGGGCATGTAAATCTTACCAGTGGTTTCAATCGGAGCAGAAATTGGGATTGGTATCAGCAGTTCCCGTCCAATTACAATGAGAACGTAGTCGTTTTGTCCTATTTGGGAAAGGACCACCATAGAAACGGCCCACTATACCAGCAGTTCCTTGGTGACGTATTGTTTATCACTTACCGTTCTTTCGCGCAGGACATAACTGAGGCGGACCTAGATGGTGTGATGGTGCGCGCCGCCAATGCGAGGGGCATAATCTTGGATATCCGAAGTAATGGGGGAGGTAATTTGGGCAATGCTTATAGACTCGCGGCCTGTTTTACCGATAGCCGCATAAAATTTGCCGAGCAGCGATGGAAAAACGGTCCGGGGGCACAGGATTTCACCCCTTGGTCTCCCATGGAGGTTACTCCGAGGAAGGGACCTAAGTATTCGGGGAATGTGCTTGTTCTGACCAATCGGAGGTCATACAGCGCAAGTACTTTTTTTGCACAGATGATGCGAAGTCTTCCGAATGTGCACCTGATCGGGGATCAAACAGGAGGAGGTGGAGGTACGCCTGCTTTTGGAGAGCTGCCCAATGGCTGGATATATCGTTTTTCAGCTACGCAGACAATCGATCTGGAAGGGAAGCAGCTAGAGGATGGTGTTTCGGTGGATAGGGAGGTCAGGCTGCGGAGAACAGATGAGAATATGGGAAAGGATACGATAATCGAAGAGGCACTAAGGATCCTGCGCGAAACGACGCAATAAACCTTTTTTATTGACTATTTACTTAGCGCTTTTGCGATCAGTTCGCTTGCTCTAGGCGAAAGGGAGAGGTTCAACGCCGCTGCATGTCCTTTGGATGACATTTTTTTCCAGGTTTTTTGGATGATCTCCATGAGCTTATCTGTTTCCGATGCATGTTTGGCGATGAAATCATCGAAATAGTGAGACAAAAAAACCAGGCATGTAATATCCTCCAAACACTGCGCCTCCGGGTCGGTTTTGAGCGCCCGCTTGTTGATTAGGTCATCTACACGCTGAATTTCTTCTTGAGAATACCCACATTCCTTCATAAGTTCTCCGGTAAGAGTACCATGGAATTTTTTCAATTTGGTTCTCCAGCTGAGGTAACCAATGCGATCCATTGAAAAGGACTCTCTTGGGATGCTCCAGCGTTTGATATGCTGTGCACGGGTGGCAATACGAAGCAGTTCTGAGGCGTCGGGGGCAAATGATTCCTGCATTTCGGTCATTTGTAGGCTATAGGTTAATTCCTTTGGAGTACCATTGGCATTCAGATTAGGGTCCTCACTGTTTACCTGGTCTATTCGCTGAAGTACCTGAGTTAGCCTTTGCATACCTGTTTTATAATTGACATATATGCCGTTTTTTCACCGAACCAGTTGTACATTTCGGTTCAGTTACAAATCACCCTCCTGTTTGAGGTTCTCGGTTTTTCGAACGATTTCCCGAATGATGTCATCGATTTCGTAGGCAGATCGTTCTATATAATCCAATAGTTGGATGAGTTCCTCTTTCGGGGATATCTGGGTCGTTTTAATGAGATTGATCAATCCCATCATGCGGGACAGGGGCGCACGCACTACGTGAGATTGTTCGAAGGCAATATCCTTGAGCCGGCGGTTTTGTTCCTGGATTATGTTGAGGTGGGTCAGGCGTTCGGTTACATCATTTGCCAAGACTACCTCCGCTTTAATACCATTAAAAAGTAAAAGGTTGCAGTTAATTTCCGCATCAATCCACTTGCCTGACTTCACCTGTAATTGGACCAGGCTGCTGAAATCAGAATCCATTGATTCCTGATCTGCCATACGGCACTCGAAAATACCAAAGTATTTTTCCTGAGTAATGTCATATAACGTCATGGACATAAACTCCTCCTTGCTATAGCCGAAGTGATTGATGGCTGCCTCATTGACATCCAAAAACCGATAGTCCTCCATGGCCAACACCCACATCGGTTGAGGGCTTAGGTGAAACAAGTCACTGTATCGAAGTTCAGACTCTTTCAGTCGGGTTAGCGTCTTAAACCGCTCTATGTTGTATATAAGGCTCTTATACAGGGTAGTTGCGGTTAGTTCGTCTTTAAGTAGGTAGTCTGATGCACCCAAACTTAGCGATTTCGTAGCAAAAGAGGCATCGGTATACCCTGTCAGCACGATTACAGGTGTTTTTTTTGCCAGTTGCAGTATATCGATGATCAGACCTTCACCACTCTTGTCCGGTAGGGATAGGTCAAGGAATACAGCACTGTAGTTTTCCTGTTCCTTGGTGGTGGTTAGTTTTTCGACGGCCTGCTTAAAATCCGGCGCATGTACTACTTCCGGAGCCAGAATGGTTTCTTCTAAAAAATCGCTAACTAATATGAAATCTCCTAGGTTATCCTCGATCACCAAGATCTTGTATGGTTCTTTGTCTTTTCTCATACCGGAACATTGGTGGGCAGAACTGCCGTATGTAACCAAAATTTATTGATCATCGAAAAAGCCCTGATAAACTCATCGATATCAACTGGTTTGGTAATAAAACAGTTAGCGTGGTTTTTGTAAGAGTTCATCACGTCTGATTCAGAGGACGAAGTGGTAAGCATGATTACCGGAATATGCTTAATTTCATCCGTAGTTTTGAGTGTTTTCAGCACTTCATGCCCACTTTTTTTTGGAAGATTGATATCCAATAGAACCAAATTTGGGGTTCTAACAGAAGTATAAGGTTCTTCACGAAGCAAAAATTGAATCGCCTCTTTGCCATCTCTCACTACACTCAGGTCATGATCAAATTGGCATTCTTCCAACGCCTCCCTGGTTAATAAGATATCTCCTTCATTATCCTCCACTAGAAGGATGTGCACTCTTTTCATACGACACAAGGTAGATGCCTCGTTTCTTTCTAAATAATTTAACCAACTAATTTCTCAATGAGAGGTATCCAAACCAACCTATTTGGGTGATTATGGATAGATTTTATATTTAGTCACATATCCGCAAAAAGCAAAGATTGATCTAGGTACAACCCACCTTTCAAAATACGGCCTTTTTTACCAGTATCACAAATACTTTGCTACAAAACCTTTTGCTTCGATCAAATAGGGACTTGATGCAAATCGGCTTTTGCTTTTTTCAAGGTAAAGGAAAATGTGCTTCCCTTACCAATCTCTGATTCTACCCATATATTCCCATTTAATGAATCAATGATTTTTTTTACAATCGCCAATCCGATCCCCGTACCTTCGAAACGATCCCGACTGTGCAGGCGTTGGAAGATCGCGAAAATTCTTTGAAAATGTGCCTCTTCTATTCCAATTCCGTTATCAACAACCGAAAATTGATAATGATCGGTGAAGTCCTCAAAGGTGATTCGAATCTGTGGTTGACGGTCCGGGGGGCAGTATTTGATGGCATTTTCGATCAGGTTTTGGAATACCTGTCCAAGTTGAGATACAGAACCGTACACAATGGGCAATTGATCTATTTCTATACTCACCTTTTTTTCCTCGATGGGTCGTTGTAGATTTTGCAGTATGGTTTCCAAAACGGTGTTGAGATCAATGGGTTGCTCCGTTGTTTCTCTAGCATCGGCTCTTGCGTAGTCCAGCAGATCTAGGATGATCTGTTTCATCCGATTCGCGCCATCTACAGCCATGGCTATGTAGGTTTTTCCCTTATCGTCCAATAAGGATCCGTACTTTGCATCAATCCGGGATAAAAATCCGGAGATCATCCGCAGGGGCTCCTGAAGATCATGGGATGCGACGTAGGCAAACTGTTCCAATTCGTCATTTTTCCGCTCCAAATCCTTAAGAGATTGCTGAAGTTTCTGTTGCTCCAGGTCTAGCTCCTCCCGAAGCTGGACTTGCGCGGCAAGGGTTTTTTCCATTCCGATAAACATCCGCGGAATCAATATTGAAAACAACAAATTGATAAACAATAGATTGGATGATACTGCAAACCAGGAAAGAGCCTGAGCTTGGTCGGAGGCATGCAGCCCTTTTATATCTAAGTGGATAATCAATCCATAAATCAAACAGAATAACGCATTATATCCCAATGTGTAGAATGAGAACTTGTCAGGAAAAATGATGATGGCAAATATGGAGACTGCCAAAAGATAGACCAACCCCGGCCCATAGCTTCCCAAGTTTTTGAATAATATGAGTGCAAAAACGTATACAATGAGAACAAAAAAAGTTTTCTTGGTTTGAATAGAGAAATGGTGATTAAACGCGATTAAATACAGGATTGCTACCAAGAATACATCATAAAAGATGATTTCATAATAGCCCGCGATGGCAGAGACAACCACACCGGGAATGATCGCCATAAGGCTAAATGGCACCACATAGACTATGGTGGTAAAAAAAAGGTAGTCTCTCCAATAACCAATGGACAGTGAAGGCACTGCCAGTTCCGGAAAATTGGCATGAACGATTTGGTAATATTTTTTCCAGCCTTTCAAAATTGGTTCTTAATTGCGAGAATGCGTCAAAATGCGTTTTATAGCGTGTTGCTGTTGAGAAAAGACATCTATGGCGGGTTAGTCCGTTTTTTTGGGCAATATTACCGTAAATACACTCCCATTGCCGAGGCTTGAGGTCACTTGGACACTACCTCCCTGGATTTCCACTGCTTTTTTAACCGAAGCAAGCCCAATTCCCGAACCTTCATATAAGGAAACATTGTGCAGCTTCTGGAAAATTACAAATATTTTTTCGAAATAGGCCGCCTCTATTCCAATTCCATTGTCCTTAACAGTGAGGCTCCAGTTTTCTCCACCATCTTCCCCGCGTATATCAACCACGGGTTTGGTGTCTTGCTTGCAAAACTTCAAGGCGTTATCAACAAGCTGAAATACGATCAATTTGGCAAGTTTATCATCTAACCAAAGGGTAGGGAAATCTCCCTCGATAGAGACCGCCGCCTGTTTTTGTTTGATTAGGGGGGCCAGTTCTTCCACGCATTCTTTTATCACTTCCTTGGTATTCACAAGGGAAGGTCCAGCGGTTAGCCTCCCTATCCGGGAATATTCCAACAAGTCGATTAGAATTTTCCGCATTCGTTTGGCCCCGTCAATGGCAAAGTAAATATACTGATGGGCCTTTTCGTCCAGTTGGTCATGATACTTTTTGTCCAACTGGGCCATAAAGGACGATATCATACGAAGCGGCTCCTGCAAATCGTGGGAGGCCGTATACGCAAACTGCTCCAGGTCCTGATTGCTTTGTTTAAGCTGTACTGCTTGTTCTTCTAATTTTTCATTCAGGACTTCTAGCTCCTTTACCTTTTGCTCAATTTGACGTATGTATCTTCTCACCAAGAAGTATAGTAAAATGCCGGTAACAGCTACATAGGTGAGCCCTTTTGCCGTTTGCAATCCTACGCTATAGGGGATATCGGAGGAGGCAACCAGGAGCAAAAGTGCTCTGTCGCTGAAAAAGATCCAGCTAAAGCCTACCGCTAAATAGGCAAGCGTAACTTTAATGGCCGGTTTCATAGGGTGTATCTTTTTTGATTTTTTCCGGCTTTACCGGGGTTTTTAGCAGTGTGAAATAGAAGGTACTTCCCTCGTCTTTTTTGGATTTCACCCAAACATGGCCTCCCAGGTTTTCTATGATTTTCTTAACAATGGCTAGTCCGATGCCAGTCCCGGAATATTCGGTTTTGTGGTGTAGCCGCTGAAATATAACAAATATCTTTTGGAAGTATTCTTCTTCTATTCCAATGCCATTGTCAGAAACACGTATGGTGTAGCTGTTTTCGTTTTCCGTACAGGAGACATTGATTGAGGGGGGGATCGTCTTTTTTCGGTACTTCAAAGCATTTCCGATGAGGTTGTTGAATACCTGCATCAGTGGGGTTCGGTAATTTTGGATGGTGGGAAGTTCTCCGATATGGATTTTTGCATTGGATTCCTCTATTGCCTTTCGGTTAAGCAGGATAACCTCCGCTACCAGTTCAGCAAGTGATACAGGCCCAAGCCTTTCGTCGTTCTTTCCTACCCTTGAAAATTCGAGGAGGTCAAGAATGATTTGGCGCATACGACTGGCCCCGTCTAGCGCAAAGCCTATGTACTCTTTAGCTCGATCATCGAACAGTTCGCCGTATTTTTTATTCAGCTGGGCCAGGAAGCTGGTGATCATGCGAAGCGGTTCCTGAAGATCATGGGAAGCTACGTAGGCAAATTGCTCCAATTCAGCATTTGATATTGCCAGTTCCTGTGCACGTTCTTTAAGGGATTCGTTGAGACTCTCCAGCTGCCGGTTGGCTATTTTGAGTTCTTCTGTGGCGAGTATTTGCTCGGTAACCTCAAAACGAAGGGCCAAAAACTGGCTGGGGCGGCCATTTTCATCCAAAAATGGCACCATTGTTGAGTTTACCCAGTATTCGCTGCCGTCTTTTGCGCGGTTTTTGATCACTCCCTGCCAAACCTGCCCTTTGGTAAGTTTTTTCCACATCTCGTTAAAAAAGGACTTTGGATGGTACCCTGAATTGACAATCTGATGGGTTTTTCCAATCAGCTCTTCGGGAGTGTATTTTGAAATTTCACAGAATTTTTGGTTTACCGAAGTGATTTTTCCCTGTACATCTGTGATCGCAACAATAACAGCTTGATCAAGGGCAAATTTGTAATCCTCCAGTGCCTGGAGATTGCGTTTTAGGGCAGTTTCCGATTCTATCCGCTCGCTGATATCGGTATGTATGCCAAACACAGCGATCAAGGTGCCTTTTTCGTCGTAGATCGGTCCCGCACTTAAGAAATAGGGGGTTCTTTTGCCTGTTTTGTCCACTAGGTATATATCTCCTTTCCAAGGTTTCCCACGTAACAGATGCCCAAAGACCTCGGCAGCGACCTCCTGCTCCGCATATACAGCCGGCGGACCCCCAGCATCCTGAAGTTCTTGGGTTGTAAAGCCAAGTTTTTGGCTGAAGGACGGGTTTAAGTAGTTTACCTGTCCTTCTAGGCCAGCCACGGCGATTCCTTCGTGGGACGTTTCGACGATCTGCTTGAAAATGAGCATTTGCTGCTCGGCTGTTTTCCTGGCATGAATGTCCTGTATGCTACCATACATTTTGGTGACTTTTCCATGTTGGATTTCTGCCTGTCCGGTAGCCCGAACCCATTTTTCGTTTCCAGTAGCAGTTATGATCGGTGCCTCAAAATCAAAAAGCTCTCCCGTAGCTAAGCATTTGCCGACCATTTCGGATACGAGCGATCGGTAGTCTTCCCTGTAAAACAACAAGGCTTCCTGCACGGATGGGATAAATTTTGTGTCGCTAATCTCATGAATTTTCCGGGCAACGCCCGACCAATACGTGATCTCCTGACCAACATTCGTCTCCCAAACCCCAATCATTGCCTGTTCATAGGCATTTTCAAGCGATTGTAACAACGATTTTTGTCGAGTTACATCTTTACCAAAAGCATAAATGATGCGTTCCTCCGGTATCGCCCGGGACGACCAACTGATCCAAATGGATTTTCCAGATTTGGCAAGGTACCTGTTTTCGAATGCCAAGGGAATGGCTTCGTTGATAAGGCGATTAAACTCCATTTCAGTTTTGTAGTGGTCGTCTGGATGTACCAAATCCAAAAAAGGCAGGGACATCAGCTCGTCCATGGAGTATTCGAGCATTCGGCTGGCGGCCTCGTTGATTTTGATGAAATGTCCTTCAAAGTTTACGATGCCAATCAGATCGGGTGCTCCTTCAATGATCTGAGTCAACTCGGACTCCAGTTTTTTCCGCATCAGTTCACCACTAAGGAAGGACTCGAGGCTGCCAAAGAGCATCTTGAAGGACTCCAAATGTTCCCTCCCCTTTGAGGAACCGAAAACCAATACACCAAGCATATCGCCATTTTGTTGTAATGGCACGCCAAAAACGGCAATAATGCCGGATTTCTTTGCTGCTTTCGATCGTACGAATTCCTTATGGTCTTCAACTTGATCCCAAATCATCGATTGTCCGGTAGTCCATACGTTTCCAGGCAGTCCTTCACCTTTTTGAAAGGTGGTAATCTGTTGGCTGTTTATTCGAAATAGGTTAGCCTGCTCTGTTTGGCTGTAGTTTGCCAGTAATTTGATGGAGGTATTGTCTGGACTTACCAACCATACCTCTGCCAAATCAATGGCGGCTAGGTCGGCCAGGTATTGGATGACCTCACTCAATGTGTTTACCAGTTCTCCCCCTTTATTAAAGATAAGACTGATTTCCCGTTGCATTTTGCGCTCGAGTTCTTGGTAATGCCGCTTTGTGATGTCCTGCATAGCGCCAATCACCCGCACAGGTTTGCCTTCGTTATTTCTAATGATCAGTGCTTTGTTGGAAACAACTGCGTAACTACCGTCTGATTTCAGGTACCGGTGCTCGCACTGCCATTGGATGCGGTCGGATCTCAACACTTCCTCAGCATCTTGGATAATCTGCTCCAATTCATCAGGATCTAGCCTTCGATGTACCTGTGCTACGTCGCTGAGGTTTTCGGAAGGCAGCTCACCAAAGATTTGGACATGGTTTTCGCCCCATAGTACTTTGTCTCTGGTGATATCCCAATCCCAGATTACATCCGAGGTAGCTTGGGTGACGTAGGAAAAACGTTGGTTGGTTTCTTTGATGCGTTCTTCGGCCTCTTTCTTATCCGTGATATCCTGAATGGAACCGAAGATCCGTACAACGCTATCATCTGATTTTTCTGCCCTTCCGATGGATCTTACCCATTTCTTGACTCCATTGAAATCAACTAATACCAGCTCCATATCAAAGGGCCTGCCCTGCTCCATACATTCCTTAAATGCCTGGGAGATTTGGTTTCTGCTACTGCCCTCTTGGTAAAAGGACAAACCATTTTCGACTGTCAGCTCAAAGCTATCCGGTATCCCATAGATTTGACTGGTAATTTCGGAATAGTTTAAACTACCGGTATCGATAACATATTCCCAAGCACCAATACGGGCCATATTCTGTGCTTCCGCCAGCAGTTTTTTTATGTTTTTTTGCTGGGTTATGTCTTTTACGGAAGTGACCTTATATCGGGTTCCGTCCGGTTGGATCAATAAATCAGCGGTTACCTCCACATCGATCCTAACCCCAGCTTTTGAAATAACGCGTGCTTCCCCTAAGGTTTCTGATCCCGTATTAATGAATTGGTCATGCAACAAACTTAGTTGTTCCTTTTGGGAAACCGGTACTACCTTGGTAAAGTGTTCCCCTACCAGCTCATGTTTTTCATACCCATATAATTCGCAATAAGCATCGTTCGCGTTTAAAAGAATGCCGGATTCATCCGTTACGCAGATACCGAGTGAAACGACATTGAAAACAGCCGATACCAGCTTTTCGGTGAGCACAAGACTGGATTGGGTATCCTTTAGGGTCGTTATGTCCAGCAAACTGAGCGATACCCCGGTGACGGATTCGCCCTTGAAAATAACAGGTGCATAATTGACCGCAAACCAGCGGTTTTTTCCGGATAGATCGGTGAAGTTTTTTTCTCCCGTGAAGGCTTTCTTGTCAAGGACTTTTTTGAAGTTGGTGATAAAGTGCTCGGTTTCTCCTTCGGGCAGGTAATCCAAGATCAGCTTTTCCGTAGCCAAACGCTTTCCGCTTAGGTCTTCGAACAGTTCTACCGCACGGTGATTGAATTTTTGGATTTTATAAGAGCTATCGACCAAAATAAACGCCTGAAGGTCATTGTCAAGCAGTGCCTCCGAGTTGGCTTGGAGCACTTGAAGTTCCAACTCCTTTGCTTCCAATGTTTCATGGGCGGATTTTAGCTCCATGTAGGCCACCTGGATTTCCTCGTTGGTGCTTTGCAACTCTTCATTGGTGGTTTCCAGTTCCTCGTTGGCGCTTTGCAGCTCTTCATTGGTACTTTGTAGCTCTTCTATCAGTGACTGCAGCTCTTCATTACTGGTTTCTATTTCCTCTATGTAGGTTTGCAGTTGTTCTTTTGTCTCGTTCAGCTCCTCTTCAAGCTCTTTGAACTTTGTCGATTCGTCAGCCGGGAGCGCGGTACTTTGCGGATCCGAATGAATGAAGTCTTCCAGGTCCAGTTTCTCAAACAGAACCATGTAGAGCGGATCGGAACCCGGTTGATCTATCAGTGGAAAAACACCGACACGGACATAATGGTAGCTGTCGAAAAGTCTGAATTTTTTGATTTTGCTTTTTATCCCGGTGTTGGACTTAATACACTTGTTGAGTATTGCCCTTACTTCGATTTGAAGTTCAGGGTTCAGCATTTTGATCAAATTCGCCTGGATCCCTCCCTCACTTAAGCTCAGAAAAAGCCTTACATCCCCGTGTACCTCTTGGATGTCCTGGGTTTCGTTCACCACCACATAAGGGGTATCAAGTGCCTTTAGCAGCGTTTTCCGGGCAGATTCCTTTAGGTTGTTTGCGGGCGGGTTTTGTGTGGCCTGTACCTGCTTGACGGGCATGGTCTGTGGTTTCAGTGCCGAAAACCGGATGGTTTGAAGACCCTGTGATATCTTTTTCTTGTAGATCCGGTGTTTGGTGTTTTCTTCTGCAAACAGGGATGTAAAGGGTCCAATGGATTCTGATTTTCCAAGGAAAAGGTAACCTCCGGGAAGTAGGGCAAAGTGAAACAGCGGGATAAGCTGTTGCTGAAGGGAGTTTTTAAAATAAATAAGAAGATTTCGGCAGGAAATCAGGTCCAATTTTAAAAACGGCGGATTTCGCATGATATCGTGCTTGGAAAACAAGACCATGGAGCGGATCGCTTTAATGACTTCGTATCCAGACCCCTTCGGGATAAAGTATTGTTCGATGGTCTCACGGGAAAGTACCTGCAATGAATCGGCGGGGAAAAATGCCGATCTCGCTTGCGCAATAGCCTGTTCATCGATATCCGTGGCAAAAAGCTGTATCTCCAGATGCTCCTTGGCATACCGTTTAAGCATTTTATGCAGCAGGATAGCAATCGAGTAGGCCTCCTCTCCTGTAGAGCATCCCGGAATCCATATCCGTATAGACTCTTGGCTTTTTTTACCCTGAACCAGGCGATCTAGGTAGGTTTCCAACGTGAGAAATGCCTCGGAGTCTCTAAAAAACGAGGTTACCCCGATAAAAACCATATTGAAAAGTTCGTTGACTTCCTCGGGGTTTTCTTCCAAGTACTCAAGGTAGCGTTCCAGCGAATCCATGTGCAATGACGAAATTCTTTTTTCCAGCCTTCTGGTGAAACTGGCCGTCTTGTAGTTGGAGAAATCCGTGCCGCTTTTTTTGCTAAGCAGTTCTACCACTTTATCATAAGCGGATTTTTTTTCATCCATAGACCGGAACAAGCCCTTACTTTCGGCGGAAGCAAGCAGGTCGGAAAGGTGTTTGCCAAGGTCTTTGGCAGATAGGATCTTCTTTACATGCCCAGTCTGAATGGCCGCATTAGGCATCCCGTCGTATTTGGCACTGCTGGGATCCTGTGCAAGTATGAATGCATCGCCCGACATCGCCAGCCTGTTGATTCCCTCGGCACCATCGCTGCCGGTACCTGAAAGGATAATGGCAATCACCTGATTATCCTCCTTGGCCAACGATTCAAACAGCACATCCACTGAGGGCTTTGGACCTATACTTGAATGTGGTTTGGCCAAATGGATCGCCTCGTCTCTGATGGAGATTTCCGTGTCGGGCGGAGTAATGAATATCGTTTTTTCTGAAAGGGCTTGCAGATTGGTAGCCTCAACCACCGGAAAGGAAGTGGCTTTTGTCAACAACTGAACCAACATACTTCGGTGGGTAGGACTCATGTGTTGGGCGATGATCACACAGCAGTTATCCAATACCTGTAGATTGGAAAGGAGATCCTGAAGGGCTTCCAAGCCACCGGCAGAAGCACCTACCGCCATAATGCGAAGCATACGGGGAGGCCTTTTTGTTGAAGGTAGGTGTGGGTCAGGTTTAGAATTCATAGGTTGGGTAGGGGTACGTGCTGTAAATTAATGCGATTGGTAAGTCGTACTACGAGTTAGGAAAGTATCTGGA
Source organism: Lunatimonas lonarensis (assembly GCF_000390185.1). Taxonomy (GTDB): domain Bacteria; phylum Bacteroidota; class Bacteroidia; order Cytophagales; family Cyclobacteriaceae; genus Lunatimonas; species Lunatimonas lonarensis. The sequence continues at coordinate 82,452 of NZ_AQHR01000096.1, read as the reverse complement.
AATACCGGCCAGGACTGAAATCGGGTTGGTCATCATTTATTGTCCTGCATCCAACCGTTACGGTTGTAAACAGGAAGAAATAACTCCATGTAATCAAATGGGTGATGTTTTTGTCGTCTATAAAGACAAGCGCTCTGTCTACAGAATCAACGGATTTATTAGTTTTCGTTTGGCAAAGCAAACCTACCAGATCCCAAAGATCTCTCCACTTGGAGAATGCTGTTATTAGATTCAGTCGAAAAATCAACGGTTTGGGCACTTTAATGAGCTGGCAATTCCTTTCGTATTATCTTGATTTAGTCAGCGAGGAATCCAATGGGTCACGTTCGAGACTGCATGATCGTTTATAGACAAACTTGATTTACCTTGGCGAAAGAGACTTACAAAGGGAATTAACCACTTAGCTAAATTCTGATTTATGCTATTAAAGCTATTAATATATTTTTATTTAAGCAAAGGAGTAGATAGATAAATGGGATTAATGAAAAGGGTCTATCCGGTACGAGGACATGATTTTTTCTGTTAGTCCCTCTGATACTTTTTCGATATCAAGGCCTAGATGGCTTACGTTTACATTAATAGTGTGTTTGTACATATTATCAGGCAGCTTTTCTATTCCCCAATAAGCACCCAGAATGGCCCCTGCGATGGCGGCAGTTGTATCGTTATCTCTGCCGTAGTTCACCAAAAACTGCAAACTTAGCTCGAAGTCAAACTCTGTCAGGATCAAAGCAGTCAGGACCTGAAGAAATATTTCGCCTGCATGAAAGGGCATATCCTGAAGGTGCCTGTCCAATAAAACGAATGCTTCCTTCATTTCTTCTTTTGTAGGAGGCTGGCGGGTGCTTTTTTCTGCAGGTATCGAGCCGCCTGAATTACTGACTTGTTCTACGATGCTCTGAGCAAGGTCAAGGATTCGATGGGCGGTTCGCCCCACCAAACGGCTTTCTGTATATCGATGGGGATCTATTTCATTAATTACCTGGAGGACAGTATGGGGTGTGGCGTCCGGATTCATGGCTGCGGCGGTCATCGCGGCAGACAGGGCACTGATATCCCTAGCGTAGCCCAAATCGAAAATTGCCAGATCGAAGGCAACTAAGTAGGCCTTTTCTGGGTTACTCGGAAACAACGCCCCAATAACGGGAGAATAGAGAAGTCCTGCACAAACCATCTCCCCCCCGTAGAATGTACTCAACCGGATGTTGTATTCCGAGTAGTCTCCTCGAACAAATGGCGCACTTACCTTTGCCCATTCATCCAACCAAGCTTTGCGCAGGAAGTTTTCAGCCAGCCCAAGGCTGTCTTCCGGGTCAATTTTCATTCTTTCCTTAAAATATTCGCTGTGCCGGTCAAGAATATGCTGGGCCAGCCCTTTAGGATTGGGCAGACTACTAGCCTCACTAATCAGGTAATCAGCAACTAGTTTCTTCCACCTGGTATCATCGGTTGTGCCTCCTGCTGGAAGGTTTGGCACCCAAATTCCCTCGGGAGAAACATCCCTCGTCATGGTGTCTAGCCGATCCACCCAGCCATATGCCTCATCGATGGATTTTCTGGGCCACATTTCCGTGGGGGCACCCATCGCATCTCCGATCGCACTACCCACCATCATGCCCAGTACTTTATCTTTCAGCGCTGCTTCGTGGAGGGGTGATGCGGGGAGGACATCTTCAGAGGCATTAGGTTTGTCCTTGGGGTCTACATCACAAGCTGTGGAAAACAGCAAAATAAAAGCGGTGGAAATCGTATAGCATTTAAGCATCCAGTATCATCGTTTTAGCAAGGTTCGCCAACTTGAATTTTTCTTCCAACGTCAACATCAGGGGCAGCTGCGCCACACCGAACAGTCTCCTCAAGATTTCAACCCCGGCATAATTCCGTAGAAGTGATAGGATAAGCTCTGTTGTTTCATAGGTCTCTAAAGCTAGGTGGATTTTCCCTTCTTCTATGCCGGCCATGGCTAGGTGGGCGATCAATACTCCCAAATCAAACTCTCTATCGCCCAGAAAGGCAAATTCCGTGTCGATTATATAGATACCATCAGCCGATTTCAGCCAAGAACCTGGATAGAAATCGCCATGCAGTAGCGTTTTTCCTGTCAACAAGTAACGATTTCCGATCACTCCGATTGCCTTTTTCAGCACATTGTCATACCGGAAGGGCTGGGCGATTTCTTCCAAACCTGGTTGGACTGAGTTGAGGTTTATGGGAGGTGTCTCCAAGAAAGGGATGCTAAATATATGTGCATGGTTCAACACTTTCATAGGGGTATTAGAGGGGAAGGAATCGACCTGCAGGGAGTGAAGCTCGAAGAGGAATTCTGCCAGCCGTACGATTTCTGAGTCAGTTATTTTGGCTGAATCTGAGTAAATGGCCGTAAAGTCGGAGGAAGCTCCTAAATCCTCCAGCGCCAAAAGTTGGCTTTCTTCATCAAATGCGAGCGGTGAAGGGGTCATGGAGGCGAGTCGGGTTTGTCCGGCTATGGTATCGTAAAATGCTTTTTCAACAGAAATCCTTTCAAAGGGAGCAGGGATTTGGGGATATTTGTGCACAAATGGTCTTGACTGCTTTAGGATTACACTGCGAAAGTTAGTGGTGATCCTAAGGACTACATTCATGTTTCCCTCTCCCGCTTTTTCAGCCTTTAAAATGGTTTCTCCAGGAGAAAGTAAATTAAATTTATCCGCTAAAAAATGGATCACATCCTCACCGAGTGGCAATTCCAATTTTATCTTCATTCGATTGTATTTTCAGATTCAAGTTGGACAAAGATAGGGTTTTCGTCCATTTTGAAGGTATAGCAAAATATTTCAACGATCTGTTTATTCCTATGGGCAACTGTCTTAATTTTGAACCATGAGTAATGAAACAACCCCCATCAACCGACACCTCGGGCAGTTGGCAAGCGAATTGGACGGTGAACTGTATTTTGATAACTTAATGAAAACCCTTTACGCCACGGATGCTTCCGTCTATCGGGAGATTCCATTGGCGGTGGCTTTTCCAAAGCATGCGAAGGACATCAAGAAGCTGATCCGGTTTGCCAAAGAGCATAAAACCTCCCTTATTCCCCGTACAGCGGGGACCTCTCTGGCGGGTCAATGCGTGGGAGATGGGATTGTGTTGGATGTGTCCAAGCATTTGAACAAAATCCTCGAATTCAACAAAGAAGAGGGTTGGGTTAGGGTACAGCCCGGTGTGGTCAGAAACGAGCTCAACCATTTTTTGAAACCACATGGGTTGTTTTTTAGTCCCATCACCAGTACGGCGAGCCGAGCCATGATTGGAGGAATGGTGGGCAATAATTCCTGTGGTACCACTTCGATCGTATATGGAAGTACGCGGGAGCATACGCTTTCTTTGAAGGTGTTGCTAAGCGATGCTTCCGAAATAGAAGTAAAGGCACTGTCTGATGAAGAATTTGTGCAAAAATGTTCGCTTGAGACCTTGGAGGGTAGCCTTTACCGGCAAATGAGGCAGGTGTTGAGCAATCCGGACGTACAGGCCCAGATCCGGGACAATTTTCCAAAGCCAAATATCCATAGACGAAATACGGGCTATGCAGTCGACTATTTGTTGGAAACGAACCTGTTTTCGGGGAATTCTGTGCCGTTTGATTTTTGCAAGCTTTTGTGCGGATCTGAAGGTACCCTGGCCGTGACGACGGAGATCACCCTTCATTTGGATCCCTTGCCGGATCCCCATGAGATTGTGGTGGCGGCACATTTTGATTCGATCCATCAAAGCATGAAGGCTGCGCAAGTAGCGATGAAGCAGGATCCGACGGCGGTAGAGTTGATGGACAAGATAATTTTGGACTGCACAAAGGAAAACGTAGAGCAAAGCAAAAACAGGGACTTTGTGGAGGGTGACCCGCAGGCCATTTTGATGGTGGAATTCAGGGGCAAGGAACTGGAGGAAGCAGTTCGGAAAGGGGAGATGTTTATCCAGGCCCTCCGGGATGCGAATCTTGGCTATGCCTATCCGGTGATAGGGCCGGATAGGACGAAAAATGCATGGGAGCTTAGAAGTGCTGGGTTAGGCCTTTTGGCCAATATACCCGGGGATACCAAGGCGGTGGCCTGTATCGAAGACACGGCCGTGGATATAGACGATTTGGCGGACTACATCGACGAGTTTGCCGGGATTATGGAGGGCTTTGGCCAAAAGCCTGTCTATTATGCCCATGCCGGGGCGGGAGAAATCCACTTAAGGCCAATTTTGGATCTAAAAAAGGAAGCTGATGTAAGACGTTTTTACGAAATCAGTGAGGCATCCGCCAAGCTAGTCAAAAAATACAGAGGCTCGCTAAGTGGTGAACATGGGGATGGACGTGTCCGTGCAGCTTTTATACCGATGATGGTTGGCGAGGCAAATTACACATTGTTTAAGCAGATAAAGAAAACCTGGGATCCCGACAATATCTTCAATCCCGGCAAGATCGTGGACGCGCCTCCCATGAATACCTCCCTGCGGTACGAACCGGGCATGGGGACTCCCGAACACGATACGCTGTTTGATTTTGGTTCGGTAGGGGGTATTCTACGAATGGCTGAGAAATGCAACGGCAGCGGAGATTGCAGAAAGCTTCCCACCACTGGGGGAGGCACTATGTGCCCCAGTTATCAAGCGACCAGAAATGAGCGGGACACTACGAGAGGTAGGGCAAATATCCTGCGGGAATTTCTTACCAAGAATACGAAGGAAAATCCATTTGATCATCCCGAAATAAAGGAGGTGATGGACTTATGCCTCTCATGCAAGGGCTGTACCTCGGAGTGCCCTTCCAACGTGGATATGGCCACCATCAAAGCGGAGTTTCAATACCAGTACCACAAAACGCATGGAGTTCCCCTCCGTTCGAAGGCATTTGCCTACATAAATAACCTGAACGAAATGGGGAGCAGGATTCCGGGTGTTTCCAACTTTTTCCTCTCCAATCCGCTTACATCCGGACTAGTGAAACGGGTGTTGGGGGTAGCGCCCAATAGAGAGCTTCCTATGCTTTCACCGGTTTCCTTGCGGTCTTGGTATAAAAGGAACTATCCCCAACTAAGTGGCGATGTGCCAGTACGAAAAACGGTGTATTTGTTTGCGGATGAATTTACCAACCATAACGATGCGTTGATAGGCATCAAGTCGATCAAGTTACTTAGGCATTTAGGCTACGAGGTGAATATGGTGGACCATCCTGAGAGTGGAAGGGGGGCAATTTCCAAAGGGTTGCTCGAATACGCCAGAAAGGTAGCTGACAAAAACGTGGAAATTTTCAGTGCCCTGATTTCAGCGGACACGCCCCTATTGGGAATCGAACCCTCGGCCATTCTTGGCTTTCGTGACGAGTACCCTCGCTTGGTTTCAAAGCAATGGGTTGATGCTGCAAAGAAGCTGAGGGCTCATACCTCGTTGATAGATGAGTTTTTGGCCAAGGAGGTGGTCGCCGGCAATATCTGTGCCGATCAGTTTACGGATTCCCCTAAAGAGATCCTGCTGCATGGCCATTGCCATCAAAAAGCCCTTTCCTCGGTAAATTTCACCTCTAAGTTACTCTCTTTACCCAAAAACTACCAGGTGAAGATAATACCATCCGGGTGCTGTGGGATGGCCGGGTCATTTGGGTACGAAAAGGAACATTACAAGCTAAGTATGCAGATAGGGGAAATGGTTCTTTTTCCTGCGGTAAGGAAGGCTTCGGAACAGGCCATTATTGCAGCGCCAGGAACCAGTTGTAGACACCAGATTTTGGATGGTACCGGAAAGAAGGCCGTTCATCCTATTGAGGTTCTTTTCGAAGCGGCCGGATTATCCTGATTATTCTGGAATTGTTGCGAGTTGTAATTCGTTTTTATGTAGGATTAAATTTGGTAATTCAAGTCTAGAAGAATATTGAAATGGACTACATAGATTATTACAAGGTACTCGAACTGAATCCATCTGCGACCGCGGATGAGATAAAAAAGGCCTACCGTAGATTGGCACGAAAGTACCATCCCGACCTCAACCCGACCGATGAATCCGCCAAACGTAGGTTTCAAGAGGTCAATGAGGCCAATGAGGTGCTCTCCGATCCCGAGAAACGCGCAAAATATGATAAATACGGAAAGGACTGGAAGCATGCAGATGCGTATGAACAGGCATCGGGGCAGTACGGTGGGGCACGGGGTGGAGCGTTCAATGGTGCAGGTACCGATTTTTATGAAACCTTTAGCGGCGGGGGATTTTCGGATTTTTTCGAAAGTCTCTTTGGTAACGGGCGGGGACACCGTACTCATTCCAGGGCTGGGCTTAAAGGCCAGGATTACCATGGAAAGCTACAGCTAACGCTTAAAGAAGCTTCCCAAACCCACAAGCGTACCATCGAGGTAGGTGGAAAGAAGATACGCATAACGGTTCAAGCGGGTGTAGAAGACGGTCAAACCATCAAAATAAAAGGGTATGGAGCAGCTAGTGCAAGTGGGGGAGAACCGGGAGACCTTTACCTTACATTTCAGGTTTTTCCCGATCCGTTTTTTAAGCGGGAGGGAAACCACCTGTACAAAACTGAGAAGATACCCCTTGTTACGGCGGTTTTGGGAGGGGAAATAACCATTGAAACGTTTGATGGCAAAGTAAGGGCTTCCATACCACCGGGAAGCCAGCCTGGCAGCAAGGTCAAGCTGAAGGGAAAGGGATTTCCGGTATACAAAAAAGATGGTGAGTTTGGCGATCTATATTTAACATTACAGGTTGAGATACCGCGGCAACTATCGGAAAGGCAAAGACGCCTGTTCGAAGAATTAGCCGAGTCGGAGAAAAAACGAGGATAACTTGCTCCCTTTTAGAACGATGAAGAACTATTAATGTAGGTCGTACCAGGCTCGAACTGGTGACCTCTGCCCTGTCAAGGCAGCGCTCTGAACCAACTGAGCTAACGACCTAGGTTCAACACCCAATATTAACCCAATTTTAGATAATACCAAAGGGTAGGGCCTGATTTGGACAGTATTTTAAATCCGGGAAGTTTATCCCCCGCCAGCTAGAGGCACAATAAAGGATAAGTTGGTACCCTTGCCTCGGGAGATTGGTAATCTTGGTGGTTTTTGTGGAATTGGCAAAAATAAAAAGCCCCGGAATTTCCGGGGCTCTAGGTCATTTCAGATCGTTTTTAGTTACCGGAAGTCTCTTCCAGCTGTTCCTCAGACGCCGCTTCGGCATCCTCTGCGGGGATTTCCAAGGTTTCCTCCCAAAGCTCCTCTTCCTGCGTCTCCTCAATTGATGATTCGATGGTTTCGGAAATCTCCTCTTCTACTTTCTTTTGGCCGCAGGAAGCAATAGCTAATCCCGCAGCGATGCTCATCGCAATGATGCTTGTTTTCATTTTGTACAGATTGTTTAAGTCTTTCTAGACGCAACAAAGGTAATAATTTTTTTAATAAAATAAATAAGCGGTAAATAATAAAAATGAATGGTAAAATGGTTGGAATGTTGGGTGTTTACAATGCTTTTTTTACCGTAAAGTAAAAGGTAGATCCCTCGTTCGGGATGGATTCCAGCCAAATGGTTCCCCCGTAGTTTTCAATGATTTTTTTGGTAATGGCCAATCCCATACCGGTTCCAGGGACAGACGGTTCGCTATGTAGCCGCTGGAATATAATAAATATCTTATCGAAATAGGTTTGATCTATTCCTATGCCATTGTCCTGTATGGAGATAACATAGTTTTCGAGCTGTTCCTCTCCACGTACGTGGATTTTTGGGGTTCGCTCGGGAGAACGGTATTTGAGCGCGTTGCTTATCAGGTTTTGAAAAACCTGACGCATAGGCACCCATCGTCCAACGATGGTTGAAAGGTTTTCGTAGGTCACTTCGGCTCCCGTTTCGTCCAGCGTTTTCCTGAAGAGTAGTTTGGTTTCGTTGACGATTTCCGTTAAGTCGACAGATTCAACTTGCTCTTCCTCCCGCCCAACTCTGGAATACTCCAAAAGATCCAAAATAATCCTACGCATTCTGGTGGCGCCGTCTACGGCAAATCCAATGTATTGCTTTCCCTTTTCATCCAATACATGATCGTATTTTCGGACGATTTGTCCCAGAAATCCCGTAATCATACGTAAGGGTTCCTGCAAGTCGTGGGAAGCAACGTAGGCAAACTGTTCCAACTCTTGGTTGGAGATGGCCAACTCGTGTACCTTGGATTTTAACTGTTCATTGAGTTTCCTAAGTGAGTTTTCATGGTTTTTTTGGTGGGTAATATCTGTCATCGCTCCAAGAACGCGAACCACTACACCGAAGGGGTTTCGAATGAATATGGCCCGGTCAATTACATAGGCGAAACTTCCGTCGGCACGTCGAAAACGATATTCCTCCGTCCAATTGTTTTCTGAATGGGTAGGCCTCATATAATCCTGGATTTTATCGAAAACGGCCTGCCTATCGTCCGGATGTATGAGACTCATCAGAAACTCAAGGGATGGAGATATACTATGTAAGTTGTATCCAAAGAGCTTTTCAAATCCTTTGCCCCAGAAGAGGTGGTTTTTGGGAACGTTAAAATCCCAGATAGCATCGTTCGTGGCTTCAGCTATTTTTTGAAATCGCTCGTTGGATTGAAGTAATTCTTGTTGTGCTTTTTTTCTGTTACCGATGTCTCTTATGAATACGCCAATTTGATCCCATTTTGGGTATATCCCCACTTCCAGCCACCTGTCGGTCTCTTTGTCGTGGCTTTCCAATTGCATCGGTGCATTCGTTTCCAGAGCAGATTGGCAGGCAGATTTTAGCCCATGTCCCACCAATTCAGGCACCGCATCCCAAACTATCTTTTCCATCACCTGTCCCCTTGGAACGTGTAGGAGTTTTTCGGCACTTTTATTCCAGTACAGCGTCTTCCAGTTTTTGTCTACGGAAAAGAAAGCCTCGCCGATGCTTTCCAATATATTGTTTCGTTCATTAAGAGCCTGTTGGATAGCCTGTTGGTCGGTTTTGTGTTGGTGGATATCTTGCACGCTGCCATATACACGTACCGGTCTTCCGTCGGCGATCTCAGCTTCCCCTTTGATTTTTACCCATTTTTCGGATCCTTTTGGTGTTGTTATAATGGCTTCGAACTCGAAAGGTTCTCCCATCGTGATGGCCCTGTCAAGTTGGGCGCGTACAAAAGGCCTAAAATCGGCGGGGTAAAAGTCAATCACCGTTGCAACCTCTGGATCAAAAGATGCAGGTACCTCAAATATCTCCCGGGTCATGGCAGACCACTTGTGTGTTCCTTTAATAAGATCCAACTCCCACGCACCAACTTTGGCCATTTCGGAAGCGGCCTGAAGCATCCGTTGCAGTTCGTAGACAGGGGTGACATCTTTTCCGTAAGAAAACAGGAATCCATCATCCCCGAAGGGAGTGGATGATCCCCATGAAATATACTTGTAATTGCCAAAGGCAGTACGGTAACGGTTGACGAAATTTTCGGCCTGACGTATGCCGGAACTTGTTTCTTCAAATTCCAATGAAGTCGATGCCAAGTCTTCAGGATGTAAAAATTCCGTGAAGGGGCGGAGGAGGATCTCTTGCTCTTCATATCCCAATAATTGGCAAAAAGCGGGATTTACTTTGGTGAAATATCCCTTAGGAGAGGCTATGGCCAAAATATCAGGAGACCACTCAAACAACAACCGCATTTGCTCCTCCTGTAGCTTGCGTAAAATCTCTCCCCCTAGGTAGGAGGCAAGATTTTCAAGGATTTCCAACTGGTATTGTACATCCAACAACGGTTCTTGACTGTAGACGATCAACGTGCCAACGAAAAGCCCGTTTGTGGTTATAGGAAGTGCTAAACAGCACTGATGTGCTCCAGCAGGCTTGGTTGACCTTATCTTAAAATCGGGATTGGTTCCGAGATCGTCCCAGACGTAGGTTTGTTGATTTACCCACACCAGACCAGGGATGCCTTCACCATGTTTAAGTTTTTGGTTGGAACAGGGGCTGTCTTCTTCTGGATCTAAGGAGATTTCGGCATATCCTGCGTTCAAGGAAATGGTGTCATTATCTTCGCTCTTCAACCAAATTTCCGCCTTACTGAATGCCAGTTCTTTGCTGATTAGTTCTACTGTTGAAAACAGAACTTCTTTTATTGATTTATCACTTTTAAAGAAGGAGGAAATCGTTTGCTGAAGTGCGTTTGCTATTTCAATTGTTTTGCTTCCAGAAATATCCCGAAGTACACCCACCATACGGATCGGATTTCCCGACTCGTCCCTTACCAAGTACCCGATTTCCTCTACGTATGCGTAATTTCCGTCCCCTTTTCTCCAACGGAATATCTCCTGCCATTTAAACCGGGAGGGATCCTCCATGTATTTTGTCCATTCTTCTTTATTGTTTTTGGTATCCTGTGGATGCTGAAGGGTTTCCCACGCCTGTATCGAATGGGGGGCTTGGTGGTTTTCGTACCCGAAAATCCGAAAGTAAGCTTCGCCCCAATGAAAGGTGTCGTTTTTTATATCCCAATCGTAAATGGCATCACTTGTAGCTTTGTTGATCAGTTCAAACCGCTCATTACTGGCGATTAGTGACCGCTCAGATTTTACCCGTTCGGTAATATCCACGCCAATGCATTGTATCTCCCTAGGTTGGCCTATCTCATCTACTACACATATAAAATCCCACAAGGTGCTCATCACACCACCAGAAATGGTTGGTTTATCTATTTCAACTTTGAAAACAACTTCTGGATTGTGAATGCACTTTTCGACGGTATCGGCTACCCTTTGCCGGTGGTATTCGCAAATCGACCTTAGGCAAAACTCGCCAATAATCGCTGCATTTTGGTAAATCCATCCGAATTCCTCCCGAAACTTTTTGTTGACGTACGTATATCTTCCCTCGAGGTCGGTACGGATGATATAGTTTGTTTGGGACTCATACAGGCCGCGAAATCTGCCTTCGCTCTCTGCCAGTTTACGGCTAGTCTCTACAATATCGGTGATATCATTACTGTTGGCCACAAAGCCTTTTATGGATTCATCCTGCGACAAATTGACCAATGTAGTGCGTATCCAGCGCCACTGTCCGCTGTTTGATCTGAACCGATACGGTGACGTAATGCAGCGTTGTCCGGGTAGAATATTTGAGCTCTCGTGTTTAAGCTTGGCTTTGTCCTCGGGGTGTATATAAAGATATACAAAACTACCAAGCAGCTCCTCCTCGGGATAGTTTAAAATCCGATTGTACGTAGGGCTTACGTACGTAAATTTCCCGGAAGGGCTGATGATGGCCACGAAGTCCCCCCCTTCCTGTATCATGGATTTGTACCGCCTTTCATTACGTTCGTTATCGCTTTCTGCTTGAAGGCGGTCTGTAATATCCCGCCCCACACAGTAAATTACCTCTGAATTTTCCTCATAATGGGCGGTCCAGGAAATGGGGACAAAATGCCCATCCCTGTGCCTTAAGGAGTTTTCAAAATTTTTGACTTTTTTTAGCTGAAAAAGTTGAGCCCAGAATTGATTCGACTTTTCGATAGAGTTAGGGTTCAAAAAATCACTGTATGCCTGTCCTTCGAGCTCTTCCGGGTAATAGCCAAGGATATCGAAAGAGGCACTGTTTACCTTTAGAAAACGGTGTTGCAGATCAACCGAGCAGATTATATCCAAAGAACTGTTCAGAATACTTTTTAGCTCTTTCTTATGTTCGATGAACTCGGTAATGTCCTGAAAAATACCGATTAAACTTTTAGGTGATCCGTCTTCACCACGTATCATGGTCGCCTTGGATACAACTTGACAAATACGACCACCCTTGCCGATCAGTCGCATTCTTATGTTATAGGGCTTTTTTTCCCGGATCGCCAGTTGCATGTGGTTGATGGCCCGGTCCCTGTCTTCGGGGTGAATGACGTCCACAGCCGATTCAACGTTTAAGTGGAACTCGTCTGGTTCATAGCCCAGCATGCTGAATACCCCCGCGGACCACTCGATACTGTTGGAATTTAGGCAGAGTTTCCAGGTTCCTGATTTGGTCAGGTCTTCGAGCGTAGCCAACATATACGTCTCTTCGTTCATCCTACTCTCATCACCGTCAGCTTGCCTCATCGAATAATTAGGTTAGGTCTTCTACACTAAAAATAACGATTCATAATAAAATTTACCGCCCATATTGGATTTTTTTATCCGGTATTAGAGTGTTCCGCGCTTCAAAGTTACGAATTCCATGCTATACTGGTCATTCGTTTGCCGATGATCCACCTTTTTTCTGTCACTTTCCACCCATTCTACGGGGTTCAGTTCCGGGAAAAAGGTGTCTCCCTCCGGTTTGGCATGGACTTCTGTAACTATCAGTTCATCAGTGTAGGGGAGTGCCTCCTTGTATATTTCCGCCCCGCCTAAAATAAAAATCTGGCTCAGGTTTTTTTCCGTTGCGAAGTCTATGGCATCCTCCAACGAGGAAAAAACATGGTGTCCCTCAGGAACTATGTATTCTTTGTTTCTTGTAATAACCAAATGGGTTCTACCAGGAAGAGGTTTGGGGAGACTTTCGAATGTCTTCCTGCCCATGACCACGTGGTGGCCTTTTGTGGTTTCCTTGAAATGCTTCAAATCCGAGGGCAGGTGCCATGGCAAGTCGTTGTCCTTGCCAATTACGTTATTCTCCCCCTTGGCTACAATAATGGAGATTTTCAACATGATCTAAGTTGGTTCCGAAGAAACTTACTGCCCCCCTAGTGCATTGGTATAGTCAGCCATCACAAAGGTGTGGGTTGATTTGGTATCTATGTTAACCATGGTGAAAGTAGAGGTAGACTTATCCGTCTTGCTGACAAAATTCATTTCCATTATACTTCCTGCTGGGAAGGTATTGAAGCCCATAGTTCCTTCGGATTTCATCCGTTGTGCCAAGAACGGGCTGTTGTTTCCCCAAAATGATTGTAGCCCTTCGATCGGATCCTTGCTGATCCAATAGGAGGCTTCCATTTCTTCGGTTTTGGCAACATATTCGTCGCAGCTATACCCTAGAATTGACTTTGTTTTTCCTGTTTTTTCGAAGGAGAAGTCCTCCATATTATTATCGGCTATTTCTTCGTCTTCCTCATCGGCCATTTCTGCCATATTTTCCATCATTTGTTGCCAATCCGCTCCAAATGCAATCCGGGTCTTCTTTCCATCTTCTTCCACCAACATGATCGTTGCATTATTTTTGAAATCAAAAATCATTACCGATCGCTGGTTGCTTTTTTTCTCTGCCGGGTCAACGAATTCCATACCGGTTAGCTGGTCGTCGCTGCTAAGGTAGGAGTTGAGACGAACGGGATCGACTTTTTTTCCGTTTGCTTCCGTGCCTGTCATTTCCATCTCGGCCAATCCTGAAAAGACATACCTGTCTTCGATCTCTACATTGGTGTTGATGGACTCGAGAATTTTGCTGAAGTCATACATGCCCCCTCCTCGTTGGCCACCGTAGAGGTCTCCAAATGCTTTTTCAAATTGTTTTTGGGTGGCTTTTTCTACTTCGCTGACCACTCTTCGTTCAACTGCCCTGGCAACGCCCTCCTCGGCGGCGTTTTTTAATCTACGAAGCAACTGTGCCTCCGCCACAAATGAGCTCATGAAAAATGGTATAAAAATAAAAATCGTAGTGAAAGTCTTCATAACGTTGGTTTTAAGGTTAATAAGTTAAAGGTACTTAATTAACGGTAAAGTTCAAAAAAACTAGATTTCCCAAACATTTTTTTGATTGGCTCAAATTTCCAATATGTATTCAATGATTCCGGCATTTTTCCCCTTCGGTCGGGTTACCAACAGGGGGAATTGATCGTTAAGCTGGATGAGTCTTTCAGCCATGCTTCCAATAAACAACGCAGTGGCCGCCGTCCTTCCCTTGGCTCCGATTATAATACCGTTGGCATTGATTTCTTTGGCTACCCGGATGATGTCTTCTACGGGGTCATCATCGTCATCTTTGGTATATACCGCTTTTACCTTAATGCTCTTGGTATCAATTTTTCGAATAAATTTCTTGAAGTTAATCTCCGCATGCGTTTGCATGATGGCGGCAAATTCGTCATAACTCTTGCCCGTAAAATGATAGCCGGAGGGGACGGTAAAAACGTTTTGGCAGATGATCTCAGCTTTTTCCCTACTTCGTTCCGCTACGGAGATGGCCACTTCCATGGCTTCACGTGCATAGTCGGAAAAATCGCTCGGAACCAACAGCTTCTTGAGTTTGGGTTTACTGTTTTCTGGGACTATCAAGAGCGAGCAACTGGCCCTGCGGGCAAGCCGCTGGGACAACACACCTGAACCGGGTAGCGAAATTTTCCTTCCCACCAAGATCATGTCTACGGATTTTTCGTTGGCCAACTTAAGGATTTTTTTAGATAGCTGGCCCTCTTTCACCACATAGGCAAACTCGGTAGGCACTTCTCTATCAAAATGTTGCTCAACCGTCTTTTTCATTTCTGTCTTTCGCTCATTGATCATTCCTTCGATCAGGTTTGGAAACTCGTTGAGTACCTCCTGAGGGATGTGGAGGTTACGGATCACGTTGGTGAAGTAGATCTTCTTGGTTTGATTGGTATCAGCAATGAAGGCCGCAAACTTCACTAAAGTGGCGTCCATTTCTGTCCGATCGAGGCAGACGATGAGTTTTTTGATTTGGTACATGCTGGTTTTCCCGCTTTTGGCCTATGATTCACAATGGTTTTAAAAATCCTAAAAAAAGTAAGTCAAGCTATCCCAAGGTATGCTTTTTGAAAACGTATAGCAAGACACCTGTCATTTTTTAGTAGATTCATGTGCTGAACGGATTGTTTTCAGCCTCGTGAACTGTTTTCGGTATTATTATAAGAAGCAAAGCTGATTTGAGGATGGGTAAATTAAGCGATTGGCTTTAGATTCTAGCCATGGATTTATTTTTACCGAATGCGTGATGTATATTTGTGATGGGTTCGGGCTAATGACATGTTCAAACTTCACAAATTAATTAAATATCCCGAGTGAAGCCCTTTTTCAAAACCAGGCCTCATCCTTGGATCGAAAGCATACAAGGACCTCGCCCATAGGCAGGATAACAGTGGAAGGTTGCGATCTCAGGGCAGCTCAAATCTTGTTTTATAGGAGGTTTGTAACACTCCGACGTCCGGACTCATTATTGAAAGCGGAACCAATTGGCTGTAGTGCCGAAAGGTTCCGCTTTTTTTTAATACAACATACGGAATCGGATGGTGCCGGAAATATTTTTCAGGTCATCGATCACCCGGCTGGAATAGGCCTTGTCGATGTCAGTGATTACGTAGCCTATTTTCTCATTCGTTTTCAGGTACTGACCCACGATGTTTATTTCGTGATCGGCAAGTATCTGGTTGATTTTGGCCATGATGCCCGGCTCGTTTTGGTGTATGTGAATAAGCCTGTGGGCATTCTGTAGGAAGGGAAGTTGGATATTGGGGAAGTTGACGCTGTTATACGTGTTGCCCGTGTTGATATATTCCATGATTTTTCCCGGCACAAATTTGGCGATGTTGATTTGGGCCTCCAGCGTACTTCCACCAATGTGTGGCGTAAGGATGGTGTTTGGCAATCCCAGAAGCTCTGATTCGAAGGGCTCGTCATTGTTTTTGGGCTCCGAAGGAAATACGTCGATCGCAGCTCCGGCAATATGACCCGACTCCAAGGCCTCTTTTAGGGCTGGTATATCCACCACGTGTCCTCTGCTCAGGTTGATCAAAAGAGAGCCTTTTTTCATTTTTTGCAGACGTTCCCTGTTGATCAGGTTGTAGTTTTCTTTTCGTCCATCTACGTGAAGACTGATTACGTCGCAGGTTTCAAGCAGCTTATCCAGTGATTCGATTTTGGTCGCATTCCCCAGTGCCAGCTTTTCCAATACATCGTAATAATATACATCCATACCCAGATTTTCTGCCAGTACGGAAAGCTGGGCACCAATATTACCATAGCCGATTATGCCAAGTTTTTTGCCTCGGATCTCGAAACTGCCCGAAGCAGATTTATCCCAAATACCTTTGTGCAGGTTTACACTCTTGTCAAAAAGTTTGCGTCGAAGCACAATGATCTCCCCGATAGCCATCTCGACAACCGATCGGGTATTGCTAAAAGGCGCATTGAATACAGCTATGCCTTTTTCTTGGCAGGTTTCCAAGTCGATTTGGTTGGTACCTATGCAGAACGCACCGATTGCAATCAACCGGTTCGCGTTGTCCAATACTCTTTTGGTTACCTGGGTTTTGGAACGGATACCTAAGATAGATACCTTTTTGATTTTTTCCATCAGCTCTTCCTCTGAAAGGGCAGAACTGACCACTTCGACGTTGTACCCCTCCTGCTTCATCAGCTCTATACCTACAGGATGCACGTTTTCCAATAAAAGCACGTTGATCCGGCTTTTGGGGTAGGAGAATTTCTTGTTCAACTTATTTACGTAAAGGATTTCATCAAAACTGGGTGCCACATGGTCGGCTTTTGCCAAAACCCTGGGTCGGTTTACGTTTTCTGTAAACGCATAAAATTTGTTTGCTACTCCCGATGCCTTGATTTCGTAATCGGTGTATCCATCCCCGACCACATAGATGTCACCTTCTAGGTTTAACCTCTTTATGGTTTCGGGCTTTCCGTTATTTTTAGATAGAGGATTTTCCCGGTTAAAATCGACGATGTGACCTGCCTCATCGTACACAAACTCGTTTGCGAATACATTCTCTTCTTTGATACCGTATTCAGCAACTATCGGAATGATAAAGTCCTTGAAACCGTTTGAGATTATGTAAATGTCGTCTGCGTTTTCTTTCAAAAACTCTTTGTTGCGGTGAAACGAAGTCGAGACTTTGTTTCTGAGAGAATCAATCAGAGACGCTATCTGGGATCTGTTAGCGTTAAGCAATGAAAGCCGTTGCTCTAGACTCTCCCGAAAAGTAATGCTGCCTTCCATCCCCTTGTCGGTAATATCTTTTATGGCCTGCAACTTCTTTTCCTTTTCAGGATCCTGCTGTAGACTGATTTCCCCCAGGATATCCAGGGCTTCCACCTGGGTAAACGTACTGTCAAAGTCAATGATAAATTTCTTCGTAACGGTCATTTGCTGGTGAAGTTTTTATAACGAGACGCAAAATTAACAGATTAAAAAATATTATGAAGGTTTAGTTTGAATTTACTTTGGCACCTGTTAGGCTACGGGGAATTTGCACTTTTAGCGTGTTGGTGTATGGCTTCCATTTCCTAGCCCTTTAGTTCTTAAAAAAAGCACAATGATTTAAGTTAGGGACGAAACTGTTTTTCTATCTTTCGAAGTTATTAATGCTGATCAACGTAGTGTTTGACGAAATCGAGCCTGCCAAAGGCGGAATGCCATGACAGGGCCGTAATAAGCAGGGGTGGCAATCAACCATGAGATATGGTCTTTTAGATGCTGCCTCGTGATCTTAATGACATAGTAGAAAGTAATGATCATAAAAAAAGCAATTATCAAATGATGCAGAAGGGGATTAAATATTTGTTCATTTTGATGGCTTCGGCTAATTTTTGGGCCTGCAGTTCCGGTCCTGCGACCCATGAGGTGGTAGGCACTGGCTCTGATGTGACAGGTGCTTTTGGAGAAGCCATGGGTGATGGAGAGGCTGTGACCATCGAGCAAATGTATGCAAGCGTAGGCACTGATGGGATCTTTGAGGGAATTGTTACCGGAGAAATCAAAGAGGTTTGCGCAAACAAGGGGTGTTGGATGACGCTGGATTTGCCGGATGGCCGTGAAATGAGGGTGACCTTTAAGGATTATGCGTTTTTTGTTCCCAAGGAGTCCAAAGGGTACAGGGTACGCATAGAAGGTGTAGCGCAACAATCGGTGACGGATGTGGCCACGCTCAAGCACTATGCAGAGGATGCGGGAAAGAGCAGGGAGGAAATTGACCTGATCATTGAGCCAGAATCTTCGGTGTCTTTTGTAGCATCGGGAGTCGTGATTGAAGAGGGTATATAATAAAGTATAACCAGCACAACGTATGCCACTGGCACTTGACAATCTCCGCGTAGGCCGTATCTACCGGATGATCAATTTCGGAGAAAGTAGAACCTTAAAGGTGTTGGAACGAATCAACTCGTCCAACTATCGGGTATTAGATATGGATACCTTGGAGCATTACGAATTCGAGGAACTCATCCGATGGGGTAGGGGAGCTGATTATGATTTGGATGAAATAGACAGAAGCTGACGAAATCGAGCCGGCCTACCTGACCGATAGGCATGACATAGCCTGCACACACTGGGCTACCCCTATAGCTATTCAGGGTAGCCAAGCGACCTACTGCCGGCAGGGATTCCCATAAACAGAGATATGGTCTGACCGTTAAAAAAATTCTAAACAGATGAATGATAAAATTGAAGGTGTACCCTCTCTAGCAGGTGCGATCCGAGGTTGTAAATGTCCGGCATGCAGAAAAGGAAATCTGTTTCCAGTGCCGATTTACAGCTTTTCGAAGCTAACCGACGTGAATAAGGAATGCCCCGTGTGCGGAGAGACGTTGGTTCCTGAGCCGGATTTTTTCTACGGGGCTATGTACATTAGCTATGCCTTATCAGTTGCCTTGTTTATTTCGATCATGGTCGCCTTGAACGTTCTAATGGAGAATCCTGATTTGATGGCATATATTTTCAGTGTGGTTTTTTTCAACGTATTGTTGTTGCCCGTTATGCTGCGTTACTCCAAAACGTTGTATTTGTATGGAGTCGGAAGGATCAAGTTTAGGGGCTAGCAGAAATCAGGTGTCGATTTGGTAATGAAATTGGTTGATTTTTTTGCTTAAGCCAATCCGAAAGGGTATCCACCTTTGACTGTCAAAAAAAGTGTTAAAATTTTTTAAAATTTATTAATTGTTAGTAAAACTTACTGAAACAAAAGCCGTATAAACCTGTTGTCAGTTAGCTTTATCAATTTTTGAATGGACCAAATTTTAAACTCTATCATGGTTCAGGTGACGGACGATGTTTACCTGAAAGACCCGCTTAGCTCTGAATTGGGCCGTAAAATTATCAATCAAAGCCTCTTTTTGATTGCCGAACTTGGCATGGAGGGGTTTACGTTTCGCAAACTCGCCGAGCGGGTAGGCAGTACGGAGGGCGCCATATACAGATACTTTGAAAACAAACATAAACTACTCGTGTATTTAACGGCGTGGTACTGGGGTTGGTTGGAGCATCACCTTGTTTTTTACATCTCAAACTTGACGGACCCGTACGAAAAGATGCGGATAGCCATCAAGCTGTTGGTTGAGGGACCTGATACCAAAAAGAACCAATACCTGGATCCGGAAATGCTTATTCAGATCGTGACAGAAGAGTCCTATAAATCATTTTTGACCAAGGAGGTGGATATAGAAAATCAAAATGGCTACTTCAAGCACTTTCATAGGCTCAATGCGAGGCTTGTCACCTTGGTTAAGGAAATAAACCCGACCTACAAATATCCAAAGACGCTGGTTTCAACTTTGATGGAGTCAACGTTATTGCACGCATATTTCCGCAAACATATGCCGATGATGACAGAGATTGGATTGGTTGGCGATGAAAAGGTGGATTTTTACAACGAACTGATATTTAAAACCCTGAAGAATGAAAGCTGATTACCTTCAAACACCTCTGAACCGGTTTTTTAATCTGTTAAGAGAAGAGAAAAAAGAAGTTTATGCCATTTATTTCTATGCGGTACTAAACGGTATCGTCTCGCTATCCCTTCCGCTGGGTATTCAGGCCATTCTAAACTTCATCCTAGGGGGGAGGATGACCACGTCTTGGACCTTGTTGGTAGCGATCGTTGCATTGGGGGTTATCTTTGGGGGGTTTTTGCAGATCAGTCAGCTTTACCTCACGGAGAAGTTGCAGCAGCGGATTTTCAGTAAATCGGCGTTGGAATTTTCCTATCGTTTACCACGAATCAAGATGGAAGCGCTCAGGGGAAAGTATGCCCCGGAACTGGTCAATCGGTTTTTTGATACCATAAACCTTCAAAAAGGCCTTGCCAAGCTTCTGATTGATTTTAGTACGGCCACCTTGCAGGTTTTCTTTGGGTTGCTTTTGTTGGCCGTTTATCACCAGTTCTTTATAATCTTTGCGGTTACTTTGGTTCTTTTATTGTACCTAGTTTTTCGGTTCACGAGTCCAAAAGGGATGGAGACGAGTCTAAAGGAATCGTCGGCCAAGTATGAAGTGGCCTATTGGCTTGAAGAAATAGGGCGAACTCTGGGTACGTTTAAGTTGGCCGGATTTTCCGACCTGCCATTTTTGCGGGTCGATAAGCTCGTGAAGAAATATGTGGAGAATAGAAACAGTCACTTTGCCGTTTTGATCTTCCAATATAAGATCATGATTGCCTTCAAGGTGCTGATTGTCGTGTCCCTGTTGGTAGCGGGAAGTATTCTTTTGATGAACGATGAGATTAGTATTGGCCAGTTTGTGGCTGCAGAGATCATCATCGTTTTGATCATTGGCTCAGTAGAGAAGCTTATTCTTAGTCTAGAGACTGTTTACGATACCCTAACGGCTACCCAGAAGATGGGATTGATCATGGATATGGAACTGGAGCGATCGGAGGGCATCGACAAACCCCTGAAGCTAACAAAGAATGGGTTGTCCTATGAGTTGCGTAACCTTTCCTTCAAACCAAGTACCATGGATGTAGCGATATTGGATAAAATAGACCTTGATATTCATGAAGGAGAGAAGGTGGTGGTTACCGGCAAGAGTGGCTCTGGCAAGAGTTCATTGCTCTACCTAATGGCTGGACTGATGGAAGGGTATACCGGCAATATCATTATCAACAAGCTCCCTCTGGAGACCATTGCGCTTGAAAAGTTGAGGGGAATGATCGGAGACAGTTTATCCCATCAATCTATATTTTATGGTACCATCCGTGAAAACATAACCGTGGGCAAAGAGGTAGGTGACGAGGAACGGCTACGTGATATTATAAAACTGGTAGGTTTGGACAATTATATTTTTGGACTTAAAGATGACTTGGAGACCATGTTATTGCCGGAGGGTAAGCAGTTAAGCCATGCCGTTATCAGTAAAATTGTGTTGGCTAGGAGCATCTATTGTGAGCCGAAGCTGATGCTACTGGAGGAGGAGTTTAGTCACCTTAACAAGAAGGATGCCAAGAGATTGATGGACTACATCTTTGGCGGGCCATGGACACTTGTAGCGGTGTCCAATCAGGAGGATACTTTAAGTCGAGCGGATACTGTGGTCGAGCTTGATAGGGGTAAGATTTCATTTAGAGGGACGTACGAAGAATATAAATCCTATTTAGAAGGAAATAACCGTTAACACCATGCTTAACATTTCAAATAATTCGGTAAAAGATCGAATAGATCCTTATAAATTTGAGAGCTACAGGAAAACCATTCCCCATGACGAGAGCAAAAAGAGGGTAAGGATTCTCTTGTATTCTCTATTGGTTGCTTTCGTTGTGCTGTTTTTGCCATGGACCCAGAATTTCCGTTCACGGGGTATGGTCACGGCATTGAAGCCTGAACACAGACCGCAAACCGTCCATTCCATTATTCCTGGAAGGATCGAGCGATGGTTTGTACAGGAGGGGGATTATGTCAACAAAGGCGATACCATCTTATTTATCTCCGAAATCAAGGATGAATACATGGATCCTGAGCTACTGATGCGTACGCAGCGACAGGTAGATGCAAAAGCATTGGCGGTAAGATCCTACGAAGAAAAGGTGAAAGCCCAGGAAAATCAGATCAGCGCACTTACGGAAAACAACCGATTACGGAAGGAGCAAGCAGAAAACCGATTAGAGCAGGCTCAGTTGAGTGTGGATTCGGACAGCGTTGTTCTTGAGGCAGAAAGGTTGAACCTCTCGGTAGCCACTGTTCAGTTAGAACGTATGGAAAAGCTTTTTGAGGAGGGCTTGAAGTCCCTGACCGAACTAGAGCAACGCAAGATCCGTTTCCAAGAAGCGCTTGCCAAAAAAATCAGTGCCGAAAACAAGTTGTTAAGCAGTAAGAATGGGCTCATATCTGCACAAATCGAGCTAAATGCTATCGACAACGATTTTAGGGACAAGCTTGCCAAAGCGAATGCGGAACGGTATGCGGCGTTGTCTGACCAGTACGACGCCGAGGCTACGGTAACCAAGCTTGAGAATCAGTTGTCCAATTATACGGTACGGTCGGGCATGTATTACGTCTTGGCCCCTCAGTCGGGATATGTCACCCAGGCAATCCAAGTAGGCTTGGGAGAGACCATCAAAGAAGGTGCGGAGATCGTAAGTATTATGCCAAAAGACTATTCCCTGGCGGTAGAATTATATGTGGCACCGATAGATTTGCCCTTGGTAAGACTGGGAAATAAGATACGGTTCATCTTTGACGGATGGCCGGCGATCGTGTTTTCCGGATGGCCACAGTTGTCAAATGGTACATTCGGAGGCAAAGTCTATGCCATCGATAACTTTACCAGCGCAAACAACATGTACCGGATTCTAGTGGTGCCGGATCCAGATGAGGAACCATGGCCAGATGCGCTCAGGTTGGGATCCGGTGCAGATGGCATTGCCCTACTGAATGACGTTCCTGTCTGGTATGAGATCTGGCGACAGATGAACGGTTTCCCGGCTGATTTTTATACACTCAAGGATACGAGGGAAACGAAGGGCAAAAAGTAACGCTTGATTGTAGATACTATAAATTAACGAAAAAGGTGCTGACACAATCCGATTTACCAATGCAACAACGCCTAGGTTACAAAGGAGGGTTATTTTTGATGTTTTTGTTACTTGCCAATACCACCTGGTCATATGGGCAGGAGATCCTTACCTACTCAGATTTTTTGACTTGGGTGCGGGAATTTCATCCCATTGCCAAACAGGGGGATCTGACGATCGAGCTAGGTCGGCAGGAACTAAGGATGGCGAGGGGTGGCTTTGATCCAATCCTATACGGTGACCAAAACGAAAAAAACTATAACAATACACAGTACTACAATAAGCGCGAGGCCGGAATTGTGGTTCCGACCATGGCTGGGGTGGAATTCAAAGGTACCTTTGAGCAAAATGCAGGTGTTTACCTGAACCGAGAGAATACGGTCCCCCAGGTGGGTCTATTAGCTGCGGGAGCATCCATTAACTTGGGAGAAGGCTTGTTTATCGACCGCAGAAGAGCAGCGTTGCGTCAGGCACAGATCTTTGCCAACGCGACCGATGAAGAGCGTAAATTCCTGTTGAATAGCCTATATCTGGATGCCACGTTCGCCTATTGGGACTGGGCGAAGGCCTATGCTAATCTGGAGGTGTTTCAGGAAGGGGTTAGCTTGGCGGAGATACGGTTTGAAGCTATAAAATCGAGTTTTGAATTCGGGGATCTACCTGCTATCGACACAGTAGAGGCCTATACGCAGGTGTTGAACCGGATGATTAGGCTGCAAAATGCCGAAAACGTGTTTTTTGCCAAAACCCAAGAGCTGAACGTTTTTTTGTGGGACGAAGATGAAACCCCCATTTTTTTAAATGAGGGTACTGTTCCCGTAGGACTTACAGAAGGTCCGGTGGACTTAGTCGATATCACGGAGTACCGGGAAGTTCTACCCAGTCACCCGGAGATCAGGCTGCTCGACTATGACTTGGAATTCCTGGATGTGGACAGAAGGTGGAAAGTGGAGCAATTGAAGCCGATCGTTAAGTTGAATTACAATTTTCTCTCAGAGTCGGTTACTCCCATCGAAACCGGTGCATTTTTCCAAAATGACTACAAATGGGGAATCACCATAAGTACTCCCTTGCTTTTGCGTCGGGAAAGGGGATCCTTGGGAGTTACCAAAGCAAAGATAAACATGACCCGGTACAAGCGGGATTTAAGTGTACAGAAGCTTTTGGCAACATTGGAAAAGGAATACAACACCTTTCTCGTGTTGGGTCAGCAACAAACAACGTTTGATGAGAACATCAAGGGGTTGGAGAGGCTCCTTGAGGGGGAAAAGATACGATTCGATCAGGGAGAAAGCTCTTTGTTCTTGATAAATGCCCGTGAAGTAGCCTTGTTTGATGCGTTGGTCGTACTAAACTCGATCAATGCCGACAAAAAAATAGCCGTTTCAAAAGTGCGTGTAGCTGCGGGTTTAGGATTTGAGGAATAGCGTCTTTACCTTTAAATCAATGGTTTCAATTTTTCAAAGGTGAGGGGTTTTTCTATAAAGCCACTAACAGCCGGAAACTCCTTTGCACGCTGACGGTCTTGAAAATCAATGCTACTTGAAAGCATTACCACACTATCGTTTCTCTCTAAACAGTGTCCTGCGTACTCTTTCAAAAAATCCCATCCATTCATTACCGGCATGTTTATGTCTACCAATATCAGAAGGTGTTGGACGGACGGCACGGTTTTAAGGAAAACCAGCGCCTGTTCAGCTTCCAAAAACTCTTCAATTCTCGGGGAAAGTTGTAGTTTGTTTATCAGCCTCCTATTTATCAGGTTATTGATCGGATCATCGTCTATTAACACAATCAGGTCGAATGGATACATTGATTAGGATGTGGGGGTAAATTAAGCGAATTACCGAATGTCAGCTGTTTTAACTATGAAATTGTTTTGATTTTTTTCTTCATCCGTAGGAAGATGAAAACAAAGTTAAAAAAAACAGGGAGGTGTAAAAACCTCCCTGTCGGAAATATGAGAATTTATGCGGATGATTACATCATGCCGCCCATTCCGCCTCCGCCATGCATGTGAGGCGCAGCAGGAGCATCTTCTTTGATGTCAGCAACCACACATTCGGTGGTAAGCAATAAAGCAGCTATAGAAGAAGCGTTTTCCAACGCCAATCGAGTCACCTTCGTAGGATCGATTACACCAGCCTCAAACAGGTCTTCGTACTTGTCTGTTCTTGCATTGTATCCATAATCGCCTTCGCTCTCTTTGATTCTGTTCACCACTACTGAACCTTCTCCGCCTGAATTGGCGACGATGGTACGAAGTGGAGCTTCTACTGCTTGACGAATGATGTTTACACCCGTGTCCTCGTCATCATTGGCACCTTTTAGGTTATCAAGGACTTTGGCTGCCCTGATCAAGGCAACGCCACCGCCTACAACTACACCTTCTTGGACGGCTGCTCTGGTAGCATGAAGGGCATCGTCTACGCGGTCTTTCTTCTCCTTCATCTCAACCTCCGTAGCTGCACCGATGTATAGAATAGCTACCCCGCCAGAAAGTTTGGCAAGCCTCTCCTGAAGCTTCTCTCTGTCGTAATCGGAAGTTGTCTTCTCGATTTGGGTTTTGATCTCGTTAATACGGCCTTGGATGGCTTCTTTGGCACCTGCACCGTTTACGATGGTTGTATTGTCCTTGTCGATGTTGATCTTCTCGGCTGTACCCAAATAGTCAAGGGTTACATTCTCCAATTTGTAACCTCTTTCTTCAGAGATAACTGTACCACCGGTTAGGATGGCGATGTCTTCCAACATGGCTTTTCTTCTGTCGCCAAATCCTGGAGCTTTTACAGCAGCTACTTTCAAAGCTCCTCTGATTTTATTCACCACCAAGGTAGCCAATGCCTCACCATCTACATCTTCGGCAATGATCAGCAAAGGACGTCCAGACTGAGCCACCGGCTCAAGCACAGGAAGCAATTCCTTCATTGCGGAGATCTTCTTGTCATAGATAAGGATGAATGGATTGTCCAATTCAGCCTCCATTTTTTCGGTGTTGGTAGTGAAGTATGGAGAAAGGTATCCTCTGTCAAACTGCATACCTTCCACTGTTTTCACTTCTGTTTCGGTACCTTTTGCTTCCTCTACAGTGATCACACCATCTTTGCCAACTTTTTCCATCGCGTCAGCGATCATGTTTCCGATTTCTTCGTCGTTGTTGGCAGAAATTGTTCCCACTTGGGCAATTTCTTTGCTGGTGGAAATTTGTTTGGATGAATCCCTTAGAGAATTGACCACCGCTTCTACGGCTTTGTCGATACCTCTTTTCAGGTCCATTGGGTTGGCGCCGGCGGCTACGTTTTTGATACCTACAGAGAAAATCGCCTGAGCAAGTACGGTTGCAGTTGTAGTTCCGTCTCCAGCATCATCAGCCGTTTTGGAAGCTACCTCTTTTACCAATTGGGCACCCATGTTTTCGATACCGTTTTCCAGTTCAATTTCTTTGGCAACGGTAACACCATCTTTGGTAATAGCGGGTGCTCCAAATTTTTTATCGATGATAACGTTTCTTCCCTTAGGACCCAATGTGACCTTTACTGCGTCAGCAAGAGCGTCTACGCCTCTTTTCAGTCTGTCTCTAGCGTCTGTTTTGAAAAATAATTCCTTAGCCATTTTTCTTTCTTTTTTTGTTTTTTTACTATTGATGAATAATGATTAAAGGATAGCGAAGATATCTGCTTCCCTCATGATCAAGTAATCAGTGCCGTCAACACTCAGCTCGGTGCCTGAATACTTGCCGTAAAGCACGGTGTCACCTACTTTAACTGTCAGGGGCTCGTCTTTTTTACCATTTCCCACTGCTACGATAGTGCCTTTTTGCGGTTTCTCTTTCGCAGTATCAGGAATGTAAAGACCTGAAGCGGTTTTTTCTTCGGCTGCAGCGGGTTCTACCAAAACCCTGTCTGCTAAAGGCTTAATGTTCACTTTTGACATTTTTTTAGCTATTTAATAAAGTTAAAGTTCTCGAATTACAATTCCCTACTAAGCACTTTTAATGCCAATCAGCCAAAAAAGCCAAATACTGACATTTAGTCCTACACAAGCCCTGCATGTGTCAGGTTCTGACCGCCCCGGTTGGGAATTGGTATGACATTTTTTCTACAAGGGGTTGATCGGTTTGACAGTTTTTCTTAAATTTTGATTCGAGAATTACGTTTTGTAACCTATGAATAAGTTGTCTGAAAATTGGCTGTCCGAAGGATGGATGGACTTCGAGTACAAAAAATACCTATTGCTTGCCTACTTAAAGCATGTGGATGATCAGTTTAAAGAGGTGAAGCTTTATCCTCCCCTGGCTGATCTGATTTATCACTATGAAAAACTAAAGGCGTTTGAGTCGGGTAAATCCATGCTCAAGTCGTCGTTTCCGAAAAGGCTGGATGGAATATCGATGGAGAATCTAAGCCTATCCTACAAGGAGAAGGTACAGGATGAAGATTGGGTTACGGAACTGCAATCCATTGTGGAGTACGCCATTCCGCAAATTAAACATCAAATCGAAGAGGGGAAGGCGATCTATGAAATTATCGAAAGAGGAATAGCCATAGAGCCGGTAGGTATTACACCCATCTATCAGCGGGAAGGCTATGCCCTTCTTACCTTTGAAAAATGCAGGGATATCTTTATTTACAGATATACCGTCAGCATCTTCCATCACAGCGGAGATGTGTTACGCGGCATTGCCATGCAATTTGTAGAGAAAATAAGGCAATCGTTGGTCAATACATTTCAGCGGATCAAACTTGACTTGGCCAAGCGGTACTCCGATCTCCCGAATCCCTCAGCGTGGAGGATTCACTCCGAAAACCAAGTTCCCTTTGAGGAGAGTTTTATCCCCATCAGTAAACGCTTACTCCTTAAAACAATCAATGCCTAAACGGCTGCCGTTTAGGCATTGATTCAAAGTATTTCCGACTCGACGTATTGAAATCAGTCTTCTTTTTTCAAAAGTGATTTTTCTTCTCTAGTAAGAACGGGAGAGGGGCTGAGTTTTGTCTGCTCCAGCTCCATTTGCTTGGCTTTTTCCTTGTTTTTGATGATTTCAGCTCCTGGTTTGGAAAACAGGATTTGATATCCCTCCGAAAAACTTTCCGCCTTCTTCAAATCCTTGAAAATATCAATCCATTCGTGGAAAACCAGGTAAACGGGGTTGTAGGAGTCAACGTTTTTGGTGATACCGTACGTTGGGCGTTCCTTCTCAGGCATAAATGTGCCAAACATCCTGTCCCAGATAATAAATGTAGATCCGTAATTTTTGTCAAGGTAATGCGCGTCACTAGCGTGGTGCACCCGGTGGTGCGACGGAGTAGTGAAGAAAAACTCAATGGGTGCCGGTAATTTTTCGATGTATTCTGTATGAATCCAAAACTGATATAAAACAGCAATTTGATGGCAAATGAAGAACACAAATGGATCAAACCCCATCAGCATTACGGGGACAAAAAATATGATTTTGATGTGCTGCGTCCACCCCAAGCGAAACGATACGGAGAAGTTGTACTTCTTTGAGTTGTGGTGGGTAATGTGGGTAGCCCACCAAAAACGCTGCTCATGGGATATTCGGTGCGCCCAGTACCTGGCCAAATCCACGGCAAAGAAGCACAGAATAAATGACCACCAGGTCGCTTCTATCTTGAATGGGCTGATGTTCCAGCAAAAAAGGGCTATACCGAAGGTGAAAACTTTGATCAGAGCACTGATGCCCACATTTACAAGGCCTATGGTAGCTGCGGCCATAAAATCTTTGCCATCGTAGGAGTCCCGATTTTTGTACAAACTAAGTCCCCATTCGGCAAATACGAGCAGGAACATAACAGGAGCGGCCCACAGGATTATATTGGGCCAATTCTCTGCGCCTAGGTCCTGCATGGTTAAGTGATTTTCAAACATAAGGTAATAAAGGTTGATGTTAGTTGATTCGATATTCCTAAAGGTACTAATAATTATGTTCTTGTCAACAAGTGATGTGTTTTATGTGTACAGTCTCGATCAGGGATTTTCTTGGCGGGAAACTGTTTAGAGGGGAGGCATAAGGTTATAACGTCTTTGTAGGCTGCTTCATTATCACTCAAAAAAAACTCCCTAAAGTTTTTGAAACTTTAGGGAGTAAATGGTTTATCACTAACCAATCGCTTTTACTCACTGTCCGGCGTCTCTTCAATAATCGGAGCTTCATCGGATGGGCTGGGCAACAGCGAGTTGTCGTCAAAGCTGGGAGTGAGAATTTGCTTTCTGGCATTCTCAATATTTGGCGAAACAACAGAGGAAGAGGTCCCCCCACCATGGAAGGCCGAAGAAGCCAACGACAAAACAAGTATGCAAATGGCCAGTATCCAAGTCGTCTTTTCGAGGATGTTTCCGGTTTTGGTGACGCCCATTATTTGGGATGCACCTCCACCGAAAGCGGCACCGACCCCTCCCTTAGAGTTTTGTCCCAGGATAACCAAAACCAATAGAACTGCTAATACGATAATAATACCGATAAGAATCGTGAACATGCTGACAGTTATTTTTTTTCCAGTTTTTTAATACAATCCGCAAAGTAAGCTTTTTTATCTGGATATTTCAACTGCAACTTTCCATAAATTTCGATGGCCTCTTGGAGTTTTTTCTGCTTTACCAAGATTTTGGCAAAACCCTCGGAGATCATAGAATCGTTGATTTGGGTACTTTTTACCGAAAGATCCTCCACATCCACCGGTGGTTCCATTGGGTTGTCCAAGGGGCTTAACCTGATCGATTTATTCGCAAATTGACTTATTATCTCTATTTGCTCCCGCCCTTTGTCGTTGGATATTTCTTTCTTTTCCCGTTTTTTGATAGATTCAATCAGTTCATCTGTAGACTGGGTTTGGTTGGCAGGCTGTGAACTTTTTGGTTCCGAAGGGTTTTCCAATCCGTTTTTTTGGAGCTTTGAGAGGTTTTCTTCCAGTTGCTTTAAGATGTCCATTCTGTTTGCCACTGGTCCTGCCGAAGGCGACTCATCAGGTTGGGTTGGCTCGATGGATTCCTCTTTCAACGTCGATGGGTCAGCAACCAAATCCTCCGGTACCTCCGTTTGCTCCATCGGTGTGGGTAACGGTTCATCCGATGGAATGCGTTCCGGGGTAAATGTAGGTACAGGGATGAATGTCCATTCCTCGTAAATCAGCTTCTTTAGTCGGCTTCGGTTTGGCACCCGGATAGCCGCCTGCGAAATATAGAAGGGGGCATTTTCGTTTTCTGTCCGTGCAGCCGCTTTTGCTGCCACTATTTGCGGAATTGAAAAATATGGAAATTCATCTGCCAGTTGCCGTGCTTTGGCCAAATCTCCGTCGTCAAGGGTATTTCCTCTATTTATTATCCTCAAAAGTTCCTGTGGCGTCACGGTATTAAGATTGTTTTCCCTAAAGATAAAAATTTATACGGTAAAATCACCAGTTTGCAACCGTGGAAGTAAACACATCTTGAATGATATTCTCGAAAATAACCTCCACTAAATCGGTTTCCACTTGAAGCAAGGAGGTATTGCGGGGATCATAGTCTTGAAAAAACGAAAAGGTTCGCTTCATGTTTTCCGATTCATCTGCCAGATTGACAAATTCCACCTCTACGCCTATGGTGATTCTCATCTGACCGGCACGGTCCGGTTGGGTGGGACTTTGACTGGATACGGTGGCCTGCGGTGTGATTGTGTATCGGCTTATTGCCCCCGAAAACTGCAGATCCCCATTGTTTCGAATTAACTCCAATTGGGTGTTTCGTTGAAAATAGTCCTTGAGGTTTTCTGTAAATAGCTGCCCCATATTTGCCGGTCCCCCGCCGGAATCATTGAAGAAGTTTTCGACAGAAAATGTCTTGGTAATGTTATAGTCAAGTGTGGTTCCCGTAAAGCTATACTCTACCCTGCACGATATCAACAGGAAACCTAAGCAGATGGAAACCAACGATGCCAAACAGGGCTTATTCCTCAATGTCATATTGTTTGATTTTTCGGTAGAGGGTTCTCTCAGAGATCCCCAAATCCTGTGCTGCATATTTTCGTTTGTTCCCGTGTTTTCTAAGGGCGCGGATGATCAGCTCTTTTTCCTTTTTTTCGATCGAAAGCGAGTGGTCGTCTTCCTCATGGGCTATATCCTCGATGATCTCCTCTTTATATTCCCTTTTGGCTAGGTTGATGTCCTGCGTTTCTTTTTCCGGAAGATTTTCCAGTACGAGCGGAAGGTTCGGGGACAGCGATTCCTCGGAGGGGAAGTTATCTACTTGCATGTCCATATCCTCGAACAATCCCTGGTGTTTTTTAATGATGGCTTGATTGAGCCCCCCCGATTGGAATGATTCCAACACCATCTTTTTGAGTTCTGTCATGTCCTTTTTCATGTCAAAAAGAACCTTGTACAAAAGCTCTCGTTCCGAAAAATCCTGTTTATCAGACCCAAAGCTTTGGCTTGGCAGCGAAGCGGGCAAATTGTATGTGGTACTGGGAAGGTACTTGGCAAGAGTTTCTGCATCCACTTCACGGGTGGATTCCAGCAGGGAGATCTGTTCCGCCAAATTTTTGAGTTGGCGAATATTTCCCGGAAATGGGAACTTCAAAAGCAAGGCTTTTGCTTCATCGGTCAGCGATATGGGCTTTACCTGGTATCTGTCAGAGAAATCGGAAGAAAATTTACGAAACAGAAGAATGATGTCGTCACCACGCTGTCGTAGCGGAGGCACATAAATGGGTACCGTGTTCAGTCGGTAATACAGGTCTTCGCGGAATTTCCCCTTTTCCACCGCTTTCAATAGGTTTACATTGGTAGCGGCGATGACCCGGACATCTGTTTTTTGTACTTTCGAGGAGCCTACCTTGATAAACTCGCCGTTCTCCAATACCCTCAGGAGTCTAGCCTGCGTTCCCAACGGCATCTCCCCAATCTCGTCCAAAAAGATCGATCCCCCGTCGGTTACTTCAAAATATCCCTTTCTGGCCTCGTACGCACCGGTAAAGGATCCTTTTTCGTGGCCAAACAATTCGGAATCAATCGTTCCCTCGGGTATCGCACCGCAGTTGATGGCTATGAATTTACCGTGTTTTCGGGTGCTGAGCGAATGGATGATTTTGGAAAAAGATTCCTTTCCGCTCCCGCTTTCACCGGTGATCAATACGGTCATGTCGGTAGGAGAAGCCTGCATGGCTACCTGAATGGCATGGTTTAGCAGGGGACTGTTCCCAATGATGCCAAAGCGCTGCTTTACACCCAGAATCTCCGCGTCACTAATCATCATCATAATAAACGGGCAATTATCCGACTACCTCACCGAAGAGCGTTGCCGATGAGCAATCTGTTATCTTTACTGTGACGTATTGCCCGATTCCTAGGTTTCCTTTCGGTACAATCACTACTTTGTTTGCCGTATTACGTCCCTTAAGGAAATCTGGGGACCGTTTGGAGGTGCCTTCTATCAGGATTTCCTGAGATTTGCCTATATCCATTTTGTTTCTCTTCAGCGAAAGCTGGTTTTGCTTCTCGATGATTTCCTGAAGACGGCGTTTTTTGGTTTCCAGCGGAATGTCGTCGGCGTATTTTTTGGCGGCCAAGGTGCCCGGTCGCTCCGAATAATAGAACATGTAGGAAAAGTCGTATTCCACCATGTCCATCATGCTTAGCGTATCCAGGTGTTCCGATTCAGTTTCGGAGCAAAATCCCGCGATCATATCGGAAGAAATGCCGCATTCCTCTCCCAATATTTCCCTTATTTTCGCTACACGCTCCAAATACCATTCCCTGTCGTAGGTTCGGTTCATGAGCTCCAGAATTCGGGAGTTGCCACTTTGAACAGGCAGGTGAATGTATTTGCAGATATTGTCGTACCTCTTCATCGTGTAAAGCACCTCATCGGTGATATCCTTGGGATGCGAGGTGGAAAACCGAACCCTCAGGAGAGGACTTACCTGGGCAACCATTTCCAGTAAGTTAGCGAAATTTACAATTTCCGTTTGAGGAGCATCCAGTTTGTTCAGTCGGGCTTTGTTGTTCTCTTCGGGAGACCATTTGTAGCTGTCCACGTTTTGCCCCAAAAGGGTTACCTCTTTATAACCTTGAGCTACCAAAGCTTCGGCTTCGCGTACGATGGAGAAGGGATCCCTGCTTCGTTCTCTTCCTCGGGTAAAGGGCACCACGCAAAACGAACACATGTTGTCACAGCCACGCATGATGGAGATGAACGCAGAAACGCCGTTTGAATTCAGGCGCACGGGTGAAATATCCGCGTAGGTTTCCTCTCGAGATAGAAAGGTGTTTACACCTTTTTGCCCATCTTCGGCGGCCATCACCAGGTGGGGCAGATCCCTGTAGGCATCTGGGCCCACTACGACGTCCACGAGCTGCTCCTCTTCGAGCAATTTCTCCTTAAGGCGTTCGGCCATACACCCCAACACACCAATGGTAAGATCCGGGCGGTTGATTTTGACCTGATTGAATTGCTGCAGGCGCTTACGTACGGTCTGTTCGGCCTTGTCTCTTATGGAGCAGGTATTTAAAAATATCACATCGGCCTTTTCAAACGAAGACGTGGTATCGAAGCCATGCTCTTTCATTATGGATGCGACGATTTCACTGTCCGAAAAATTCATCTGGCAGCCGTAACTTTCAATGTAGAGCTTTTTGGACCTTCCGGTGTTTTCTTCTTTGGTCACCTTGTATTCGCATGCCTGCGCGTCTTCAGCGGGTAATATATCTATGTCTTTGATCAACTCTTCCATGGGAGAACATTCGCGAGCAAGCAAAATTAGCAAAAATCGGACAAATTGACAGGGATCGCATCAGATATTAATCGTTGGCCGTCGCAGTCGGGGACAGGGCTAATCTGCATTTGACCGGGAAAAATGCTACATCGGCCGATCGGAATAGAACTAAAGGGATTTCTCCCGGCAAATAGAAAGGGCTATGGGTCTGTACGCTGCAAGCTTGCCGACGTCCGCCACCGAGACGGGGAGAGGTAAAGATTCTGGTCATGGCGGCAAGCGAACTTAACCAGAATTTTATATAAAGTAAGGATCGCCCGTTTCGGTTTCACTAGTGGTAGGTTTAAGGCTTATGTACAAATTGGCCCTACTAGGATTTCACGTGCAGCAATTGCCTCCGTACACCATAAATCCGGGCGATTTGGCTTATATTGTTCCTAAAAAACGATGGGCAAAGAGGATAAAGCATCAAGTAAGAAACAGAAACGGTGGGAAGGTAAGGAGAAAGTACTGAATATCTCCATTTATGTGTTGACACCCCTTGCGGGCATTTTAGCCTTACTTTCGGTTGGCTCGTTTTATATTTATTCCAGATGCCATATTTGGGTACATAGCATTTTTCCAAATAATACCCATGACTACGCAGTTGGCATCTCGGTAACCCTTGCTTCCCTTACAGGTGTAATCCTCATCTTCGTCGCCTTCCTAGGCCAGCGCCTCCAGCTCATCTATCAGCAACAAGAGCTACGGGATAATAGGGATGAGATGAAGAAATCCACCACCCAATTAAAAAAACAGGCAAGGGCGCTGAATAAGCAAATCAAACAAATGAAAGAGGACTCTATAGTTCAGACCTTTTTCAGGATATTGGAACAGCATTTTCTTATTAGGAATTCTGTTGTTTTTAGATTGGAGGAACAAACAGAAACCGGAGATAAAGCCTTTCACCTCTATTTTGATCATTTAATAAATTGGATGTCTGGAAGGATAGACGCATGGAAATATCCTAGAGATATTGTTCAAGCAGACATTTTTCTAAAAAACCATGGATATAATTGGGTTCCCATGAGGCTTGAGTTGGAAGGAGTATGGAATCTGTTTTTTGCGATGAAGGAACCTGAATACCCTCTTCTTAAAAATGAGGTGGCGTTTTTAATCCGTACAGCTCTCCGTGAAACGTCTTTTGGTTCCTACCAACGATCCTATTACTACCTCTTCAGGTACATGATGGATAACGGTCTAGAGAAATATCTTGACGCGGTTGAGGCTGGTATGGGTCAGTGGGAACGGGTGTTCCTTTTCTATCATATCGTTACCCGATTTGACGTAGACGAGCGTACAGACCTAAAAGACTGGCTTATAGATCACCGCTTCCTTTCGAGCATAGAAAGAAAGCATCTTATTTTCCCCAGCCACATGGAATGGATCTATCCCATCGGCTCAGAACCACAATTTAAGGAAATAACCCAAAACGACTAAACCCCACCACCTCGCTCAATCCCGCCCGAAGGAGCTATTTCCACCGCTGGCGATATTTCGCCCTCGGGGCTTATTTCCATTAAACCCACCAATCCTATAATTGACAAAAACGCCCATACTACCTCCGGAAATGGCCGAAATCGTCTTGTATTTAGTTTCAAGAGGCCAATAGAAATTCAGGTCGGTTTCTTTTTTTTCTAAAAGTACAGAGAGGTAGCGTAGCGCCTCGCGCTTCTGCCGGGCCGGATGCGTTTATAAAAAGGTATATCTGGCTGGCGTATTTTATGCATATTGAACCAAGCTATTCAAAAAATCAACCCGAGCCATATAACCCAAATAACGCAAAAAGGGCGCTTTTGACGCCCTCTCACCGTTATACTCTTTAAATGTTGACCGACTAGGGCTCGAACCTAGACTCTTCTGAACCAAAATCAGACGTGTTGCCAGTTACACCATCGGTCAATTTACCCCGCTTTCGGCTTTGGTGTCACAAATGTAGGACGTCTTTTTTTTTAATGCAAATTCATTTTGCGTCAAATTTTGTAAAATTTCGATGCAGAGAGGCTTCATGGGCCACTTTATATTGCAGGTTTCACACAAATGGATAATTATCAGTGGTTTATTTGGTGATTGCTTCGGATTTGTGTTTTTTCTAAAAATTTCTACCCTCAATTTTATTTGCCGGAAGCAACCCACAAAATGACCATATAACACCTGAATAGGGCTTTAACATAAAACAAATAGGTAAGCGGGGAGGCGTTGTCCAACTTGCTGAAAATTTATCGTATTCATTGCAAATTTACCCATTGATGTCAAAGTATTTCTTTTTTTTCTTTCTTATATGCTTTTCCAACCAGGTTCTAGGGCAGGAGTTTTTTACAGGCAAGGTGTTGGATAAACAGACTAAGGATGAGCTTTTTGGAGCCTACGTGTTTTTGAAGACGGACGACGGTGAAACCCTAAGTTCCACCTACACCGATTTTGATGGCTCCTTTCGAATCAAAAAGCCAAGTGAATCCGAGTTTTTCGTAGAGGTTTCCTTCATTGGATATAAGACATTTCGCGAAAAGATGAAAGCTCCGACTGGAACGCTGCTCGGAACCTTCGAAATTGAAAGTGATGGACAGGAACTGGAGGCATTTGAAATTTCTGCGGATGCGCTCGGCGGTGAGGTACGTGGCGATACGGTCGCATTTAATGCTGCGGCATTTAAAACCCGTCCCGAAGCCGATGCCGATGAGCTGGTGCGAAAAATGCCCGGCGTGGTCATTCAGAACGGGGTGATTCAGGTCCAAGGAGAAGAAGTGAAGGAAATACTGGTGGATGGCCGCCCTTTCTTTGGGGATAATCCTGCGGCCGCACTAAAGAACCTGCCCGCAGAGGTCATCGAACGGGTAGAGTTTTTAGACAGACGGGGCGATGAGGCACAGCTTACAGGGGTTGATGACGGAGAAACTATCAAAACGATCAATATCATAACCAAGCCGGACAAAAGGGCCGGGAGGTTTGGCAAATTCTACGGAGGCTACGGCACAGATGGAAATTACCTCGCGGGCGGAGCGTTGAATCTTTTCAACGGCCCGCAACGATTGTCTATTTTGGGGTTGAGCAATAATATCAACCAGCAGAATTTTGGCTCTGATGAATTGGGGAATCTAGAAACCGACGATAGTAGGCGAGGGGGCGGAAGTGACCTTACGGTAGGAAATCTGCCGGGCATTACGAATACAAACGCGCTGGGGGTGAATTTTTCCGATGAATACCTAGATGAAAAGATGAAGGTGACGGGTAGCTATTTTTTCAATAACAGGGATAACGTACTAAACCGCCTTTCTTCTAGGGAGTATATACTTCCGAATGACAGCCTGCAATTGTACAACGAAAGCCGTTATAGCCAAACGGTCACGCAGAGCCACCGTATGAACGTCCGCATCGACTACAAAATAAATGAGCGCCACGCGATCATCCTAAGGCCGCGTTTTGGATACGATAAGAGTAACTCCACCAATATTCGGGACGCTGTCAATTTGTTCGACCGAGATAATCCCATAAGCCGGAACGACAATATCACCGATCATACCCGCGAATCGATGAATTTTGGTAACTCTTTCATTTATCGGTATCGGTTTGCAAAAAAAGGTAGGGCCCTCTCTACCAGCTTGTACACCAGTACCTACGATAGCAAGAGCAATTCGGATCTGGTCGCGGTAAACGAAAACTACCTGTCAAATAGACTGGATAGCCTCATCCAGTTTAGAAGGAACACGTATAACAGTTTGTATTACAGTGCAAGTGTGAATTTTTTCGAACCCTTGGGCGAGAAGTCAAATCTGAGGTTCAATTACAGAATTACCAACAATCTCTCGGACACGGATCAACAGGTGACTGCCAGGGAGCAGGAAAGTGGGATCATCCGATTGGACAGCGCGCTAACCAACATTTTTGAAAATGGCTACATGACGCAATGGGCCGGTGTTGGATACAGCTTCCGGTCGGAGAAGGTTTCGGTTTTCTCCAATTTGGATTTCCAATCCGCGAAGATCGACAGTGATCGGCTATTCCCTGGTTTTGAAAATACCCAGCGGGACTTCACCAACGTGCTTCCCCGATTGGTGGTCAATTATCAAGTGGGAGAGCTCAGTAGCCTCCGGGTAGACTACAACACCCAAACTACCGCCCCAACCATCCGACAGTTGCAGGATGTAATCAGTAATTCCAACCCGCTTCAGGTATCCAATGGAAATCCTGATCTGGACCAAGAGTATAGTCACCGAATGTTTGTTCGCTTCCGTAGGATCAATCCGGAGACCAACCGGTCATTCATGGTTTTCGTCTACGGTAATTTCAGGAATAGCTTCATCGGAAACGAAACCTTTGTGGCCAACAGGGATACCTTGCTTCAAGGCGAGGTGCTGTTGCCCCAGGGAGGACAGTATAGTCGTCCGGTAAACTTGGACAATTATTGGTTTACAAGGGGACACATGAGCTATGGTTTTCCGCTGAAGTTTATGAAGAGTAATCTAAGCGTAAATTCAGGCTTACGGATGAACAACCGGCCGGGTATCATCAATGGATCGAAGAATTTCAACAGAAATACCGGATTGTCTCAGGGTATCAATCTGAGCAGTAATATCAACGAGCGGGTTGATTTCAATCTCTCATCTACCGGAACCTATACGATGGTCAGCAGTAGTTTACAGCCGGACTTGAACAACAACTTCTACACCCACAGTACGAGGGCAGACCTTTTCTGGAATTTTGTGGGAGGCCTGTTTATTGGGGGCAGTACAAATCACCTGGTATACTCCGGGTTAGGAGAGGACTTTGACCAATCCATTTTGTTGGTAAATACCGAAATAGGCTTTAGGATTCCGCCAAGCAGAAAGACAGAAATAAAGTTAACGATTTTTGACCTGCTAAATCAAAATACCAGCATAGATCGAAATGTGACGGACGTATTTGTGGAGGATGTTAGAACCCAAGTGCTGCAACAGTATTTTATGCTAACACTCACCTACAATCTACGCCGTTTTGGTGGTTACAATATGAGCTTGTAGCAAAAGTACGAAGAGGCCAATCATTCATTATTCAGGCGTTTCGTAGCCTTCCGGCAGGCTCTGAAAATTTTAGAAGTCCAGTCATTGACTAGACTTCTTTTGGGCTATTTTCCAGCCAATTTTTCGCATTTATAAATGCCTGTATCCAGGGAGTCAGTGGCTGTCCTTTCAGGGAGGAACCAACATAAGGCCAGTTCCAAGTGAATAGTGAGCGCTCGATGTGGGGCATGATGGCCAAATGACGACCGTCTTTGGAGACAATGCCCGCAGTCGCATAGTCAGACCCGTTGGGGTTTCCAGGATAGGCTGAATAGCTGTATTGGAGTGCAAATGCGTATTCTTCTTTAGGCATGGGGAGGTGAAACTTGCCTTCACCATGAGCTACCCAAACGCCAAGCCGTTGGCCGGAAAGCGATCCAAACATCACGGACTGATTTTCTGGAACGGTCACATTTACGAAGGTCGACTCAAATTTGTGACTGTCGTTGTGAAGCATTTTGGCAGGGGTAGCATGGTTTGGGTACAGTAGACCCAATTCAACCATCAGTTGGCAGCCATTGCAAACACCCAGACTCAGCGTGTCCTTTCTGGCATAGAAGGCATCCAACGCCTGCTTGGCTTTTTCATTGTACAAAAATGCCCCAGCCCATCCTTTGGCAGATCCAAGTACATCGGAGTTGGAGAATCCGCCCACGAAGACGATCATATGTATATCCTCCAACGTTTCTCTTCCATAAATGAGGTCGGTCATGTGTACGTCTTTGACGTCGAATCCTGCCAACCATAGTGCATAGGCCATTTCACGGTCACCATTCACTCCCTTTTCCCGAATGATAGCAGCCCGGATTCCACTGGGCTCTTTGCGTTTTGGGTTTAATCCCAAGTGTTCGTAACTGCCATTCCAGTTAGCTGATAGCTGGTAGTTCAGCGGCTGCTGGGCAAAGTTTTTATATCTGGCAAGGGCAAGCTCGGCACCACTCTGCTTTCTGTCCAACAAGTAGGATGATTTAAACCAGTATTCCCGTAGTGAGTGGATGTCAAATTCTTGGTCAGCTGGATGGAGGGTCAGTTTTCCGTTTCTCGTTACCTTACCGAGTTTTCTGGCCACGAGTCCGGCCTTTGTCAATCGATCTGCGAGGTTCAGGCCCGAATCAACCTGGATCAATACGCCCGGGTTTTCGGAAAAGAGGACGGTGCAGATATCTTCAGACCATGCGGAAATATCGATGTCCAAGCCTAGGTATTCGCTTGGGAAGCACATTTCCAACAGGGAGGTGATCATGCCGCCCGCGGAAATGTCGTGCCCTGCGAGGATATCCCCGGATAGCACCAGCTTTTGAATGGTTCCAAATGCTTTCGCGAAGTAAGCCGCATCGAGGATATCCGGTACCTCATTGCCAATTTGGTTCAATAGTTGTGCAAAACTGCTTCCTCCAAGTTGGGGCGAATCACCGGAAAAGTCGATCCAGATTACCTCAGTACCCGCTACATCTTTGAGGTCGGGGGTGACGATCTTTGTTATGTCAGCACACTCACCTACAGTGGAAATGATGACCGTACCGGGCGAGTAGACGGTCTTGCCGTCCGGATACTTCTGCGTCATCGAAAGCGAATCTTTTCCGGTAGGAATATTTATGCCCAGTGAGATGGCAAATTCACTGACCGCTTCCACGGCACGGTAAAGGCGGTCGTTTTCGCCCGGGTTTTTGGCCGGCCACATCCAGTTTGCGCTTAGTGATATACCGGTCAAGCCATCTTCGATAGGAGCCCACACCAGGTTGGTCAATGCTTCGGCTATTGCCAACCTGGAACCTTTTTCCGGACTGGCAAGTGCTGCTACGGGTGCAT
This sequence comes from Lunatimonas lonarensis, assembly GCF_000390185.1. GTDB lineage: Bacteria > Bacteroidota > Bacteroidia > Cytophagales > Cyclobacteriaceae > Lunatimonas > Lunatimonas lonarensis. The sequence continues at coordinate 42,161 of NZ_AQHR01000096.1, read as the reverse complement.
GGCCAATCGAAGTAGCAATACCACGGTCGCTGTCAAAATCCAGTGCCATCACGGCCACGTTGTTCAGGGGCAGCTGTATGGCACCGGTGGTTTGTTGTTTGGCAACCCTTCCTGTTACCGAACGGTCTACCTTGTTGGTTAACCAATCCTTGCAAGCGACGGCTTCCAGCTGGATCACCTCGCGGAGGTATTCCTGCCAATCTTCGGGGGAGTAGGAAAGGGCCGGAAAGGATGTGGTATCTCCATTGTCTTCTAGGACAGTCTTTGGAGAGGACCCAAACATATGGGTCAGCTGCCAATCTACCGGCTTTTCTCCCGTCTTCTGGTTTTCGAATGAAAAGTGCATGTCACCGGTGGTTTCTCCCACCTGATAGAAGGGAGCCCTTTCCCGTTCAGCGATGCGCTTTAGTGTGTCAGCGTCTTCCTTACGAATGACCAAACCCATCCGTTCTTGGGATTCATTTCCAATGATTTCTTTTGCGGAAAGGGTAGGATCGCCAACGGGGAGTTTATCGATATATATCCTTCCGCCGGTTTCTTCCACTAATTCGGACAGGCAGTTCAGGTGTCCTCCGGCACCGTGGTCGTGAATTGAAATAATCGGATTTTCATCGCTTTCGGCCATGGCACGGATGACATTGGCCACTCGCTTTTGCATTTCGGGGTTGGATCGTTGCACGGCATTGAGCTCGATGGCATTGCTGAATTGCCCGGTATTCACGGAAGAAACGGCGCTTCCCCCCATGCCTATGCGGTAATTGTCGCCTCCCATCACGACGATCTGATCTCCCTTGGAGGGTTTCTGTTTTTGGCTGTAGGGCGCGCGGGTGAATCCGACACCGCCCGCGAGCATGATTACCTTGTCAAATCCATAATGTCTCTCACCTTCTTGATGTTCGAATGTGAGCACACTGCCACAGATCAGTGGCTGCCCAAATTTGTTTCCGAAATCACTTGCGCCATTGGACGCTTTTATCAGTATTTCTTCCGGGCTTTGGTAGAGCCACTTTCTGGAGGGCTGATCTTTTTCCCAAGGGCGCTCAGCTTCAGTCCTCGCATAGGAGGTCATGTATACCGCTGTGCCGGCCAAGGGGATAGAAGCGATCCCTCCTGCCATCCTGTCGCGGATTTCGCCTCCGGTTCCGGTGGCCGCACCGTTAAAAGGTTCCACAGTCGTTGGGAAATTGTGTGTTTCTGCCTTCAGGGACAGTACCGTTTCTACAGGTGTAATATCAAAGAAATCCGGTTTGTCCTGGGACTTGGGGGCAAACTGGGTTGCCACCGGGCCTTTTACAAAGGCAACGTTGTCCTTGTAGGCCGAGACAATCCGGTTGGGGTTTGCTTTGGATGTTTTTTTTATCAACTGAAAGAGGGTCTCCTCTTTCTCAACTCCGTCGATTCGAAAGGTACCGTTGAAAATCTTGTGGCGGCAATGCTCCGAATTGACCTGACTGAAGCCGAAAACCTCGCTGTCTGTCAAGGGCCTGCCCAGTTCCTTACTCACATGCTCCAAGTAGCTGACTTCCTCATCACTGAGTGCCAGCCCCTCCTGCTGATTGTAGGCAGCGATGTCGCTTACCTGCACCACTGGGTCAGCTTTAATGGCAACCGTGAAAAGTTCCTGGTCCAATCGGGGATAGCTCGCTTGGAGCATGGGGTCATAGGAATACCCATCGGCCACTTTCTCAAATTGTTCAATTCGACCTATGCCCACAAACCCCATGTTTGCCGCGATCTCGACGGCATTTGTCGACCAAGGGGTGATCATTTCCCTTCTGGGACCAACGAAAGTACCGGTGATTTCTTTTTCCGTTCGCCTTTTTGCTCCTCCAAAAAGCCAGCTCAACCGTTCTGTTTCTTCTTGGTTTAGTGGTTTCTGGGTACTGAGTGCGTAAAAGATGTTTTCAGATGATTGGAAAAAGATAATCATATCAGCGTGGATTGAATGGCGACTTTTGAGCCACAAATGTAGCAAAAGCGGTATAAAATAGGTAGGTGATTTGCCAAGTATTTCCATTAGTCGTTGGTAGGCTTCGCTAAATGACCGGATTCGAGGCAGATTTTAATTTTTATGCCCGATATCGGACATACGGATTCGCCGGGATCTGTAATCATTAGGTGTATCAAAACGGCACGGGGAAAAAAAATCGCTAATTTTTTCAGGTTGGGAAATAAGTTCAATGATTTGATAGGTTGCTCGGGGTTGTTTTTTTATTTGGTAAATATGTTTTTTATTGGTTTAATATTTTGTTCATGACTGAAATGATCGTGTATGTTGCTTCAAAATTCCGGTTAAAAACTACGGAAACTATGAACCTTCTGCTGGTTTCCGAGGTTTTTTGGTCTGATATTTAGCAGAAGGAAGTTTGGAGACAAGGGACAAGATCATTGCGGTAGCCATTAGGGAATTTTCAGCCAGCGGCATAAAGTCGGTAACGATGGACCGTATTGCGCGGGAAGCGGGTATTTCAAAGAAGACCATTTACCAGGAGTTTACAGATAAAAAGGAGCTGGTATATGAGACTTTTTTCCGGGAGTTGGAAAAAAATGCCTGTAAGCTCAAGGACATGGAGGTGGACGCAGATGGGGTTATCGAACACCTTATTGAGTTTTCCAAGTTTTTGCGTGAGCGGTTTACGGATATGCATCCGATGGTATTGAATGAGATCAAGCGATACTACCCGGACAGTTGGGCTCTTTTTGAGCAGTTTAAGGAAGAGTATGCGCTCAAAAACTTGGAGGAATTGATGGAGCGGGGAAAGGAGCTTGGGTATTTCAGACCGGAAATCGACTCCAAGCTATTGGCCCTGATGCGTTTGGAGCAAATTTCGCTCCTTCTGGATCCATCAAGATTTAATCCGGCCAGGGTAAATCTCGCAGATATTCAGCTACAAATGTTTGAACATTTCCTTTATGGGATTTTTACGGAGAAGGGTAGGATAGCCTACCAGGAACAAATGAACCATCAGCTTTAAAGAATATGATAGACAAACGACCGGTAATTTTGATTCTATGCACGCTGCTTTGGCATCTGCCGGGCAGGCTTTTTGCGCAGGAGGCGATTCGCCTTACATTGGAGGAGAGCATTCGCTATGCATTGGAAAACAATGTAGAGGCAAAGAATGCCCAATTGGAAGTGCTTATTTCGAAGGGGACCATCGGCGAGCAACGCGCCCAAGGCCTGCCCCAGATAAGCAGTACGTTGGAATTTACCAAAAACCTCCAGCCACCCTTATTGATCCTTCCTGCGGAGGCGGGTGACTTTATAGGCGGTGGTGGAAACGGAGATCCAGGAGGACCTCCCGCAAATGATCAGCCTTCGGACATCTCAGTGCTCCCGTTTGCGGTTAATTACCAGTCGAGCCTAACTTCTACCGTGGAGCAGATGATTTTCAACGGGTCTTATTTCGTGGGGTTGAAGGCGGCCAGAACCCTAAAGCAGTTAACGGATTTTGATAAGGAAAAGGCTGAGATTGACGTGATCGAAAATGTCAAAAAGGCCTATTATACCGTCTTGGTAAATGAAGAGCGAAAAGGGCTGATAGAGAGTAACCTCAGGCGCTTGAAGCAGCTATTGGATGAGACCACTGCCATGTACGAAGCGGGTTTTGCCGAGAAGTTGGATATTTCCCGAATCAAGGTACAGTACAATAACGTTTCTACTGAATTTGACCGATTGATTTCAGCCATTGAAGTGAGCAAACAGCTGTTGAAATTGCAGCTAGGGGTTCCCTTTGAGTATGAGGTGTTTTTAGAGGAGTCGTTGGATAATATGGCGTTGGAAGACGGTGCGGTCTACTCGCTTTTGGAGGGGGAAATATCCAATCGGGTCGAAATAAATCAGCTGGAAAAAAACATTGAACTGGCTACGTTGGATCTGAAAAACAACCAGGTTCAGTACATTCCCAATGTGACCGCTTTCGGAACCTTTCAGCGGGTCACCGGTGCACAGGATTTCAGGAATGTTTATCAAGCCGATCGCTGGTTTTCTTCCTCCTTTGCTGGGGTAAGGATGAGCATTCCCATATTTGATGGATTTAGAAAGAGTTATGCGATCCAGCAGAACCGGGTGCAGATTCGGCAGTTGGAAAACCTGAAGTTTAACACCGAGCAGAGTATCAAGGTAGAAGCATTGCAGTCCAAGCAAAACCTGATGAATGCCATTCGGGCCTTGGAGGTTCAGCGCGAAAACCGCGAGCTTGCCAGCGAGGTGTTTAACATGACGAAGATCAAATATCAGGAGGGAGTGGGTTCTAATTTTGAGCTGGTGGAAGCAGATGCTGCTTTGAAGGAGGCCGAAACCAATTACTATTCGGCGTTGTACGATGCGTTGGTCGCTCAGGTTGAGGTTGAAAAATCACTGGGTATTTTAAAATAACTGCAGATCAAAAAATCAAATAATCAACTGCCCATTCGAGAAGTTCCCCAAAGGAGAATGACATGAATGGGTTCCATACCAACTTGGTAAGGGAATAGGTTCTGACCATTGAAAAAACACTTATAAAACAGATGAAGAAATATCATGTACTTTTCATTGTGACACTTCTGTCGGTGTCATTTGCCTGCGAAAAAAAGGCCGAGAACATCGATCTTAAAAAGGCTGAATTAGAGCAGTACCAAAAGGAGGCAGCCGAACTAAAGGTAAAAATAGACGCGTTGACCGCGGAGATAGCGGCGATGGATCCGGCGTTTGGTAAAGCACAGCGTAAAGAGGTGCTGGTAACTACGCTGAGCCCCAGAAAGGGTTATTTTGCCCACTTTGTGGAGGTGACCGGCTCCGTCCTTTCCAAAAAGAACGTAAACATCAGTGCTGAAGTGGCCGGTAGACTGCAGGAGGTTTCTGCGGTAGAAGGCATGCAGGTAAAGCGAGGCCAGGTACTGGCTAGGATTGATGCCGAGGCAGTGGATCGGAACATCGATGAGCTAAAGAGCCAATTGGAGCTCGCAGAGGTCTTGTATCAGCGGCAAAAGAGGCTATGGGAACAGGAGATCGGTACGGAAATCCAGTTTTTGGAGGTGAAGAACCGAAAGGAAAACCTTGAAAAGTCGCTGGCATCCCTGCAGACACAAAAGGATCGTACAGAAGTACGGGCGCCTTTTGATGGAACTGTCGAGACAGTGATGGTGCGTTTAGGGGAGCTGGTACAGCCGGGGTCTCCCATGATCAATTTCGTGGGCGATAGCGATTTGTTTATAGAAGGCGATGTGTCTGAGCGCTATGTGGGTGTGTTGCAAAAAGGCGATTCGGTGGAGGTTGTTTTCCCGTCGATTGACCGAAGGTTGGAGACCAAAGTCAGCGCGGTAGGATCCGTCATCAATCCCAACAACCGCACGTTTAAGGTAGAAGTGTTTCTGCCAAAATTGCCCTTGGTGAAGCCAAACATGATTTCTGTATTGCGCATAAATGATTACCATAAAGACGACGCTGTCGTCATACCGAGTTATCTGATCCTGCAGGACAACAAGGGCGATTACGTGTTTGTGGTAGAGCAGGGCAGTGCGGTAAAACGGTATATCAGGAGAGGTATGACCCAAGGCGATCAGACCGAAATACTGGAGGGATTGGCAGGAAGCGAGCAGCTCGTGGACAAAGGCTTTCGCGAAGTGGGCAACAACACACCGGTAAAAATTGCGACCTCATAATTTCAAATCATGGAGGATAATTCTAAAAAGGAAATAATTAGGGAGTTTGGGCTGTCCACGTTAGCGGTCAGCAACCGAACCTCTGTGGTAATACTTACCCTGATCATAGCGTTTTTGGGGGTGTTTGCGTATACCACCATGCCGAAGGAGAGTTTTCCGGAGGTGGTCATTCCTACCGTATACGTAGGTACAGCCTATCCGGGCAATTCACCCGTGGATATGGAGAACCTGATAACCAGGCCGATTGAGAAGGAATTGAAGTCTATCAATAACATCAAAGACATCCGCTCCACCTCTGTCCAAGACTTTTCGTCCATTGTTGTGGAGTTCAACCCAAATGTCGAAATTTCCAAGGCCTTGCAGGATGTGAAGGACGCGGTAGACAAGTCGAAGAGCGAATTACCTACCGATCTGGATAGGGATCCGGATGTGATAGAAATCAATACATCCGATTTTCCCATCATGAACATCAATATCTCGGGGGACTATTCAGAGGTAGAGCTGAAGAAATTTGGCGAGTTTTTGGAAGATGAAATCGAAAAGTTACCGCAGGTTTCCAAGGCTGAGCTCCGCGGAACGGTAGAGCGTGAAATCCGGATCGACGCCGATATTTACAAAATGGAGGCCATGGGTGTGACCTTCTCGGATATTTCCGATGCGGTAAGGGCGGAAAATATAACCATATCCGGAGGTAATCTCCTTGCCGGGGATTTCAGACGTTCCCTCCGAATCACGGGAGAGTTTGAGAAGGCTTCCGACTTAGAGGATGTGATCGTAAAGACCGAAGAGAGTAAGATCGTGTACCTTCGGGATGTTGCCATCGTCAGGGATACCTTTAAAGAAAGGGAAAGCTATGCGCGCAGCAAGCAGCTTCCCGTGGTAACCGTCAACGTGGTGAAGAGAAGTGGGGAGAATCTACTGGACGCTTCCGATGAAATCAAACGGATTATCGAAAAGGCCCAGGCGCAGCGGTTCCCGGACGATCTTGAAATTTCCATCACCAACGACCAATCAAAGACTACCCGCGCACAGGTTAAGGACTTGGAAAACAGTATTATTTTAGGGGTTATTTTTGTGGTGTTGGTACTGATGTTCTTTTTGGGATTCCGAAACGCACTCTTTGTGGGGATCGCGATACCGCTGTCCATGTTTATCTCCTTTCTCGTTTTGAACTCCCTAGGCATCACCCTGAATCTGATGGTGTTGTTTTCCTTGATACTGGCATTGGGGATGTTGGTGGACAACGGAATCGTGGTAGTGGAAAACATCTACCGTTTGATGCAGGAAGGCAAGTCTTCCATTCAGGCTGCCAAAGAGGGAGTTGGGGAGGTGGCATGGCCTATTATTACTTCCACGGCCACCACGTTGGCGGCGTTTCTTCCCCTGGCGTTTTGGGATGATATTGTCGGGGAGTTTATGAAATACCTGCCCATTACCTTGATTATCGTTCTATCTTCCTCTTTGTTTGTTGCGTTGGTGATCAATCCGGTGCTCACGGCCATGTACATGAAGGTACAGGATTTGACCAAAGACAGACCCAAGCGTAAGCAGGTTATTTTTGCGGCCGTACTCGGCGCGATAGGTGTTTTGTTTTACTTCCCAGGCTACATTGTTTTTGCCAATATCCTGGTGTTGATCGCGTTGTTGACCTTGGTAAATGTGTTCCTGATGCGCAGGGCGATCGTATGGTTTCAAAATGTGTTTTTGGCATTTTTGGAAAGTATTTATGAGAGGACATTGGTATTTGCGCTAAAGGGTAGAAACCCAATTTGGTTTTTCTTAGGTACGCTGTTCTTGTTGGTCTTTTCCATTGCCTTACTAGGTATAAGAGCTCCGAAGGTGCTGTTTTTTCCCGATAACCAACCCGCTTTGGTAAATGTGTATCTCGAGAAGCCAATAGGTACCGATATTGAGGCGACCAACTTGTTTATCAAGCAATATGAACAGGGTCTGGCCGATGTGTTGGCACCCTATGGGTCAATCATCGAATCCGTCATTACCCAAATCGGCGAGGGAACCGGCGACGCCATGGAGGGCCCTAGTGGTGCTGCAACACCCCACAAAGCAAAAATTACCTTGGCTTTTGTGGAGTATCAGTTTCGGGATGGTATCAACACCAACCGAATCATGGACGAGATCCGGGACTATTCAGAGCAGTTTCCCGGTGTTCAGATAACGGTTGGAAAGCAGGCGGCAGGTCCTCCCGTGGGTAAACCCATCAACATCGAAATCAGCGGCGAGGTGTTTGAAAAATTGGTAGACTTTGTCGCAGAGGCCAGACGTATTATCATTGAAGCCAATATCGATGGCATTGAGGAGCTGAAGTCAGACTTGGAATCGGGGAATCCGGAACTTATCGTGCAGATAAATCGGGAGAATGCCAGGCGATTCGGTTTGTCTACCAATACCATAGCCACTGAGTTAAGAACAGCGCTTTTCGGATTGGAGGTTTCCAAGTTTAAGGAAGGAGAGGATGATTACCCCATTCAGTTGCGATTGGCGGATGAGCACCGCTACGATGTGGCGACTTTGATCAACAAGAAGATAAACTTCAGGGATAAGTTTGGAAACCTGAAGGAGATACCGATTTCTGCGGTAGCTGATTTGGAATACAGCTCGACCTTTGGATCCATAAAACGAAAAGACCTGAACAGAGTAATCACTTTGTCCTCGAACGTAACCGACGGATACAATGCCACCGAAATCAACCAGCGAATTCAGGCTCTTTTCAGCAATGTGGAAATTCCCGATGGTATCACCGTTAAGTTTACCGGTGAACAGGAGGAACAGGCCAAGTCTGCGGCGTTCTTGACGAGGGCATTAATGATCGCCGTCTCGATCATTTTCTTGATCATTGTGGCGCAGTTCAATTCAGTGGCAAGTCCGTTTATCATCATGGGTTCTGTGATCTTCAGTACCATTGGGGTGTTTTTGGGATTGGTCGCCTTTAACATGGACTTTGTGATTATTATGACTGGCATAGGTATCATCTCTCTGGCGGGTGTCGTTGTGAACAATGCCATTGTACTGATCGACTACACGAATTTGGTTCGGGAGAGGAAGCGAGAGGAATTGGGTGTTAAAGAAGGTGAATTTTTGCCCTATAATGAATTGCTCGGCAGTATCATTCAGGGAGGAAAAACCAGACTAAGGCCAGTGTTGTTGACTGCCATTACCACGGTTTTGGGCCTGATTCCCTTGGCCTTAGGTATGAATATTAACTTCAGCACCCTGATGTCCTCATTTGATCCCCAGTTTTATACCGGAGGCGACAACGCAGATTTTTGGGGTCCGATGGCTTGGACAGTAATATTTGGTCTAACCTTTGCTACCTTTTTAACGTTAGTGATAGTACCTGTGATGTACTTGCTTACAGACAAGGTAAGTGCGGTTTTCAGGCGTTTAAATTAAGATTTATTAAAGGTTGGTGGTTTTTTAAGTGTTCAAACCCCAAGGATTTTGTCCTTGGGGTTTTTTAATTTCGGTAGGGAGATCTTTTCGATGCCAATATGCGGTGTATCCCCGTTAATCAGCGACCTTTGCCAAGTAAAGGGATGTCGAAATAGGAAATGAAGATACTGATAGTTGAAGATGACCTACGGGTTTCCGATTTGATAAAGCGTGGTTTGGAAGAGAGAGGCTATGCCTGTGAGGTTGCGTACGACGGGATGGTTGCCCAAAAACTGCTTGTCCAGGCTAGCTTTGATCTGGTGATAATGGACATTATCTTGCCAAAAATTAACGGAATCGATCTTTGCAAAGAGGTCAGGCAACTATACCCGGCTCTTCCAGTGATTCTCTTGACGGCATTGGGGACCACTGACGACAAAGTTGAGGGTTTCGATGCCGGGGCGGATGATTACTTGGTTAAACCCTTTGAAATGAGGGAGCTCGCCGTACGGGTCAGAGCCCTGTTAAAGCGACAGGGTCAAGGTCTTCCACTTCCTGATGTGCTACGCTATGCGGATTTGGAGATGAACCTGCAGACCAAAGTCTTGGTGCGCCATTCCAAAGAGATCAATCTAACACCTAAGGAGTTTAAACTGCTTGCGTATTTCATGAAGCATCCCGAGCGGGTCATATCCAGGTCAGAAATAGCCGAAGAGGTATGGGATACGCACTTTGATACCGGCACTAATTTTATTGATGTGTACATCAATTACCTTAGGAAAAAAATTGATAAGGATTTTGACTCAAAGCTAATCCATACAAAGTCAGGCATGGGTTTTATACTGATGCAGGGCTATGGTCAATCCGAATAAAACCGCCTTGACGCTACCAATGACCATACGATCGAAACTGACCCTGCTGTTTACTTTTCTTTCTGGCACGGTCTTATTGGTTTTTGCCGCGGTGCTGTACCTGCATTCGAAAAACAGTCGGGAAAAGGAGTTTTTTGATCTGTTGGAGAAGGAGGCAATCACGAAGGCCAATTTGTTTTTTACCGCGCAGGTGGACGCAGAGACCCTCCAGAACATTTATAAGAATAATCGGGAGATTCTTGATGAGGTAGAAGTAGCTATCTATGATAATAGCCAAAAGCTCCTGTATCACGACGCCGTGGAGATTGATGTGGTAAAGGAAACTTCCGAAATGCTCGAAAGGATTTTGGCGGAGGGAAGGGTCCAATTTTACCAAGGCAACTGGCAAGTGATTGGTTTGTCGTTTGAAATGGAGGGATCCTTCTATGCGATCACTGCTGCAGCTTTTGATAGTTATGGCTTCAATAAGCTCGACAGGCAGCTGAACAGTAGTGTTTTGGTGTTTATGCTTTCGGTGTTGTTCATCTACTTTCTGGGGCGTTTTTTTTCGGAGAGAGCACTAAGGCCGGTAAATGAAATAATCGGAAATGTAAAGCGTATTTCCGCATCCAATCTGGGCCTACGGCTGAGGGAGGCCAGTGAAAATGACGAACTTGGCCAATTGGCCCAAACATTCAACAATATGTTGGATCGGTTGGAGCGTTCTTTTGATTCCCAAAAGCACTTTGTTTCCAGTATTTCGCATGAAGTCCGCACCCCTTTGGCAGCCATTATTGCCGAACTGGATCTTGCGTTGGAAAGAGAGCGTACCCTGGAGGAATATCTAAAAACCTTATCGTTGGTTCGGTCGGATGCGACCAAGCTTGCGAAGCTATCCTCTGCTCTCTTTGACTTGGCCAAAGCCAGCTACGATCCTTCGGAAATATTTTTTGGGAAGATCCGCCTAGATGAGGTGCTGCTGGATGCCAGTATCGAGCTCCGGCGCGCAAACGACGCCTATCAAATACACCTACGGACCGATGGCGAGTCGGACGACGAAGAGGATGTTTCGGTAGTGGGAAACGAATACTTGCTCAAGGTAGCATTTATCAACTTGATGGAAAATGCCTGTAAGTTTTCCGCCGACAAATCGGTATCGATTCGCATTTCCTTTAGCGAGGATGCCGTTTCCATTTTTTTTGTTGACCGTGGTGTTGGCATTCCGGAGGAGGATTTGCCGAAAATCTTCGAACCTTTTTTCCGTGGGGAAAACCAGTCTGTTTCGGAGGGAAGCGGCGTGGGGCTATCCCTAACCCAGAAGATTGTCCAGTTGCATAAGGGCAAAATTGAGGTAACCTCAACGAGGGCCTTGGGCACGGAAGTAATTCTGCGCTTTCCGCGCTTTGCCTGAGTCATCACCTTGTACCTGCCTAGGTAGCAAGTACTCCCGTAACTGACAAGAATCAACACCAAATCAGGTAAAAAAGCCAAAAGGGTGGATGCCCTTTTGGCTTTGACAGCAACTTATTTATCGAATCGGTTATTGTCCCGATTGATATCCGCCATGCGTAGCGACGGATCTATCTCGATAGATCGAATAGTGGAAAGAGGGCGATCGATCTGAATGGTTTTCTCCAAATGTGTCCAAGGCCAGCGTTCTGTATGGATGCGGGCGGGCATACCGGCTTCTTGGGGTTTTTCACCGCGTTGTATTACCAGAGGGAGATACACCATTTCCTGGCTGCCATCGGTATAGGTAATCACCAGGTCAACGGGCATGGGCATCAGGCCTATACGCTTCAATTGAACCGATGTTTTGTTACCGTCAGCTACTACGGATTCTATGGCATAATCGATTGTCTTGGTGGAATAGACCCAGTATTCTTTGAACCAGTCGAGTTCAAGGCCACTTTGTTTTTCCATCACACGGATCACATCATTGACGTTTGGATGTTTAAACTGCCAGGTGTCCCAGTACCTCAACATACCTTTTGCTAGGTGGTCTTCCCCCATGATGTAGCCCAGCTGTGAGAGAAACAGTGCTCCTTTTGAGTAAGCGGCGGCACCATAGGCGGTGTTGGTGTGGTAGTGGTCAGCATGAGTGGACATTGGTTCTTCCAAGCCAGAGGTAGCTAACCGCTCGTAGCTGGCATAGGAGCCCCGGTGGGGAAAGTCTGAAGGTTCCTCGGCAAAGATTTCTGCCATCACCAGTGCACTGGCATAGCTGGTAAAGCCTTCGTCCATCCAAGGATAGAGGCTCTCGTTATTTCCCAATACACCATGGAACCAACTGTGAACCAGTTCATGTACCATCACTCCCACGAGACTTCCCAGTGGACGCTGACCGGTGATCAGCGTGGACATGGGGTATTCCATGCCTCCATCACCACCTTGTACCACCGAAAATTGTTTGTAGGGATACTGGCCAAAATGCTTGTTCATAAACTCGATGGCAGCCGGGGTATAGGTTTTGAGCTTTTCCCAGTTGCTGGCGGTTTGGGAGTTTTTGATGTAGAAGTGGTGCACCGTAATGCCATTATCCATTTCTATCCGATCGTGGGTGTATTTGGGATCTGCTGCCCACATAAAGTCGTGGACCCTCGGCGCGAAAAAGTGCCAGGTTAGTTTGTCTCCGGTGGGCGCTGCAACCACCACACCGGCGTCTTCGTACCCATGTCCTATTTCATTGGCATTCTGAAGGTAACCGGTTCCACCAAGCGTGTAGGTTTTGTCGATGGTGATTTTGACATCGAAATCCCCCCAGATACCATAAAACTCCCTGCCAATGTAGGGATTGGCATGCCACCCCTGGTAGTCGTAGTTGGCGATTTTCGGATACCATTGGCTCATGGAATAGCGGACGCCTTCCTGACTGTCTCTTCCCGATCGTCTTACCTGTAGCGGTACCTGTGCTTCGAAACTGGTTTCAAACAATACTGTGGTATGTGGCAAAATCGGATGGGGTAGTGTCGCTTCGAGTATCGTTTCGACCTCCTCGAATTCGACCGGCTGTCCGTTCATGGTTAGCGATTGGATCCGCATGTACCCGATTTCGTTGGGCTTCAGCTTGGAAATTCTGTCTCCGACTCTGCGGTCGGGGTCGGCAATCGTCCGTGACCGCATGTCCATCATGCTGTTTGGCTGAAAGGCATTGTAATACAGGTGAAAAAAGATCTGGTCTAGGGTGTCGGGGGAGTTGTTCGAATAAGCGATGGTCTGCGTTCCCGTGTATTGATTGGTCACGACGTTCATTTCCACATCCATTTTATAGCTTATTGATTGCTGCCACCGTTCAGCTTGGGCAAAGATCTGTAAGGGGGGTAGAAGGAACATGAGGCTCGCCGCGGCCCAAAGCACTAGATGTGGTTTTTTCATTCTTGTATGGTTTGTTTTTATGGTTGTCGTTTCCAATGCCCCATCCGGATGTTTTCGCCGAATCAAGGAGTTTGCGTTTTTGGTCGTTTGGGGAAATCAGGACCCCAACCTACAATGTTTCCCGACCCATGTTTGTACCTGATTTTACGACAGGTTAAATATAAACGAAAATTGGCTCAGGCTACAAAGAAAATTGGAAAAGCGCCACTGTTTAGGCCATTAATGGTTCTAACGCTGGTTCCTGAGTGAAACTTTTGCCGAGATAGGATAGTGGTCGGAGTAATCCACCTCTCTGTGTGTCCTAAACTGATGGACCTCAAACGCCTCATCCGTAAAAATATGGTCGATACGTAAAAAGAAGAGTACCCTGTTGTAGGTAAACCCGAACCCCTTGCCTGCCGATTCAAAGGCGTTTCGTAGAACAGACCTAACGGTGAAGTACGTATAGCTGTACGGTACGTCGTTGAAATCCCCGGCCAGTATTACAGGATAGGGAGAGTTGGAAATGTGTTCCATCAGCAGTTTGACCTGGGTGGCCCGCATCACAATGCCGTTTTTGAGCTTTCGGATGGTTTCGCGGTAATGTTTTTTGATTCCGTCCAGTTCGCCGAGCTGCTCCGCAGGAATATTCATCGATTCCAAATGGGTGTTATATATCCGGATCGTGTCTTTATTAACCTTAATGTCCACGAAGATAGAGCCATTGTTCTGCTTATTGTCAAATACGGTTCCTTCATTAACGATGGGGTATTTGCTGAAAATGGCAAGACCTTGGGATTTTTTTTTGCTGCCGCCAAAGGGGTGGTACATATGTTGGAAGTGCCCCTCCTCACTGATCAATTTGATGGCATTTCGGGAAGGGGTGGAATAATCCTGTTGAAATTCTTGGAAGCATTTTACGTCAGCGGGGAATTTTCGGGCCCATTCGATGGAATTGGCGATGGATTCCTTACTCTTGGGGCTCCACGCTTGGTTAAAGTACATAGCGTTGAAGCTTAAGATTACAAGATCGTTCTCGGCGGAGCTCGGTTGGTTCCACTGGAATGTAATGGGGAAAAACTTCCAACCGACCAATAAAACCACTATCGGATAAATGATAAGGCGAATTCTGCCAAAGAGAAAAAGGATGGCCAAAAATAAATTTAGTGCGATAAAAACCGGTATCAATAAGGGAAGCAGCCCGGTATAGGGGAAAAATTCCGGAGACACGTAGACGCTGGAAAACAAAATCAGAGATGTCATAAAAAAGAAAACCACCAATAACCTCATACGCTTACCTCTGCTAAACTCCCGCTTATCCCTACAAACATAACTTTAGTAAAGTTAGTATACAATTTGATCTTTTCAATCAGGGGCATTTTTGCTGTGCCTCAATTGGATATATTCCATTACACGACAACTTTTCCTTCCAAACATCCTTTTGACGGTTAAGGATTGGCATAGGGATACCTTTTTTATAGTAGCTATTTTAAAAATCGTGTTTTAGTTTACTTTTTCGAAATGGCTAAATTTCATTCTTAAAGACCTATTAGCAGAGCTGGAAAAATTTAATTAATTTCGTCTGAAATTTAACCAAATTTAAAGAAATGACAACTAAGTTATCCGTATTGGCCATCGTTTTGGGAATCTCGTTTTGTTGGCTCCTGTCATCCTGTGGAGAGCAAAAATCCACCGTAGAAAATGACCTTTCTGAAGCTCCATCCGACGAGGTTGTTGAAACCCGTGCCAGTCCTCTGAGGAGGGTTGAGGGTGCGATAGGAGGGAAGCAGGTAAAGGTTCAATATGGGTCTCCTGCCGTAAAGGGAAGGAAGATCTGGGGTGATTTGGTTCCCTACAATGAAGTGTGGCGTACCGGTGCAAATGAAGCCACACACATCGAATTCGCTCAGCCTCTACTTATTTCTGGGCAGACATTGCCGCCCGGGAAGTATTCTATTTTTACCATTCCGAGAGAGTCGGGACCATGGACTGTTATTTTTAATTCAGAATGGGACTTGGAGCACGGGCATTACCAATACAAGGAGGAGCACGATGTACTCAGGGTTACCGCAGAGCCTACCTGGGAGAGTTCCAGTCAGGAATCGCTATCGATAGAGGTAGTACCTCAGGGCTTGGTAATTAAATGGGAAAAGCTGAATTTGCCAATAACCATTGAATGAAATACGTAGGGTTTATTATATCCCTTTTCGTCACCTTGGCTTTGGTGATGGGTCTCTCACTGGATCTGGGAGGTGTCCCGCCAATCTCAGACCTCCTGGATCCTTTTCGGGGGTTTTGGCAAAACCAATACAGTGAAGACCAACGAGCAAGGGAATCCCTGCCTGTTTCCGGTCTTCAGGAGGAGGTATTGGTTCGGTATGACTCCCATCTGATCCCCCATATTTTTGCCCAAAATGAATTCGACCTATATAGGGCGCAGGGCTATGTCACCGCGCAGCACCGACTGTGGCAGATGGAATTTCAGATTCTGGCGGCAGCAGGCAAGATTTCAGAAATCGTAGGCCCGCAGGCGTTGGAGTTCGATCGTCTGCAGCGTAGAAAGGGGTTGGCATTCGGAGCAGAGGCAGGCCTTCGGTTTCTCGAAGATAATGACCCCGAAACCCTGCAAAAACTCCAAGCCTATGCCGAAGGGGTAAATGAGTACATCGACCAACTTCCGTTTTCCAAACTACCTATAGAGTATAAACTTTTAGGCTATAGGCCTTCTCCCTGGGACGCGGGCAAGACCGTGCTGCTATTGAAATACATGGCAGATATGCTGGTCGGTGATTTCGACATTGAGTATACCAACCTGCGGCTAATGCTTGGGGAGGATTGGATGAATAAACTCTTCCCCGATTTTCCGGATGTGGTAGATCCAGTCATCGATACTTCTCACGTTTGGACTTTTTCTGGCGGACAGCCACAGGTTCCCGATGATTTGAGCTACCCAGACTCTCTTTTGTGGCTAAAAACGCTGAATAAACCGGAGCCGGGTACGGGATCCAATAATTGGGCGGTTTCCGGTAGGAAAACGGAAAGCGGGAATCCCATGCTGGCAAATGATCCTCATTTGAGCTTAAACATGCCATCTCTCTGGTATGCGGTTCAGCTCAGTACTCCGGAGTTTACGACAAAAGGAGTGAGCTTACCTGGTGCCTTGGGCGTTATCAGCGGGTTCAACGAATACATAGCATGGGGAGTAACCAATGCCACACGTGACGTAAGAGATTCCTACCTGATCAACTTTAGAGACGATAGTCGACTGGAGTATTTGTACAATGATCAGTGGATACCCTCCGTGGTGAGGGTAGAGCGTATCAAAATAAAGGGAGAGCCGGATTTTTTGGATTCTGTAATCTATACGCATCATGGGCCGGTAGTGTACGACCGGGATTTCTCCGGTCGTCATCAGCTGGTGAATGTCGCTTTGAAATGGACAGCACATGAAGGCTCGAATGAGCAAAAGACTTTTCTGTTGCTCAATCGGGGAAGAACCCACTCCGATTACCTTGAAGCACTTGACCACTTCACCTCGCCCGCCCAAAATTTTGTATTCGCCAGCAAGTCAGGAGATATTGCGATCAAGGTACAGGGCAAGTTTCCGGTGAAGTGGAATGAGCAGGGGAAGTACCTGATGGATGGCAGTGACCCCCGGTTTGACTGGGGCGGGTACATTCCTTTTGACGAAAACCCTTCCTCACTAAATCCAGCGAGGGGATTTGTTAGCTCTGCAAATCAGCATTCTACGGATTCTACTTATCCGTATTATATGTTTGACCATACGTTTGAACATTACCGCAACAGACGGATCAATAGTCAACTTTCGAGGATGGATCAAATCTCTATTTCCGACATGAAGGCACTTCAGCTTGATGAGTACCATTTACATGCCTCTGAAATATTGCCGGTATTGTTGCAGTATCTGCGGGATCAATCAGAAGACGAACCCCTTTCCAATCGGGTGTTGGATTATATGGGTATCCTGGAAGATTGGGACTATTCTGCTGGCGCAAATCAGTTGGGTGCTACGGTTTTCACCGTATGGTGGGATCAGCTGAAGGAGATGGTGTTTGCAAAGTGGACTAGGGATGGCCTGCCTACCGTGCAGCCGTCCAATTTTCAGTTTTCCAGACTAATAAGCGGGGAACCCGCTAGTGAGCTTTTTGATCTGCCGGAAACGAGTATAAGAGAATCCGCTGTGGAACTTGCTATGATTTCGTTTCAAAAAGCCGTTGATAGGCTGGAGGAAATCAAAACGGAAAAGGGGAGCTTGGAATGGCACGTTTACAAAAATACGCAAATCAGTCACTTAGTGCCCAATTTCGGTTCATTCGGCTTTCAAGGCATAAAAACAGGAGGGGGTAAGGGCATTGTCAATGCAACCGACAGTCGCCATGGAGCGAGTTGGCGTATGGTTGTCGAAATGGGATCCGAAGTGCAAGCATTTGGGGTATACCCCGGCGGACAATCCGGTAATCCGGGGAGTAGGTTTTACGGGAATTTAATCCCCATTTGGGCGTCCGGCGATTACGTAGACTTTGGTCTGATGAAACGGGTCGATGCAAAGCCTTTTCTATTTGAAACCCGCTTAGATCCCCGTTGATAGTATGAAATTCGCTATATTATTTGTTACGTCGGTTTTGGTTTGGATGCTCTTGGGGTTTTGGTTGCCCTACTGGGCTATCATGGCCGTTCTTTTTTTGGTAGCCGTTTTTGTAAGGGCAAACCAAATCACGGCATTTATGGCCATCGGGTTGGGGGTTGGGGCCGTATGGTTGTTTTTTCCACTGTACCTATGGCTCACAACAGATTCGCAGTTGCCTATGCGAATGAGCGAGATCTTTGGGTTGAAAAACAGCAGCTATTTGCTGGGAATCACGGGAGTGATTGGTTTTTTGCTGGGTGGATTCAGCGGGTTGACCGGGAATTTGTTGGGGAATATTTTCCACAGGAGGTAGGCCTCCTTCAGGGCTCATTTAGTTCATTTCTTGAATATACGAGGTATTTTGGCTAACTTCGGATATATCGTGTCCGAGTGGGCATAGGATTTGACTGCAATTGGTGCAGATTCTTTTTTCGTTTTAAAATACAAGCATGAACAAGACTATTATTGTTTCGAACCGATTGCCGGTTAGTTTACAATTGAAATCGGGAAAATTTGAGTTCAAGGCCAGTGCCGGAGGATTGGCAACCGGCTTGGGATCTATTTATAAACAAGGAGAAAACCTTTGGATTGGTTGGCCCGGCAACGCTGTGGAGGACAGGCAGCAGCAAGTCGAGGTAGCGGATGAGTTGAAAAAGCTGAAAATGGCTCCAGTTTTTCTGTCAAAAGAAGACATCGAGCTATACTATGAAGGCTTCAGCAATGAAACCATTTGGCCAGCCTTTCATTATTTCACCCAGTACATCAACTACGAAGACGCCTACTGGGAGGCCTACTGTGCCGTCAACAAGAAATTTTGCGATGCCATACTAGCCGTGGCCGAACCCACAGATACGATCTGGGTACACGATTATCAACTGCTTTTGCTCCCTATGATGCTTCGGGAGGCGTTGCCCGATGCGACGATAGCCTTTTTTCAGCACATTCCGTTTCCTTCTTACGAAATTATCCGGATGCTGCCATGGCGAAAGCAACTGTTGGAAGGAATGGTCGGTGCCGACCTGATAGGCTTTCACACCTATGATGATATGAGGCATTTTTTAAGTGCCGTTGGTCGTATTCTGGGGTTGTCCAATGAAAGTGGCTACATCCAAGCAGATCATAGGCTGGTAAATGTGGATTCTTTTCCCATGGGGATCGACTATGATAAGTTCGCCCAAGCGGCCCTTAGCAAAAAGACCCTGTCGAAAAAGAAGAAATTTAAAGACCAACTTGGTGATCAGAAGCTGCTGATCACCATCGACCGCCTGGATTATTCCAAGGGTATTCCACAGCGGATCAGGGCATTTGATAAGTTGTTGGAGGAGCGGGAGGATTTTCATGGCAAGGTCTCGATGATCATGGTGGTGGTTCCGTCCAGAGCCAAGGTTCAGTCCTACATGAAACTTAAAAAGGAGATCGATACGCTGGTAGGCCGTATAAACAGCAAATACAGTACGCTGAACTGGGTGCCTATCCACTATTTTTACCGAGGCTTTCCCTTTGAAGAACTCAGTGCCTTTTATTCCATGTCTGATATTGCGTTGGTTACTCCGCTGCGGGATGGTATGAATTTGGTGTGTAAGGAATTCGTCGCTTCTAAAACCGACCAAGACGGTGTGCTGATTCTGTCGGAAATGGCCGGGGCCAGCAAGGAACTGGTGGATGCCATTTTGGTAAATCCAAATGATATTTTGGCGGTAAAGCAAGCGATTATCGATGCATTGACGATGGAGGAAGCGGAGCGTAAATCCCGGATAGGCTCCATGCAGGCTAGCCTACGTCGCTACGATATTTTTCAGTGGGTGGACGTGTTTATGGATCGCCTTACGCATGTCAAACAGAAACAGCAGGAGTTTCAATCCAAAGCGATCGATAAGCCATTGATAGAAGAGATGGTGGGGAGATTTAGGAATGCCAAACGGCCCATCGTATTCTTGGATTATGATGGTACGCTGGTAGGGTTTAAGACGAATCCGGGGGATGCCTACCCCGATCAGGAACTGCTGCAGATAGTAGATAAGTTGGCTAGTAAATGTGAGGTGGTATTAATCAGTGGTAGGGATAAGGAGACGCTCGGAAAATGGTTTGAGAAGCAGCGGGTGGAAATGATCGCGGAACATGGCGTTTGGCTGAAGAAATCTGATCAAGAGGACTGGGAACTCTATGCCAATGTGGACGATGGATGGAAGGAGGATATTCGACAGGTGATGGAATACTATGTGCTCCGTACTCCTGGGGCATTTATCGAAGAAAAGCACCATTCCCTCGTATGGCATTACAGGAAAGTGGAGAGTGGGCTGGGCGACCTGCGTATGAGGGAGCTTTTTAGCCACTTGAAATACATGGCCAGCGGGCATAATCTACAGGTATTGGAGGGAAATATGGTGCTGGAAATTAAGCGGCCCGATATTAACAAGGGTAGGGCGGCAACTGCTTTTATGCGTGGCACAGCCTATGACTTCATATTGGCGCTTGGCGACGATTGGACCGATGAGGATACCTTTAAGGCCATGCCGAAGGATTCCTACACGATTCGGGTTGGATATGATTACACCCAAGCCAACTATAACATCAAGAATCCCACGGAAGTCAGAAAGCTTTTATCCCTCATGGTAAGTTAGTGCGTGTATTGATTTATCTCGCAGAATGAAACTGGTTTCAACGGATAAATTTTTAAAAAAGAGCTTATTCCGATTTGGAAAATTGCTGTTTTTGGGCAACAAAAACCCAAAAATATTGGTTTGGTTTATGATACTGTTTTCGCCAATTTGATGTGCATTTAATCGTTTAGTAACACATTAACCCCCAACCCTATGTTTTCAAAAGCCTGCCAGTACGGCATCCGATCTGTGATTTATATTTGGAAGCAAAGTCTAAGTGGACTTCGTGTGGGCGCAAAAGAAATTGCCGAGCATGTTCAGGCTCCGGAGCCTTTCACCGCCAAAATTCTTCAGGATTTGGTTAGAAAAAACATCGTTTCCTCCCAAAAAGGGCCATCGGGCGGATTTTACGTTGAGGAGGAGCAGGGCAAATTCTCACTTAAGGATCTTGTCGTTGCAATCGACGGCGATGAGCTATTTACCGGGTGTAGTCTAGGGCTTAAATATTGTTCCGAATCCAACCCCTGCCCTATGCACAGTGACATTGTCAGGATTAGGGTTCAACTGGAAGAGATGCTCACGCGAAAAACCTTGAAGGAGATAGCCCAGGAAGTGGAAAACGGGGATTCCGTTTTGGCAAGGTTTGCATAGGCTGTCGTGGTGAATGTGAAATCTACCTTTATTGGATCCAAACGAAGAGGCCTGATTCTGTGTTGCTCAAATGCAGCTTTCAGGGCCAAGCATTCTCCAAATTCAGCAGCGTAATGGGTCGATCGGTTTTTGATGGGTGCTAATCAGCAGGAAGGCTTACGGTTTTTTCAAAAGCTTGCAATGCCTCGGGCTTGCCAACCAAATAGATCACGTCGCCAAGCTTGAGCCTGGTTTCTCCCGTTATATTGGTTTCCGTGACCCCCTCTCGTTTGATCGCTACGAGGTTGACGTTTGCTTTTTCGCGTAGGTTGATGTCTTTTATGGGCTGTCCCAAATAGGGGCCTGTGTCTTTTTCGATCTTGACGCTGACAAAGTTGATTTCGGGCACATCCAATGTAATCCCCGGTCCTTGTTCGAGCGACGAATACCGGAACATCTCGTAGTTATGGGTTCTTACGTCTTCTGTAAATGCCGCAATGCTGCGTTTGGGAACCAGATACTTGTTAAGTACCCGGGTAAAAATCTCTATGGATGTTTCGAATTCCTCCGGAATGACCTCGTCTGCGCCTAGGTGCATCAGGGATTCTATTTCATTTACATAGCGGGTTCTGACAATCAGACTTGCATTGGGGTTGAGGGACCGCACGTGCAGAACGATACTTTTGGTTGCTTCGCTATTTGAAATGGCAACTACCACAACCCGCGCCTTATGGATATTTATGTGTTCAAGTACAGCCCCATTGCTGGCATCACCATATACGATGGGTTCGCCTTTTGCTGCTTCATCCCGAACCGTCTCAGGATTCATCTCGATTATTGCAAAAGGAATGTCAGCGGTTTTCGCAGCCCTTGCGAGGTTTCTTCCGTTTAGGCCATATCCTATAATGACCAAATGGTCGTTTAGTTTTTCTTCGTCCAATTCAATGGGCGCAGGTTGGTTGCTGTCCAGTCGGTTTTTGATTTTAGATGGCAATGGGGCGTTCAGGATTCGGCAAGCCAAAATTTCCCGGTTTTTTAGAAGAAAAGGTGTGATGCCCATGGTGAGGATCGAAATGGCCAAAAAATACTGGTAGGTTTCGTTATCCAATAAGTTATACTTCAGACCTTCCTTAGCCAACAGCAATGAAAACTCACCCACCTGAAAAAGGGAAAAACCTACTATAAAGGCTTCTTTATATCCCGAGCCTATTGCCCGCACAGCTAGTGTGGCCGCAGTGAATTTCAGCACAAAGGTCAGCAGTACCAATAACAGGATTACAAGTAGGTGATCGTACAAAAAGGAAACATCGAACAGCATGCCCACCGAGACAAAGAAAAAACTTAGAAATATTTCCCGGAAGGGCAGGATCTTGCCAGTCGCATGATGGCTGTATTCAGATTCACTGATAATGAGGCCGGCCAAAAACGCACCAAGACCAAGTGATAGGCCAAGCAATGAGGTGGCATAGGCCACGGCAAAGCAAATGACGATGATACTCAACAAAAACAGCTCTTCGTTTCGCGTCCGCGCCACCCGAAACAGTATTTTCGGTATCACGTATTTGGCACCTAGAATGGTCAATACAATGACAACCCCTCCTTTGAAGGCAAGAAGAAGCAGAGATAGCAGAATATTGTCCGACTCTCCAGCGAGCATGGGAGTGAACAATACAAAAGGCACGATGATTATGTCCTGAAATATGAGAATGGCCAATGTAGTCCTACCGGAAATGGTATTTACCTGTCCGGCCTCCTGCAAAATCTTCAGGACAATCGCCGTACTGCTCAACGAAAAAAGGAAACCAAAAAAAACAGCTATGGGCCAAGAGAAACCAAAAAGGTAGGAAACCAGGGTCGTAAAGCCAATCGTAAAAAGCACTTGTAAAGCTCCTCCTATAAACACGGCTTTCTTTATGGCCATGAGGCTTCGTAGTGAGAACTCCATCCCTATGACGAAAAGCAGTAGGATGACCCCTATCTCTGAGAGAACCTCCACAGCGGTGGAAGCATCTACCAAAGAAAGGCCATAGGGCCCTGCAATGGCACCGGTGAACAGATACCCAATGATCGTCGGCAGCTTTAACCGCATAAAAAGGAGTATCACCAAGGTGGCCAACCCAAAGATGACGACAATATCAGAAAGGAGGGGTATTTCAGCTGCTGCGAGTAGGGTTGGAAACATAAAAGCTGTTGTAAAGGATTGTTTGGGTTGGAAAAAAGGAATCAAGCAACAACTTCTCCATCTAGATTATGCAATGATTTCCTTTTTTTGAATTCCATACCTTTCATATAATTCCGTGGTTAACGAACCAGCACTTCTTGGGTAAAGTTAACCAAATCGGAGTAAAGATCATGCCATTTATTCGACAATACAAAAACCTGTCCAGCAAGCCGCTTGATAAAATTCATCTAAAAAAATTCTAAAGGTGGTATGTAGGTATGCTATCCGGGTACAAAGCACGCTATATCTGAAAAAAAAAGGCCAAACGTAGTTGCTTGGCCCTTATCAATAGGATTATCGTCTACTTAAAGCGCTGGAACCAACCATTGGGCTACCAGCTTCCCTGTGCTACCATCGCTTTGGCGACCCTTTCAAAACCTGCAATGTTGGCGGCGTTTAGATAGTCCTGCTTATCGAGGGAATATTTTTTCATGGTATCCAGACAGTTTTCATGGATTCCCTGCATCAGCACCCTTAGTTCGATTTCCATTCGATCTCGGGGCCAATACCTGCCCAATCTGTTTTGCGTCATTTCCAGACCGGAGATGGCTACTCCGCCGGCATTCGCAGCCTTGCCGGGTGCATAGATGATATTGGATTTTTGGACGGCTTTGATCGCAGGATCCGTCAGGGGCATGTTGGCGCCCTCGGCTATCAACATGACTCCGTTTTTGTCGAGGTCTTTTACGTCGTCCGCATCCAGTTCGTTTTGGGTGGCACAGGGAAAGGCACAATCCGCCGGAACGGACCAAATACGTTTTTCGGTTCCCTCGTAATAGGTGGCTGATTTGAATTTTTCGGCATAGCCCGCTACGCTTTCCCGTTTGGTGTTTTTCAGTTCCTTCAGAAAGGCCAGCTTTTCCGCATTTAGACCCTCTTCATCGTGGATGAATCCCGTTGAGTCGGAGAATGCGACTACGTTGGCTTTGTGCTCCAGTAGCTTTTCGATGGCAAATTGGGAGACGTTTCCTGAACCTGAAACCAGGCAGGTTTTTGCTTCCAGGTTTTCACCGATTTCAGTCAGCATGTATTCGGCAAAGTGTACCAAACCATAGCCGGTGGCCTCGGGCCGAAGGAAAGATCCGCCCCAAAGAGGGCCTTTCCCCGTGATGCTTCCCTGAAATTCGTTCCTGATTTTTTTAAATGCACCAAACAGATATCCGATTTCCTTTTCTCCTACGCCGATGTCTCCGGCCGGGATATCGGTGAAATGCCCTATATGACGCTGCGCCTCCAGCATCCAAGCCTGGCAGAAACGCATGATTTCCCGGTCGGATTTGTGCTTGGGATTGAAATCCGCGCCTCCCTTGCCAGACCCAAGCGGTAGCCCCGTCAATGCATTCTTGAAAGTTTGTTCGAAGGCAAGGAACTTGAGGATACTGAGATTGAGGCTGGGATGAAACCGGAGGCCTCCTTTATAGGGGCCCATGGCGCTGTTCATTTGGACCCTATAGCCCCTGTTGACTTGGATCTGATTGTTGTCATCAGTCCAGCAAACCCTAAAGGTGATGATCCGCTCCGGCTCCGCCATTCGTTCGAAAACCTTTTCCTCCAGGTACTTGTCGTTCTTAGAAAGAATGGGCTCAATACTCTCGAAGACTTCCAACACCGCTTGGTGAAATTCGGGTTCACCGGGATTTCTATCTTTTATTGAATCAAGTACGTGATTGATTTTTGTCATGTAGGCTGGGGTTTATTTTCAATAGCTATTGGTATGGATGTTAGTTTGCTGCGCTAATCAGGGTATTAGCTCCAAAAGTTAAGCGGTTTTTTGGAGGGGAATTTCCATTTCAGGCAACAAGCCGGTAAATATAACCAAGATTGTAGTTATAGATTGTCAAACACCTCAAAAATTGCCTGCGATTTTAGCAGGCACTCTTCGTACTCGCTGTTCGCATCGGCATCTATGGTGATGGCACTGCCAACCCCAAAGTAGAAGGTTCCGTGATGTTGGTCAATCACTACACTGCGGATGATGACATTCCAATCGAAGTCTCCCTTGGTGTCTATATATCCCATACTGCCTGAAAACCAGCCACGTTTGAAGTCCTCATAACGATCAATCAGTTCCATTGCTTTTATTTTTGGGGCGCCGGTCATACTGCCCATGGGAAAGGTCTTGGAGAGTATCTGGGCAAAGCTCACATCATCTGGAAGCGTGCAACTGACGCTGGAAATCATTTGCGAAATCCTTCTGAACCGGTATACCCCAAACAGTTCATCGACGGTGATGCTTCCGATCTTTCCCACTCTAGCCAAATCATTGCGCATGAGATCTACGATCATTAGGTTTTCGGCCTGTTCTTTTTCACTGTTTCGAAGCTTCGAAACCAGTTCTTCATCTTCCTCCTCCGTTTTCCCTCTGCGGGTGCTTCCTTTAATCGGTTGGGCTAAGAGCGTGTTTCCTTCTTTTTTCAAAAACCGCTCAGGCGATGCGCTTATAACAGCCCGGTCTCCCGTAACAAACAGCCCGCTGAATGGCATAGGGGACAGCCCGTTGAGTTTGAGATAAATTTCGATGGGATCAATCACCTCAAAACGTCCCTCATATCCGATACAGTAGTTCATCTCGTAAATGTCCCCTTCACGAATGTGTTCCTGAATCCGTGCAAAGTTTTGGAAATACGATTCCTTTGAGGTAATAGGCTTTATTATTACGTTTGAATTTCTTGTATTGGAGGAGGGTAACGGGAAGGATCCTATTTCGTCGATAATTTTCGCAGCATTCGGATGGAAAACATGTGCGTTGCCGAATTCAAATTCCACGCGAAACGCAGCACGAAAAAAAACTGCGTCAGGGCATGACGCCAACGATCTGTTTTCACTAGCGAGGTGCTCGTACCTGTTTTTTTGATCATAGCTCACTATGCCTGCAGCGTAGTACCCGCTGTGGGTATGAATGGATTCCATGTCAATTGTCTGATTTCCAGCTAATAGAAGATGTTTAAATCCGCCACGCGGATAGTGCACCTGGTTTGGGTTAAAATAACTAACATAGGTATAAGTCTTTCTCGACCAGTAGAGCAGGCGTTTGATCCATTCATTGTCCCAAACAACCGTGGCCCGAAATACGGCAATATCCATGTGGCGAAATTACATAAAAAAAGGGCTAACGTTCCCGCTAGCCCTTAGATACCTGACATTCTAATTAATTTGCATTGATTTCGAAATCAACGCTTACGGTGTTATATATAAATTGGTCTTTAGCTTTGTCTACTGCATTGGCTTCGTTGCCGTAAGAAAGACCCCACTCCGTACGATCGATATTGAAACCAGCTTTGGCACTCACACCACCATCATTTACAGCAATGCTTGCCGGAAACTTAATGTTTTTGGTTGTTCCACGCATAGTCAGGTTACCGCTTACCCAATGTGTTGGGTTGGATGGAGCGATCTCGGTTGCACTTTTTGGTGTGTTTTCCGTTTCAAACTCCTCACTGTCCTCGATGCTTCCGGCACTGAATGGCTCGATGGAGGTAATTTCAAAGGTAGCTTGAGGGAAATTCTGCGCATCAAAGAAGTCGTCCGACTGTAGGTGTCCCCACAATTTCCCGTAGTTCTCCGAGCCTGCCTCAAGATCGTGGATTTCCAATTTGGTGATGTCGAAGGTAAAGTTACCCGCGGTGATCGCGTTGCCATCCACTTTCAGATCGCCCGCTACTACTGGGATGATGCCGAAGTGCTGACCACTTGGCTTGTAGCCTCTCCAATTCACTTTACTGGCATCAGTGTCCAATGATAAGGTAACACCGCTTCCTGCCGCTACTTCAGCCGCTTCGCGGGTCTCTACAGTATCTCCGCCCTTACCACAGGCAAATGCAACAATGGAAAGAGCAAAAAGGTACGTTGAAATTTTAAATAGTTTCATAGTTTTGAAAGATAGTTTAATTGGCTTAGAATTAAATGTACATACATGAAAACTATTTTACCCTCAAAAAGTTCACCGCTGGGTAAAAAAAAATTATTGATTTGATTGGTTTATCCACGTACATCCAACTAATGTAAACGAAATAATGGCGCTTATTAAGAAGGTAAATGGCAAGTCCCCGGTTTGGGGCGAGGGGTGCTTCATCGCAGATAATGCCACCGTGGTGGGCGATGTCATAATGGGAGATAACTGCACGGTTTGGTTCAATGCCGTCGTGCGGGGAGATGTGCATGAGATCAGGATAGGAAATCAGACCAACATCCAAGATGGGGCGGTGATCCATTGTACCTATCAAAAGGCGGGCACTTACATTGGAAGCAATGTGTCCATTGCCCACAAAGCCATCGTGCATGGGTGCACTATCCATGACAATGTCCTTATAGGCATGGGGGCAATTGTGATGGATAGGGCGGTGGTTCAGGAAGGAGCAGTAATTGCTGCCGGAGCAGTGGTATTAGCTGATACGGTAGTTGAGCCTAATAGCGTCTATGCCGGCATACCTGCAAAGAAGGTAAAAGATACCGGTGAGTTTATGAAAAGTGAAATTCAGCGAATAGCCGGCAATTACCCCATGTATGCCAGCTGGTATGAGTGATTGCGCTTGCGTTTAGGCATGAGTCCACCATTCCATGCGGGTTCAGATTTTTTCGTGGGGTCGGAAACGGATGCTTTCCGGGTAGGGAAAGGCATGGATCAGCTCTCCCTGATTGAGTTTGTCCTGTATGCTTTTCCAATGGTTTGGGTCAAATAGATGTTTGTGTACCTCAAAGAAATGATCCCGTACGTCCGTTCGCCCAATCATAAATCGCTTGAAATCCTCGGGAAACACATCGTTTGGCGCAATATCGTACCAGGGTTCTGAGGCATAGATCTGTTCGAATGTCTCCGGTCGCGGTTTTTTCCGGAAATTCATGTCCCTCATGAATTCGATCTCGTCGTAATCGTAAAAAACCACCCTGCGCTGTCTGGTAACCCCAAAGTTCTTTACCATCATATCTCCGGGGAAGATATTTGCCTGCGCCAACTGCATGATGGAATTGCCGTACTCTTCCACGGCCTGTTTCGCTTCCTCTAAACTGCACTTTTCCAAAAAAAGGTTGAGGGGTTCCATCCTTCGTTCGGTATATAGGTGTTTGATCACCAAGGTATCTCCCCGTTGCTCCAAAAGTGAATTGGCCGTGTTTTTGAGTTCCAAGAGAAGCTCCGGATGGATCCGTTCCAGCGGTATATGGAAGTCCTCGAACTCATGCGTATCGGCCATCCGGCCCACCCGATCGTGAAGGGAAACAAGCTTGTATTTTTCCCGCACCTGTTGGCGGGTCATGTTTTTCGGGGGATCAAAGTGGTCCTTGATCAACTTAAAGACAATGTTGTAGGAGGGCAAGGTAAAGACGGTCATAACCATGCCCTTGATCCCAGGTGCAAGGATAAACTGATCGGAACTGGAGGCAAGGTGATCAAGGAAGTCCCGATAAAACTCCGTTTTTCCATGCTTATTGAAGCCGATGGCATTGTAGAGTTCGTGTTTTTTTTTGTTTTTTATTACTGAGGTCAAAAAGGAAATGACCTGCGCGGGAATCTTGATTTCCGCCATGAAGTAGGAGCGGGTATAGCTGAAGATACCGCTCATGATGTTGGGATTGAAAATAAGCGTGTCTACAAATACCCCCTTCTCGTTGTGCACAAAGGGTATGAGGAAGGGCATCCACTTCCCGCCGATGAAAATTCTTCCGATCAGGTAGGCGGCCTTGTTGCGGTAGAACACGTTCTTTAATACCTGAATAGTTGTTTCCTCAGACGCAAGGTATCGGGTGAGGATTACCTCCCTGAAGCCTTTTTCCAGAAATTCTATGTCTTCCGCCTTGTTGAAGAAGGGAACCCCGAAGTCAAAATCAACCAACAATTGCCTGAAAATCCGCGTAAGCTCCCATTCGCTGGGATAGGTATAAAATAGGGAGGCATCTGGATCGGGTTCCTTTCGTGCAGTCCCCGGGTGCACGAACATGATGGCATTGTCGATGGAGAGGTTTGGGACTACCTTCCTTATCACGGAGTTGAAAAAGGACTCTGCCAATTCCTCATCGGGTCGTCCCCCAATCGAATGCGAAAAGCGAGATTTGGCCATGGACCACAGGGATCGGTCTCCTGCGCGAGTTCCCAGCAGTGCTTTACAGTTGTGTATATTAATATGTAGCAGATCTTTGTAAAGCCTCAGGCGCTTTTTGTGGTTTTGTTGCAGTTCATTCCAGTTGCGGTCCCTGAAATTAACCGGAGCAAGCCGTGAAAATGCGTTAAACTGGTCGATGTAGGACTCGTAGCCCGAAAGGATTTCGCTTATCAGGCGGTTGATCAATAAGTTATCAGACTGGTTCATACATCTTTTCTTTTGCCCTGTTACCACGGATCGAATGATCACCCGACCATTGGTGGATAATTTGATTTTTCGTGATTTTGGTTTTTTTGCATAAATCGAATTTATGCTTAACTTTCAAGCAAGTTTATTCATTCTATGAATAAAACCCAATAGGTTTAATAGGTTTGATAAGTGAAAAAGGTTTGGGCGATGTCCGAACCTTTTTTTAATTTATTGTATTTTGAAGGAAATTTAAAACGGGAAGGACGGCTTATGGTTCGGTTACGGGTATCAGGTGTTTTGCTGGTTATTTTTGGATTGTTTACCCAGGGTTGCGGTTCTTCCGAGTCGGAAAAGGAAGTGGTTGTAGAGCGACAGGAAATGCAGGATATCAGCAACCAAATGCTGGCGGATGGTCTTTTGTTGCTGCCTGACTGGCTGGGTTATTGGCGTGAGCAGGGCTTTTCTGGATACGCAACGGACTTTGACCTGGCCCAATCCAGCCCAATAGAAAATTTGGAGCGCCCCGAGATCAACCCACTTAAAGAATCTGAAAGTATGTTGGCAAAGCACCAAATCAGGCACCCGAAAGGGTTGGGGGTGATAGATGTTTTTGACTACAAAGTCCGCATCGATGAGCAGGGAGGCATTCTTTACGAGCCTGATTCGGAAGTTATTTTTTACAGGGAAAACGGCATGAGGGAGAGGCTTCTGTTTATTGGGCCTTCTGGGTTATTTGAAGATGCTGCTTGGATCGATGATCAACACTTGATCGTAGCGGGTTTTTTTGAGGGGGAAAGTGGCTTTTCGCCGGTTTTGTGGATCGTTTCCTTAGACAACGGCTTCTATCATATGTTTGAGTCCAGTTATACCAATCCGGAGTACCTGCGCCACGGATACCTGGAAGAAAAGTTAAGTTTGCCCCGGTAAATGATGGATTTGTATCAGGTAGTAGATCGGTTGACCGAGGCATTGAAAAACCCGCTGCCCGGTAGGCTGGGACAACAGGAAATGGCTCCCCTGCCCTTGGATGACCGGAGGTTTGGACAGGGGAAGGGAAAACGCCAAGGTGCCGTTTTGGTTCTTTTCTATTCCGGAACAGATGGATGTAGGGTTCCGTTTATCAAGCGGCCTGTCTATCCTGGTGTACACAGTGCCCAGGTGTCTCTACCGGGAGGGAAGTGGGATCCTTCGGATCCAGACCTTCAGGCTACTGCACTCAGGGAGACATCCGAGGAGATAGGTGTTTTTCCCGAGGAAGTAACGGTTTTTGGGCGATTGTCCCATCTGTATATCCCACCAAGCGATTTTTCTGTTTACCCCTTTTTGGGATACACAGAAAAGCCACCCCTTTTCCAGCCCGATCCAAGGGAGGTCGACCGCCTCATTACCTGTAGTTTTGATCATTTAACCCAAAAGCAGACCCGTAAAACGGCACCTATCAGGGCCGGGTCTTTCACGATTTCGGCTCCTTATTTTGATATAGACAATGAAATAGTATGGGGTGCAACCGCCATGATATTGAGCGAGCTATTGTATCTTTGGGAAAATCGGTGATGAATTCCCCCCCCCCCCCTCAAGCGTTGGGTTGCTGCCGGTGCCCTCGTCCGACCGAAGGCATAAGGGAAGGCATCCCCAAAGGCTGGGAAAAATTATGGACGATTGCAAATTATTGATATACAAAAAGGTTCAATCGATTCGGAGATCAAATCGGTTGTCCAGGTAGATAAGATAGGCTAAGCTAAGGTGTTCATGGAAGAAAGGATTCCCCTCGTAACAAATGATGCGGTCGTTTTGGCGATCTTGGTGGCTGCACTCGGATTGATATTCCATACGTCCTCTTTGAAGCACCCCTTTTTTCAGCGGTTTTACCGGGTTGTTCCTACCGTACTTCTTTGTTATTTTATTCCGGCGCTCCTCAATACGTTTGGTGTAATCTCGGGAGAAGACTCCGGCCTGTATTACGTAGCCTCCAGGTACCTTTTGCCCTCATCCTTGGTGTTGTTGACGCTCAGTATTGATCTAAAAAGCATCCTAAAGCTTGGCCCAAAAGCGGTTATTATGTTTTTTGCCGGCACAGCGGGAATTGTCCTGGGTGGTCCTTTGGCGTTGTTCACGGTATCGCTAGTTGTGCCGGAGGTGTTGGGAATGGAAGGGGCGGACGAAACCTGGCGTGGACTGGCGACGATAGCAGGCAGCTGGATAGGGGGCAGCGCCAACCAAACCTCCATGTTGGAGGTGTTCGGGGCAAGCCCTACCTTATTCAGTCAAATGATAGCCGTTGACGTCATTGTCGCGAATGTGTGGATGGCGGCCTTGTTGTACGGTGCCGGGATGCCGGATAAAATCGACCGATTCTTCAAAGCAGATAATTCTGCGATCATCGAACTGCAGGAGAAAGTGGAAAAATACCGGCAGGGCATCGTTCGGGTTCCCACACTTTCAGATACCATGGTACTGGTGGGTTTGGGGTTTGGGGTTACCGGGCTTTCCCATTTGGTGGGAGATACCCTGGGTCCCTACGTGCGGGAAAACCACCCCGGGTTGATCCAATACTCCCTGGACAATGTGTTTTTCTGGATAGTGATTGTAGCGACCACGGGAGGATTGCTCCTTTCCTTTACCAAGGCCCGGCAGTTGGAAGGGGTGGGCGCTTCCCGGCTTGGCAGTGCCCTTTTGTATATTTTGGTCGCCACCATCGGGATGCAGATGGATTTGGGTGCGGTGCTGGAAAACCCTCTTTTCTTCCTGATCGGAATGATATGGATGGTTTTCCATGTGCTGATCATGTTGGTGGTGGCGTATTTTATCAAAGCGCCCTTCTTTTTTGTGGCGGTAGGGTCGCAGGCTAATGTAGGAGGTGCCGCTTCCGCTCCTATCGTGGCATCTGCATTTAATGCCTCCCTTGCGCCGGTGGGCGTTTTGTTGGCGGTATTGGGGTATGCGGTCGGTACCTATGGAGCCTATATTTGTGGACTCCTCCTCCAATTAATATCAAATCTATAACAGCTCATGGGAAGGTATCGCAAGTTTGTGTTTGTATGTACAGGCTCGGATTGTAAGAAGTCGGGTTGTAAGCAGTTGACCAGGGAGGTAAAATCCGTACTCAAACTCGACCCGCATAAAGGCCGGTTCAAGTTAATCAAAACAAAATGCATGGACTTCTGTAAGTCCGGCCCGATCATGGTTTTTGAAAACGAAGTTTTCAAAAACGGGGACGTGGAAAAGTTTAAGGGTAAAATACAATAGGGTTTTAAAAACAGCACTTAATTGGTTTTTTTGGCCAAACTGCCTGTTAATTATTTTTTAATACCCTTTTTTCTAAAAAATTAACATAATTTATTACATTTAGGCAATAATTTTGGGATCATCGGTCGGCAGCCAATGATCTCAAAGCTGTTTATTTTTCAACATGGACTTAATATCTAACAGTAGGGTGGTGGAACGGAGGCTCGGTCACACGGGAGTGTTTTTGGTTTTCTCAAAGCAAGCGGTCTTGTTTCAGGGTACTCGTTTAGCCGATTTTGACCGATGGGAATCTTTTTTTGAGACCGATGGAGAGATTGTATCCAGGCTCAGGCATTATTTTGATTCGAATGACCGATCAAGGTTTGATTCGCTTTCCGGGGTATATGATGACAAGCTTTCGATGGTCTGGGATATACAGGCTGCTTACGTGGAGGGAATCGGCCCGCTAGGTTTTGCCTTTGGAAGGGGTAAAGTGGGTACGGATGCTGTAGACCCAACGAAAGGAGGGGCGGTTTCGGAAACAGGGGCCCACTATTCTGGTACGTGGTTCGCGCTTTCGCCTTTGTTGAGTACCCTTTCCAGGTTTTTCTTGGATATGGATGCGCAGTCCTGGTCGGCTATGATTCCTTTTGCGCTGAACCTGATCGGAAATGAACTGCATCTTAACCGCTGTGCGATACTGCTGTTGAATAGTGCTAAAAATGGATTGGAGCGAGAGTCAGAGTGGCATAGGGAGCACCTGGCCGGATCGGCGCAGCCAATCAGGTTTGTGTCCTTGGAAGGAAAATCCGATTTGATTCGGGACTTACGTGCCCAAGGATGGATGCGAATACCTTCGTTTGAAGGAGGTTCCTTTTTGCCTTTTGAAGAGCCGGAGCTTAGGGATATGGAGTTAGGTTCTGTTTTGCTAATTCCAATCACTGCCAAGGGCGTGTTTTTTGGGGTTCTCTTGCTGGGCAGTCCCGAAAAGGATGCCTTCCAACCGGATCGGACTAATCCGTTTCCGATACTGCTACAGGTAGGAGACCTGTTTGGTGCCGCAATGGTCAAACAGCGGGAGAAATCAGATCTTTACCGAGGGGAACGGCTTCTGCAGGAAACTGAGTTGCTCGCCAAATCAGGCTCCTGGAGATTTCTACGTTCGGAAAAGCGTATCTACCTATCCCAAGGTCTGCGTAAGTTGTTTGGTTTGGATGCTTCCCTTGAGTACATGGGGATGGACGATTTTTTCAAATTGGTCAGCCCTGAAGACCGTAAATTTGTCCGGCAGGAGCTCAAGAGGGTGCTTCGCACCAGTAAGGTGGTCTCCGGAGAATTTAGATACCAGGATCCTGCCAAGCAGGAGCGGGTAATCGCCTACAGTATTCAGGTCAATGACCTAAGTCCTACCAAGCAATTGGAAATTTTTGGGTTCTGCTCGGATATAACCGAGCGAAAGGCACTGGAAGAGGAGCTTTTATTGGAGTCCCAAATCCTGGCACAGGTCAATGAGGCCATTTTTATGACGGATGTGCGATTTAACGTCATCTACATGAACCAACAGGCGCGGATCATTACCGGTAGGTCCTCCGGGTTTAAGGGAAGCATAAACGAGCTTTTTCAGTTGCCCGAGTCCCCGTCTCCGTTGCTGACCGATCTGGCGAGTCGATACCTACAGGAGGAAGTTTGTAAAGATATAGTACGCCTTCAGGAAGTGCAGCAGGGTTCGGTGTTCGATTGTAGGATGGTTTTTTCAAAAATCTGGTCAAAAAAAGGAGAGCTTCTCGGCTACACGCTGCTGCTCAACGATCTGACCGAGGAAAGGGAGCGGGAGGAGTTGGCGAAGAAAGCCAAATTGATTGTCGAGAAAAGCCCCGCGATCCTCTTTACCCTCGATCCTACCAAGCATTTTCAGATCACCTATGTAACTGAAAACATTGTCCAATTTGGGTATACGGCAAAGGACCTGATTCTTGGAGGAATAAGTTTTTTGGATCTTATCCATCCGGACGATATTCAGCTCTATCTCCGATCGTTTAAGGAAGCGGAGAAGCATGCAAATACCCGGGAATACAGGGTGAGGACCTCTCGGGGCAAGTACCGATGGGTAGAGGATAAGGTAAGTGAGATTAGGGTGGCCAACGGAGATATCGTGTGGTACGAAGGATTGTTTCAAGATATCACGGAGCGAAAAAAGGACAGGGCAGAAATCGAAAAGGTTAAGAACCAATACCGGGTGTTGGCCTCCAATATTCCCTATACCAATGTGTTTTTGATCGATCCGGACTACCGGTATGTGGTAGCTGAGGGTCCCAACTTCGAGTACTGGGGCTTGGATAAGGAGTACTTTGAGGGCAAGACCATTGAGGAGGCGAACACAACTAATTTTGACAAAATCCTGCCGCTGTTTAAAAAGGCAAAGAAAAGCAGAAATCTGGCCAGTATGGAGCTTAAGTACATGAAGCGTACCTACCAGCTGCTCGCTATGCCTATTTTTGATGGAAATGAGCTGGCCTATTTTCTGGGCATCATTCGGGATATCACGCGGGAGCGCAATACCCAGCAGGCACTGGAGAAGAGCGAACAAAAATACCGGAATCTGGTCGAGGAATCCACCGAGTTGATCTTTTCCATAGATACGGGGCTATCGGTCAGCTATGTTTCACCGAATATCAAGCAGTTTTTGGGCTATGAGACCTTCGAATTCACCGGAAGGGCATTTATGGATCACCTGCATCCAGGCGACCGGGCCGTTATGGAGGAGCACGGCAAGCAAGCTCCCTTTGGGTATTTTAAAAAGTACCCGGTGTTTGATTGCAGGATGCAGCACCGGGATAAATCCTTTCGGATTTTCAGTGTCAGCGGGAAGCTGATTTATGATGAAAATGGGGAAATAAAGTATTATACAGGAGTTGCCAGGGATAATACGAAGCTAAAGGAAACCCAGCGCGAGCTGTTTTTGGCCAAGGAAAGAGCTGAAAAGGCACTGGAGGCGAAGTCACAGTTTCTGTCCATCATGAGCCACGAAATCCGTACTCCGATGAATGCGGTGATTGGCTTGTCCCACCTGCTGTTGGAGGAGAACCCCCGGGAGGATCAGTATGAAAACCTCCGAACGCTGCAGTTTTCGGCAGAAAACCTATTGGGGTTGATCAACGATATTTTGGATTTCAATAAGATCGATTCCGGCAAGGTTGAGTTGGAATGCGTGGTTTTTGACCTACGGCATTTGATCAACCGGATCGTGCGTTCCTACGCCTATCAAATCCGGGAGAAGTCGCTTGATCTAGTGCTTGATTTCGGATCGGAGTTGCCGGCCTATATCATGGGCGACCCGGTGCGGCTGTCCCAAATCCTGAACAATCTGTTATCGAATGCGATAAAATTCACCAAAGAGGGGAACGTCTCGATTCAGGCCAGGCAGTTGGCCAGATCAAAAACAACTGTTTCCGTGAGGTTTCAGGTGAGCGATACGGGCATTGGCATTCCCGCAGGTAAGCTGGATTATGTGTTTGAGGCCTTTACCCAAGCCAGTTCGGATACCACCCGAAAATTTGGCGGAACAGGCCTGGGACTTGCGATTGTCAAGAAATTGATCGTTTTGTTGGGGTCGGAAATCCATGTGGATTCGGAGGAGGGCAAGGGCACTACTTTTTGGTTTGACCTTGATTTTGATCTGGCAGAAAGCCATCGGAAAAAGGGTTCCACCGAGGTTCGGTTGTTGAAAGACCTGCAGAAATCAAGGATCTTGGTCGCGGAGGACAACGTGGTCAACCAAGTGTTGCTAAAGAAATACCTGAAAAAATGGGGGGTGGGCACCATCGAGTTCGCCCAAAACGGTCAAGTTGCCCTGGAGTATTTTGAACAGGGAGAGTTCGATCTCCTGTTAATTGACCTGCAAATGCCCGTAATGGACGGTATCGAGCTGGCGAAGTTGGTCAGGGCAAAGGAAAGGGAGGCTGATCGCCGGGTTCCCATAATCGCGTTAACGGCCTCATCTTTCTCAGAGGTACAGGAGCAATTGGAAAAAGCAGGAATGGACGATTACGTCTCCAAGCCCTTCAACCCTCCTGATCTATACACAAAGATCATCAAGTATATTTGATCAATTCGGTATCTACGACGCCACGGGTTTGAACAGTGAAATGGTTCTAATACTGTTCCTTTGGTGCATATTTCCAATTTTGGGTGTAGTTTTGTCGCAGGATGTTTGCTATGCGATTTTACATTTTACTTGTCTGTTTTTGTGGGTTGATTTCTGACTTGAACGCCCAGGAAAGTAGTTCCCGTCGTTCCTCTTTGTTTTTGACCTATGGGCCTTCTGGTGCAAACGTTCGGGAATTCAATGAAATGCTGGCAGAGAAGGGTATCTCACCCCTTCGAAATGGGTATTCCATGATTGGGTTGGGATACCACACCCGAATCAACGACTTTATTTTTGGAGCGGAACTGTACCAGGGGAGTGGTCCGAAATCGCTCTATGGCGATTATGAAATCGATTACAGGACGTCCCGGTTTTATTTCAATGTTGGCTACGCACTCACCGAAGAGGGCAGGGTGCAGTTTCTGCACTACATGTCGATGGGGGTTGGGTACATGAATTTTCAGATGCTGAAGGAAGGAAGGCCCAGCGATCTGGAGGCATTCCTGTCAGATCCGAGACAGGGTTACATCTTACGGAAAAACAACATCCATAAGGGAGCCCATTATTTTGGAGGCTTTCTTACCGAAATAGGGTTTCAACTGGGCTATGATTTGGATATTCCGAATATGGCCGAAGCCATCTCCTTGGTATCGAAATTCGGGTATTCCTTCAGTCCCTTTGAACGTGCCTGGAACCTTAACGGCATTGCGTTTGACAACATCCAAAGTGGGGCTTTTTTGAGAGTGGGTGCCGGGATCTCCCTGCCGGATAGAAACGTTTTTTACGGTGATGCCACCATGAGTTTCCATTTCTTTTACGGACAAAATCAGGTTACGACAAGTGGGATCAACGAGACGTTGGAAGAGCAGGGGTACTTGCCCCTGCCCAAGGTGGGAGGCAATCTCGGTATAAAAGTGATCGGGGAGAATGCCCGCAAGATGTACGGCCTGGAAGTGTGGAACCTTTCATCCTATGGGTCGGCCACCGATGATTTTGCCCAGACGCTAAACAGCATTCGCTTTTATACCAATTTTGGCAGGCAGCTTCTTAAGATCAGAAACCTGGAGCTGGGGGTATTGGGAGGTATGGGATTTGGTACGATACGCTATACCCTCGAGAACCGAAACAAGCCCGATTTCCCCAGGCTTTTTGAAGAACCACTATACGACGGGACCCTCGTAAGCCGCGGACTGATGGTGAAGCCCGAAATGGTGATTTCGTATGCGATGCCTTTGACGTCTATCAAGCTTTTTGATTTGGTTTACGGGGTTCATGCAGGTTACGAATACCCCTTAGGCCAATACAACCTGGGGGGGCTAAGCATGCGTGAATTTATGCAGGGGCCCTACCTCCAGTTCAGTTTGGGAATACGGCCGTGATGTTTTTTTTCTAATATCCCTATTACCTCTCCGAAAAATGCCTCTACCTGTCGGTAGATAGGTTCGGCGATATAGAAATGATATATGCTTCGCGATATAGGTGGATATATGCCTTCGGCGATATATGGAGTTGCGGATAGGAAGTTAGGATCGCTTCGGATTCATGGTTTTGGAAAGGATGTTGGATGGTAATTTTTGCGAATCTCATATCTCATATCTAACGTCTTATGTCTAACGTCTTACGTCTTAAGTCTTGCGCCTTACATCTTACGACTTACGTCTCCGATACCGAAAATTACCCCGATCAGGGTATTTTTTGGGCGGGGATTAAGTCCTATCTTTATCGGTAGCTGTCGGCAGTGGATCCCGCTAAAGGTTGTTGGGATCCATGAGGGAGATAAGATTTACCTGACGGGCGGCGATAAAATAGGCGCAACCGACATGCGCCTATGCAACCATATTAAAGAATAATAGGCGCAACCGGGTTGCGCCTATAAAAGAGTTGGCGGTAATTAAAACAAACGAATATGGACTACAATAAAGTTGGAATTTGGCTTAAAGGATATCTTGATGCAATTCAAAGCGGAGAGGAAGTAACAAAAGCGCAACTTGAATTGCTCATTTCTCGGATAAAAGAGTTAATTTCTGAGGTCGAAGAGAATGATACTGCTTCTGTAACAGAAAGTGAAGATCTAGAAGATGACGATTTACCATTCTAAACAAATTAATAATGAAAGCAATAGAAGAATTATACTACTTATTAGGTCGGCTCGAAAGCTTAAAAATGAAAAATGAAGTTAAGGTGGAAGAAATGGGTTTTGTGCGAAATATTCTTGAAAAAAATCAAATTTTTAAAGAAGCGGATGACGAATTTGACCCCGAGTATGACCAGGATGAATACTCTTCTGATTATGATGACAGCGAACCTTTTATGATGGGAGATCCTAGGTATGATAGTAGTGAAAATCCATGGATAGATGTGTTTGGTGAAGGAGAAGAAGCAGAAGCAGCATATTGGAATACTGAATAAATAAACAAAATATGGATTTTTGATTCTCGTATAAAAAAACTAAAGAGCCTATGTACAGGAGTTGAATTGTATTGTTCGATTGTCATAAGCATGGAAGTATGGTTTAGCTTCACAATCTTTTCAATAATTGTTGGACTATTAAAATCAGAAACTATGAATACATTAAAAAGCGTAATTGCCGGAGTGGGTACTATGATGTGGGGCCTATTGCAACTATGACTTATGAAACTGACAAGAAACTTCAGCTTATTAGGATTCTAGTAAGGGGGTTCGAATCCCCCTCCCCACTCCCTTAATATCGAAAATATGTTATTTAAAGACATCTTAAATAAAAAGACATGTGAATTACAACCAGAATTCGATCTGTTGTTTGATGATATTTTAAAAAATCAGACTCATAATGGGGACTTGTTATTAATCCGCGTAAATGGGTTCTACAATCCAGAAGTACATACATGGACAAATCTTTCTGAGAAATTAAGCCCATACATGATAGGCCCAAACAAGGAAGGCCATTCTGATTATCTTCACTATGAATTCATTCACAACTATAGAACAACAGGAATTGTGGCCTTAAACCATTCTGACTATCTTAAACAGCATGAATGGTCTCAAGAACGGGAAAAGGAAATTGACGAAATTGTGGATCATGAGTCAATGACAATTCAACTTGAGATGTTGGTATATCTAAAAATTTGGGAAGCAGATTTCTTCATAAAAAAACTTTATCAATTGACAAGACTTTGCTTAGGTGAGGCTTATGATTGGCATTTTCGAATTTCTGAAAGTAATAGAGATAAAGAAGCAACAGGAACACGGGAAAAAATTATCCGA
This sequence comes from Lunatimonas lonarensis, assembly GCF_000390185.1. Classification (GTDB taxonomy): domain Bacteria; phylum Bacteroidota; class Bacteroidia; order Cytophagales; family Cyclobacteriaceae; genus Lunatimonas; species Lunatimonas lonarensis. Next base: position 1,928 of record NZ_AQHR01000096.1, on the reverse strand, counting down.
AAATTAGTACGAGACAGATTGGAAAAGAGATATCCAAAAATTTATCAAGCTATAAAAAATGCATATCGAACCCAAATAAGAAATTCGATTGCACATTCGAAATACTCTTTTTTATCCAGAAACATTCATCCAAATAACTTCATTAAAAATGATCCCGCATCGCAAATAAAATCCTTGACATTTGATGAGTGGATTGAGATGTTCCATGACACAATGGTGATTTATAATTTAATAATCCGACTTTTTAACCAAGTTGATAAATTATATGAAAAAGTAGCTTTTGAGAATGACTTGTTAATGGAAGTGAGAGTGAGCAGAATTGACCCTGAAGAAAGAATCGAATTTTATCTTTTAAAATATCGACCTGAATGGAAAGATTGGCATTGGAAAAGGATTGATGAATAACTACCGCCAACAGCACCTAAGAAAACATGGGGCGGTCAATAGTATATGAAAGTTTGTTCCTCGAACTAACTTTAGCTATGGTGAACAGGAAATTGCTCCGAAAAGCCCCACGTTTCTTAGCTGCGGACCGTTGGCAGAAATATTAAAAGACACCGTGTAAATGGAAGAGAAATACAAACAATACGAAAAGACAATTAAGAAGAAGCATAGTTTCGCTTGGACACCAAAATATGCCTCAGAATTTACCACGAGACTAAGTGCTAAGGAATTTATTGCAATCGCAGAAAAAACTTTTAAAGACTTAGGTTGGGACATTGTCTATCAAGACGACAAATCTATTGAAGCAAAAAGAAGCGAAAAATCATTAGGGACAGAACGTTGGACAGAAGGAATTACAGCAACTTTTGAGTATGGAAAAATTAAAGTAAAAAGTGTGACACTTGGAAATGAAATGTGGGATGTTGGCAGAAACTCAAAACGTGTTCAATTATTCATTTACGCATTCCAAGAAACAGAAAAATCCTTTGACAGAGAAGAACTCCAAAACCTTGTGAGTGAAAAAGAAACTATAAATAATTGGGACGATTATGAAGTTCCCGACTCTCTACCCAAACCTGACGAAGTTAGAGAACCAAAATTTTACATTCATATTGTTGGTTGCTCAATACTCACAATCTTAATTGCTTTTTTACTTGCAAAGGTTTCAATAAGTGGTTTCTACATTATTGGACTTTTTGAGTTTTTAGTCGGATTTGTCATAGGCTTTACTTTTAAGTATTTAATTAAGTTTTCAAACTTTACTAATTACGACAAACTCCATTATGTAATATTAGGGACAGTTGGCTTGACATATCTTTTAAACCAATACTTTCAATACGAGATTATATTATATGAGAACAATTATGACAGGATTGGTTTTTTTGAGTTTTTAAAAATCAAATTTGAACAAGGACTTACAATAAAAAAACTAAATACAGGATGGATTGGCTTATTAGTTCATTGGATTTTACAACTTGTTATTACTTACTATGTGACAGTAATGGCAGTTATACGAAATCTAACCAAATACCAACTTGACAGAGTTCCGCCAGAAGTTGTTGACTTTGCATTTTACCACTTTGTAAAAGATAAAACAGAAGACCAAGTAAGAAAGGAATTAACATTAAAAGGTTGGAGGGAAACGCAAAATCAAGACGAAGTTTTTGAAGCTATCGGAGCCTTACAAACAACTCAAGACGTAAATAGAATGCAATGAAAAGAAACATACAAGGGCTAAACCGAAGTGGAGCGCAGCGGAATTTCGGGCTTAGCCTGTGTTGACAGAAACGTAGCGGGTTTTTTGTGGGAAGGTATCTATGGGGATTGAAAAGTTGGGGTGATTTCGGTGGTGTGAAAAATGGTGCTGCCGGGCGTTGGTTCTGCGGCATTTTGACAGGTTGTTTTTTTCTTTATGCTTTCCGGGTGGATTTTGTTGGCTGATTTTACCTTGTTTTTTGGTGTTTTGGGTGTTTTCGGCCGTGCAG
>NZ_AQHR01000095.1 GCF_000390185.1 Lunatimonas lonarensis | reverse complement strand
TGGATATAATGGATCGTTTTGTGCCACCGATTCCGGTTTTTCCGTGCCAGTGATTCCGGTTTTTCCGTGCCAGTTTGCTTGGGCGTCTTGAGCCTGTAACGGTTCGTTTTGTGCCAGTGATATCGGTTCGAACAGTGCCACTTTGAAAGATCATGTTAAACAGGTTATATCGTAACCAAAAAACGGTATGGCCAATCAACTTGATCCCATGGATATCAAACAAATCCTCACACTGCACCTAGACGGGTACAGTAACCGAAAGATCGGGGAAACCCTCGGTATATCCCGCAATACGGTAAACGCGTACATGAAGCTTTTCAACGGCTGCGAATATAGTGCGCGGAAGCTGTTGGAGCTTAATTCGGCTGCTCTGGCCGAACTGTTCCCTTCCCACACCACCATCAGGAATCCCCGTTTCGATGAACTGATGATGTATTTTGAAAAGGTAAACCATGCCCGTGACCACCCTGGCTTCACCTTTCTCCACCATTACAGGGACTACAGCCTCCAGAGCAGGGAGCCTTACAGTTATACGCAGTTTATGGAACACTATAACCGCAGGCACTCCAAAACCAAGGGTTCCATGAAGCTCGAACATGAGGCCGGAAGAGAGCTTTTCATCGACTATGCGGGTACCAAGATGCATATTGTGGACAGGGACACGGGGGAACTCCGTGCCGTGGAGATTTTCGTGGCCACACTGCCCTACAGCCTCCACACCTACATAGAGGCCAGCCTGAGCCAGAAAAGGGAAGACCTGATATCAAGCCTTAACAATACACTGGGGTTCTACGGAGGGGTCACCAAGGCCATCGTGTGCGACAACCTGAAGTCGGCCGTGACCCGCGCCAGCAAGTATGAGCCCGACATCAACCGGTCCCTGAAGGAGTTCGCCCTACACTACAACTGTGTGATCAACCCCACAAGGGCCTATTCCCCCCAGGACAAGGCACTGGTCGAGAATGCGGTGCAGCTTGCCTACCAGCGGATATACTATCCCATGCGGGAGATGACCTTCTTCTCCCTGGGCGAGCTCAACAGGGAGATCCGCAAACGACTGGTGGACTTCAACGACATGCTTTACCAGCGGAAAGGGGCAAGCAGAAGGGAACTTTTCCAGTCGGTGGAAAGGGCCTACCTGAAGCCCCTTCCGGAGACCCCCTACCAAATGAAGGATTACCTTAGGGCCAAAGTCCAGAAGATCGGCTACGTCTATTTCTCGGCGGACAAGAGCTATTACAGCGTGCCCTACAGATACGTGGGCAAATCCACCCTCATCCACTACACCAAAACAACCGTGGAGGTATACTACTCCCATGAGCGGATAGCCACACACCCGCGAAACGAATCAAAGGGCCTTTACAACACCGTCAAGGACCACCTGGGCAGCACCCACAAGGTCTATACGGACTGGAGCCCTGACTACTTCGGGAAGATGGCCGCAGGACACGGGGATAACGTACTTGCCTGTGTAGAGACCCTTTTCATTGACTGTGACTACCCGGAAACCTCCTATAAAAGTGCGATGGGCATTATCCAGCTCCACCGCCAATACGGATCGGAAAGGCTTGACAATGCATGCCGAAGGGCGGTTTACGGCAATGCCGTTTCCTTTAGACGTATCAGGAACATCCTGGAAAAAAACCTGGACAGGGCCGATCCGGAAGAAGACCTCCCGGGCGGTATAAAGTCCCATATCCCTTTCCATGAAAACATCCGCGGACCGAAGAATTATAAATAACGAACCAGACAATCTTACTTATGAACAACAACCAGACCATCGAAAAACTCAGGGCCATGCGCCTGGCGGCCATGTCGGAGCTGCACCTACAGCACGTGAAGAACAACAGTTTCAACGAGCTTACGCCGGACGAATACCTTGCCCTGCTCACCGACCATGAATGGGAGGACAGGCAGAACAGAAAGACCGGCCGCCTGCTCACGCAGGCGGGTTTCCGGCAGAAGGCGTCGATAGCCGATATCAACTATGTCCAGCCCAGGAACCTGGAAAAGAACATGTTCAACAGGCTGGCCACGCTTGACTTCATTGTCCGCAAACAGAACATCATCGTCACGGGTGCCTCCGGATGCGGTAAGTCCTACCTCTCCCAGGCACTCGGCCACCAGGCATGCCTGATGGGGTACAGGGTCTATTATACCAACACCTCACGTCTTCTGTCCATGCTCAAACTATCCAAGGTGGACGGGACCTATTTCGGGGAGCTCAAGAAAATCGCCCGGGTAGACCTGCTGATATTGGACGACTTCGGGCTTCAGCCCTTTGACAACCATGCACGTGAGGCGTTGATGGACATAACCGATGACAGGTACACAGAAAAGTCGATGATTGTCTCCTCCCAGATCCCGGTATCGGCATGGTACGACCTTTTGGGAGGGGAGGGAACATTGGCCGACGCATTCCTTGACCGGATAGTGAATTCGTCCCACCGGATAAACCTGAACGGAGAGTCCATGAGAAAGGGGATTTTGAAAAATGAATAAATAATTTTAACTACTTTGCACCTTCTTTTAGAGTGGCACCATTTGACCGAAAACGCTGGCATGGTCCGACCGAAATATCCA
>NZ_AQHR01000094.1 GCF_000390185.1 Lunatimonas lonarensis | reverse complement strand
TGCAAGCCAATTTCAACCTGTTTGGAGACGTAAGATTGGAGACGGTAGACATGAGATTTGAGATATTAGATTCGATTTTCTCCCGATCCCGCGGTTCGACAATCCCACGATTCGACAATACTAACGAGATTGCTTCGTCGCCCGCTCCTCGCAATGACGACAAAGGCTATAGAAATTGCTCCGTCCCTGACCTCAGATTGCCGCAACCCCGAAGGGGTGCCATGTTTATAGAAAAACCAAAAACAACCGCACCACCCCAGTTTTGGCCGGCAGAAATGCCCGTGGTGCCATCCATCTCCCGCCAAAACCCGGGAATGTTTGATGTGCAAGCCAATTTCAACCTGTTTGGAGACGTAAGATTGGAGACGTTAGACATGAGATTTGAGATATTAGACCCGATTTTCTCCCGATCCCGCGGTTCGACGATTCGACAATACTAACGAGATTGCTTCGTCGCCCGCTCCTCGCAATGACGACAAAGGCTATAGAAATTGCTCCGTCCCTGACCTCAGATTGCCGCAACCCCGAAGGGGTGCCATGTTTATAGAAAAACCAAAAACAACCGCACCACCCCAGTTTTGGCCGGCAGAAATGCCCGTGGTGCCATCCATCTCCCGCCAAAACCCGGGAATGTTTGATGTGCAAGCCAATTTCAACCTGTTTGGAGACGTAAGATTGGAGACGTTAGACATGAGATTTGAGATATTAGATTCGATTTTCTCCCGATCCAACGGTTCGACGGTTCGACAATACTAACGAGATTGCTTCGTCGCCCGCTCCTCGCAATGACGACAGCGGCTGTCTAGATTGCTTCGCTCCTACGTCGCTACCAAAACCAAAAATCCGAAGCTACCCTGCTTTCGCAACAACAACCCAATATATCGCCGCAGGCTTATATCACGAAGTGTATATCGCGAAGCATGTATCATTCAAATATCGCGAAGCATATATCATTCAAATTTCACGAAACATATATCATTTAAAGATTTAGAAGTAGAAATCATCCAATCTAACCCACCATTTCCCCTACCTTATCCAGCACCTCGGTGGGGTTCCAGCCCAAAGATTTTCTGGCCCGTTTGTCGTCAAAGGTAAGGGAGGAGGTGATCTTTTTGATTTTGTCGCTGTTGACGGGAAAGCGGCTGCCCAGCATATCGCCCAGCAGTCCCAAGCCCTTGGCTACTATCATGGGGACTTTGAATGGGGGCTTCTTCCCCAATACACCGGCTATGGCCTGCTCGAGCTCACCAAAACTGGGGTGGTAGCCGTCGGTGAGATTGTATATACCGCCCACTTTCGCAAGTTGGGGTACGATGCCCGCAATATCCTCCGCCCAGACGATACTTTTGCGGGAAGAGGCCATTCCAATACTAGCGTATCTACCCGTTTTGATTCCGTTGATCATCGCCCCCAGGTTGCCGGGAGGTTGGGGGCCTGCCACCAACGGAAGGCGCAAAATACTTAACGTTACGTTGTTTTTGTCCGCCCAATTCTGTAGCCATTCCTCTGCCAGGATCTTGCTTTTTGCGTAGGGCGTGCTGCCTTGTAGCGGGGTATCCTCATGGATCCTCTCACCGGAGTCCTTTCCATAGACAGCAACGGTACTGATAAAAATAAAAGCTTCCGGTTTGGTCGGAAGCTGTTCAATGGCGGCACAGAGGTTCTTGGTGCCTTCCAGGTTGACTTGGTAAAATTCCCTCTCCTCCTCGTGAGTTCTGGGCACTACGTGTGCTTTGCCGGCCGAATGAACAATTGTATCGAATTGCGAACCCGGTGGAAAGGAAAAAGGGCTTGAAATGTCCACGGGTAGGTGAACATCGGATCTCCCTAGACCTGTTACTGAAACCCCGCCATTTATCAGTGCTTTGGCTAGGATGGAACCCAGGAATCCATTTTTTCCGGTTATCAGCGCATTTTTCATTGAAGAGGGAGATTAGATAAAGAACTGAACGATTCGTTTGGCGAACCTTCGGGGCATCAGGGTAAGGGGTGGGGAGAATCCGTTTTGCTTCCAGGAGCGGATGATTTCCATATTCCCATCTTTGATGTTTTTGACACTTTTATTTGTGGCGCCACCCAAGCGCATTTTAACAAACACCTCAGGAATGTACAGTGATCGAAAAGTGAATCTTTTAAATACCCTAAGCATAAACTCGTAGTCAGCCGCAAGCTTGTAGTTTAGGTTAAAAAGGCCCGCAGCCTCGTATACGTGGCGACGAAGAAAGAGGGTCGGGTGTGGGGGAACGTGGCCGTGTTCGAAGAAGCGATCGTAGTAAGGCTTTGAAACCCATTTTCTGACCTGTTTGTCTGTATCGCTTTGTTTTACATACACAAGATTTCCATAGACCATATCAAGGGAAGCGTCGTTAGTAAACGCATTCATAACCGTTTCCAGTACCTGATTATGGGCGTAGAGGTCGTCCGAATTCAAAATCCCGATTACATCCCCTGTGGCCATCTGGACTCCCTTATTCATCGCATCGTAGATGCCTTTGTCAGGTTCGCTAATCCAGTTGATCCGGCCCGGGAATTTTTCGGCGTATCGTTTAATTAGGGAAAGGGTATTATCCGTGGACGCACCGTCTACCAGGATATATTCTACGTTAGGATAAGATTGGGATAGGACGGCGTTTATCGCCGTTTCTATATACTTATCACTGTTGTAGCACACGGTAATAATAGATAGTTTCATAAGTCAGTTAGCGTTGACAAACGGCTTCAAGGTAGTATTTGGCTACTTTGGTGTCTGTAAATCGTTTAGCAGTGTCAATAGCACGGTTAGAAATCGCTGTTTTTTCCTCAGGACTTAAAGAATCCATGTATTGGTAGATGGAAGCTAATTCATCTTCGTTTCCGGCTTCGCACAGAAAGCCATTTACCCTATCCTCAATAATTCCATCCATTCCCTCTCCTTTTGCAGCAACCACTAAGCAACCGCAGGCCATGGCCTCCAAGTATACCAGCCCAAACGCTTCGTCTTTGCTGATCATTGTTAAGCACTCGGCTTCTAAAAGTATGGATATCAAATCCTTACGATCCATTCTAGCTATGATAGAGACATTTTGTTCTAAATTATACTGTTCAATTATTTTGATTAGTTGCTTTTTTTGTTGACCATCTCCCACAATTTTTAACGAAAAATCTCTTTTTTTTGAAGTTATCAACGCTTGTAGAACAGCCGTTGGGTGTTTTCGCTTAATTAACGTTCCTACAAAGACGAATTTTCTAACTTTTTCACAAAAACTTCCCTCTCGTAAAACAGCGCATGTGAAAAATTCGTCGGGAATTCCTGAATAACATATAAAGGTGTTATTTAGTTTATCCACGATTTTTTCGGCTTCCTTCATAAGGGATGTATTCCTAAAACCAACATGATCGAAATTTTTTAATTTGTTTATTTGTCGTTTTGAAAGGTTCTTAATTGAATTATGGAAGACCACAGAAGTCCTGCTACTATAGAGTTCTTTAAGTTTCGGTATTAGATCCAATTGAGGATTTGGCCAATGTCCAAGTATAAGGTCGGGAATAAATACTTCCTGATCGAGTATTCTGCGAATTTTAAATAATTGCTTGTTAATTAATGAATCAGAATATGAGCTAAATGGTATTATTTTGACCATGGGTAGTGTAAATACTTTTGCTCCCTCATAATAGTTAACGTCATTTGGTATACCATCATTATTGTCAACTACAATTCCTAAACTGCTTTCTAGTAAATCATAGGCGTACTTAGGGAGTTTGTAGTAGATTTTATTAAAAATACTCTTGTTATAAAAAACTAAAACTTCATGCCCCATATTTACCCATTCCTTTACAAAAAAATTGACAACTTTTGTGGTGTAACTTTTACTTTTACCCGGTATGTAAAAAACGGTAGATAAAACGATTATTTTCATATTACAGTGTATGTACTATTTAAATAGCTTTTTGATTTTATAAGAGAAGATGTTCTTTTGTTCACTTCTCACCTTTTCAATTTTATCACATACATCAGTGGAAAATCTTACAATCTCATTTAAATTTGATGTGTTTTCAGTATCATATATAAACTCTTTAAGGTTTGTCGTTTTAAATATGTTCAATATTTTTTCAGTTTTTGAATTAGTATTTAAAATAGCTAAAGGAATACTATTATGGACAATACCTAGAAGTAGAACATGTAATCTATTACTTATTAGTAGTTTCGTTTTATTATAGAAAGGGAGTTCCTCCCAGGTCAGGCATTTTTCGGAAAAAGAGACTAAGTTGTTAGTTTTAAAGTGATCGTATAGATATTTATTAAACCTATAGTCTCTTTCAACCTGATAGAAAAAAGTGAATTTCTCAGTTTTGTTCGTGTTGATTATTTCAGATAGAATTCTTAGAATTTCAGTTGTGTGTGATTCATTTTCCAGATCTCTAAATGATATACCAATCAGTTTTATTGTCTCGGGTTCTTTCTTTTCAATATTATAGCCAAAACACATATCCGGTATATAGTCAACCCCCTTTACACTTATCGCATTAAGATCATCTAAATTTTTTTGACTCCGAACTAATATGGCATTACATATCCAGCTATAAAATTTGATCATTACCTTATCCCTTAGCCCTTGTAATAGAATATCATTACCTACTAGATAAGATTTGACTCCTTTAAGTTTAAATAAACCAAAAATTAATGAGATATAAATATTCTTTATAAATACCAATGAGCTTCCATTAGAACCTAGAGGGCCGGGGCTTTTAAAAATATGCGTAAACCCTAGACGTCCAAATAGTAAGGGAATGAATCCAAGTCCTTTAAGACTGTAACCTGTTTTTGCATTTAGGTCGTAAACGTTTTTTGTACCTTCTAAAAGTTTCGATTTGAATTTCTCCGGTACATTCTTAGCATCTAAGTAAACAGTTGAATGTTTTGATATTTCATCGATAAGGCATTTATTGATTAGTAAATCTCCTACATTATCATACTGAGTAGCGATAATAAAAAGTGAAACTTTTTTCATAATATTAAATATTTGATAATTCCTCCGCAAATAATCTGTAATTTACCTCTGCGTTATAGTTTTTATTCCAGCGTTCTTTAATTGTTTTCCTTTCAAAACTACCAGATTGAATTTGGGTAAGTGCGCACAAAATTTCATCTTTTGATGGGTTTTCTGATAATAATATTCCTGTTTTTTTGGAAACTATTTCAGAGTTTCCTCCTACGTTAGTAGCAATAACAGGAATACCGTAGGACATAGCTTCCATTATTGAAACAGGTATTCCTTCTGAACTACTTAAATTAATAAATGCGGTTATTGGATTTTCATTATAAAATCTATAAATCTCGGTATTATTTACATTTCCTTTCAGTTCAATTTTTAGGTTTGTGGCATTTGGTAAGGTTTTAGTTAAATTATTTCTTTCCGGACCGTCTCCATAATGAACCCATCTTATGTTTATATTAGGATTCTCTATCGCATATAATCCAATGACGTCAGCAATCATCGATACTCTTTTTACCAGAGTGATTCGAGAAACCGAAACGAATGTTGTATTTTTATTAGTTGGAATTGTACTTATTGTCTTGTGGTCAAATACCCCTAATTTAGAAATAACAACCTTGTTGTTTGTAATATAGTTTGTTTCAATAAATGTCTTTGCACTTTTAGATATGGTAAATAGCTTATCTACTTGTTGTAATGTAAATTGGCGGTATGGCCAGAATACAGGTGTTCCAGGTTGTCCTTCATATACATCGTATCGATGAGCTCTAGCAATTAGCTTAAAATTTTTAGTTTGTTTTAACATTGCTAGTGCGGTTGTTGCTTCGTTGAACCAATAGGTGTATATTAAGTCGTTTTTTTCAAACTTAAATTTTGAGAAATAGTCATAGTATGTTATTACACTTGAAGTGAATTGAAATAGGTGTGCTATTGAATTTAGATTCGATATTTTTTTTCTATATTTCCAAAAGGTTTGTCTGAGTAATTTTGAAGTTATTGTTCTTAATATTCTTTTTGTTTTGCTTCCGAAGCTTATAGAAAACTCTGGATTGACTTTGACGTTAGATGGAGTTTTTCTTTTGAATCCTTTATTTTCTGTTGGAAATATTTCTATTTCTTCGAACGTTTGGGATAGTATCATTATTTCAGACTCCAGAAATGCCTCAGTCTTATTGTATGGGAATCGCCTAGTCAATAACCAAACCTTTTTTTTTGTTTTTAGATTCTTCATAATGGTAATCTCACCTGATATCTGTTATTACACTGTTCTTAATTCATTTGGCATTTTGTATGGCCTTTGTGGGGTAGATAAGTATATTCTTATTACTACTATTAAGATTAAGAAGAAATAGAAGGCATCAATGCTTAAATAGTCTAATGCGTTTAAGCTTAGAAATATGGATAATATCGGTAGGGAGGCTTTTATTTTGTTTCCGGTTCCATGTATTGGTATTTTTTTTGTTTTGATTATACGGTATAATGTTATCAAATACACTAATCCGCCTATTATCCCTAATCCGAATAGTAGTTGGAGGAATGTATTGTGGGCAACATTTGTTGTTGGATGGAAGTCAGTTAAGAACCCTCGTCCAAACACAAGAATTTGGCTTTTTTCTGCCATATAATTAAGATAATCTAACTGAAGTGATGTTCTTCGGGTGTCCTCAACATAACCCTGTGTTTTTTCGAATCTTGTTAAAAAATTATCTATTTGATTTTGAAAGAGATTAGTGGTAGATAAGATACTCATGAATATACCAACTATAATAATGTAGAATATTTTTTCGATGGCGGTTTTCTTCGTAAGAAGAATTGAAATTGAAAAAAATATTACGATAATTCCTGCTATTAAATAGAACATTTTTGATACAGTTAGCATGCCAAAGTAGAATAGAATAATAGACATCACTCCTTTTACCAATGGATTTATTTTAATAATTAATATAGCTATCAATGCTAAAGCGATATTAGCCCCATTTCTATTTGGATCTCCTGCAAATGCACTGTTTCTATAGATAGCTATTTCATTTTCAATTTGAGCTTCTGCTGCCTTATTTAATTCATACATGTGTGGTAATTTGACGAGTAGATCTCCTGATACGTTAGCTAGAAGTGTTCCTAGCGAGAAAAACAATAGTATATATTCTGGTTTTGGTATGAACTTGTTTTGATGGTTTAAAGTAAGTGATATAAAAAGTAAAAATATAAATACTAAAAAATATCGTGGCGTGAAGGTATCATAATGGAATAATTTTATGAGAAATGAATATATGAAAATCAATATAATTAAGTTGATTATATGTTTGGGAATATGAGTTTTCTTCCAAAGAAGAATTACTACTAATATTACTATCTGTAGTGTGAAGAACGTGTTGCTTTCAAGATTGATTTTCAGTAGTCCATTCCAAGGAAGAAAGAAAAATAACAATGGTAATTTGTATGTATTGTTTGCTGTAGATACAAAGATTAAGAAACTAATATTTGCAGCTATAATCATTTGGGTATTGTTTATAAAGAATCCAATCGATAGAAATAATGTTATTGATATAGCTATAAATAAATTGATTAATTTCATTAGTTTTTTTATTATTTTAGCCTATTCCAAAGTAGTTTAGCACCATTTTTATTTGGTAAATTGCAAGAAGAAATTTTCTTCTAGGTTTATGAGCTTTCCTGTTATATATTGTTAAATATGTATCTTTTATTGTGTTTATGTCGAAATATTCACTGAATATTTTATTGATAAATTCAATTGTTGTTGTTTTATCTTTGAGTTCGGTGTAGATTTTATCAAAATCAATTTCTACTCCTTTAATTCTCGGAGAGAAATTGTAATGGAATAGCTTATCGAAATTTTCCGAGGTTATTGGAATTGGATACGGTGATGTTTCGATTGGGACAAACAGTTTTTTATTTGATAATCCAGCTGCTTCCATAACTCCTCTTCCTGTTGCTACAATAAAGTCAGCAACACCTAGTAATGAAGAAGCGTTTTGTGTGTAATTATCCGATGTTATTATAAAGGCTGGCAAGTTTTCAATTTTTTGACATATTTGATTAGTTACATCCGCGGATTGGTTCACCCCGATTAATAATAGTTTTGAATTTTTGTTTATTTTTTCGTGGTATAATTTAAAAAGGTTTATTGTTTGAATTATTGAGATTTTATGCAGTTCACTAAATCGTGCGATTCTTATAAATATTGTTTTTCCATTTAATTGGTACTCTCGTTTTAATTGTTCTATCCTGTTTTTATCCTGTTCTATTATACCATTTACTCTGTTCGGTAAAAAATAGATCTCTGTATTAAATAAATTTTTAGTAGAAAAATAGTTAAGATTTTCTTTACTAAAAAATATGCTTATGTCACTATATGGGATCGTCTTTTCATTTGGTCCGCCACATTTCGTGAAAATTAGGGTTCTATTTTTGAAAAATGTTGCTTGGTTAGCGTAGATTAATGAAATTCGATCAAATGCGTGTATTGAGGTTGGGTTCGTTTCTTTGATTATTTTGGTAAGTTTTAAGCATGTGTTGAAGAATGTTCTTTTGCATGCCTGGATAAAGAATGCCTCTTTTTTCTCTTTTAGTATCGGGGAAAATGCTTTTCCTAGATTTATTATTATGTAATTAATATCCTCACTTAATGAATCTGTCAAAGATATAAGCGAGTGGAAATGACCTCCAACAGCAGATTGATTGATTGAATATATTATAAAAAGTACTTTTGGCTTTTCCATTAGATTATTCGTTGTTCTATTTCCAAATCAATTTTGAACCTTTTCTTTACTGTTTTTTTTACATGATTTATTATTTTTAATATATCATGTCCGGTTGCTTCCTTTGAATTTATTATAAAGCCACCGTGTTTCTCAGAGATTTTAGCACCACCTTCAGTATATCCTTTTAATCCTAACTCATCTATTAATGTGCCGACATAATAGCCTTTTGGACGCTTAAACACACTTCCTGCGTTGGGGAAATCTTTTGGCTGCTTTGCCCATCTTTGTGCTTTTATGGATTCCATTTTCTCTTGAATCTTGGTTTTATCCTTTCGAGTTAATTTTAGCCAAGCTTTTAAGACTATTTTATCGTTGTTTCTTTGAAAGAAGCTGTTTCTGTATTCGAAGTCAATATCTTTTTGGAGAACTTCCTTTATTTCCATTGTTTCCAAATCTAGATATCTGACCTTTATTAGTACGTCCTTTATTTCCTCCCCACTAGCTCCTGCATTCATAACGATTGCACCTCCCAAAGAGCTAGGTATATCATAAAATATTTCTATCCCTGAAAGGCCATTTTCTTGGGCCATCATTGCCAGTTTTTGCATTGATATACCTGATTCCGCGATTACCGTTTCGCTTTCTTCATCAATATTTGCAGTATCGAAATTCCCATTGAAAATTATAAATTCTTTTTCGTAGTAGGACTTTGAAAGTATTATGTTGTGGCCGCTTCCTAATAATATATAATCTTTTTTTGTTGAATATAACTTGATAATATCCGCCTCTGTTTCGGGGAAGAATGCTGTTTTACAAGTTGATTTTATTCGATATGAATTGTAGTTTGTTAGATCTAAGTTTTTATAGCTTTTCATTTCTATATTTTTTTACCTTTTATAATTTGATCTAAATCTGATCGTTTATATTTTAATATACTTGATAAAGGTATCTCAACCTGTTTACTATAGTTATGTAAAAACAATATTGACGCGGTTGTGTAACTAGTTGTTGAGGCGATGGCTGCTCCATTTGCCCCATATTTTGGAATTAGGATAAGGTTTATAGCTATGTTAATAATAAGTGCAGGTATCATTGCGTACATCGAAACCCATGGTTTACCTCTTCCTGCGAGGTCTTGATTCATAGATTTGAATATAGTAAAAAATAATACACCTGGTAGTAATATTTTTAGCACTGAAACGCTATCTTTAAATTGGCCTCCATATAGTATTTTTATTATGTCCTCAGAAAAGAGTAATAGAAAAATAACTCCTATACCTACTACTGCGAATGAAACTCGTAAGAGTTGTGTTACTTTAATTGAGAATTCCCTTTCGTTTTTTGATGTTGCACTTCTTGCAAAGATTATCGTACTAAAGAGCATCGGTATCTGCCACAGATATTGAGTTATTCCTGCTCCTTTGGCATAGATTCCGGTTTGATATGCGTCACTTAGGTTATCAAGTAATATGATATCTAATTTTAGATTTAAGTTGATTATTAGGAGTGCAATTGCATAGGTTGTTCCTAACCCAATCATTTTTTTTAAAATCATCCAATCTATTTTCAATGAAAAGGAATCAATAAATTTATTTTTAAATAGAAGTAGTATGAAAATAGGAATTGGGCCGATTGCTAGTGCTATCATATACCCTTTTATACCAAAGCGGAATACGATTAGTAATATAGCGGTGAAAAGAAAAATAAATACTGTCGGAATCCAATTTATTCTGTTGAATACCTTTATTTCATTTTTTCCTAAGAAAATTCCTTGGTTGTACGTGTTAAACAAGGTGAATGGAATCGGTAACAGTGCTAGAAGCACGTAATCTAAACGTTCACCTGATCTACTTAATTGAGTCATCAGGTAGTAACATGCTATTAGACTTATTAAAGAGGTTAATAACCATATTTGCGTTACAGTGGTTTTTATTTTTTCCTCTGGAAAGATGCCCTTACCCAAAAAATAAGTTGTAGATTGTCTTATTCCCATCGAACCTATCGTCATAAAGATGGATGGGTATACAAGTAATGCAGCAATAATTCCGTTATTTTCAGGGCCTAGGTAACGTGCAGTAATAACCGACGTTCCAAGTCCAAACCCTATTATTGTTAATTTTGAGAGGCCGACACTCAAAAAATCTTTTTTAAAAGATGCCATTTAATTTAGAGGGTAGTTATATTTTGATAAATCCGTATTTAATATTTCAGATAGGTTTTTATTTGATTGTTTTATATGATTGATATCGTCCATTGAAAAAATCGGTTTCTTTTTATCTTTTGGAAATATTTTTGAAAGTTTGTATGTTAATGCTCTTAATGATAAGTGTACTTTTAGGTTTAGAAAAGAAAAGGGGTTCTTTACACTTTTTGTGAATTTATTAGTAAATCTTAGGAAGGGTAAGAGGGTGTTGTTTATTGATTCGTTAGTTGTTAATAAGTCGTTTTCAGTAATAGTTGGTTCTGGTATTTTCAAAAAATCAATTATATCTAATATAGTTTTCCGCGAATTTTTTTTAAATTCCTCGAATAGGATTATTTTTATATTTTGACGTTCAATAGATGTAATTATGTATGTTAAGTATTTATCAAAGCAAAAGTATTCTATATTTACGCAATGGGGATATTTTTTGTAACTTAGAAAGGAGTTGAGATTTGCCGTTCCTCCTGTTTTTATATACTGATTATATAGGCTGTTTAATAAAGTATTTTGGTTTCTTATAAAAACTATTATTTTGATATTGGGAGCGAAAATATTAATTAGTCGATCAATATTTCGTTTTCGATCTATCGTTGCCCAATAGGGGTTTCCGTATAATTCTTCATCTGATATTAGAACCTTTTTTTGTTTATCTACTTTTGGAATTTCGTTGAATATCTCTCTTGCCTTTTCTACGTCAAATTCAAAGTCATCTGTGTAAAGTATGTATTTCTTGAATGCTAATGATTCATCTCGGGGAACATAGTAGATTCCCTCAAGTTTGTTAAAGATTCTCTTTTGAAATAGGGTTGAACCAGTTTTATGGATACCGATGTGGACGTAAACCTCCATATTAAATTTTAATTACGTTTATTGACAAGGTTTTTAACTTTTCTATAAGATATTCGTACCCCCGTGCTATTTGCCATGAATTTTCAATAGTTGTGTTGCCTTCTGCGGTTAAGCCGGCCAACAATAATGCTATGCCCGCTCGTAGGTCTAGTGCTGTCACAGTGCTTCCTAATAGTTGGCTGCCACCGTTAACTATTAACATATCTCCCTGCACTTGATATTCGATTCCCATTTTGGCTAATTCTTCTGCATATCCGTATCGGCCCGGGAAGCGTAGATCTACGATTTTAGACGTTCCTTTGGACATTGCTCCATAAACAGCGAACAGTGGTTGCATATCTGAATTTATGCCTGGATAAGGTCCTGTGCTGATTTCTATCGGATAGGGAGTACCTCCCTTTACTATAAGGCTTGATTCGCCTCTGTAGTATTTCATACCGCTTTCTCTTAAGTATATCAAGGGAACTTCTAGGTGTTCAAAGGGGAAGTTTTGAATTTCAACATCCCCATTTGTGATCACTGAACCAATAGCCCATGTAAGGGCTTCCATGTTGTCAGGAATTACTGAATGTTTTACAGTTGAAAGCCTATCTACACCATTGATTACTATACATTTTTGACCGTAGACCTTTATTTTTCCCCCCATTTTGGTGAGCATATCGATCAAATCCATGATTTCCGGACGGATATGAGGATTCCAAACGGTTGTGGTTCCTTCTGCAAGTGAGGCACAGATTATGGAGTTTTCAGTTGCGCCGGTAGAACGCATCGGGAGATAGATATCATTTCCCGTAAGCCTTCCTTCTACTTTTGCGCAAAGGTAATTTTCCTCTTCCCATACTTTAGCGCCCAAACGCTCCAACAGCATAACATGCAAATCATATTTTCTTTCTCCCAATTTGCAACCGCCAGGTAAAGGAACTTTTCCTTGTCCAAAGCGTGTGGTCAGGGCACCTAAGATCAGTAAGGTATTTCTTATTGACCTTTCGTCCCAATTGAGGGTAGTTATGTTGCTTGTTGTTTCGGATATTTTTACTATATCTCCATCAGGTTTAAAGTCCTTGCCTAATACTTTCAACATATCCAGATGTATTTGGACATCAAGTAAGCCGTTAGGAAAGTTATTTAACTCTACTAGCTCATCTGTCAAAATTGAGGCAGCCAATAGACGAAGGGCACTGTTCTTTGCGCCACTTACCTTTACTGTTCCAACAAGTTTTCCTTTGGAAACTTTGATTTTTTCTGTTACCATTATCTATTATAGTATGATCTAAACCAATTTATGAATTGCATTATTCCTTCCTCAACAGGAATGGATGGTTTGTAGTTAAAATTTCTTTCCAATCCTTCTGTATCCGCCCAGGTTCTTTCGACGTCCCCTGGCTGCATGGGCAGCATTTCCTTGATCGCTTCTATGCCAAGGGATGTCTCGATCGCTTCGATAAAGTCCAACAGCTTAACAGGATTCCCGTTTCCTATATTGTATAAGGAGTAGGTTTGGGGAGGCTCCATTACCAAGGTTGCCACGATGCCATTTACGATATCGTCTATGTAGGTAAAGTCCCTAGAGAGGTTGCCATCGTTGAAAACCTTGATGGGACGGTTGTTTAGGATAGCGTCCGTAAACAAATACATGGCCATATCCGGCCTCCCCCAGGGGCCATACACCGTAAAAAAACGTAAGCCTATCGTTTGAATGTCATACAGATGGCTATAGGTATGGGCCATCAGTTCGTTACTTTTTTTAGTGGCCGCATACAGGCTGATGGGGTTGTCCACTCTATCGTCCGTTGAGAAGGGTACCTTTTCATTCAGCCCGTATACACTAGAGCTACTGGCATAAACCAACTTCTTGATTCCGGCATGCCGTACGCATTCCAGCAGGTTGGCAAAGCCTGTGATATTGCTGTCTATATAGGCCATCGGGTTTTCCAGGCTATACCTTACACCGGCCTGTGCTGCCAGGTTACAGACTTTATCAAATGTATGGGTCTGAAACAGCTCCGACAAAGCCTTTCGGTCTTCCAGATTTAGCTTGATAAACTGAAAGCGACCACCGTATTTTTCCCCAGTAACGATGCGGTTGTATGGCAGATGGTCATCAGCAATGATGCCTAATTCGGCAAGACGGTCGTATTTCAGGTTGACATCATAGTAATCATTGATGTTGTCCAGGCCCAGCACTTCGTGGCCCATTTCAAGCAGCTGCCTGCAAAGGTGGAAGCCGATAAATCCAGCTGCGCCGGTAACGAGTATTTTGGTCATTTCTTTTGTGATTTGTCAAACTGTCGAATCGTGAGACTGTCGAACTGTTGAATCGTCTTGTTGTCGAACTGTCGAATCGTTGAACTGTAGGATCGTCGAACCGTTAAATCGGCGGTGTATAGATTGCAGTTCAGAGGGCAATTTGAAGGAAACTTATACGATGAAGGCGTTATTAATTTGAAAACATACCCAATTTCGATTCAAATCGCCTCCTATTCGACGATTCGACGGTCAAACGATTCGACGAATGTTGTTGAACTGTCGAATCGTCGAACCGTTGGATCGGGAGAAAATCGAATCTAATATCTCATCTCTAACCTCTCATATCTACCATCTCGTTTCTCACTTCTCTTCATCACAGCCTCGCATCCGCCCTCTCCTTTTACAATACATTATCTACAACTTAGACCACTTGCGCATCCGACTCTTGGATGGACAATGCGTTGATTCAGATTTCTATTACCATTCAGTGGATAGAAGAAAGCTACTGATATGGCTGTGCTTGACTCCCTGAATGGTATCTTTGAAAAACTCATCCATGGTGACTACATATTTGGGGAAATGGTCATCGATAGGCAAAAGCGGGCCAAATTCTCGTTCGATTGTCTCTTGACTTTCCAGTTTGTAGGCTACTTGAATATAGATTTTTTGACCGTGCTGCTCGGCAACAAAATCAATTTCTCGTTGGTCACGTTTCCCTACATAGACAGAATATCCTCTACGCTTCAGTTCAAGAAAAACCATGTTTTCGAGTACTCCTGAAATCATCCGATCCCGATATCCCATCGTGGCGTACAGCAAAGAGATATCTGCGAGGTAAAATTTTTCCTGAGTCTTAAGGATCTCTTTGCCTTTGAGATCATAGCGGGAAACCCGATACAGGATAAATGCGCTTTCTAAGGCTTGGAGGTAATTGTAAACGGTATTGATGTCTATTTTTCGCTGTTGACTTTTGAAATAATCGGCCACATTTTTTCCTGAGAAGGTGTTGCCGATATTGTCAAAAGCATAATGGATTACACGATTAAGTAGTTCGATGTCTCTGATTTTGTGGCGCTGTACCGAATCCCTCAGAATCACCGAATCATAAATATCCCGTACCACCTGATAGGCTGTCTCCTCCTCATAATCCAAGGTATGGATGACAGGAAATCCTCCTTTTCGCAGGTATTCTACAAAAAGGGAAAGTGGATTTGCCGAAAGCTCAGCATACGATTTTTTGAACTCCAAAAATTCCGAAAATGAAAGCGTAAAGATTGGAATTTCCACATATCGCCCAGCCAGAAAGGTAGAAAGCTCTGAGGACAGTAAATGGGAATTAGACCCGGTAATGTAAATATCCGCATCAAAATCCACTAAAAAAGAATTGACGGCCTTTTCCCAATCCTCCACTTCCTGTATTTCATCAAAAAGGAGGTAATACTTCCCTGCATCAGTAATTCTACCCTTCACTTCATCGTATAAACTTTTAGCATGCCTCAGGTGTGAATTGGCAAAACTTTCAAAGTTGAGGTAGATGATTTGATTTTGGCTTATGCCCCGATCCATCAACTCATCGATCAAAAGCCTAAGAATCGTGGATTTCCCTGATCTTCTAATGCCTGTGATGATTTTAATTTGTGGCTTCCCAATAAGCTTTTTCAGTTTATTAGTATACGTGGCTCTTTTAATCATTTGTAAGAATATAACCCTAAAAATAACATTTTATCATTTAGTTTTTAAGGGTACAACCCAAAATAGTTAAGATTGTAAAATCCAACTAGCTGATGGTTACAACCGAGCATCAACTTTATTTTTATTCAGCACATTCTTTACACCATAGACCACTTGCGTATTCTTCTTTTGGTTTTTCGCCACTTCGGACAGAGGCAGCCCTGGATTACTGTTGAATTGTCAAACTGTCGAATCGTGTTGTTGTCGAACTGTTGAATCGTGAGACTGTCGAAATGTTGAATCGTCTTGTTGTTGAACTGTGGATTCGTCGAACTGTTTGATCGATGGGGTTTTCTAAAGATGCTGTAAATAGTTTGATCAAAGACTTCTAACTAAAAGCTACCTGTGTTACAATCCGCAAGTAACTTTCGCTTTGAAACGCCACCGATTCGACGATTCGACGATCAAACGATTCGATAAATTATACGATTCGGCGATCAGACCGACAAGGTTTCCCAGTACCACGCACAGGCTTCTTCTAGTCCCGTGCGCAGGGAATATTGGGGCGCGTAGCCAAGAACCATGCGGCCTTTGTCGATGGATGCCAGGGAATGCGGGACATCCCCTGCCCGGGCAGGCCCGTATTGGAATTCGACATGTTTGATTTTAGGATCGTACACCGACAGTCCTTCTTTCAAAGCCTCAGCCAGTTCGTTTAGGGATGCCCTTTCTCCATAGGCCACATTAAAGACCTCGGCTAGTCCGCCACCTTCCTTGGATTCAGGTACGCCGGGAGTTGCTTCTCTATACTGTTGCAAGCGGGCTTTTATTTGTGATGTAGGTGCCGCAGCGGCCAGTTCATTGACTTGGATAACATTTTCTATATAGGTAAAATCACGAGAGTACGATCCGTCCCCGTTGATCTTGGGGCTTTCGTGCCGGATCAGGGAGGAAACAAACTTCGGAATGACCGCGGCATACGCGCCATTGGGATCCTGCCGTCTTCCAAAGACGTTGAAATAGCGCAGACCAATGGTCTCTATACCGTAAATATCGGAAAAGTTTTTGGCAAAGAGTTCATCCACGTATTTGGTGATGGCATAGGGGGAGAGGGAGTTGCCGATCACGTGCTCTACCTTCGGCAGGGCGGGATGGTCTCCGTAGGTGGACGAGCTCGCCGCGTACACAAAGCGCTTCACCCCGGCCTCCTTGGCGGCAAATAGCATCTTCACAAAACCACCAATATTTACATCCACGCTGGTAGCCGGATCCTGAATGGATCGGGGTACGGAGCCCAAGGCTGCTTGGTGCAGTACGTAATCGCAGCCCGCCACGGCCTTGGCGCAGTCTTTTTCGTTCCGGATATCTCCTTCGATCAGGGTAAAGCGGGGGTGTTTGAGGGCTTCTGCCAGGTTCTTCCGCTTGCCGGTGGCGAAGTTATCCAGGCACACCACCTCGTTGTCCTGTTCCAGCAGCCTATCTACCAGGTTGGAACCGATAAAGCCGGCACCGCCGGTAACTAGTATTTTCGAGTTTTCAAGTTTCATTAAAAAAATGTTTGTTGAATGGAGTTTAGTTTGTTGTTGAAGGGATATATGCTTCGCGATATACACTTCGTGATATGTGCCTTCGGCGATATATCGGGTTACGATTGGGAGGATAGGATTTCTCCGGAATCGTAGTTTTGGAAAGGTTGTAAGAATGTAAATTTTGCGAATCTAAAATCTTAAGTCTTACGTCTTATGTCTCCAAAATATGCCTTCGGCGATATATTGGGTTGTTGTTGCGAAAGCAGGGTAGCTCCGGATTTTTGGTTTTGGTAGCGACGTAGGAGCGAAGCAATCTAGACAGCCATAGTCGTCATTGCGAGGAGCGGGCGACGAAGCAATCTCGCTAGTACTGTCGAACCGTCAAACCGTGGGATCGTGGGAAAATCGGGTCTAATATCTCATATCTAACGTCTCCAATCTTACGTCTGCAAAAGGAGATTGCGTCGGCTTGAGGCCAGTAGACAGCTTTAATGTTGGTTTTTGTGGTTTGCCACTATTCCTCTTTTTGTCACTAATCTCCAAGCCTCGCAATGACGGAGCCGTTGTCGTCATTGCGAGGAGCGGGCGACGAAGCAATCTCGTTAGTATTGTCGAATCGTCGAACTGTGCGATCGGGAGAAAATCGATCTTACTTCTTACGTCTTAAATCTTACGTCCCAAAAGAGATTGCTTCGGCTTGGGGTCGGTAGGCTGCTTTAATTTGGTGTTCCTTGGTATGTTAGTACTCTTCCCCATTTCACTTTTCTCAAGCCTCGCAATGACGGCGACTTTCGTCATTGCGAGCGACGTAGGAGCGAGGCAATCTCATTCGTAATGTCGAATCGTCGAATCGTTGGATCGTGGGAAAATCGAATCTAATATCTCATGTCTAACGTCTCCAATCTTACGTCTCTAAACAGGTAGAAATTGGCTTGCAACTCAGACATTCCCGGGTTTTGGCGATAGGTGGTCGGCACGATGGGCATTTCCGCTGGCCAAAACTGGGGTGTTGGGTTTGTTTTGTTTTTCTATAGACATGGCACCCCTTCGGGGTTGCGGCAATCTGAGGTCAGGGA